>MPDB01000001.1 GCA_001874155.1 Vibrio sp. MedPE-SWchi
AACTTTGATGCACTAAACATCGCAGACGATCACCCAGCTCGTACTGATCACGATACTTTCTTCTTCAACCCTGATCTAATGCTACGTACGCACACTTCTGGTGTTCAAATCCGTACGATGGAAAACGGCAAACCGCCTTTCCGCTTCATTGCTCCGGGTCGTGTTTACCGTAACGACTACGATCAAACTCACACGCCAATGTTCCACCAAGTGGAAGGTATGTTAGTTGATGAGAACGTAAACTTTGCACAACTTAAAGGCATTCTTAACGATTTCCTTTGTAACTTCTTTGAAGAAGAAGTTGAAGTGCGTTTCCGTCCTTCATTCTTCCCGTTCACAGAGCCTTCAGCTGAAGTTGACGTGAAACGTAAAGATGGCAAATGGCTAGAAGTTCTAGGTTGTGGCATGGTTCACCCTAACGTACTTCGCTCTGTTGGCATCGACCCTGAGAAATACTCTGGTTTTGCATTCGGTATGGGTGTAGAGCGTCTAACGATGCTTCGTTACGGCGTAAATGACCTTCGTGCGTTCTTCGAGAACGACCTTCGTTTCCTTAAACAATTCAAGTAATCCGGGGCAGTCAAAACTATGAAATTCAGTGAATCTTGGCTACGCGAGTGGGTTAAACCTGCAATTAACAGCGAAGAGCTAGCTCACCAAATCACTATGGCTGGTTTGGAAGTTGACGATGTAGAACCTGTTGCGGGTGTTTTCACCGGCGTTAAAGTAGGTAAAGTGGTTGAGTGCGGTCAGCACCCAGACGCAGACAAACTACAAGTTACAAAAATTGATATCGGCGAAGAAGAGCTTTTAGACATCGTTTGTGGTGCATCTAACTGTCGTCTTGGCCTAACTGTCGCAGTAGCAACAGTTGGTGCAGTACTTCCTGGTGACTTCAAAATCAAGAAAGCAAAACTACGTGGCGTTCCATCGCACGGCATGCTTTGTTCTTTCTCTGAGCTAGGTATCGACGTAGAGTCAGACGGCATCCTTGAGCTGCCAGAAGGCACAACGCTAGGGTTGGACGTACGTGAGCTTCTTGAGCTGAACGACGTAACTATCGACGTAGACCTAACAGCAAACCGCGCAGACTGCTTCAGCATCCGTGGTCTTGCTCGTGAAGTTGGCGTACTAAACCGCGCAGACGTTACAGAGCCAACAGTTGAAGTTGTGGCAACAAGCATTGAAGACACAGTATCTGTTGAAATTAAAGCAACGGATGCTTGTCCACGTTACCTTGGCCGTGTGGTTAAGAACGTAAACGTGAAAGCGGAATCTCCAATCTGGATGCAAGAAAAACTGCGCCGTTGTGGTATCCGTTCAATCGACCCAGTTGTAGACATCACAAACTACGTGATGCTAGAGCAAGGCCAACCAATGCACGCATTTGATCTAGCTAAGATCGAAGGCGGTATCGTGGTTCGTCTAGCAGAGCAGGGCGAAAAGCTAACACTTCTAGATGGCAACGAAGCTGAACTAAACAGCAACACACTTGTTATCGCAGACCACAACAAAGCACTAGCAATCGCTGGTATCTTTGGCGGTCAAGATTCAGGTGTTACTACTGAGACAACAGACGTTCTTCTTGAAGCAGCATTCTTCGCACCGGATCACATCCGTGGTCGCGCACGTGCTTACGGTCTTCACACTGATTCTTCTCTACGTTTCGAACGTGGTGTTGATTCAACACTTCAAGCAGCAGCAATGGAGCGTGCAACACAGCTTCTAGTTGAAATCTGCGGTGGTGAAGTTGCGCCAGTAAACGGCAGCGAATCTGAAGCTGATCTACCTAAAGCAAATGTAGTTGCTCTACGTCGCGCTAAGCTAGACAGCCTACTAGGTCACGAAATTCCATCTACAGACGTAGTGGCAATTCTTACTCGCCTAGGTTGTGAAGTAGAGACGACAGACGCAGGTTGGACGGCAACGTCTCCATCTTGGCGTTTTGATATCGCAATCGAGCAAGACCTAATTGAAGAAGTAGGTCGTATCTACGGTTACGATAACATTCCAAACCAAGCGCCTAAAGCAGCACTTAAAATGAATGACCACAAAGAAGCTAACCAACCGCTTAAGCGCGTTCGTGACCTTCTTGTAGACCGTGGCTACCACGAAGCAATCACATACAGCTTCGTAGAACCAGAGCAGCAAAAATTGGTTGTCCCTGGTGTTGAGCCGCTAATCCTGCCATTCCCAATCTCTGCGGACATGTCAGCAATGCGTCTTGGCCTAATCCAAGGTCTTCTAAACACAGTTGTTCACAACCAGAAGCGTCAACAGTCTCGCGTTCGTCTATTCGAATCAGGCCTACGTTTCATCCCTGAAGCAACGGCTGAAAACGGCATGCGCCAAGAAATGATGCTTGCGGGCGTTATCTCTGGTACTCGTGGCGAAGAGCACTGGGACATTGCAACTAACACTGTCGATTTCTTCGATCTTAAAGGTGATCTAGAAGCCGTTCTTGAGCTTTCTGCAAACGAAATCGCATACAGCTTCAAAGCAGCGAAGCACCCAGCACTTCACCCAGGTCAAACTGCGGCTATCGTAGTAGACGGCAAAGAAGTGGGTATTATTGGTACTGTTCACCCAGAACTAGAGCGTAAGTTTGGTCTTAACGGCCGTACTATCGTATTCGAAATCGAATGGGCAGCTATCAACACTCGTGTGCTTCCAGAAGCAGTAGCAGTATCTAAGTTCCCTGCAAACCGTCGTGATATCGCCGTTGTTGTTGACGAAGCAGTCGCGTCTGGCGACATCGTTGAAGCGTGTATCGCAGCGGGTGGCGAATTCCTAACAGGCGCTAAACTGTTCGACGTATACGTTGGTCAAGGCGTTGAAGAAGGTAAGAAGAGCCTAGCTATCGCACTTAGCCTACAGTCTGTAGAGCGCACACTTGAAGATGCAGACATCGCTAGTTCAGTCGATGCTATCGTAGCTTCAATCTCAGAGAAATTCGGCGCAGCACTTCGCGACTAATCTCTACTGATAGATAGAAAAATCAAAGGCCTCGCATTGCGAGGCCTTTTTGTGATTCAACCAAAACTTAATAATAGAAAGGGTCGAACATTCAATAACTCTTATTTAGGGGTTAACGAAAGCTTGGGATAATCGCTGGTATCCCCGGTAGAAGGCCAACCAACGCCATTACCCCACTTAGCACAATAAACATAATGCCTGGCAACACCCAACGGCTCATTTTACTCAGTTCACTACTACGTTCTTTACAACCGACTAAGCCTAAGTTGTCCAACAGCATGGTGAGTGCCCAGCCAAATGCAGGGTTAACGAGCGCTGATGAAAATACTACAATCGCGGCCGACTGTGTGGTTTTCCCTTCACGCGTCATTTCCATTCCTGCTTCTAACAATGGAACAAATACCCCAACAATCAGCGCTACACACAGTACAGGTTGCCAGATAGCTAAATCCATCGGGTAGCCCCAAACTGCGGCGATAATACAGAATAGAGCCGTGAGCAAAGCGCCCGCAGGAATAGGACGTTTAGCAATCGCCGCTGGTACGATGTAAGTACCCCATGAAGACGTAAAGTTAGTACCACCGAGTAGAGAACCAAACGTTTGACGAATTGAAGCTGTGGTCATGGTGTCGTCAATGTTCATGTGCACTTTTTCGGTGCGTTCTGGGTAGCTGATTTTTTGAAATACTTGATGCCCTAAGAAGTCTGGCGACCACATCGCCACGGCTAAAATAGCGAAGGGCAATACCACCATGAAATGTTCAATCGTCGGTAGGCCTAGCATCCAGCCCGTATTTTCTCCCCACCAATACATAGGGTTCATGTTGGGTAAACCTGGCTCAGTTTGGAAAGAGAACGGGGCACCCATGGCAAAAGCTAACGTACCACCTAGCAAGCAACTCAGAGGTACGGCTAGCCAACGTTTACGGAAATGTTCCAATAACGCATACAGAATAATGGTGCAAAAGATGACGACAAAAGCGATGTGGCTCATACCGATGCCCTCAGCCCAAGCGAACAGCTTTTTAACTTGAGAAGCGGTTCCGACAAAGCCAAGGTAGAGCAACAAGCCGCCACAAACGCCTTTACTGGTGAGGTTGGCCAACATACTGCCACCTTTACTAATGGCCAACAGTAAGCCAAAAGCGCCAATCAGCAATCCAAACGCCATAGGGTGGCCACCTGCAGCAACGACAATAGGAATTAAAGGGATGAGTGGGCCGTGTGTACCTGCAAGGTTAGCGGTCGGCAATAGAAAACCAGAGAAAAGAATAATGAAAACAGAGGCGATGAGTAATTCATAACGAACATTTTCTAAAACAAAGCCTTCATCTAGCCCTAGAGCTCCGGCAAAGGTTGCCGCAATAGCACCCACCATAACCACTTTACCAATGGTCGCGGCCATCGCTGGGATGGTGTCTTCTATCTCAAATCGATAATCTTTAAACGGATAATTGGGACGCCAGCGTTTAGGCGCCATGATTTGTAACTCATGCTCTAAATATTGTTCTCGGGAATCAAATTCCGATCTTGGTTTATGCAACTGTTCATAAGTGAGTTCGTCCTCATTGGCTTGAGGGTTATCTGTTCGTATATGTGCGGACTCTAAAGTGGTGCTCATTTTTGATTCCTTTCGTTCACACTCTAAGGTGTGTTATTCCAACAAACGTTATTAGCTCAAGGAAGGAAGATTTAGCGGAGTCGCTATATCTTTTCTGCCACAAAGAACTCGATGACTCTGTATTTTTAATCAGCTAAGTGGTTATTAATAAATGAAGACAATTCATTATTAAATAAGAAGAACAAGTCAGCCTATTAGTAAAGATAATCATAAAACTTGAGTTGCTAGTACCTTATATCAAACGAAAAAAAACAAACAGTCTCAAGTGGTTAGACATTAGTCGTAGAGTAGGGTGGCGAGTATAAGGAAAGGTAGATAGTAGGTATCAATGTATTCTTAGGTGGGTTCTTGCTGTGACTTCATAGTAAACATCTGTGCCAGTTTTATGCTGCATATATTGGGGTGACTAGCATTGCCTTTAGCAACTCAATTTCTACTACGATCGCCCTTGATAGTGATAGAATCCCCGCATCAGAATTATTGAGAAACTAGGTATCTATAAACAATGTTTATCCATCACGTTAATGGCATCGACTGGCTGGTGATTACAGCTTTTGAAGAACTGAAACCGATGTTTATCGAAGATGCAGGTCCAATTCCATCTTACTTCTCTACCGCCAGTGAATTGAGCCTGATTGATCAAGCCAAGCGCAGCTATGGATTTTTGCCTACACTCCGCGGTGTGATCACCGATACCGGCACGTATCAAAGTAAAGAACTTGAAGAAGACTTGAATCCTCAGCTTGCGTGTATCGTTGAAGGGCGTGGTCGGGTGTTTATCTATCACGGCGACTATGTGGCTTTTGTGGATGACGAGCAAACCTTCATTACCCGTATGGACTGAGAGTGATTCAGTGAGTTGAAATTGGCGAATTAGTAACCGTTAAGGTCGGTATTGGGTGCAATGCCCCGATCGTTTGAAGCATCTTTCTAAACTGACATCACTGTGTTTGTGAACTACTTACGAACAAAAGACGTAGACGCAGATATACAGGCTGTGTAGATGCTACCGTTGAATCAATCTCAGAGAAGTTTGGGGCTTCATTGCGAGACTAGTTTTCGTTATCTTAGTAAAAAGCTCGCTAAATAGTGGGCTCATATTTTTATCTGAAACTTGTTGATTATTAGTGAGTTACTGCGACACGTAACCCTATACTAAGGTGTTAATTTTAATGAAATTGATGGTTGTTCGCTAAAAATTATTAAAAAATTTAATTTGTATTTTTGTGTGGTTATATTTCGTTATGCTATTCGTTTGTGGTTTTTTATGCCGATTGTGTGGTATTTTTAAGTTGAATTTAGCCTTTAGTTCTTTTTCTTTATAAAAATACTCTATCTTTAATAAAATTGTCTTAAATTTGGCTTAGAAAAAAGTTGGCGAAAATCAGAAGCTTGGCATACACTTTCCAAGGTAAAGCCGATATGTTGTTGATTGGCTAGGCAAAATGCTTTGGCGCTGCGTACTGCAGCAATGTTAAACATAGCTTTAAGGGGAGTTTTATGGCGCTCACAAAGGCCGATCTGGCTGAGAACCTGTTTGAAAAACTTGGATACAGTAAACGGGATGCCAAGGAAACGGTTGAAGTGTTTTTTGAAGAAGTTCGAAAAGCACTCGAAAGTGGCGAGCAGGTAAAGCTGTCTGGTTTTGGTAATTTTGATCTACGAGACAAAAGTGAACGTCCGGGTCGAAATCCTAAAACTGGCGAAGACATTCCTATTACTGCTCGACGTGTCGTTACATTTCGACCGGGACAAAAATTAAAAGCCCGAGTTGAAAATATAAAAGTTGAGAAGTAGCTGATCAATTGACCACGTATTACGTGGTCTTTTTGTATGGTTAGAATAGATAACCCGCAGCCTATACATTGTTAACATCAGATTTCGGAAGGAGCGCTTTGGCGCTCCTTTTTTCGTTTTCTATTTGGAATGTATCGTCATTGTCACATGAGGTAAGGATTGCCAATCCTCTAATCCATATCACTACATGATCTTGCAAAGGCCTAATGACGACTTCTAATGTTAGACGTTTACGAAGTTAACGATAAAACGTTGAGTATTAATGTGGCTACTTAATGAACAATCAAGGGGGGGCTAGACACGCTAGATTAGAATGTTAGTTTAATAATGTAAACTTTGGTAAGGGTAACAAAAAACAACGCTTACTGATGATTTAGTGTGATTGATCTCTAAATAGCGTCGTTATCTGAGTGGTTTGAAATTGATTTGGCTCAATTTAAAGCATTTCTTTCGGTTTAATATAGTTTACCGAAGTTTGCTGATTTACTACTTTGGGATTAATATGCCCCTCATAGAGTAAATTAATGTAAACGAGTGGGCCGATGCTAAAGCAAGTGAAATTTTCGCAACAAGACAGAGAGTCTTTAGGTAACTATTTTCGTTTAGCAGATACGATCGCAGACCTCATTGGTCCTCACTGCGAAGTTGTTATTCACTCATTTGAAAGCTTTGAAGAGTCGGTAGTTAAGATTGTAAATGGTCACCATACTGGGCGTGCCATGGGCTCACCTATTACCGACCTTGGTTTGAAAATGTGGCGAGATTACGAGAATTCTGGTGTCGTTTCCCCAAAGAGTTACTTTACAAACAGCAGCGATGGTTCACTCCTTAAATCAACGACTTGCATCTTAGCTGGTGTAGACAACAAGGCCGTTGGCATGCTGTGTATTAATATGAATCTCTCTTTTCCTTTCCCTGAAATTATTAAAACGTTGATGCCCGATGTTTCCGTTGCAACAACTGTGGTGAATGAAAACTTCAGCACTAATGCAACTGACGTCATAGATCAGGCGTTAAGCAGTGTTATTGAAGAAATTGATAACGATGACTCAGTGACGAGTAAGGGTCGCAATAAAGCGATCACCAAGCGCCTGTTCGATAACGGCGTCTTTGAGCTAAAAGAAACCACCACTCAAGTTTCAGAACGTTTGGGAATAACACGCCAAGCGGTCTACAAATACCTTCGCGAATTTAAGTCAGAATTTTTAGCAAATTAATAATCTACATAAGGCAATAACAATGAAGAAAATAGTTAATACTAATGACGCTCCGGCTGCTATCGGGCCGTACTCACAAGGGGTGACATACGCTGAATTAGTATTTACTTCAGGCCAACTTCCACTAGTACCTGAAACAATGGAGTTTGCTCAAGGTGGGATCACTGAGCAGTCTCGTCAATCGTTAGAAAACTTGAAAGCGGTATTGGAAGAAGGTGGGGCGGGTATCGATACCGTTATCAAAACCACTTGCTTCCTATCAAATATGGAAGATTTTGCTGCGTTCAATGCAGTGTATTCAGATGTTTTTGGAACGGAAAACGCACCAGCTCGCTCTTGTGTAGAAGCTGCTCGTTTACCAAAAGATGCATTGGTTGAAGTTGAAGCCGTTGCTTATCGTAAGTAATCACAGAGTTGGTTGGAGTATCTTATGAGTTTAACATTTATTGTACTTAGTGCGCTTTTCTTCGCATTTTACGTCATTCTTTCTAAGTTCAAGAAACAGAAAAAAACCTTTAACTTCCGTGTTTTATCTGCGTTAGTTGGTGGTTTATTATTTGGTGGTGTGATTCAGCTAACACTAGGTTTTGGCAACGAAGCTGTTAATGGTTTCGCTGAGTTAATTTCGGTATTTGGTAAAGGCTACATCAAGCTTCTACAAATGATTGTTATCCCGCTTGTATTTGTCGCGATGATCTCTTCAATCATGAACGTAGAAGGCGGCGGCGCATTGTCGCGTATCGCGCCGAAAGTTATCGGTGTTCTGATCGTAACGTGTGGACTGTCTGCATTAATAGGTGTTGCTGCAATCTACATCTTCGGTATTGATGCGAACGCACTGGTTAGCACTGTTGGCTCAAGCGCCGCTATGGATGCACGTGGTGCAAACCTTGCGTCTACACAAGAATCAATGGCGAACAATGGTCTAGCAAGTCTTGCTTTATCTATTATCCCTGCGAACATCTTTGACATGCTAACGGGCTCTGAAAGAACATCAACGCTATCGACTGTTCTGTTCGGTATGTTCCTGGGTTACTGTATTCTACAAGTGAGAACTCGTCGCCCTGAAAAAGTACAAAGCTTTGTTGATTTCATCAATGCGGCAAAAGAAGTTGTACTGTCGATGGTACGTGAAATCTTGAAGCTGACGCCTTACGGTGTATTCGCTCTGATGACCACGTTCATGATGTCAAACGACTTGTTTGCGCTTGCTGAAATGGGCCGCTTCCTTGTAGCAAGCTACGCAGCTATCTTCGTCATGTACGCTATTCACATCGGTATGGTGGCATTCACTGGCCTTTCTCCTATGCAGTTCGTTAAGAAAACGTGGCCTGTCCTTGTGTTCGGTTTCGGCTCTCGTTCAAGCATGGCGGCTATCCCACTAAACGTTGAAACTCAAACTCAACGCATGGGTATCGATGAAGAAACAGCGAACATGTCAGCGACGTTTGGTACCAGTATCGGCCAAAACGGTTGTGCAGGTATCTACCCAGCAATGCTCGCTATCATGTCTGCTCAAGTCATGGGCATTCCAGTAGACTTCGCCTTCATCGCTCAGCTGGTTGCCGTTATCGCTATTGCGTCATTTGGTATCGCTGGTGTTGGTGGTGGCGCTACGTTTGCTGCTGTTGCTGTACTGACTATCATGGGACTAGACATCACGGTTGTTGCAATCCTAGTCTCAATTGAAGCTCTGATTGACATGGCTCGTACGGCACTTAACATCTCCGGCTCTATGTTATCGGGTGTTCTAACTGCTAAGAAGAATGGCACGATGGATGAAGAGGCATACAATGCTGAACATGCAAACCCATCTTCAGACAGTGAAGTAGTCGCGTAATGACTCTGTGACTTTAAATTAGCTCCTACGGGAGCTAATTTTGTTTAATATTTATAGGTAAGAAAAGATGACAACAGTAATCGTAGGTGGCAATGCCGCTGGTATGAGCTTCGCAGCAAAATTTAAACGAAATCAACCAAGTGAAGAGATCATCGTTATCGAAAAGCGAGATTACGTTTCGTTTGGTGGTTGTGGGTTACCCTATTTCACCGCTGGCATGTTTGATGATACAGATCGTATGATTTCTCGTACACCAGAGCAGGCGATTGCTTCAGGTTTGGATCTTCGTTTGGACTCGCAAGTCATCGGTTTAGATAAAACGAACAAGTCTGTGTCGATCAAAACGAGCCGAGAAGAATACCAACTCGCGTATGACAAACTGATCGTCTGTACTGGTGCTCGTCCAATCGTGCCTAATTTTGGTGAGTACAACTCTGAGCATGTTTATACGCTAACAAGCATGGAAGATGGACTTGCTGTTAAAGAAGCATTCAAGAATAAAGAACTCAACAATGTTTGTATCATTGGTGCAGGCTTTATTGGCCTTGAAGTGTTTGATGCAGCAGAGCACCTGAATAAAAACGTAACCATCATCGAGCGTGAAGCGACGGTAATGAGTCGTCAATTTAGCCCAGAAATGATTGACACCGTTGAAGCGGAGATCCGTGAAAGTGGCGCTGATCTGAAATGTGGTTGCAGTGTTCAAAGTATTTCGGACGCTAAAGATGGCGGCTATGAGGTTCAAACGGATGACGGCGTTGTTAAAGCAGACATTGTCATTCTTTCACTTGGCTTCAAGCCAAATACAGAAGCGTTTGATTTGCCGAAATATGGCAATGGCGCGTTGCTCACCAATGAACTTGGTCAGACTGAAGACGACTACATTTACGCTGTTGGTGATTGTGCAACAAGCTATCACATCGCAATGGAGAAAATGGTCTATTTGCCACTCGCGACAACAGCGAACAAACAAGCGCGTATGATGGCGGATCACCTTGCGGGTAAAGATACCTTCCTAGAGGGTTTCTTGGGTTCTTCTTGCCTTAAAGTATTGGATCAAGAGTTGGCATGCACGGGTATCTCAGAAGTTGTGGCAAAAGAGCACGGCATTGAGTACAAGACTTGTATCATCAAAGATAAAAACCAAACCGACTACTACCCAGGTCAAGAAGACATTAAGATCAAAGTACTTTACCACCCTGAAACGAAAGTACTCTTAGGTGGCGAGATCATTGGTAAGAAAGGGGCAGTTGGCCGTATCAATGCATTGGCTGTCGCGATTACAGCGAAAATGACCACTCAACAATTGGGCTACTTAGATTTTGCTTATGCGCCTCCTTTTGCGCGTACATGGGATGCCCTAAACGTTGCAGGTAACGTAGCAAAATAGAAAGAATCTATTGTCTTAGACATGAATTAAAATCCAGTAATCAACAATGCCAGTCATCACTAATGACTGGCATTTTTTTGATTGATAGCTTTGTCAATTGCAGACGATTTCAGCTTTGCAAACTACACTCATTACTACTGCATCACAGAAGTTCAGATTCTGTTCGTATCATAATAATGAGTCTTAACAATTACCGTTAGGGGGCGACATGGCAAAGCAGAAAGTTCAACATTTCTTCCATCCCGTTTCAGGCACAATCAGCTACGTAGTATCCGACATTGCAACCAATGAAGCGATCATCATAGACCCAGTAGCAGATTACAACGAGTTGACAGGAGAAGTGACATTTGAATCGTCTCAGATGATTCTTCATTACGTTGAAAAACATCAACTACACGTCACGGCAATCCTAGAAACCCATATCCATGCGGATCATCTGACCGGTTCTTTTTTCTTGCATGAAAAGCTCGGTGCCCCAATTCATGTATCCGATGCCGTGAAAGAAGTGTATGCAACATGGAAAGACGATCTAGCATTGAACGAGATGTATGAATTTGAGAACTATCTATTGGATCATGAGCACTTAGGCTTTGGCGAATCCGACCTTGAAGTGATCAATACGCCGGGACACACACCAGCGGACCTCACCTATAAAGTTGGGGATGCGGTTTTTGTCGGCGACTCATTGTTTCATCATGGTACAGGGCGAGCTGACTTCCCAGGAGGAAGTGCGAAGATGATGTTCCACTCCTTAACCAAGCTCTATGACATGGATGACGATACCAAAGTGTATCTGTGCCATAACTACCCCAAAACAGCCGACGACTTGATTCATATGACAACGATTGGGGAAGAGAAACACGAGAACAGTTTTATAACAGAGGAAACAACAGAAGAAGAGTTTGTTTGTCATCGAGAAGAACGGGATGAGCAACTGGCAGAGCCGAAATTGATTAACCCTGCGCTGGTGTACAACCTGACGTGTCAGTTACCTGAACCGGCACAGCTCCAATAGAAGGGAATACTCATCCGAGCGAGCGTATATGTTGCTCACGCAGCGCTCGGATTATATTGCCTATTAGTTATCTTCTGATTAGGGAAACTTCTACATCTTTATTGACAATCGTCCACCATAGATTCCCGTAATTGCTATCGTAACCAACGACCGGGTAATCGCTACAGTTCGAGCTTGGTAACTGCGGAGGGTTGTTGGCAAAATCTTCATCCCATGGTAAGTCAATAACACAGTGTGCAGGAGTGATAGGGCTCCATTTCCCGTTAATGCGTTGACCTAAAATGACATTATGATCTTGGATATTATTACCGGCCTTGAACTCGATGCCATAATTATCGCCAATTATCTTCGTTGAATCCCAATCTTGAGTTGCAGAGTATGGCAGATCATGTGGTCCTTTAGCTGTCCCATCTGGTTGAGAACCGTCCATTCCAGTGTCACTTGTTAGATCTTTTTCGCCACCATGAGAATTTTGATAGGTGCCACCATGATTTTGCATGCCACTTACAATCAAGATGTCTGATTCAGTATTGGCATCTTTTGTTTCCCAACTTAGTGTAACGTGCTTCTTCATATCGATTGTCGTGGCAGGAATAATGACATTACCTTTACGGGAGCCGAAATCATCTTCTCCATTTTCCCCTGGAAGCAATCGATTCGCGGCATTGAGGTTTGGATCCCAACTGCTGTTTTTGGTAAATAAGAATTGATAGCTTAGACGCGTCAAGTCATTCATAGATTCCGCACGTTTCAAACCTTCATGAAAACCTAGAGTTCGTTCCGTTGTGTCGACACGGTTAAACGTGTTATTTGTGCCACCAACAAGCTTGGCGCTCTCGCCGTTGCTACCCATACAGTCTGCAGTTTTGTATTCAACAATATGGTTGAGAATCGGGCGCTGACCTTCAGGAATTGAATTCGGATAAACCAGTGTTTCACAGCGTTCAAGTGTACGGCTAAAGGTATCCATTAATGTCCACTCTGGGTCTGCTAGCTCTTTTGGACCTTCTTCATTATTCTTGATTGTATGTGGAGCGTAGTAAGCATGGTAATCAACACGTTGGCCACTGAATGTTAAAATAGCCGCGTTAGCATCGTAGTGATGGGAGTCCATACCAGTATCGTATGTTGCCATTTTGTGTTGGACAACGTCTTGAATGAGTTCTCGTTCACCGTATCGATATTCGTAACCCTTGTAAGAAGCATTACCGCTGATAATTTGTGTATAAGAAGGCATGCGGTAATTGCCACCACTTGGTGTAGACGCCAACGTATCAACGGTAGAGCGCCCACCAGGATCGTTTGAACCTAGAACACGAGCATGAATCTGAGATCGTTGATACATATGCTCATGCCCTTGAACCCAAATGACATCGTGTTCAGCAAAGGTCTCACGAATTTCCTTGTGGATATCAAATAGGCGGTTATCGTCTTTCACCCCTTCAACGATTTGCTCTCTCGTTTCCCCATATTTAGCGCCAATCAAACCATCGTGACTCGCAATGACAACATGATCGAAGTTCCCTTCGTTGTCTGCGAGTACATCTTGAATCCACCCAAAAGCGATGGGTAGATTGTAGTAAGCAAGACCAATCATTAATACATTGTCACGAACTACGTAGTAGTTCAGCCATTCGGCGGAAGGCATATGAATTGCATCTTCCGGAATGAAGTGACGCATATTTTCAATCCACTCTACTGTGTATGCCCAACTTGTTTCATGATTGCCCATGACGGGAAGAAACTCGATACCTGCATCTCTGTATTTTGATGCAACGCCAACCCATTGTTCCCACTCATGCGTAGAGCCATTATCAGTTAGATCGCCCACAGGGATAACAACATTTACCCCTTCTTCTTTGTGCTTTGCGAGTACTGCTTCCATAGGGTGAACGGCAACATTCCAACCGCCACCTTGGGTATCGGGTAGTAGCCCGACTTTGACTGAATGAGGGGTAAGATTTACATCATCATCTCGTTCGCTTGTAGAATCGGAACTTTTACAGCCGGTCAGTGCGGCAGTGACGGCGAAAGCAATGGCAGTGTGCTTTATAGGTTTTTGAAACATAAGATACTCTTTTCAATACGACAAAATTTGAAGGAGGCATCTTAGGTGGAGTTTATGACAGATTTGTGTATTTTAAATGTGTTGTTACGCAACGTGATGTTTATTCAAAACTCGTAAAAGTGTAATAAATTCATCATATTAAAATGGGATTCTACGCGGCTTCTAACTCTTTAGGATTATAATGAAATGAATGCAAAAAATTTGCTGTTGTTAGGTGTTGGAATCTCGGTATTTATAGGGATAAATAGCAAATCACTTGCCAATGAAGTCGACAAAGAAAAAGTGCTGTTTAATTTGAGTGAAGAAGCGACCTGCCTTGTAGCTGCCAATTATCTAGACCACGATAGATATGCTGTACATGTGAACAATTTTAAAAGAATTACTATCGAGTACTCGGTACCAACAGATATGTCAGAATTGATTACGGCTCGTGCTGAAGCGGAGTATGGGCACTTCATTGAACGTGCAAATAAGCGTTATGAAAAAGAAGTGTTACCAACGATGCTGCTTTCGGCGTATACACACCGCTGTCTATTTATGAACGGGTACGAAGCTGGTCGACAGTTCAACTCTGAACCGCCAACGATCTAGATGAATTTATTGCTGTTGTGGTTTTAACTAAAAAGGTAAGGAAATAGTTTGGTTTTCTCTTCTTGAGTTAATGATTCTACTCTCGCGATGTTGGTATCAGGAATCGCTTCAGGGTTAGGGTAGTGTTTCAGTACTTTCTCCATGCTCTCTTCACGAATCAGGTGAATTGTGGGGTATGGGGAGCGGTTCGTTAAATTCTCGGCATCTTCGGGCTGTGTACCGTGGAAATAGTAGTCAGGGTGGAAAGTCGCAACCTGATAAATACCTTCATAATCTTGCTGCTTTATGAGGCCATCAACCCAATCAAGGAAGAAGTTGTAATCCATGAAATCCTGAAGTACATCAGGGAAAACGACCAAGGTTGTTTCAAGTTCTTTAGGTTCTTTACTGTCGAGAATTTGAAACTCCTCAAGAATAAACTCTAAAAGCTGCTCTTCAGTCTTTGCTGGTGTAACCGCAATTTTGATCTGTTTGTTTTTGTTTGGTTTATGCGCAAAAGGGCAAAGGTTTAGGTTAATAATGACCTCTTCTAGCCATTGCTGCGTCTGCTTTTCTGCTTGTTCATATTTGTTCATTGGCACTTCTTGCTTCACTGCGTTGTTCCGTTTTTTGCAACAGAATAGCAGAAAATAAAAGGAAGACTACTCTCTATGCATTCCTCGATACCAGCTGAGCGGTGAGTTGCTTTTGCGTTCGTTGGAAAAGAGCAAAGCAGAGCGTAAAGAGTAATAGATAAAGAACCATTCCTCCGGTGACAACGCTTATCCAACCGCCATGTTGCCAGCAATAAATTAGGAAGAATCCGCCGAGGCTTCCTCCTATGTAATAGTGAACGAGATATAACGCGGTTGCTGTCGCTTTGGCATGAAGCGCTTTTTGACTAACCCAAGAGTATGCCAGGGTATGGGTGAAAAAGGCCCCAAAACTAATCAGTAGCAGTCCCATAAGCATCATAGGTATGGTGTCTACTAATGCGATCCACATGCCAATCATACTTATGATACTCCCCGTCACCATCCCAGAGATCGGCTGTTTTTTCTGTGTCCATTTCCCTGTCAGTTTAGAGCTTAATGTGCCTGCTAGATAACATAGGAAAATAAGCGACGCAAAGCCGATTGGGAGATGGTGAGGTTCGCTAACCAAACGAAACCCCATCACAGAATATAAGTTTACAAATAGCGCAAAGTTCACGCCGCCAATGAGCATAGCGAACCAGATCGTGCGATTTTTTATATGTTTAATGAGCGCTCGGTTGTGATGGAAAAAGAGCCCACGTTGTGGGGTGAAGTTCTCTTGCTTGGGTAAAATAGCACTGACTATTATCGCGCCAATAAAAGTCAGAATAGCCAATGTTGCGACTGCATGTTGCCAACTGAATAAGTCAGATAATGTACCACCCAGGATTCGACCAAATATTCCCCCTAATGAATTAGCAGCAATGTAGCCACCAATAGCTCTTCCAAAGGCTGCAGGATCAAGCTCTTCCACCATATAAGCGACGGCGACAGAGGCAAAGGCGGCGAGTGCGACACCCATTAACCCTCTTGCGAACAGAAGTAACCAGTAGTCATCGCTGATGAGCATAATCAGGCCAATGACGGGCATAGCAAAAAGCCCAATGAGCATGACTCTGCGTCTGCCAAAGGATTCAGAGCATATTGCCCAAGGCACTAAGAAAAGAGATAAAGCGAAGGTTGAGGTAGCAAACACCCCGTTTATTTGCGTTTCTGAAACTGAGAAATGTTCAGCCAATAGCGGAAGAATAGGTTGGAAAATGTATAAATTACAAAACACTAAGAACGAGCCTAGCGCCAAACTTAGGGTAATACGTTGATATTTTACGCTGCCAAATTCAACCATTGAGAATTCCTACTGACTAAACATCGGTTCTAGAGTCAATGACCCCTTGACCCTATTTATTAATTGGTGTGTTGGTGACTTTGTGATCAAATTAGCAGTGAAATTATGATTAATAAAATATATTAAAAATATCTAGTTAATATATTTTGTATATCGCATGGATTCGAGACAGCTTAAACACTTTACGATGGTTGCTGAGCATGGTCATTTTACAATGGCGGCCAAAGCGCTCAATATTGCCCAGCCAGCCCTCAGCATTTCTATCAAGAAGTTTGAACAGCAGCTTGGGGTGATGCTTTTTAAGCGTCAAGACCGAAAAGTAGAATTAACTCATGAAGGGAAAGTTCTACTCGAGCATGCAAAGCGCATTTTACAGCAGCTTGATGATGCAAAGCTTGCCATGGACGAGTTGATAGGTCTTGATAAGGGAGAAGTACGCTTGGGCGCGCCGAGTATGATGGGGTCTTACTTTTTCCCTGAGATCTTGATGGCGTTTAAGTCTCTGTATCCAAACCTCAAGCTCACGCTCGTGGACGCGGGAACTCAATCAATTCGGGATATGCTCTTAGCTGGCGAACTCGACATTGGCGTTATTGTAAACAAAGACATACCAAGTGATCTCGATGTAGACCATTTGATGATGGGAGAGATGGTCGCCGTGGTGTCGGAACAACACCCGCTCGCTAAGAATCGGTCCATATCCTACCCTGAATTTTTTGAACACGAACTGGTGATGTTCAAGCCAGGGTATTTTCACCGAGATTTCATCGATAAAGTTTCACGAGAAGGCCATTATGACCTTAAGTTCTCTTTTGAAACGAACCTAATTCCCATGATACTCAATATCGTTAAACGAGAGTTTGCTATCTCTGCGTTGCTAAACTTGGTGACAAATCATGAACCTGGTGTAGTTGGCATTCCATTTGAAGAGCCTGTAAAAATGGATCTCGTCTTGGCGTGGAGAAAAGAGGGCTATCAATCGAAAGCCGACAGAACCTTCATCGACTTTGTAAAACAGTATGTTTGAGTTTGTTTTGAGCGTGGAAAAAGACTAAGAACGGTACATCTTTTCGAAGTTCTTTTGATTCCAACCTACCATGATTTGATCGCCGATTTTAAGGACCGGAATAGAACGTGCACCCATCGCTTGTAACTCTTTTCTGCCACGCTGCATCTTGGCATTGGTTAAGCGGTACTTTAAACCTTTCGAATCAAGATACCGCTGTGCGTCTTTGCAATGAGGACACTTATCGGCAACATAAAGGACTAAACGTTTCATAATCGGCTCTACTTATCTTGGTGTTGGGCAGTGGGTTTAACGTATGGGCTGTCGGTAACGCACGTTGAGCGCGGATTTTAGCGGAATTTCTCCATTGAGAAAAGGATGCAGACAAAATCAATGATCCACAATGGCAATTCGGATAAACTGAGCGCCATTAAACACCATTGTTATTGTACTTATGCATGCTTCCCTACGCTATGTTCAAGGTTATCCAGAACATATTGTGTCTCAAATTGAACAACTCGTCTCATCGAATAAATTGGTGAGCTGGTTTGAATCTCGCTACCCAGAAAACCACGTGATTAAAAACGAAAAAGCGTTGTTCGAATACACGATGGCGATTAAAAAGCGTTACATGAAGAAAACAGCCCCGCTGAGTAAAGTTATTTATGACAGTAAAATACATCTAATTAACAACGCCCTTGGGTTACATACATACGTAAGCAAAGTGCATGGTGGGAAGATAAAGTCGAAGAATGAAATACGCATAGCAAGTTTGTTTAAAGACGCTCCTGAGCCACTTTTGCGCATGTTGGTTGTTCACGAACTTGCCCATATTAAAGAGAAGAATCACGACAAAGCTTTTTACCAACTCTGCTGCCACATGCTACCGGATTACCACCAACTAGAACTCGATGCGCGAATCTTCATGATGTACCAAGAGCTTAAAAAATAGTGATTTAGCGATGAAACCAATTAAGAATAAAGATGAAAAGAACGCACTAGACATGAAGGTTGAAACTATCACTTCGTCTGGGCTCCATAAGCGTAATAAACATCATGGCCGTTATGGTTTTGAGCAACTCGTTCGAGCGCTTCCAGAGTTAGAGCAGTGTGTAACGCTGAACCCACGTGGTGAGAAAAGCATTAACTTTTCAGATCAGAAGTCCGTTAAGTTGTTAAACAAGGCGCTGTTAGCCCATCACTATGCTGTTGAGCAATGGGATATCCCAGAAGGGTACCTTTGCCCGCCGATTCCTGGCCGAGCAGACTATATTCATCGCGCTGCCGAGCTACTAACGAAAGAGTGCAAAACGGTTAAACACGCCATGGTTCGCGCATTGGATATCGGTGTCGGGGCGAACTGTATTTACCCAATTATTGGTGCTGTCGATTATGGTTGGCAATACGTGGCGAGCGATGTTGATAGCGTGTCGGTGGATAATGCAAATGGCATTGCGCAGTCTAACGCGGTACTCGACTCAAAAATTGAGTGTCGATTGCAAACCAACAGTCAGCAGTTTTTTAAAGGAATCATAAAGAAAGGGGAGTTTTATGACATGACGACATGTAACCCTCCTTTCCATAAATCACTGCAGGAAGCAGAGCAAGGTACGCAGAGGAAAATTCAAAATCTTCAGGCCAATAAAATTAAAAAAGGAACGCTGACGTTAGACCGTCAACAGAAATCAGCAGACTCAACGGCGCTCAATTTCGGCGGTCAAAAAGCAGAACTCTGGTGCCCTGGTGGCGAGGCAGCGTTCATAAAAAACATGGTAATTGAAAGTAAACAGTTTGCTGATCAGGTCTTATGGTTTACTACGCTTATTTCAAAGAAAGAAAATGTTAAGTGGATACGAAAGAATCTGGAAAAAACGCAAGCATTGGAAATGAAGATTGTGGAAATGAGCCAAGGGCAAAAAGTGAGTCGCTTTGTTGCTTGGACATTTAAAACGCCATCTCAGCGCGCAAAGTGGTTAAAACTGAAGGGCTGAGTGCCTTTTAGAGTATCGAATTTAGAAATGAGTTACAGGGGGGATAATGGAAATTGAAATCTACATGCCCTGTAACCCGGCCTGGTTTTGCGAAGCTTTGCTATGGGTTTTCTTATTTTCCGGTGTGCTAGGTGCTTTGCTTTTTATCAGGATATTAATCAAAGAGTATCGAAAAATTCAATCAACCCAAGACAAGAGTAAGCGCAAGTAAGCTCTAGGGCAGTGGGTTCTAATGGAGTAAGTACAATAGGCGCTCTAGGTGCCTCCCACCATATTAAGACCGCTGCTCGATAAGCGTGTTTAACTGCTCTTGGTAACGCTCACTCATTACCGTATTGCCAGCTTTTGATTCTAAGTCAATGAGCAGCGAGAGTGATGCTTGATGTATTCCAAACTGCTGGTGGAAATTTAAAAGCCTGAGTCGCGCTTGGGTGAATTGATCGCGTTCTATCTCCAACTTTGCTAGTTGTAATAGTGAGCGAGTTCTATTCGGGTCATGATCGAGAGTTCGCTTGAAGTAGACCTCAGCGAGTCGGTCGTTTCCCGCCTTTAACGCACAAAAAGCGGCATTTTCATAGCTATCCGATGAACGGTAATAAGTTGTTTGTTTGATCGCCTGTTTAAAGTAGTGGTCGGCCTGACCAAACTCATTTTGCTTACACAAGAATGTACCGTAGTTATTCAGCACATCACCATTTTTGGGGTTTTGTCTAACCGCTAGTTGGTACATCTTCTTAGCCGCTTGTGGTTCACCCACGGCATCATAGTAATGCGCCATGCTGAGCTGAGTACGATAGTAATTGGGTGCATGTTTCATCGCACTCTCTAAGTTCTCACGCGCCTTTATCATATTCCCTTGCTGTAAGTACCCAAGACCTAATGCGACACGCGTTTCCGCTTTTTCTATCGATGTTGCGCTCGCAATGGGTTCCCCTCCATCAGTGACGGTGACGCAGCCAACGAGTGTGGTCAGTAATAGCGCGGACAGTGTTTGTTTCATTGAGTGCTCCTTGTTAGCAAGCACATCATATTCAGAATCAGCAATGGATAAAAATGTGACAAATGACAATGCGACCAAGTTAGCAATCAAATAAAAACGACCACTTAAGTGACCGTTTTTATTACGTTTTATTTACTAATTAGTTATTAACTAATCGTCTTTCGTGAAGTGGTCTTCACTAAAATGATCCAAGTCGTATGGCGTTTGTTGATAAACGCAGTAGTTTAGCCAGTTTGAAAAGAGCAGGTGTCCGTGGCTTCTCCAACTCGCACAAGGCTTGTTGTCTGCATTATTATTTGGGTAATAATTGATTGGCATTGCCGGTTCCATTCCTTCGCCAAGGTCTCGAATGTACTCGTTATGCAGTGTGTGAGCATCGTACTCTGGGTGACCAGTAACAAAGACGTTACGCTTATCTTTGGTTGATGCTAAATATACCCCTGCGATGTCTGAAGTCGCGAGAATATCTAAGTCGGTATGCTCTTCTAAAAACTCTGGCGAGAAGTCAGCAAATCGAGAATGTGGCGCTAGGAAGGTGTCGTCAAAACCACGCAGTACAGGGTGGTACGGCTGATGAATTTCATGGTGATATACCCCAGAAAGCTTCTCTTTACGCGTTCGTTTTGGAAGATCATAGAGAAGTTTCAAACCAGCTTGCGCAGCCCAACATACGTATAACGTTGAAGTAACGTGACTTTTTGCCCAGTTCATAATGGTTTTGAGATGATCCCAATAAATCACATCTTCAAATTGCACCAAACCTAGCGGGGCGCCAGTGATGATCAGACCATCAAAGTTTCTATTTTTCACCATTTCGAATTGGCGATAAAAATTGTCTAGATGCTCGGTTGGCGTATTTTTGCTTGGGCGATCATCAATACGAAGCAGTTCGACATCGACTTGAAGCGGGCTATTGGAAAGTAAGCGTAGAAATTGAGTTTCTGTCTCAATTTTCTTTGGCATAAGATTTAAGATCAATACCTTAAGCGGACGAATCTCCTGAGTAGAAGCGCGAGATTCAGGCATGATAAAGATGTTTTCTTCGCGTAAAACATCGGATGCGGGTAGTTGATCGGGGATCTTAATTGGCACAGCTTTTCTCCCTAAGCTATTATTTTTAGACGTCTATACATCCAAACTTAACGCAATAATAATGAGATGTCGATAGCAAAATGAATCTAAATTACGTTACTATGTCACCTTCTAGTTTACGAACAAACGGCTATGTCTCAAACACTCACCCTAATTCGCGGGCTACCTGGCTCTGGTAAATCAACGTTGGCTCGCTCGATGGGGTGCCCTCATTTCGAAGCCGATATGTACTTTGTCAATGAACGTGGTGAGTATTGCTATGATGTTAGCCGAATTGGTGATGCCCACGATTGGTGTTACCAACAAGTGGAACAGTGTTTAGCAAATGGAGAGAGTGTGGCTGTCTCAAATACATTTGTATGTCGGTGGGAAATACAGCCTTACGACAAACTCGCCAAGAAATATGCCTGTAAATTCGATGTTGTTGAGTGTTCAGGTGACTACGGCAACATTCATGGTGTCGATAGGAAAATAATTAATAAAATGAAAAAACGGTGGCAACAATGGCCAAAAGAACACCAGTAATCGACATTTCTTCCTACGGTATCTACACCGCTTGGGATTCACGATCGAAAGACCTTCCAAAAATTCAAGAGTTTACGACCAGTGTGCCCGCTGAAATCGACATTGAATTTGGTTTTATCTTTAATATCAAAAAAGCGAAAGGAGAGAAGTTCTCATTTTGCATCGATCACCCTGGTATTCTCAGTAAAAAGGGAGAGGTACTAGAGCCGTTTACTGGAGAAGAGTACGTAAACAGTAACGATTTTGATTTTTACCTAGGCGATACGATTCAGTTATTGATGCCAAACGGTGAAAGCTTTGAGTCTAACTTAGGCCCTTGGCGAATGTCGGTAGTATTGGGTGGTAAAACCGTGGCTGAAAAAACCTTTCATGTTTACGCCAAGGATGAAAATCAGTTCTGGAAAGATCGCGGCTTTTAGATTGGTATTGGTGAGTGTGACTTTAGATGCTCTCTGGTTACTTTAGATGCTCTCTGGTTACTTTAGATGCTCTCTGGTTACTCTAAATCATCTCATTTTCTCTGAATAGCTGCTTTAACTCCACAAGGGGAAGCGGCTTAGAGTAATAGAAACCTTGTAACACGGGTACATTCTTCTCTATCAGGTAGTTGGCTTGATGCTTAGTTTCTACACCTTCAGCAACAATGGTCACCCCCAATCGACTTCCCAGATCAATGATCGTATTCAGTACGGGTGCGCTCACAGATTCAATACCGATGGCATCGATAAAACATTTATCCACTTTAAGATAATCGAAGTTGATTGACTGCAGGACCGACAACGATGTGTGTCCAGTGCCAAAGTCGTCAATGGATATCTTTATGCCCTTATTTCTGAGCTGCTTAATGGTTTCCCTGCCTGTCTGATCAAGCATCTGACGCTCTGTAACCTCAATCGTGAGCACATAGCCAATGTCGAGAAAACGCTTTCTATACTCTTCGAGAGAATCAATACACTTACGTTGGTGCAAGTAGCTAGGGGGCACATTGATCCCGAGATGGATAGTATTGGTGCTCTGACATTCAGATAAATCTTTAAGTGCATCTTCTATGACATAGTCAGTGATTTTATTGACAAGGTTTTGTTGTTCCGCGATTGGAATGAAGACATCAGGGCGAATAAAACCGAGCTTAGGGTGGTTCCATCGAATCAAGGCTTCTATCCCGTTAATTGTCCCATCTTGAGAGTTAATTAAAGGTTGGTAGCAAAGGAAAAACTCATGTCTTTTTAGCCCTTTTTTAAGGTCATCAACCAGCGTGAGCCGCTTACGAAATCGTTGAATCGACAAAACCAAAATTGAGCAAACTAGCATGGCAACAGCTATTCCACGTATTCCTGCGTATAACAATTGATTTGTAACGTATGAAGCGTTTGCCTCAACAAGAATCGTAAAATTGTAATTGTCTGATGGTGCGAAGGCATGCGTTCGCTCCGGGGTAAAGTCGTTGTTGTAAGGGTATACTTTGTCGTTGATTTTGAATGCTACTGAGCTCGCTTTACTGTTGGCAATCGTATTGAATTTTTCAAACAGTTGGCTGGTGTTGGCGATAGCGAAAATACCGGAATGCAGCTCACCAGATAATGTATTAATGATGAAAAGTGTTCGTTGCGCTGCGTCGTAGTTAATATCGATCAGGTAAGCGCCGTCTCTGCTGCCTTCCGGTCTAAGAAAGGGGGTGAGATCGATCTCAATAACGCCTCTTTTAGAAGAGCAAACAGCAATGCCGTCTTTTACAAGAATGATCTCTCTTGAGGTATTCTCATACATAAACTCCTCTTGTAAATCCTCACATCCATTATAGTCGTGAAGAATGGCGAGGTTATCCTCGTGCAAGCCGGCGATTTTATCTTCTAGCAGACGTTGATAGGCCTTTGCGTTGTCGTCCATTTCATGCTGAATAGAGCCTAATGTTAAAGCGATGAAAATAGACAAAATAATGGCGAGTGGAATTGCAATTACTACAAAGAAATATTTTAACGGCGTTGAAATGACTGAGGATGATGAGCTGTTTGCCATAACGCCTGCTACTGAAGATGATATCGAAGTTAAAGTATAGTAAGAGATATCGAACAAAATAGTAGTCAGTGGTTAATATCCTGACATGATTCTTACTTTTGCGTTGAAGTAACCTCTCATTAATGAATTTTACAGAGATAAGCAGTATTCAATCAGCAATACGTTTACTGAAGATTGTACTAAAAAAGGAGCATTGCGCTCCTTTTTTAGTACATCAACATGATTTTAAAATGTCGCTAGTTTCTATTGCTCCACTTTTTTTGGTTGGGCTCTCATCTTATTGAACATCTTAATCAATATAGGACTAACGAGTACCAGCGCAGCGAGAACAGTAAAGCTTAACGTAATAGGGCGTTCCCATAAGAAGCTTAATTCACCATCACTGATCATCAATGCTCTACGCAGGTTTTCTTCCATAAGCCCGCCTAGAATAAAACCGAGCAGTAATGGAGCGAGTGGGAAATTCGCGAGCCTTAAGGCGATAGCACCCATAGCGACAAGTAACATAATGAATACATCCATTGTGTTAAACGACACTAGGTAAACACCCGTAATTGAGAAGAACAAAATCATCGGCAGCAGCACTGTTCTAGGGACCGCAAGCAGCTTAGAAATGTACGGTATCAATGGTAGGTTCAAAATCACTAGAACGATATTACCAAAGTACATAGAGATAATAACCGACCAGAATACGTCTGGGTGCTCAACGAATAAACGAGGGCCAGGTTGAATACCATAAGCAATCAAGGCACCAAGCATGATGGCCGTTGTTCCTGAACCAGGTATACCCAACGTAAGCAGTGGTACAAACGAGCCACTTGATGCCGCGTTATTTGCTGACTCAGGTGCTACAAGACCGCGAATGCTGCCTTTACCGAACTCTTCTTTCTTGTCTTTTGGTGCCAAGCTACGCTCCATACCGTAGCTTAGGAAAGCTGCAATTGTTGCACCTGCGCCAGGTAAAACACCGGTGAAAAATCCGAGAATAGAAGAACGAATAGACACAGGCGCAACTTCTTTGAACTCTTCTTTCGTGACTTTCATGCTACCAATATCGGAAAGCTTCCTGTTTTCCTCAGCGCTGGTATCTTTCTCTGGTTTCAGGATGCCCATGAGTGTTTCACCCAAAGCAAAGGTGGCCATTGCAAGAAGTAGGAAACTGAAACCATCCATCAGGTCAGTTAACCCAAACGTGAAACGTTCAACGCCAACACCTTTGTCAATGCCGACTGTCGACAGCATTAAACCAAGTACCGTCATCATCCAAGCCTTGATTACTTGCCCTGGGCCCGCAAATGCAGCCACGGCAGAAAGACCAAGAATCATGAGTGCAAAATAATCTGAAGATTGAAAACTCAACGAAACACTGGCTAGCGCAGGGGCTGCGATCAGCAACATGATTGCTGACAATGTACCGCCAGTAAATGAAGAGTAGGCTGCAAGCGCGAGTGCCTTACCTGCTTGCCCCTTCTGCGCCATAGGGTAGCCGTCAAATGCGGTCACTACGGTTGACGAACAACCCGGTGCGTTAATCAATATAGAGGACGTTGAACCGCCAAAAACCGCGCCATAGTAAACACCAGCCATTAATATAAGGCCTGATGACGGGTCTAGGCCGTAAGTGATCGGGATCATTAGAGCGATGGCGGAAATAGGCCCTAATCCAGGCAGCATTCCAATAAAAGTACCGACAAAACAGCCAACAATCACCATCATGATGTTCATTGGCATGACTGCGGTAGAGAGTCCTTGTAAAATTCCGTCTAACATAATACTTGTCCTAATTACCAGATGGTGAAAATCAGGCCAGGCTCAAGATAAATATCTAGACCTTGCGTGAGTAGTAAATAAAAGGCGATGACAAACGGGAATGACGCGCCTAATAGAATAGGTTTTCTGCGTTCACCTAATATGTAAAAACCGGCGAGTAAGAACAAACTGGTGGCGATAACAAAGCCAACATAAGTAAGGCCTAGACCGTACAGTGCCATTAAACATAAGAAGCCAATGAGAAGCTTCCAGTCAAAGTCTGATACCGCACCACTGTCTTGGTCTTTTTGCCCTGTGACTAACAGGATTAATGAAAGGCCAATACCAGCAAATGTTAAGAGAGTAGGGAGTGTTCTCGCTGTGAAGGGTTCATATTCATCCCCTGGGAACAGAGGAATGAGCGTACTTTGGTATCCATAACAAAGGCATAGTGCCAAAAAGATGATGGCGCCGACTCTATCACGGCAGAGTAAGTTTTCTTTACTGAAAAAATTAGTTGGCGAATCCGACATATCCAACTCCATTTGCTTGAGGAAATAAAAGGCCGTATGCGAGCGAGTTAATGAATAGCGTTAGCTAAGCTAAAGACCTAAACACTAACCAAAAGTAAGCTTATTGCTGCTAGTCAATTGGCTTACATGTCTATATACATAAACAAAGGAGTTTTGGGGTTTAACTCGTATACGGCAAAACTTGTGTATAAGGGCTTACACTACCTGCGGTACGCATAAGCCCTATAGGGTGTTTCTAATATCTTTTAATGAGGATTGCGCTTACTTAAGAAAGCCAAGTTCACGCATTAGGTCGCCCATTTGTTTTTCTTGGTCTTCTAGGAAGCTATAGAAATCTTTATCTGCTTTGTAGTTATCGATCCAACCGTTACGGTCACGAACCACTTCCCACTCTGATGTTGCATACATCTTAGTTAGTGCTTTGTTCCACTCATCGATCTTTTCTTGGCTAGCGCCTGGGGCAGCAAAGAAACCACGCCAGTTAGCGAATACTGTTTCGTTTCCGTATTCAACGAGCGTTGGAATATCAGGAGCGGCAGACAGACGCTCTGGGGCAGTAACAGCAATGATTTTAACTTGTCCAGACTTTGACATTTCGAGTACTTCGCCTAAACCGGTCGACAATAGCTGAGTTTCACCAGAAAGGAGTGCAGCCATTGCTTTACCACCCGCATCGTATGCGATGTAGCGTACTTTTTTAGCATCGAAGCCTTCGCCTTTAAAAGCGGCCGCGACAACTAGGTGGTCCATACTGCCTCGCGCTGAACCACCCGCGATTTTCACTTTTCGTGGATTAGCTTCAAACTCTTTAACCACGTCTTCCCATGTATTGTAAGGAGAGTCGACAGACGCAACGATAGCACCGTAGTCGGCGATGGTTGCCGCAACAGGTGTTAAGTCTCGGAAAGACTGTGGAAAGATGCCAGTTAAAGAGCGAACGACGATAGGTGTAGAGTTCACCATTAGGGTGTCTTCTTGGCGCTCTGCCGTTTCAATAAGGTGTGCGATTGCTTTACCGCCACCGCCACCTGAAAGGTTTTGGAATGATACGTTTTCAACAATGTCAGATTTTACAAGAACATCACCAGTACCGCGTGCTGTCATGTCCCAACCACCACCTGCACCACCAGGAATGATGAAGTGGATTTTTTCCATGTCAGCGGCAAAAGCACCGAATGAAAATGAAGCTGCAATGATAGATGCTGCTAGTGTTGGTTTTAATACCTTAAGCATGTTTCACGTTCCTTATGTAGGTGCACAATCAAATAGATATGTGCTTATCGTTATGTTTTTCTACATGGTTAGGAGGAATAACAATGTAGATGCGATTAAGGTTACGTGTATGTTAATTTTTTGTCTTTAATGTGTGGATAAAAAGAATATTGGTCATTACGCGAGTTTTGTTCATAAAGTTCACGCGCAGTTGTGTTGATGATGAAGCGAAGTGCGGGAGGGGTGAAATATAAATAGAATCAGTGGTTTCTAAGGATTACTTGATAGCGGCTGGGCAGTCCACTTGTCGAGTTTGAAAAGCGAGCCAGTATTGCTTCTAAGGTGGTGGCAACGGAGTACCAATCGGTTTGTGTGGTCACCGAGGTTGTCGGGTTCTTCTTAACGTTTGGTGCGAAGTTTGGGCTGATGAAAGAGTAGGGCAGAGACTCCAACACTGTACCAATAGCAGTAACTGAATCAAAATCAATGAGATGAATGTTCTGGTTGCGATCGATTAAAACGTTGCTAGGTTTAATATCTCCATGGACATGGCCACATTGGTGCAGGGTGTTGACCGCAGTTTCAAGGGTGCTGAGCCAAGAGAAGACAGGGTCACATTCGAACGCCTTTTTATTTGGATCTTCCTTGTTAATCATTGAGCAAAGTGTGCGACCTTCTATATAAGGGGTAATCAGCCAGTCAATGTGATGGCTAGAGCCATATTCGATGACCTCTGGCCAATAGTCGGATGGGTTCTGGCTAAGAAATTCAGCACTTTGTTTTAGCCCATAGCGGCTAGGTAAACTTGACGCGAATTTTATAATGACTCTACCTTGCGCGTGATTTGACGCAAGGTAGACATGGTTTCGGAGTGCTTTGTTCAGCGTATAGCCCATGTGCGCTATTTCGTTAGCGGCTTTGATGTACTTTTCGTGCACAATGGCTAAGTTTGAGGGTTCTCTCGCTGCCGAATCAACCATAAGTAGAGCTCACTATTGACTGAACTCAGTCATCCTTCTAGATACCACTTGGTAGATTAAAACCAGCGAAGAAGCCTGGAACAAACGGGTTTACTTGTCCTTGTGTTCTTATGGCAATCGTAACTTTACTCTCCCCATAATCGAACTGAATTTGAGTTTTCTGAGCCGTAGCGGATTTAACGCGTGGTTCGATCAACCTAAACCAATTCCAATTACCTGAGAACGCTTCTTGAGCAATAGATTGACTTTGTGCATTGAGCTTAACGTCGATTTTGTCTTCAAGCTGCTCTTCTCCCGCCCAAGTCAATTGGCTCCAAAACGTCGGCCCGTGACGATAAGTAAACAGTGTTTTTTGATTGATGATGGAAAACTCAGTCAAATCTGGCGTCATATCGACGGCTTTCATTTGGAACTGCACTGAGACTCGAGTCGGGTCAGATAAAAACAGAGCTTGTTGTATATCCTTCGCTTTAGTGACCATTTGCCACAAATCTGGGTCAAGTGCGAGTCCTGAACTTGGCAATAATCCAGGCAGAAATGGGCTTGAATCCTCTGAAACAGTGAACATCTTCAGCTTAGTATCGTAAAACGTATCAAAGATTCCCTTGCTAGAGAAAAAGGCAAACACATCTGCAACACTCGCATCGTTACTTGATTTTAAGCTAAACGGATAGAAGCTTGCTAGCGTCTGTTGGTAAGGCTGATAGACCTCACTACTCCACGCAGTATTGAGGTAGTCATGCGTCAAAGAGAGCAGCATTTCATTGCTTTGTTCACTGATATTACTAAGAATTTTCTTTAATAAATCAGGTTGCTCTGAAGCGATTTCCCCTAATGTGGATACAGGATTGTCGGCCTTTAACGAGGCGGATAACGTCTTGAACGCCAGGCTCTGAGGCTCATTACTTTGATAAAATTGATCCAACCAGGTTTGAGTATCGGTAAGGTTGGCTAGAATAGAATCAATCGGCTTAGTGTTTGTTTTGTCCGGAGTAATCAAATCTCGAACGGTTGAGAAACTCAGCGAAACTTGTCGCGCTATCTCTTTTTTGTCAGTGTCTTGTTCTGGAATAACCGCGTCTTTATCTTCTTCAGAGACGGGTTCAACGATGACCTCCAGAGACGTGTATTTAGACAAGGTTGTATAAAGTAATGACAGTGGGTTTTGAGCTGGATCGGACAGCACTGCGAGTATTCGGTGAAGTTCGCTTGGGTCAGTGATGCGCTTCGCTTCGACATTTTGTATAACCGAACGCCAGTAGTTAATGTAATCCTGTTGGTACATCTGTCTTAAATCGCGGCTGATGCGATACATTTCAAGCGCACTTGGTGCTTCTCCCGCGATACCTTGATAGGCGTCTATGGCTTCCTTAACAATTGGAGATTCAACGGAAAGATCAATTTCATTGAACCCTGATGGCGTATAGATGTAGGGAACCAAGTAACCGACAAACTGTGGTGAAAAGCTAAAGACTTGATCAAAGTGGATACCCAGTTCACTGGTGATGTCGATTCGTTTGGAAAATCTCTCCATTTGAACGATGTGCTCATAAAGCAGCATTTCGACGCCCGTTTGGTTGATGACTTTTTTCGCGAGCGACTCTAAATCTATGTTCGCTTTAACCGGAACGAGATTTTGCTCAAATACATCGGACAGTAACTGAGAAAGCTGTGCGGTATTAATACTATCGGCCGCCCCTTGGTCTTGAAGCGTGTGTATAAAATAACCTTTCAGTTCGTCTACGTTTGTTCGGCTTGAGTTGAATAAAAGTCTGTAATTATTTAAGAGAGTGAGAGTCTTAGCTTGATCTTCTAGGTTGACGTAAACAAACAGATCCTTCTCTAACGTGTTTTCCATTGAGGGAATAAGAACCTGCTTAAGTTCATTGAAATACGCTTGTTTGACTTGCTTTTCAATGGTTGGGTTAGGTAAGAACGGCAGGCTATACCAAGGCTTTGGCTCTAAATACAGTGCGTGGATACGATAAAGAGAATAAAGGTTTGGAATATTATCGGCCATATTCTCGATGTCATACGGAGCGGCCGAAATGGCTTCTTTATATCGCTCTAGTAGGCGGTCAGCTTTTAGCTCTCTTTGGCTTTGATGATCAAAGTTCAGTTTTATCAGTATGAGAGTGGCTGCGAGCAGAGCTGCACCAAATAAGCTGTAAACCGTTTGCGCAACGAGCATCGTATTCTCTTTGCGTTTGTTTACACCGACGATCTCTTGCTCATTCAGAACAACGTGAGTCATTAAGCTTTGGGCAAAAAGGGTTTGGTTCACTGGGATTTGCGGCCTATGCAGATAGTCCTCATTACCTAAAGAGTGGTTTACCACACTGGCTAGCGTGTCTGTTTGTTTTTTATCTGCACCACTGTGCGTGAAATAGAAGCCTCTAAATTGAAGCCCATCACTCAATTGTTCACCTCGGTAGAGGCGTTGCAGAAAGGATTGCAGTTGCTGTTTGATCAAGCCAAATTGAAAGGGCGCAGAAACGATAGAGTTTCTAAAATCTTGATTTAGTTGGTTACCTAACGCACTGTTTACATTACTAATTAATTGGCTAGTAATATGGTCGAATTCTCCAGAGAACCAGTTTGCATCTATGCCGCCTCGTTTCTCATATGGAAAAGTGGCACCCAGAACACTATTCCGTTTTGATTCATCAAATGATGAAAAAAACTGACAGAAGTCACTGATACTGCCCATGTTTGTAATGACGTTGTATATAGGGAGATTAAGCCCAAAGGTGTGATTGAATGTCTGCACCGTTGACTTTAACTCGTCGGCTTTTTGTGTGATCTGCTCTTCATTAGTTTGAAGAGTCGCTATATCTGTCGTTAGCAGTAAGCCATTGATGGCCTGACGAGGACGCCATTTATTGAGGCACTTACATAGCGTTTTAATGTACTCAGGGTGTTGGTCATCACCGAGGCTAATCGACATCAGAATAGAATGTTCACTTTGCCAAAATAGGATAGGGAACTCTATATCGTTACCAAAGTCGTCGAGTTTGTACGCTTCATAGCCCATTTGACTAATGATTCGACGGTCTTCTGACGGGGATTCACTCAAGAGTAGATAAATAGGCAAATCGTAACGGCTTAAACGAACTTTTTTCCTATTTTGTAGTTTCATCATTCGATAGAAATGAGTGATCAACAGCTTTTGACGTTTCTTGAGTAATAGGCGGGATTGATTATCACTTTGAGGTGATTTCTTTGTTCTTGTTAATAGCCAAAAACAGGTTAAACCAAAAATAGTGGCCAGCAATAGGCTCACCGAAACAACGGCGACAAGGTGTGAAAGCCAGCCTAAGCCCCAAGCAGTGGAGGCACTAATTATTACGACCAACAGCGATACGATGAGCGAAATAATCACTCGTTTAGTTTTGCTGAATTTTGGTGATGGTTTCGTATCCGGCATAATCGGTAAACTTTATCCTTAAATTATTGGTCGTTCTTCACGATGATCGCGTTGATCGAATCGTTATCTTGATACCAACCTTTGATTGACTTCGCCTGTTCTGAAGAGGTGGTTCGTATGATGACTCTGTAATAGCTTTTGTATTTATCAATAACAGGTGAATAGCTAGATGGTGAGAGCTTTTGGATAAAACCTGCGGCATTTTCTTTTGATGAAAAAGTGGCAAGTTGAACCAACCAAGGTACTTCAGTATTTGTGTTATTGTCAGTCGAAGGTTCACTGCTTTCTTCTTGAATCGACCCCTTTGATGGCATTGTTTTAAGGCTTACGGCTTTAATCGAATGCTCATTTGGACTTTCAAGATCATTGTCAGTACTGACGTACACGATATCGCTTGATTGGCTAGACAGAATGTAGCGCTGGCTGAAATCTTCCAAATATCGGAAGTCTCTTGATCGTTGCGGTAGGGTTTCGTTGTACCAATATTGTGTTAGCCCCACGCTGGTTAAAATGAGTACTGAATAGAAGAGCGTCGAGATTAGGTAACGACTCTTTCTTGCAGGCTTTCTAATCTTCGGTAGTGAGATTTTTGTGTGGCAATAAATTTGATTTGATTGACGATACTGACTGATTAACTGCTCAAGCTGGTGAGTAGAGGCCTTAAGTTGATCGCTACCGTGCTCACGGTATTGGCCTTTAAAGCCAATGCTTAAGAAAATGTAGATGATTTCAAGTAGGTCAATCATCTTGTGTGGCTGTCTCACCGCTTTATCCATAACATTAAAGAACAGCTCACCACCATTCCTCATGCCAAAGAGTTCACTTAGCAGCGTCTTGTTCTCCCAGCCCTTTGCCTCACCCCAATCGGTATAGATAATGAACTCATCAATAACGACAACATAAAGAAAGCAAAGCTTGTCTATGACGGCGACGGGGTAGGTGAGATTGCTCGCTTGCTCTTTAACGCTGTTAATATCGTGTATAAGCTCTTCCCTTAACGATGTCATGTCAAAGGGCTCGGGCATGGTTGATACTTTCAGCACAGTGGCAAGCAGTGGGCTACTTATGTTTAGAAGCTGGTTCTCTGCTTTATCAAAATTGTTTAAAAAAGCCGCTTGTCTTGAGTCTGAATGGATAGGCACCCGTGAAATTGGCGTATCAACATCCTCAGGCTTAGAAAAAGTCTGATTCGATTTGTCCCATACAAGCGTGTCTTCGTCCACAAATTCCATGTTACTACCTTAGTGCATACAGCACGACGTCAAGCTCGGTTATACGAGCATCAACGTGCATGGCTAATGCGTCACGGTTATCGAGCATCTCAGTCCAAGTTTTATCTGTTGTGTCTATCTCGAAATACGACACGCCCTGCATTGGTTTGAGTTCACTTGGCGCGAGAGGAAGTGGCTTCATCTCGATTCCTGACATCGAGTTTCGTACGATATCGACGATACGACTATTACTGCTCAGTTTTGCTGAAACGGGGAACAGCTCGTTTAAATCTGAGCTGTTGATGTTTGATTTAACACTGAGAACCAAGCGTCGATTCGCCACTGCAGCGGAGTCTTTTATGATAGTTCTTAGTAACCTACGTTTTTCAAACAGTGACATATCCCATTGGTATTCAAGTACCGAGTCTTGTTGAACCAGCGTTAACATATTCCTAAGGTTAGAAAAAAGTGGGTTGAAACATTCATATAGGTCGTGTTGATTCAGAGGCTTACAAGTCTCTGGAATAGCGGGCGTGAGCGCCAGAACCTGCGCTTCAAACTGCTTTAATTTGCTATAAAGCTCATGTGTTTGTAGTTTCGGATTGGCAATGGTGAGATCAAACCACGGAAGCCAAGAGTTAAGTACTTGCAACCATAAGTAATCTTGCATCATCGACTGGGCGCTTTTTTGGCCTTGTCCTGCTTGAATGCGCTTGATTAGATTGGTCGCTCTGTTGTTCGTTAATGCATGTATCTCTTTCGTTCTCTCAACCAGTAACTGAGAAGCACCGTAATGAAGGCTTGCTGGGATAAAAGAGCGATCGAGAATGACGTCCCCTGATTCACCACACTCTAATACTTTGGCGACTGGAATCAGAGTGAACCCAGATAAGTCATCGTTACCAAACTTGAGGCTGATGTTAAGTGAGGCTACCTCTATTTCCACATTGGCGTTTTCCGAAGTGGATGTATCAAAAACATTAATAGGCTGAGTGATATAGCGGCTTTGATCGCTGTTTTCTTGGCTATAGTCGTTATTTCCTTGAAGAGAAATTGGAAGCGCTAGGAAAATAACCTCTTCAATCGTTCCCTGTGGAACATCAATGACAATTTCATGTTGTAGGTCAAAGTGCGTACCATCAGGAAATAGCCCAGTACAATGAGTCACAGATAACTTGCTGATTTTTAGCAAATCGTGATTAATGCTTAAATCTGTCACACCATAAAAAGGTGAGATACCAGCTAGGGTTTCGACATTTTGGCGAATGTAATTTTGGGTGTATCTATCCTGCTGCTGAAAATGCTGCGGAGCGATAAACATCCCTTCTTGCCATACTACTTTTTTAAATGCGTCCACGATAATTCCCTATGTCGTTGAGACTAACGATTCGTTTGGTTCAAACGAAGTTACCACCAGCCTGTATCTGGGGTAATGGTCTCGAATTCTGCTTTGTTTCCAGTCAGATTAAGTTGTAGATATTGTTCAGTGTCTTCTGGTAATGCACTAATTACTTTTGGTTCGCTTTGCTGATAGTTCGCAAACTCTACAAATATCGCTAGAAACAGTGTGTCTTTATTCAGGTCAAACTCAATTTTTGTACTACTTGAAGGTATTACTATTGGGAGTACCTGTTTCGATATAAGGCTACTTGAAAGCACTTGTTCATCTTGGTTATAAAGTTCAATAAACGGTGCCTGCAAAAAGACCTGTTTTGCATTTAATTGATACAGCCTGACGACGACCGGGTTGCCGGTACTTGTTGACGAAGGATTAATCGTGTCGTCTGCATTGATGCCGAGAGTTTGCGTTGTATACGTTGGTACTGGATCGGATGAGCAGCCAATCATAAAAACGACAACCAAAGCTAAACACACCGCTTTCAATTCTCTTCTCCTTGTTTCTGCATATTTTCCATAAACAAGGCTTTGAATTGGCGTCTAAATTCGCCGTTATCTTTTCTATGCTCGAAATGCTTCGTATAGATTCGCCAGTATTTCTTCTCTTTGCTGGTGAAAAGCCCATTAGAGAGGTAACTGTTGAATTGATGTTCTAGTTGCTGAGGACAAAACTCGTTTAAAAACTGATCCACGGTTTTCTCTAAAGCTTCAAAAAGCACATCATGTTGCAGTGGTGGATTTCGTAGATACTGCTGATTCTTCTCAGTCAAAGACACCAGCTTATTGAGTGTGTCTTCTAATTGAGTGGAATGACCTTCTGCAATCGGCAAATACTCTAAGTCTGATGACTGAATGTCACCTTGACTCACCTCTTGTATATCAACGGTAGACTCTACCTCTATATGAGGGCTGATTTCCTCGGCAGAAAAATCCTCAAAAGGGTCGGAGGAAAAGGGGTCATCGCTCATGACATTACTTTGAGAGAACTTAGGCTCCGTTTTCGCGCTTGCTGGAGCACTGACTTGATCAAGAAAATCGATGTCGTCATCTTTAAGGTTTAGCGCAAATGCAGGCTCTTCAGGCTCGTTACTAATAGTAGCGTCACTGTTGTTCACTTCGTTACTGATGAGAGTACTGATCAGCATGGTGTATTTTTCGACATTGAGAATATCGCCATCGTTAAGCGGATACTCTTTCCCTGAAACTAGAGGTTTATCGTTCAAAGTTGATTGATTTTGTCCAAGGTTGCTAACGACATAGTTATTGTTGCTAAGAGATATACGGCCATGAACACGTGAAATGCGTTTGCTTTGGTCGGGCAGAGCAATATCGCAGGAAGGAGAACGGCCGAATTCGCCTCCACTTGCAGGTAAGTAGATAACTCGAGAAGAAACGACTTCCTCGTCGGGTATTGAAATCAAATGAACACTAATGGTCATCAGTTACTTTCTCTCATTCGTTAAGAATTCTCTTTATTGCTGCTTCTATCAGTGCCAATGAAAATTGAAGCCTTCAACTAGACACCTTTGCATTTTGCTAAAGCAAGATTGAAATTATCAAGAAACCCTTTGTACTGACCTAAAAATCGGTTTGAAAAATAAACCCCCATAGCTTTCGTTTCGACTAACTCAGATTGAAAATAATCAGAGGGTAAGAGCGCTTGCTCTATTTCAGCGTCAAAAACTAACTGGTCTTCCAAAGCAATGTCGATCTCTCGGCTTTTTAGTAGCTTTAATAATACTTTAGCATCACGAGGCTGCTTTACGACGTTATATCCATTCCGTTTTAGCCAAAACCACTTGTTTGAGCCAAATTTTGCAGAAAACTTGAGGTTTAACTTTGATAACTCGTCAATTTTTGCTGGAACACCAGGCCCAAAGTACCAATACAACTTTTGCTCTGCGATAGGATCAGACAGAGTCGCGTATTCATTTCGTTCTTGTGTGTTGGTCGCAACGAAAAATCCATGCTGTGTGCCGCTGTGAACTTTGAGCTGAGCCTCTGACCAAGAAGTCATTGTGATTTTGTAGGGCTGGCTCATTTTTCCTAGAGTACATTTTACAGTATCAAGCGCGAGTCCTTGCATCTGCCCATTTTTATACTCTTGATAGGGTGCCCAGTCTTGGGTCGTTAATAACAGTCGAGAAGGGCCATAATTATTTGAAGCAGCATTATTTGCACTGACATTAGTTATCCCCAAAACTATTAGGGATAAAGCCTGTGCAAACTTACTGATCAAATTAAACCTAATTACCATCGCTGTTAGTCCCTATAAGTTCAGATATTTTCAACACCGATACCGGAGGGTAATAGTTTAAGTGTTTTGCTGCGTCAATGTTAACAATATAAGAGTACTGACTTAATGACTCAATAGGAATATTACTAATATTAATGTTTGAATTGAGAACTTGTTCCGCTTTATAAGCGGCGAACTGTCCCACATTATAGTACCGGCTAACAATACCGATTAAAGCTTGACCATTTCTTATCGGAGTTTCGGTTGATGAAAAAGTAGCGATACCTTGGTTATGCATAGTATCCACAATTTCCTCAGCAGAAGAGATGATAAAAGAGTCCGGTGGTAAATAGGCGAGGTCGATTCCATCATCGTTCATTTTTAGAACAATATCGTTGATGGACGAGATATCAGGGCGACCTTGCTTAATAGTAAATGGGTATAAAACTATTTTCTTATTAAAAGATTCTGACAGCGCGGATATTTTTTGTGCAGTAACAACAGAGTTATTTTCAAGTGGGTTATAAAGGATCCCAATAGAATTAATATCGGAAAGTTTACTTATAGATTTAAGCTGAACTTCATGTGGGACGATGTGGCTCACTCCTGTGAAGTTTCTATTTTCTGATTGGTTAGAGATTATTTTTGAACCGACAGGGTCGCTGACAATACTAAATACGACAGGCACATTGCTAAATCTAAATTTGCTAGGTTCATCGACAGTGCCAAGCAGTGTTCTCGTTACGGTAGTCCCGAAGGTGTAGACAAGGTCAATGTCCATACTGTCAAGAGAATTGATATGTTTAGCTAACTGATCCTTATCTCTTTCTGCATCCAAAATGGTAAACATAACCTCGGTTCTATTGGAAAGATATTCCATAAAACCTTTTTCAGCATCAGTCACACCACGCCATAAGAGCATGACGACATGGTTTTTCTCTGCTGAAAAAGCAAAACCAGAAGGCAGTAAGATAATCATGGATAAAAATAGGGTGAAAATCTTGTTCATCACATCGCCCCCACTTGTTGCTTATCGCTCTTAATGAATAGGGTATACAAGCTCATGAGCACAACTGAGCTGCATAGAAGCGTTACACCAAAAATGAGAATCGTAGTTTCAAAACCAAATAGGCTGAGTATAAAGCCTGCCAATATAGGGCCGGCGACATTACCCACCCGTTCAATAAGCCTGAATATACCAATGGTTTTACCTTTATCTAGCCCTTGGTCTCGTAGCAATTCAATGACCAATGGTATTTGTGGCGATACGCAGATGCCGTGAGCAACACCTATGATGATGACAATCATCAGTAACCCATAGGTGCCAGGTAATATGAGTATGTTGATGAGAGCCACGGCGGAAAGAAGGCCACCAGAAACAATAAACGCCATCTTGTTTCGGTATTTATCGACCAATGCAGCGCTCAATGGAGAGATGATGATAAGAGATAGCCCATAGGTCATCATAATGCGACCCGAAACTGAGCTGCTTTCCCCCAGGTACTGGAGGTACACCGGACAGATGTAATAGAGAAATCCAGTCAGTACAATTTTGGCTGGAATAGCACTTAACACGCAAATTAGAGCAAAGTACTTGTTACTCAAAAGTATTTTAAAATCAGACAACCGAACAGGTTTGCTGGTATTTTGTGATTGGCCTTGAGCAAAGAAAAGCATCACTAGTAGCGCACTGAATAGGGCTAAAGTTGCTGCCGCTAAAAAGGTGGTTGAGTACCCCAGTTTGTCAGCCATAATTCCACCAATGGCTGCACCGCATAGTGAGCCTGAGAAAAAGGCAGATAAAAACGTCGCCATACCCTTGGTTCGATTTCCATCATTGGTGGTATCAGTAACATATCCTTGAGCTGAGATGAACACAATGCCATAGCCAACAGCAGTGACTGAACGAGCGATAAGTAAGGTAAGCATGTTTGGAACAAATGCGGTTAGCGTAAGACCAAATGCAGTCAGGCAAGCGCCGGCTATCAGCGATTTACGTCTCCCAACTTTATCTGACCAATACCCAGCGAAAGGCAGGGAGAGTGCCCAACACAACATGAATAACGATATTGGTATGCTGGTTTCAAGGCTCTCAGGTATCCAAGAGAGGTTGTTAGGTAAGCTCGCGACGAAGTTTGGAAAAAAGGCTAATGATGAAGCCTCCGCAAATACAAGCAGAAACAGAGGAAGTCGAATGAACCGATAATCGAGTGCAGATAATGCTTTACTCGGTTGGCCAGGGTTTAACTTAGTGACTTTGATGTTGACTTTTCTTAGAAGAATGCCAATTTCATCTTTCGACAAAATGGTCGCTAGATGATTAACAATATCTCGATTAACAGCCATGAAAACTTGTTTTAGTTGCTGCCAAGGGGCGAGTATTAAAAAGTGACAAGTGAAAAGAACAATTTCTATAACGACGAGGCAAGACGCAATAAGTACGGTCACCATGTCCATGAAGCTTTCTTTTAGTAGGTTTAGAATAATATTATCGTCGGTCCCAACCTCAATCTGAATATTTGACCTGTCGGGTAAAGTGGATACATGTGTCCTACCATTGGTATCTGAGTGTGCTGGATATTGATAAAGACTCTCACCGTCGCTAATCAGTGCAATCTGAAGGATTTCATTGTGAGTTTGAGTGTAGCTTGAAAACTCTTCTTCCAATCCATTGAGTTTATCGATTGGCACACCGCTTTTGATCAAACGATGAATCACACTCGTTAGAGTATCGCCGATCAGGTTCGATTTTTGTTCTAGCTTACTTTCATATACCGATGAAAATGTACTCATAGACTGGTAGGAAAGACCGACATTCGCAACAAACGTTAAACTCACTGCGATCCCAATTATAACCAAGGGAAAATGCTTAGAAGTCCATTGGACCCATTGAGAGCTTTCGGAGCTGGCATTGATGATTTGATGCGCTTTAGTAATTTGCTCGAGCGTTTGTTCCTTAGAGTTCTTATCATCTGACAGTATTGAACTTGCTTGTTCAACCTTCTTAAGGAAAACATTTAAGAGGTTTCGAATAGCGATAAAGCCAATGCCTGCAGTAATTACAAGCCAAAAAACAGCAATGATTATTTGCTTGTTAAGCAAGGATTGCTTCGTTTCATTGAGGGGATCCGTTGCGTAGTGAAGCTCTAATTCCCCCTCTTTAACATCAAAGGTATTGAGTAAATCGACGTTCAATTTTCTTTCAGACTGCTCGGTGACGGAACCCGTTGAAAATAAGGTTTCACCTGTATCGGAGCGGACTGTTATATGAGTAATTCCCTCAACAAGCTTAATTCTCCGCTCAAGAATGGCTTGAATATTGGTGATTGAAGCGAGTGGCAGCCCTAGGCTGATCGCTTGGCTGATATCGTTATGCGTTTCCTCAACAACGATTCGATAAGTAGAGTCAGATGTTTCGTTAAGCCTCTTTTCAAAATTTAGATAATTTAAAGTGGTATTAAGGGCGATGGAAAATAGCAGTACTGCTGTGATCGCAAGTATCAGCTTAACTTTCAGCGTCAATCCTAAGTTTTTTGTTTGCGTATTATCCATCGCCATTGTATCTACTGCCTAAAACTAACTAATTGATAAAGTGAAGCCATCTGGTGAAGCGCTACCCGTAACACTCACTGAAGAAATAGGCTCATTTTTACTTAAACGTGAAATACACTCTTCAGCCAACTTAGGCATAAGTGACCGGTTGATGATTTGCTCAACTGCACGTCCACCTGTTGTTGGATCGCTATTACGATTAACCACAAACTCAATGAAGCTTTCGTCCCAATTAAAGGTCGCTTGGTACTGTTCAGCCAATTTCTTTTTAATTCGGTTTAACGAAATTTCAGTGATTTTTGATAGCTCTTCATCATTTAGCGGGTAATAAGGAACGATGGTTGTACGCCCTAAAAACGCTGGTTTAAAGTACTGTTGTAGGTCTGGACGGATAGACTCCAAAAGCTCAGTGTTGTCTATTCGACCTTCAGATTGTTCACACACATCACATATCGCTTGGTCTGCTGCATTTGACGTCATAATGATGATGGTGTTTTTGAAATCAATGGAGCGACCTTCACTGTCTTTTATGCTCCCTTTATCAAAGATTTGATAGAACATATCGTGAACGCCAGGGTGGGCCTTTTCCATTTCATCCAATAGAAGAACCGAGTAGGGGTTGCGGCGAATCGCTTCTGTGAGCACGCCTCCTTCACCAAACCCAACGTATCCCGCTGGTGAGCCGAGTAGCATTGAAATTTTATGTTCCTCTTTGAACTCCGTCATATTGATAACGGTTAAGTCATTGCTACCACCGTAAAGTTGCTCCGCTAGCGCCATGGCGGTTTCGGTTTTACCCACACCACTTGGGCCACACATTAGGAAGACACCTATAGGCTTGCGGTTGTCGGTTAGGCCCGCTCTAGAGATTCGAATTGCCTTGGCAAGCTCTTGCTTAGCAACGTTTTGCCCAATGACTCGCTTGTCGAGTTCGCTTTCCAAGGTGAGAAGCTTAGCGATCTCGTCACTCATCATGTTTCCGACTGGAATACCGGTCCAGTTGGCGATGATTTGGGCAATGGTGTTGTCATCGACCATTGCGTTTACCAGTGGCTCTTCACCTTGAATTTCACTCAGCTGATCGAGTAATGAGGTAAGTGCTACCTGTTTTTCTCCATCAACGTCACCGGCTTCTTGCTGCTCGGTGATTTCTTGTTGAACAAGCTTTACTTGGTCTACAAGGTCAACTTCTTTTTCCCAGCGCGCTTGATAAGCGGCAAGTTTCTCTTCGTTGTTTGCAATAAGCTGCGTGAGTTCATTGATCGCTTCTTCGCTATTGCCAAACAGTGCTTGTTCTTTTTCTAGTGCCGCTTTCTCGTTGGACTGATATTTGATGGTTTGCTCGAGGCTTTCAATGACCTCGGGTTTTGCTCCTTGAGTCAGGGCAATTCTGGCACTGGCGGTATCGAGTAAGCTTATCGCCTTGTCTGGTAACTGGCGGCTTGGAAGATAGCGGATAGATAGATGAACAGAGGCTTCAATCGCGGATTCCGCGATAAATGCACCGTGGTGACTTTGTAGTGAAGCCGCGACTCCGCGAAGCATCTGCATTGCATCTTCAGCGTTAGGCTCTTCGATTGTAACGACTTGGAAGCGTCGAGTTAGCGCAGGGTCTTTTTCGAAGTACTTTTTGTACTCTGCCCAAGTGGTAGCTGCGATGGTTTTGAATTCGCCTCGAGCAAGTGCAGGTTTCAGTAGGTTAGCAGCATCATTCTGACCTGCAGCACCGCCTGCACCAATGAGAGTATGTGCTTCATCGATGAATACGATAATGGGAACATCGGAGTTTTTAACTTCATTAATGACATCTTTTAGTCGGTTTTCAAACTCACCTTTTACGCTTGCACCCGCTTGAAGCAGCCCGAGATCCAAAGAATGGATCTGAACGCCTTGCAGCGCCATAGGGACTTCATCTGCGGCAATTCTCAGCGCCAACCCTTCGACAACCGCTGTTTTACCTACACCGGGTTCACCGACCATGATGGGGTTGTTTTGACGTTTACGACAAAGAATGTCGATAGCTTTTCGAACCTCGGAATTACGACCGGAAATAGGGTCGATTTTTCCATCGATAGCTTGTTGCGTCAGGTTTATGGTGTATTTGCTGAGCGCGTCATTACCCGAAGGCGTGGTATCTGCGGCTCCAGAGGTGCTAGCTGCAGAGCCAGATGCGGGGCGAGCTATCGCTGTTTTGCTAATTAGCCCCTGTAGAGATTCAATAGATAACGCTTCAAGGGATTTCAATTCCAGTGTTTTAACACCCATTACATTTTGCTGTAAGAGGGCTTGGATTAAGTGCAGGCTGACGATTTCACCGTGACCATAGTTGACCGATGCTATCATCCACGCATCTTTTACCAGTTCAGTCAGTGCGTGACTCAGTGTCGGTTGACCCTCACTGCCCTTTGTCAGCAAGGTAATCTTCATGGTGAGCTCTTTGACTAACTCTTCTTGGGGAAGTTTTTGAGAATCAAACAAGTTAGTCAAGTTACTGTCTTTTTGGGATAACAATTGAAGCAACCAATGCTCAACTTCAATGGCTGGTACTCCTTGATTCATCGCTGCGCCAGCGGATGTTTCAAGCGCTTGTTTAAGCGGTGTAGATAGCTTTCCTACGAGGTTGGTTAAGGTCACTTGTGTCATACTTTCTTCCTTGTATCGAATGCTGGGAATCGATTAACTGTTAAGTAAAATGTTCACGATGCCAGCAGGGTTACGTTCGGGAGCTAGGCAACTTGCTTCTCCAAGCCGAGCTGAATTTCGGTAATTACTAGATAGAACGGGTTGTGATAGATAAGCCCGTTTCAACCTCATATAGATTGAGATGGGCGTGTTATCTCTTAAGTAGTGCTGTGTGAGTTCACGTACCTGTTGCGCGAGTCTGTCGTCATTGGCAACCTGTTGATACTCCTTACGACTTTCTAAAATAATGAATATATCAATTCGATTAAACTGAACGCTGCAGGTATTGCCAATTAAAAAACCTTGCCCTAGTTGGCTGTTAAACTCTGAAGAAACGCCCAGGCGGGTCAACGAGTCTTGGGGTAGTTTTTGTCGAGCACTGTGCCTAGTTTCCACACTAAATGTGAATGGAAAGAAATCCGTGAGTATGCGTTTAAGTGTAGGCAAGTGACGGCTATGTTGATTGAATAATGTGCTGTATTGAAAATATTGCTGATGAGAAGATTTCAAGCTGGAAATTTGAAACAGTAATTCAGATCGTTTTTTTGAAATCTCTTTATCGAAAATCTGCGATCTTTTCATCGTGACGTGGTAGAGAATTTCATAATGACGCTGGTTAAATACGTCCAAAAAGTCTTTTAACGCATGGTCTTCTTTATGAAGAGCAGATAGCAACTCTTCGTATAAGTAGTTTGGAATTACGCCTTGAACCCCCGCGAGAGCGGGTTTAGTTAAACGAAGCTTCGCCACGTTGTTTTTTAGCGAAAAGTATTGAATTTCATTTGCGTCACCCGCCGGCATCGCTTCAGCTTTCAAATCTAAACGAATTTTACGAGGGTGTTCAGCGATAAACGCTGACAATTGCCTCATTGCCTGCGCAAATTCCCACTCTTGAGGGTTCTTCGTGAGATCGCTAACAAGAGTCATAATCTCCCCCAAAACTTGATGGCAATGGCTACGAAATATGGTCGTAGTGAACCGATGTGACTAACTAAAGGCATAACTGGCTCCCATGCACCTTGGGGTAACGCTTAATGATGCCGTCACGGCCAAAAATGCGAATGTTGAGCTGTATATATCGATCAAAGCTACAAAACTGTTGGAAGAAGCGATTCAATACATCACTGAATACGTGAAAAGGCGCATTGGTATCGAGTTCTATGTCGATTTCTGTGCCCGGGGAAAATGTATTTTTTCCTAAGATGCGAATGGCAGCGACTTGTGAGTTAAACGTCACGGTACGTATCGTTTGTATATCACTGTCGGAGACTTGGTTTCTACAACATAGCTTCAGCATCTGTTTAAGTGCTTCATTTGCTTCATTTGAATGTAAAAGTGAAGAAAAATTGCTGTTAAGCATACCGATAAATTGCCAATGTAGGTTTTGGTCATGTTCACGAGTAATCGGAGCAGATGGCGGGTAAATAGGAGAAAACTCACCCGGTAAATCGATGCTTTCTTTGCACTCCATCGCGCCTTCAATGCCACAGGCTACCTTGCCATTGGTACAAATAAGTCTTGTCCCAAAGAGTTTGCTGAACTCTGAGTTTGGATTATCGCCGAGTGAGACCATGAGCTTGTACTGACCGAAAGAATCGCGATTGGCTTGCCAGTAGTTTTGTTGACGACTTGAGTTATAACGATTCTTAAAGAGGGGTAAAAGTGGGATTTCGCCTTTTGGTGTGATCTCATAGATTTCTTTTATCTCATAGATCTCCGTTGAATGACCAAAGTGGGCACTGGTGTTTACCGGAGCGGTCAATGTTCGTTGGTCATATCGAATCGGTTCGCCACTTTCTTCAAACAGATTAATTGCGGGTACAACATTAAGCTGAAAAACAGACACGTCGAATAGGCGCATAAACTCAGAGGGCAATGATGCTAGGAAGAGGTTGACCACCACTTCAGAGGATGCGTGATTTTTGACACTTTGCCCAAACCCTTTTAAGCGGAAAAACTGTCTCTTCTCTTTAAAAAAGAAGTACTCACTCATTAATTGATAGCCCGAAAACTGATTTCCATGCTGAGGCAAAAACGTGAGGGAAAGGTCACTGATGCGGTTTTTTAAGTTACCGGCATCTAACGTCGTGTGAGATTCACATTTGGCATCAGAGACTGAGATAGAACGAGTTTGGCTTAGTAATAGCTCTACGAGTGAATCGGCATTATTTTCGAAGCCTTGCACAAAAAAGTCGAGGTCATCGAGATCGAGATGACGAAAGTGAACATCAGGGTCGCCAGTAGAGAGTGTTATTTGAATCACGGCAGAGGACTGATCTGCCCCTCTTGGACGATTGAAATTGAAGGGTGCACTTAGCGCGTTAATATTGGTAATGCTAAAAGGTGTGATATCCAGTTTGTCGACAGTTTGAAACAGACACTCTTGTTCACCCACATTTGAGGAAAATTGAGCGCCTTTAGGTAGAGAAGTGCTTTCAATCGGGCCTTCAATATCTTCGAGCTTTAGGTACGCAACACTCGGAATCGTCTGGACATAGGATGGGAAGAGTATTGATAGTAAGCCTTCGACCACCTCGGGCAATTGTTCTGAGAGTTGCTTTTCTACGGTTGCATTGAGCAGGGCAACACCGTCTAAAAGACGAGCCATACTTGGGTCTTCAATTTTTCCTTGGTGGATGTTTAGGTTTTCAGCATGGCTAGGGTGTTTGTCACCAAATTGACCAAGAGAGCGGCGTACAAAAGCGAGTTCTTGTTCGAAATACCGCAGTAAAGGATCACTCATAGCTGTCCTCACTTAGCGATGCAGCAAGATCGTTGAGTGCTATCTTAGAGTCAAACACCAGTTCCGTTTCTCCTTGGCTTGTGGTTACTTTTGCTGCGATATTAAAAGCCAAAGCATTTTCATTCGCTTTTCTTTCTATTAATTCAACGGATACGTTATGGAGTCTAGGCTCAAAATAATTGACCCAAGTTTCTATTCGCATCGCCAGTTGAGTCTGATCGAGGCTTGCACTAAGCAATTGAATATCTTCAATACCGAATCGATGGTTTGAGCGATTAAGTTCAACGAAGCGGTTATCAATATCGATAAGTGATGCTTCAGACTCAAATAGCTTGGTGAGATGGTATTTTATGTCTTCGATCTCACTATAAGTGCTAGATTCTGACGGCTTGATAAAGGTGCTCCAAAGGCTCATTAAGCGACCTCGTCTAAATCGGTGGTTAGTATGACTTCGCCACTGAAGTGATCGTATTGATACTGCGGGACAATTCGTAGGGTGCAGCTGTAGTGGCCTTTTTGCGCCTGAGATTCATTGATTTGTATTTTTGCAAAACTCAGTGGATATTTTGCAAGGGTATCTTCATTTGCAAAGGCGACGTTACTCGAGAACTTTTCAATCCACTGTGTTAGGAAGACTTCACACTCAGCCGCTGTGCTGAAGTTACCAATCATCTCCCTAACTTGTACCTTCAAATAGTGAGCGATGCGACAAGACATCAGAGTCGTTTGAATTTGTGTCAAAACTTTATCGTTGTCATTATCGTTGTGCTTCCAAATGGAGTTGTTTCCATTGAAATAGAATTTGTCAGAGAGGGGACTTTTGGTCAGAGGGATAAATCCTTGCTGTGCGTAAAATGCGGATATTTGACCAAAGAGCATTACACTAGTAACTGGGCTACTTAGATAGCGGCTCGTTTGGGCAAGCGATGGTGTATTGACGATGGAACCCTGGTATTTATCGTTCCAGCGAGATTTTAGAAACCCGAACCAATTTACACGATGATGCTCTTTCATTATCGTTGCTGCAAAAGCAAATACGGCATTACCCCATAGCCCATTTCCTGATTCGTTGTAGATAATGCCAGCTTTGCAATTTTGGTAGCGAGTTCTTAATCGAACAGAAGGCATTGCTAGACCAATAAAGCGTGAACATGGTTTCTCTTTAAGTTGCTGCCAAGCAGAGAAATCAGGACCAGACAGGATTTTTTCTATCCGGTTAATATCCGATATCCAATCTGCCCCTGAGTTTACGAAGAAGTTTTCATCAGGTGACAGTAGAACAGGGCAGAGAGTCGATTCTCCAAGCTTCCCAAGCAGTTCTAAGGTAAAGAGGTCATCAAAATCCGAATCAAAATCGATGTCCATGCTTATTCGGTGAGTAAAAAGAAGCGATCCGAACGGGTGGCCACCTAATGTATTAAGCTCTTGGTTTCCGATTAGGTTGTATAGGTGACTGCTTTTAGTGCTATAGGCTTGATTCACATCGGCAGAGATTTCCTGCCAACTCAAATCGAGTAGTCGAACTTTCGTACGTTGTTTGTTTACAGGTAAGTTGACTAAGCCTTCAATGCCTAACCAGTTTCCATGGAGTAGCTCAAATTCTTTGGCGTGTAAGATGTTATTGAGTTGATTGGTTACTTGATCATCGATATTCGCAATCAAACGGGAGAGGGCGCACACTAGGCTCGACGGGCTGTCCAGCATGTTTTTATCTAACTCAGAGAGTAAAGACAACGCTTTTTCGACAAAGGCGTTGTCTTTAGTATCTAAATTATTGAAGGTTTCTTGCCAATCTGTATTTAACTGCATACAAATAAGTGGCCGAATTGCTTCGGCCACATCCTTAGATTAACCTGGGATTTTTGCAACCATACGTACCGAGGTCGTAAGCTCTTCGAGCTGTAACCAAGGACGTAGGTGAGCTACAGCTGAGTAAGAACCAGGACGTCCTGGCTGCTCAACCACTTCGATACGAGATTCACACAGTGGCGTTTTGCCGCGTTGCTCATTCCCGATCGCACCCGAGTTGGTGTATTGATCTATCCAAAGTTGAAGTTCTCTTTGAATATCAGGCGCTTCCAAGTTTGATCCTAGTTTATCTCGTCCCATAATCTTCAGGTAATGAGCGATTCTGCTACTTGCCATGATGTATGGTAAGCGTGCCGAGATTGCTGCATTTGCCGTTGCATCTGGGTCGGTAAACGTTTTGGGTTTCTGCGTGGTTTGTCCGCCAATGAAGACGCCGTAGTTAGAGTTTTTATAATGAACCAAAGGAAGGAAACCTAGGTCACTTAGCTCTTTTTCACGTTCGTCAGTCAAGTTTACTTCGGTAGGACATTGTTGAAGAATGTCCCCGGCTTCTGACTTGTAGGTTAGGTTTGGTAGGTCTTCTACTTTACCGCCATTGTCTAGGCCACGAATTGACGTACACCATCCTGTCGCTGTGTAAGCCTGGGTCATTTTTAGACCAAGTTCATATGCTGCGTTAGACCAAACCAATTGGTCGTTTCCAGTTGGTTTTGGATTGCCATCCATATCGGTATCAAGTTCTTCATACTCAAAGATATCTGTCCCTAAACCTTTGCCGCCGTACGGCAATCTTGCAAGAGTTCTAGGCAGGGTCAATGTGACGTAACGAGCATCATCACTTTCTCTGAAGGAATTCCACGCCGCATAAGCAGGTGAGTCGAATCCAGCAGCGACCGGTTTACCTTCACTAAAGGTTGTGAAGTCATTGAACTCGAACATTTCAGCATTTGCTGACGCAACAAATGGTGCGTGACAAGCAGCAGCGACTTCGCCCATGTAACGGAGTAACGCGACATCTTCATCTTTCGCGCTAAACTCGTAATCACCAATAAATGTACCGTAAGGTTCACCACCGGCTGTCCCGTACTCACCTTGATAAACCGCATTAAACAATGGGCTACGGTCGATTGCAGGTGCGTCTTCAAACTGATCCAGCAGTTCTTCCTGTGTGAAATCGACCATTTTTATTTTTAGGTCTCTTCCAAGTTCACTTTCTTTAACGAGTTTTTGAACACCACGCCATGAACCTTCAAGTTTCTGGAAGTCATCTTTTTGCATGACTGCCGACAACTGCTTTGAAAGCTTCTTATCGATTTCAGAAATGGCATTCTCAATCGTTTTGGTGACGTTTTTGTCCCAAGTTACTGTCCCTGATAGTGCTTGCTCGGCTAGTACAGAGAATAGTTCTTTTGTTGTATCTGCTGGCGTTTGTGTTGTTGCTTCAATCGCTCTATCAAGGAAACTCAGCGAGCCTTCGGCGGCTTCAGGTTGCGCTTGATTCTCAGTTTCAGTACTCATTATTCCGCTCCCTCGCTGTCAAGACCCAGTTCACCCGATAAAGCATTGATGGTGTCAGCGCTTTGAAGAACCTCTTTAAGCAGTTTTTCTAGATCACGGGATCGGTCTGCTTTAGATAACAGCACTTTTAACTGATTTCGTGTTTCGACTAACTTTTTAAGAGGTTCTACTTGGTCAATAATGGCTTCAGGTTCAAAGTCCTTCATTGATTCAAATTTTAAATCTGCTGCGAACTCGCTATCGTCATCGGCTAAGACGTTTTCAACTTTTAATGAAAGCTCAGGACCGACGCGTTTCATTACGTTGTCGAAATTGTCTTTATCAACATTGTAAAACTCTCGATCTTCTACATCAGATTTATCTTGTTTATGACCAGAATAATCTCCAATCACACCGACAACAAAAGGAAGTTCTTTTGTTTCTACTGCGCCATTAGTTTCAACATCGTAAGTAATACTTACTCGGTTTTTACTGACGCGTTTATGCTGTGAATTTAATGCCACGATAGCGCTCCTTAATTATTAGGCTGCAGTAGAAGTAACTTTAGCTTGAGTAGCATCGAAGCCAACTTCAGGGCCTTTATCAATCTTGCCGCCTTCGCCTTCAATGTAGTAAGCCTTAGAAATTTGAGTGTAAGTTAAGCTGAATGATTCACTAGGAAGTGAGCCATCTGTCGCTGACATGTTGTAGCTAGACATACGAGCAGCGCTTAACGTCACAATAAGGTATGGATCTGCACCAGAACCTTCACGGTTAGGCTTAGTCATAATTACTTCAATGGTCTTACCTTCACCACCTGGAGCGTAAAGGAATGTAGTAAGGAATGGGCTAGCACCATCGCAGACGCGATTGATGTTGATTTCGCCAAGCGCTACCATGCCTTTGTCTGCATTGTTTGCGTTACCTACATCGATTCCTACACCGCGTACTGCGCTCCAAGAGAGGCTATCGATCGCAAAAAAGCCATCTTTTCCACCAATTTTGTCTACAGTTGCTGCACCTTTAGGGCTTGTACCATCGATTCTCATGAAAATTGAAGCCATTGTTCTCTCCTTTGCGTTATCGCATTTTGGTTACCATTCAAACGCAGTGACGCTGCCACTGTCTTGAGATGGTTGTGGTTCAGTATTGGTTTGTGTAACTGAGGTTGTATTATTTGCAGCAGAATCTGGTGCTGTTGGAGCACTATTTTGATTATTGCCACCTGACGAAGCTCCAAGCGTTGAAGAGCCAGTATTGGGTCTGGAATGAACGTGAGCAGTGCTTAATTCTGTTTGCTCTAGGTTGTCCATCCCAGTTAATTGGTTGATGTGTTGCAGCATCTGAGTGTCTCTTCCTACCATTTCTTCTAAAAGCTCAGGCAGGCTTAGATATCCCCAACGTATAGCACGCTCAAGTAAGAATGAGATCGGGCTATGTGGTTCAGCCTGCTTAAAATAATCTGAAATCTTTCTTAACTCTTGAAAAGCCTGATCTCTACCTGAAATTTCTTGAGCAGTGTAAGCGGGTTGAGGTTGCCCTTGGTTGACGACAGGAGCTGGGTTGTTTTCTGCACTAGTGACATTTTGACGATCAATCGGAGTTTCTTGCTGAGGCTCAGTTAATTCACTCGTTCTTGAAGGCGAAGTCTCACGAGCCGAGGTATCAGAGGACGTGTTAGAAGCAACCTCTGTCGTGGTGGTGACGGGCTCAAAGTTCGCATCAAGTGGCCACACAGTAAACTTCTCACCAACGAGGAATTTAATTGCATTGATGAAATCGGCGATATTCCCTTTCACAAATTTAAAACTAACTGGAGTTATAGCCAGTTTTTGGCATTGCTCAGCGATTGATTTCTCGGCTAATGAAAAGTGTCGATAAGCTTGTGAGAGGTGCTCTAACGTTTCATTTACTTCGCTAGAAAATTGCCCAAGAGCCGTTTGCTTAATGTCTGCTAAACCACCGCTTCGCTCTGCGATTAGGTATTCAGAAAACGTTATCTCGCCAATAAGGTGTAACATTTGCAAAGGCATAAAAATTGCCGTTGAATCGGGACTTTCGCCGACCAACTGCAAGAGCGGCTTCAAACGAAACTCGGCAACTTCTTGAGCGATCGCATTATCATCTGACCCTTTTCGCTTTTCCTCTGGCAATAATGGGTTTAAATCAGACCAATATTGTTCTATAAGCTGGCTAAGAGCATCGACGGAAAGTGAGAAATTAGAGAAAGGGGCACGGGTAAAAAGTTGACTCGTTACATACCAACCAAGAATTTCTAAATCTTTAGTTTGTTTCTCTAGTGCCGTTTGAGTTTGGCTTCGTAGCTCAGCCCAATGCGTATCGTTTAACTCTAACAGCTCTTGATTATTAGACGCGTCAGGGGTTTCAATGAGCTGCCTGAAAGACGATTGAGCTGAGTTATAAGCATTTCGCAGTCCGCGATATGCACTTCTGTCGAGTTTGAGATATGTACCACAGGGCTTGTCATCTGAAATGGGCGCTAACAAGCTATTCACATCAACCATATGCATTCCATTGCCAATTTGCTATCAAAATAATTAAGGCTTAGTGTTTGTAATGTTAATAAATGTAACACTTTATTAATATGCCTAAGTCTAGGTCTAATTTTTTGAAACTTCTATAAAAAATAGACTTTTAGTAAGTTTTTTGAGCTGTATTCAATAATTAAATGAAAAAATACTCGATGTCATGTATTGCTCGACTGAATTAAAGGTTATCCACCTATTAATACTGTGGGCATTCCAAGTACGATGCTCCCACCATGAGCTGTTGTGTCGCCCATTCGCGCAGCGGGTTTGTTCATTATCAGCACTGTTGCGCTTCCCTTAACGATCGAATCGGGTGGACCGACACAGACGCAGAGATCCCCCATTGTCGCGGCAGGCATGTTTCCGATAAGTACTGTTGGTACGCCAGGCCCTGTTATAGGTCCACCTACATGTGGAATTGGCGGTACCGCGGGTGTTTGCATTGGGCACACGTGCATGTCAGTCAGTCTGGCTGCTAAAGTCATTTCTATGCATTCCCTTTGGCGATATTGATTGCTGATTCGACGGCGTATTTATAGTACGCATCGCTATTGGCCCATTCCGGTAAAGCTGCTGCATGGTTAACCGCTCCGGCGACAGCTTTTGAGTAGAGCAAGCTATCAGGCATAACTTGCGGTAAATCTGGCGCAACGATACTGCCAGAGCCATTCCAAAACACGGCTTGAGCTAACCAAGACGGACCACAATTTACATTGAGTCGAGTCGCGAATAACTCGGCCTTACGGCGCAGCTCTTCAGAAGGTGATTGGGCCCATTGTTTTGCCGTTTCTACACACTGTTTTTGATTTGGGTTCCAATCATCTTTTCTCTGATCAAGACAATGCGCAGCCCACCATATCGCCTCACGCACGGGTAGGGCATGTGCAAAGAACTGGCACAGGTCGAAGTATTGAGTTTCATTAGCGAGTGAATCTATGGTGTCAGAGACACTCGTATCCTCAGTAACCAACAACAGTGTATCTTCAGAAGCTTTGAAGCGTTGTATGATTTGTAAACCGGATTTATATGGGATTTTTTTGAATGTCATTAGTTCACCTTCACTATCGCGCCTTTAAGCTCGCCCATTACGCCACCGTCAAAGGTTGCTTTTAAACCTGATTTGAATTCAGCACTTAATTGTCCTTCGGCGCTCAGAGTTGTATCCGCACCGATGTCTACGCTGAGCCCTTTAATCGTATTAGAGCTTGTGGCTTCAAGGCTTGTCGTCAAGCCTGTAATTTTATTTGCTGACGTTGCTTTACTCGTGATGTTGACACCTTCTAACGTCAGGGCGCTGCTGGCTTTGATATCAATGTTCGTCGCCTCGATAGAGATAGCTGATGAGGACATGGAAATTTTACTCGAGCCTACAACAAGGTCGATGGAGTCACTGCCTTCTAGCTTGATCGCTTTACCGCTCTCAGATAAGGTTTCAGTTACGGCAAGTGTGTAATTATCTTCTGTGGTCACACTGATTTTCTTGGTTACAGTCTGCGCAAGTTCGCCTTTTATTGTCTCTGTTTGGTTTTCTTCAACTTCACGGGTCACATCTTTAGCTGCATGAAGATAGATCAGTTCATTATCTTTTTTGTCATCAAAATAGAGTTCGTTTGATAGGCCTTCTAACTGCGTTTTTAGACCTGACTTTGTCGTGTTCTCTTCTTTGTAAGGAGGGCTGTTCTTACTGTTGTAGACACTACCAGTAATGATTGGCTGGTCTGGATCGCCATCAATAAACGATACGAGGACTTCATGCCCAACGCGAGGGACAAACTGGCTTCCATACCCGGAACCTGCGAGCATCTGAGCGACTCTCACGTAACAACTTGTTTTGTCACCACTCGTTTCAGTATCCCAATGAAACTGGATTCGAACTCTACCTTGATCATCTTGATTAATTTCGCCGGCAGTTGTACCTGCGACCACAGCACTTTGTAACCCGAGAATTTTTTTCTTACTGAGTGGTTGAGGGTAGTGTGGCGTATCTTTGGCGATAAGCTTCGCAGAGGAAGAAACGCTATCTTGGGAGTAGGTCGTTGTAAGAGCGATAACGCTGTATTCGCCAAGCGCTGATTTATCCAGATGGCTATCTAATGTAAACCAACTACCGACAGCAAATTTGTCGTGATTTGCGTGCGCCTCTACGGTATTAAAATCTTGTTCTAATTGTTCGATACGACGTTTGGCTAAGTTGCTTGCCAAGTCAGTTTTGTCACCCAGAATGCCAAGAGGTGGGTACTGGACAGACGTTAACTTGGTGTTATTCGCTATGGTGTGGCTCGATTTAGTGGCTTTACTTGTTACTAGCTTAGTTTGACTGTCGTCATAAGCACTGAGTTCGATGCTCGCACCATGAAAGCTAGACATAGGCTGCCACAACTCAATCAGTGGATTGCTTCCTGATGGCGTTTCGACCATATCGAACTTACTAGTGGCGGCTTTTTCAAAGGGTGTTTGGGCGTCTTGGATGACCAAAGTATGCCCTGAGCTTGAATAGGTAAAGTAGTAGTGAAGTCCTTCTTCCGCTAGCAATCGGCTCACGAAATCGAAATCGGATTCATCATATTGAAGACAATACTCTCTCTTTGTGCTCGGCAAGCTACCGTATTTAACATCACCGCTAAACCCGGCTTGAGTGAAAACATCAGAGACAATATCTTTTGTCGATTGGTTTTGGTAAACGCGGAAATTGTGTGTGTGCTTAAGCAACCAAAACCACGGTCTCATTATTATTTTGTACGATGAGTATTGGAGTTTGTCATCCATACCGTTGTGTTGGATGTGCGTGATGACGCCATTCACTGTATTTGAAAGCTTTAAACTGCCGGATTGGTTTACGTAGTGGTTGGTGGTTATGTTTTGGCCGAGTTGGCTTTCTATCGAAAACGTTTTTGATACAAGAGTTATCTCAATCTTAAAGGGTTCTGACAATGCTTCTTCTATTTTGCTGCCGGTAACAACATGCTCGTCACCATTGTAATCAACAGCAGAAATGGAACTTGCAGAAGCACTAAACTGATCAGCCATGGATAATCCCTTTCCCAAACTTAATGCACTTTAAGGCGAGTAAATATGAGTGTCTTATTTGTGATTTTTGTTAATGATTAATTAAAAGTAGGCGCTTTGCAAGTGATGGTAAAGTCTTGCTCTGTTTGAAAAATATACGGAAATTTAGTTTTAGTCGCATTTTTGAACAATATAGAAGGAGTCCACTTTACTGAGTCTATCTTCAGGGGGTTGATATGTAAGGGTTTGGTCTCTTTTTTTGCTTGTTGATCACTATTTTTATAATAAGTAGATAATTTATTAGAGATTTATATGGATCTCAACTAGTCTGATCAGATTGAGTGTTATGCGATTTATTGAATAAATACAGAGTGCTTAAGCACCGTTTGAATTAAGAACCTGAGCCATGGAGGGGAAGGGGAATGGGACCACAACGTCCAGTTAGGAAATACTCTATTCGATTTACCGTTGGCAGCATGTTTGTATTGGCAACGCTACTTACAACGTTATTTGCCATATCAGTGCAATACTATTTTTCGCGCCAGATGTCAGAGGAACTTGTGTTGAGCAAGCTTTCAATGACTTCATCAAAGGTAAGCGAACATATCCAGAAAATCGACAGTAGTGCGTCAAATGTAGCTCGCCTACTTAAGAACATCTCATTGGTGACGGAATATCAGTTCAGTGAAAGTGAAGTGACGACCATATTTACCCAGGCACTCAAAGACAACCCAATGTTTTATAGTATCTATTGGGGTAATGACAAAGATGACTTCTTCCAGATAATTAACTTGGAATCTTCACCCATCGTTAGAGAAAAAATCAGGGCACAAGAAAACGATAGATGGGTCATCATTAAAATATCAGGTTCAAAAGAGAATCGTATTAGGAAAACGTATTACTACACCAGCAACTTTATTGAAACGAGTGTTGTCGTTGAAAACAGCAATTACTATCCTACGCAACGCCCTTGGTATGGCGAGGCTTCTAAAGAATCCGTTTTCAAGACTGAGCCTTATCTTTTCCAGCACTTGAAAATTACCGGTCAAACTTACGCGGTAAAAACTCATTTGGCTGTCATCGGTATTGATATTGTTCTGTCGTCGGTGAGCTCACTTATTTCTCCCGAATCTCTTGGGTTATCAAGCTCTTCGGGCGTGGAATCTTTCCTATTTAATCAAAAAGGTGAGGTTATTGCTTCTAGTCGTCTAGCTCAAGAGACCGTACAGATTCCTCCTTCTAAGCCTTTAAAACTTGATAGAAAGAATCAAGGCATCCTCGATAAAACTCGCTCATTACTTGTTTCGAACCAGAATGATTGGGGACCGTTAGACTATTCATCAGCAGGTGAACCTAAAGGCTACGCTATCGATATGTTAACCATTGTTAGTGAGATGACGGGCCTAGAATTTGAATATGTTAATGGCTTTAACTGGCAGGAACTGACAGAGAAGTTTGAACGAGGTGAATTAGACATACTGCAATCAACACAAGTACAGGCGGTAAAGGAGCATGCACGTAGCGCTCCTCTCTATACCTTACCTCTGGGTATTGCAACTGGTGAGGGCCTTGTTGACGAACTACCTGCGTTGAATTCAAAGCCGGTGGCGGTGGTGAAAGGTCGAGAAATTGACAAGGTGTTTGAAGATGATCACTCACTTTCATTTCTCTATGCCACCACAATCGAAGAGGCAATGGAATGGTTAAGCGAAAATAGAGTTAAAGCGGTTGTTGATGCGCTACCAGTGCTAGAGAGTTACAAAACAAGACTTCACAATGGGGGCTTAAGCGTCAACGCGATTGAACCGAGGCGATTGATTAATTATCACTTGGAAATGAAATACAGTGATCAGCAGGTTACTAATTTGATCAATTTGGCCGTCGCTAATATAACTGAAGAGCAGTGGCTTACGCTCAATGAAAAGTGGCTTAACAAGCGAACCATGCAAGATACGATGGTGCCTTATTCTGAGGTTATTGCCTTAGTTCAACAGCCCATCGAACAAAACCAAATGATGAGAGTCGATATTAACGGAGAGAACCGATATTTGTTTCTGACTCCTATGGGAAGCTCTGCTTCTGCGACTGAATTTTTTGCGGTGGTGGTGCCTGAACATGTGATCTTCGCCAAGGTCATCCCTAAAGTCATTATTACCATTGGGATAAGCCTGTTGGTTTTGCTTGGCTTACTGCCCTTAGCATGGGTATTTGGTAACCCTATCGTGAAGCCAGTTGGTTTGTTAACCAAGGAAACAAACAAGGTTTCTATGAGGAAATTCGATGAAGTGCACCATGTTCAGTCAAGAATTAAGGAGGTTTCAGAGTTATCAGACTCCATGGTTGAAATGGTCGATGAGATCAAGAGCCATCAGAAATCTCAAGAAGAATTAGTTGAAGCCTTTATTAAGCTCATTGCTCAAGCCATTGATGAAAAATCGCCGTACACCGCAGGTCATTGTAATCGAGTACCTGAAATCGGCATGTTGTTGGCCAAAGCCGCAGAAGATGCTGACTCAGGGAAATTCAAAGATTTTAAATTTGAAAACGATAAAGAGCGTCGAGAGTTTCAGATTGCGGCTTGGTTGCACGATTGCGGGAAAATAACCACTCCGGAGCACATTGTAGACAAAGGAACCAAGCTCGAAGCGAACTATAATCGAATTCACGAAATAAGGACGCGTTTCGAAGTGCTCTGGCGTGATGCTGAGATAGTCTATTTAAAACAGGTCCATATTGATGGTATAGATTCTGCGGCCGCGCAGCTTGAGCTCGACACTAAATTCAAACAGCTACAGGATGATTTTTCGTTTATTGCAGAGTCGAATGTGGGCAGCGAATTTATGTGTGATGAAAACATCGAACGTGTGAAGAAAATCGCTTCCCAAACCTGGCAAAGAAATTTTAATCATAAATTAGGACTTTCTCCTTTTGAGGAGCTTGAGAGCGCTAAGTTTGTTTGCAGTGCTCGAGGAACCTCGCTCCCTGTAACAGAAAGGCTTCTAGCCGATAAACCTGAACACGTCATTCAACGTATTCGGCCGATGGACTTTGACCCTAAGTTAAAGATAAAGGTCGATGTACCAACAAACTTATACAATTTGGGGGAAGTCTATAACTTGTCCATACGCAGTGGCACGTTAACCACAGAAGATCGATTTAAGATTAACGAGCATATGATCAGTGGCATTAAGATGCTCAATAACATTCCCTTCCCACCAGAGCTGAGCAGGGTTCCACGTTATGCGTCCACACACCATGAAACGCTTAAAGGTACCGGCTACCCAAGAAAGCTGAAGAAAGAGCAACTGTCTATTCCTGAACGAATTCTAACGATTGCTGATATATTTGAAGCACTGACCGCGGCCGATAGGCCATATAAAAAAGCGAAACCAGTCAGTGTAGCGATCCACATCATGTACAAAATGGCATCAGATGAACATTTGGACATGGATCTATTCATACTGTTCCTTGAAAGTGGTGTTTACAAAGAATATGCAGAAAAATTCCTACCGACTAATCAGATAGATGAAGTCGACATAGCCAAATATACGAGCCGAGATAAACAAGAAAAAAAGATAGCGCCTAAACCGATACCCTCACCTGTGTAGTCGTCGTATTGGCTTAGGAATGTCTATCTATAGAGTACCTAACATTGTTGACACCATGATCTTAATGTCAATATTAGATGGTACGCGAATATCTCATTAATATTATTTAAGCTATTGTATTAATGTTGTTTTAAGTTAATTCTCTTCTTTCTTTATCATATATCACGTCTACTACATTAGTCTAAATTGTCGACAGTGTGGTTGATTGTCGACATATTTATAGTCTATTTTATATTCAGAGCACAAGATTGTTGACAAAATGATCGTTGAAAAAACTGGATGAAAGAATATGACTACTTCAACAAACAGTATCTTGATAGGCGCGACCGAGATGGTTGGCGAGAATAAATATCAAGATAAAGAAACGACAAAATCAGAAAATTTAACTGAGTATCTTATTGAAGCCATCGTCAATGGAGAAATCGCACCTGGTAGCAAGATTTCTGAACCTGAACTGGCTAAACGCTTTTCAGTCAGTCGTGGACCACTACGCGAAGCCATTATGCGGGTACAAGGACTCGGGCTAATAGAGAGAATTCCTCACGTAGGCGCTAGGGTCATTACTTTTTCAGAAGACAAATTACTGGAACTTTACTCCGTTCGAGAAGCGCTAGAAGGCATGGCAGCAAGATTAGCTGCACGTTATATAAGCGATGAAGAGCTCATCCAACTCGAAGCGGTTTTGTCGACACACTCTAAGCACATCGATGAAGTCAGTGGCGCATCCTATTTTCACCAGCATGGCGATTTTGATTTTCATTACCGAATCATTAAAGCAAGCCGAAACAGCAAACTCGTTTCGTTGTTATGCGATGAGCTTTATCACCTATTGCGTATGTATCGATATCAATCTCCCCGTTCGCAATCCAGACCAAATGAAGCATTAGAAGAACATCGGTTTATATTGCAGGCGATAAGAAATCGAGATGAGGAGTTAGCGGAAATGCTAATGCGAAGGCATATATCTGGTAGTCGCCGGTTAATAGAACAACAAATTAAAATGAGCGAATAGCAAGTGCTAGTCAGATGAAGAACAAGAATGAGGAAAGAGACATGGAAAGGACACCTGGCAACAAATTCAGACTCGCGGTTAAGGAAAATAACCCTTTACAGATAGTCGGTACAGTTAATCCTTACTGCGCAATGATGGCGAAAAACACCGGGCATCAGGCTATTTATTTATCTGGTGGTGGAATCGCGAACGCTTCATACGGGTTACCGGATCTTGGCATTACCACGCTCAATGATGTGCTGGTTGATGTGGAAAGAGTCACTAACGCATGCGACCTCCCATTATTGGTTGATATTGATACTGGCTTTGGTGGGGCATTTAATATCTCACGCACCATCAAGTCGATGGAGAAAGCGGGTGCAGCTGCGGTGCATATGGAAGATCAGGTCGCTCAAAAGCGATGCGGTCATCGGCCAAATAAAGCCATCGTTAGTCAGCAAGAAATGGTGGATAGAATTAAGGCAGCAACGGATGCTCGAACAGATGACAGCTTTGTCATCATGGCTCGCACAGATGCATTGGCCGTCGAAGGCATTGACCAAGCAATTGATAGAGCGATTGCGTGTGTTGAAGCGGGCGCAGACATGATATTTCCTGAAGCGATGAACAAGCTAGAGCAATACGTTCAATTTTCCGCAGCTCTAGAGTCTGCAACAGGAAAGCATGTGCCTATATTGGCGAACATAACAGAATTCGGGCAAACGCCTTTGTATGGCTGTGATGAACTAGCGAAATCAAGCGTGGATATGGTCTTGTACCCGTTAAGTGCGTTTAGAGCAATGAATAAAGCCGCGGAAATGGTTTATCGCCACCTACTCACCGAAGGCAATCAAGAGGCCCTCATTGACTCGATGCAGACACGCAGCGAACTCTATGAGCACCTTAATTACCATGACTACGAGAATAAGCTCGATCAGCTTTTCTCTTCGAATAAATAATAGAACGTTAATACATAAAATCTAATCCAATCATGTGAAACACATTAGCGTGTACAAGCGTACCAAAGAGTACAAGCGCGTTAATACAGCAAAGGAGTTTTCAATGTCTTCATCAGCAACTGCAGTAAAACAGCCAGCAATCGGTGGCGCGGGACTACGAGGCCAAAGTGCCGGTACGACCGCGTTATGTACGGTTGGCCAATCTGGAACGGGGTTGACTTATCGTGGCTATGACATCACTGATCTTGCTAATCATGCTCAGTTTGAAGAAGTCGCGCACCTTTTACTACGCGGGCACTTACCAAATCAACAAGAACTTGATGCTTATAAAACGTTGTTAAAAAGCCAACGAGGACTTCCAGAACAGCTGAAACAGGCATTAGAACTCATTCCTGCTAATGCTCATCCTATGGATGTGATGCGTTCGGGTTGTTCTATTCTCGGTAATTTGGAGCAGGAAAAAGACTTCTCTGAGCAGCAAGCGGCAACTGAGCGAATGTTAGCTCTCTTTCCAGCCATTATTTGTTACTGGTATCGATTCAGTCACGATGGTGTGCGAATCGAAACTCAAGACGATACAGAAGACTGTCTGGGCGGATACTTCCTTAAAATGCTGACCGACAAATCACCAAGCGATCTGCATAAAAGAGTCATGCATTGCTCACTTATTCTCTATGCAGAGCATGAGTTTAATGCTTCCACCTTTGCTGGCCGTGTCTGCGCATCAACATTGTCAGACATTCATTCATGCGTCACTGCTGCCATCGGAACTTTAAGAGGCCCTCTACACGGTGGGGCAAATGAAGCGGCGATGGATATGATCAAAGATTGGAAAACTGCAGATGAAGCAGAGCGAAACATCATGGAAATGCTTGCGAACAAAGACAAGATAATGGGGTTTGGCCACGCAGTGTACCGAGAGAGTGATCCTCGAAATGCACTGATCAAACGTTGGTCCAAGGAACTGTCTCTGGCTGCGAACGACACCCAGCTCTATACCGTATCCGAGCGTGTTGAATCGGTCATGAAGCGTGAGAAGGGGCTGTTTTGTAACGCGGACTTCTTTCATGCATCGGCTTACCATTTTATGGATATTCCGACAAAACTGTTTACCCCAATATTTGTGATGAGCCGTTTAACCGGATGGGCGGCGCACATTTATGAACAAAGAGCCAACAACCGAATTATACGCCCTAGTGCAGATTATGACGGACCTGACCATCAAGATTGGTTGCCAATTAGCGAACGTTGATCATCAACATCGACCGCTTCGTTTGTAAATAACAAGCGAAGCCTTTAAGGGACTAAATTGATTTAAGGATGGCGGCAATGTCAGACTCCAACACACCTAAAACAGAGAATAGGGTTACTTATCGTAAGTGCCTACTCGGAACCAAACTTGAGTATTTCGATGCTCGAGCCGCGGTAAATAACCTTTCGCCTAATGCGTATGAATCACTACCTTATACTTCTCGAATCCTAGCCGAGCAGCTTGTTCGACGATGTGAGGGGGATGAGTTAAACGAGAGCTTAATGCAGCTCATTCAACGAAAACGAGACCGAGACTTTCCGTGGTATCCCGCTAGAGTGGTTTGTCACGACATTCTTGGGCAAACGGCACTTGTTGACCTCGCAGGATTGAGAGACGCCATTGCAGAGCAGGGTGGTGAGCCCTCTAAGGTTAATCCTGTGGTAGAAACGCAGCTGATTGTGGATCACTCTCTTGCGGTAGAACACGCAGGGTTTGATACAGAAGCGTTCGACAAAAACAGAAGCATAGAAGAGAGACGAAACGAAGACCGTTTTCACTTCATTGAATGGTGTAAAACCGCGTTTGAAAATGTCAGCGTGATTCCGGCAGGTAATGGAATCATGCATCAGATAAACCTAGAAAAAATGTCGCCAGTTATACAAGCAAAAAATGGCATTGCTTACCCTGATACTTGCGTGGGGACAGACAGTCACACTCCGCATGTCGATGCGCTAGGTGTACTCGCTATTGGTGTTGGTGGTTTAGAAGCTGAGACTGTGATGTTAGGGCGACCATCCATGATGCGTCTACCCGATATTGTTGGGGTGAACCTGATTGGTACTAGATCTCCAGGGATAACCGCGACAGATATTGTGCTCGCGATTACGGAGTTTTTAAGAAAAGAACGTGTGGTATCAAGCTATTTAGAATTCTACGGCGAAGGGACTAAAGACCTGACTATTGGCGATCGTGCAACCATCTCGAATATGACACCAGAGTACGGTGCGACCGCAGGTATGTTCTATATTGACGAACAGACAATCAATTATTTGAAGCTGACTGGTCGCGACGCAGAGCAAGTTGATTTAGTAGAAAAGTATGCCAAGCAAACTGGCTTGTGGGCTACAGATCTTGCTAGTGCAGAGTATGAACGAGTCTTGACGTTTGATCTTTCTACCGTTGAAAGAAACATGGCAGGGCCTTCAAATCCACATCGACGCTTACCAACTTCTGAACTAGTCGATAGAGGCGTTGCAGGGGAATGGAAGAAAGAAGAGGGGCTCATGCCCGATGGTGCTGTCATCATCGCCGCGATAACGTCATGCACGAACACCAGTAATCCGCGTAATGTTGTGGCTGCCGGTTTGGTTGCCAAGAAGGCAAATCAGCTCGGTTTATCACGAAAACCCTGGGTGAAAACATCGTTTGCACCGGGCTCTAAAGTGGCAAAGTTGTATTTGGAAGACGCTGGGTTGTTGCCTGAACTAGAAACCTTAGGCTTTGGGATTGTTGGCTACGCCTGTACAACCTGTAATGGGATGAGTGGCGCTCTAGAGCCAGCGATTCAAAAAGAGATCATCGAAAGAGATCTTTACTCGACAGCGGTTTTATCAGGGAACCGAAATTTTGACGGTCGAATTCATCCTTATGCCAAGCAGGCGTTCCTTGCCTCACCACCGCTCGTCGTCGCGTACGCTTTGGCGGGAACCATCCGTTTCGATATTGAAAAAGACAGCTTGGGAACTGACGAGTCAGGTAAGCCAATTTACCTCAGTGACTTGTGGCCAACGGACGAAGAGATTGATGCGGTCGTTAAGGACCATGTAAAGCCCGAACAGTTTAACCAAATTTACATCAAGATGTTTAAGCTCGACGATGAAGCGAAAAATACTAACCCTCTTTACGACTGGCGTGAAAAAAGTACCTACATTCGCAGACCGCCCTATTGGGAGGGGGCGTTGGCAGGGGTGCGAAGCCTTACCGCTATGCGACCTCTCGCTATTTTGGGTGATAACATTACGACGGATCATCTCTCACCCTCCAATGCTATTTTGGCCGCGAGTGCCGCTGGCGAGTACCTGGCAAAAATGGACGTACCAGAAGAAGACTTCAATTCTTACGCGACACATCGAGGCGACCATCTCACCGCTCAGAGAGCAACGTTCGCAAACCCTAAATTGTTTAACGAAATGGTCTTGGATGAAGGAAACGTAGTCCAAGGATCGTTGGCGCGTGTTGAGCCGGAAGGAAGGGTAACACGCATGTGGGAAGCGATTGAAACCTACATGAGCCGAAAGCAGCCTCTTATTATTGTTGCAGGTGCAGATTACGGACAAGGGTCCTCACGAGATTGGGCGGCGAAAGGTGTTCGATTAGCCGGAGTTGAGGTGATAGTAGCTGAAGGCTTTGAACGAATACATCGGACTAATTTAGTGGGTATGGGTGTGCTGCCACTGGAATTTAAAGACGGTCAGACTAGACAAACACTCGAACTGGGTGGAACCGAATTGTATGACGTTGAAGGCAGAATAGAGGCAGGCGCTGAGCTGTTACTGATCATCTCTCGTTTAAATGGTGACGTATTGTCCGTGCCAGTGACTTGTCGATTAGATACCGAAGATGAAGTTAGAGTCTATAACGCGGGTGGGGTATTACAGCGTTTCGCCAAAGATTTTTTAGCCCAATAGGAGTGAGGAATATGAATCAACAGATGAAAATTCCCGCTACTTATATGCGTGGCGGAACCAGTAAAGGCGTCTTTTTCAATTTAGAAGACTTACCGAAAGCCGCTCAAAAAGCAGGAGCTAGTCGTGACGAACTGCTGCTTAGAGTGATAGGAAGTCCCGATCCTTATGGAAAACAAACCGATGGGATGGGGGGCGCAACCTCGAGCACAAGTAAAGCAGTGATCGTTTCTAGAAGTGCGAGGCCTGATCACGATGTCGATTACTTGTTCGGCCAAGTGTCAATCGACAAGCCATTCGTCGACTGGGGAGGAAACTGCGGCAACCTTTCAGCAGCTGTCGGACCTTTTGCGATACACGCGGGGCTTATCGATCCAGAACGAATACCACAAAATGGCGTCGCTCAGGTGCGTATTTGGCAGGCCAATATTAATAAAACCATCATTGTTCATGTTCCTATTGTTGAAGGTGAGGTTCAAGAACTCGGTGATTTTGAATTAGATGGGGTCACGTTTCCAGCGGCTGAAATCCCAGTCGACTTTGTTGAACCTGCAGGCAACGATGGTTCGTTATTCCCAACAGGTAACCTAATTGACCAATTAGAGATCCCAACGCTTGGGATCGTTCGCGCAACGCTGATTAACGCCGGTATTGCGACCATTTTTGTTGATGCAGAGTCTATCGGTTACAAGGGAACAGAATTACAGGGTGATATAAATGGTGATAGCCATGCGCTTGCCATGTTCGAGGTGATTCGCGCTTATGGGGCGTTGAAGATGGGCATTATTGATTCGATTGAAGGGGCAGAAAAAACACAGCACTCACCGAAGGTAGCGTTTGTTTCAAATGCGAAGAGTTATTCCAGCTCAAGTGGCACAATGGTTGAAGCGAAAGATATTGATATCAATGTTAGGGCAATGTCGATGGGCAAGCTTCATCACGCCATGATGGGAACGGCAGCGGTTGCCATCGCGTCGGCGGCCTGTGTGACAGGAACACTGGTCAACGAAGCAGCAGGAAGCGGTGATAGAAAATCTGTCGTATTTGGGCACCCTTCAGGCACGCTCAAGGTGGGCGCTATAGCCGAGGAAAAAGAGCAAGGCTGGGTTGTTAGCAAGGCAACAATGAGTCGCAGCGCCCGTGTGTTGATGGAAGGGAATGTAAGAGCCCCTTTTAGTACTTTGAAACAGGAAGAAAATTTCACGGAGGAAACATACGATGAGTGTTGAGCATAACGTTAACAAAGCGCTACATAGCCCATTAAGTTATCAAGAAGAATATGACCGTTCTAAGAATGATCCTGAGTCTTTTTGGAAATCCCAAGCAGAGCAAATCGAATGGTTCGAGAAACCTAAGTCAATCATTGAGACTGATTCAAATGGCATTGAACGTTGGTTTTCTGATGGTGTTATGAATACCTGCTGGTTAGCGTTGGATCAACACTGTGAAAATGGGCGAGGTGAGGAAACGGCGCTTATTTATGATTCTCCTGTGACAGATACCAAAGCGCAATATAGCTACCGACAAATGCGAGATCAGGTGGCCAAAGTTGCAGGTATGCTATCAGAACTCGATGTGGTCAAAGGCGATAGAGTCGTCATATACATGCCTATGATTCCAGAAGCTGCGATGGCCATGCTGGCTTGCGCAAGAATTGGTGCTATACATTCGGTTGTGTTTGGTGGATTTGCTCCAAGTGAACTCGCAGTTCGAATAGAAGATGCCGAGCCGAAGGTAGTAATGACGGCATCTTGCGGCATAGAGATAAATAAAGTTCTTCCCTATAAGCCATTGGTCGACAAGGCCATTATGGATAGCCGTTGGAAACCGAATAATGTCTGTGTTCTTCAAAGGGAACAATGCGTTGCCGAACTCAATACCACGAGAGATATTGATTGGAAAGTGGCGGCTGATACGGCTCAGCCTCAACCGTGTGTGCCTGTATTAGCGACTGACCCTCTGTACATTCTTTACACGTCTGGAACCACAGGGAAACCAAAAGGCGTTGTTCGTGATAATGGCGGACATGCGGTTGCGATGAAGTATTCGATGAGCACTATTTACGATATACCTCAAAATGGCGTCTTTTGGGCAGCGTCTGACGTAGGTTGGGTGGTCGGGCATTCCTATATTGTTTACGGACCTTTGATTCATGGATGCACAACGATTCTATTCGAAGGAAAACCGGTTCGAACACCTGATTCAGGCGCCTTTTGGAGGGTGTGCGAAGAATACAAAGTGGATGTTTTATTCTCTGCACCAACCGCATTCCGAGCCATTAAAAAAGAAGACTCTGAAGGCAAATTGCTAGAACATTATGACCTGTCTAACCTAAAGACCATTTTCATGGCTGGAGAGAGACTAGATCCTCCCACACTGGATTGGGTCACGTCCAAAACCAACAAGCCTGTTGTCGATCACTGGTGGCAAACTGAGACTGGGTGGGCCATTGCCAGCAATCCTATTGGGTTAGAATCTATGCCTATTAAGGCTGGTTCTGCAACGAAGCCAGTGCCGGGCTATCAAATAGAAGTGCTCAACGAAGTGGGTGAATCATTGATGGCGAACCAACAAGGGTTTGTCGCGCTTAAGAGGCCGTTACCGCCAGGCTGTTTGCCAACGGTTTGGCGCAATCATGATAGGTTTGATTCTGGTTATCTATCTCAATTTCCAGGCTATTACGTATCTGGTGACGGCGGTTACTTAGACGAAGACGGATACCTTTTTATCATGGGGCGAATTGATGATGTCATCAATGTTGCCGGGCACCGACTTTCAACCGGCGAGATGGAAGAGATCGTTGGTGGTCACCCAGCTGTTGCGGAATGTGCCGTTGTCGGTATCCATGATGACTTAAAAGGGCAACTTCCACTTGGCTTGGTTGTCTTAAAAGACGGTATGAAGGTAAATGACAGTGACCTTGAAGTTGAACTTGTGGGAAAGGTGCGCAACGAAATAGGCGCAGTAGCGTGCTTCAAGCATGCTCTAGTGGTCGATCGTCTGCCTAAAACTCGTTCAGGAAAAATTCTGCGTCGCGTTATTCGCCAAATCGCCGATGGAGAGCAATACACCGTACCTTCGACTATCGATGATCCAAGCAGCTTAGTTGAAATAGAGAGGGCACTGGATGAGTCAAGCTAGTTTCTAATGAACGGCTAATCGACTTCAATCTATTTTACTTAAGAAAGCCCCGATAATAAGGGGCTTTTTTCTACGAGTTTGTTTACAATCGTTGATAATAGTACTTTGTTTGTGTCGCGAAAATATTATGCCACCTATTTCAATATCGCCTGCCAAGACTTCAGAATTAGAACAGTTGAATGAATTGATGTTCGAGTTACACAATGAACATCACCTATCGTGCTCTGAGTTCTTTAAGAGCGCAGAGGAAATTGAGCAAGAAAAAAGCATCGCTCGATATCTGGATGATCCTGAATGCCTGGTCTTCGTTGCAAAATCTGGTCGAAAGGTTATTGGCTTTATAACGGGTCACTTTTGTGAACTTGTATCGAGTGTGAGCAAACCGGTGCAAATGGGCAGTATTGATGAGTTATATGTGACCCCCGACTTTAGAAAGCAGAACGTAGCGAAGGAGCTATGTTCGACACTTCATCAGCGGTTTAAGGACTATGGCGTTGTGCAAGTGTTTGTAGAAGTATGGGATTTCAATGGTCCTGCTAAGGCATTTTATCAGCAGCTTGGTTTTGAGCAGCATATTCACTGGTTACGTAAAGCGATTTAACACTCGCGGTTTAGAATTTGAATGGAAGGTAGTGTTTTGATTAAGCGCTTGAGTTTGCTTGCTTTATATAGTTTGTTAACGATGTTTTCTGGTTTCTCTCTAGCGTCTGAGATGCCAGACACTATTCGAGGGTCGCTTTGTGTTGTAAAAGCAGATGACAAATTGGTGATCGTTAATGAGATATTGACTAATAAGATATCGTTACCGGGTGGAACCATTGATCCTGGTGAAGCACCAAGCTTAACGGCTCAAAGGGAGACATGGGAAGAAACTGGCCTGGTTGTGACCGTCGGAGAGGTGCTTGGTTATACCGACACAGCGGTTATATACGATTGTGTTTCCGACTCTGAAGTTATTGCGTATGACTACATCAACAGGCTAAACGGGAATGAGATACCCATTTGGTTTGCACCTCACTACGGTGTTGAAATATCAAGCGCCATGCTGCTATCACCTGGCAGCGTCGCTTACGAGCAATACCGTTATCCTGAGCAATGGGATCAAATTAAAAGCTTTTATAATCACGCGACTGATCAGCCGGTTACATATGTGAGAGACTTGATAGAAGCGGCACCTGCACTGAATCAGCCGCAACTGTACTGGATTCTTGAGCTACAACAATGGGTATCTTCACTACCAAAGGGTGTTGGGCATTTCGTCAACACTCTACACATTATTGTAAGTCAGTTAGCTCAGCCTTGGCTGCTGTTGGTTGTATTCCCATTGGTATGCTGGCGTTTTGGTAATATTGCCGCTTACAAGGTTTTCTTTGCAATAACAGCTGCATCATTATTAAGCTTGGTTTCACAGCAAGGTTTTGCCATTCCTCGTCCGCATGCTTATATTCCGATGTTTGATCTATCGACAAGTCATGGTTTTGGTTTCCCCAACCTGACTTTCTCAGTATGGTTTTGTTCTTTCATTTTATTGTGGCGAGAACTTAACGATGGCCATAGAAAGCCAGCAACGTTAATTTTCAGTGTGCTGATGTTATTGTTAATGCTATCTAAATTCTATACTGGTGACGCTTTCATTTGGGACTCACTTTTCGGAGCGGTCCTAGGGGCGCTTGTTGGTTGGCATATTATTCGTTTGGAAGGAAAGCCAGATGTCGATTTGCCTTCGATACTGTGCTCTAAGGGCTTATGGGGAACGCTATCTATCGGCATAGTTGTTCTGACAATAATGTGGCCGTTGCCTACTTTTTCCTATTGGCTGGCTGTTTTGATCACCATTACCGGTCTTTTGATTACGTTTGATGGAAAGAACCAACGTCTAGAACTGTCTCAAGCATTGTGGGTCATTGTAATTCTTTTAGGCATGTACGCGTTGATTAATGTGGTGGCCTCGTTTGTATCTTACAGCAGTGTTTGGTCACTCGTGTTAGAGGCTATTCGTTTTCCAGCCATTTTATTAGGCTACTTTTATCTGGTTCAGAAAATGAGCGGCCGACATTCTGCGTTGGCTAATTCTTAGAACCGAATTGAAAACCGCCCAGCTTATTCGCTGGGCGGTTTTCAATCATTCGATTAATAGTGGCTAAGCTAATATAAATTTATCGATAACAGCAGCAACACCATCGTCATCATTACTTGGAGCGATGTAATCTGCTAGTGCTTTTGTTTCTTCCATAGCGTTGCTCATAGCAACACCTAAACCAGCATATTTGATCATGTGATTATCGTTCTCAGCATCTCCAACGCAGATTATCTCACTAGACTGAATCCCCAAGTGTTTTGCGATTGCTTCGACGCCGAGTCCCTTGTTGCTTTCTAAGTTTAAAAACTCAAGAAAGAAAGGAGCACTTTGGACAATCGTGTAGCGTTCGTGGATTTCGTTTGACAGCTCAGTAATGGCTTTAGAGAGTTTTTCAGGCTCGCCTACGATCATGGCCTTTATAATGGGGTGGTCATCTGCTAGTAAGTCGAAGTCCATCTCAGTAATCGATAGACCATTGATTGTCGCTTCTAGCTGGGTATATTGAGTTGTTTTTGGTGTGATAAGGCCAAATTCTTCTGAAAAAGCGTGTGTGTCTAAACCAAAATGTTGAGCCAGTTTAGCGACTTCTTTTGCCGCTTTACCATTAATAATATTGCGGTGAATCACTTTTTGGCTACCAATCTCTTGAACCATCGACCCGTTGTAATACAACACAAACTCGTTGTCTCCTGAGATACCGAGTTCGTCGAGCTTATCGACCATACCATCGATTGGGCGACCTGACGCCAACACCACTTTAACGCCTTTAGAGCGGGCCAATGCGATTGATTTTTTTGTCTGTTCGGAAATCTGCTTTTCACTGTTTAGCAGGGTACCGTCCATGTCGAGTGCAATCAGTTTATACATAACTTACCTAAAATTTGTAGCAAAGAGGCAGCTTAATGAATTTTGAATCGTTGAGCCAGTGATACTTCAATGACATAAAGGTGAAGACTGTGAATAGCTGGGCATTTCATTTGACCTGAGGGGGAGAGTCATTTATCGTCTCGAACCTAATTTGAAACTCATTGGGTTGGTTAAGTTGTATAAGATTAATGAAATGTTTGAAACGATACAGGGCGAAGGGTACTTCACTGGCGTACCGTCTGTATTTGTTCGCTTGCAGATATGTCCTGTTGGTTGTTCTTGGTGCGATACCAAACAAACATGGGAGGCGCTTGAGTCAGATGAGCGACCTCTTAATGAAATTTTAGTCAAAACTGAAGACAGCCCAATATGGAGCAATGTCTCCGCCTCGGATATTGTTAGGTTATACGCAGAGCAAGGGTATACGGCAAAGCATATTGTAATCACAGGTGGAGAGCCTTGTATCTACGACTTGATGCCTTTAACTGAAGCTTTCGAAGAACTGGGCTGCCAATGTCAGATCGAGACAAGTGGCACATACGAAGTTAAAACCACAAAGGATACGTGGGTTACCGTGTCACCAAAGGTGGCAATGAAGGGAAAGCTTCCTATTAATGAAAGTGCAATGCAGCGTGCAAATGAAATCAAACACCCTGTTGGCACACAAAAAGACATTGATCACTTAGATGGTTTATTGCAATCGACTGAGGTTTCGGACAAAACGATAATTGCGTTGCAGCCAATCAGCCAGAAACCAAGAGCGACACAATTGTGCATCGATACTTGTGTCAAAAGAAATTGGCGCTTATCAATACAGACACATAAATATCTAAGCATCGCGTAGCAAATAATAGTTAGGTAAAATTGAGATGAATACGAAGAAAGCAGTGGTCGTTTTTAGTGGTGGGCAAGACTCCACTACCTGTTTAGTCAAAGCGCTTAAAGAGTATGATGATGTACATGCCATTACGTTTGACTATGGACAAAGGCATCGTTTAGAGATTGAAGTGGCTCAGGAGTTAACTTCTAAGCTTGGCGTCGCTGCTCATAAAGTGATGGACGTTACTCTTCTGAATGAACTAGCGATTAGCTCACTGACACGTGATGACATTCCAGTTTCGCATGAACTTCAAGACAATGGTTTACCTAACTCATTTGTACCCGGTCGTAACATTCTATTTTTAACCCTCGCTGGTATATACGCGTATCAGATCGGTGCGAGCTCCGTTATTACAGGGGTGTGTGAAACCGATTTTTCTGGCTACCCAGATTGTCGAGATGAGTTTGTAAAATCAATGAACAGTGCTTTAGTACAAGGCATGGACAGAGAGTTTAGAATTGACACACCACTTATGTGGCTGAACAAAGCGGAAACGTGGGCGATGGCAGATCGTTATGGGGCGTTGGATTTAATAAGAAACGAAACATTAACGTGTTACAATGGAATCATTGGTGACGGTTGTGGTGATTGCCCATCATGTGATTTGCGTAAAGCAGGTTTGGAAGATTACCTAACGAATAAAGCGCAAATAATGGAAGATTACATCAGCAAAGCTTAGGCAGTGCTAAAGGGGTAAACTTTCGATTGTTTAAGTCACCACAATAAAAAACGTCGCATATAACATGCGACGTTTTTTAAATTCAATCTTAGTTTACGACTTTTTCTAAATAGAGCTTAGCGAGATCTGAAGGTTCAATTTCTTTACCTTCAAGAGATGCATTCCAGTTTGTTCCAATTAGAACGCCATCTTCTGCAAGCGTAAGCAACCAATCCTCGACAAAGATATCGATTGGAATTTCTAAAACTTCAAAGTCAGCCCACTCTTCAACATTGTGTGTCTGAGCATCTTCTTTCGCAGACCAGAAAGGCATCACTTCACTTTGTTCAAATTCACTTGAATCGCAAGCCAACCAACCTTCTTCATTTCGCAAGCCCCAAACGATTTTGTTTTGGCAAGTTTCAGCGACGAATAACTCAAGGTTAGCTTGAATATCAGCGGTTAATTTAGTCATGATCATGTTCTCAGTAGGTTAGACGGCGCTAGATTACCATTTTCAATAAGTAAACTCATTATAAAATAAGAACAAAATAAAAAGGGTGCTTTAGAAGCACCCATAGAAATGAAACGCTAGCCATTTCTGTAGTTAGTTATTTCGCAATTTTGTTGAAGATAGTCCAAGCTTCTTTCACTGACCCTTTGTAACCTACGACTGATGCTTCAACTTTTCGGTTTAGCGCATGGCTAACTTCATCTTCACCATAAGCGCTTAAGGAGGTGTCTCCATAACCCACGATGGTGATACGTGAAGCGTCAACATTGTTATCAATGAGAGCGTCTTTAATCGCATTTGCTCTCTTCTTAGACAGAGCTAGGTTGTATTCTGGGTTACCGACTTTACTCGCGAAACCTTGTAGTTCGATTGAGGTCGTAGGATAGTCAGCTAGAAACTCAGACATCACCTCTATCTGGCCAAGGAATGCGTTGTTTAATTCATAAGAATCATTGCCAAACAAGATGTTCAAAGTCATTTGTTCTTCGACTTCAATCTCAGTTCCACAACCATCATTATTGATTTCTGATGCTGGTGGAGTTTCAAGACAAAGATCGCGCGCATTGATGACGCCATCACGATCGTCATCTAAAAGATCTTCAGCTTGAATCGTTACTGGAGTGTCAATGTATTCATATTCATCAGCTGAAACGTGAGTAGAAGCGCTGACCACGATGAGAAGCGGGGCAATTAGATAGTGATTCATATTAATACTCCACCTTTTCGTTCCATTCGCTTGGCGTTGTGACTCTTAAAGCTGACAATAAGTTTCCAGAAGCATTCATCACTCGATACTTAGCATACTGTTCATCGTACTTAGCATCGATGTAGCCTTTTCTTGCTTCAAATAGTTCATTCTCTGTATTGAGGACGTCTAATAAAGTTCGCTGCCCAATCCCATATTGCTTTTCATAAGAAATGACGGTTTCTGAGGCAGAATCTACATGGTCCGCTAAAAATTCTTTTTGTTGAACGGTGAGATCAAGCGCACTCCAAGAGAGCCTTAAGCCTTCTTCAACACTGCGGTACGTTCTATCACGAAAATCTTTTGCTTTGTTCAGTTGGTAGGCATAACTTTCAATCGTGTCGGAGTCTGAGCCACCATTATAAAGGTTATAACGCATTCTAAGCATTGCGGAGAACTCATCACTGCTTCCTTCAATCCCGCCTGCATCATCATACCAAGTCTGTGCAGCCTCAATGGAGAGTGTAGGGTAGTTAACCCCTTTTGATTGCTTGTATTGGAACTTAGCTGCATCAACATCTGCTTGAGCAACTTGAATCACAGGGTGCTGTGTGAAAGCGGTCGTGATTGCAGCATCAATTGTAAGAGGTAGCGCCATCTCATCGGCCATAGGGAACGTTAGACCTAACGGTGATTGACCGACAATTCTTCTAAACTGAGTGTGTACATCAAACAGGTTATTTTGCGCTGCAAGTAGGTTACCGTGAGCTTTTGCAATACGGGCTTCTACTTGAGACATATCAGCGGTTGAGCCAATACCAGATTCAACGCGTCTTTTGATGTCTTTATAAATGTCTTTGTGTTTGGCTAGATTGCTTTCGGACAAGCTTAAAATTTCATACGCTTTAGTTGAATCTAAATAAATCTTGGTGACTTCTAATGCCATGTCTTGCGCGTCAGAGACAAGCTGTAAACGAATGGATTCAGCATCTGCAGCCGTTCGATCCATATCATTTAGCGTTGAAGAACCATCCCAAAGCAGTTGCGTGAGAGTCAATGTCGCCTCTTTTCGCGTAAGTTCCGTGTCTTGCTCATTGCCCGTAGCAGGGTTAATTGCTTCATAGCCAATGCCAGCATCTAGGTCAAGACTAGGAAGATAGGCGCCACCAGAGGCGTCTGCGACGTAACGTTTGCTAACAAACTCGTTAAATGAGGCTTTGATGTCAGGGTTAGTTTCTAACGTATGGGCTACTGCCTGTTCGAGGGTTTGGCTATGGCTAGGAAAACTGACGGCAATTAGAAAGCTAATGGCCTTAACTCTATTCCAGTTCACTCTGTCTCTCCTTGGACGACTAAAGTTATATCGATTATGTGATGCGTCAATAAAATAACATAAATTATTATAATGACTAATGATTTCGGTGGGAATGTGTAATCAGCTTGTAAAAATGTGTACTCAACCGTTGAGAGTGCGTTGGATATCACAACTGGAAATATTGAACCAATATCACACAATAAGTGTGATATTGCTCCATTTATAGCGGTGTGACATACATCAACATATGAGCGCATGTTCGTTAGCAGAATGTTGTGTTATTGGTTTTGTTTGCTATGTATTAATGGTAAGTTATAGCAAATGTGAATGGATTCTTTTCTGTCATAAAATTGACAGAATTGATCGAGTAGTTTTAGCGAAGCAGAGGCTTGGTATGGGAATTGGAACTCTTATTGGTGGTAATTTAGCTGCCGGACAAATTATCGTTATAGATGTTAACGGTAACATTAAAATCATCAATGAAGGGGACCAAGTTCTTCCAGGTGAAGTTATCGTAAAAAATGACGGTACTTTGGATACTCAACCAGATCAAGGGCTTCAGGTTGAACTGGTTGGTGAAGAAGGTGAATTACAAGATATATCTGGTGAGATTGAAGATATCTTTGCAGCCTTAGAAGAAGGTCAAGACCCAACACAATTGGGTGAAGACTTTGCTACAGCCGCTGGTGGTAATTCGGGTTCAAGCTTGACCGCGTCAGGCAGTGTTACTCGAGATGGTAGTGAAACTATAGCCCAAACTAACTTTGACACTCAAGGGCTTGAAAACCTTGGTTTGTCTCAAACTCAAAGCCTTACACTTCTCCAACAATTTCGTCAATTTGCACCTAATTTTGTCAACGCTAGCCTTGCTGCACTAGGTGATGGGGTTGATGTAACCACCGATGAAGATACAACATTAACAGGTCAACTTGCTGCAACAGATGCTAATGGTGATGATCTTACTTACTCTCAAACGTCAGCTGCTGAAAATGGCAGTGTGACTGTTAATCCTGATGGTTCATGGGAGTATATCCCAAATGAAAACTATAACGGGGCAGATAGCTTCACAGTTCAGGTGTCAGATGGTCAAGGTGGTCTAGATACTTTAACAATTAATATTTCAGTGACACCTGTTAATGACGATCCAACATTTGTTGATGAATCTAATGCTCTTCTTGTCGGAAATATTGAAGTTACGACTAAAGAAGACGAAGCTACTTCAGGTAATGTTCAAGCAACGGATGTAGACGGTGACGACCTTACCTATGCTGTTTTAACCCAAGGTGAAAACGGGATCGTTACCGTTGATGCTGATGGCAATTGGGAATACACACCAAATGAAGAATATAACGGTTCTGATACTTTTGACATCCAAGTTAGCGATGGCCAAGGTGGATTCGATACGGTAACAGTCGATGTAACGGTACTCGCTGTAGCAGAAATGTCAGTTACGGCAGGTGAAGCAGCCATTGAAGGTGACGAGAGCTACTTGTCCTTTACGATTAATCTTGATCAAGCTGTGTCTGAAGATGTATTTCTGAGCTTAACTTTAGAGGCAGATGGTGATTCCGCGACTAAAGGCTCAGACTACCTTAAGGATCTCTTTGTATCAAATGGCGAAGGTGGTTACAGAGCCATAACGGAGCAAGATCTAACTATTCCGTCAGGTGATACTGAACTTGTGGTTTACGTTCAGTTAAAAGACGACTATCTGTATGAAGTTTCAGAAAGCATTTCTTTATTAGCCACAAGTAAAAGCGATTTTTTAGAAAATACTGAAGCTTCGGCCACTGGTCTGGTCACCGATGAAGTGGAGTTCGGTGCAGAAGACACGGTCTACGCACAGATTGAAGTGAATGATGACTCGGTTCAAGAAGGAGAGTCACTGACGTACACCGTGACCTTAGTCGACAGCAAAGGCAATGTGATTGACGATCTGCCTCGTGGCACTGACATTGAAGTTGCACTGGATTGGTCGGGCAAAGCGTCACGCGGTGACGACACCAGTGACTTACCAGAGAGCATTTCCATTGGTCGCTCTGGGACAGCAGAGTTCACAGTAGACGCTACGGACGACTTCTTAGCGGAAGGCAGTGAGAAACTGAATGTTCGTATTACAGAGGTAACAGACGAGGGTGGAAGTTTTGAAGCGGTAGCGGTATCAACTAGTAGAAGTACTGCAGAGAGCAAGATTGTTGATGAAGATATCCCGGATGTCGTTACTGTCGGCCTTACTGGCCCCTCAGAAGTGAAAGAAGGTGAACAAACTAACGAGTTTACAGTGTCTTTGGGCGAAAAGGCTCCTGCAGGAAGTATCGTAACCTTGTCATATACATATGTAACTGCTCAAGGTGAGGATATCCAAGAGCAGCGTACTGCAGTCGTTAATAGTGATGGTCTTACCGCTAACTTTGCTATAGATACTAATGATGATGACGAGCATGATCCAGATGAAACATTTGTAGTATCTGTTGAAGCAATACAGTTTGAAGGTAAGGATGTTTTTGAAGAAATTAATGTCTCTAAAGCGAGCCAAGAAGTAACAATTAATGACAGCACCGACAATCCACCAAAATCTGAAGATTTTACTCAGCAAGTACTCTCTAGCGGAAAATCTTATGTCGTTTTTGACACGGGTACAGGCACCATTGCAGGGGTTGGAACAGATCACATATCTGATAAGGAAGATGACCTTAACGATAATGCAAACTTACAAGTAGTCATAACTGAACTTCCTGAACATGGTACGCTTTGGTACAACGATGTTAAAATTGAAAAAGCTGATCTTTACACTGGGGATGGCGATGGAAAAATCCCTGAAAATGTCCCTAGATACGATCCAAATCTTATACAGTACCAGCCAGATAATGACTCTGAAGGCTTTATCTTAGGCGTTAAAGAAGCACAGCTAGATGAGGCTGGTTCAAACAACAAAGAATTCCTAAACTGGGGTGAAGCTACGGGCAATGGTAACGAACGAGTCCTAGATTTGGGCGGCGATAAACAAGTGACCATTAGCTCTAAAGGCGGGAACCTAATTCAGTACATGGGTGACCCGAATGCAGACCATGTTGGTTACGGAATAGGTGTGAAGAATGATGGTGGTATCAATAAAAATGAAACCATCTCAATAGACTTTAATGACCGCCCTGCCGACAGCGTTACTTTTGGCCTCGATGGTTTGGGTGGATGGTTCGATGAGAACTTGAATGATAAGAATGAATCCTCAGTCCAAATTATCGTTCACTACCAAGGTGGCCCAGCGGAAGGCGTTGAATACACTTATCAAAAATCGACGCAAGGGGATAGTAATCTATTCCACGAAATCACAATACCAGTCAGTGCAGATAGTGATAATGGAACATTAATCGCTGTTGATGGATCTCTTCCAGAAGGAGCGCTGATAACGAGTGTAGATTTAAGCACCATTGGTAACGGTAACTGGGAGCTTCGTTATATTGAAACAGAAGCGACCGATAGTTTTGACTATCGTGCGGTAGATTCAGATGGAAATGTCAGTGATGAGTCTACGGTCACCATTGATGAATCGAATGGTGCACTTGACGCTGTTAATGATCCTAAAGCGTTCTCTGTTGAACTCGGTACGTTTAATGAAAATTCATGGAATGTTGAGGGAGCGAATATTAGTGCTAGCTACCAAGATGATCCTCAAACGATTACTGAAGATGGTGTTAAAAGAGGTGTTGGCGGCCACGAAAATGGTGGTATTGCGGCTCAGATTCAATATAACCGAGATGATGCTGAGTCTGAGCAATTTATTATCGATTTGGATCAACCGGCAACAGAGTTTAGCTTCACTGTTTCAAACCTATTTAAAGGTGAAGGTGATAACCCTGCCAATCACGAACAAGGACGCTGGACTGCGTATCTTGATGGTGTCGCTGTTGCAAGTGATACATTCGTTGCGAATGAAGGTCACAACAAAGGCTCTTACAATATTGAATTAGGGGAAAGTGATAGTCCAATAGCATTTGATAGCATTGTCTTTGAGTCTACGGAATTTGCAGATGTACCAGCTAAAGGTAACGATTCATCAGATTACTTCTTAACCGGATTTAAAGCATCCAGTGAAGGTGCGTATGCCGTTAATCAAGGTGGGATTTTAGAGATTCCAGCATCTCAATTGGGGCTTGGTTCAGAGCTATTAGACAACGACTCCGATGCAGACGGCGACCCAATTAGAATCACGTATGTCTATGGTGAAAGCGAAGGTGATGCTTATGTTAAAGATGGCATTGTCTACTTTGACTTCACCGGAGATGCTTTCACCGGCGAGACTACATTCCAATATCAAATTACTGATGACCGAGGCAATGTTGCTAATGCGACAGTTAACGTTATTGTTAACCCAACTCCATCAGAATCGACAGTTGATTCTGTTGCTCTTGTTGAATCAACAGTGCCAGAAGGTAATGACTTAGCGTTTAAAGTCTCCCTTGACTCAAGTGCATTGGTTGAAACTAAACTCAAACTTACATTTGGTTCTGATTCTGATACAGCAAGTGATGAAGAAGAAACCACGGATGTTGACTTGAGTAAACTTGTCTTTACTAATGGTGTTAAGTTTGAAAGTGGTGAACTTATTGTTCCTGTCGGCGTCAAAGACTTTACTATTTTGATTCCAACTGAGACAGATGGACTTCACGAAGGTGATGAGACATACACTATTAAAGTTGGTGAGGAAACTGCAACAGGTACTATTCAAGATGCAGATAATCTTGACTTGTCTGTGACTTCACTGGGTGATGTATCAGAAGGGTCAGTGGCAACATTTGAAGTCTCTATCGGTAAGCCATCTGTTAAAGAAGTTACCCTTTCTCTGGCAGTCAATACCGATGGCGCTCAAAATACAGCAGAGGCCGAAGACTTTGCAGCTCCAACGTTTAACGCTTACTACGTGGCAAATGAGAATGGCGTGGATGTAAACAAGCCTTTAGAAGTTACTGTTGAAAATGGCAAACCAGTGGTCACGGTTCCCGGTGGTTTAGCAATCACATCTATCTTTGTTAATGTAGCAACAGATTCTGATGAGGTTTATGAAGGCGGCGAACAGTTCGAACTCGTTGTTAGTGAAATTGAATTCATTGAAGATACAGCTAAAGATAATGCCACTATTTTCGATGATGGTTCGATGGACCCTGATGGTGATGGCCCACTTAATGCTGATGACGACCGTCCAATGGTTGAATCCATCTCTAACATTGATATTCAAGAAGGTGAAGTTGGAACTTTCACGGTAGAGCTTTCAAATGCAAGTACAACTGACACCGTTGTTTTACTCTCATTGATTGATGGCTCCGCTACGAGTAATTCTAGTGACCCTTCTAAGGGTGACTACAATGCGTCATCTGTGACGATAACATTTAGTAATGGTGATTCTCAGGTAGTTCAAGAAGTTGAAGTTCAAGATGGTAAGTTCAATGTGACGGTTCCTTCTGGTTTTGACTCATTCTCAGTAGGTGTGGCAACTAATCAAGATTCACATACGGATAGTCTTGAGCACTTTATTCTTACTGGTAAAACGACAGCTCAACAGAGTGATGAATCTGGAACTGCAATAATCACCGATAATGAAGCTCCAATAGTTGATTTGAATGGTAGCCAATACGACGTTGAATTTGTCAGTGAAACGGCAGGATATAGCAGTATCTTTGGGTATTATATTTTTGATGAGAAGAGCAATACTCACGAGCTAAGAACTCTGATTACAAATACCAATGATCAATCAGAAGGTTCGCTATTAGACTCGCCATTTACACAGATCGATAACGTTGAATTTTTCTTGATACCCGATGGCTATGATCTTTTAGAAACTGATGATTTATTTAACTTATCTATGAACAATGAGGGTGAACTGTTAGTCAACGGAACAGTTCAAGAAGGGGTTAATGTATTTACTACTCTAGATGATGATAGCCAGGTCCGCCGAACCATTAATGACGATGGCGATTTGATTCTAAGTTTCGATGATCAACGCGGTAACGGTCGAGATGATAATGACTACAACGATTTAGTGATCAAAGTAACAAATATTGATAAGCCGACAGGCTTTGTGAGCGAGTACACCGAAGGAGAAGATCCAGTTCACATTGCTGACACTGATGCGGATATCTTCGATGATAAAGATGTTGTTAAGTCTATGACTATCGAGCTTACCAATAAGGCTGATGGTGATTCGTTTATAAACATACCGGGCACTGCTGAGCTACCTGCGATCGATGGGTTGGTATTTGAAGTAAGTGCGGGTGAAACTATTATCACAGTTTCTTCTGAATTTGGTAATGGCGTTTCCGCGAAGTTATTCGAAGATTTCTTAACTCAAGTACAGTTTACGAATTCAAGCGACACTCCAAACACTGCAGACCGTGTTATTCATGTTTCGGTCATCGATGGGGCTGGTCAGCCATCAAATACCGCAACGACATCAATTAGAGTAATTCCAGTTGCTGATATTACAGTTTCGGGCCAGTCCATTGGTGCCGAAGATTCTTTGATTGAACTAGATATCGATATCCCATCGGGTAGTGCCATCACCCAATTAGAAGTGAGTGAGATCCCACCAGGTACAGAGTTGTATGTAGATGGTCAAAAGGTCATAGTAACTGACGGTAAAGCAGTGTTTGGTGCTGACAGTACAACCAAAGTAGAAGTAAAACCAGCGGAAGATAGTGATGTTGACTTCGCGCTTAAAGTACAAGGGTTAGATGCTGGTAACGGTATTGTCGAACGGAGCCATGACGTGAATGTTGTGGTTAACCCTATTGCAGATAAACCATCACTGTTTGTTACAGATCCTACGGTCCTTTCATTTAATAACTTTGAACAAGTCGACCTTAGCGGGCGTTCTTGGCGCGGTAACGTATCAAATGATGAACTGAATGATGAGGGCTCTACTGGTAAATGGCTAGCAGATTCCGATACTGGTCGAGGCGAAGTAGGTAAAGAGGGTGTTTATTTAGGCGGAGGAGATCAAAACCAACTCTTTGAATTAGAGGGTGGGCGTCGAGATAATACTCTGTCTACGGAATTCGAAGCGAAAGCCGGAAACTTCTATTCAATTTCGTTTGATATATCATCAAGAAGAGTAGGCTCTTCCCCTGCCAAACTGTTTTTAGTCAGTGAGGCAGGTGAAAGAACTGAGATATTCGATTATGATAAAATCGAAGGTGGTCAGGCAATAGGTTGGTCAAAAGAGAAAGTTACTTTTGAAACCCCAGAGGAAGGTACGTATACATTAGTGTTTGAGTCAAATCAAACAGATACTTATGGTGCGTTATTAGACAATATCGAACTCACAACAGCAGACAATTATGGATATGAAGACTCCTTCATTAATATAAGTGATTTAGTTGTAGGGGCTTCTAAAGATACAGACGGTTCGGAAGAGCTAACCGTTTTACTGGAAGGCTTACCTGAAGGCACCATTGTTCGAACTGCTGGTGAAGATGACATTATCGTTGGTGAAGATGGAATTGCAGATATCTCTAATTGGGATGATTTGGTTAACCTGCAAATCAAGTTTACTGAGCCTAGTCCTGAAGATGAACCTTATCCAGTTACCGTTACGGTCACTTCTTCTGAAACAGATTCTAATTTTCCTAATGAGACTAGCTCAGTATCTGAAACAATTAATGTAACGGTAAGGGAAGTATCAGATGTCACTCCGATTCCAACACCTAACCCTGATGCCGAAAGTAGATCAATCTTGGCTGATGAAGATGAAGCTATTAATTTGTCTTTAAGTGATTTTGGTATCACTGATGTTGATACAACGATTACCTTTACGCATTTAGGGAACGGTGAAATACAGATCAAATCTGGCGATGTTTGGATTACTCTAAATGATAATGAAGTCTCTTCTGCAGAAGTAAATGCTGGGAATGTTCGTTTTAAGCCAGCTGAAGATGAATCGGCTGATGATAGCTTCCCAGACAATAGTGAAGTAGGCGATCAACATAAAGATTACGCTAAGTTTGATTTTGTGGTCAGCAAAGATGGAAGCTCTTCAGAGGTTAAAACTCTGACAGTTGATGTAACGCCAGTTGCTGACGCGCCAGATGTTTCAATTTTCGTTGGTGACCCAACATTAATCTCAAACGTACCAGACCATCTTATGAGTGGAACTGATTATGAATCATGGGATTCAATCTCGAATGCTTATAATAAAGAGACATTGGATGATGACGTTAATACTCATTATGATGCTTCTACTACAGCAATTCGTGGGCTAGGAAACGCCGATGTAATTACGGCAGCTTCAGGAAAAGACCACATTCTAGTTGGTGATGATGGAGTCTTAGGGAATTCCGACGGTGATAATGTAGGTCAAGTAAATGATACGTTGTATGGCAGTATTGGTAATGATGTTTTAATTGGAGAGCAGGGTAATGACGGCTTATACGGTGACAGAGGGATCGACACGGCTGTATACGCAGGAAAGTTTGAAGATTACTCAATAACAAAGCCAACATTATCTGCTGGGAATGTTTTGTACTTTGAAGTTAAAGATAACCAAACGAACGATAACCCTTATGGTGGTGAAGGTTTAGATGGCTTGTATTCGATTGAAAGATTACAGTTTTCTGATGGAACGTACTTTTATCAAGATAATGAGTGGGTTAAAGAAGAGAGTTTTACATCTTTGTCTTTGGAGTTAACAGTTTCTCTAACAGACATCGATGGAAGTGAATCGCTTAAAGATAACGCTATTAAGCTGACGGGTATTCCTGACGGTATTACATTGATGATTGAAGGAGAAGAGGTTACAGACTTTACATTATCTAACGGCATTAAAACTTTTTCTATTCCAGTAACGTTAGATGATAACTATTCTGCCTCTATAGATAATGCTTCGCTGAATGTGCCTTCTGATTTTACCGGCTCGCTAGACTTTAACGTTTCCGCTACTGCTATCTCGGTAGAGGAATCAAATGGCTCAGAAAGTCTAGGCCAAGATGAAAATATAATCCGCCTAAATGATGAAAGTAGCTTTGATATTCTGTCCTCAGGAGACGATGTTCGAGATACAGTTAAAGTGAAAACGCAAGGGCAATCTGAAACGTTACAGTGGAGTCACACAGGTTCAGGCGGCACTGTCCACGGAATTCTAGGTAAAGATAATGCTGAGCTTATCAATGTTGGTGATGCAGGAGACAAAGTCGAATCAGGGCAAGGTGATGATGTCATATTCCTAGGAGACAGCGACCGAGATACTCCTCAAGCTGGTTCACAAGCAGAGAGAGAGTTTAATAGATTCATTTCGGGTCTAGATTCTGAACATGTTAAAGATGATACTGAGTTCAATGGAAATAGTGGAAGCAACAGTTCAATAGATTACGCTCACTCAGGCTCTGGTAATGACACGGTGTACGGAGAAGGCGGTATTGACGCAATCTTTGGCGGTACTGGTGACGACAAACTTTACGGTGGCGAAGGAACAGATGGACTTCGTGGTGGGAGTGGAGATGACTTGTTATCTGGTGGTGAAGGCAACGATGTTCTCATCGGCGGTGAAGGAAACGATTTATTAATCGGTGGTGAAGGTGAAGACTTATTTAAGTGGGTAGACGATAGTTATTCAAACCATCAAGATGTAATTACTGATTTCAAATTCGGTGAAGATTATATCGATTTATCTGAACTAGTATCGGGGAATTCTACAGATGAAATGGAATCGTTTTTAAGTAACATTGTTGTTGAAGTGGAAGGGGCTGGCGATGATGCAGATATCAAGCTTACCCTGACTGACGGCGAAGATAATACTCAGGAAATCATTTTGCAAGATGTAGGTGCACAAAGTCCGTTTGGAGACTTTATTGAAAGTCAATCGCCTGACAATATTAGTTTGCTCAATGATATTGTTAAGTTGAATATAGACTAAAATTAAAGGGCCAAATGGCCCTTTAATTAGCTCTTACATATAAAAAGCCCGAAGTCCTATTAAGAACTTCGGGCTTCTTTTATTTGGTATATTGAGAATTTAGAGAACTTTACAAGCAAAGCCTTTCAAGTAGAAACCTTCAGGGTAAGCAGTGTCGATTACATGGTCAGCTGCTTGCTCAAATCGCTCAACAAACTTAACACTACGGCCAGCGTCTAGTGCCGCATCGGCAATCACTTTCTGGAACAGATCTGTGCTCATTAAACCTGAGCAAGAATACGTCAGTAGTGTGCCGCCAGGCTTAAGGATTTGCATCGCTAGCATGTTGATGTCTTTATAACCGTTGGCGCCAGAGGTGAGATTGTTTTTGCTTGAAACAAACTTAGGCGGGTCCATCACAATGACATCAAACTTCGTGCCTTGATCACGGTATTCACGAAGCAGTTTGAACACGTCAGCGTTTAGGAACACCGCGCGTTTTTTCGAGATATCAAACTCATTGAGCTCTGCATTGTATTTCGCTGTATCAAGCGCTAGTTGCGAAACGTCTGCGTTGATAACGCGCTTAGCACCACCTTTTAGAGCGTACAAACCAAAGCCACCGGTGTAAGAAAAGCAGTTAAGCACTTCTTTGTCTTTTACGTACTTCATAGACTGCTGACGGCTATCGCGTTGATCCAGGTAGAAACCTGTCTTGTGACCATTGATGATATCAACGCTGATCTTAACGCCATTTTCTTCAATGATGATTGACTCAGGTGGTGTATCACCATGAAGAACGCCTACGGTTTGTTCTAACCCTTCTTTTTTACGAACGGCCACATCAGAACGTTCGTAAATATTGCACTCAGGGAAGCATTCGCATAAAGCGTCAACAATAAGGGGCTTGTGGTATTCAGCGCCCGCACTGAGCAGCTGGCAAACAAGATAATTCTGAAACTTATCGATGGTAATGCCCGGCAGCGAGTCAGACTCAGCGGCGATCAAGCGGTAACCGGTTAGACCGTCACGTTCAATAATGTCTTCACGAAGAAGTTGTGCCTGCTGTATTTTTTCAACAAAGAACGTTTTATCGATATCACGTTTCTCAAAGCTCCACACGCGAGCGCGAATTTGAGAAGTGGGAGAGTAAGCTGCTTTTGCAAGCCATTTACCATCGTTAGCATAGACATCTACGGTTTGGCCGGATTGAGGGTCACCTTCAACACGTTGGATGCCACGGGAGAAAATCCACGGATGTTTGCGACGTAATGATTTGTCACGGCCTTTGACTAGGTAAATAGCAGGAGTCATTTTCTTGCTCTGTAAATTTAGGGTGGGGTATTGTCTTGCAACCGATAGTAAAAAGCAATCAGAGAGTCGTTTCTAAACAATAAGGATGTAGGTAGTTGTTCGGATGATAGAGAGCCTAGATGATGCCTAGGCTCTATACTGGTTTATTAGAGCACGTTGACCACATCCTCTAAGTTCAAACGTGATTTAGGGAGTTGTGCATTGAAGTCTTCATCTAGATGGTGGTAACCAATCGCTAACGCCACTTCACATTTGTAACCATTTAGCTCTTTTGCAAACTCTAAGCTTATTTGATCGCTATCTACCCCTTCCATGGTTGTAGAATCGATATTTAAACGCGCGAGAACATGGAGGGTGTTACCTAACGCTAAATAGAGCTGTGACTTAGTCCATGCTGCCGTGTCACCGTCTTTATCCGTGTTAAGTTCAGCAAAGGCAAAACCGCCAAATGCTTGCTCACGGTTTTCCGGCTTAGTGCGACCATCTTCAATACCTTTATCAACCACGTTCGCATAATCTTCTCTGGTGTAGCGAGGGTTATGGGCAAACAGAATAATATGGGACGATGCCATGACATGTGGACGATTAAATTGGTGCATGTGTTTAAACGTCGCGTCCATTCTTTGTTTTGCACTCTCGCTCTCAATGACTATAAATTTCCAAGGCTGAGAGTTAATTGAAGACGCAGAAAGGCGCATGGCTTCGTATAGAATATCGAGTTGCGCTTGAGGGACGCGTCTAGTTGAGTCATAACGCTTTGTTGTGTAACGCTTGTTTAGGTCTTTAATAATGCTATTTGACATAGTTGTTCCAATCATCTCGAGTAGACAGCTAAGTGAAGGTGCAATCTCTCAAAGGAGAATTATGCGATGTGAGACATTTCGTTAAGCGTAAACTGCTCAACACAGCCTTCTGTTGCGGCCATATAATCAGCTAGATGGGTGTTGCCCATATGCTTTTGCCATAATTCACGTGAAGTCCAGTTTTCATAGAACAGAAAGTGTGCCGGGTTATCATTATCTTGATGAAGGTCATAGTTAATGCATCCCTCTTCAGCACGCGTTACTTCGATGAGTTTTAACAGTTCACTTTTAACCAAATCAATCTGATCTTTTTTAGCAATAATGTTGGCAACGATGGTTAGCTTAGTCATGGTGTTTTCCTTAATGTTTTAGCCAGTGAAAGGCGGGTTACCGTTTCGTATAGCGTAATAGTAGTGCGGTTTGACTAAGTTAAAAACCACGTCATACTAGAATGATTATCAAATTATTTTTGATAATGTGCTTTTGTTATTACTAACATGAATAGATAGTGAGTAATTAGTACTTCATGAGGAAAAGATCTAATGCAAACGGAAGACCTAAAAATTGTCGTTAAAGTCTCAGAGCTTAAGAGTATTTCTTCGGCTGCCGCTTCGTTAGATTTGAGCGTGGCAACAGCTAGCGCAGCGATAAAAAGAGTTGAGCAGCAACTTGGCGCTGAGCTTTTTGTTAGAACTACAAGACACCTACGGCTTTCTACAGTGGGCGAACGATACATTCCGCAATGTGAACAAGCGCTTCAGATGCTTGCTCAAGCCAAATTGAATATGAAGGAAGATCTCGACATTATTGACGGCGAAATGCGAATATCGGCTTCCTCCGATCTAGGAAGAAATCTCGCTAACGACTGGCTAAATGAGTTCATGGCACTTTACCCGCAAGTGACTTTGAGGACGTACATTAGTGATAGCAATGTGGACTTCTATCGGGACTCAATAGACATGGCGTTGAGATACGGAGCGCCGAAAGATTCTAACCTGTATGGATTCAAAATATGTGATGTTCCACGAATACTGTGCGCAAGCAATGAGTATCTTGAAAAAAACGGTACACCGACAAACCTTAAAGATCTCACAAACCACAATGCACTGCTTTATCAATTGCATGATGTATTGCATGACACATGGGAGTTTAAGCATGAGGGGCTGCGACATAAGGTTAGGTTGAAAGGGAATCGTTCTTCTAATGATGCTGACTTAGTCAGGCGGTGGTGTGCGGCCGGGCATGGTATTTCGATAAAGTCGTGTCTGGACATGTATCAGGATATTCTGCTTGGAAATGTTGTTCCTATCATGCCTAGCTTTGTTCCTGAACCAACAGAGTTGTGGCTCGTGGTTCCTAGTAGGCAGTCTATCACCCCAGTTGTTCGACTATTACGAGATATGTTTAGAGAGAGGTCGCAAGAGGTGCTAACAAAACTGATAGAGCTGGGAGCTATAAATAAAAATGCACTAAAGTAGATTGATGAACTGGCATCTAACATGAAATTCAACTCGATTTACATAGTAAATTAGGCTCTGAGTTCGTGCTCTGAGAGATAAACAAAAGCCCAACACGAGGTTAGTCGTATTGGGCTTAAACATTATAGAGCGCGTAAATTTAAGAGTGTGTAGTTACGCCGCTTTTAGGTGCGTTGTAATATAGGGCTGCCAAGCATCTTGATACATCTGCAATGATTGACTTCTCATCTTACTGATTTTTGTAACCTCTAACTGCGTTAATTCACGTTGCTCATAAGCGGCATTTCGCTCAATGTGCTGAATTACTTCATACAGTTCATGCTCTGGACCGTTTTTAACATCAGCAATGGCTTTAAGGTGAAGTTGCACCTCGGCAATAATGTTTGTTTTTGGCAACTTTACTAATAGGTTAAGGTCGCGATAGCCAGATGCAGCGGGGTTTTTAAAGCGATTCTTTACTTTTACGATATCGGTTTCTCTATCTAGAGCTTCGTAAACCTCCATCAAACTTTCCACATCATCGGCAACGATGGTTGCTCGAGCAATGTCAGTGATGCGTTCTACTTTACCATTGAGTTCGTGCTTAATTTTCTCTTGAGCACGCTGAGAAGATTTGATGCCAGCGAAATACGCATTGGTCTGAGTCAATAGTGCTGTACTGTTGCAGATGTCTTCTAACTCATACTGTCCTTGGTGAGATTTGCTGTATAGCGTGTCGAAATCAGAATGTTGCTGAAGAGGAGTAACGTCGGTAGACGGGATGCCGTACAAACCACTTAAGTTGTGTTTGAATAGCTTGGCACAAACTTCGTTGTGACTTGGTGATAATTTATCATCACTACCAGGAGCCATGGGTAGTGCGGCGAATGCAGGTGTACGAGTCAGCATAAATAGCATGATTGCTGTCGTACGAAGAAATAAATTCATTCACTCTCCTTAATATGGAAGACTTAGTAAAAAGTGGCATTTAAAGGCACTAAGAACAACTCATTTAAGCAGCTACTACATTATATTGGGTTTGCCGGGTCTAATTCCAATAGTCAAACCTTCGTTAGTGCTCAACTTGTGTTCCGGATCACATGAATTCAGAAGCTACCGTTTTCAATGACCTATTGCCAAGTTACACATCCATTATAAGCGTTGAGTATTAATCGAAGATGAACGTCGCTGTTATATATTAAGATTGAGTGAAGAGTGAAATTATTGCGATTTAAATCGTTTGATGCGTTAATGCTTGATAGACTTTTCTACGCAACAATACTGAATTGATTAAAGGAAAATGAATGCAAGACCCTGAATTTTGGCACAACAAGTGGGCAGCCAACCAAATTGGATTTCACTTAGACGATGTAAACCCTTTACTCGTTCAGTTTTGGTCCAAGACAGAACCTAAAAGAGACGAGTCGGTATTTGTACCTTTGTGTGGTAAATCGGAAGACTTGGTTTGGCTCGCTAGTAAGCATGACGATGTACAGGGCGTTGAGCTAAGCAACATTGCGGTTCGTTCGTTTTTTGCTGAACATTTTTACACGCCGATGGTTACAACTCTAAACGGCCAACATGAGTTGTATCAGTTTGATGAATTGTCTATTTATACGGGGGATGTCTTCACAGCTCCTGTTTCTAAGGTCGATATTATCTATGATCGTGCAGCACTGATCGCTCTGCCGGAAAGCATGCGCAGTGACTATGTAGCGTTGATAAAATCGAAACTCACGCAGGCTGGGCGTATCTTGTTAGTCACATTGGATTATGATCAAGCTGAAATGACAGGTCCTCCCTTTAGTGTGCCAAAAAGTGTAGTGGAAGCCCTGTTCTCTGAGTATAAAGTGACGCATTTATATCGTGATGACGCAGATGAAAACCACCCTAAAAGAGCAAAGAAAGGATTAAGCCGATTTGCAGAAGAGGTGTGGTTAATCGAGCAACATTAACGCTCCCTCAATCCACAGATACAAAAAATCCTAACTCACGTGTTTAGCTTAACCCGTGGTTAGGATTTTTTTCGTTTGTCGCCGCTTTTTGCTAATAGCTGTAAATAGAAAATCTAGATCTTACTCATGAATCATCTCACAAGCTGATTTTTCTAATAGCTAATTTTGATTTTATTAGCACTTTCAATCGCATCTTCAATCGCTTTATCCACGCTATCACGACGCGTTAAAGACACACCTAATCTGCGGCGACCATCAATGTCTGGCTTACCAAATAAACGGACTTGCGTTTGAGGTAAAGCCAGTGCTTCATTGAGCCCTTCGTAACGAAGATTTGTAGAAGTACCTTGACCTAACACAACAGCTGACGCAGCAGCGCCATATTGAGTTATGGTGTTTATTGGCATGCCAGTGAACGCACGTACATGGAGAGCAAACTCAGAAAGCTCTTGAGAGATGAGTGTTACTAAGCCTGTATCATGTGGGCGAGGGGAGACTTCATTGAAAATAACTTTATCGCCTTTAATGAAGAGTTCAACACCAAAAATACCGTAACCGCCGAGCGCATTAACGATCTTCTCTGCGCTGTATTCCGCAGCCTTGCGAGCCATATCCGTCATAGCTTGAGGTTGCCACGATTCACGGTAATCTCCATCTTCTTGACGGTGTCCAATAGGTTGGCAGAAATGAACGCCATCGACAGCGCGAACAGTAAGCAACGTGATCTCATAATCAAAATCAATGAAGCCTTCAACGATTACTCGACCAGCGCCAGTACGGCCGCCTTCTTGAGCGTAATCCCATGCCGATTGGATGTCTTCTTCAGTCTTCATGACACTCTGGCCTTTACCTGAAGAACTCATTACAGGTTTGCATACGCAAGGTAGACCAGCAAACTCTACTGCCGCTTTAAACTCTTCAAATGTGTCGGCAAACTTATACGGTGAAGTGGTGAGTTCTAATTCTTCAGCAGCAAGACGGCGAATACCTTCACGGTTCATAGTTAGCTTAGTGGCGTTCGCTGTTGGTACAACATTTAGCCCTTGGGCTTCCAGTTCAACAAGCTTATCAGTCGCGATAGCTTCAATTTCAGGCACAACATAATCTGGTTTTTCTTTTTCGATTAAATCTTGCAGTGCTTCACCATCAAGCATATCCAAAACATGGCTGCGGTGGGCAACTTGCATCGCTGGTGCATTTTCATAACGATCACAGGCGATAACTTCGAAACCCAGACGCTGACATTCAATCGCGACTTCTTTTCCCAGTTCGCCAGAACCAAGAAGTAAAACACGAGTCGCATCTTTGCTAGTTGCGGTACCAAACATAAAAACCTCATCATCAATACTGATAGTAAATTCTGCGGGAATAATACTGATAATCGAGATAAAAGCAAACGTTTGCTTTGTGGCGCAAAATGAAATCTATTGAAGGGGGAATGTCTGCTAAAGCCTTGAGACTAAATAACTAGTGGGCCATAGAGGAAAGTGACGTTTCATTGATCTAAAACGTAGTAAACAATTCCTAACACTTCAATAATAGTAGTCTTAAGAGTAAGGAGCATTGGCTCTATTTAATTACATGTCGTTATTTATCTCAGGAAGAGCTGCTAAACCATGCGTCAGTATATGAAGTACATCATTCCCATCGTTATCCCATTAATCATTCTAATGTTGCCATTATCGGCGTTCCCTTTTGATGGGTTAACCATTATCCAACAAAGAGTCATTGCTATCTTCTTGCTAGCCGCTTTATGTTGGGTATTCGAACCCATACCGATTTACGCGACATCAGTCGTGATTATCGTCTTGCTACTTTTAATGGTATCCAATAAAGGTGTGTTCTTTTTCCGATTGGATGAAGGGCAGCCTCATTTTGGTGAGCTGTTGCAGTATCAAGAAATTATGGCGACGTTCTCGAGCCCAATCATTATGCTATTTTTGGGTGGTTTCTTTTTGGCTATGGCAGCCACAAAATACCGACTAGACGTTAACCTAGCGCGTGTTTTACTCAAGCCGTTTGGTCAGAATCCAAAGTACGTGATGCTCGGGCTGATGCTGATCACCGGAATTTTTTCAATGTTCATGTCGAACACCGCAACAACGGCGATGATGCTTTCGATCCTGACCCCGGTGATTGCCGTGTTTGGTCCAAAAGACCCAGGTAGAATAGCGTTTGCCCTCTGTATACCGGTTGCTGCGAACATTGGTGGAATAGGCACACCTATTGGTACGCCGCCCAACGCGATAGCACTTAAATATTTGGTCGGCGACAACCTGATTACGTTTGGTGAATGGATGGCGTTTGGTGTGCCGTTTGTTGTCATTATGATGGCGTTAGCTTGGTTCTTGATAGGCTTTATCTATAAAGCAGATCAGAAAACGATTGAGTTGAGCATTAAAGGTAAGTTCCTTAAGACACCGAAAGCGATCGTTGTATACATTACATTTGCAATGACAATTCTGCTTTGGCTAATGGGCTCATCACACGGCATGAACTCATATACCGTCGCTTTGATACCTGTAGCGGTATTCTCAATCACTGGCATCATTAATAAAGAAGATCTTAAGAAAATATCTTGGGATGTTCTTTGGCTCGTTTCGGGTGGTATTGCACTAGGGCTAGCGCTTGATAAAACGGGGCTTGCACAACTTATGGTTCACAGTATTCCATTTGATGCTTACTCGCCATACGTTGTTTTGTTTGGAGCCGCCTTTCTTTGTCTACTCATGGCCAACTTTATGTCGCACACGGCAACAGCCAACTTGTTAATGCCAATCATGGCGGCGCTAGGTGCGTCAATGACGTCATTAACACCGCTTGGTGGGGAGCTGACGCTGATATTAGTGGTAACATTCGCCGCTTCACTCGGTATGTCTTTGCCTATTAGTACGCCACCAAACGCATTGGCTCACGCTACCGGTCATGTTCAAACGAACCAAATGGCCAAAGTAGGGATTATCCTAGGAGTCGTTGGTGTCATGCTGAGCTTTGTTATGGTTTGGGTTCTGCATTCTGTTGGTCATATAGGTTGATAGGCCCTATGCCAGAAGAAAAGTTCAATCAGTTAATCAGTCGATACTTTAGTGACGAAGAGAGGCAGCTGTCACTGGACGCTGGCACTGTAGTACTCGAACAAGGCGAGCATAATGATCGCCTCTTCTATGTATTGGAAGGCGAGCTCGATGGTTACTTTAACGAAACGGAAGAAGTGCAAACCAAGGTGTTTTCAGCCTCTGTCGGCGCGTTCATTGGTGTGCATAGCTTCTTTTCGGAAACTTGGATTGCCTCGTCAACCGTAGTGACGACAACAGTAACGAAATTGGCTTGGGTCGACCGTAATACAAAGGCGTTTGAGCCAAATGTCTATGGCCCGTTAACCGCTCAGTTTACGCCAGTCATCGTTAATGAACTCTCTCGCCGTCAAAGAAGAGCAACTCAAGAGGCCATTGCAAAAGAACAAGCGCTTCAAAAGCTTCATACCGCCGAGCAAATGACGACGTTAGGTCAATTAGCGGCGGGTATTGCGCATGAACTCAACAATGCAATTGGCGTGGTGAGCAGTAAATCCGAGCGCCTTGAAAACGTATTGCTTACATTGCTTGAAGAGGTTCACCCTGAAGCGAGTCAATTCTTCGACATCGGTTTGATGCAAGGGCAAAAGTGCAGTTCAAGCGAAGTTAGAAAGCGTGGCAAGTTATTTGAAGAGAAATACAAGCTGCCCAAAGACACCGCAAGAGAGCTGGCCCGAGCAGTAAAAGCCGATGAGGTTGACCCACATTGGCTAACAGAACCCAATGAAGCCATTCGATACTGGCAGATGGGCAGAGATATACATGACCTGCGCTTGGCATCAAAACATACCGTGGGTATTGTGAAATCCGTTAAGCAGCTGGGCAGAACAGATATCGATCTTGATGAAGAACTCGATATCAATGACACCATACATCGCGCGGTTGCACTGCTTCAAAGTGATTTAAGGAGAGTATCTGTTCGAATCCGGCCAGCAGAGCTTCCTTTATTTAAAGGGTCACAAACCGAACTTGTACAGGTATGGGTCAACATAATAAAAAATGCGTGTGATGCAATGGAAACCGTCGATGAGCCGAGTATTGAGGTTAGAACTCGGGTACATAACAATCGAATCTTAGTCACGATCACAAATAATGGGCCAGAAATAGAACCGTCGATTCGTCGGAAAATCTTTCAGCCTAATTTTACGACTAAAAAGGGCGGCCTTTCATTTGGGCTAGGTCTAGGGCTTTCTATCGTTAAGCGTATTGTCGCAGGGTATGGCGGACATATTGTTGTAAAAAGCGATAGTGAGAAAACAATATTTAGAATCAAGTTACCAATCGAGGATGAACATGGAGAAGCTTAATTTAATTTGCGTTGATGACCAACGAGAAGTGTTGAGCGCAGTACTGCAAGATCTTGAGCCACTTAATCATTGGCTGAATATTGAAGACTGTGAGTCTGCAGATGAAGTGCTTGAATTGATGGATGAATTGGACTCAGAAGGTGAAATGATTGCGGTGCTCGTATCGGATCATGTCATGCCGGGCAAGACAGGTGTAGAACTGCTAACTGAGGTATCGAAAGACACTCGATTTACACACACAAAAAAAATACTCCTAACTGGGCAAGCAACGCACTCAGATACTATCGATGCAATAAACATAGCCGGGATAAATCATTATTTTGAAAAGCCCTGGAAGGCGGACACGTTAGTCAGCAGTATTAGAACCCTTGTTACTCAATACGTGTTTGATCAAGGTCTTGACTACTCTGCGTATCAAAATGAGCTTGACCAGCAAGTGCTGCTTGAACATTTACGCTAATCGTTACTGAATGAAAAAAGCTCAGCATTTGCTGAGCTTTTTTATAACAGCGTTATTTGTCTAAAACTAAATCGCTAGATAAGAGAGTGTAATATCCGGGTTAATCGCTTCAAGTGTTGCTTGAGTGTCTGCAACGTGGCTGATGCTCCCTGCTGACATCTCTACCAGTGCAGCGGTTTCAATATCATCGATTGACGCACCGTCCATTAACAGCTGAATCATAGCGACTTGCAGCGGCGGCAGGCTAGGGTTGAACGCCGCATTCTCTGCATACGCTCCGCTATAAACGCGCCCATTCTTAAGGCGCAGTGCCGTTCCACTCAAATTTTTAGTGTAGGGAGCGTGGCTTATGTTCAATCGCTCCAGTGCTGCAGCGATCAGTGGATCGTTATCATCTGAAGAGCAATTATGATTCACCTTCGTCATAAGGCCAGACGTCACGCCAAGATCTGCAGGCCCAAAAGATTCTGGCAGATACTCTTGCAAAGATTTTTGATCTTTTTGCGGAAGCTGAATCAATAGTTCTTTTGCCGTGTTGAGTTCATTCATAAACTGACGACAATGACCACATGGGCTGTAGTTAATTGTAATGTCAGTTACGCCTTCTTCACCTTTCATCCAAGCGTGGCTGATGGCTGATTGCTCAGCATGAACCGCCTGACCCAATTGAACACCCGATACTTCAATATTTGCGCCGAAGTAAAGACGTCCAGATAAGCCTCGTACAATCGCGCCGACAAAAAACTTAGAAATTGGTGCATAAGAAAAAGCGGCAGCAAAAGGTAATAGAGCAACACGTAAGTCGGCGTCATTAAGATCTGATAATTCTAAGAGCTCATTAAATTGTTGTTTTGAAATTGTGGCATCAAAGTTCTCATCGCTAAAGATAGGGGTAAGAAAGCGAGAGATCGCTTCTGGTGACTCATTTAACGCATTCTGAAGTTGGGTGTTCATTGCATGACCTCTTATTTTATCTGACATTTATTCTATTCGATGCCAAACAATAAACAGAGATATAAATCACACTTATTGATGTAATGAAACTTTCATTTACACAACAAGAGTGATATCACACATTTAAAGGGCGATATTTGTCAGTTATTCAATAGATCATGTTAAGAAAAAGTAACCCAATAGGCGATCAGAGCATAAGCCAAATAGCCAGCGAGAAGAAAGCGGGTGCCAAAACCGACGTGATCACGCCACACACGACAAGAGCGAGAGAACTGAATGCGGCATCTTTGGGGAACTTCTCAGCGCACGTTGCCGTACCCAGAGCGTGTGAAACGGTGCCCATTGTAAGACCCCTAGCAATAGGGTGGGTGATACCCAAGAGCGAATAAATAGGGTAGGCGCAAATTGCACCGAACAGTCCGACCAGCAATACAAAGATCGCTGCTATCGCGGGTTCACCGCCTAGGCTACTGGATACCTCCATAGCGATAGGGGTAGTAACTGATTTACCCAGCAAGCTGGCAATGAGTTCCAGTTCTGCCTTCATGAAGACCGCAATAATCGTGGATGTGAACATCGACATCACACTCCCCACACCACATGCGAGCATAATAATTCGCCAGTTGGCTCTTATCTGTGGAAGCTGCTCGTACAAAGGGTAAGCCAGTGCGACAACGGCAGGTTGTAGTAGATAGCTAATCCATGCATTGTCTTCATAATATTGTTCATAAGGCACGTCTAGCCAGATTAAGACCGGAATCAATATCCCGATACTGATCATCAAAGGATTAAACAGAGGATTGTTTAGTTTTTGGCTCACCCAACGTGCGAAAAGAAAAACAATAACGGTAATTGGTAACCACATAATCTACCCCCCTTTCTTTAACAAGCGATCTAAGAAGTAAGCGAGGGAAACTAAGACCACAAAGCTTGCTCCTATCGTACCAACTAAAATCGGGAGCGCATTTTCAAGCAAGGTATCAAAGTGAAGCATCAGTCCAACACTGATCGGTACAAACAGCAGTATCATGTATCGAATAATCAAGCTGGCGGAAGGTTTGACCCATTCCACCGATACGATACCGCTCGCGAGCAAAGAAAATAAAATGAGCATTCCAAAAATACTGCCAGGAATAGCCGTTCCTAACAGCGATTGAATCGTGTTTCCAATGAATAAACTCACCACTATAAGCAACATAGAGACGAGATATTTTGCAAATTTAACTGCCATTGATGTCGTTGCGCCTTGTTTTAGTTTTATCAGTCGAGTCGGTGCACGGTGTTTGTATTAATTCAAGAAGCGAGTTTTTCAACATAGTGGTATACCGCTTTAAGAATTGCGATCTTCTTTTCGTCACTCTCATGTTCATGAACCAGATTTTCGAGATTTAGCATGTAACCTTCGATATTGCTTTCAAAGTATTCTCTACAGTGGTTTGCCCAACGAGCTTGCTCTTGCTCACTAAGCGTCCAAGGGTAGTGTCTGGCTCTATAGCGGAACAGTAACGGATCAATTCTATCGTCACTAAAGGTAATATCTAAAGCGGCCAGTTGAGACGGGTCAGTTGAACGAATGATATCCATAGAGGCTTTGTCAGCCGGTGAGAAAAAGCCATCATAGAGCTTTGTGTCGACGTCGGAACTTTTCTCGTACTCACGCTCTACGCTGTATAAGCCGATGAGCTTTTCACGAATTTCAGGATGCTGTCGTAGGAGTGCTAAGTTCTTTAAACACTGTTCGCGGTTAATGCCGATTTTTTCCGCATTCTCAGCAGTCAGTGTTTTAGCAGGCGCCAGGATAGGACATTTATTGATGTGAAGCAGTTTAATCGGAACGGGCAGTTCATCATCGGCTAACTCTGAACGTTTTGTGTATAAACGCTCACGCAATTCGTCACTATTGAGTTCTAACAGTGGGGTAGGATCTTTGGCAAGATCAACGACGATGGCGGCATTTTTGTTGGTTGGGTGCCATGCCACAGGAACGATCCAACTCGTATAATGGCAGTCGCGGCCGAACATCCCAGAAACGTGCATGAGCGGCGTCATATTCACGATATCGATCAACTCGTTGAGCTTACGCTTATGACGCATACTCAGAAAATAGCCAAATAACTTAGGCTGTGCAGCCTTTAACTTCTTGGCCATTTCAATGGTTGCGATAACGTCCGCCATCGCATCGTGTGCGTTTTCGTGTTCGATCCCATTAGCAACTGAGAGATGCTCCAGTTTAAAGCTAGTGTAACCTTCTTCATTCTCAGGCCAAACAACGCCATCTGGGCGAAGTGCGTGACATGCACGCATAACATCGAGTAAATCCCACCTTGAGTTACCGTTTTGCCAACTCCAAGCGTACGGGTCGATAAAGTTGCGGTAACAAGTATAGCGAGTCACTTCGTCATCGAATCGAATGCTGTTGTAACCAAGGCTAGTCGTATTCGGTTTCGCAAGTTCTTCGTGGATCTTGGCAATAAATTCTGGCTCTGATAAACCTTGAGACTGCGCTTTTTGAGGCGTAATTCGAGTAATCAACGCCGCTTCAGGTGCTGGTAAATAATCGGCAGGAGGTTGGCAGTAAATAACAAGAGGCTCGCCAATAATATTGAAATCTTCATCGGTGCGAACGCCGGCAAATTGGCTTGGGCGATCTTTTGCTGGGCTAGTTCCCCAAGTTTCATAATCGAAAAAGAAGAAAGTGGGTTGGTGCTCTTGTTGCATGTCGGATTTACCAAATAGGTCATTAGCTTAGGTGTATTAGACCATTGCGGCGAAGGTATAGCAAACAGACATGCACACCGGATCGTAGGATACTGCATAAAGTGTTGTAATTGATGAGAGTGATAACTAGAATGCGAACCATTACTATTCGTATGGATAAAAATGATGTTGCGAGTGTTAGTGGTTGATGACGATATTCAGTTATGTGAGCTGTTGAGTGAGGTGCTTGAAGAGGAAGGTTATCAAGTACACTCTGTCCATTGTGGTGAAAGTGCGCTTGAATTTATTCAAACTAATGCGGTTGATCTCGTATTGCTTGACGTGATGCTCCCAAACCTCAGTGGCCTTCAAGTCGCCCGACGAATTTGCCAGCGATTTGCTACACCCATTTTAATGCTCACCGCGTTAAACGATGAAGCATCAATGCTCGATGGTTATCAAGCGGGTGCCGACCAATACATTGCCAAACCGTTTAAAGTCCCAGAACTGCTTACGCGTATAAAAGTGATACTACGCCGTGTCGGATTGGAAAGGCAGCGTCAGTCAATTGCCAGCAATCAGCAGGGGTTAAGTGAACAACTCTCCCGTCTACCCTTGACGGGAACAGAATCGGAATTGTTGGATCACTTAATCAAGAACAACGGTGTTGTCGTCGCAAAGTCAGAGCTGCAAATCCGCGTACTTAAGAAAGAACTGTGTCCTTTTGATCGCAACTTAGACATGCACATCAGTAATATTCGACGTAAATTGGTGCACGCTGGGCTTTCCAAACAGCACATTAAAACAGTCCGTGGAAAAGGGTACAGCTATCTAGAATCGGTGCGAGCTTAATGAATAAAATTCTGAGGTGCCCCGACTTTATAGCGACGCGAAAAGATGGCCTGACTTTTCAATTGTTCAGCTACTTGACAATTATTCTGGTGTCAATTTTGGTCCTTCAAGGATTAGCGGAAAAAGCCTTGATGAAAGGGCTGCTTAAAGTTCCACAAATCGTCAAATCTGAAATGTTGGACCTCGCTCACCAAGCCAACGTGTTAATTGAAGAAGGGGACATGGATGAACTAGCGGATTGGGCCAATGCGCAGACCTATTATCTCTTTGTGCTTGATGGAAATAATCGCCCCATCACGCATCGTGATATGCATCCGCACTTTGAGTTTAAGCTTCGGTTTTTACGTGATTTAAACCATCAGCTAGATGCTCGGGTCAATCAGCCCATTTTCGGCCTTCAGCTCGTTCAAAATAAAACCTTGGTGATTCAGTTACCCCATCAAGTTCACCCTGCTCAATATTTCTCGTTGTATTTCTCGTTGATCAAAGCCTTCATCGCTTTGGCTATCTTGAGTTTGTTTTCCATCATCATGGCAAAAAGCTTACAGCAGCCATTAGATAGATTGAGAGAGGCCAGTCGAAGGCTTTCTAAAGGCGACTTTTCTGTCAGCGTCGTTTCAGAGCTCAAATCAAAAACACGGGAATTTAATGAATTGGCGCAAGACTTTGACCACATGACCAATGAAATACACTCTTTGGCTGAAAAACAAAGAAGGCTTATTAGAGATGTCTCTCATGAGTTAAGAACCCCGCTCGCAAGGCAGAACCTGGCACTGCATCTACTGCGCAATAAAATACCAAGCACGGAAGCGTATCTACTTGATCGTTTAGAGAATGAAACAGAAGAAATGAATGATTTAGTCGGGGAGATCCTCGAGTTTAGTCGTTTAGAAAATTCTCGCTACGATGCTAAAGCTTGTCTTGTTCAGCTTGAACAGTACTGCAATTTGCAAGTTAATCAAATGCAAGCGGATATGAAACCGAATCAAACGTTAGTCATGAAGGAAGGTCTTGAGCTCACTGCCTCGGTAAAAGCCGATGAACGCCTATTGCTCCGAGTGTTGGGCAACTTAATGGGGAACGCCATTAAGTACGCTGGAGATAAAGCCGAGATCGTTGTCTCTTGTTTTGAGGCGTCTTACGGTGAGCGCTATAGCGTTATTACAATCGAAGACAGTGGTTTGGGCATTCCTGAGGAGCAACTAGAGCGAATATTCGATCCCTTTACGCGTTTAGAGTCAGCTCGAGATAAACAATCCGGTGGTTATGGGTTAGGGCTTGCGATTGTTAAAGAAGCCATGTTGATGATGAAAGGACACGTCGTCGCCGAAAACAGAGCTGAGGGTGGCTTGAGGGTCAGTTTACACTTTCCAATTGAATAACCGAGGCGCTTAGTTGCGCCTTTTTCATGTCTGTCGTTAATTTCAAAATGTCTTTTTCCGTCTTTACAGAAACTTACAAATGCAAAGAATGTAAATTTAATGCAAATGGTAATGCTTATCACTTATATTCACACCCGAAATGATTCAGTGGTACCGGAAACGGATTAACAGGGTTAGCTCCAAAGAGAGTCATCACCTGAAAAATAAGAATATCGGAGATAAAGGATAATGTTTTCTAAAAGCCCATTAGCGTTAGTGATTAGCGCTGTACTTGCTTCACCTGTTGCTTTAGCAGAGTCAGAAACAACGCATGAACACATGGTTGTAGAAGGGCGTGACTTTGGCTACAAAGCTGACACAAATTCAACAGCCATGCGCATGGAGGCGAGTCAGTTAGAAACCCCTGGGCAAGTGTCAGTCATTGATGAGCAAATCATAGATGAACAACGTGCAAGTACGCTGGGTGAAGTGTTAAAAAATGACGCGTCAATTTCTGCAGGTTCAAAATCAACAAACCGTGAGCGCTTTAATCTACGAGGCTTCTCGCTAGACAGTGGCTCTAGTTATCTACGTGATGGTGTTCAGCATTGGTCTCACTACCGTCAGCCAGTTGAGCTGTTGGAACGTGTTGAAGTACTCAAAGGGCCAGCGGGATTACTGTACGGTGAATCAACACCGGGTGGCTTAGTGAATATGATCGCCAAGAAGCCAACGTATGATACGCAAGTTAGCGTGAGCCAAGACATTGGTTCAGATAACTACACACGCACCGTTGCCGATGTCAGTGGCTCATTAAACGAAGCGCAAACGTTGCGTGCTCGTGCGATCGTATCTCAAGAGAATCAGGACTCATGGCGCACACGTTTTGACGGTACAGACGTTGAAACCGAGCGATTTGTGGGTGGATTATTCGTTGACTACGATATCAATGACGATGTGATGCTTTCACTTCATTACGATCGCACCCAAGAACTGGGTGACCTAGACAATGGGTCGCAAATTGATACAGCGACGGGACAGGTGATTGATCCGACCGTTGTAAATGATCAACGTTTTGCTCAAACAGACAATGACATCGCCAATTACGGCGCAGCGGTGACTGCAACCCTAAATGATGTCTGGTCTTTAAAAACAGGTATCAGTCGCCAATTCTACGAGCGTCAACGTACAGAGTCGAATAACACAGTACGTGAAACGGGTGGTGAGTATGGTTACAAAGTCTCGGATCGTCATGATGAGTGGACATTCGATACCGCGTACGCCGACTTTACAGGTGATTTTGACGCTCTGGGTGTTAACCACCGAATGCTACTTGGTATGAATGGGCTTAACTACGATTACAAACAGCTATACTACGCCGATTACGCGTGTCTGAATTCGACAGAAGCGGATGCAGTAAAAGAGTGTGGCAATGGTTTCGATAAGCCTTCTAACATTCATTACAGCAACGACACGTCTGGCCTTTCTCATTCTGAAAGCAAGCATTACGGCTTCTACGTACAAGACCTAATTACCATCAACGACCAATGGCAGGCATTAGCAGGCGCTCGTTTTGCTTACGATAAAACGATCAGCAGCAGCGGCCGAGAAGAGAGCTACAACAACATTCTTCCTAAAGTTGGTGTGATTTATGCACCAGCAGAAAACGGCTCTATTTATGTCGTTTATTCTGAAAGTTTTGAGCCCGTTGGTGAAATAACGGATCAAGATGACGTGAACTATGGTCAAAAGCAAGATGCCAAGAAAGGCACGCTTTATGAGCTAGGCTCTAAGTGGGAGTTGTTCGAAGAACGTTTACTTGTATCGGGTGCGGTGTTCCAAATTACACAATCGAACATGCAAGTGACGGAAGACTTGGATCCGAATGGCGATAGCACTCGTACGACGCAGGTAGGTGAGCAAGTTCATACTGGTGCTGAGCTATCGGCGACGGGTTACATCACTGATGAGTTCTCATTAAGTGCGTCAACCATGTTCCTAGATGCTGAATACAGAAATGACCCTGATCTGGAAGGTAAAACACCTGCAGATGTGCCTGAATTTACAGCGAGTGTTTGGTCTACTTATTCGTTTAACAATGGCACGGATGTGAATCTAGGTATTTACCATGTTGGTGAGCGTTACACAGAAAGTGCGAACGAGTTTAAGAAAGATGCGTATACACGCGTTGATATGGGCGTCGCACACACCATCAAATACGATGAAAACTTAGACTTTGTTGCCCGCTTAAATATTGAAAACGTGTTCGATACTGAATACCTAGAAGGCGGTAGCACAAGTGGCGTTGTAGTTGGTGAAGGTCGTAACTACATGGCAACGCTGCAGGTCAAATACTAGGCCCGTAAAGCCGTCATAGCGATTGGAAGTGACGGTCGAGTAACGCAATGGTAAGCCGCTCATATTGAGCGGCTTTTTTCTAATTATAGTCAACGTAAACAATGTAAATTAAATGCCAATACGAATGATTATCACATAAATTAACACCTGTTATTTATTTGGTAAGTCGGTTTATGGTGTTAAAAAACAGAACGGTCCAGCTTTGGGCTCGTCGCCTTCATATATACGTATCAATGGCTTTGTTACTGGTTGTGCTGTTTTTCTCTGTCACTGGTATCACCTTAAATCGTCCTCAACTGTTTGAACGCAGCGAACCGAGCATCGAGCAGTTTGAGCTCGTACTGCCGGCTTCAATGTTCCCTAGCAAAGAGGGAAGAGTTGATTCAAACAAAGACCAGTTGATGGACTTTTTACAAGCGGCAGGGGTGGCAGGCACAGCCTCAAACTTAGATGTGTATACCGAATATGAAGACAATGAACTGGTGATCGGAGAAGTAACGCTCGATTACAAAGCACCGGGTTACAACGCAGCGGTGTTCATCGATATAACCACACTCACGGCAGAAATTGAAACCACCGACTACGGCTTCATTGCCTTACTGAATGACCTTCACAAAGGTCGTAACAGTGGTGAGGTATGGCGTTGGTTCATCGATATAACCGCGGTTCTGATGATCTTCTTTGTTCTGACAGGGGTGTGTTTGCTTGTACCGAAAAAGAAAACCTTTGCGACATCCCTTAAGTGGACAACGCTCGGTTCACTAATTTCCCTCGTAATTTACATCGTGGCCGTGCCGTAAGCGGTCTACTGCATAAAGAGATACAAAATGATGAAGCTTAACTGGAGTCGAGCACTGTTGGCTCTTTCCCTATGTCCAATTTTGACCGTCGCGCAGCCGTTGCCTGATTCGGCAAAACTCGATATCAACTTTGTACTACCTAAAATCGACACGTCAATGTACGCACGGCCTTACGTCGCGATTTGGCTTGAAGACAGTAAACGAAAGCCGGTTAAAACCATGGAGCTTTGGGTCGGCAAAGATGAATGGCTAAAAGACTTACGAAGTTGGTGGCGCAAGGTAGGTCGATATGATCGTGAGTTGGTGGATGCGGTCACCTCCGCAACGCGCCCCGCAGGCCAATATCGATTCGTTTGGGATGGGACTGACGACTCTGGTCAGCAATTAGATCAAGGTGATTATACCCTGCACATTGAAGTTGTGCGTGAACATGGTGGCCGAGACTACCTGCGTCAGAAGATAGAGTTAGGGAACAAAGAGTCAGTGCACCGAATAGAACCCACCAATGAGACCGGAAAAATCACGATTAATTATCAGATTAAGCCGTGATGCAAAAACGTGGTGAACGGCTTACTTAAATAGACGTGGCTCGTTAAGGTTATCAAATTAAAAGATAAATGCTCTCTATTTCTCAGGTGAACTGCTTGGGAACACACAATGGAATTGAACGATATGAAACAAACCAAACTAAAAGCAATCGCACTCGCTGGCACTATGGTGTTTGGCATAGCAGCCGCGACCACGGCGCAAGCGCACCCTCGCTGGGTATTGCCTTCTCACTTTACGGTATCGAAAGAAGGGGGCGACTGGCTAACTTTCGACGTGACCGCGTCACACGGTACGTTTGTTTTTGATAAGCCTGCAGGCAGTGATAGAGCCTTTGTTGTCATGCCTGACGGACGCAGCGAACGCCCTAACTTTGTCGTCAAAGGGAAACGTCGTTCAATGTTCGACTTCTATTTTGAAGAAGAAGGCACCCACAAAGTGGCGATCAACAATGAACCGACATACTACACGCAGTACAAAGCGGGTCGACGCGATACCGTTAAATGGGTAAAAGCGAACAAGGCTGAGCGAGCAGACATTGTTCCTGAAGCAGCACGTGACATTGTCACTCAAGTGAGCTACACGCGAGCGGAAAGTTACATTACCGTAGGTATGCCAACGGAAAAAGCCCTGGAGATTGAAGGAAAATTGCTGGAAATGAAACCGATCACTCACCCATCCGACATCATCGAAGGTGAGCCAGTAACGTTCCAGTTTTTCTACAACGGTCAACCTCAATCGGGCGTTACCGCTGAGATCACACGAGAGGGAACACTCTACCGAAATCAACAAGAACAAATTGATGTGGTTAGCGATAAACAAGGTGAATTGACGTTTACTCCAACGGTCGCGGGTCGTTACCTCATGAAAGCGAACTACAAAGGAGAGCTTGAGAACAACCCTATGGCTGACAAGGCGAGTGTCAATGTTCACCTTACGTTCGAAGCGCTACTTCAATAACACCAGAACCCGATTTTAGGGCTCTTTTTGAGCCCTATGCTGCACCCGTTGGAATCCATCTATGAACTATATTCGAATCAAAACACCGTTTTTCGCCTTTATTGCGCTTGCTGTTAGCTTTTTATCGCTACCGGCTTTTGCCCATTTTCCTCTCATGAACTGTTGGCTAGAAGCGGATGCTATTTTATGTGAAGCGGGCTACTCAGACGGCAGTACAGCGATTGACTACGCAGTGGAAATGTTTGATTACGAGGACAACTTGGTTGCAAAAGCAATGACAGACAAACGCTCAATCGTTGAATTCAGTCACCCCGGCGTTGATTTTTACTTGGTGTTCGATGCTGGGCATGAAAACCCAGTTGAAGTTGATGTTGTCGAGATTAGCGAGAAATGATCACACAAACAGTTCGAGCCGATACTGGCGGGCGTGAAAGTAAGTGGGTTGGCATATTCATATTGGCGATTCTTCTCTTCGCGTCGCTCTCTATCCCGTATAACCAAGCCAAACCCAGTACGCAAAAAGTATTACCGCATCAGCTCCTTATTTCAGACATTGAACAAGAAAACTTAGCGATGATTGCGGAGCTTCGCCTTGCTCACGAAGAAATTCGAGACCTGTTTATGGATAGTTATTCAGAACTATCAGAGCGTCATCAAGTAAACGCTAATGAGGTTTGGCCTTCAATCGCGCAGCTCGAAAGTGATTGGGTCGCTCCGTTTGTAAAAGACCAAAGCTGGGCAAGAAAAGGTCAGCATGAGTGGTTTAAGTTAGGAGAAGGCCGTTACTTAGGTGTTCCTCAATCCAGTAATGCCGCAAAACCGTTTATTCTCGATAGTTCACAAACCACACCCCAAATTTGGCTTCTAACGGAAGCTCAAGACGACTCAATAAAAGTGGTCACGGTCAAGAGTTCTCGCCCAGAGCACTTAATTAAGCAAGGCTGGAAACACGTCATCATGAACTCAGAGCAAGACAAGCATCAACACTAATTCCAAAAGAGACAACAACATGCGTGTGATTACACTTATAGCGACGCTAATGACAGCCATTGGTTCACCATCGGCATTGGCTGCAAACGATAAACTAAACATTGGCATTACACTTCAACCGTACTACAGCTATGTAAATGCAGTTGTTGGTGATAGGGCGAACATTGTCCCGTTGGTGGATGCTGGCTTTAATCCTCATAACTATTTACCACAGCCGAATGATCTAAAGCGGCTGAATCAGATGGACGTTATCGTCGTTAATGGCATTGGGCATGATGATTTTGCGCTAAAAGTGATCGCGGCTTCTCAGCGTGATGATCTTATCGTGATCAAAGCGAATCGAGACGTCCCGTTGTTACCTGCAATGGGGCAATCAGTTGGCCAGGGAGCGGTGAACCCTCATACCTTTGTAGGCCTCTCGACCACTATTCAAAAGGTCTACACGATTGCGAGCGAGCTATCTAAAATCGACCCAGACAATGCCACTTACTATCGAAAGAATGCGCGAACATACGCGAAAAGATTTCGCTTAATGAAGCGCGATGCGATGGCATCTTTGGGCGCGTTAAATACATCCGGCATGAAAGTGGCGACAACACACAACGCGTACGGCTATATTCTTCAGGAATTTGGCGTGGACGTTGCCGCGGTCATTGAGCCTGCTCATGGCGTTGAACCCAGTGCGAGTCAACTACAAGGCACAATTGAGAAGATCAGAGAGTCGGGCATTGATGTCCTGTTTTATGAGCTAAATATGCCGAATCGATTCGTCGATACCATCGAAGCTGAAACGGGTGTTCAACTGTATCGATTTTCACACATGACACACGGTGAATATAAGAACGAAAAAGTCGAAATTGAGATGAAGAAAAACCTAGAGACCTTGATTGAAGCGATGAAGTTTGCAGCCGAGAATCACATGAAGAAAGGGAATGTGTAATGAGAGGTCCTTCTATTTCTATTTCAGACTTATCGCTGAAGTACGATGACAACATCATACTTGATGGTCTCTCAACCTCGTTTGAATCTGGGCAATGTCATGTGATTATGGGGCCAAACGGCGGGGGCAAAACCTCTTTGTTGCGTTCTGTACTTGGGTTAACCCCGTTTTTGGGCGAGATTAAAATTCTATGGCCTGCTAAAGCGAGTATTGGGTACGTACCTCAAAAAGCGACCTTTGAGCCAAGCTTGCCCTTAACGGTGATGGATTTTGTCTTATTGAACCAAACTAGAATGCCACTTTTTTGGCGAAAACAAACCAAGCAGACCCAGCACGCATTAGCACAGCTTGACCGCGTAGGAATGGCGACAAGATCTGACCGTAGAATGGGTCAACTTTCAGGGGGAGAGCAGCAGCGCGTGTTGTTTGCACAAGCACTGTTGGATGACCCAAGCCTATTGGTACTCGATGAACCAACGACAGGCATGGATGAGCAGGGCGTTCGTTACCTTGAGTCTTTAATTCGTGAGTGCGTGTCAGAAGGCCGAACGGTTTTGGCGGTACACCATGATGTCTCGGCGGTTAGACGTTTGAACGCGAACGTTTATGTCGTCAATCGTTGCCTCGTTGAAAGTGGGCATCATGAGCAGGTTTTGCACCCATCGAAGATCGAACGTTTGTTTCAGCATTACACCGCTTCCACGCCCACGCCCTATAGAAAGGAGGTTGCGTAATGGATTGGCTAAGAGAGTTAGCGCTTTCAGGCGTTCAAGTTGGGCTGTTAAGTGACAGTTTTTCTTATGCATTTATGGTGAATGCATTGGTTGCTGCTTTGCTGCTAGGGCCATTATTAGGCGGGTTAGGGACGTTAGTGATAGCGAAACGTTTGGCGTTTTTTTCTGAGGCGGTTGGTCACGCTGCTCTGACCGGAATCGCGATTGGAGTGTTACTGGGTGAACCGGCGGAGAACCCGATCATTGGCTTGTTTAGTTTCTGTATGATCTTTGCGCTATTGCTTCACTTTGTCCGAAACCGTACCAACGTCCCGTACGATACCTTGGTTGGTGTATTTCTCGCCTTGGCATTAGCGGTAGGCGCTGCACTGCTTATGTATGTGGCTCGCAAGATCAATATCCACATGCTTGAGAACGTGTTGTTCGGCTCAATCTTGACGGTGACGGACCAAGACCTCGCTATATTGGCAATAAGCTGTTCTCTAATTTTGGTGTTACTGATTCCAACGTTCAACCGAATTCTATTAACCTGTATTAGCCCAGATATTGCCAAGGTCAGGGGCTATAACACCAGTTTTTACGATTATCTGTTTGTCATGATGATCACGCTTGTCACAATAGCAGCGGTAAAAATCGTCGGTGCGGTGCTGGTGGGGGCACTGCTTCTTATTCCTGGTGCAACCGCACGTCTATTAACTAAGCGAATGGGTAGCTTTGTTCTTTTATCTGCGTTACTGGCGACGATTGCTTGCTTAGTTGGAACAGTGCTTCCTATGGAACTTACGCTACCGGTTCCCTCTGGTGCTTCAATTATTATTGTTTCAGCATCGTTTTTTCTTATCGCCACCGTCTATCGAATCATCAAAAAGGCCTAACCATGAAACCGTTTAAAATGCGCTTTTCTATGTTCAGTATCTCAGTTTTATTATTGTCGAATACAGTCACTGGATTAGTGTCCGCCCAAGATATACTGACAAGCACGCCGGTGACGTATGCGATTGCAACCGAGTTGATGAAAGAGACAAGCATCACGACTGAGTATTTGCCACCAAAGCGCTACGGCATTGAACGTTTACCTAATTGGTTTGCGACAAAAGGTACTAACGCGGTGGCTAAAGCCGGGGAGCAAGCAACCGTTGCTATAACGATGCGTTCTGTTTGGCATGATGACCCAACCTATCTCTTTGCGAGACAAGGAAACATCGGGCTTATTGAGATTGATGCCTCTCAAGCCATAACGCCGCGCGCTCAAGGCGTTGCCGCATTAACATTAGACAGCGGTTCACTGTCAAAGTACGTCTGGCTAAATCCAACCAACTTAATTCGAATGTCTGCTATTGTCGCAGACGACCTAAAACGAGTTTGGCCGCAGCATCAGCGCGTTATTGACACCAATCTACAAGCAATGACCTTGAACGTTCGAGCCTTGATTAGTGCGCAGCAAGACGCGATTTTTGACATAGACTCTGTCATTTTGCTCTCTGAAGCGCTTGAAGATTTTGCTTCTGGTAATCAATTGTATGTGGTGGATCGTCAGTATGCTGCTGAACTGGAATGGAGCGATGAACAAAAGCAAAGCTTGAAGGATCAGTTTATTAAAGATGAAACGTTATGGTTGATGACGGCAAGAAAACCGTCGCAAACCTTACTGGCTTTGGTTCCAGAAAATCGCATTCTTGTCGTCGATTCAATAGACAGGTGGGGTTCTAAGGGGATTCAAACCGACAACCCATTACTACGTTGGGGTTTAAAGCTCTAACGAGCGCAGAGACGTTACAGGAAAAACAATGCAGCTCATTCAATTGAGCTGCATTGTGCATTCAAACTGCCTTAAGCCGCAGTCTGTTTGTTTTCATCACGTTTCACTTCGCGACTATTTGCCTTGCTATTGGCGATGACAGAATTGCCGTATTCCAAAATGTAGAGGAAATGCTCTTTCTGCTGTTCAGCGTAATCACCCGTGGCGTCAGTAAGGGCGGTAAGACCGACTTTCGCGAGGTCGTTGGCACTATTTAAATGACCTTTGCGCTTTTCCATAGAAATACGGTACTTCAAATTTTCTATTCGCACTTTTAGCCTGAGTTCTTCCAAACGGGCTACCTCTTCGGTGCTTTCTTCTACCGACAACGTACCCATCTTACGCTCTCGATTCACCGTGGCTTTCAACGCTTTGATTCTTTTAAGAATAGACACACACCTTTGCGAATCATTCGGTACCGAGAAGAGCTGCTCTTTACTGCTATAAAACGCCGAAAGCTGCTTTAGCTCCATTCGGCTGACATGAACCCTTTCTTTTAACGAAACGTCTTTGGGGCATAGTTCTGCCATGCTTAGCAAGATGGTGTGAATACGTTTGGCCAAACAGATGGTGAGTGTTTTGCTTAAAGGAATGGGCAAAGAGCGGTGTAATAATTCCTCATAGTACTTCAAAGACGCTTTCAGTCGTTGGTAGTCTCTATCAACTTGTTTCTTTGTTTTTGTCTTTTTCAGAATTTGGGTACAGATGTAAAGGCTTAAAATGGAGAGTACAGTCAGAAAGACTGGAAGAGTAAATGACATTTAAATGCTCAGGTCATACGAAAACATACTACAGGCCGTCGATGATAGTGTGCTTCAGTAAAGGTGTAAAACTCGAATCATCGTTTTATCAACTTTCGTGATCTTTAGTGGTTTAAATGCATCATGCCAATTATGCAGCGCTGATTTCATATTAGTTTGGTTTATATGTTGGCTTGTTTATTACGTTTATTGTGTCAAGATTATAAAAAACAACTGTTTATCTAAGGCTCAGGAGGAGCAATGAAACTGCGAACATTATTAATTTTGGCGGTCAGTCATGTGAGTGTGGGTATTTTGGGTTTTGTTTTAGGGATATACGCTTTACCAATATTAATCGCCCCCGATGCGCCAACGGAATCACAGGTTCAATCCATGTCGTCGAAAGCGAGCTTCACGGCGAATTTTAAGCGAGATTTAAAAGGCAGCGATACGTTGCACTGGGGTGAGGGTAAGGTGTCAATCAGTGATGACGTGATCACACTGGCAGGCAAGCTTGCACCAGGGCCTGATTACAAACTCTATCTTTCTCCTGAATATGTAGAAACTGAAGCTGAAGTACTCGCCCTTAAAGAGAACATGGTGCAAGTTGGGGGTGTAAAAACGTTTGAGAACTTTATCGTTAATGTTTCATCAGATATCGACCCCACTCAATACAATACCGTGTTGGTATGGTGTGAGACGTTTGAAGAATTCATCACGTCAGCACAGTATCAATAGTGGTTTTGCTTCGTGCTATCGTTGCTTCAACCTAGGCTGTATTCCCTTTTGTCGGAAATACAGCGATAGCACGAAACGATCTTCCCCTTGGGCCTTTTTTTGTTATTCTCCCGCCATGATTTGGCGTTTGCCTTTAACGCTCGCAAATAGCATGTAGATGCAGGTCGCTAGCATAGAGACGAAAAGGTATCCCATTAAGCCATGCTGAGATTGACCAAACCAATCAGCCAACATTGGCCCCATAACGGATCCTATGCTGTAGCTAAACAGCATGACTTGCGTGACAGAAACGAGATAGCTTGTATCCATTCCATCGCAACCCAGGTTAATAGCAACAGGGTAGAGGGCAAAGGTGGCCATTCCTAACAGGAACAAGCTAACGGCAAACACATCCATGCTCGGGTTGATCACAGTCATCGCGATAGCGGCCGTACCAAGCAAGCAGTACATGGCCATCAGTAGCGTTCTACCCAAATGCTTTGAGAGCCATGGAACGGTCGGCTGAACGGCCATTCCACCGAGAATGATCAACGCCATCAGAGTCCCAATGTCACTGTTATCGATACCACGGCTCTTTAACTCTAAAGGCATCAGACCGTAAATCGCCCCAAGAGTCAGCCCCGACACCACGCACCCAATGATGGCCGCTTGATTCAGTTTAGACATCTGCTTAAGCGACAAGGTTGATGACTCTTCGGCTTCAGGTTGCGGTGAGTCGACAAACAGTAGCACGAGTATTGCAAAGGCCAGCAAGGTAAAAATAGTGATAAACGGAACACCACCATGTACGCCTATTAAGCCAATACCAAGCTGTCCGATGGATGAGCCACCATAAAGTGCAGCCATGTATAATCCAAGTCGCTTTGCTCTATTTGATTCATCACCATGCAACAACCAAGATTCAACGATGACAAATACGCCCGCAACGGCCATGCCTGCAATGAATCGTGCTGATAACCAAAGATAGCTGTACGCAAAAACAGGCAACAGCAAAATAGTGCCAATCAATACCACTAAGCAAAGAACAAATGCATTTCTATGCCCTAGCTTGGTAACAAATGGTTCCACAGAAACAGCACCAACAAGAAGGCCAGCATAAAAGGCACTTGCTAACCAACTCGCCAAACTACTTTCCAAGCCATAGTGAGGCAACATCAGAGGGATTAAACTCATCAAGTAACCTGACGCAATGGCATAGAGAGTCAGTGCGATAACAGGCACTGAGATGCGAGATTTAGGTAATAAATCAAGTGCTTTTTCCAATGTTGGAGCCTCCGAAGTAAATGGAAATGGACAACTTTCGGAGTGGAATATGAGCTTGATTTGAAGAAAGATAAAACGAATAATTTTACTCTTATCGACAAATATTATTTATCGATAAGAGTGGGTTTATAACGGCAGGGTGATAAGTGAAGTGTGTAGATGATTTGGTGTCGGTTTATTTTGATACCGCTTGGCTAAGCCATTGTTCAAATTGACCTTTTGGCAGGGCGCCATTAATCATGTCTACATTTTTACCGTTTTTAAATACCATAACCGTCGGAATGCTTCGAATGCGATATTGCGCCGCCAGTTCTTGCTCATTTTCTGTATTGATCTTGATGAATCTTACTTCACCTTTTTTCTCTTCAGCGACCTGAGAAAAAACAGGGGCAAAGCCAACACATGGGTTACACCACGGTGCCCAAAAATCGATCACGACAGGTTGGTCACTGTTTAATAGTGCCTGTATGTTTGCCTGCGTACCCTCAATAGGAGCACCATCTAATAACGGTGTTTGGCACTTGCCACAGTTTGGGCTTTCATTAACACGATCAGTAGGAATTTTGTTGAGGCCTTCACATGAAGGGCAGCGAGTAGTAAATGTCGACATAGCAATCTCTCGTCTTTTAGTTATCTATTTGAGCAGGCATCGCCGTTTACTGTGATCAGTCAAAGGCGCTACTGCAAAACTTCGAGCGCTAACGATACGAGATTGAGCGTAAATAGGAAATAGGCGAGTGGGTGTTTCTACCGATTGGTGCCATAGGCAAAACCTATGGAAAGAAAACACATAAAGAAAATACATAAAAACTGACATTTACAGATAGACGGATAGAAAAATCGGGCATACAATCCGCTCGTTTGGGGAGTAGTCGCCTTTGTTTATTTATCGTCATCTCGTTAAGCGTTCGCTTATCCGGTAAATATAAGTTTGGTTGTTGTTATGCAGCACTGGACTTCGACGAGACCAACGCAATCCGCTTTGAATATCTCAAGGATTTGTCCTTGTCGATTGTTCGTGTGTTTGTTTGCGCCGGTGTCGTTTCGAGCAACCCTCAACTCTGAGTCACTCCCAACGATCCTCGCGCCATTGGAGGAATTATGTCCCCTTTTACCTATTTTGTTTTTGGACTTTTCACGCTGTCCCTTGTCGCGCTTGATATTTGGCAAACGCGCGGTGGGCAAGTCAGTATTAAAAAAGCCGCTATCTGGAGTGTATTTTGGTTTCTACTCGCGTTCGTGTTTGCGGCGACTATTTACCTGTATTGGAATATTTACGCGCCAGAAAGTAGTTACGACTCAAAGAAAGCAGCCGTTGCTTTTATTACGGGTTACTTATTAGAGAAGTCCCTTAGCGTTGACAATTTGTTTGTGTTCGCGATTATTTTCCATCAATACCAAGTACCAGAGCATTTGCGACCAAGGGCTTTACTGTGGGGAGTTATCGGTGCTTTGGTATTAAGAGGATTGATGATCGCGGTTGGTGCGCAATTGTTGGAAGCCTATCACTGGCTACTCTACGTATTCGCTGTGTTCTTGATTTGGACAGGAATACAATTGGCGAGAGATAAGGGTGAAGAGCAACTTAATCCATTACCAGAAAAGTTGATTCGGAAATTTGCAAAAGTGACCGACGATTTTCGTGGAAATGCGTTGATCGTTATTGAGGGAGGGCGTCGTTATGTCACGCCAATGATGATTGTCATCGGTGTTATTGCATTTATGGATGTGATGTTTGCGCTGGATTCTATCCCAGCGATCTTTGCGGTGACCCGTGAGCCGTTTCTAGTGCTGGCAGCGAACGTTTTTGCTTTGTTAGGCCTTCGGTCGCTGTACTTTGTATTGCAAGGAATGATGGACAAATTCATCTACCTTAAGCCAGCGTTGTCGTTCATTATGGTGTTTATTGGTATCAAAATGATGCTGGTAGGAACATCATGGGAAATTCCGACACTGGTATCGCTGTTGGTTCTGTTGCTAACGATGGTGAGTGCGGTTATTGCGTCTATCGTTCGTAAGCCAATACCGACGTTATCCGAGAATTAATAAAAACGATGAGGTATAAATGCCGTTGTGTATTTATACCTCAATATATAAAACTTCGTGTGCTGTGCTGTGCTGTGCTGTGCTGGGCGAACGATTGATGAATTCGTGTGTTCGTACAGTGGCGAGTGCTAAGGGCGAGTGTTTATGGTTAGTGCTTATTGATAGCGGCTAATTAAGCGCCTCATTTCGGTACTGTTCAGCGTTTTGTGGACGTTACTCGATTGGTCAAAAAGCTCAAATAGCATGGCCTTTGCTACATTGTTGGCTTTAATCGGAATGTATTTAGCAAGAGGACCTATCATAAATGGAGTGAGCAGTTTTAAGAGGTATTCCGTCACCATTTCATTTTTTCTCGGTTCTTCGCGAAGCCCTGAAAGTGGTCCTGGTCGCGCGAACACGAGCTTTTCGAAGCCCATTTTGCGAATGGTCTCTTCCATACGGCCCTTGCACTTTAGATAGTGGGAAAGGGAGTAGGGGGAAGCACCAATGCTGGAAACGACCGCGAGCTTTTTAACGCCAAGTACTTTCATTGACTGCGCGACGTCACAAACCAATTGGTAATCCACTTGCTCTAGCTTTTCTTTCGAGCCAGCTTGTTTAAGTGTCGTCCCTAGGCAAATGAGCCCTATCTCAGGCACCGATTTCGTTTCGTTCCACTCCAGCACTCTCAATTCAGTATCTTTAATCTGTTCGAGTTTCGAGTGAAAGAAGGGCAATTCTTGACGAGTTAGCGCATACACTTGCGTGATAGGATCTTCTTCAAGGACGAGCTTTAATACCTCTGTTCCCACTAATCCGGACGCGCCCGCAAGAATTACGACTGAATTGTCACCTGATATGCTCATTGTTACTTTTTCCAACCTGTCTGAACTTTGTAGCGAAAAGACGCTAACTGCATGATTCGAGTCATTGGCAATATATCCAAAGCGTAAGCGATGTTCTGTGACACAATAACCAAAGTCTTGAATCGATGTCAGAGCGAAGAATTAAATTCAGACTGTGCGACCTACATAGAAAATCAGCCTCAATCTATGAGGCTGATGAAACTTAGGTGAGTGATAAAGGGACTTTTTTCTGCCCTTTCGTTTGTGTACGAGAATGCGACTTTTGCTTTTTATCATTTTTTCTACGCGATTGTTGGTTAGCAAACATCTTTACTCCTTAGTTTTTAACACCTGTAGAGTTGAGTTTCACTGTAACTACCATGCATCCTTTGTGCCGTTATGTCTGACGAAACCACCGATTGAGAAGTGGTCTATTCAGGTTAGGTGATGATTTTATCTATATCCACTACGAACTTGATTTTCAAAATGAGAAAACAGCGCACACAGGCGCTGTCTCATTGCTGGAGTTAGCCAATCTATCGCATTACTTCCAACCCTTATCTGGGTCCATTTTGAAAAGGTGCTCTAGGAAAATACGCGTCACCTGTTCTTCTGTCGATTTACGTGCATGGTCACGTTGTAGCTCAGCGAGTACCACATTCCAAGTAATAGGAATAATGCCAGCTTGCTCCATGCGCTTCATACCATTGTCGTGAGACAGTTGAGTAATGCTTCCAATCGTATCTTCTGGTACGTAAACATCGTATCCGTTTTGTGCTGCCTCAATCGCGGGGTACGCCAAGCAGACGTCGGTCCATAAGCCGCCCATAATGAGCTTATTGCGCCCCGTTGCTTCAACTGCCGCTACGAACTCTGGTTCTTCCCATGCATTAACATTAGTACGGTCAATAATGACGGCGTCAGGGGCAAGCGTTGTCAGTTCTTCTAAAAATGGCGCGGAACCATTAAGCCCAACCCCAACATGAGAAAAAATGATCGGCAAATCAAAATGCACGGCTGATTTTACAAGAGCGATCGTGTTGTTCATCAGGTCGTCGTGGCCAATGTTCCTTACGCCCATTAAGATATGAGGTTGGTAGTCAATCAGAATAAGCGCTGAATTTGAAGGAGAGAGAAAAGGGTCTTCATTGGGTGCTCGGTGAGGTGTACCTTGGTAACCCTCTGGGTATTGTGCTTTACCGTCGACGGTTTTGATCATCGTATCAGCAGTGGCATTAAACCCTATAGAAATCAAAAGAGTGGTTAACGCGGTTGTTAGTGTTTTTATTAAAGTCATGGTTCCATCCGGTGTTTGTTGGTTGATGAAACTACTTTACATTTGTGATGAATGAAGATTAATAGTCTAAAAGTGTAATGACTATTTCCATATGACTCGCAATGAATTAAATTGCAATTGATTGAACAGAATGAGGCTTTGCCTTAAAGCCAAGTGGATCAAAAAGATTCGTTACCAGAGAAGCGTAGTTAAGTCGCTGATTTCAGGTTAAACTCAAAAGATACCTAAACACGGACGTGTGGTAGAGTTTTTCGTCTATTTCTAGCAAACCTACCTTACTGCCATAAAAGCCTAAGAGAAGATTTCCCGTCATGTTGAACCGCCGTTTTTCAAAGCATATACAACAAAGAATAGATAATAAAACCAAGCCATTAGGCGCGTTGGGACAACTGGAAGATCTTGCGCATCAATTGGCGTTGATTGAAAGCGAAAAAGCAGGTTATGCCGTCAATAACATCACGATTGAGAAGCCGACAGTCATTGTATTCGCGGGTGATCACGGCATTGCCGATGAAGGTGTCAGTATTGCGCCGAGTGCCGTTACGCAGCAAATGGTGATGAATTTCTTGGCCGGTGGCGCAGCCATTAACTGTTTCTGTCGTGTCAATGATGTGGCGATTAAAGTTGTTGATACGGGCATCCTATTGCCGATTGAGAATGATCATGATGACCTCATCGTTCAACGCCTAGGTACGCGTACTGAGAACTTTGCCCTACAACCTGCAATGAGTGTCGAAGCCGTTCAAAAAGGCATTGAGTTGGGTAGAGAAGTGGTAACAGCAACGATTAAACAAGGCTGCAACACCGTCATGTTTGGTGAAATGGGGATAGGGAATACGAGCAGTGCCTCGGCCATTCTCGCTGCGTTGTCAGATTTAGACGTTGAGTCATGCGTTGGGCTAGGCACGGGCATCACTCCGCAGCAGCTAGAAAAGAAGGTGTCATTGATTACTCAGGGCGTCGCGCGTTGTGACTCTAAAGACCCGATTTCAGTCTTGTCTCAAGTGGGTGGTTTTGAAATTGTACAAATGGTAGGGGCATTTTTAGGTGCCTATGAAGCGAAGACACCGGTGATAGTGGATGGTTTTATTGTCACTGTCGCTGCGTATGCCGCGGTTTTGCTTGAGCCAAACTGCCGAGAATACATGGTGTTTGCACACAAATCGCAAGAAGCTGCTCACCAATATCTATTGAAAGAACTCGATGCTAAGCCGTTACTTGATTTGTCATTGCGCTTAGGTGAAGGAACCGGTGCTGTTTTAGCGATGCCACTGGTGAAATCGGCGGCGGAATTCTACAACAACATGGCGAGCTTTGAAGATGCTGGAGTCACCGTATAATGGTGTCTTGGTTAAAATACCAAGTCGAGCTGTTTTGGCTTGCGCTCAGTTTTTTTTCACGTATCCCAATCCCTAATAGCACGCCGTATAGCGACGAGAGAATGAATCGGTCGGGCCGCTATTTCGCACTTGTGGGCGCTTTGCTGGGGTTACTCTGTGGCGTTATCTATCTGTTAACGGCTCGTCTATTTCCGGTTGAAATTGCCGTTTTTCTAACCATGGTCGTCAGCCTACTTCTTACCGGCGCGTTTCATGAAGATGGCCTCACCGATATGGCCGACGGAATTGGCGGCGGCATGACGGTGGAAAGACGACTCGCGATCATGAAAGACAGTCGAATTGGCACATACGGCGCGGCAACACTGATCACTGCTCTGTTGGGTAAATTTTACATGTTGAGCTATCTCGCCAGGTTGGATGTCGAGATGCACGTATCTTTTACTTATTCAATTTCCACTGACGCGTTTTCGCTGCCAATAATGTTATTGGTGTTTGTTATGGCTTACACCGTAAGTCGCACCGTTGCGGCATCACTTATCTTTGACATGCCTTATGTCAGTGAAGAAAAGACCAGCAAAAGCAAACCACTTGCTAGCCGACAAACGCTTCCCGAGTTGTTTTTTCTCATAGCGTGCGCCATCGTGTTTCTATTGCTGTTATCACCGATCGTATTTATCTCTACCGTCGGCATTTTAATCACGTTGCGAGCAATGTTTAAACGTTGGTTGATAAAACGAGTAGGTGGATTTACAGGGGATTGCCTCGGAGCCGCTCAGCAACTTTCTGAGTTGACGATCTATCTGATCTTGGTCGGGTTTTCAGACAACCAAGTGGCACTATTTGGAGGATGGCTATGAGTGTACATTTAGTTTTAGGTGGCGCTCGTTCTGGTAAATCGTCACATGCTGAACGCATTGCGAAGCGGGTATCACAACCTAAACAAAGCAGTGATACGAAAAAGACACTGCATTACATCGCGACTGCATTGGCTTTTGATGAGGAGATGAAGTCGCGTATAAAGCACCATCAGCAACAACGTGGAACAGAATGGCAAGAACACGAAGTGCCAGTGAAGCTTACCTCGTACATTGAACGTTTTGGTGCTGAAGACGTTGTACTCATCGACTGTTTAACCCTGTGGCTGAATAATGTTATTTTTGATTTAGGTGACGCCGTCACTGAATGTAAAGTAAAACAAACAATAGACCAGTGGGTTGAAGCACTTGCACAAAGCTCTGCAACCATTGTTTTGGTTTCAAATGAAGTGGGGCTTGGAGTTATTCCGTTGGGTGAAGTCTCGCGATTGTTTGTCGACCACGCTGGGTGGATGAATCAAAAAATAGCGTCGATCGCTTCTCGAGTTGAGTTTATCGCGGCTGGTCTACCTTTGACGTTGAAACCTCAACCCCAGTCTCAATCTTAAGTTTCAGTATCTAGAACGGTTTAGTTGATGACGGAAGAAACTAATAATAAGTGCTACAGCGTGTATTTACTGCGTCATGGTAAAACATTGGGCGAGCCTTCGCTCAATGGTGTTACTGACGTTGCAGTGGCTGACTCTGTTCAGCAATCAATAGCGAACGCGTTAATGAAAGAGTCATTGGGTTATTCAACGATCATTAGTTCTCCTTTGCGTCGTTGTCGTGAACTTGCTGAAGCGTTAACGCTGAATACGCCAGGCTTAGCATATTCAATTGATGAGGGGTTCATGGAAATGGACTTCGGTGATTTTGATGGGCAAAGCTTTGATTCTTTACGACCACATTGGTCTTTACTGGATTCATTTTGGCAGGATCCGTCAACCAATACTCTACCTAACGCCGAGAGCTTAGAGGCGTGCTACCAACGGGTTACTAAAGCCTGGAGTAGAACCGTTAACGATCTCAACAACGATACGATAATTGTGTGTCATGGCGGCACGATACGCTTGATCTTGGCGTATATTTTAAAGCTCGACTATACCAATGCGGCTTGGTATTCGGCGCTGAATATTGCCAATCAGTCTTTGACCCATATAACGATTTTTGAAGACTACAAAGAAAGCCCTCATATACAAACGATCGGCAAACCTCTCGTTTAAATGTCGATTAGAATAGATTAAGAAAATCCGCTTACTCGGGTCGCAATGAAATCTAGACAAAACGCCGCGTTATCCACTCATAATCAATACGAAACGTTACCAAAAAGGACGACTTATGACTGCACCAAGCTGGGATCTTAGCATTGCCTATAACGGGCTAAATGACTCGAAAATTGAGCAAGATATCGCCCTGATAGAGCAGTGTATCGATGTGTTAAAGTTGCATGTCTCTAATCGTGAGCAAGTGCTCGTCATGCAAAATGCGGTGCAAACATCCGAAGCCGCGGGCACATTAATGGCAACCATCAATACCTTTGCGACTTGTCATGCTTCAGTGGATTCCTCTGATGAGGCTGCTAAAGCATTAATGGGCCGTATTGCTAAATTGAATTCTGCACTCACTCAAGCGTTCGCCCCATATTCCGATACCTTGACTCACGCTGATGAAACCTTCATAGACGATGTGTTATCTCATGCTAGCCCTGATGTGGCGGGTCAATCTTTCCAGTTCGCTTGTTTAAGAAGACAAGCGGATACAAAGCTTTCAGTGTCAGAAGAGCAGTTGATCACAGCACTAGAAGTCGACGGCAAAGACGCTTGGGGTCGAATGTATGACAACCTGACGGGCACGCTTCAGGTTGAAATGAAGGCCGAAGACGGCAGCATTGAGAAGATGGGCTTTTCACAAGCGGCAAGCTTGCTTTATGGCAGCGAGTTTGAAAAACAGCAGCCGGCTTGGGAAGCGATTCAAGCAGCGATGGACACGCATAAAGAGAGCTTTGCTTCAGTTTTAAATGCGTTAGCGGGCTGGCGCTTAACCGAGATAGAGAAACGCTCAAGCAAACGAAAGGTTCACTTTCTAGAGCCTAGCCTACACGACAGCCGAATTTCAGAACAAACTTTAGACACCATGATGTCGGTTGCCAAAGCGAACCGAGGAGTAGGGCAAAAGGCGGGAAAACTGATGGCGAAGGTTCATCAGTTAAATGAGATGAAGCCTTGGAACCACCTTGCCTCAATGCCAAGCTTGACGAACAGTTCGACGGAAAACAATCGATCTGAAAACGAACTTGATGAACCTAAGGTTTACTCATTCGATGAAGCTATTGATGTCATTCGTAGTGCGTTTTCTCAGGTTGATGCCGAGATGGCCGAATTTGTCGACATTATGGTTGAAAACGGTTGGATAGATGCGGCGCCAAGTGGCCAGCGTCGGCTCGGGGCGTATTGCACCAAGTTGGCAGCAACACGATCGCCATTGGTGTTCATGACGTGGGGGGGAAGTCGCTCTGATCTTTTGACCTTAGCTCATGAGTTAGGGCATGCATTCCACAATTGGGTGATGAAAGATATGCCGCTTTGCAAAACTCGATACCCAATGACGCTAGCGGAAACCGCCTCGATCTTTGCTGAAAATATTGTTAGAGATTACTTGCTTAATAAAGCATCAAGCCGGAATGAGAAACTGGAAATGCTTTGGGAAGAACTCTCTTCTTGCTATGCCTTAATGGTGAACATTCCTGTACGATTTGCATTTGAAAAAGCCTTTTACGAAAAACGTCAGGCAGGGGAACTATCGGCTAACGAATTAAGCGCACTGATGAGTGAACATTGGCAGGATTGGTATGGCGACTCAATGACACAAAGCGATCCTTATTTTTGGGCAAGCAAGCTTCACTTTAGTATTTCAGAGGTCAGTTTTTACAACTACCCATACCTGTTTGGCTATTTGTTCAGTATTGGTGTGTATGCTCAAAGAGAACGTAAGGGAGAGGGGTTTTATCGTGACTACCTTTCTCTGTTACGCGATACCGGAAGCATGAGCGCTGAAGACGTGGTGGAGAAGCACTTGGGAATGAGTCTGACCGACGACACTTTCTGGCAGCAAAGTATTGACCGAGTGAGTGATAAGGTCGATCTCTTTGAAGCGTTACTAAGTGATGAATAAATAGACCAATTAGCCTAAAAAGACTTTTATAAATAACGGCAAATAATCTAAACTAAGTTGTTGTTATATTTACCTATAAGCAAAGTGTTGAAAACACATCTAGTGCATTCATAATGATGGAACCATCAACACTTTGCTATTTTTGCGATTAATAATCAATTCCGTGTCAATAAGTGGGATCGTATCAACATAATTTGCTTGTTCAATTCATTACCATACCGCTGTGTAATAAAGGAGTAACACATGACGAAAAGCATCTTTCGCCAATCATTTCTTTTTGACAGCTTGGATCTTAAGCACGACGTTGAGGCTACGGAGTTCGTTACGCCTGACGGTGTGACATTTAAGCTGCACCAGCGAGGCGTACTTGAAGTAACGCCCGCTCAGTACGATGAAAATACGAAGAATATTATTGTTTCGTGTGGGATACACGGTGATGAAACGTCTCCAATGGAGATCGTAGATAAAATTGTATCTGATGTGCTTTCGGGCTTTCAGGCTATTACTGAGCGTTGTTTGTATATCATTGCTCACCCGCAAGCCACCAATCAGCACACGCGATTTATAGAAGAAAACCTTAATCGACTGTTTGACGATAAAGATCACGCGTCGAGTTTAGAGGTAAGCCTTGCTGATAACTTAAAAGTGATGGTCTCCAATTTCTATCGTAATACCTCGGTGGAATCACGTTGGCACCTTGATCTGCATTGCGCTATTCGCCAATCAAAGCATTACTCTTTTGCCGTCTCACCGAGAACACGTCATCCTGTGCGTAGTAAAGCCTTGTTCGATTTCGTTGAGCAGTCGCATATAGAGGCCGTGATTTTCTCTAATTCACCTTCTAGTACCTTTAGCTGGTTCACTGCAGAAAACTTCAGTGCTCAGGCGCTGACGGTCGAGCTTGGTCAGGTTGCTCGTATTGGTGAGAATAATCTAGAGAAGCTGATAGCGTTTGATTTGTCATTACGAGACTTGATCTCATCTAGTGAACCAGAGCATTTGCCAAGAAAATCGGTAATGTATCGCGTAAGTCGTACGATTGTTCGTCTACACAATGAGTTTAACTTTCTTTTTGACGACAACGTTGAGAACTTTACGAGCTTCAAGCACGGTGAAGTTTTCGGTCATGATGGCGAAAAACCGTTAATGGCTAAGAATGAAGACGAAGCGATTGTATTCCCGAACCGACACGTAGTCGTCGGTCAACGAGCAGCTCTCATGGTGTGTAAGGTTGAGATACGCTACGACCACGGGCAAGCGGTTTACGATTAATGAACAGAGAATGGAATCTATACCTTACAAAAGGTGTTTGAAAAATAGTCCTTTACTGTAAATAGTGCGGTTACTTCTTTCTATTTTAATGGCTTAACGTTAAGGTTAAGCCATTATTGTTTTCTAAGGTTATCAAGCTTTCCTGTTTGGTAAAAAAATGAATTTTAATCAGCTCCTAGCTCAAAAGCACCGACGTTGGTCGCGCTATTCTTTCATCCTCTTTGTATTGTTGCTGGTTAGCAGCGCTCTTTATCTCATGGTTGGCGAGCTAATCATCTCTCCGTTTGGATCTCTGTCATCCCTTGAATATCAACTCCTTTATCAGTTACGTCTTCCTCGGCTTGTAGCCGCTATGGCAATTGGCGCTTCGCTTGCTGTGTCGGGTGCAGTGCTGCAAGTGTTGCTTGGTAATGTTTTGGCTGAGCCTGGTGTTCTTGGCATCTCTGGTGGCGCGAGTGTCGCCATGGTCATTGTGCTGTTTTTCTTCCCGTTGGCTGCATCCGCGCATGTCTTCATGTTCGCGGCAATGTCAGGGGCAATGATCTTTACGTTGATCCTGGTGTCAATGGCAAAGGCGATGAAGCTAACAACGGCGAGATTACTTCTAGTCGGTGTGGCGTTGGGTATTCTTGCTGGCGCCGTGGTGACGTGGGCATTCTATTTTAGTGACGACCTTAGCTTACGCCAATTGATGTATTGGCTGATGGGCAGTATTGGAGGCACTACTTGGACTCAGCATGTCATTACACTCGTGTTGTTACCTGTGCTCGTTTACTTAGCGTTTCAAGGAAACACGCTCGATAAACTGATGATGGGTGAGGCGCACGCAAAACAACTGGGTGTCAATATCGACTCAGTAAGATGGAAGCTCATTACCTCGGTTTCCATCTTGGTTGGTGGCGCAGTTGCCATTGGTGGTGTGATTGGTTTTGTTGGCTTGGTTGTTCCGCATTTATTGCGGTTGGCTTTTGGAACCGAGAACAAATACCTCATCCCTGTCTCTGCATTGAGCGGCGCGCTTCTCGTAGTCGTGGCCGATCTTGTCGCGCGTTTGGCGCTCGATTCCGCAGAGTTACCACTTGGTGTCGTTACGACCACACTAGGCGCACCTATCTTCATCTGGATGTTGGTAAAGAATCATGATTCAAATTAATAGCATCAAAGTCGAATCTCGAGTATTGCCGCTCTCATTTGAATGCAAGGCAGGCGAGATTCTCCATGTCGTCGGGCCAAATGGCAGTGGTAAAAGCACACTGTTATCAGCGATCGCTGGCGTGTTACCTTTTACGGGGTCAGTGAGTATCGGGTCGCTCGATGTTCGTTCGGCGTCACTCGACACGTTAGCCCAATATCGAGCCTATTTGAGTCAAAGTGCGAGACCCGCTTTCAATTTAGCTGTGTTTCAATATTTGGCTTTGTCTGTTCCAAAGTGTTGTCAATTGGACGACGAAAATGTTCAAAAAGCGTTAGAGACGTTGACTGGGTTGGTCGATATCGAAGATAAGCTGCATCGCTCGATACACCACCTTTCCGGTGGCGAATGGCAGCGGGTAAGACTGGCCGCTATTTGTTTGCAAGTTTGGCCCTCTTTAAACCCTCACGCCAAGCTGCTCATACTCGATGAGCCTGGCGCACCTCTGGATATAGGTCAGCAAGCCTTGTTGTATCAGCTAATTGATGAAGTGGCTCACCAAGGGTTATGCGTAATTATGGCGAATCATGACCTAAACCGAGCACTTAAACACGCAGACAGCGCTGTTCTTCTAAATAACGGAATCATGCAAAAGGTCGGCAAGGTCGAAGAGGTGCTCGACCCAACGCTGCTCAGTGACGTATTTCAAACAACAGTCAAAAAAGTCGAGATTGACCAGCAGTCCTATCTGTTATTCGATTGAGCCACATACAGCGCAATTAAACGCGCAATTAAACGCACGATCGAAATTGTGCGTTTGCACTCCCCTGAATTAACGATAACAATCCAACGTTCTAAAATGACAGGGCAATAACCTGTTGATGACACCGATCAAAGGGTCTCATTTAGTATTTGAGCATACAGTGCTTGAATGGATGTACTCTGTTTAAGCTTTAACATTTTCTATTTAATGTTGAGCCCAAACACTATGGATTCTTTTTACAAACCCGCCTCAGCGTTAGGCGCGCTATTGATGCTCTTCGGATGTATTGGAGAAGAGCCCATTAACCGTAACACCGCAATGTTTAACTTGGCAGTATCTGATGCCGCCATAGACAGTGTGGATTCCGTTGTCGTTGTTTACAGCAAAGTCGCTTTACTGTCTCTAAGTGGCGAGCAGCCAATTGTGATGGATATTGAGTTACTTTCTGAAGAGAGTGGCAAGGTCGATCTGCTTAAGTATCAAGGCAGCAGTAAAGCCAGTTTAGTTACTAACAAGGCCATTCCTCCAGGTGAGTACGAACTATGCTTATTCGTCCGCAATGGCGAAAGTCAAAATGATCAGTTATCTCATGTGGTTGAAACAAACACCCATTCAATAGAGCCTTTGTCGATAGAGAGTAATGGAGCTTGTCCTCTGAGCGGCGAGGAAAGTGAATATAATGTGGGCGAGAGTGTGCTGCATTTTGATAAGACGCTCACCCTTCAGTCAGGTGATAACCATTTTGTGGCTGAGTTTGATTTGCGAAGCGGACTACAAAAACACATAGAACAAGAATTCACGTATACACTGCAAAAAGAGTCGATAAAACTCATTGATGAACGGGATGCGGGTGTTGTTATGGGCACGGTGGATCATTCTGTGATCGAACAGTGTCGGATCGACAATCTCATTGCGTCAACGATTGATGCGGTTTACCTCTATCCAACCCAAGTTGCGCGTTCGAATATGGGCAGCTTCTCAGAGAATGGCCGGTATGCGGTTGAGCCCATTGCTGCTGCGAATGTGACTACGTACGACGGTATTCATTATGAATTTGATATTGGTTACGTAGAAGAGGGGACGTACTCACTTGGTTATACTTGTGTGGCTGATAAAGATCCTGCCGTGAAGACAGAGCAAGCCTTGCCAGCGTTCAATATTTATCAAGCAGAACAGCCTGTTAAGGTGTATCCACAGTATCTCTCAGAAATTGATTTTTCAACGATCATATAGCGGATTTTGTAAGCTGTAGACACAAAAAACGCGAGTCGAGACTCGCGTTTTTAAAGCGTATAAAATCTATCTATTGTTTGCGCTTACTTTGTTAAAGGCGCGAGATCTGCTGGACGATAGTAAACAGACTTTAGAACTTTACCTTGGCGAATCGTTTTGCTTTCAGAAACAAAATCTTCCGCACATTTAGCAATAATGTAATCGCCTTTTTGAACGGCCATTAACTTGATACCTTGTTTCGCATAAAAGGCTTCAGTTTCCGCGTATTCACCTTCGTTACGACAAACTTTACTCATGTTGCTCGAATGAACTTCATCCCAGCATGGAATAAATTCAATGCCACGGTTAATCGCAACGTTTAGAAGGAGATCAACCAAGTAACTAATGGCTAGGTTGTCTTCAACTTGGCTATTGCCTAGGTGAACAAGGCGTCCCATTAAGACGTAAACGCTGTCTATGATCGCGTCTGCTTGTTCCATTTTGCAATCCGCTTCAGCAAGCTCTGTCAGCTCTTCTATGATCAATGAAGTATGCAGAGTGTCGGCTTTGTCATTAAGGCTAGCAACGTCCGCTACAGGTAAATCGAAAGTGCTACGAAATTCAGAGATATCACGGTAAAGGTGATCAAAAATAGGTTGAGTCAGTTGAGATAATTGCATGAACGACGTCCGTAATAAAATTGGATAATGTAATTGCCGCTATGATAGCAAAGCATCGGATTAGCTGCTATTGGCTTATCCGAACAAATGGACGTTACACGAAGCAAATGAATACAGAGCCAGAAAAAAGGGAATAACCAGTAAGATTATTCCCCCTCAAACGTATCTTTAAAATAGGCGTTGGTTATTAACGACCTCGGCCATCGACCATAACAACAATGGTTTTAGAGATAATGCTCAAATCCATCATTAACCAGTTACGCATTGAACACATTGATAGTGCATAGCTGTGGTCAAATCCAACTTTACGGCGTACATCGTCAATACACGTATCATAACCTTGGTTTACTTGAGCAAGCCCCGTAATACCAGGCATTACACCGTATGTGCGGTCAGCAAAATATGGGATTGCTGTTTCCAATTTGTTGTAGAAACTTGGACGTTCAGGGCGTGGTCCAATAAGCGACATTTCACCACGGACCACATTAAACAACTGTGGAATCTCATCAAGACGAGTTTTTCTTAAGAAACGACCTACAGGAGTAATACGCGGATCTCCTTCTGTTGCCCAAACAGCGCCTGAGCGAGTTTCAGCATCTTGGTACATGGTTCTAAATTTAATGATATCGAAAAACTCCATGTGACTGGGTGTCGATTTACCCACACGTTGCTGTCTGTAAAAAACAGGGCCTGGAGAGGTGAGTTTGATAGCCAATGCGATAAACGGCATAACAGGGCTAAGCAGTAACAGACCGACGATTGCACCAGTTAAATCAAAGATTCTTTTAGCACACCAAATAGAGATACGGGTTGATTTTGTAGTAGTCATAATGAGCTCCTTAGTGATTTACTCGTGTCCATCGACCAGATTCAAGACCTAATAGGTAACGCAGTCCACCAACGAAGTTAGCGAAGTGGCCAGCCACTAGGTAAGACATTAATTTGCATGGTTTACAGTTAAAAGCATTTGGAAATAGCAGACTCAAACCCGCCAATGTGTATAGGCAAACTTGAGCGACTAAAGCCGTTAAAAAAAGTGGGTTGTTCATCAGCAATACTGAAGTCACTAGGCAAATCAGCATCAAGTAAGGCATGACAAGTCTTAGGCCTTTCCCTGAAAGGAATGCAAATGCCACACCTTTGTATTTTGGGTTGAACAAACTAAATAATTGAATCGCTTGTTGCATGTTGCCTGCCGAAATACGTAGACGGCGTTTAAAGTCATTGTTTTGATTTGTCGCTTCAAGTTCAACAGCCACCATCTTGTCATCATAAACAGAATTAAATCCTTGTTTAACAATCAGCATGGGAAGCACAAAGTCATCATTAATTGTGTTCGCTGCCAGTGGTGTAAACAGGTGTGTTCTAAACAGATAGAATGCTCCATGTGCGCCCAAGGTAGACCCAAGCGATGCTTCATTTTGTTTAACCTGGCTTTGATACTGCCAGTAGCTCGACTCACCTGCATTGTTGGTATCCAATAGTTGGTAGCGACCATTCACAACGCCGGTGCGACTATTCTTAAAGTGCTGCTCAGCAACCAGAAGAGCATCGATTGAGATAAGAGCAGAGACATCTGAAAGCGCGGTGATGTCAGATGAAATCGTCAGCATCTGTTGGTTAATCACCGCTACTTTACCTTGGTTTTCTTCAAGGTCACGGATCTCAAAATGAATATCACTACAAATCGATTCTTGAATTGTATCCTGCGCAATCTCAACCGTTTTATCTGTACACCCATCACAAGCGATGATGATAGAAAGACGATTACGAGGGTAGTCAAGGCTCGCTAGGTTGCGAATCTTGTCTGCTATCCAGCGCTCTTCGTTGTACGCCGCGACCAAAATAGTGATAGATGGACGCACACGGTCAAGCTTGTTGCTGCGGTAACCGCGTTTTGAATCCGCAAGTTTCGATTGAGGGTGAGTCTTTGAATACCACTTCAAAACAAGTGGGTAGCCAACATGATGATAAACAATCAAGGCTGCACTCGTAAGTGACACTAAGATGATGATAGATTCAATCATGCTACCGCCTCCACTAACTGAACCTGTGCAGCAAGCGATTCGTAGGCCTTCACCATGTTTCTAATGTCGTTGTTTTCTAAAACGAATTGACGGGGTTGAGTCTCAACACCGTGGCATAACATGTGAAAGAGAACATCAGCCATGTTGTGAATATCATTCGCTTTAATTAATCTTCCACTGTCAGGACAAAGTGTTTCTTTACTCGCTCCAACATTAGTCACTGCAGTTCGAATGTTACATGCTTGCGCTTCCAGTGGAGAAAGTGGGAAACCTTCAGAACGTGATGGCATGCAGAACAGATCCAATGCTTGATAAAAGCGTTGCATGTCATCAACCAAACCAAGGAAGGTAACGCGGTCTAAAACATCGTATTGCGCAGCGAGTGCTTCTAGTTTTGCGCGTTGGCTACCGTGACCTGCAATGGTAAGGTGCACACATTTTGGCATGTATGAGAGAGCAGAAATGGCTAAATCGTGGCCTTTCACCGTTTCTAGGCGGCCCGCGCAGCCAATGATCTTTTTATCGGCTGGAAGATTAAAGTGAGCTCTTGCGAGATCTTTTCGGCCTGGACTGAACTTCTCACAATCAACCCCGTTTTTAATGGTGGTCGTGTTGTTGTAAGAAAAGTGATTCAGTAGTGTTTCTTCGACTAGGTTTGCGTCTGCGACTAACTGAGGTTTTGCTACGTTTAACGCCATTTTCTCAAGACGAACGTGTTTTTCATTGTTTAGGTGCCATACATCATGTTCAGTGTGAATTCTGACTGGTACTGAAGTGAGACGTGATGCTAACCCTGCATACAATAAAGGGCCAATGTGATGCGTGTGCACAACATCAGGTTTGATGACATTGAAGGTTTTAACAAGCTGAGAAAGTGTGTGCAGTTTTACCCCCGGCTTCTTCTCTAGGAAATGAATCTGGTTAGCGAATGGCTTCAGACGTGGCCAGTTTTCTATCGCTTGCTTCTTTTCGCCCTCTAAACTCACGATCATCACTTTGTTTAATGGCGTTGAGAAGGCTAGAAGGTCAAGTGCAAGGCTTTCAAGGCCGCCAGGAGCAAGGTGTTGCACGACATGAATAACAGTTTGTCCTGTGTTTGATTCTGTTGTTGTCATCGTTTGCTCCTTGGTTATCTATTCTTGGCTATCTATTGTTGCTAGAGAGTGAACTTTCTCTGTTTCTAACTGGGTATTGCACGGTGCGTGCCATGTTTTAAAGTGCTTTAATTACAGTCGCTTATGGTTTGTGTTAAACAGGAGTTAGGCTCATTGTCAAAATGAGAATCGTATTGAACAACAGATTGAATAGGAGAGGGAATAAGAGCGAGAGTGAGCGCTTCTGAAGAGTGCAGGGCTGTATAACGACCAGAGACAGAACAGAAAGAGAGATTAAAACTATCGCAGTGAACTGAGTGAATTCGATTAAAGCCGCCGCACTAGCCCCCCCCAAAAAAAAATGAAAATAAGAAAATAAGAAAATAAGAAAAGAAAAAAGGCTAACCTACGTTAGCCTCTACCTATGCGTTGAGCTTTAAAAGCTAGATGCTTACCGTCTCATTATTCGATTCTAGGTACGATGGTGATAACCGGAACATTGGTCAGTTCCTCGAGCTGATCTTTACGTCTTATCGAGGTATCAAAAAGTTCAGCAACGGTAGCCAGCCCGCAGCCCAATGCAATGCCTGCGATGAAACCTGCGATGATAAAGAACACCATTGGTAAGTTGGACGGATGACTTGGCGTGTAAGGTAAGTCGATGATTTTCACGCGTTTGTTCTGTTCGAATATACCTAATGATCCGGTAAGCTGCGCCATTTCATAGCGCTCAACAAGCTCATCATAAAGCTGTCTCTTGATTTGAACATCACGTTGCAATCTATACAGTGACTTCGCGTTATCACCAAAGTTGTTTGCCTTCTGTTCTAGCTCAAAGATCATCTGCTTTAAGCTTTTTGTCTCTTCATTAAGGGCTTCATAGCGACCACGAACGAGTTGAAGACTGTGTAACTGAGTCACAAGCAGCGGCTGCATGTCAGAAATATCAGAGATTGCGGACGTACTGGCAATATCCCACAATTGGTCACTGTTTAGGTTTGGTTGATCCATTTTAAGCAGCGCGGCGCGTTCGCTCTCTAATCTTGCAAGCTCTCGATTCTTTGCTTGTACGGCGCTGTGTTCTTCAGTGTATTTTGCTCGTAACAAGCTTAGTGCGCTTCGTATATCGATGATTTGCTCTTCTATTTTTCCGACAACAGGGTTTGTCTTAGACAACTGCTCATCGAGGCTACCAAGGCTTTTCTTAACCCCAGCAAGCTCTGCTTGTTTCTCGGCAAGGCTTTGTTTTAAAGACGCGAGCCTGGTTAGGCTTTGGCTTTGCATCTCTGGGCTTACGGAAGAATTCACATTCTTGAATTCTGCTAATGCATCTTCGGCTTTATCCAGGTCATCTTGGCGTTTTTCAATATGAATCGCGAGGAACTCACTTGAATCTTCTATAGACGATCGTTCTGGTGCCAGAAGTTGCTCAATGAAATGGTCGCTTATTGATTGCAGAAGCTCTTTCATTCCTTCGGCTTGGTCAGATCTCAGCTCAATTTTTAGAAAGTCTTTCCCTAATTGAGAGACACTGACGCTGGCCGAAATCTCGTACATGATTTGATCGGCTTCAGCGGGGGACGTGTTCTCATCGATCAAACCCAGCTCTATCGCCACTGAACGTAAAACGTGTCGGCTCTTGAGCAAAGTGCTTAGCGCATTCAAGCGGTCTTTTAGCATGGTTGAAACGGCGATGTCTTCAAGGAAAGGGTTCATTTTAGCCGTTTCTTGAATTAACATGCTGGTGTGGGATTTGTAAGTCGTTGGCGCAAGCTTGGCAATGCCAGCACCCACAAAAGGCAGAATGAGAATGGGCAGGCAGATCAAGTAGCGCCTTCTCCAGGCACCACTAAGAATAATGATCAGGCGCAGCTTCAATTCATTCATAGTAGCTCCAACATCCAGTCGACAAATTCGCTTCGAGAGTCCCAGCTATGTTGATTAACGATACCTTTGGGTAACGTTTCTTGCTGGCGAGCTGCACAGAGCGCTTGGCTCATCTCGTTGTTGTCTTTTACGACATTCACAAATCGTTTAAATCCTTCTAATGCTGGAAACTCCGTTGAGATGATGGGTTTACCGGCTGCCAAATACTCCATTAATTTTAATGGGCTACATGCAATTATTTGCTCATTCAGTTTAAAGGGTAGCAGACTCACATCCCAATGCTGGCTATATTGTGGTAATTGATGGTGTGGACGTGGCCCTAGGTAAAATACGTTGTCATTCGTCGGTAATTTCGAATGGTTTAACTCTTGTGGCCCAATGAAGACAAAGTCCCACTCTGAGTTATCGGTGACAGCCTTTTGAATCATGTCGTAATCTAACCAGTTTGAGAGGCTGCCATAAAAACCAGCAATGGGACGACCACGGTTGGGAAGATCCTTTGCGCGAGGGGCAGGGGTTGAAAACAGGGTATTGTCGACGCCGTGTGGTAGCAGTTGAGTTTTACAGGCCGGGAAACGCGAATGCATCTCTTCACTGGCCGCAAAGATCAGGTCTGCTTTATCAATGAGTTTTGATTCATGTTTTGCAACGACAGAGTGGTCAACACCCGCCAACGAAGAGAAATCGTCACCACAGTAGTAAACAACGGCAGACTCGCCAACATGGCCACATAAGTCTGCAGCCGTCGGCAATGAACACCATAAAACAGGGTCATTTAATTTGGCTTGTTCCAATATGGGTTTTAGCTGATTCAGCATCATATTTTTCGCCACATTGCGGGCAAAGTCAGAGCGTGGCGCTGGAATCGTTTTTAAATTAACCACTGTGATGTTGTCGAGGTTAATGTCGCTTGAGGTTGTTTGGTCCATTGAGCTGAAGCCGCCTTTTGAACGACCCAAAAGCTTGTTCATTGCGCGTTTTCCATCACCAAGGTTTAGCTTTGGTTGACGCAAACCGATGGAGTTAACCCAAACGACTTTGCGTTGCTCTGCGAGGCGTTTAACCAGGTGTTGAGTACTTGATGGTAAACCACCAAAGTCTTCGCCAAATACAATGAGATCATGCATGATAATTCTCCTCGGTTTGGTTTTCTGCGGTCGCCGCTGAGATAATCGGCTTTATAACCTTTGCTGGATTACCCGCTGCAATCACATTGGCTGGAATATCACTGACGACAACACTGCCAGCGGCGATGACCGCACCTTCGCCAACGGTGACACCTTGGCGAATAGTCACGTTGGTTCCAAGCCAAACGTCTCTTTTTAATACCACATCGCCAACTTGTGATTCGTCATCGGCTTCGCCTAACGCTCTTCGTTTGGCATCTAATGGGTGGCCGGAATAGCCGAAAATGAACGCACGGCCTGCGATTCGAACGTTGTCTTCAATGATGACCGTACTTCCAACCGCAATCGTGGTTTGCCAACCAATGTCTACGTTGTCACCCACCACCAATGTCGGCTGAGTGGTTAGGGTTCGCCCGCTAAAGGTTGTTTGACCAGAAACGCGGCAGTTGTCACCAAGCGTTATGCTTAGAGGGCCTGACACAAAGGGGATTCCACCGTATAGGTATAACCCTTTGCCAAACTTGTCTAAGCGTCCTTTAAATGCAGGGGTATGAAAAATGATTCTCACCAGCGACTGCCAAAGAGAAGACGTCAGTTTGTACAAGCCGTAGATTGCTTTATTAAGGACTTTGGGCGTCGGCAATTCAAACATGCGAATCTTTTTAAGAATCAAAAAAAGATTACGATAAGTTGGGTTAGGGTGGCATTGAAGCCAAATTTTCAATCCATTTATTCTTGCTGCCAACATAGTCTCACCTGTATTTTTATTCTGATACAGGTTCTATTACACAGATTATGCCAACTTAATTATTGTATTAAATACAATGGGTTAATTTAATTTGTAAATGGAGGCGCAAGTGGGCACGGAACAATTCTCAATTTGAGAATGATTCTGCGTGTTCATTTAGAGAACGGATTTAGCGCTGTAGGAATAGAAAAATCGTGTAATGGACAACCAAGACAAACACGCTATTGATCTTGAATGTTGTGTTTCTTGGCAATGTTGGCAACGGCAACGGTGAGAGCCGCTAGGATGTAGATTGGCCAGTTGAATCCTTGCGTTAAAAAAGTACCCGAAACGATGGTGCCGACTAAGCCAGCGTAGACGGAGTTCGCTGCGACAGTGAGGTTTGCGGAATAGTGTTCAGGGTTTTTCTTTATCTCTGCAAGCGTATGGCGAGCACTTAGTATTAACGAAGTTATGAATGTGACAAAAATAGCGAGACCAAGGAAGCCGGTTTCGGCTAAGACACCAAACCAAGTACTATGAACGGCATGGTTAAGGCCATCCCAATGCGGACTATAGAAGAAGTAGTTTACGTAGAAATTATCTAACCCGACACCTGTTAACGGGTTGTGTAACGCCATCTTAAATGCTGCTTCCCACGCGTAGAGTCGTCCCATCGCAGAGGCATCTATACCGGCTTCAGCTGCGCCTCCCGACGCTCTGTCAGAGATTCCCGCAGCAAAATACAATACTAACGCCCCAATACTGCCAATGGATAGAAGAAGAACCTTAGAACGAATCAACTTAATCGCGTAGATACCGATAACGGCTACCGATCCTAATAACCCACCGCGACTTTGAGTGGCAATGACAGCGCTCATCAGAAGACATGTGGTAACCAGAGCAATGAAACGACTGCTGAGTGGGATTTGACGGTCTGTAACTAACCCAATTGAGAAGGCCAGTGGAAACATTAACACCAGTGACAGGTCATTGGGGTCGCCCAACATAGAGCCTAAATCTCGCCCAATGGTAACGCGTGTTCCTTCTACCAACCCAATACCATTGACGGAGTTGGAGATAGCAACAGAAGCAATAAGCGCCCCGGAAAGAATGATCAACATACATGCACGACCAATGTTTTTGTCGTTGTTAACGAGCCAAGCAATGGCGAGCGTCATCACGATGATTTTCCAGTATATCGACTTAAAGTTAGCCACAGCGATGCCGACATTAGAGGCGAAAACAATGCCTATGATCACCAGCCCCCAAAAGATGGCGAGCCAGGTGAGGGAACGATGCCAATACACCTGAATCGTCTTACTAATCAAGGTGTGCCAAAGCAGTGCAGACAGGGCGCCTAGCGAGAGAAGCAGTGGGATCTTCAACGAGTAGAGTGCGGGTATTGCTTCGTGGATACGGAAGAACGAGAAAAGAACGAACAGCATGACGAGCCAGAAGGTTTGGCTCAACACAAACAAGCCAGCAAACGGTAGTGCCGCTAACACAATTGGAATCGCAGGGTGCGGAACGAAATACCATGCAGCGGCAATCAGCATACACAAAGATACGATGACAATGACTGAGGGCATTCGTTGATGATTGTTCATTGGCGATTAAACTCGTTTTGGGAACAGGTGGGGGATACTCGGTAAATCAAATTCACTGAAGAACTTGAATTGATATGCGACCGTCAAATTGAATATCACACCAATAAACGCAATCATGACTAACCACACCGAATTCTCTGTTGTTAGGCTTAATACTAAACAACCTAGCGTATTCACTAGTATTAATAGTAGTGCATGATATTGATAAGGAAGCGGATTTAATTGTTGGCTGTAAAAGAGTAACAACGCAGATCGAGAAACTTGAGCGATGGCAATCGCGATGATGACGCCCCATATCCCTAACTCTCCAAACATCGCTGTGGTTGTTAATACCCAGCTTAGCGCCAACCCGAGTAAGGTACATACAATGTTGATGTTTAGTACCCAACGCGTTTTCTTCTGGTTCAGGATGCCGATGTTGACTAATTCCGCGAGCTCTTTAAACAACGCGACAATCACGACACCTGCGACCAGTTCTGCGGCGTTGATGTAGGCGGAGGGAAGCGCAATCATAATGAATATTTGGCTAAAGCTGGCTACGGATATTGCCAACAGAGTAATGTACACCATGCCAACTTGTGTCACTTGAGCAGTATAGTTAACGCCTTTGGTGGCGAGAGCGTTAAAACGTTTTGGCATCCACCACATTCCAAATGGTTGAATCAAAATACACATCGCCAAAGAAAACTTCGCAGCTACGGCGTACAAGCCAAGTGTCTCGATTGATACGGAATACCCAATGATCCATTTTTCCGCGCCGCTTAGACCAAATGCCACAAGTGCAGAGAGCATCAAAGGGGTTGAGTAACGCAGCATTGAAAACAGATGAGTGAACCCAGCCCAAATCCAGTTGAATCGGTTTACCCCATGTAAAACCAGAAGTTGGATTAGGGAAGTGAAAACGCCAACAGCGAACACGTGTGTCACTGAGGGTGAATAAACGAGAACGGCTATAACACCCGAGACTTGCAGTACACTGCTCATCATACAAATAACAAAAAAGGTTCGAGCTTTATCTTGGAAACGAAGCCAAGCGGTACTAATACCAAGCGCGCTTTCGAACGCGAGAACCAAACAAATTAAGCTAATGTTCTGCGTTGATAAAATGTTTTTGGTCGAAGGTGCCATGAATAGAACGATTGCAACTAACGCCCCAACCACCGCTGAAATGACAACGGCATAGGTGTACAACTCACAGACTTTAGTGAATTGCTTTTGTTGGTCTTCGATTTCACCAACAAACCGATAAAGGTTCTCATGCATCGCAAAGCCAACAAGTAGACTTAAAAATACGGTTGTTGTGGCTAGCAATTCGAGTTGGCCAAGTTGTTCAGGCGATAGGTAGTGAGCAATGAGAGGGAGCATGATCAGCGAGATGCCTTTCGCAAGAAATAGGCTCACCGCATAGATCAGCATGTTTCGTATCGATTTAGGCAGTTGAGTCAGTATCATCATGCATCCCTCCATGCTTGGTAAATATTTAATCAATAGCGAATAGTCAGTGCTTAGTTGTAAAATCCCCATTGGCCTATAAAGGTCGCCCAGGGAGTACCACGTCCTTAATTCGATGCGTGTAAAAGTCTCTAGTGCAGAACATGTTCGCTGTCATGAGTTTCAATATGAGAAATAAAGCTAGGGTGATTAAACCCATTGATAATGGAGCGATAGCTGTTTTCAGCCTGGTAAGTGAGAGCGATGGTATAGGCTTCTTGACCTAACTGTTCAACCAATCCACCGTCGCTGTTTGCGTAAACAAGAGCGTCAGCCAGCGATCCCACATCATTCGCAACGTACTTAATACAATTTACATTATGGGTAAGGACTTTATCCCAGTACGCGCCGTCTCTTGGGATGATGACGCACATTCCTGCCGCCATTGCTTCTAAGATCGATAAACCAAACGGTTCGTTGTGGCTGGTTGAGACAAAGATATTGCTGCGGCTACGAATGGTGTCGAGATTAGTGGGCTCTTGATACCATTGGAAGTGGGGCATTAACACGGGCGCATTACACACCGATAGTGAGGTGTCTACAGGTCGAATAAAGCAAATATTTGCGGCTATCGGGCAAAGATCGTTTATAGCATTTGATGCCTCGATGAAAAGATCTAAGCCTTTCCATTTCAATAGCGATGCGCACCAAAATACAGTTGGAAAGTCGTATTGAGCCCTTGTCGGCCAATTGTGCTGCGCAATGCCATTCTCAAAGCTCTCGTACTGGTTGCTCTGTATGATCTGATTGGTTGCATCATATGCGTCAACGGTTGAATGTTGTGCTCTCAGGTAATGGTGGATTGCACGGTGAATACTGCTTCTTGCCGAATTCAGATAGAAGACGTTATCGGCGCATGTTAAGCAGTAACCAATAGAGCGTGATTTGGCGACTGGACCATGAATAAACTGCATAACAGCAATATGGGTGAGTCTCTTGACGAGATATAAGCTCATGTCAACGCCGGGACCTGAAGCGCCCACTAAAGCGTTAACCTTAGAGATACGAAGTAACGTCGCGATGAGAAATAGCAGGTAGATACACTGCTTCACCCAATAGAGTTTACCACTTTCAATTTTAACCAGTGCCTTTAGCGCAGGTAATTGAATGAACTGCACATCGTGGTGCTCAGTGAGGTAACTGTTATCCCAAGAGTCTTGGTGCGTCGTCACAATCGTATACTTGGTTTTCGACTCACTTGTTAGTGACAGTGCTTCTCTTGTTGCTATCTTAGAGCCACCTAGAAATGCGATAGGATCAAAAATAAGGTAATGATTAATATGAGCTTTCATGGCCATCTCCTTACGCAAAACGACTTGCAACAAAGGTACGAATCGGGCTTGTAGCTTGCCAGATCGACGTTGTAGTTTGAAAATCCTCAGAGAGTATTTGAAGGTAGACTTTCTCTATCTCACGAGCGTTATGAACTGCGGTATGGGTTTCCAAAATATGTTCACGGGCCAATTCTCCCACCGCTTTAGAACTGTTGGGGTTTCTTACAACGGCGCGCATGGCGTTGACTATCGGCGCGGTACCGTTGTTTTTGTAGAAAATAGCGTTTTTCTTATGCGTTAGGATTTCTGGAATACCCCCCTCAAAAGGGGCGATAACAGGCAAACCCGCTAGTGCGGCTTCCGCTACAACAAGACCAAATGCTTCTTGACGAGCGCCACTGACGAAACCGTTAACGCCTTTTAGCCAACCCATAACGTGTCTTTGTTCGCCAACAAAATGGGCGTTATCTGATAGGTATAGGTAATCGGCCTGCTGCTCAAGGTTTTCACGTTGTGGGCCATCGCCAATGATCACCAAGTGTACGTTTGGGTATTCCAATACCAAATGACGTAATGCTAGGAGTAATCGGTCGACACCTTTTCGGTGAATGAGTGAACCGACGGTTGCGAAGGTAAGAGAGTCTTCAGGGATGTTCAGCACCTTGTTAACATCAACAACGGCTTGCTTGTCTAGTCTCTCTACATCGATACCATTGTGAACGATAGAAAGACGCTCTTGCGGAAAACCATCTTTAACTAATTGATGTGTAATGGCTTTACTTACTGCGATGATACGTGGAGAGTAGTGCAAACCAAGAGTGACACGGTCACGTGCTAAATAATCAGAATGAAGCTGCGTAACCATAGGGGTGTTGGTTACTTTCGCGACGGTATACATCCATTGACATGGTGCGCCACTATTTACATGAATAAGATCGATATCCGCTTTGGCGATGTATGCTTTTGCACTATTAACCTGATGAAACCAAGCGCGAACATTGAATCTAGGTGCACTCCAACCCAATAGAATGGAAAATGACTCCAGTTCACTATGAATACCCATAGCGATGATCTCGTCATGCAGCGCTGGGTTATTCGTTAAAATAAATGGCGTGAAACGAAGGCGATCGATATTTGTAATCAGGTCTAACAGGCATTGCTCGCTGCCTCTTAGCCAGTCATCACCGTAGTGTACAAATAGAACGTTTTTGGTCGTCTTCATAATTTCCCCTTAATTCAATCTAGTATTGAACTTTTGATTGCTATCAAGGGTGTTGCAATTGAAGTGCCAATTATGAGATCTATTTAACTGATTGATTATTATCGATATATGTTGTGGTTAAAAAGGAGGGAAAGGAGATTCTCATTTTGAGAATCAATTCTGATAGATGTTTAGAAGCTGTGGTAAGACGCTTTGAGTCGAATATTCTTGTGAGATGGTCTCTCGAGCCGCGGCTCTTATATTGTCTTTCTCATTTTGACTCATGGATTGCCAAAGGTTGAGCTGATGATTAAGGCTATTTTCATCTGAAACGATGAACCCATTCTTCCCATGGACGATCAATTTATGCAGATCACCCACATCCGTGCATAACAAAGGAATGCCCCGAGACATCGCTTCAAGCGCAGCCATAGGAAGCCCTTCATAACGCGAAGGGATAATTAGAAAACCAATGTTATCCCACAATGATTCCATATTAGATTGATGGCCATGAAAGGTAAGGTTCGTTGCTGACGAAGCGATTAATTCATTTTCCATTGGTCCACTGCCATAGCAATGAAAGTCGAGATGACTGTTTAACTCTGCCAATTTACAGAAACGGTCAGGCGCTTTTTCATGGCTAAGGCGTCCTACAAACGCAATCTGTGTTCCTGAAGAGGGAGTCACGGATTGTATGTCAATAAAGTTGTTAAGCCGATGAGATTCTGAAGGAAGCTTTTGCTGTATGAGTTTACTTACGGACAGACGCGCATCCGAAAGTGCAGAGCTGTAACGGTCGACTAAGTCATAGATCCACACTTTACCCTTGGGTGTTTCTCCCGCGTGAAAGGTTGAGACTTGTTTAAAGGCTGGCTTGGCAAGCTTTCGAGCGAGTTTACTTATGATGCTAGCTTTGTAGCCGTGCGCATGAATGAGGGTAGGTTCATTGGTTGTAATAGCTTTTGCCAAAGAGAGATAGCTATTGTTAGCGGGATATTCTTGGTTTAGATAGAAAAAAGGGATCGCCGCTATCTCTAGCTTTTCTGCCAGCATCGCAGGCTCGCCATAATGATGAATAAAGACAACAGTGACTTCAATCTTCATTAACTTGAGCCCTTTCGCGAGCTCAAATACATGGGTTTCTATGCCGCCAAAGGTAAGGCTATCGATAAAGAGCCAAACCTTTTGGGCGTTGGATTGATCGGGTGACAGGCTAGACGGTACTGCTTTCATCTTCCGCTTCCCAAGCCTGTTTTTTTCGATAAACCGTTGATGGGCTTAGCTCTAATAAAACAGCAGCATTGAGTACATTTCCGTCGCAGTAATCTATCGCATTTTGAATGGTTTCTCTTTCGATTTGCCACATTGGTCTGATAGAGGTTGGATTTGCCTGTGACGACGGTTGATCAACGTTTGACGTAGTTTGCTCAGGCGTATTGGGCGCAAGCAGTGCTTCTTGCGCAGGGGATGGTTGCAAAGACTGAACAGGCTGCGGTTTTGCTGCGCCTTTTGATTTTTGATTTAATATTTGAGCAGGCAAGTGGCTGACGGCCAATTTTGCTTCGTTATTTAAAACGACGATGTTTCGAATGATATTTTGCAGTTGTCTAACGTTTCCTGGCCATTGATATTGTTTGAGCAAGGTTTCCGCGTCTTTGTTGATTCCCGAGAAGTTTTTACCATCTTCTTTGGCATAGAGTTTAAGAAAGTGATTGGCAAGGACGGCAATGTCACTGCCACGTTCGCGTAGCGGTGGCATTTCGATCGGAACCACGTGGACACGATAGTACAAGTCTTCTCTAAAGCGTCCTTCCTCTACCTCAAGTAAAGGATCTCTGTTGGTTGCACATAGAATCCGCACGTTTACTTTTTGTTCCTTGGTCGCGCCAAGTGGGGTAAAGGTGCCCGTTTGCAGGAAGCGAAGGAGCTTTTTCTGCATCTCTAGATCCATTTCGCAGAGTTCGTCGAGAAACAGTGTGCCGCCATCGGCCAGAGAAGCTGCGCCTTTTCGATCGGTGCTTGCGCCCGTAAATGCGCCTTTGACGTGGCCAAAGACTTCACTTTCCATCAGATCTTTAGGAATGGCACCGCAGTTTATGGCGATAAATGGCATTTTTTTACGTTGGCTCTCTTTATGGATAGCCTCGGCGCATACCTCTTTACCCGTTCCACTTTCTCCGTTGATGAACACACTTGCGGTAGTCGGTGCGACAGAATCAATGGTTTTGTACACCGCTTGCATGGGTAAGCAACTACCAAGAAAACCGTGGAATCGATTTCGGTCAAACTTTGTCTCTATGTCTTCCACCAAATGTTCAAGTTTGGCCTGTTTTAAGTGAAGAGTGATGGAAGTCTTTAAGCGATCGGCTTTAATCGGTTTTTCCAGAAAATCTTTCGCGCCTTTTTGAATCAGCCCGACCGCAATATCAACCGAACCATGGGCAGTGGCGATAACGGCGGAGGTTGGAATTTGATTTTCTGATATCCAGTCGAGAATGTCTTCACCTGACATGTCAGGGAGTTTTAAATCCAGAATGATGAGCTGAGGAACGTTACGTTCAATGAATGCGATGGCTTCACGTCCGGTTTCAACGTGGAATAAGTCATACGGCTCATCTTTTACATATTGTTTATAAAGTACGGCAAGCGATGTTGAGTCTTCAACTAATAGTACTTTGGGTCTCATCGGCTACATCCTTGTGGTAAATATATGAAACATCTATCTTATAGTGTTTAGCATAGCTTCAATCATAAATGAAATGCTTAGTATTCAATCTTTTGTTTTGATACCAATATGAGTCACAGTTAGCTCGATGACTCGACAAATCCCAATTCTTTTCTCGCTGTTATTGCATTCAACGACTTTTCAGCGATTTCCTGTAACTCGCTGACGCGTTCGAATGCTTGAGCCGTTTGGCTTTCAAGACAAAGCCTTTCTATTTCACGTGCATGTTCGGAAAGAACGCGATTACCAAGGGCTAGGGCTGAGCTTCCAAGAGTGTGGGTTTCAAACTCTAGCTGCTCAAGGTTTTGCTCTTTCAGTGCCTGGTTGATGTTTCCTAAGCGCAACTTGGACTCTTCTAGGTAGTGATCAATCAGTATTGGGATAACGTCTGCACTGGTGTCTTCTATCATTTGTATTAATATCGTTTCGTCTACTAAATCGTCCATTTCTGAAACTGACGCCTCTATGTTGGTGGGTATTAGTACTTGGGAATGTGCTTCGCTTTGTGTCACTGCAAATTCTGTCGATGGTGGCTGTTGTGCCATTTCCGACTCCAAGTTTTTATCGTTATCAGATAAGAATAAGTGAATTTTTTCAATTAGCTGAGATAAACGTACAGGTTTTGATAAATAATCTGACATTCCAGCGGCGATGAAGTTTTCTTTGTCGCCGGTGAGAGCGTGCGCGGTGAGTGCGATGATGGGCAAATTCTTGATGCTATCATCGTCCATTGCTCTTATCTTTTGTGTGGCTTCGATACCATCCATTTCTGGCATGGAGATGTCCATGAACACTAGGTCATACGAATAGTTAGTGAGCATGTCTATCGCCATTTTTCCGTTGTCAGCAAGATCAACGTCTAGACCCGCATTTAAAAACATATTCTTGATGACCAATTGATTCGCTTTGTTGTCTTCGGCAACCAGTATGCGCGCATCAAGCAAATGTTCAGAAAGGACAGGCTTACTAGGCGCATTCTTGGTAATCAACTCGTCTGACAGCGCCAGAGTAATATTAAAAGAAAATGTGCTTCCTTGACCATACTCACTGGCGACTTCAATGTTGCCATCCATCAAAATGCAAAGGCGTTTACAAATGGCAAGCCCAAGCCCGGAGCCTTCCTGCGATCGTGAGTAGGTTTGGTCCACCATGGTGAATTCTTCAAACAGATAGCTTAGCGCTTGCTCTTTAATGCCCACGCCCGTATCGGTCACACTGCACTGAAGTTGGCATTGATTGTTCTCGGTTGTCGCTTCGACTTTTACGGTAATACTGCCTTCGGAAGTGAACTTTAAGGCGTTGCCAATCAAATTATGGAGTATCTGGCGGACTCGATTGACATCACCTTTGACCATTGACGGCACATTGCCTTCGATAAAGCAGTGTAGAATCAGATCTTTGTGTTTCGCACCTGATGAAAAACTGTCCATAACGCTTTCGACACATTCACGAAAGTTAAACGGCTTATTTTCAAGGAGCAGTGTATTGGATTCCATTCGAGTGAAGTCTAGGATGTCGTTGATAACCGACAACAAAAATTCTCCAGAAGTGGTTGCGGTCTTCAATAAGTGTTTTTGTTGCTTGTTTAACGGTGTCTCTTCGAGCAATGATAAAATACCAAGCACACCGTTCATTGGTGTGCGTATCTCATGTGACATTGAGGCAAGGAAACGCCCCTTTGACTCACACGCGTCTTCGGCTTCTTGGCGAGCGGATTTTAGATCCTTGTAGCTCGTATTCAGTTTCCTCGACATGTCATCAAAGGCGCGCGATAAGTTACCAAATTCATCTTTCGAGGTGTCGTTTAGTTGGTATCCTGGACCACGTTCACTCAATGTTTTTGTGGCTGCGGTTAAGCGTATCAAACTTCGAGTTAAGTAAGTGCCGAGAACCAGAGAGAATAGGGCAACAAGTATGACCTCAATCAAGGCGATTCCGACAATCGATTGCTGAGCGTTCTTTAGCATACTGCTGATTGCGGCAGTGCTAAAGCCCATATCAATGTAACCGTATTCGATACCAGAATTAACAATGGGCACGCGTGTGTCAAAAAGGCCGTCATTAACGCCATCAAGGCCTTTGTCGATAAACATGTCTCGCTCAAGTAGGTCTATCTCTCCAGCACTGGCGAGCACTTTGTCATGTCGTACGATTTTTACGTATTCTATTCCGTCCAATGTCACGAATTGCTTCACTAGATCTTCTAATGTCGCAATATCTGTTGAGAGAACCGCGTCTTTTGAGGCGTTGGCGAACACACTGGCGGTAGAGTTTGCTCGTTCGATAAGTTGTTGTTCATTCGAATCGGATAGAAACGTCATGGCACTAAAGACGAGAAACATCAGAAGTACAATTTCAATCAGTGCGATACCGATGATTGTTTTGGCTCGAAATGTCATAAGCTACCTGCCTGTTTCATTCGTTATCTATTGGGAAATCTCTTGAATGTTTAGTGAACGGACATCATCCCAATCGCTGTCTTTGGCACTATCAAAGCCTTGAATGCTTAGCGGTTTTAACAACGCTTTTCCTTCATCGGTTTGATCGAGTTCAGCAAGGAGTTGTTGCACTTGTTTCGCTAGTTCCTCGTTGATTCTTGGATGGTGTGCGATGGCATGGGGTGTGTAACCGTCTGTTGTGTAGATGATTTCTAGCTGGCTGCGTATCGACTCGTCCATGGAATTGAATGTTCGGACAATACCGCCACCGGCTGGGTAGAAGCCTTTGGCAACGGAAAGATACACTGAGTCGTGAGAGGAAACGTAATCAGGTTTAAACGTCACTTCCTGTGTCACCAGTGCGCTTCGCGTTAATATTGAGGCAGCAAAGGCTGCTGGAGCAGGGAAGGCGAGAGTTTCACCGTTGAGCTGGCTAAGTTGGGTTAGATTAGCGTCTTTCCTCGCGACGATAATTCCTTTAATCCGTCTGTTTTTTGCTTTAGAGAGAGCCTCATAAGCATTAGATTGATGGAATGTGACGTAATGATAGGGATTCATGTACGCAAAGTCATAATCGCCTTGGCTCAGTCTTTTTTCAAAGGTTGGTATATTGGCGGCTGTGGCAAATACGAACTTTTCGCCTGTATGCTCAGACAGGTACGCCATGAGAGGCGTCCATTGTGCAGCGAGTCGGCTTGCGGATTGCTGCGGTACAATGCCAAACGTAATCACGTTGGCGATTGCAACGTTGCTGATGCCCCAAAGTAACAATGAGAGTGCGATATTTTTCATAATAGAATCCCTTAGGCATGACCGACAGGAAATGCCTGTGTCCAATGTTTATATGTATCAAGCGACTATGCCGACTGGGATAAAAATTCGTTTTGGTACAAATAGTTTTTTATTTTTTTGCGAAGCTTTTTCGGTAAAAACGGTATTCGGTTAATCTCTCGTACGATTTCAATACTCAGTGGTGGCTGATCTTTTACATTGAGTACCGTACCCAATAAATCGATTTTTCCGCTGCTTAACAGTTCGATGGCTTTTTCAATTTGCCCTGATGTTGTGTCGCCGCCTTTCACGACAAGAATGGTTTTGTCGCAGGCGCTTGCCACACTCTGTGCAGGAATGTTTCTATGGTTTACCTGAAGAAGAGGCGAGGTGTCTACGATTACGCGATCAAACTGTCCTTCCCACTCACTGACAGCGTTACTCATGAAAGTCGGGTCTTTATAGGCGAGTTGAGTGGACTGATCGTTCGGCACTGCGACTCCGGTAAACAACTGATGGCTATCAACGTGTTCTATCCACTGAGTATCACTATCACTATTTGACGCCAAATTAAGCTCTTTAAAAGCGGGGTTAAACATATTGAGATCAACCAATAATGCTTTGTGTCCCGCTAACAAATAACGCTCAGTCAGTGCACTGGCGACAGAAGTAACACCTTCATCAGACTGGCAAGCAGTGATGCACAGAGATTTACAACCAGCCAACTCCGCTGCCAGGTAAATCTGCTCAATTTCGGCGTGTGTCGATGGAATACTCATTACAATGCTCCTATTAACACGATAGTGGTGGTTAAGCGCAGAATATCTTCTAGGCCTACGCGCGCTTTTTCCATAAAGCTTTCGCGGCGATCAGGCACAAAAATCGTATCGCCAGCGCGAAGTACAGGGAGCTGATAAATGTTGGCGGTTTTACTGAACTCACTTAAATCAAATGTACGAGCTTGGCCTTGGCAGCATGACATATTGACCACTGAAATTTTCTCAATGTAGGCGTTGTCACTAGGACCGCCAGCCTCAGCAAGGATGTCTAATATGGTCATGTTGTCATTGAAGTTGTATCGACCAGGGTTATTAATTGCCCCTAGTACTCGAACTGTTGACTCTTTCGACGTATCTAACCAGTTTCGGTCTTTCTCAGGAATGTAGATCGTATCGCCCATGGTGACGTTTGGCAGTAAGTTTTCGTCGCCAGTTTCGAAGTAAAGAGATAGGTTCAGCTTACTGACTTGAGAATACGTTTTGTCTCGGTGGGTGATTCGTATGTTATGAATATCGGCATCTTTGGTTGGGCCATCGGCAGCAGACAGAATGTCTAGAAAATGCATCTGTTTGGTGAAGCGGTAGCGGCCCGGCGCGTTTACTTGACCAAACACGTATATTGATGCGTCTGAGCTTTGGCGTACCCATTGAGATTTGTTGTCCGACGGATCTTGTGGCAAGTCATGAATACGAACAATAGAGCCTGCGGCAATGCGCGGCAGTTCAGACTGTTGTGCGCCATTTTGGATGAACTCGTCAAGGTCAAAGACAACCAGTTTCTTTTGCGCGTCGATGACTTCAATTTTGGTGGTGTCCGCTCTGAGTGTTGGACCTCCAACATGCGCCAACAGATCCATTAGATCCATTTCGTCTGACCATTCGATGCGTCCAGGGCGAACGACTTCCCCCATAACATTTACAGCACGGCTCGGCGCTATCTTCAGCCATGACTTCTCATTCATATCGGTTTTTTCAGGAACAAAGATCGCGTCGCCAGGCTTGATGGCAGGAGGCTGTGCGCCTTTGAGTCCTTCGGTATACGCCGTAAGATCAAATGGAACGACCTGACCGTTTGCTTTGATGACGCGGATTTGACGTGATTCGGCAAATCGAGTTGGACCGCCAGCATTGGCAAGAATATCCATAAACGTTGCGCCTTTCTTCCCTTCATAAGCGCCAGGGTGTGCGACTTCGCCCATGATGTAGACGGTGTTTGAACCGGAACGAATTTCTTCTTCTTGTTTTGGCACAAAAATAGTGGCACCCGGTGTTAGAACAGGGAGCAAGTTCGCGTCACCACTGTCTAGGTAACGTTTCAGGTTAAATATTTCAGGCGAGTTATTGGTAATGATACGGATTTGCTCTACCCCAGCGTAACGGGTAACGCCGCCAGAACGCATTATCACATCTACGAGATCAGTGCCTTCTTTGAATGAAAATGAGCCTGGTGCATTCACCTCACCAAACACCTTAATGGCGTTTCTACTGTCAGCGCTGTCGCCAGAGTTTGCCAGTTTCGCAGGGTCAAACGTCTGTTCGATGTTACCGACTAACGGAGAGGCCGGAACAAACAATGTATCCAATGAGGCAAGTGAAGGCAGCTTGGTTTCATCGCCAGAATCTAAGAAAGCTTTGTAATTGAAAGCTTGTTTTTCTGACCCGCGTTTAAGCAGCATATTGTTAAGTTGCGCGCCGGAACGTAAACCACCGGCAGCGTGCAGTGCCATTTGAATGTCGGCACTTTTGGGAAGGGTGTATTCGCCGGGAGAGTTTACGTAGCCTTGAACAGAAATAAGTATTTGTTGCTCTGCGATGTACACAGACGCATTGGACAAGTCGCGAAACGCAGATTTAAGTGCGCCGAGAACATTCTTTTCTAATTGCGCTTCATCATAGCCAGCAACAAAAATAGCGCCGACTTCTGGTAATGAAATTCGACCGCGCTTGTCGACCTGAAAACCACGATTCAACGTTTCTTCACCTGGCAGGTTTACTTGAATAAGGTCTCCGACTTGAACCGTTTCTTGTTCATCCGATGCAAGGGAGAATGTAGAAAAAAGGAGCAGCGCAAGAGTACCAAGGCCTATTAGGCATCGAGTGAGCTTATTCATACAAATCTCCTTGTGACGCAGTCGCAGCATGGTCTTGTGTTGATATGATTTCAACGCTGACACGTCGATTCGTTAGCATGACGCCTGGTGAGTCTCCCTCAAAAAGAGGAAGCTCTGCCCCTAATGAGTGCGTAGTGATACGAGTTGGGCTCAAGCCGAAAATGGTTAGGTATCGTTTTACCTGCTTTGCACGACCCATGGCGAGTGTTTGATTGTATTGGTTTTCACCACGTGCATCGGCGTGACCAGTCACTGAGAGCTTTAATGTCTTGTGTTCAACTAAAATATTGGCGGCTTTAGCAAGGTGACCCATATACTTCGGGTTGATCTCGGTTGAATCGAGCGCGAATTGATTATCGACGTTAAGAATCTCATACAACTGATCGATAATGGCCAATTGTTGGTTAAGCTGAAATTGATTTCTTGGTGGTACACAGCGTGTCTGAGATGTGACGTAGTCAAGTTGCAACTCAAGTTCGTTTAAGCGTTTACGTTGTATAACCAGATCATTGGCGGCATCAAGAAGAAGGCCACCCTCTAATTCTCGGGCGATGCGATTTTGTTTTTCTATGGCTTGGACCACGGCAGCAGGGAAACACCATTTTGCCCCTTCCTGAATCAAGGCATCAAGCTGAAGCTTAGCCAGTTGCCAATCGAATCTCAGGCCATGTTCCGGACCCAATGGTTCATCTGGCATCACCGGAGAAAAATCCGCGGCTGCATAATTCTCAGCAAGACCACCGCGTCCTTCTTCCGGGTGACTGGAGCAACCTGAAACTAGGCCCACAGTCACAATTATCGCTATGTATACAAGTGTTCCTTTCATCGCCAACGTCCTTTGTTCTATAAATTTATTGTTATATGAATGATTATAGTAAGGTTTAGTGAGTATTTGAGTTTACTGGTATCGCTTGCCCAATACGCAACAGTTTGATTATCTCTAAAGGCTGACCTCGCACGTTTTCGATGCGCATATTTCTTTCACGTTCAACCAGTCTTTTGTAGAGATAAACCAGTGCACCAACACCCGAGGAATCAAGAAAATCGACTCGGCTAAAGTCCAGTTCAATCTCGTTATGCTTCTCATCCGTTATAACCGCATCGATTTGCGGTTGAGCGTCGCGACTACCTTCAGCGTCTAAATTACCAATAATCTCTACCGTGAGAATTGTGTCGGTTGCTTCTACAGTACGTAATTCCATAATGTTATCTCCTATGTGTCTAACTCTAATAGAGCACTATCTATGCCAATTGAATAATCACTTAAAATCAGTGATTTAGGTTGGTTCTGGTGCGTTATCTCAAAATGACAAGATGATATTCTCAATTTGAGAATCAGAATAATGATGAGAGTTTTGTTCCGTCTTGATGAAATTCATGCGTTTGAAAGAAAGAAACAATAAGAAACTGATCGCATCGATTGCTCTTATTGAAGATGCAGGAGTAATTCTCTGATTGAATACCAAGAAAGGGAAAGATACGACAAAAGGAAGTGTTGTGAAGTTATCTGTGATCTCAATAAGTATCTTGATTGCGTTTAGCACACCGTCTTACGCTGATTTTAAGTATGATATAGGGGTTATGAATGCACAGAGCTATCAATCTAACATCGACATACGAGAATATTGGAAGAGTGAAAAGCTTGATGGAATAAGGGCGATATGGACAGGCAAGATGCTAGTAACAAGGAATGGTCATCCTATCTATGCGCCAAAATGGTTTATTGACCCTTTGCCTTCTCACCCGCTTGAGGGGGAGCTTTGGGCGGGTCGCGACAATTTCCATATCGTCCAACAAACCGTGATGGATGAAACGCCTCACGATGAAGCATGGAAAAAAGTGAGCTTTATGATCTTTGACATGCCTGAGAGTGCAGGGGATTACCAAAAGCGATATTACAACTTAGTGCATTGGGTTCAAACGCATCCTGCTGACCACTTAAGGTATGTAGAGCATACGCCGATTGAGTCGGAAGAAGAGTTGTTCAATCACCTGAATAATGTCAGTGATAATAAAGGTGAAGGCATCATGCTGAGGAAGATTTCTAGCCGTTATCAAGCTGGCCGCAGTAATGATATGTTAAAACTGAAAAAACATCAGGATACGGAAGCCATTGTGATTGGCTACAAGTTAGGGAATGGAAAATACAAAGGGCTAATGGGTTCGCTTAAAGTGAGGCTAGACTCGGGCATAGAGTTTTTCATTGGAAGTGGCTTTACGGACGACCAAAGACGCAATCCACCAAAAATGGGGTCAACCGTGACATTTCGATATAATGGGATCACTCACAACGGAGTGCCTAAATTCGCGCGATTTCTCCGTGAGCGTACTATCTACTAATTCTTCATCCGCTAAACTATTATTCAAAAAAAGCTCAGGCAGTGTAATACCTGAGCTTAATGAGACTTGATTGGCTTGTTTTAATTCGCCAAAACAGTGTTGAGTTGTCTTTATTTAGCGGCGAAGGTTAATTGAACATCATCATCTTGCTTGTGCATCCAACGTAATCTAAGGCCAAGCATTAATGCACCAGAAGAAAGACCAACAATAAAGCCAATCCAAAAGCCATGCGCCCCCATTGGCTCAACGATCCAATCTGTCATCCCTAGAATGTAACCCGTCGGCAAGCCCAGTACCCAGTATGCAATAAAGGTTCGATTGAAAATGGCAGCCATGTCTTTATAGCCACGCAGCGCACCTGCCGCGACAACCTGTATCGTGTCAGCACATTGGTAAACAGCGGCGAAAATCAGAAGTTGCATAGCCAGGGTAATAACGGCTTTATTGTCTGTGTAGAGGTACGCGATGTTCTCTTTAAAGAGAACCGTCAATGTTGCCGTAAAGACAGCAAGCGCCAAACCAACCAATATACCAACACGTGACGCAATCATCGCGCCTTCAGTATTCTGTTCTCCTAACTTTTGACCAACACGAATACTCACTGCGGCCCCAATACTCATAGGTAGCATGAACACGAGTGACGAGAAATTCATAGCCACTTGGTGCGCTGCAACGACTAATGGCCCAAGCGGGGCAACAAGAAGTGCAACCACAGCAAAGAGGGTAACTTCGAAGAACATCGCAGCGGCAACAGGAAAGCCAAGTTTGAATAAACGTGTAAGCGCTTTACGTTCTGGTCGATGAAAAACGTGGAATAATTGTATGTGAGCGAGTCGCTTAGACGTAATCACATAGAACAGAAGCAACGCTAACATTAACCAATAAACGATGGCGGTTGCCACACCACAACCAACGCCGCCTAATGCGGGTGCACCTAGCTTTCCATAAACAAACATCCAGTTTAAGGGGATGTTAACCAGTAACCCAATGAACCCAATCACCATCGCGGGCTTTGTTAACGCCATACCGTCGGTGTAACTTCGCAGAGCTTGGAACAGCAAAAATGCGGGTACTGCAAACACCACGGCAAACATGTAGCCATTTGTTTTTTCAGCCATGAGTGTATCAATCTTCATAAGATCGAGTATTCGATGCGTTTGAAGCAGTACGACGATAATCGGAATGGAAATGATCACGGCCATACAAATGCCTTGATGAATTTCAAAAGGTATCTTTGCCTGGCGACCCGACCCATTTAGTTGTGCAACGACGGGAACGAGTGCCATTAACAGCCCGACACCAAATAGAATAGAGGGTAGCCATATACTCGCGGCAATAGAGACTGCAGCCATATCGATGGCGTTCACGCCGCCGGCCATGACGGTATCGACAAAGCTCATGCCTGTTTGGGCGACAGAAGCAATAAGAACGGGCGTCGCTAGCTTGATTAAATTAGAGGTTTCTTGTTTATAACGATGCACAGAGACTCCGAAAGGGTAAGTAAGAAAAAGAGTCCACCGGTAAAGAATTATGAATCTTGGTGTTGTCGGGCATGATAAAGAAATGTCACACTAAGCTCCATAAAAAACTATGGAAATCGAAAATATGTTTACAGGTATTGTTCAAGGAACCGCTCAAGTTATTTCTATCGTTCAAAAAGAGCAGTTTCAAAGCCACACACTGTCGTTACCTGAGGAATTAAGGCAAGGACTCGCGATTGGTGCATCGGTTGCTCACAATGGCTGCTGTTTGACTGTGACTAAGATTCAACACGATCAGATTACGTTTGATTTGATGCAGGCAACCTTAAAGCTAACCAACCTTGGCGATCTCAACGCTGGGGACTACGTGAACGTTGAACGTGCAGCCCGTTTTGGTGACGAGATCGGAGGGCATTCAATGTCTGGCCATATCTCTTTGACGGCTGAGGTAGATGACGTTATTAACACACCCAATAATCGTACGATTTGGTTCAAGATAGAAGCGGAAGCAATGAAGTACGTGTTAGAGAAGGGGTACATCGGTTTAGATGGTTGTTCATTAACCATTGGTGAAGTGGAAGACAATCGATTCAACGTGCACCTTATTCCAGAAACGTTGACGAGAACACTGTTCGGCGAGCGAAAGGTGGGTGACCGCATTAATGTTGAGTTTGATCCTCAGACGCAGGCCATCGTTAACACGGTTGAAAGAGTATTGGCGAAACAGAGCTAACTGCCAGTGGAATAAAAAAAACGGAAGCACGCTGAGAAGGGTGCTTCCGTTTTGTTTTGAAGTTTTGGGTAATAAGAGTGAGTGACGTCGTTAGCGTTGTAGCCTATCCATGCTACGTGTTGAAACGCGTTATCAGCTGAATGGTTCGTCTTCGATACTGGCCGTTAAATTGACTTGGTGATGATTATGGTCAATAAGCATATTTAAGTGAATGGCTCGGTGACAAAATGGGCAATCATCGTGAAACTCTTGATCACCATTTGAGGCATCGAGAGTTAAGCCAATCGTGTGTTCACAGTGTGGGCATTGAACTTGTTTCTCTGTATAGCTTGTCATTGCGTACTCCCTAGCGTCATTGCAACACCGTAATCTTAATGGCCCAAGTTAGTAATGGTCGTGAATTAAGTGGAAAATTTGAGTTGGCTCTTAAAATCCTGACAAGAAAAAGTAATCGATTACAATTTGTCTTTGTTTTATAAAGGTTTTTTTGAAATTGATGAAGATTACTCATGCTCCTTTTTATACTCCTTTCCTATTCATACAGCATTTGATTTAGTCTCATTTTTAAAACAATTCCAATGTGGCACAAACTGTGAGATTGTTCTTTGTAGGTAAGAGATCATTGACTTCAAGTGATGATTATTTTTCTTACCTTCCCATTAGCGTCATGAAATAAGCACTTGCAGCCATGTAAGTTCGCATGAATAAAAAAGAAATAAGGCAAGCAATGGAATCTAAGCCAGAGTCGAATCAAGAATCGAGTCAACCTAAGGAAGAACGAAAGAACTTGGGGATTTTGTTTGAGTTGATCGCCTTCATTCAACCATATAAAGGGCGAGTGTTCGCGGCGTTGATCGCGCTGATCTTTACCGCCTCGTTGACGTTATCTGTGGGGCATGGCGTTCGAATTCTCATTGATGAAGGGTTTAGTCAACGCTCGATTCAAGAACTAGGCAGTGCGATCCAGTTTATTTTGGTTGTGACAGTGCTCATCTCTATTGGCACCTTTTTCCGATTTTACCTCGTTTCGTCAGTCGGTGAGCGTGTGAGTGCTGATATTCGATTGTCAGTGTTCAATCATGTCATCACCTTGCACCCCAGTTATTTCGAAACCAATGGCAGTGGCGACATAATGTCACGAATAACAACGGATACCACGTTGTTGCAAAGCATCATTGGTTCATCATTTTCAATGGCTATGCGTAGTGCGCTGATGTGTTTGGGCGCGACGATCATGCTGTTTGCTACAAACGTTAAGCTCACACTCATTGTTTTGGCGTCTGTGCCTTTTATTCTTGTGCCGATATTAGTCTATGGCCGCAGAGTTCGAGCGCTTTCGCGTAAAAGCCAAGACTCAATGGCTGATGTAGGCAGCTATGCGGGCGAAGCAATAGAGCATATAAAAACCGTTCAAAGTTACAGTTTCGAAGCGCAAGAGAGAGCGTCCTTTTCCAAAGAAGTTGAAAAAGCCTACGAGATTGGGCGTCAACGAGTAAAGCAACGCGCGATTTTAATCTCAGGCGTTATCGTTATTGTATTCAGCGCGATTGCCGGAATGCTCTGGGTTGGCGGAAGTGATGTTATCAACGGCACGATGTCGGCAGGGGACTTAGGTGCTTTTGTCTTTTACGCCATTATGGTGGCTTCTTCTTTAGGTACGATTTCTGAAGTACTCGGCGAGTTACAACGTGCGGCGGGCGCTACTGAACGATTAGTTGAAATCTTAAAGGTTGAAAGCCATATCGTTGCGCCGAGCGGCACCATTGTTTCTGCAAATGAAAGCGATGCAGAAGTGGCATTTAACCATGTCACGTTCCATTACCCATCACGACCAGACCAACCAGCGACGGAAGCTTTAAATCTCATTGCGGCCGAAGGAAAAGTGCTGGCATTAGTGGGTCCATCTGGTGCCGGGAAAACTACCTTGTTTGAACTGTTGCAACGATTTTACGACCCTCAATTCGGTACGGTTACATTGGGTGGGGTAAATATTCGACATCTAGATCCAAAAGACTTACGCAATCAAATGGCGCTCGTTCCTCAGCAGCCCGCTCTTTTCAGCCATGATGTGTTCCATAATATTCGATATGGCAACCCAAATGCGACCGACGAGCAGGTCATCGAGGCCGCGAAGAAGGCGCATGCCCATGAGTTTATTACTAAGCTGCCACAGGGGTATCAGAGTTTTCTAGGAGAACGAGGCGTTCGTTTGTCGGGTGGCCAACGTCAACGCATTGCTATCGCACGTGCGATATTAAAAGATCCAAAGATCCTATTGCTCGACGAAGCGACGAGCGCTTTAGACAGTGAGAGTGAGCATCACGTTCAACTGGCGTTGGATGAACTAATGAAAGGCAGAACGACCATCATCATTGCGCACAGGCTCTCAACCATTAAACATGCCGACAAGATTGCGGTTCTCGATCAGGGGAAGTTAATTGATGTTGGCGACCATCACTCATTACTTGAGAGTTGCGAACTCTATCAACGATTGGTCGAACTCCAATTCAAACACTTAAGCCAATAAATATTCTTGTCTCCTATCAACTCTATGATGTGCTGATAGGAGAACGGTTTCTTTGCGTATCGATGGAATAGTCCTTTCCTTTCAAGGCTTAGTTGACTAGGATTCGAACTTCCAATTGTCACTGTCACCTTACTTATGCCTTCTAATGTCCTAAATTCAATTCCTCTGGGGTTGAGATACATGTTGATCTCCGCCTTAGCATTCTCTCTTATGTCGAGCTGTGTAAAATTGGTGAGCCATCACGGTATCCCAGTTTTCGAGATCGTTGCTGCACGAGCACTTATTTCTTTGTTTATTAGCTATGTCGATGTAAAGCGCAAACGCATCTCAATATGGGGGGAGAACAAAAAATTACTTTTCGCTCGCGGCGCGGTAGGATCACTAGCGTTAATCTGTGTTTATTACGCGGTCGCAACGCTTCCTTTAGCTGAAGCCACCATTCTCCAGTACTTGCACCCAGTCTTTACCGCCTTGTTGGCGCTTGTCTTTCTTAAAGAACGTATTCAGTCTTCAACCATTGTTTGTATTGTGTTTTGTTTAACGGGGCTACTCATGATCGTCAGCCCAGGCAGTTTACTTGGTAGTGGAACGGAATTACCGCTAATCAGTGTTACCGCAGCACTACTTGGGGCGATGGGCAGTGCTATCGCGTATGTGATCGTTAAGAAGTTAAGCAGCACTGAAGACAGTTCAGTGATTATTTTCTATTTCCCTTTGATAGCCTTGCCACTGTCGCTCATTCTATTAGGCGATGGCTTTGTTGTTCCTAACCTAGAAGCTTTCGTTTTGCTGATCTTTGTCGGTATATTTACTCAAATAGGTCAGGTTGGGTTAACCAAAGCAATGAAAGCTGAGGTGGCGAGCAAAGCAACGGCGTATTCTTACATTCAGGTGGTATTTTCAATCCTATTAGGTTGGATTGTGTTTAGTGAGCTTCCGTCCGCATGGACATTGATAGGAGGGAGCATGATCATTCTTGGTGCGCTGATTAACGTATTTGGCGGGAGAATTAGAAGTCCAAAAACACGCTAATCATGAGCAATGCTTGGTTATCCAGAAACAAAAAAGCCGACATTCAGTCGGCTTTTCTATAAATTAATGAGCAAAATCAGAGAGATTAAAGCCCTTGGATATACTGTGCATTGGTGCGAACTTCGACCAAACGGTTTAAATTCTCTTCCGCATCTTCCATTCCATTAATCAGGCCCTCAAAGTATTTAATCAGCTCTACTTTGTCTTGAACCTCTTTAGAGCCTGCACCAATATTGGTGAGATCAATAAAGAATTCATCGAACAAGTCAGAGAAGTCATGAACTGCATCTTGGTTTAAGAATTGCTCATGGTTATAAATACTCGGGTAACCGCCTTTTTGTTTATCAACGGCAAAAGAGATGCCTTTCACGTTGGTAATCGTCGTCGCTTTTTCACACTTGAGCATACAGCCCGCTTCGATAGACGGTTTGTTACATCCCACTGTTCTTTGGAAGAAACATTGGCGGCTGGTCATCATCAAAATAGGGTGGTAGATACTGTAGAACAGTTTGAAGTTCTCTGGTCTACTGATGTGACGAATCTGACCTTTATTGATTTCATTTGAAATGAATGCACCTGAACAGTTCAGCTCTTCTTGCAGCGTAATCAGCGCATGTGAGTTCGTTGTGTTCATGAACGGTCCAGCAACCCACTCAATACCCATTTCATAGGCTTTGTAGGCGATACCCGTGTTGTTGGTCACGATTTTTAGTGGCTTAACGGTTTCTAATACTCGTACTGCTTCATCGTAGTCTTTGCCAATAAGCACGGCAGGGAACCACGGGATCAGTCTCGGGTTTTTAGTCAGGATATCGATGTACTTGTTGCAACGTTTTTTAAAGCTTTCAGGTAGCTTGAAATAGACATCAGCATTGGTCACATCGCACAAATGGATATCTTCCACATCGGCAATCAGCATCGATAGCGTTGGAGTTTCATTCACTTTCGGGTGTTTGACTAAAGCTGGAACATCAACGTGTTTGACCACGTCAACTTCGCCGTTAAGAATAAATTCGATTTCATCTTTTAGCATCGAGACTTCACGAAGTGGGATAGCGAGCCCTTCGTCTAGTTGGTCAAATACATGTCCTTCTAAACGATGTACGGCACTCTTAATGGTCTTAAAGCGTTTAACCAGAAGTTCTTCATCAATGGCTTTTTCACCAGCAATCGAGAGCAGTGATTGAGATTGTACAGTGAAGTTGGTTTTGTCCGAACTTACTTCTACGGTAAAAGGTTGGCCCAATTTAGCGACAAAAGAGAGTGTAATCGCGGTTTTACTGATATCAAGAAATTCGATTTTCTTACGCATCTCATCACCAATCTCATTTTTTGATGAGTAGAGATCGCTGGTGACTTCTTGAATTTGAACGACCGAGATGGACTCATTTTCAGACTTTGCTTTATCAACCGCGTAGTTAACGCTGTTATCACGAGGATTGTCGATAAACATGTCTTTGGTCAAATTGCCTTTCAAGAAGGAGTTCGTAAAGTCGCGGTTAAACACTTTATGAAGATTAGAATCATCCTCAATCAATAAACCACTTTCGACAAAGCTATCAATCTGTTTACGCCAAGTATCAACCACAGTGTAAACGTAATGAGCGCCCTTGATTCGGCCTTCTACCTTCAAAGAGTCCACTTTAGCGTCAACCAACTCTGGTAGATCGTAATACGCGGAGTTATCTTTTAAGTTAAGCGGGTATTTGTTGCCGGCATCGGTGATTTCGTATTCATCACGGCAAGCTTGGCTACAACGACCGCGGTTGCCTGAGTTACCGACACTAACGGAACTCGAGTAACACTGGCCAGAAAACGCGATACATAAAGCACCGTGAACAAAGACTTCGGTCAGTACATCGTGATCATGAGCAACTTCAGTCAGCATCTTTATTTCTGGTAAGTTAAGCTCTCGAGACAGGTTTACTCGTGTGGCACCAATCTTAGATAGGAATTTTATTTGACCTTCATTGTGAGTCGTTAGCTGCGTTGATGCGTGGACATCGAGTGTAGGGAAGTGCTTTTTAACCAGATCAAACAAGCCCAAGTCTTGTACGATAATGCCATCGACTTTGGTGTTCACCAATTGGTTAAGTAACTTACTGATGCTTTTGATTTCATGCTCTAGAAGCACAATGTTAAGCGTTAGAAAAACTTCACAACCGTATTCATGGGCAAGACGAATCACGCCATTAAGCTCGTCCATCGAAAGGTTGGAGGCTCTATTACGAGCATTGAAAGTGTCTAGGCCGCAATAGACCGCGTTCGCACCAGCAACAATCGCTGCTTTGATTGCTTCCACATCGCCACCAGGCGCCAAGAGTTCAATTTTTCTGCTCATTTTGATATCGCTCGTTTATTCTAGAGTTATAATTTTTTTGAGCGCGTAGTCTAACGAGATCACAGTTTTATTGCCACTACTCTTGGTTTTATTGACCTGAGTCATTTCAGAGGTGTCATTCGTTCCTGTGTGTAAACAGTATTTTAAGAAAGAAGTGGTTGCGTGAAAATTTAGAAAACAGAATGCAGCAACCATTTGATTGCTGCATTTGTTAAGAGGTGGGGTGATCAGTAGCTTAGAATATTTTTAATAAGCGTTTCGGCTTCATCTAAGTAATGCCCGCCAAACTGGTTGTAATGATTGAGTAGGTGATACAGGTTATATATGTCTTTTCGCTCAGAGTAGCCGAAGTCGAGAGGGAGAACGCTCTCATAGCCTTGGTAGAACTCGGGTTGGAATCCGCCAAACAGTTCGGTCATCGCGATATCGCACTCTCTATCCCCCCAATAACAGGCAGGGTCGTAGCAAATAGGGCCAAATGCTGAATTCGCAACGTTTCCATGCCACAAATCGCCATGAAGAAGGGAGGGGCGTGGTTGGTGATTGGATAAAAGGTTCTTCACCGTTTCAGTAAAGTCGGCAATGTTGACTAGCTCAATCCCTTTTTCTCTTAGAAGCTGAAGCTGCCAACCGATTCTTTGTTCAGCAAAGAAGCGATGCCATTTTCGGTCCCACTTATTGGGTTGCAGTGTCGAGCCAATGTAATTGTCTTGGTCATAGCCAAACTCTTTTTGCTCTCCCCATAAATGAAGCTCAGCGAGTTGAGTTCCGAACTTGTAGCTATTCTTATCGTCATCAAGTGGCTTAGTTGAGAGGTAGTTAAGCACGATAAAAGAGTGATCTTTACTTGTCCCACTTAATATAAGTTCGGGGACATAGACCGTAGAGGTAGCACGCAGTGATTTAATATTGTCAGATTCTATTAAGTACTTATTGATGAAATTACGCTCATTGGTTTTTACAAAGTAGCGCTGCTCACCATCACTGATCATGTAGCATTCACTGATGTCACCACCTTTAACCTTGGTGCGCTCTACAATGGTAAAGTTAAACATGAGTGTGTCAGAAAGTTGTTCTGTTAACGCTTGCCACATAGTAAAAATCCTTGAGATAAGTACTTATTTATAGTCAGTTTAGGACAATAAAGTTGGCTTTTCTGGCTTCGTTTTCAAGAAATAGGACAAAAATTAGCTGTTTTACTACAAAAGTAATGAAGTGTGACGTTAATCAATGACACTCATAACGTTGAGTGTGCAACAAGTTAAATTCTGAGCAGGTAAACTTGATTTATGGCACTGCCGTCACGCAATTTACCAACACAATAGAACATTAGCTCCGATTATGAGTAGTATCTAACTTCGATTCCGTTCCCTCATCAATAGATAGCTTTGTCATTAGTTCACGTTTAACCGTGTTCATCACAATAATCAGGTTGTTAAAACTTGCATAGTTGTCTTAATATTAGGGGAGAGTCTATTCTCAATGTACGTAGCAACTCGGAGATTTTAGTGTGGTTGTAGAAACCGATGGATACTTAGCTTTAATTGAACATTTGGCATTCAATCTGGATGTATTTACCGCAAGAGACGGAGATACAGGCGCTGAGAGTGTTGAAGATGTCGCAACCGATATGGTTTCGAGTAATATTATGGCTATTTTTGAACAAAACCCAGAGTTGCACTCTAGTGTTCGCTTTCAACTGCTTAAAGAAGCCGATTCAGTCGTAGAAGACTTAGGTGAGGTTCTGGCAGGTGTATGGTTAAAGCCGGCGACAAACGAACAAATCACCTTTTTAGATGAATACATTGCACTCGTGAAAAATCTCTTTGATGTCGCTGTTGCTACTTACGACTAAACTTTTCTCTTTTTAATACCTTCCTGTTGGTAATCAATTAATTTTAGGCGAGTTCGTTACTCGTCTAAAGTGCCAAAACTTAGATGCCCAATAAGGGTTGTCTACCCTAGAAATGATCACACCTCGTGACGTTGACGCATGTAAAAACTGTCGATCACCCAAATACACACCGACATGACGTGTTGTTCTCGACGTTCTGAAGAAAACTAAGTCTCCCACCTCTGCATCGTTATAATTAATCGACCAACCAACCTTACTTTGATGCAAAGTCGTTCGAGGTAGATCGACACTTAATGCATCTCGATACGCTATTTGTACAAAAGCAGAGCAATCAATCCCTTGAAAGGTGTTACCACCTAAGCGGTAAGGGACGCCTTCCCATCGATTGTAAACGGATAGAAAAGAAGATTTCGTCTTCTCTTCCTGATGAGTGAGTTGAGACGAGTAACCCGTGGCATTTGTGCTAGTCGACGTAGTCACTCCAGTGTTCGATGGAGCCGAACACGCAATAAGTTGCGAGGCAATTAAAGAAACGAGTAGAACAGTATAATTTTTAGTCATTTGCAACACTAGCGAAATAAAGTTGAAATTGATTTGTCATATAAAGGTCTTAGCATCCTTGTTAACAATGTCGTTATGCTATTTAGTCAACCCAATGAATAATAAAAGAAATAAATCATCGTCAATATCATTGGTGCAAACTATCAATGTAGTTTTCATCATCATATTACTATTAATTAGTCTCTTTTCATTTACCAGTTTTAAAAGTGTTGAACGTGTTGGTTCAGAGTTTAGTGTTTTATCCGATGAAGCGCTGCCTTTAGCCATCAATAATGCCAACCTTACCCAAACTATTTTAGAACAAGTAAAGCGGCTGAGTTACTCAACCCAAGTGACCACGTTAGAACAGCTTCAAATTGATCAAGCTGGCATCGAGTCCCTTATTAATAAAAGTACACAATTAACAACAGATGTGAGTCAGCGCTTTGCAAGCTTAGCAACCGTACAAAATAATAAGAACACAAACACAACAGAGCAAAATGAAGATGGCTCGATTGAATTATCAGAAAAAATTCAGCAGCTTAATCAATTGACTTTTGAGGTGTTAAACACTCAGCGTGAGTTACTGCAACAACAAGAAATCATTGACAAACAGCTGGGTTCATTTCGTTATGGTTTGAGCTCTCTCGGTCCGGAGATGAACCGTATTTCGTCTTTTCTTTCGGTAGATAACCCGAACTCAGCAGATGCAGCTAACCGATTCATATCAAGCGCAAGCACGTTAGAAAGCTTCTTTTTGATGCTAATGATGCAAAAAGATATGGAAAAAGCAAAAGATGAATACCAGGAGTTACGATACCGACTTTCAAGTATTAACCTAGCTTATGATGATTTCAAAGACTGGCATCCAGATATCGTCGAGTTTGCAAGCTTGATTACTTCCTATGAGTTGGTAAAAGAAGGCTTTGAAGAGAAGGGTATCTTGCCAAATATCATGACGAGGCTGGAGCTTGTACTTGTTCAAAACGCGCTTGTAGAGCAAGTAACATCCATTGCCAATGAAACGATCTCTAACCTGGATGCCAACTCTCAAACCGCTCTCGCGTTAATTGAAGTACGTGAAAACGCTGTTAACACCACCATTTCCAATACCTTCTATCAACTCATTCTTATTGGTTCTGTTATTGCGATTCTCATTGTTGGGTTTGGTATCGGTATTCGAGGTTGGCTCAACCGCAGCCTTAAAAACCTCAAGCAGCACCTGACGCTGATGACAGACCATGATTTCTCTTCGAATGTCCCAATGGTAGGGCCATTTGAATTCCAAGAAGTCGCTCGCAAGTTAAATCAAGTCATTGATACCACGAAAGAGTCGATCTCGATGGTGACACGTAACTGTGAAACCTTGTACCAAACGGCAGAAATCAGTCACGACGCGGCTGAAAACTCCAGCAAAACGCTTATACGTCAAAATGAATCGCTTACAAATATGGTGACTACCGTTACTGAGCTTGAAGCATCAATCAAAGAAATTTCTGGTATTACGAGTGAGTCGTTTAACGATTCTCGCAAGGCGAGTGAACAATCCAATTTGGGTTTAGAAGCGGTCGAGCAGAATAGGCAACGATTAGAAAAGCTAGAAGGGACACTCGACGTTAACGAATCATCAATGGTTGAGCTTGATCACCGAGTCAAGCAGATACAGGAAATGGTCGCGCTGATCGCTGGTATTGCAGAGAATACAAACCTGCTCGCGCTGAATGCCGCGATTGAAGCGGCAAGAGCCGGTGAACAAGGGCGAGGTTTCGCTGTGGTTGCCGATGAAGTTCGTCAGCTCGCAAGTGGAACATCGCAGCAGACAGAGAACATTCGCGTCAAAATGAGTCAACTTATTGCTGCCGCACAGAAATCAAAAGTAGCTGTAGAAGAGTCTCGACGCGAAATGGTTTCAGCCCTAGCGTCTAGTGAAGAAGTGAAAACTACATTTGGCGATATTGAACAAGCGGTCAATCTGATCCAAGCGAGAGTCGAGCAAATCACGATCGCTACCGAAGAGCAAGAACGAGCAACGTCAGATGTGAGTGAATCGATTTCGCATATATCGCTACAAGGGGAAGAAACTAAATACCAGCTCCAATCTATGGTTGAGAGTTCAGAGCAAGTTGCAGACATCGCTGGGCATCAGCAGGCAATGCTGCACAAATACGTTTTATAAGCTTCTTCTTCATTCCTCCCAAATATAACTCTATAACTCAGCCTTTTCTAAAAGGCTGAGTTAACATCTTATCCAGCCACTGCTCTCTCGTCCCTTTAAACATAGGCAAGCCTATGGTCATTTTTCCGTGTCCATGCTTAGGTTGCGCGGTGTAAGTACCAAATAGTCGGTCCCAAATAGAAAGGAAAAAACCAAAGTTAGAATGTGTCTCTTTCACAATCACCGAATGATGCACTCTGTGCATGTCTGGGGTGACGATTAACTTCCTAATAAATTTATCAGAAGTCCCATAGAGCCGAGCATTGCTGTGATTGAACATAGCGCTGACGTTTAAGATGATCTCAAATACGATGACGGCCATCGCGGGAATACCCAGTGCAACGACCACGGTTATTTTAATCACCATCGATAAGATGATTTCGATTGGGTGAAAGCGAGATCCTGTTGTCATATCAATGTCTTGGTCAGCATGATGCACCCTATGCAAGCGCCATAACATCGGTACTCGGTGAAAAATAAGGTGTTGAAAGTAAATGGCCAAATCCAAAAAAAGGATAGAGACAAAAACCGACAGAGAAGTCGGTAAAGAGAATTGGTTAAGTAAGCCAATGTCGTTGTTCATGGCGTAAACTGCTGCTTGGTAGGCAGCGACGGGAAGCAACACTGCAACGAGTAGGCTGCTCATCGAAATCAGGGCGATGTTATTGAGCCATCTGATCGTTTTACTTTGTGTCAGGGCTTTCTTTGGTGCTAACCATTCCCAACTGGCGCACACAACAAACGTTAAGACAAAAAACGTTAATCTTAAAAACTCAGGGTCCATCATTATTTTGTTACCTCAGCGATACCAAGCGTTGCTTCTTATCGTACTCTAAGTACAATGCCGTCAACATTCTAGTACTAATCGATTATCATGAGAATTCACGCCTTTCATCGCCTTTATCAGCACCGTCAAAGCTTATCTACACGCACATTTAAAGCGCGTGGCGCGAAGGTGTCGCGTTGTGAATATTGCCAAGTGGCTACCAAGCATTGCTTGTGTGAGTTCCAACCCGATGTTGATACTGGGGTTGCGGCTATGTTGATTGTGTCAGAGAACGAAGTGTTTAAACCGAGTAATACCGGACGCCTTATTGCTGATGTCGTGAAAGAAACACAGGTTTATCAATGGAACCGCACAGAGCCTGATCCCGATATGCTCAGTATGCTAGCCGACTCTAAATACGCCCCAATGATCGTATTCCCTGAAGAGTATGTGGACGACAAGTCTCGACTAGTTACCCAATCGGATAAATTGCGCGTTGTGCCGGAAGGAAAAACACCCTTATTAATTTTTATAGACGGGAGCTGGCGTGAGGCGAGAAAAATATTCCGCCGTTCGGAGTATTTACAGACACTGCCAGTATTTTCTATCAAGCCGGATTCAGTTTCTCAATACCTGATGAGAAAGTCCGAGAATGAAGATCATTTATCGACGGCTGAAGTTGCCTCAATCGTACTCGATAAAGTAGGGGAGCCCAATGCTGCCAAGGTGCTTGAAATGTGGTTCGAAACGTTTAAAGAGAGCTATTTGCTCACGAAAACCCGCTTAAAGCCTGACCTAACGAAGCCTGCGTTGAAACATTTCCTCAGTGAGATGAAATACGAGAACTAACTCTAATAAACATGATTTTTGTCCCTTTGAGCCCAATAGTTGCATGAAATCTATAAATAAATAGGTTCTACGTCACGGTTTGTAGGCTGAGCTATGTGGATAATGCAAAAAGAATAACTTTGAGCTCTAACTTTGGGCTCTTTTAAGGAGAGAATTTCATGTATTACGGCTTTGATATGGGCGGCACTAAGATTGAATTTGGCGCTTTTGATCAGAACTTGGTAAGAGTTGCAACAGAACGCGTTCCAACGCCGACTGAAGATTATTCACTTTTGGTCAAAACAATCGCTGATCTCGTTAGAAAGTACGACGAACAGTTTGATTGTGAAGGTAAAATCGGTCTAGGTTTTCCGGGGATGGAAGATGCTGATGACGGAACGGTGTTAACCGTCAATGTTCCTGCGGCCAAAGGTCAGCCACTGCGTGCAGATCTAGAAAAAACGCTTGGTCGTACCGTTAAAGTAGAAAATGACGCCAACTGTTTCGCACTCTCTGAAGCATGGGATGAAGAATTAAAAGATGAGCCAAGTGTTATGGGGCTTATTCTTGGTACAGGGTTTGGTGGCGGTCTTATCTATGAGGGTAAGGCGTTTGGTGGAAGAAATAACGTTGCTGGTGAAATTGGTCACACACGACTTCCTATCGACGCTTGGTTCCATCTAGGTGAAAAAGCACCGTTACTAGAGTGTGGCTGTGGTAATAAAGGTTGCCTAGATAATTACCTGTCTGGTCGCGGATTCGAATTGCTTTACGAACACTACTACGGTGAGAAAAAGAAAGCGGTTGAGATCATTAAAGCGAACGAAGAAGGTGATGCTAACGCAGTAGAACACGTTGATCGCTTCATGGAGCTACTGGCTATTTGTTTCGCTAATATCTTTAGTGCTAATGACCCACATGTAGTGGCGCTTGGTGGTGGCTTATCTAACTTCGAGCTTATCTATGAAGAGATGCCAAAACGCATTCCGAAGCATCTGCTCTCTGTCGCGAAGTGTCCTAAAATCATTAAAGCAAAACACGGTGATTCAGGTGGTGTTCGTGGCGCTGCTTTCCTAAACATTAAGTAGTCAAAACCTTGGAATAATAAAAAAAGGCTTGCGAACGCAAGCCTTTTTCAGTTTTGTAAGCTTTGATTGTCTCTGTAAAAACGAGAATACTACTTTTTACCAACGCCTAGGTTATCTTTTTTCTTTAACGTGATCTTTCCAAAACCGAGCTTTTGAAAGTGATTGTCACGGTAATTACGAACAGCCTTAGTGTCTGAAATTGCTTCAATTTGTTGTTCCATTTTTAGGAACTCTGTTATATCAATGCCTTCAGCTTCTGCAACTGCTTCGTGGATATTACGGTATTTCTCATACGAAAAAGTTAGCTCTTTCGCTTCGTCTTTATAGGTATAAAGAATTGTACGGACCATAGTAAATACTCTCAAAAAAGGCCGTAACAACGACCTTTCTAGCTATGAGCTTCCTTAATAAAAGTAAACTCAGAAAATGGATACAAGCTTGATTGATAATGCAATCAAGAAATTTGGCTAGATTCTGCCTTGAAGAGGGATAATTGTCACGCTTTCTCCCACTTTTACTGTATCGACAGAAGGAGAGACCTCAATTAAGCAGTTTGCTTCACTCATAGAACGTAAGATTCCTGAGCCTTGTTTCCCCGTGGTTGAAACGGTCAACTGACCTTGAGCGTCTACAGAATACACACCTCGGCTAAATTCCGTTCTCCCCATTCGCGAACGAAGAGGCTCAGAGGCGATAGCGTTAACCTTTAACGGTTGCCAATCACTTTGTCCCTGCATTTTTCTAATGGCAGGCTCGACGAAATTGATAAACGAAACCATAACGGCAACAGGATTACCTGGTAAGCCGAAGAAAGGTTTGTTGTCTATATGACCAAACGCAAGAGGCCTACCTGGTCTCATATTAATTCGCCAGAAATCGATGTTCCCGAGTTGCTCAAGAGCCAGTTTAATGTAATCGGCATCGCCTACCGATACGCCACCAGAAGTGAGAATAAGGTCGGCTTGCTGAGAAGACGATTTAAGCGCATCAATCATAACTTGTTCGTTATCCTCCAGAATACCGAAGTCAATCACGTCACACCCCAATCGTTCAAGCAATCCGATTAGAGTGTAGCGATTCGAATCGTAGATTGTATTCGCTTTCTGATCGCTACCCGGTGCTTGTACTTCATCGCCGGTTGAGAAAATCGCCACTCGAAGCGGTCTTTGTACGTCACATTTCGCGAAACCAAGTGAGGAAAGCATCCCCATTTCTGGTGACTCTATCCGTGTGCCTTTGGTAAAAACGGGCTGGCCTTTGGCTAAGTCTTCTCCCGCTTGACGAACATTCTGGCCTGTCTTGATCGTCGCCTCGCCAAATGTGACCGCGTCACTGCATTCAGATGCTTGCTCTCGCATAATTACAGTATCAGCATTTAAAGGAGTCGGAGCCCCCGTCATTATTTTTACCGCTTCGCCTAACTCAAGCGCGTGCTCATAGGCGTAACCTGCAAGCACTTCGCCAACAACACGGTACTCTTTTCGACCTAAGTCATCTCCACGAACGGCATACCCGTCCATGGCTGAGTTTGTATATTGCGGTACATCAATTGGGGAGACGATGTCGTTTGCCAGTACACGACCGTACGATTTTTCTACATTAACCGTTTCAACACCACTCGCCGCCGAGACCATAGACAGTATTTTCTCTTGGCCTTCTTGTACGGATAAAAATGCAGGAGACATGATATCGCAACAACTGGATACGTTTTTTGAGGTTTCTTTTGATGCTTGGGAAGAGCAGGCCGAGTTTGGCGTAGTTGCGGCAACGGCGTGATTTTCAGAGTAAGCCAAAATGAACTGACAAATACCATCTAAATCGTTGATATCAAGCTGTGGCAGTAAGCTGTTGACGGTAGTATCGGCAGCGATGGCAACAATGTTGCTGTCATGTGGGTAAAGCCAAGGTTTGCCGACTTCTTCTCTGTGGAGTTCAATCTTAGGGAACGCGATGTTTTTGCACCCTTCAACCAGAATGAGGTCAAGTTTGGTTGTATCGAACCTTGTAAGCAGATATTCAAACTCTGCTTCACTTTCAGGGGTCTCGGTCATTAGTGCATGACGATTACGAGAGGAAATCAGCATTTGAGATGCGCCAGCTTTACGTAATCGATGGCTGTCTTTACCGGGTTTATCAACATCGAAGTCGTGGTGCGCGTGCTTTAAGACGCCAACACGAAGTCCCGCGTCAACAAGCTTGGGAAGAAGTGCTTCGAGTAACGTTGTTTTACCTGTACCAGAATAGGCAGCAAACCCTAAAAGAGGGAGTTGAGTCGCGGGTTGTGTCATGATGTTAGCACTCCAAATTGCTCGAGTTCTTCTGGTGTATTGAGGTTTAAGAAACAGTTCGGTGAATCACTGAAATCGATGTATTCAGTTCGGCATTCTTTATAGAGGAGAATGATTTTTCTATCGCCGCGTTTTAGAAAGGCGTCTAATTTATTGAGCACGCGCTTATGGAACATAGTGAACACCGGCTGCTTATATTCGCCGTCGTGCGCCACCAAAATATCGACATCATCGCTAATCGACGCGCAAAATCGCTCGACCAAATCGTCATTGATGAGTGGGCTATCACAAGGAACAAACCCAACCCAATCACTTTTCGTGTTCACTAGCCCCGAATGAATCCCACCCAGTGGACCAGGATAGCCTTCAAATTGATCGTGAATAACGGGGGCTATTTCTTGGTAGACGGATAAGTTTCGATTTGCGTTTATCGTAATATTCTTGGTTTGAGGCAATAAACGATCAAACACATGCTGGACAAGAGGTTTTTGATTAAGAGAAATAAGTCCCTTATCTTGGCCACCCATTCGAGTCGCTTGTCCGCCAGCCAATATAACCCAACTAGTTTGCGTTGGTTTTAACATAGGTATTCTCTTGTTCTCGATCCGTAATAATTTGCAAAATAGGGGACTCGACCAGTGTAGAATCTTTAATCCACCATTGTTTTCGACAGAGTTGCGTCAACGCGTTGGTTTGGTGACTGGTGATCACTAAGCTAGACCCTCTTTCGATTAGGTCTTTAGCCATCGCCACTAACCTCTCAATCGACTCTTGATCTAATGAAGCGCTCGGCTCGTCCATTAACAGAATGGATGGTTTTAATATCCAAGCTCTCGCCATGGCCACACGCTGCTTTTCTCCGCCAGATAATACCGATATATGTTCATCAGCTAAAGTCTCAAGCCCAACCATTCTCAAGGCTGTGATGACTTGCACACGTTTATCCATTTGAGACAGTTTCTGGAAACGTATTCCATACACCACATTTTGATAGACCGTCCCATCAAAGAGGTAAGGGGATTGATGTAAATAGATCACATCTTTATGTCCGACGCTCGTGAGTCTCTGAAGCCAGTGTGAATTAGGGAGTTCAATTCTCCCGGAGCTTGGCTTGAGTAACCCTGACAGGATCTTGAGCAAGGTTGTTTTGCCAACGCCGTTGTCACCCTTGAGATAGATGACGTCACTTGGCCCAATAGAAAGATCCGGAATGTGGAATAAGACCCGATCTTTAAAACGCATAGAAAGTTGTTTGGTCGTTATTTTTATAGTCATACAACCTCGTTAGGTACGTAAATACCCTTTGCCGCGCATAATCGACAAAGATGAGTTAAGTGCAAGAGCCAGTGTAAGCAGCACAATTCCAAGAGCGACGCCCTGTGCAAATGCGCCTTTGTGGCTTTCCATAGCAATGGCGGTGGGGATGTTTCTCGTTAATCCCATGATGTTTCCGCCCACCATCATTGAACAACCAACCTCTGTCACGATCCTAGAGAAGGCTGCCACGACAGCTGCCATTAATGGAAAACGCAGTTCCCACATGATGGTTAAAGCGACGCGATACAGTGAGACGCCCAGAGTAATTGACGTTTCAACAGAGCGTCTATCGCTTGATTGAAGCGAACCGTGCATCATAGACACCAAAACAGGAAAACAGATCAGCATCTGGCCTATGATCATCGCTCTTTGGCTAAATAGAAGCTGTAGATCCCCCAAGGGCCCAGAGCGAGATAGCATCATATAAAGGAGAAGACCAATGACAACCGTCGGGATGGCTTGAAGCGTATTAATCAAAGAAAGTAATAACCACTTCCCTCTGAACTCTGTATAGGCAAGAAAGAACGAACACAGAATCGCAGGAACAAGGACCACCGATATCGCAGACAGTGAGACGCTAAAGGAGACGGCTACGATCTGCCACAATTCTGCATCTAAGCTCACCAACAGCGATAACGCTTCTAAGGTTGTTTGCCAAAGACTCATAGAGAAGGTGACCTCATTGACCATGTTGTAGAGAAACAGTAAATAACCAAAATAGCTGCACCTTTCTCCGGCTTAAATTGCTCTAGGTTTGTACTATTTTGCATTGGCGACAAACAGTTGCTTTCCGTTTAATTTGAAGGTGTTGATCAGTGCTTGGCCTTTATCGTTCACCAACCAGTCACTAAATACCTTTGCGCCTTCATGGTTAATGCTTGGGTAGCGTTCTGGATTCACCAGAATTACCTGATAAGGGTTAAACAGAGCGCTATCACCTTGGAACAATAACGAAAGGTCTAGTTTGTTGTTGTAAGCAAGCCAAGTACCTCTGTCAGTCATCGTGTAGCCTTGCATCTCCGACGCCATATTTAACGTTGGGCCCATACCTTGGCCAACAGAGCGGTATCCGCCAAAATTTGGTTCGATTTCAGTTTGTTCCCACAGGCCTTTTTCTTTTTTGTGCGTACCAGAGTCATCGCCACGAGAAATAAAGGTGGCATCTAACGAGGCGATTTTGCTGAAAACAGCCATCACATTATCTTCGCTGCCGACTTTCGCTGGGTCAGTTTTTGGGCCAACAATAACGAAGTCGTTATACATGAGTTTTCGTGGTTCTACGCCATAGCCATTCGACACGAAGTCCGCTTCTGCCTTAGGTGCGTGCGTCATGACTAGATCAACATCGCCATTCTCACCCATTTTTAAAGAACGGCCAGTACCGGCAGCGACCACGTCGACTTTATAACCGGTGTCTTTTTCAAATTCAGGCAGTAAGTAGTTTAGAAGCCCAGAATGGTATGTACTGGTCGTGGTCGCCAATCGAACATGAGGAAGTTCGTCAGACGCGAAAGAAGAAAAACTGACAAGACCCACTGTTAAAGCGGTAATAGCAGTAGAGAAGCATTTCATATAATTATTATTCCGTTAATAGTTGAAGCAGTTAGCCATTGACGACGTGTCACATGATATAGCAATTCAAGTGCCAAGTTTTTGATCTACAGTAAAAGCAGTTTCATAGATGAATTTGAGACTATCTGCCACTGAGTAAGCCTTTATCAACGACTTAAAAATAAGAATTAATATGAGGTAGGACAAAATGTCGCACCTTACTTATTAACCTTATTATTTTTATTGGTACACTCTGTCCCAACTTTTACTTCAATAGAGTTTTCCCATGTCTTCGTTATTCAATAGTAAAACCTCGCAGAAATACGACGCATTTGCTGTTCTTGTTGTCGATGATGAGATTGGAATGCAAACCATTTTAAAAAAAGCATTGAGCAAATGGTTTTCAAGCGTTGAATGCGCGAACAGTATTGAAGAAGCGGAGACTCAACGCACTGCCCACCACTTTGATTTGATCATTCTCGATATTAATTTGCCAGGCCGCTCAGGTATTGAATGGGAAGAGGCATTTAATGATGCCGATAGACGGTGTGATGTGATTTTTATGACCGGCTATGCGGACCTGGATACGGCCATTAGTGCCTTAAAACTCGGGGCCAGTGACTTCATATTAAAACCATTTAACCTCGAACAGATGCTGCAAGCGGTGCAACGCTGTATGGAGAAAAGACTGTCTGAACGAATGCACTATGCACTACGTCGAGATGCGCTTCGTCATACAACAACCAATATCATTGGTCAGTCAGAAAAAACCACGCAATTGAAGCGCATGATAGAACAATTCGCGCCTTCTAAAGCTTCCGTCTTAATTGAGGGTGAGTCAGGGACCGGCAAAGAGCTCGTGGCTCGTGGTGTTCACCATGCCAGTGAACGTCAAGGACCGTTTATCCCGATTAACTGTGGAGCGATCGCGCCCGATCTATTGGCTAGTGAATTGTTTGGCCACACCGCTGGTGCCTTCACTGGAGCAAAAAAAAGTAAAGAAGGGCTATTCCGCGTCGCTAATGGGGGCACCTTGTTTCTCGATGAGATCGGTGAAATGCCACTGGTAATGCAAGCCTCGTTGCTGCGTGTTCTGGAACAAAGGGCGATTCGGCCCGTTGGTAGCGAGCGAGAAATAAACGTTGATGTTCGAATTGTTGCAGCGACCAATCGCGACTTAGAACAAGAAGTCAAAAAAGGGCACTTTCGTTCCGACCTCTATTATCGATTGAATGTACTCAAAATAGCGGTACCGCCTCTAAAAGAGAGAAAAGAGGACTTAAAAGAGTTGGTGCCGTATTTCATCAACATGCTAGCGAGTGAACTTGCAATGCCAGCACCGAACTGGGCACATGAAGATATCGCTGCGTTGAGAGAGCATGACTGGCCAGGAAACATCCGTGAACTTAAGAATCTAATCGAGCGCTGTATTCTGCTCGCTAAGCCGCCTGCGCATTACTGGCGCGAACTCAATGGCGAACCGATTACCGTCAATTCAACCACTCCTATAGAAAGCCAGCTTAGCCACAAAGTCGATGAATCAGATTTACGTTGTGACACAACCCCAAGCAAGTCAATGGACGACGGTTACCCAGATTCTTGGTCTCTAAAACAAGTAGAACGAGCTCATATTATGAAGATTGTCGAGAGGCATGATGGTAACAAATCAGCCGCTTCTAGAGATCTTGGGGTGGCGCGCAAAACGTTAGAACGAAAATTCAAAGAATGGGCGATAGAGGAACCGAACTATGCCCAATAATCTCGGTTTGCTGGATAAATGGCGCTTTCGTTTCAAATCGATGGTGCGCTATCGATTATTGATTCTTACCTCTGCACCCATAATCCTTACTTTGTTGGCACTCATTGGCATCACGGTCTATTGGTCGATTCATTATACGTGGAACTCAACCTTGATTGATGTTGATGAACGGCTGGGGTTTGCTCACAACAGTGTTTCGCTACTGCAAGAAAAACAGGCGAACAATATCTCTTCACTGGCCGAATCCTATGACTTTAGGAATCAACTCAATAACGAGACACTTGATTCCACGAGTTATAAGGAGATTTCGGATTGGGTTGCCCAGCAAAAGACACGATACAACCTCGATTTTTTAGCTTTCTATCCTATCCACTTACAAAGCGACCTTAAGTCTCGATTACTCTTTGAAAACAAAACCAATCAAGCCGTACCACAGACGTTTTTTGATCGTATGTCTGCCAGTGAACTTCTAAGTTTTGGTGAAGACTTGAAGAAGCAAGCTGAAATTAAACTGGTCGACTCAGGAGAGATACACACGGAAGGGTTAGTGAGTCGCACATTATTGCCTATCTATAGTAACCAAGGTGAATTGCAAGGGCATTTAGATGGTGGCTTATTGCTGAACAATAGCACCAACTTAGTCGATCAAATTCGTGACCTTATCTATCCCGATAACGATCAAGATGAACGACGACCAAAAGGAACAGTGACGGTATTTCTTGATCAACTTAGGGTGAGTACCAATGTCCCTTTAACATCGGGCACCGTTGATAATGGCAGTGATCAGCTATTGCGAGCGATTGGCACGACTGTGTCAGAAGAGGTGAAGCAAAAGGTACTACTCGAAGGCGAGAGTTGGGTTGATCGCGCTTATGTCTATGATGACTGGTACATCACTGCCTACCGGCCGATTAAAGATGGTCAAGACAGGGTAATAGGTATGCTCTATACCGGTTATCTCATTTGGCCTTTCGTGAAGGAGTACATGACCAATATCGTTGAGATTAGTATCATTACTTTATTGCTGTTGCTTGGCTCTGGCTACATTGTCTATCGCGGGTCTCGAGATCTTTTCCGCCCAATTGAACGCATTCACAAGGTCATAAAGCTTGTCCAACTCGGAAAGGACCAACGTATTGGCGAAATCGGTCTGAATGAAAAGCATGAGCTTGCTCAGCTGGCTCGCCAGTTTGATTACATGCTCGATTCTCTCTATCAACGTAAGCTTGAGATTGAGCAAGCAGCGTCTGATCTTGAACTCAAAGTAAAAAAAAGAACCGCAAGCTTAGAAGAAAAAACCGAGCAACTAGAGCACCACATATCTCTGCTCAATCAAACCAGAGACAAACTCGTCACCAATGAAAAATTAGCCGCATTAGGGGAACTAACAGCGGGAATTGCACATGAGATTAACAATCCAACCGCGGTGATCTTAGGCAACGCCGAGCTCATAAAGTTTGAATTGGGTGACAACGCCGAATCCGTCAAAGACGAACTGGCAGCAATCCTAGAGCAGATTGACAGAATTCGGAATATTACCCGAAGTTTACTTCAATACAGCCGCCAGGGAGGGATACAAGACGAAGTGACCTGGGAGCATGTCAACCCAATCGTCGAAGAAAGCATTACGTTGGTGAAAACGGGGTCGAAGAAGAAAGGCGTTTCATTCGCCATTGATTTACAGGCAAAGACTTCGGTAGGGGTTAACAGGCATCAATTCTTGCAAGTGTTAGTTAACCTACAAATGAATGCTATCTACGCAATGGAAGGCAAAGGGGAGCTAAGCATATCGACTCGAGATTGGTATGAAGACGGAGAGTTGAAGGGAGCGGTTATTCATGTTCAGGATCAAGGCTGCGGCATTAACCCAGAGCAGCTAAAGCGTGTTTTCGACCCATTCTATACCACGAAACGCGACGGAACCGGATTGGGCCTGTCAGTATCGCAAAGTATTTTAAGCCAGTCTGGTGGTGAGATTAAAGCCACATCAGAGCTAGGGAAGGGAAGTCGCTTTAGTGTTTACCTGCCCAAGCGGGCTGAATTAGTGCAGTGCGTCAGTGTGGTAGCAAGCTAGAGTAGTGTTATTAGTCGAAGATTAAAATCGTTCAAAATAGAAAGAGGACTTTATAGGTCCTCTTTTCGTTATTAGTAGCTCAGCACCTAACAGGTAGTTAATTCGTCGCCAGTGCGATTTTGGGCGCATTGATACCGTGCTTTCTAAACTCTTTCATTACTCTTAGGGTTATGTCTGTCTCAAACAATTTCTCAAAACCGGTATCAACGACATACGCCTTACAAGTTAACTGAATCGCCAAATAGTTTTCAGTAATGGTTTGTTTGACCAGTACGACGACAGGTTTTGGTAGATGAATGTAACGGCTAGATGACGCAGCTTCTTGAATAAGATCTCTTGCTAGCGTGATGTCTTCGTCCATTCCAATGTAAAAGGGAATCACAACCTGCATATCGAGTGCACCATAGTTTCCACTGACGGTAACTTCATTCAAGAACTTGTTGTTTGGGATGGTGATGATGTCGTCGTTGAGTGTTCTCATTCGAACAGAACGTAATCCGATGGTGATAATGTCCCCATAATTACCTTCAAAGGTGACGCGGTCACCTACCTGAAAAGGACGATCAACCATGACGGTCATACCCGCAATGAAGGAGGCTGCGAGGTCTTTTAGCGCAAATCCAACGGAAACGGCTAACGTACCGCCAATTAAAGTCAGAATCTGATCATTGATTCGAAAGCTAATCATGAAAACCAAAATACCCGCACTCATGTAGATAAAGAACTGTAAAAAGGATTGCAGTTTCTGCAGCAGCATTCGGTATTGAACAAACTGGCCACCAATGCTGACAACCATCGAATTAATGAACTTTAGGAGCAGCCACGTTGCCGCGATGATGATGAACGAGAAGAACACGCCACTCCAACGAATCAAGCTCGTAAACTGAGAGATATTCTCTACGTTTGCAATCTCTTCCGTTGCCCAAGCTGAATGGGTTATAAGCAAAAGGGTAATGAACAGTAGAATTCGAGTCATATTACTTCACCAATAAATGTTGACGGTCTAGTACGTTGGTTATGTGACGAAACCAATGATCGGACACGCGAGCTTTGTCTTCACTCCACTCTATAAACCCACGACTTTGAAAATACCTCAACGTGCCAGTAACCTCTGCAATACTAAGCTGAGTACACTCTGACAACTCTTCAGGCGACGCGACTTCTAATTGAACAATCGAGCGAATCACGGCCAACATAGGTTTGGGCATCGATTCCAGCTCGGCCGATTGTGGGGCATTGAACAAACGGACTTTGACCTGATTGGTGTCTTTATCTCTATTTAACGATAAACGGAAGAAACGAAGGGCAACCGTGGGGTTACCATCAGAGTAATGCCAAAGTATGCGATAGAATCCTTTTTTCGCTCGCTCTGCCTCAGTGATGTCTTCTTGGTCCCATTGCTTCGGCACAATGAGCCCTTCAAAGCTCACGGTGTATTCGTCGCCTTGATTGATTCGGCTATCGAGCAACTGCTGAATTTGCTGTTCATTCCACCGTGGTAAAAACGATACCCAGTCGAACAGCAACCGTTCGCCTCTTGCTCGGTCTACAAACCGCCAGCTCGATTTCTCAATGGCCATCACAACCCGATGATTCTTCTTTGAACGTCGTAAAAGGTTGGTGAGTTTGATGATGCCGGATAGCCCTCCAACCATCGGTTTAACCAATCTTTGCGCATTATCGACGGCGATTAAATAAGTGATCGTGCTCTTGCGTAAAAACGCCAGTATTTGAATTTCAGTCGCACTTTCCTCTAACCCAAGGCTAAGCGCCAACAATTCGAGCAGTTCTTTGTATCCCGAATACGGGCAATTTAGGTAAATAGGCTCGGCATTTTTGACCTGATGAAGCACCGTATTGATCATGGTGGTCACACCAACGCCACGTTCTCCGGAAACAACGCAGATAGCAGGGCTGTCACTGAGCAGGTACTTAGACAAAACCTGTATCTCTTCTTCGGCATAAGGAATAAGCGTACTGTCATTATGTCCAGGCAGTATGTATTGGAACGCTTCATCCCCGCGAACCTTAACCAATTTAGAATTGGCATCAATACTCTCTGCTTGTTTGGCTACTTCTATTTTAAAGAGATAAGCCAAGGCTTGGCTAAAGAACGTATATTGCGAGAGAGAGGAAACCATGCGGTGCTGAAAGGTATGGATAGCGACCCAAATGATCGCCAATGCTGTACTTCCAATACTCAGAACAAAGGTGTTTTTGTGTTTGATTGCCCAATTAAGCCATGCAGGCTTATCTGAGATTGTTGAAATTGTGTCGAATACTGGCTTCCGCCAAAGTCGGAGAATGGATACAAAAACGACGACGAACCAAATAACAAGTAGGCTATAAATCCAATGATAGATGGTGGCCTGTCCGAGTGTTCGTAACGATATTTGTAAAATCACGCCAGCAAAAATTGCACTCCAAACGATTCGTTGTACGGTTGTTAAACGGCGAGCAATCATGTTTGGGCTTGAGCGGCGACTGTTACGGAATACGAACTCAAGGATAAAACTGATTGCAATAGAACCGCCCAGTACCCACCAAGTAAAGATCTCTAGAAAAATGAGGTGCTGAAGACTCGGAATGATTGAAAGAACGCGTAATGAAAATGTAATCGCGATTAACCAAGCTATTGCCTTATGAGCTCGGCTCAGATACCAAATACCTCGAATCCACATGGGCGGCTTGGCAGCAACATTCAGTTGGGTATCGTGGAACAGATTGATAATACGGCCGCTGTTTCGTAGCCACCACATCAACAAGAAATAGATAAAAAGTACCTTGATGCCTACCCAAATCACGGGGACTGGGGATATAAACAGGTCTTCGACAAAACTGCGAAAACTTCGTAATTGAAAGTAGGTGAGGTATTCCAAATTAACTTTAACGAGCTTTAGTTCTTGCTTGAATTGCGTCACCCCTTGTGGTCCAAAGCCGATGAGTTGGTCTCTTGTTCGCTCTGACGCCAGTATGAGTAGCTGTTGCTTGCTTTGATTTAGGCTCTTTAGGGTCAGATAACTGGATTCAATATTGTTCCATTCGTCTTCTGTTTTATGAACGCGATAATCACTCAATGCCTGATTAAACAGCGAAATGTTAGTCGATTGCTGATTGAGTGTGGCATTCAGTAATTGTGTCACCTTTCTCGCATCGGTAGGTGTCATGAAAATCGGGGCAGGGAACTGATCCACCTCCTCTGCAATGGAAAGCGCGGTTTCGTCAATGGCGTTAACGTCCGTTAAGTTGTAGTCCCAGTTTGCGTATGAGTTGAAAGAACAAATGAATAAAAACACAGAGAGCCCGTGCAGCAGTAAACGCATATAAATCACTTATAACTTAGATATTTAGCTATAAGTGTAGACACGTTTATCGCAAAGCGTTCTTCACGATTGCGATAAACAGATACTTTAAGGCAGGATTGAGGCGTGGATCTAAACGAGGTGATTAAAGACAGTTAGAACAGAGAACAAACGTCAGCTATGAATACGCTTATTCTTTTTGTGTTGATACATCAGTTCATCGGCTTTTTTGATCATATCGTCCAAACACACCAGTTCGCTTGTTCTAAATGCCACACCGCCGCTACTGATGGAGGTAATTCTTCTTTCATCGTGCTTTTGCACCGACTTAAGGTAGTGCTCTCGAATACGAATAGCTAACTTATCGAGGACTTCTTGTTGATTCGACGCAGAATCATCAAACAGAGTAATGATAATAAACTCATCACCACCAACTCGGGCTTTGATATCGTTCTCTCTGCATGTCTCGTTGAGCGAATTAGCCAGCGTTTGAATGCAGTGATCACCAGTTAAATGACCGGCTCTATCATTCATCATCTTCAGGTTATCAATATCAAGGTAGGTTAAGCCTATGACCTGCTTAGAGCGAATCGCATCTTTGATTCGCTGCTCTCCCAACAAGGTAAGCCCACGGCGATTGTGCAGACTAGTCAACTCATCCGTTAACGCAAGGCTTTTAAGATCTTCAAGATCACACGCCATTTTCAAATCGGCGGCAATTAACAAACAGAACTGCTCAAGTAGTTTGAGTAAGGTGTCGGAGTAACTGCTGGATTTGACGTCGATAATGCAAATGGTTCCAAAGATTGACCCATCTGGCCAATGTATTGGTAGACCACAGTACGAGCGAACAGGGCCTTTCTCCACAGGAGGGGCATCATTCCAGTTAGAGTCTATAACGGCATTAGGCACATAGAGTGGCCGATTCGATTCTACTATCTCACGGCAGAAACTCTTGATGTCGGAAGGCCAGTTATCCTCTTTTTCTAGGAAATTATCTTTGTTGCTGCTGGTCGCAATGACAGTGAATTGATTTTGCTGAAACTGAACAATAGAACCATTAACGGAACCATACAGCTCAGACATTAAATCAACGCTTTGTTGCCATTTATCGAGATCGATAATCTCTTGCTGACTATCCGAAAGGCAATACTTATCACTTAACATCGGTGTACCACTTTTGACTATTATTATAATTATAGAAGACGAAACGAGTCGCTACGTACATTTTGTTACATACTACGATGGGCACTCACTCATTTAACCAAGTTTCCTATTGGTAATTGAATTGTGTGATGTAGAGCAAACAACACTTGAAGTTCTTGCTCTGAACAAGTAACGTTGCGCCGTTTATACGAATTCCACTTAAATAAAGGTAACGGCTTTGATCTCCACAGCGAATATCACCCAACAATTTGGCGCTAAGCCACTTTTTGAAAACATTTCTGTCAAATTTGGCGAAGGCAACCGCTACGGCCTAATCGGCGCAAATGGTTGTGGTAAATCAACCTTTATGAAGATCCTAAGTGGCGAACTTGAGCCTACTGGCGGAAATGTTAGCTACGATCCAAATGAACGTGTTGCTAAATTGAACCAAGACCAGTTTGCTTACGAAGAGTTCACTGTTATTGATACCGTTATCATGGGTTACAAAGAGCTTTGGGAAGTAAAGCTTGAACGTGACCGCATTTATTCTTTACCTGAAATGAGTGAAGAAGACGGCATGAAAGTGGCGGATCTTGAAGTTCAGTTCGCGGAAATGGACGGTTACATGGCCGAGGCAAAAGCAGGGGAGTTACTGCTTGCCGTTGGTATCGAAGAGAGCCAACACTTTGGACTCATGAGTGAAGTGGCGCCAGGTTGGAAACTTCGTGTTCTTCTTGCACAAGTCCTCTTTGCTGACCCACATATCATGCTTCTTGATGAGCCTACCAACAACTTGGATATGGACACCATCGCATGGCTTGAAGAGACGCTAAACCAACGTAACTGCACCATGATCATCATCTCGCACGACCGTCACTTCTTAAACTCTGTCTGTACACACATGGCGGATTTGGATTACGGTGAACTGAGTCTGTTCCCAGGTAGCTACGATGAGTACATGACCGCCGCGACACAAGCGCGTGAACGTCTGCTTTCTGATAACGCGAAGAAGAAAGCACAAATCGCTGAGCTTCAAACGTTCGTCTCTCGTTTCTCTGCTAACGCATCTAAAGCGAAGCAAGCTACCTCTCGTGCTAAGCAAATCGATAAGATTCAACTGGACGAAGTTAAAGCGTCGAGCCGTCAAAACCCATTCATCCGTTTTGAACAGTCTAAAGAGCTATTCCGTAACGCACTTGTGGTAGAAAACCTATCTCAAGGTTTCGAAGAAGATCTCTACACTAAGTTCGATGGTATTTTCGAAGTGGGTGAGCGTGTTGCTATCATCGGTGAGAATGGCGTTGGTAAGACAACACTCTTGAACACATTAGCGGGTGCATTAGAGCCTCGCACTGGTGAATACAAGTGGTCTGAAAACTCTAACATCGGTTACTACGCTCAAGATCATGCCCATGATTTCGAGACAGACATGAACCTGTTTGATTGGATGAGCCAATGGCGTCAGGAAGGGGAAGATGAGCAAGTCGTTCGTGGTTTCCTAGGCCGTATGTTGTTTGGCCAAGACGACATTAAGAAGTCGGTTAAGGTTATCTCTGGTGGTGAGCAAGGTCGTATGCTTCTTGGTAAGATCATGATGCACAAACCAAACATCCTGTTAATGGATGAACCAACAAACCACATGGATATGGAATCTATCGAAGCACTTAACTTAGCGCTTGAGAACTACAAAGGCACATTGTTCTTCGTTTCTCATGACCGTGTGTTCGTAGACTCGCTAGCCACTCGCGTTCTAGAAATCAAAGACGGCAAGATCAACGATTTCCGTGGTACTTACGCTGAGTTCCTAAAATCTCGCGAAGCCAACTAATACTGAACGGCTAATACTAAAGCTCGTTTATTAAAACGTTGAAGGCTCCTTAATAGGAGCCTTTTTGTTATCTAATCAAAATGTAGAAGAGAGATAAAATTAATAAAATCAGGTTATTAGTATTTAAACTGCGCAACGATACCCTGTAACTTATGGCTGATATTATTCACCTCTTCGCTTGATGCACCTGTCTTTGCAACCTGAAGTGCTGTATTGCCCGCTAGGTCTGCTATCTGAGTAATATTTCTATCAATTTCTGTAGAAACCATCGACTGCTCCTCTGACGCTGTGGCGATCTGTGCGTTCATATCGAACACCTCTGATATCTGGTCAACAATCTTTTGTATGGACTCAACCGCTAGGACGGTTTGCTCGTTAGAGGTATTCACTTGCTGTAAGCTGTCTTCCATCATGTTGACAGTTCTTTCAACACCCGTTGCCAAACCCGAGATTGTTTCTTCAATTTGCGTCGTTGATTCATTGGTTTTCAAAGAAAGCTGTCTCACTTCGTCCGCCACAACCGCAAAACCTCGCCCCGTATCGCCCGCGCGCGCTGCCTCAATGGCTGCGTTCAAAGCGAGTAGGTTCGTTTGCTCGGCGATACCAGTAATGGTCGAAATCACGGTTTTAATTTCCTGGCTATGAACCGACAACTCGTCTACAAGATCTTGTGAACTCGAAATATTGGTGGCCAACGCTTGTATGCTGTCACCAGCCACTCGCGTAACTTGCATGCTTTTTTCAGCTTCGATCTTTACTCGTAATGCATTCTCAGCGGCATTTTCTATATTTGCCGTGATTTCATTGCTGGTCATAACAAGCTCATTAACGGCTGTTGCAACTGACTCTGACTCCGCCTTTTGTTGTTCTGCATTCTGGATGCTATTGTTTGCGGCCTCTTGAGAGGTGGCGGCACACTCTGACAGCGTATGCATGACGGATGCAATATCTGCGATGTTCTTGTGTAGCTTGGCAACGAAAACATCAAAACAATTCGCCAATTGCGCCAGTTCATCGTTTCCGCTGGCGTTCATTCTTACGGTTAAATCGCCGTTGCCCTCTGATATTTCTTTCATTAAATGGGTAATTCGTCCAATGCGTTGAGTAATACTTTTGCCGATGAACAGAAGCATTGACGACACAGTGAGCGCAATAATAAACCCGATGACTTGCAGCCTGAGTGTCACTTCCGACGTCGCTTGTTGACTGATGACCCGTATTTTTTCTTGCAGTACGTGAATCTGTTCTTCAGTTTGATGAACGTTGTTACGAAGGTCACCTTGAAGCCCTGCGTTCGCATTTAACCCAACGACAAGATAAGCATCCGTCAAGTTAACTAAGGCCGATGAATACCCTGATACCGCTTCTTCTATGAAGTCGTAGCGCTGTGTTACCTCAGTAAACGCTTTCAGTTCGCCAATGAGGCCCGATAGGGTTTGTTCATTCGCATTCTCTGAAAACTGAATGCTTTTATCGAGCAACAGAGCGTAAGCCGCTTGAATATCGGGATCACCAACCAGCGTGATCTCTTCCGTTAACCGACTTCGAGCCAGATTGAGACTTTCCGTTAAGCCACTGTTCGATTTCCTACCGATTTCAATCAATTTGTCGGCAAGGTGATGGAACTGCGTTTGATAGAGCGTCAGGGTTTGGAGTGACATACCCACTGAATAGGATATCAACGCATTTTGGTCGATGAGCAATGCTTCAATGTTATGAATTCGAGTCTGTAGCGCATCGAGCGTTTCATCAAACCGAGTCAGGTATTTTGTGTCCTGACGAGCAAGAAAGTCTTTCTCATGCCTTCTCAACGTCAGCAAGTTGATTTCGCTAAGTTGGTTTTCATGGTCGGCAACCTTTAACTGGTCTAGCTGCTCAAAACTGTGCTTCTCGTAGAATGCATAGGTCAATATGCCAAGTAACAAGAAGAGGGTGATTAACACAAGCTGCGCCTTAATAGACAGAGACTGCATCATACGAGAAACAATAGGTAACCTAGCCATAAATAACTCCTAGCGAACTGACGTTAATTGGCCACTGAAATATTATGGTTATATTGCGTTTTTGTGACAGTGGATATTAAACTAATAGCACTGAATTATCGCTATGCAAGTGAGTGACTATAATCCAGTGGCTATAGTCTCTAAATTCCAATAAATAGGACAATTTGACCCAAATGACGATAAGCCAAAGAGCATAGTAAAAAGTACAAAGGACGGATTGGATTGGGGGTATAAGTAGAAGTCTAGATTGGAAACAAAATTTGCAGGTGATGAACGAGAGAAAGTGACGAACAAGAAGGAATCGATAAAGAACAGAGACGCTAAGAACAATGTATTCAAGGCGTCTCATTCTAATCGATTCGCTTATCGATATACGGCTAATCTTTTAGGTGTCCTTTCACATCAAAATCGATTTTATCTGCGCCCGTGAAGACTTGGAAACGTAATCCTTTGGCTCTAGCAATGGTGGTAATACCAAACTGTTGGGCCAAGTCGAGTCCCATTTGAGTGACGCCAGAGCGAGACAAAAGGGTAGGAATGCCCATCTGCGCGACCTTAATAACCATTTCTGACGTTAGTCGGCCCGTTGTGTAGAATATTTTGTCCTCGCCAGTTTCCTGGTTAAGCCATAGCTCTCCCGCCAGCGTGTCTACGGCATTGTGGCGACCGACATCTTCAACAAAGGATAGAACCTCATTCGGCGTGCACACTGCACAGCCGTGAACGGCACCCGCTTTTTTATACGTATCGTTATAATGAGTTAATGCTTCCAGCGCGGAGTAGATTTCCGATTGCTTTATTGGTTGTTGTGGTACTTGATAATTTTCGAGCTGTTTCATGACATTACCGTACATGGTGCCTTGGCCACACCCTGATGTAACGGTCTTCTTTTTCAATGCTTTATCTAAGTGGTCAATATTCTCATTCGTCACAACTGCTGCGCTGTGGGTCTCCCAATCGATGATAATGGAATCGATCGCTTCAGGATCTGATAGAAACCCTTGATTCTTGAGGTAGCCTAATACTAAGGTTTCAGGGCGTGATCCTAGCGTCATCAAGGTAACAATCTCTTTCCAGTTCAGCATGACCGTTAGGGGTCTTTCGCACGCGATCTGCTTAACCAGTTTTTCTCCGTATTCATCGAAGACGTCGACTTCCATGGTTTGTAATGGGTTGTTTTGTGTTTTTATAATTTTGGGATTAACCACATTTTACTCCTGTACCGAGTTGATACACCGTTTTGTTTAATAGCACCGATGGAAGAGGTGCAAATAATGACATTAATAGCAATTACGCGTCTGATCTAATCTTCGTTGCTAAGGTTTCTAAAGCGCTTACTATTGCAAGTACTGTACCTAACTTTCTGGAACGAAGCGTTGTTTGAGAAACTGGCTTAAATATTGCTGTTTAATCTTATATTTTACGATAACAACCAATCTAGGGACATTATGTCAGATCAACGCGATGATAAAACGGAATTGACCAAGAGCGAAAGTCTTTGGCCTATTCATTGTGATGTAAGCGCTCAAGAGGTCATGTCTGGTCGATGGACGACGACACAATGGTCATTGCTGGGATTCAAATTATCGCATTCCAATGCAGAGTCTGAGCATCAAGATTCTAACCAAGCGCTGATGCATTGTGTTGCGTTAGAACTATTTAAAGATGAACGAACAGACTACCGTTTCAATCTAAGTTCCCAGCAACCCAAGTTGTTTTTGGTGATGGAGAATCTAGACGAGAGTGTCAATCAAACCATTGTCACGTTAACGGCCTCACAAAGCGTTGCAGGTCAATATATGGATGGAGACTATCTTGTACTGTCTCACGATATGCCATTGCCCGTTCAAGCGTGGATGGAAGCGTTTATAGGACGACATGGGGAGCTTATCGAACAAAGGCGTAAGAAGCGTCGTGGAGCGGGGCGAGCCAGTGGCAAATAACTTTCTATCCAGATGGTCACAGAGAAAACTCACCGAAGACTCAGCAGAGCCTTGCGCACAAGAGGTGGTATCGTCACAAGATGATGAATCTCAGAGTAAAGAAGACACGATTGTAGAAGCAAAATATAATGATCAGCAAGACGCCCCAAGTGATACAGAAGCAAGTGCTAAAGACCACTCTGGGGAGAGCGCCGAAAAGAGCGAAGACGAGATAAGTATTGCGTCTATGCTCACCAGCGATATTGATCCGTTAGTAAAAAAAGCGGCCCTACGAAAACTGTTTCTTTCAGAAGAGTTTAATCAAGTCGATGCTTTAAACGACTACGATCATGATTACAGTGCAGTGAAGTCTTTAACCAGTGACGTCGCGCAGTCCCTTAGAGAGTGGATGAAGCCATCCGAAAATGATGGTGAAGACGAAGCGATCGCAGAAGGTAATAATCCTGACTTATCACCAGAAACTGGGCAGTACGAATCTAAGGAAGAAGGATTAGAAGAAGGCTCCATTCAAGATAGTGGTGAAGTTGAAAGCAGTATGACTGACGCCTCTAAACCGAACGCACAAGCCCATATAGAAGAACAAAACCAACCTTTGAAATAAACCACAATGATTATAGGTACATTTTGTCCATTGATTCTAAATTGTATCAGGACAAAATGTCCCACATTGAACTTTGTTGTATATGAAAGCCTGATAAAAAAACCTAAGCGCTTGAAATTATTCAGTTTAAATATTGGAATGGTTATTGCAATTAAGAACATGTGAACCCCTGTTCTCACATGGAATTGAGCAATGCTAAAAGAACTATTAAAACAATCAACGACGAACAACGGTAAAGCGCGTTACTACGCAATAGAAAATACGGTTGAGTTAACCAATCTAATTCCACCGACGGTGAGTTACGAAAGTGGCGGCCACACGCTCATCATTGGGCCAACAGAAATCATTGAAACGACGGCCAACAAACTGTCAGCCATGGCCTCTGTCTCGTTACTTTCGACGGACGGCGCGAAAGGTAAATCTTCTCACGTCTATTTCTCTCACTCGATTGAGATTTCCGGATTCCTTGGTGCGTTCAATGTCACCGTTTCATTCGACAACCTTTCCAAGGCTAACTTTGCTGAAATTGCAGTAAACCAATCATGTTTTGACGTGATCCTCGATCTTTCACTTAATGGCGTTATGAAAGAAGAGGTGCCAGTACCCGGTTACTACCCAGTTGGTCGCGGCTATCCAAGCATGCAAGACGCTCTCGATGACATCCCGACATTAATGGGAACGTTTGATAAACCGAAGTATTTTAGACTCGATACCGATCTCTGTGCGCACAGTTCTCGAGGTGTAAAGGGGTGTGATCGCTGTGTGGATGCATGTCCTGCCGGCGCACTGGAAAGTAAAGGGAGCGATCGAACTGGCTTTAAAATCGAGATCAATCCGTACTTGTGTCAAGGGGTAGGCACCTGCGCGACCTCTTGCCCAACAGAAGCAATTCGTTACGCGTTGCCTAATCCAGAAGAAACACAAAAGTTCGTTGAAAGAACATTAGCAAACTACGCCAAAGCTGGTGGAGAGGCACCCATTGTCTTGTTTTGCAGTGAGCGTCACGAAACGTATTCACTCATGGCGCTTAAAGCATTGCCCGATAATGTTTTACCAATCGTTGTTGAGGAATTGCCCTCGGTGGGCATCGATACTTGGTTTACAGCATTAGCAAATGGCGCAACACAAGTGTTGTTCGCTGCCAGTAAACACATGCCAGAAACGATTCAACGCGTTCTGAATAAAGAAGTCGCCATGGCACAAACACTTCTAGAGCCTCTAGGTATAGACAGCACGACCATTGATATCCTTTACCTAGAAACGCTAAAAGATCAAACACCAACTTTGCATTCAACCCAATTACTGCCAAGTATTGGCGAGCTGTCTGGCTCAAAGCGTGAACGTTTGTTTCAGGCGCTAGACGCATTCGCAGAAAAAAGAATCGAACAAATAGAAGTGACCAATCTTCCTAGCCACGCTCCTTATGGCAGTGTGAACTGTGAAAGCAAAGATTGTACGTTATGTATGGCGTGTGTCGCGGTTTGCCCAACTAGTGCGTTGCATAATGATGGCGAATCACCCTCGCTACAATTTATTGAACAAGACTGTATTCAATGCGGTATGTGTGAAAAAGCGTGTCCCGAATCCGCCCTTTCTCTTGAACCCCGAATTAATTGGAATAAAACAGAACGTTCAATAGCAAACATCCTACATCATGAAAAGCCAGCGGAATGCCTACGTTGCCATAAGCCGTTTGCACCTCAGTCGATGATCACCATGTTACAAAACAAGTTACGCGGTCACTCCCAATTCTCTGATGAAATGGCGATTAATCGCATAGCAATGTGCGAAGACTGCCGTGTTAAAGACGTGTTTGAATCCATGGCTGAAGACCCAGCAAAACAACTTAATTACTAGGAGTCGATTTTGGATAACCATTATCAATCACTGCGATCGGATATCTATCTACTGCTTGCGACGTTGTTTCGCCAAGCCCCTAGTGAAGAACTGATCGAATTTCTGTCAAACATTGAAATCGAAACCGAAGACAGCTTGATGCAACAAGCTTGGTCTTCATTGAAAGCGGCAGCAATTCAAAGCGAAAGCTCGGCGTTGGAAGAAGAGTACCAAACACTATTTATCGGCATCGGCCGAGGTGAGGCTGTGCCATTCGGATCTTGGCATATGACCGGTTCTTTAATGGAGAAACCATTAGCGTTATTGAGACAAGACCTTAAAGCACTGGGTGTCGTTCGTGATGAAAACGTCAAAGAGCCAGAAGATCATATCTCCGCACTTTGTGAAGTCATGGCGATGCTCACCGATGAAAATGAAAACACACAACAGCAGTTTTTTAATGCGCACATATCTCCTTGGTACGTGTCATTGAACGCACAAATTGAACAGGCGAAGCATGCCAATTTTTACAAACAGGCGAGTCAGTTGCTGTCGGCATTTTTACATATTGAGCAAATTCGATTTAGCGAGAAATTAGCCGGTTCAAGCAGCAAGTTAACCATTAATGTCAACAATATCAGCAATTCACTCTAGCGCGAACAGCTAGGGCAATAACAAGTTTAAGCGTAGGAATAAGGTTTTATAGAAACGTTGAAACGTTCAGATATTCCACGCTAAAAACAAGCATGTAAGGAAGCAATAGATGAACAACAAAAACAATAAAGACGCTGTCAACACAAGCCGACGAGATCTAATCAAAGGCTTAACAACAGCGGCAGTCGTCAGTGCGGTGGCGGCCGGAACAAGCACAACGGCCGTCGCTCAGGAAGAGGCAGTCGTTAAGCCAGAGAAACAAGGTGAAGGTTATCGTGAGACTCAACATATTCGCGACTATTACGACTCACTATAAGGAGCAAGACAATGAAACTAACAAAACGCTCCGATAGCGTGACCAAAAAAGAGAATCAATTTGGTGTGAGCCGTCGATCTTTTATGAAGAATTCGTCATTAGCGGCTGGCGGTGCTGTCGCTGGAGCCAGCCTATTTGCACCAACCATGATGAAAAAGGCACAAGCACAATCGGTCGATTCAGAGGTAGAAACAGAAGTAAAACGCACCATTTGCTCACATTGTTCGGTAGGTTGTGGCATTTATGCGGAAGTTCAAAATGGGATTTGGACTGGGCAAGAGCCTGCATTTGATCACCCGTTTAATGCTGGTGGTCACTGTGCAAAAGGCGCAGCACTTCGTGAACATGGGCATGGTGAACGACGCTTAAAGTACCCAATGAAGCTTGAAAACGGCAAGTGGAAAAAGCTGTCTTGGGAACAAGCCATTGAAGAAATTGGCAATAAGACGCTCGAAATTCGTAAAGAATCGGGGCCTGATTCTGTTTATTGGCTAGGCAGTGCTAAACACAGCAATGAACAAGCGTACATGTTCCGAAAAATGGCAAGCCTTTGGGGAACGAATAACGTTGATCACCAAGCGCGTATTTGTCACTCGACCACGGTTGCGGGTGTTGCCAACACATGGGGTTACGGCGCCATGACCAACTCTTTCAATGATATGCATAACTGTAAGTCAGCGTTGTTTATCGGTTCTAACCCAGCAGAAGCTCACCCCGTAGCAATGCAGCATATTCTTATCGCGCAAGAGAAGAACGGTTGTAAGATCGTTGTGGCGGACCCTCGTCGCACACGCACCGCTGCAAAAGCCGATCACTATGTCTCTTTGCGCCCAGGTTCCGATGTGGCCTTTATTTGGGGCGTACTGTGGCATGTTTTCAAGAACCAGTGGGAAGATAAAGAGTTTATTCGCCAGCGCGTGTTTGGCATGGATGAAGTTCGTGAAGAAGTGGCGAAATGGCCACCTGCTGAAGTAGAGCGTGTAACTGGAATTTCTGAAGAAGAAGTGTATCAGACTGCTAAGCTACTCTCTGAAAACCGACCAGGCTGTATTGTTTGGTGTATGGGCGGAACACAACATACGACGGGCAATAACAACACGCGCGCTTACTGTATCCTTGAGCTTGCCTTAGGCAATATGGGCAAATCTGGAGGTGGCGCAAACATATTCCGTGGTCATGACAACGTACAAGGCGCAACGGATTTAGGCGTGCTTTCTCATACACTTCCAGGGTATTACGGACTTTCTGACGGCGCTTGGAAACACTGGTCTGGCGTTTGGGATCTTGACCACCAATGGGTCAAAGATCGCTTCGACCAAAACAAGTACCGCGGAAAACTGCCGATGAACAACATGGGAATCCCAGTCTCACGTTGGATAGACGGCGTACTTGAAGACAAAAACAACATCGAGCAAAAAGACAACATTCGAGCCATGTTTTATTGGGGTCATGCGGTTAACTCTCAAACACGCGGTGTTGAGATGAAAACAGCAATGCAAAAACTCGATATGATGGTGATTGTTGATCCATACCCGACGGTAGCGGCAGTCATGAATGACCGCACCGACGGTGTTTACCTTCTACCAGCAACAACGCAGTTTGAAACGACGGGCTCTGTAACCGCTTCTAACCGTTCATTGCAATGGCGTGAGCAGGTCGTGGCTCCTTTATTTGAGTCTAAGCCCGATCATGAAATCATGTATCTTCTCAGCAAGAAACTGGGCTTTTCAGATCAGTTATTCAAGCACATCAAGGTTGAAAACAACCAGCCCGTCATCGAAGACATTACTCGCGAGTTCAACAAAGGAATGTGGACCATAGGTTACACAGGCCAAAGCCCTGAGCGTATCAAATCTCATACAATGAATTGGCACACTTTCCATAAAACCTCACTAGAAGCTGAGGGTGGTCCTGCGCATGGTGAAACCTATGGGCTTCCTTGGCCTTGTTGGGGCACACCTGAAATGAAGCACCCAGGGACGCATATTCTCTACGATACCTCTAAGACGGTAGCTGATGGCGGTGGTAATTTCCGAGCACGCTTTGGCGTTGAATTCGAAGGTGAAAACCTACTAGCGGAAGACAGCTACTCAAAAGATTGTGAGTTGAAAGACGGATACCCTGAATTCAGCGACAAGTTGTTAAAACACCTTGGGTGGTGGGATGACCTAACAGAGAGCGAAAAAGCCTCTGCAGAAGGTAAAAACTGGAAAACCGATGTTTCTGGTGGTATCCAACGAGTGGCGATAAAGCATGGTTGTATTCCATTTGGTAATGCGAAGGCACGCGCCATTGTATGGACATTCCCAGATCGAGTGCCACTGCACCGTGAGCCTCTTTACACCCCAAGACGTGACCTTGTCACCGATTATCCGACTTGGGATGACAGTGAGTCTATCTACCGTCTACCCACCATGTACAAATCCATCCAAGACCAAGATAAGTCTCAAGAATACCCAATCATTTTGACTTCTGGTCGACTGGTGGAATATGAGGGAGGCGGCGAAGAGACACGTTCAAATCCTTGGCTAGCTGAGTTACAACAAGAGATGTTTGTCGAAGTAAACCCGAAAGACGCGAACGATCTTGGCTTCAAAGATGGCGATATGGTTTGGGTAGAAGGGGCAGAAAAAGGGCGTATTCACGTGAAAGCAATGGTCACACGCCGTGTTAAACCAGGACTTGCGTTTATACCGTTCCACTTCGGAGGAAAATTCCAAGGCGAAGATCTGAGAGATAAATACCCAGAAGGCACAGACCCATACGTTATTGGTGAATCCGCGAACATTGCAACAACCTACGGATATGACCCTGTGACACAGATGCAAGAAACAAAAGTCACCCTTTGTAACATTCGCAAAGCTTAGGAGAAATAGAGATGGCTAATATGAAATTCCTTTGTGACACCAAGCGATGCATCGAATGTAATGGCTGTGTTACGGCATGTAAGAACGAAAATGATGATGCGTTAGAGTGGGGGATTCAACGTCGCCGTGTAGTCACGCTTAATGACGGTGAGCCGGGAGAGAACTCTATTTCGGTCGCCTGTATGCACTGTACCGATGCGCCTTGTATGGCGGTGTGTCCTGCTGACTGTTTTGAAAGAACCGAAGACGGCATTGTTCTACACAATAAAGACCTTTGTATTGGGTGTGGTTACTGTCTGTTCGCTTGCCCATTTGGTGCTCCTCAATTCCCAAAACAAACCGCGTTTGGAGAACGAGGCAAAATGGACAAGTGCACATTCTGTGCTGGCGGGCCAGAAACAGAGGCGGGATCAGAAGAGGAACGCCAAAAATATGGAGCTAACCGTATTGCGGAAGGCAAGCTGCCTATGTGTGCGTCCCTATGTTCAACCAAAGCATTAATAGCTGGTGATGCAAATAAAGTCTCGGACATATTCAGACAGCGCGTTGTTGAGCGTGGAGCAAAAGATGCAGGCTGGACAAATGGTGAAGACCTTGCATTTGATGCGACTAAAAGTTAATCGTGGAGAGAGCTATGTTCGAACCCATTAAGCGTACCTCTCTTGTAATGCTGTCGTTATTGACAGCATTACTACTGACTTTTTCTTTTGTATCAAACGCTAGTGAACAAACTGCAAAGGGGAGCACAAGCGTTTCTGAAAGAGAAATAACTCAACTTGCTGGTGCTGACTTTTGGCGTCAAGTTAGGCAAGGAGAGGAAGGTTATACAACGTCTCAATTCCCAGAGCATGGGGTGCTGATCAGTACTCCAGGGCAAACGTGGTACATCTTGAAAGAGAAGTGGATGTCACCTGCGGGGGCTATCGCAATATTCGGCAGTATCTCTGTTGTGATTCTGGCTTATATCATTGTTGGCCCTGTGATGTTGAGTAAACCGAGAACAGGTCGAAAGATCAAACGGTGGACTCGACTGGATAGAGCACTGCATTGGAGTATGGCGTTTACCTTCCTAACATTGGCCTTTAGCGGGTTGATGCTTGTGTATGGCAAACATTTCCTAAAGCCTTACATACCAACAGATCTCTGGGGGTTTATCATTATGTTGGCCAAGCAGTACCACAATTACCTTGGTCCGTTGTTTGGCATTCTATTGATTCTGATCCTATTCAAGTGGTGGCGAAAGTCGATTTTCAGCCGAGTTGATCTCACCTGGTTCATGAAGCTTGGCGGAATGGTCGGAAAGCATAAAGGGACGCACCCATCTGCTGGCTTCTCTAACGCAGGTGAAAAGGCTCTGTTTTGGCTGCTCATCGTTGTGGGCTCAGTGGTTGCTTTCAGCGGTCTGGTTCTCGATTTTCCAATCTTTGGCCAAACCCGAAGAGACATGGAATTGTCTAACCTTATTCATATGCTGTCTGCGTTAATTCTAATATGTGGGTTTGTATTCCACATCTACATAGGTCTATTTGGCATGGAAGGCGCGTTAGAGGCGATGGTCACGGGCGAAGTCGATGAGACTTGGGCGAAAGAACACCATGATATTTGGTATGACGAAGTGAAAGAGACCGCGACTGAAGGCAGTACCGTTTTAAAAGAGCGTGTTCAAGGAGCAGCCCATGAACAAACAACATAAAGGTATTTGGTTTGCCTACATTGCAAGTCTGTTTACACCGCTGACTTGTTTGCTCTCTGGCGTCGTTGCAATCGTCTATGCCGGTTATCGTTTGGATAAAGGCGAGGATTCTGAGGTTGTAAATTCTCATTACTATGGGCTTATTCGTAGCTTCTTTTTGAACCTTACCTTTTTCGTTATCTTGATAGTAACGATTGCCACGACAAATGGCGTCTTAAAGGGTATCAATGACTATTGGTACAAAAGTTCAATGATTGACAGTGTGGCATATGGCATTCCGATCGTCGGTATGATCTTCGCAACAATAGCAATTGTTGTTTGGTTCATTCGCATGTTTACTGGCATGAAGCAATTGAAAGCCGATCTCCCACATGAGCCTGTGAAAGGACCGAACCTTTAGATGAGGTTAGGGCAATTCCACTATTAACAAGAAGAGGACGGTAAGCGTCCTCTTTTTTTGCCTACAACTTTTATCTAATGACCTTTGTTGTCTGGTCAATTGTTTATCTTTGGTGCAAGCGCATCAATACAGTGCACCTTTATGACATCAAAAAATTTACTAACAAAACCACGCTTTTACTAAGATACTGATATTTAGATCGATAACTGTAAACCCTCTTCTCAATTGCCCCTAAAATCCATACTGGCACATTAGTTGCTCTTTACCCCGGAGTATTGAGCAAGACCGTCATTTTGCTCTGAAATTTGCCTATCTAGCACCATGATGGTGCGCTACAAAAGAGTAAGGAGATCTCTTCACATGTCAGAATCATCTAGCCAAATTCAAGGCGCTGTTCAGCTTTTAACACAAAGCTCAGACACGCTATTTTTATTGCTTGGCGCGATAATGGTATTCCTAATGCACGCAGGCTTTGCCTTTCTGGAAGTAGGGACCGTTCGACATAAGAACCAAGTCAATGCGTTAGTTAAGATTCTTGCAGATTTTGGGGTTTCAGCGTTAGCTTACTTCTTTATTGGATATTGGGTTGCCTATGGTGGGCATTTCTTTTCAAGTGCAGAAACCCTTTCAGCTGGCAATGGGTATGAACTTGTAAAGTTCTTCTTCCTACTGACATTTGCTGCAGCGATACCAGCCATCGTGTCAGGTGGTATTGCAGAGCGAGCTCGTTTTTATCCGATCCTCATCGCCACATTCTTAACGGTTGGTCTTGTATACCCACTTTTTGAAGGCATGATCTGGAACGGAAACTTTGGCGTTCAAGCATGGTTTGAATCAAGCTTTGGTGCTTCATTCCATGATTTTGCAGGCTCGGTGGTTGTGCACGGCGTTGGCGGCTGGATTGCGCTCGTTGCTGTCCTCTTTTTGGGTATGAGAAAAGGTCGAATTCGCGCGGGGAAACACACTAACTTTGCACCTTCTAACATTCCTTTCTTAGCGTTAGGTGCTTGGATATTATGTGTCGGCTGGTTTGGCTTTAATGTCATGTCCGCTCAAACACTAGAAGGGATAAGCGGATTAGTTGCGCTTAACTCACTAATGGCGATGGTTGGCGGAATTGTCGTTGCGTTAATAGCGGGTAAGAATGACCCAGGTTTTATTCATAATGGTCCGTTAGCCGGGCTTGTTGCTATCTGTGCAGGCTCAGATCTTATGCACCCAATTGGCGCTCTCATAACAGGTGGTATAGCCGGTGGCTTGTTCGTGTATCTATTTACTTATCTACAAAACAAAACCTCAATTGACGATGTATTAGGTGTATGGCCATTACACGGTGTATGCGGTGCGTGGGGTGGTGTCGCAGCAGGTATCTTCGGGCAAACCGCTCTGGGTGGGCTCGGAGGCGTTAACTTTACGGTTCAGGTTCTAGGTACAATTCTAGGTATCGCGACAGCCGTAATAGGCGCAGTTATTGTCTACGGCGCGCTACATAAGATTACTGGGCTGCGTCTGTCAGAAGAAGAAGAATTTATTGGGGCCGATCTTGCTGTTCATAAGATCTCTTCAACAAATGAAGACTAAATAACGCACATATAATTATTGATACAAAAGAGAGGCTTAGTCCTCTCTTTTTTTGTCAACCATCACAAAACCCATATGAAGTTAAAGGAATTAATACTATGGTCTAACGCCTAGCGCTTCTGATGGAAAAAGATCAATGCTAGTCTTAAATAAAATCAGGGCTAAAAGGACAGAGCATGCCGTTTCCTTATACAAACATTGTAATCCTAACTGGAGCAGGAATATCTGCCGAATCAGGAATTCAAACCTTTAGAGCTCAGGATGGGCTGTGGGAAAATCATAAAATTGAAGATGTTGCGACGCCAGAAGGATTCAGCCGTGATCCGGATTTAGTGCAAGATTTTTATAATCAACGTCGACGTAAGCTCCAATCAGAAACTATACAGCCAAATGCCGCGCACTTAGCCCTTGGGAAACTCGAATCTGAGCTTAATGGCAAGGTAACCGTCATTACTCAAAATATAGATAACCTTCATGAAAGAGGCGGTAGCGGTAATATTATTCACATGCACGGTGAGCTTTTGAAGTCTAGATGCAGTGAGTCAAATCAAGTCATTGAACACGCTGGTGACATTGTAACTGGAGAACTTTGCCACTGCTGTCAAATTCCAGCGCAAATGCGTCCACATATTGTTTGGTTTGGTGAAATGCCATTAAGAATGGGAGACATCTATTCATCGCTTGAAGAAGCCGATTTATTCATATCTATTGGAACATCTGGGGTTGTTTACCCTGCCGCTGGATTTGTACACGACGCTAAGATGCATGGCGCGCATACAATAGAAATTAACCTTGAGCCAAGTGCTGTAGAGAGTGAGTTTGAAGAGAAGCGATATGGCAAGGCAAGTATAGAGGTACCTCGGTTGGTAGAAGAATTATTGAGTGCCGATATTCAGAATCAACAGCGCGCTTAACGTTCATAGCTATCGAACAAGTCATGGTGATAAAGGCTCTCAATCTTCCTTATTGATTTGGGAGCTTTTCATTTTATACATGGCTAAATCTGTACGTCGGATAGCATCATCGAGGTCTTCTTTTCTTGTTGATTCGACACCGTAGCTGTATTTAACAGGCCCATCGGATAAATCTCGTTCTAAAGCATCCAATAGTTGTTGTGCGCGACCAGCAACCGTCGCGACAATAAATTCATCACCACCTAGTCTAAATCCAAGTTCATTTTTATCCATGGCATCAACAAGTGATTGAGCGAATCGTTTTAGAATTAAATCCCCAGCCGCGTGTCCCTCCGTATCGTTAATTTCTTTTAACCCATCTAAGTCAAAATAGATTAAATCAAATTCAGAAAAAGGAATATCTTTAAGCTTTTTGCGATTGTATAACCCGGTTAGCTCATCACGCATTGAAAGCTCTTTCGCCTTGCGCTTCAGTTCCGTCAGTCCAATCGCTATCATTACGTAAGCAAGTTGCTGCAGTCCGTCTTCTATAAAGGAATCAACAAATTCGTACTGATCACTGAGATCATCCAGAACTTTTATTTCAGTAACGATGTCATAAAATTTGGTCGAGATGAGTAACCAAACACCGTACTTCAGCTTGGAATTAGATTGTATCGTTGAATTGGAAATGAAGTAGATATAAAGAACAATGGCTAAGGTATTGGTTTCAAATACAAAGTCAAAATGTGAGTCAATCGGAGAGCCTTGAGCGACGTAATACAAAAGAAAGGACAATAGATACACAATGGTCGCAAAAACGATCACTCTTGAAATGTCTCTCAAACTGTATTCCTTTGGCTAATGTCTCCTTTGTTAAGTGTAGCCACTAATAAAAAAAGCGGCTAACGCCGCTTTAAATAAATCTCTTTTAGTTTCCGACTTTTAAACGCTGGAAGTAGTCTTCGTACAACACACTTGCTTCTCCAACTTCATCTTGCCACACGCCGCTGTCCATCACTTCCTGAGGAGGGAAGATATTCGGGTCATTAGCAAACTCCTCTGGTAATAGAGGGTATGCGGCTTTAACGGGAGTAGGGTAGCCAATCTCTAGTGCGACCTTAGCTGCGTTTTCTGGGCGTAACAAAAAGTCGATCATCTTGTGCGCTGCCTCTATATTTTTTGCACCAGCCGGAATTGCCAAGCTGTCCATCCAAAAAATAGACCCAGACTCAGGCCAGACGATATCAATTGAAGCACCTTCTTGTCGGGCCATGTAAGCCGAGCCATTCCAAAGCATACCTAACGAGACTTCACCCGCGAGATAAGGGTTAGCTGGAAAGTCAGAATTAAAAACTAATACATTTGGCATTAGCTTTCTAAGCTCCTGATACGCTTCTTCAATTTCTTTAGGGTCGGTTGTGTTTGGCGAGTAACCTAGCTTTGTAAGCGCAATGTGGAAGACTTCTCTCGAGTCGTCCATTAGCATAAGTTGACCTTCCCACTTGCTGTCCCAAAAATCGCTCCAACTACCTAGTGATGAGCTATCAAGCATGTCTGTATTTACACCAATCCCCGTTGCTCCCCAAATATAAGGAATAGAGAAGGCATTGTTCGGATCGAATGGTTTATCGAGATAATTTGGGTCAAGGCCTGCGAAATTGGACAGTTTGCTTTTGTCGATTTCTTGAAGCATGTTTTCTTTGTGCATCTTCGAAACAAAATACGTTGAAGGAACAACAAGGTCATATCCTGAACCCTGGGTTTTCAATTTCGCATACATACTTTCATTGGACTCATAGGTTGAATAAATCACCTTAATCCCGGTTTCTTTCGTAAAGCTTTCTAGCACTTCATTTGGAATATATTCCGACCAATTATAAAAATACAATTCTTTGTCTTCCGCTTGAGCTGGGAGAGAGAGCAAAGTGGCTGAGAATAAAGCTGCTATACCTATTTTACGTTTCATGATATTTCCATTCTATGTAACAAAACTAAACTTACATCTTTACTGAGCAAAGATGAGGTAAGTTTAGGAATAAAATTCAATTTTTCAAATATATAACGAAGAATAACCAATAAAAATAGTAATGCAATGAATCATCTAAATTTGACACATTGCATCATTCAATCATAGGCGAACTCTACTAGCGAGTTAACTTGTCTTTGCCGATGAAGTGAGACAGCAAAACCAAGAAAAGCGAGACAACAAGCATGACAGTGGCAAGGGCATTCACTTCTGGCGAAATACCGACTTTAACCATTGAGTATATCTTTAACGGCAATATCTCGTAGCTTGGACCAGTCACAAATGAACTGATAATGACGTCGTCCAATGAAAGGGTAAAGCTCAGTAACCAGCCCGCGGCAATCGCGGGTTTAGCAATGGGGACAATAATCTTCATTAGTATTGTCCACTCACTTGCCCCCAAATCCTTGGCAGCCTCAAGCATTTTTACGTCAAACCCTTTTAGGCGGCTATATACGGTGACCACCACGAACGGCAAACAAAAGGTAATATGCGCAATGAACAGCGTAACAAAGCCGAGTTGAACACCCATCGCTAAAAAGAGGGCCAAAAATGAAATCGCCATCACTATGTCTGGCGACATCATCACAATGAACAGCATGCCGTTGACTGCAGTTTTACCTTTAAACTGGTATCGAAATAGAGCAATAGCCGTTAACCCACCAATAAGGGTCGCAGCAGTGGCAGAGAATAAAGCGACGTTTAGAGAGTGCCATGCTGCTTGCATCAGGCTGTCATTATTCACTAATGCTTGGTACCACTTCGTCGTAAAGCCTCCCCATTTCATGCCAAATTTATTGCTATTGAATGAGTTTACAATCAGAACAATGATGGGTAGATACAGGAATAAATACACTAAGCTCATAAAGCTGAATTTTGAGAATCTGCCCATTAACTTAGCTCCGAACTGCGGTTGAAGAGTTTACCCGTTTTGTAGTAGATATAGAGAAGCATCGCCATCGCCCCAGTTAAAGCAATACTGGTCGCCGCACCAAACGGCCAATCTCTAGCGTTTAACACCTGACTTTTGATTACATTACCAATCAGTAGATTTTTAGCGCCACCGAGTAAATCAGCCACATAAAACATTCCCAATGCTGGCAATAAAACTAATAGGCAACCACCAATGATACCCGGCATGGTGAGAGGCAACGTTATCCGAACAAATGTTTGTAACTTGTTGGCTCCAAGATCTTTGGCGGCCTCGATAAACGAGTTATCAAGCTTTTCGATGGTAGAGTAGAGCGGCAAGATCATGAACGGAAGTAAGACATACACTAAGCCAATCATTACCGCCGTTTCGGTATACATAAGCCTTAAGGGCTTGTCGATGATATCAAGCGCCAATAGCCCTTTATTCAACACACCTTGCGTACCCAATACTATTTTTAGGCCATAAGTGCGTATTAACGAATTGGTCCAAAATGGAACAATAACAAGGAACAACATGATTGGCCTCAGGTGAACGGGCATCTTAGTAATGATGTAAGCAAAGGGATAACCAATAACCAGGCAAATAAACGTTGCTATCGTTGCCATGTAAAAAGAGTGCCAAAGAACCTTTAAGTACAGTGGATCAATGAGACGCTCGTAATTGCTTAGCGTGAAGGTAAAGTCGATAAGGTTGGCTTCATCACGGGTTAAAAAGCTCGTGGCGATGATCATGATATTAGGCACGAGCACGAACAACGTTAACCAAGAAACGATAAGCGTGATGACGGTATTTCTGAAATTAAACAGTTTGCGCATCGGTCAGTACCACTTCCCAAGTTTCAATCCACGAAATAGCCACTTTTTGTCCAAGCGAATGATCGACATCAGGATCGTCTTCATTGAAGAACTCGCTGGTCATGACTCGCATACCAGAAGGCAACTCTATGACGGAGTCGAGTGTCATTCCCTTGTATGTTCGATCAATCACATGACCAACAATCCCTGAATTCTCAGCATCTTTCAGTTCTTTAACTCGAAGGTCTTCCGGTCTTAATAGAACACTGAGTAGGTCGCCTGGATTAACGGCTTTTGCGTAGTGAACGATGGATGATGAACCTTCAATGTCAACGGCTATACGTTCATCGTCGATACGAGACGTGACCAATGCTTTGAAAATGTTTATTTCTCCAATAAACTCGGCAACAAATAGATTTTTAGGCTCTTCGTAAATTTGACGCGGAGTACCATCTTGCTCAATCACACCGTCTTTCATCACGACAATTCGATCCGACATCGAAAGCGCTTCTTCTTGATCGTGTGTGACAAAAATGAAAGTGATACCCAGTTGGCGTTGGAGCTGTTTTAACTCAATTTGCATCTGTTTGCGTAACTTATAATCGAGCGCTGATAAAGACTCATCAAGTAATAAAACCTTAGGCTTATTGACTACCGCACGAGCGATGGCTACACGCTGTTGTTGACCGCCTGACATCTGATGAGGCTTTTTATTGATATGGTCTTGAAGTCGAACCATTTTCAACGCTTCTTCAACCCTAAGTTTCACTTCATTATTAGGCACTTTCTGCATGCGTAGCCCGAACGCTACGTTCTCAAAGATCGTCATATGAGGAAATAGAGCGTAACTCTGAAAGACTGTATTAACGGGTCTTTGTTCTGCGGGCACGTTCGTAATGTCAACGTCGTCTAACATCACGGTGCCAATGTCTGATTGCTCGAACCCAGCAAGAAGGCGTAACACGGTGGTTTTGCCACAACCTGAAGGCCCCAAGATGGTAAGGAACTCACCGTGGTGTACATCAAGAGAGAGGTTGTTAATAACCCTATTTCCATCGAAGCTTTTGCTAATGGAAGATAATCGAATGACGGGTTTGTTGTGATGAAGTTTCGTGTTCAAGGTTTGGTTATCCCCTCAATGATAAACAAGATGCTCATATTCGAGTGTAATACAAGATAGATTTATGGGCGGATGATAATCATCAATCCTGTGAATTTAAAGTATTTTTGTGCTCAAACTCAATGATATGGACTGACTATCTTCGCGATGGAATCAGTGAGCCTGCAATAGCGAGTATAATTGAACAGTAATCACACGAATATGTAAGAAATTTAGGATAAACAGCAGATCAGATTTTCGTATAAATGCCATTTAAGTATAATGCGACTAATTTTCATCAAATAGCGATTGAGTAATCTCTCATTGTGACGGACTCCAGAATGAATAACGATATAGAAAAAGACTTCAACCTAGGTGGCAGTGTTGAGAAAGCACTGTCAGGCGATTATGAATTAAAGGTAGGTGAAGTTTTAAAAGAAGCGGGCAGTTTGACGCTCAAACACTTTCTTTCATTCTCGCCAGCAGTGATGATTTTACTTATCGCGCAACTGGCCATTTTTTACATCGCTCTCAAGCTTCAACTTGGCGACCCATCGATCATCTTAGATATTTTTAACAACCCCGACAGCTTTAACGAGTCTATGGTTCAAGCGATATTCGTTGCGAACTTTAGCTATGAAGTGGTTAGCGCTCCGATTTACGCAGGGCTATGCCTTATGGCAATGAGCCACGCTGCTGGATTAAACACAAAACTGCGTCATATCGGTAAAGGACTTCAGTTTACGGTTCCAGTAATAATCACGACACTGGCAAGTTTAATACTTCAAGGGGTGGCGGGTGCATTTCTTCCGTTAGTCTCTCTCTATTTGTCACTCGCATTTAGCAATTGCATCCTGCTTGTCTGCGAAAAGCGAGTCTCGCCGTTTCAAGCACTTTGGCTATCTTTACGAGGCGTAAACAAAAAGATATTTTCTATCGCGACCATCTATCTCATTATTACGATGCTGTTTGTCGCTGCCGCTGTTTTCTACGGTATCGGTCTTATTTTTGTTCTTCCTTTCTTTTTCCACGTAAAAGGAATCATCTACCGCAATATGTTTGGTATTCGACTGAAAGTCGTCGCTTCTGATCGCCCTGATGACGATACACCAAGTAGCGATGACCACGACAAAGACTCAAAGGTGTTCAATGCGTAAGAAGCTCATACTGATTGCTGCTCCAATCGTTTTTATATCAAGCACTTTAGTCTGGTATAGCAACGATTTAGACTCGAATAAAGAAGAGACAGTCGTAGAAACAGCCCAAGACGCGCAGCGCCTTATCCAAGTTACTGGCAACAAAATAAGTGACGCGCCCAACTTCTCAGCTATTGAAAACGTTCAAGAGAAAAAGACCGCTTTTTTTGAATATTTGAAACCAGGCGTGGCTCGTGAAAACGAGCGTATAGTGAAAGAAAGGGGGCGTTTAGAGCAAATTAAATCACGATTTAGCATTAATGAACTTACCTCTGAAGATCATGCTTACGCAGAGAGGTTGTCTGGTCTTTACCATATTGAATTAAGCTCTGAAGGAATTAATGAGCGTTGGATTGAATCAATGCTTCGCCGAGTGGATGTGCTGCCAGAAGCATTAGTACTGACTCAAGCAGCAAAAGAGTCTGGGTGGGGTACTTCACGCTTTGCGACTGAGGCAAACAACTACTTTGGGCAATGGTGCTATAGTGCCGGCTGTGGTGTTGTTCCGCAGCACAGAAAAGAAGGGATGACACACGAAGTCGCGAAATTTCGGTCTGTTCAAGAGTCCATACATCGCTATTTCATGAATGTGAATCGAAATAGAGCCTACCAAGAGCTTAGAGAGATTCGATATGACCTTCACATTAATAACCAAGATCTCCTTAACAGTGAAGCCGCAATAGAACTTGCTAATGGGTTAATACGCTACTCAGAACGCGGACAGCCTTATGTTGATGAGATTCAAGGTATGATTCGTTTCAACCAGCCATTCTGGTCTAAATAAAAGAAGTATTATGAAAAGACTTTCCTCAGCTTTACTGGCGGCGTCCGTCCTGTTTTCTGCCTTACCAGCGTCTGCTCAAGAGTATCGATTTACTTATTCTAAGCTTTACACTCAGATGAAAAATAACGCCAACGAAGGGCATGACGACGTCAAGGTTTCGTTCTTTTTTATCAATAAAGAAACACGCCAACTTTGCAACATTGAAAAGGCGTGGATGGAAAAAGAAGAGCATTATGAAGAGCTAACGATAGCGCCCAACAATGAGCTTTTAGTACCACTCGACAGCAATTTACGCAGTGCCAATCCACTTGTTTTCATTCATACCCAAAATGACATTCAATGTGATTTCTCAATGGTCGTCATGACGAAGGAACCATTGAATGGAAAGATAAGTGTTGAAGAACTTAGCCAATACCCGCCACAAATGAAAAGTCTGCTCGACGACCTCGGCGGTATGTTTTCCAAGTGGTTCTCACCTGAAGTTGAAGGGTTAACGTTAGAATTTGCGAACAACTACAGTGGCTCAATCACGCGCTCCAATGGTGAAAGCATAGCAATCGAGAACGGCGTTGCTACCGTCGTCATTGACGAGCTTTCAAAAGATGAATACGTTACGCTGCCTGTAGAGACGGTTCGAGTTTTACCGTTCATTCCCAACGCTCAATAATCACCTCGCAATAAAAAAGCCGCTATATGCGGCTTTTTCAACTCTATAACGCTTAAAGGTTTGTCACGTTCAATGCAAGACTAGGATCAAACTCCGTTACTGAATCTTCATCTATATTTGATACAGCAGGCATCTCCTGTTTATCAAACCCAATATCGCCTCCATCGATAATCCCAGAATCACGATTAATGGACTTAAAGTCAAAGAGTTCATTATCTACAAGGTGGCTTGGAACGACATTCTGCATCGCAGTAAACATTGTTTCGATACGACCAGGGAACTGTTTATCCCATGTATTCAGCATTTGCTTAATGTTCTGGCGCTGCAAGTTAGGTTGTGACCCACATAAATTACAAGGAATAATAGGGTAGTCACATTGATTCGAGTACTTGATGATGTCTTTCTCGCGGCAATAGGCGAGTGGGCGAATAACGACATGTTCACCATTATCTGACACCAATTTAGGTGGCATTGATTTTAATTTTCCGCCGTGGAACATGTTTAAAAACAATGTTTCGATGATGTCGTCTCTATGGTGGCCTAAGGCTATTTTTGTCGCACCGAGCTCTTTGGCTGTTTTATACAGAATACCTCGACGCAAACGTGAACAAAGAGAGCAGGTCGTTTTACCTTCAGGGATCTTGTCCTGAACGATCGAGTAAGTGTCTTCCTCAACAATTTTGTACTCTACACCGAGGTTTTCTAGGTACTCAGGAAGAATATGACTTGGAAAACCAGGCTGTTTTTGATCTAAGTTAACAGCAATCAAATCGAACTTTACAGGGGCACTTTTCTGCAAACCCATCAATATATCAAGCATAGTAAAGCTGTCTTTACCACCTGACAGACAAACCATAATTCGATCACCGTCTTCAATCATGTTGAAGTCTGCAATTGCTTGTCCTGTATTTCGACGAATACGCTTAGCTAATTTATTGAAGCCATAGTGTTGAGCTTTAGTTTGCTCTTGGGTCTGCTCAGTCATCTGCTGTTAAATCTCTAAACCAAAATGAAGTGCGTATGATACGGATATCTCTTCTAGATGCTAGTCATTATGGAAGTTTAGAGACTAAAAAACCCTTTGAGTTTTATCTTTATATTGATAAACCAACAAAGGGCTATTCAAACAGTTTATTAGCGTCGCTAGGTTAAACCGCGGTTTGAGGATCTAACGGGCTAACATAGCCATGAGGCTTAAGCGCAAGAACATCACAATTTATTTTATCAATGACATGCTCAGCGGTATTGCCAATGAACACGGCTGACAAACCTGTTCTCCCTGTCGTTCCTAATATAACCATCGCAGCGTCCACGCGAGCAGCAACCTCAGGAATGACATCTTCAGGTAAACCTTGTTCAACTATGGTCTGCTCTTCATCAAAGCCGTGTTTCTGGCGTAACGCTTTCATGGAGGTGAGGTGATGACCCCGCACTGCATCCGTGTATGTCGTTGGGTCAAACTCAGGAAGCTCGATCGTAATGTTTGCGGGCGTGACCGGATACGCATTCACTAAAAAGGACTTGGCGTCGAGTCGCTCAGCTAGATTTTTCAATTGATTAACCATACGGTCATTAAGATCAATATGCGTATCACTTTCTGAACCAACATGAACGGACGCAACGATGTTCGCGTCTTGTGGCCACGACTCATTCTTCACAAGCAGAACAGGGCATGGAGACTTTCTCAGCAAATGCCAATCAGTAGGAGTAAAGATGACTGACTCTAGAACATCATGAGTACGTGTCCCTTTAATAAGGATGTCATGAGACCCGGCAAACACTTCGGCAATAATGGCTTCGTATGGGCGGTTATGCCAAACAACCTGAATATCGAATTCTATACCGTCAAGCAAATAGGTGGAGGCTACTTTCTTCATCCACTGCTCGCGTTGATGAATAACTCCTTTTCTCATCGCATCACGCTCGTCCATTGAGAGCATAGAAGTCATGTCATAGGAGAAATCATAAATAGATAGGAAGAACGTCACACGACTTGGAGATTTACTTTTAGAGGCGAGCTGCATCGCTCTAGCTAACGCTGGTTGTTGATCATTATTGATATCAGCAACCACTAATATCTTGTTATAAATACTCATACACACACCTTAAATGATTAGGGCTATATACCTAATGTAGCTTAGATGGGTGAACAAGTGAGAGAAAAAGAAGGGGAAAGATATAGGAAGTATGACGCAGCTCATTGTTGAGCTACGTCATTGAAGTTACTTATGATTCTGTCGATACACCAGCAAGTTTCATCAGTGCATCGTGATCTAAGATAGTGATGTATTTGCCTTTAACACTTAACATCTCTGACTTTTGAAAACGCCCGAGCAAACGGCTGATTGTTTCAACAGTCAAACCTAGGTAGTTACCAATATCACCACGCGTCATCGTTAATCGGAACTCACGAGGACTAAAGCCGCGCTGAGAGAAACGTGTTGATAGGTTATATAGGAAAGCGGCTAAGCGTTCTTCTGCATTTTTCTTAGAGAGTAACAGGATCATTTCCTGATCACCTTTAATTTCATTACTCATTAAACGCATGATTTGCTGACGAAGCTTTGGCATTTTTCCAGACAGGTCATCTAGAATTTCGTAAGGTATTTCACATACCATTGCGGTTTCCAAAGCTTGTGCAAAGCTAGGGTGGCGATCTTCAGTGATAGCATCAAAGCCGACTAAGTCACCGGCTAAGTGGAATGCAGTAATCTGCTCGTCACCTTGCTCGGTAATGGTGTAGCTTTTGATTGTACCAGAGCGAATAGCGTATAAAGATTTCAGTTCATCACCAGCTTTAAAAAGCTCTTGGCTCTTTTGGATAGGCTTCTTTCGTTCGATGATTTGATCGAGTTGATCGAGCTCAGATTCGCTTAGCGTAAATGGAATACATAGCTGGCTAATACTGCAATCTTGGCAGTGGATAGCACAACCACCAGATTGAATGCGCTTTGTTGCTGGCTTTTCAGAAATCATAACAACCTTTCACTATTTGACATACATCAATATTTTATCATCGCTTAACACTAAAGGATAGCTAAATAAAACTCGTAAAATCAACTTTTTAAAAACTAAATGATAAGATTGTTATTGCGTCATACGCCGTATACACACCATATAATAGAATACAGCTCGCTCCAATATTACGGAACAAAGTAGATTGTTGAATGGCTTTTAGGTGAGTCGCACTGTACCCAACCAGTAACATCGCAGGAAGTGTGCCTAACCCAAAACAGAGCATGATTAACGCGCCATTTATCGCGCTACCTGATACAGCAGCCCAGGTTAGCGTTGAGTAAACTAACCCACAAGGGAGCCAGCCCCAGACGAAACCAAAAGGAACCGCGTGGATCGGTTTTTTCAGTGGAAGAAACGATTGTCCGATAGGGGATATGTACTTCCATAAATGCTGCCCTAGCTTTTCAAAAGCAAGAAGACCAAACCACCACCGTCCAACATACAACGCGAGTATAATCATAAAAATAGCGGCGACTAATCGTAGCCATGCCAGCGCTTGATTCAATTGCGAGAATTCTACCAACGTAGACACCGCGCTGCCGATCAGTGCGCCTATAACAGAGTAGCTTAGCAATCGCCCAAGGTTGTAATAAAGTGGAATTGATTTAGATGGTTGCCCAAGGGATAAAGCTGATGCCAAGCCACCGCACATTCCCATGCAGTGGCCTGCGCCAATCAGCCCGATAAAAAATGCACCGAGCCAATCAATAGACATTATTGGTTATCCTGCTTGCTGTCTTTTTCACGCTTTGGTTCGTCATCATCAAAGAGTATGTTGTGACCCTGGCGTTCCAAGTCTTCGAATTGATCACTTTTAACCGCCCACAAAAAAATGCCTATAGCGACAACCACCAACATAATTGCAATGGGTATGAGTATGTACAAACTTTCCATTAGTTAATTCGCTCTTTCGGTGACTTTTTCTCTTTAAGTAACCGCAATGAATTTGATACCACGATAATTGAACTCGCTGACATACCGAATGCAGCAACATAAGGCGCGACTAAGCCTGCTGCAGCGAGGGGTAATATCAACATGTTGTAGCCTAAAGACCAAGCTAAATTTTCACGAATGATTTTACGCGTCTTCAATGCAAGTTTGCGTGCTTCTAACAGTCGCTCTAGCTTATCACCTAGAAGAACCATATCAGAGGATGCTTTGGCAACATCGGTTCCCCCCCCCATAGCGACTGAAATATGAGCGCCCGCAAGAGTAGGAGCGTCATTGATTCCATCCCCGACCATCATAGTAATGTCGTCGTTCACTTGATTTAGATAATCGAGCTTGTCATGTGGTTTCGCAGATGCAACGACATTATCAATGCCAATTTGTTTAGCGACAATATCGGCGTTTTCTTGCGTATCGCCAGTAAGCAGCGTCACTTTTATGCCAGCGTCTCTAAATTGCTGTATGAAAGAGGCACTGTCTTTACGAATCGGATCACTATACGTAAAAGTAGCGATGTGTATGGCGTCTAACGATAGGTAAATACTATTAGCCGTACCAAGATTCACATTTCCAAGGACAAATTCAGCACTACCAATCTTCGCAAGTTTACCGTCATAGTAGCCTGAGATTCCTGAGCCGATAACATTCTCTACATCCTCAACGTCAATATCAGAATCATTATCAAATTGATTGAACGCTTTTGCGATTGGGTGGTTAGCGTATGACTCAAGTTTCTTCGCCAGCGCAATACTGGTATCTCGGTCAATATTTGAGACAATATCCACCTGATTAATCTCAATGTTCCCACACGTTAAGGTCCCCGTTTTATCAACAATCAGATGATTCACTTTACATAAGGTTTCAAAGACGTGGTTCTTTCTCAGTAAAATGCCAAAATTACCCATTCTAGAGGTCGCACATGTCAGTGCTGTCGGGGTTGCCAGTGAGAGTGCACAAGGGCAGGTGGCAACGAGGACTGAAAGCATGATCCAAAACGCATCGTCAGGTCGGGTGCCTTGCCAATAATACCAAGTGCTTGCAGCAACGATTAAAGACACGCCAACAAAGTAACGTGCAACAACATCTGCAACTTTAGCAATGGCAGGTTTTGAAAGCTCAGCTTCGTCTTGAAGCCTTACAATATTTGAAATAACAGAGTTTGCTTTTGATGCCGTCACTTCAAGTTCAAAGGATTCTTCGCCATTAAGCGTTCCTGCAAATACCGAGTCACCTTGTTGTCTCACTACAGGTAAAGATTCACCTGTTAACATTGACTCGTCAATATGAACCCTTCCAGCCATGATCACGCCATCTGCCGGTATATGTTCGCCAGGAAGCACACGAATTTTATCGCCGACCTTAAGCGTCTTAACTGGTATTTGTTCGCCATCGAGCGTTGTGGCGACTGCAGGGATAAGTTTGAGTAGATTACCACTGGCAGCAGCGGCTTTACGCCTAGCTCTCATTTCGAGAAAACGGCCAATCAATAAAAAGAAGGTAAACATCGAAATGGATTCGAAGAATACTTCACCTTGCTCGGTCACTGTCGCCACCAAGCTCGCAATGTAAGCGAAAATAAGCGCAATGGAGACAGGAACGTCCATCCCTAATGTTCTACCGCGTATGCTTCGCCATGCGTTCATATAAAATGGTAGGGCAGAGTAGACTAATACGGGAGTGGCAAAAATTAAGCTCACCCAACGGAAATAGCTTTTAAACTCAGGCTCTAAATCACCGAATACTTCAAGATACAAAGCGACGGCGAGCATCATAACTTGCATGGTGGCAATACCAGCGATACCTAGCCGGTAAAGGTATTGCTTCATTGCATGGTGATAAGAGGCTTCATGCTTGTCCGCTTCAAAAGGCGCCGCTTTATATCCTAAAGAATGGATATTAGACAGTAACTCACTCAACTTAACGACTGAGTCATCCCAAATAAGTGCTGCACGATTTGTTGTCGTATTAACACGTATTGATTGAACGCCTTCTACCTTGCTTAGCCGCTTCTCTATTAACCAAGCACACGCGGCACAAGACACTCCATCCACGGACAAAGTAACCTCAGAGCTATGTTCATTTTTTCTAACAAACTCGGCTTGAACATCTTCATTATCATAATGGATGAGTGTTAAAAGTTGCTCAGGAACAAGATCTACTTTTTCTGCGGGAGCGGTTCTAAATTGGTAATACGAAATCAAGCCACTGTCGACGATAGTTTGTGCCACCGTTTCGCAACCAGGGCAGCACATGTCTCTTATCTCATCCAGTATCTCTACTTTAAAATCCGTGTTGGCTGGTACTTCTTCACCGCAGTGATAACACGATTTGCACATAATAATTAGTTCGACAGTTTAATTGATTGTTCGGTAGGGAATTCGATACGGCCTTGAATTAGCCAATGTTCATCATGTGGGCTCAGTTCTAGAAACCATGGGCCTTTAATTTGGTTCTCAAGAGTAATTCTATACTGGCCTAACGCGTCTGACGTAACAAGTTTAGTGAAATCGCGATCAGGAAGTGTACGGTGAGCAAACATAGCTGTGATAGCAGGATAGTGAACCAATTCACCCTTGTCTAATTGAATAACTACAGTGTTAGCTTCTGAGCGAATTGTCGCTTTAAGCCCCAACTCTTGTGCCACGTTGACTCGTGAGATATCAACGTTTATACCTTTCCCTTTCTTATAGTAGTCTTCAGTTACTAAGTGAACCGAATGATTGGTAAGTATGGCAACTCTAACCAACGTTAGCATAGAAACACCAACTGTGATGAAGAGTAAGAACCAGGGCCAAAACTGCTTATACCAAGGCTGTTCCATATAATGACTCTCAATATACAATGAAATAATACTAATGAATTACAAATACTTAACGTATTTACTGTAAAAGAAAAACAGCCCCTGATAAAGGGGCTGTTATTGAAATGTTACTTATTATTTTTGCTCTGTGTTGCTTAGCCCCCAAACGTAGGCTGAGACAAGTTGAACCTTATCTTCACCCAGTATGTCTTTCCAAGCAGGCATGACACCAGAGCGTCCATACATAACCGTTTCAGTAACGTCAGCACGTGAACCACCGAACAACCACACTTGGTCAGTTAGATCAGGCGCACCTACAGCAGGGTTACCTTTACCATCTGTACCATGACAGGCTGCACATACGACAAATCGAGCTTTACCCGCTGCAGCTTCTCTCGCGTTAACAGAACGTCCAGAAAGGCTAAGCGTATAGGTTACGACTTCCGCAACACCATCTTCACCCAACGCATCTTTCCAGCCTGGCATTTGACCAACACGGCCGTGCATGACAGAGGTAAGAATAGCTTCTGGTTCACCACCATACAGCCAAGCGTTATCTGTTAGGTTAGGGAAGCCTTTTTGACCACGAGCGTCTGAACCGTGACACTGAGAACAGTTTTGAAGGAACAAGCGCTGACCAACTTTAACGGCTTCTTCATCACCAGCAATTGCAGGGATAGAGCGAAGTTCAGACCCGCTTTCATCATAAGCTAATCGCTTGAACGCTTCACCAAAATAGGCATCAGCGTCATCAAGTTCTTTTGCATACTGGTTAAGTTGCTTATTTTGCTGAGCGTTAGCAATAGATGCTCGAGATTCCTCAAGAGAACGTACCGTTTGATCAGAACTTGTCCAACCCAACACACCCTTAAAGTTACCCAGTCCTGGATACAGGATAAAATAGATAACGGCAAAGACTAACGTACTAACGAACAGATAAGACCACCACTTAGGCAGAGGGTTGTTGAGTTCACGAATACCATCGTACTCATGTCCCATATCCTCACCGGATTCGATGCCAGTCTTGTCGTTGATACACCAACGAAGCAGTGCTGCGCAGCCGATCAATGTACCAATACTGATTACAGTGACAAAAACACTCCAGAATGTACTCATCATTTAGTCACTCCTTCGTTTGTTTTTTTAGTTGGCAATTCATCATCAAATACCAGGTTTGCATCTTCATCGAAGCGAGACTTGCGGTCTTTTCCGAAAGCCCACCAAACAACACCCATGAAACAAGCAAAAACGGTAACAGTCCAAACACTTTGAAAAGTAATAATATCCATAATTATGCCTTATTTCATTGCGTGGCCAAGAGATTGAAGATAAGCGATGATTGCATCCATCTCTGATTTACCTTCTACATCTTGCTTTGCGTTAGCAATCTGTTCATCAGTGTAAGGAACACCAAATTGATTGCGGAAAATTTCCAGCTTCTTCTGAGTGTGTTTACCGTCAAGAATATTGGTTTCTAACCAAGGGAAGCCAGGCATATTTGATTCAGGAACCAGTTCACGTGGATCAATAAGGTGAACACGATGCCATTCATCAGAGTAACGACCGCCAACACGAGCCAGATCAGGACCTGTACGCTTAGAACCCCACAAGAATGGGTGTTCCCAAACGTGCTCGCCAGCCACTGAGTAGTGACCATAACGCTCTGTCTCTGAACGGAAAGGGCGAATCATTTGGCTGTGACAAACGTTACAACCTTCACGGATATAGATGTCACGACCTTCCATTTCAAGGGCAGTGTAAGGACGCAAATTTTCTACAGGTTCATTGGTTTGCTTTTGAAACATCAAAGGGGCAATTTCAACCAATGCGCCAAAACTGATCGCTATTACAATAAGAATTGCTAAGAGACCAACGTTTTTCTCAATCAGTTCATGCCAGTTTTTTGAATTTGAGCTCATTCTTAAATCTCCTTAAGCCGGTTGAGGGATAGCTTTAAGGCTATCTTTAGGCGCGGTGATTGTTTTGTACGAGTTGTATGCCAATAAGAACATACCAGATAGGAAGATTAATCCACCTAGGAAACGTACAAAGTAGAATGGGTAAGATGCTTCTACAGACTCAACAAAGCTGTAAGTTAATGTTCCGTCTGAGTTAACAGCGCGCCACATTAGACCTTGCATTACACCAGAGATCCACATTGCAACAATGTAAAGGACCGTACCAATCGTTGCTAACCAGAAGTGAACGTTGATTAGTGGCACCGAGTACATGCGCTCTTGACCAAATAAACGCGGTACTAAGTGATAGATAGAACCGATAGATACCATTGCAACCCAACCTAACGCACCAGAGTGAACGTGACCAATAGTCCAATCTGTATAGTGAGATAGAGCGTTAACCGTTTTAATTGCCATCATTGGGCCTTCAAAGGTGGACATACCATAGAAAGACAAAGAAACAACTAAGAAACGTAGAATAGGATCATAACGTAGTTTATGCCATGCACCAGAGAGGGTCATAATACCGTTGATCATACCACCCCAAGAAGGAGCAAATAGAACCAGTGACATCACCATACCAAGTGACTGAGTCCAGTCAGGCAGTGCAGTGTAGTGTAGGTGGTGAGGACCAGCCCAGATGTACAGAGAAACCAGTGCCCAGAAGTGGACGATGGATAAACGGTAAGAATAAACTGGACGTTCCGCTTGTTTCGGCACGAAGTAGTACATCATACCTAAGAAACCTGCCGTTAGGAGGAATCCAACTGCGTTGTGACCATACCACCACTGAATCATCGCATCGATAGCACCAGAGTACAGTGAGTAAGATTTACCCAAAGAGACTGGAATCGCCATGCTGTTCACAATGTGCAACACAGCAACAGTGATGATAAAGGCACCGAAGAACCAGTTTGCTACATAGATGTGCGAGGTTGTGCGCTTTATCAATGTTCCAAAGAACACGACGGCATACGCTACCCATACAAGAGTAATAGCAATATCGATAGGCCATTCTAGTTCTGCATATTCTTTACCCGAAGTTAAACCTAGAGGTAACGTAATTGCAGCGGAAAGAATAATTGCCTGCCATCCCCAAAAGGTGAATGGGACAAGAAGACCACCGAATAAACGAGTTTGACAAGTACGCTGTACAACATAATAAGATGTTGCAAAAAGGGCGCTGGTACCAAACGCAAAAATAACCGCATTAGTATGCAGTGGACGTAAGCGACTGTATGTCAGCCACGGGGTATCAAAGTTCAGCTGGGGCCAAACTAGTTGAGCGGCAATCAAAACACCAACAGCCATACCGACAATACCCCAAAGAATGGTCACAAGGGTAAATTGACGAACGACTGTATAGTTGTAGTTTTGTTCAAGCTGCTTTTCTTGGCTCATTTGCATGCTTCCATTTTTTTATTAACTACACTTTACTTCCAACACGACAAGTGTCGTAATGCCACCCAAATCCTTTGGAAATATAAGCCTTATTTCGGCGATTCAATTCCATTATCAACTTTTAAAAAGTGGCACTTTCAAGGCGAAACTATACTTGAATTAACAATTTAATGACAGCTCAGTAACCTTGCAAACGGTCTGGTTTTGTGGGTTTTTTTTTAAAAATTTGAACTTAATTACGCGGAGAGGCAATATCAATGGCAGCACAAGCCCTAACAAAAGGACGACTTGTTCAAATAATCATCACCTTGTCTATTTTAATCGGGGTGTTCACTTGGCGTACATTAACGCATTCACAAGCTCAATTTGTCGACTGTAAACAGCAAACTACTTGTTCATTTATTGTGAAAAATACGAATGTCGACGTTCTATTTACACAAGAATATATACAACTAAGCGCTAATGGTTTGAATGTTGATGTTTCAACTCATTTAGACGTTATAGATTCAAATGATAATCAATTCACATGGAAGCGCCCAAAGTCACTCGGACAGCAACCTATATCATTAGAAGTTTCACTTGAGAATAACGATATATATCAAGTAACTATTAGTAACTTACCGCAATAGTTGTTTTAGGCGGTCTAAACATAGTTAGGTATGCAAAATTACTGTATAACTACCATTCACTTATAACACAATGATGACGTTATGCAGTTCAATACTCATGTTTCTCATAAGACATCTGCGCAAGGTGCAGTCGAAGAGCTTGTAGATGGTATTTTACGTGACAAGCTATCATCCATAATCTGCTATTACACTGAAGAATATCCTGCTTATGAACTGCAGCAGGCTTTTGGTTTATTGCTTCCTAAGATCCCCATCATTGGCTGCTCTAGTTGCAAAGGTGTTATGACCGAGAAAGGCGTTCACCTTGGTCCAGTTGTTGGGCTGCTAGCAATATATGACAGTGAAGACTCGGCGTACGGCACCGCATTAGTTGAGACAAACAAACGACAAGATATTGAAAGTGCCACTATGCAAGCCTTGACTGAAGCGCTTTCAAAAGCAGACCGAATTGGAGAGGTGCCTGGATTTATTCTGCTTCATGCTACACCGGGGATTGAAGAGCCCTTAATCAAAGCTATTGATGACTATTTCCATACTCCTGTCCCTATAATCGGGGGCAGCGCTGCTGATGACCGAATCGAAGGGCAGTGGTCTATTTTTACCGAGGGTGGGGCAACGACCGACGGCATTGCATTACAATTATTCTACCCATCTATCAGTGTCACGGCTGGCCTTAGTGCAGGGTATTCGCCCACTGAGTTCGTGGGAACGGTTACCCAATCAAAAAATCGAGAATTGTTAGAGATAGATCACCAGCCAGCCAAAGAAGTGTATTTGGAATGGATAAGTGACCACGCCGGAATAGAGTTGCCTAATCATTTCGTGTTCGATCTGGTCACAGAGTTTCCAATAGGACGCTCAGTTGGGGAGGTCTATTCAAAGCCATACTATAAGCTCTCTCATCCGATCAACATTACTGAAAACGACGGCTTGCTTCTATTTACCGATATTAATGCAGGTGATGAAATAACCTTGATGTCGGGTGCAAAAAAACAGCTAATCACCAGGGCTTCTCGCATAATCAATGAGACCAAACATCAAATTCAATTTGACGACGACATGATAGGCGCTATGTGTATCATTTGCGCAGGTGCTATGCTCTATCTAAAGCAAGATATCCATAAAGTGTATAAAAACATTCTAGAAGAATTGAACCATAAGCCCTTTATTTGTCCTTTTACCTATGGTGAGCAAGGAAGGTTCATCGATGGAAAGAATGCTCACGGGAATTTAATGATCTCGTCAGCTGTATTTCATACTAATTAATATAACGTAATGAATACTCAAGAAGAACTTAACGAAACCTTATTAGAATTAAAAAGAAGCCAACAGAGAGAGGCTAGGCTAGCGCTCGAAAATAGAGCAATACTCGATTCTATATCTGCAATAACAGGCTCAAAAAACAAGCACGAAATCTTCCATGAATTAAAGAGAACACTTGCGCTCTATATTGATTTCGATGACTTTGTTGTATTAAGTAATGAGCCAAGTGAAACGTCTTTTAATACTTTTCTTACCTCCAATTCAGCTTTTGTTAATCTCACATGGCCGCAAGGTACAAAATTCAATAGAGTTTTGAATGGTGAGTGTATTATTCTTTTTTCTCCAACGACACTGCCTGAGTTTTCGAACCTAAATACGTTTGTTAAAGATCATATAAATTCTGCCTTAGTAACAGGAATAAACACTGATACCTCACAATCGATCATAATGTTGCTAGGGAGTAGAAAAGGGCAGTTTTCAATGTCCACTCGCGATACGTTGTCACGTTTTAGACCGCTATTGGAACGAGCACTCATGGATATTGAGCAAAAAGAGCGATTAAAAGAGCTCGTTTCAATTAGAACTTCAGAACTTAAACTTGCAAGAGAAAAGGCGGAAAAAGCAAGCCAGGCCAAAACTCAATTCCTTGCGATGATGAGTCATGAACTAAGGACGCCATTAAACTCTGTCCTTGGTTTCATAGATATCCTAGAACATGACTTACTCAAACGAGACCACCTAGACATGCTTTCGAAGATGGCAACGTCTGCAGAGCATTTACTGGTATTAATTGACGACATCCTAGACCTAACAAAAATTGAGTCAGGGACGTTCTCGATACAGCATCAATGGATAGATCTTAAAGACTGTTTAACGCAATCAACTGATCAGTACGACAAGGAAGCAGCCAGCAAAAACATCTATTTTAAAAGAGATTTCTCGACTCTGGATTCTAATAACTATTGGTTAGACCCAATTAGGCTTACTCAGATAATATACAATTTACTGGGTAACGCTCTAAAGTTTACTCATGCAGGAGAGGTAAGTGTTTCTGCAACGATCTCTGATAAGACATTGAGGATAGTCATAACCGATACAGGTGTTGGAATCGAGAACTCTAGGCTTAGCTCTTTGTTTACACCTTTTAAACAGGCGGATAGTTCGATAACGAGAAAGTACGGCGGTACAGGTCTAGGCCTCGCAATTACTAAGCACTTAGTCGAGTTTATGGATGGAACGATTTCTGTCGAAAGTAAACTCAACGTGGGCACATCTTTCAAAGTTTCTCTACCGGTCAATACCAAACGCAAAGCGTTGAACGTAGTAGAAGACTCACGACGAAGTGCACTAACTCAAGCTGTAAATATTCTGGTGGTAGAAGACACTCCAACGAACCAGATGGTCATCAAGCTTATACTAGAAAGAGAGGGTTACACGGTGACCACATTATCGAACGGGAAAGATGCCGTAGAGCACTTAAGAATAAACAAACTAAGTTTCGATGCTGTTTTAATGGATCTGTCTATGCCAGTAATGGATGGGTTAACAGCGACAAAGTTAATTCGGCAATTCGATAAAATAATTCCAGTTATAGCTTTGACAGCACATGCAATGGAACAGGATAAGCAAGATTGTTTGCACGCCGGTATGGATGTATTCGTGACAAAACCAATACGCAGAAATCAAATATTGAAAGCTATAGAGAGCGTGGTTCAAATAGAGCGATGACCAAGTATTGTTATTAAGCTCGTCTTGGAACCTAATAATCAGGTTATTATCTTCAGATAAATAAATGATTATTAGGTATTTTATGGTAAATACCAGTTATGTTTAATTGGCTGAGGTGGTAGTGGTAAGAGATGGGTTCATTTTATACTCTAAAATACACATTAAGTTAATTTAACATAATATACATAATGCGCACTTAGATATGGAGCTTATCTAGGCTGTTTCTAGTCCCATTCAGTGCTTCTAAAGCTCGTTACCGCTAAAGTTTTACGTGCATACTCCATCGCTTGTTCCATTGTCTCGTATGGTCCATGGATTTTTACGTTATGGTTTTTGTCGGCCACTGACATGAACCATTCACCGATTAAGAACTCACTGTCTGTTACTTCATTTACTTCTTTGAAGTTTAAGCCAACAACGTTCGACACCATGCATTGAACTTCGGTTGTATCGTCTCGATAACCCAGCATCTTTGTATAATGCTCATTGGACTCACTCATGATTAAAATCTCTTTGAGTAAGCTCAGGCTTTCGAACACTTTTTCATATTGAGCTGTTGCGACTTTGTAATTAGCTCCTATAAAACTCCTGCTATTTGGCCCTTAGACTTGGTATATTTAAAACGTTATTCTGCCGTTAGATAATTAGCGTAGTAACACCTTCAATCAAAATACGATTCAACGATCGAATCTAGCAAACCACTTTCTTTCTGTTTTAAAAATTCTTTATTGAACGTTTCTACGAACTTGGCTTTAAATGGAAAATTATCATTGCTGACGGTGTAACCAATATAACCAAATTGCTCATCTACATTTTTTGTTAAAACTAACCAATCAACACCGTCTAGCGAACCTAGTTTTAGCATTTCATTCGCCGTCCACTCTACTGAGAGCGCAACATGCAAATAGCAGTCGTTTCTCTTCTTATATAGCATCATTATATTGGCTTCTGGGCTTTTGGCCGTCTGTACTTTAATATTTCCGTCTTTAACTGCCTTCCAAAAATCAGGAGACCCAAGATTAAACCCTGAATTTACTCCAACACTTAGCCCAAAAAAGCTGTTTGGCCAAACAATAGGTTGATTTAGCTTACTGGCCACAGATCTATGGCAATAAACGGAAACCGTTTCTTTGAGTAAAGGCTCAGAGTAAGGGGCAATATAAGGTCGCTCTTTAGGGAGATAGTAGATTGGAGCTAGGGCAAAGCCTTTCCCATGCTCTGTTAACATTAAGCCTCTATTCCAAGGTATGGATTCCAGAGTGACGTCAAAATCATGCATTTCCCCTACTACACTTCGCACTAGTTTTGGGTAAATACCAATAAGACTACCTCCTGACTGATAACTATACGGAGGGAAATTTTGATCAAAATAAACAGTCACTGGAATGCCCTCTGCGCTGGCGACAGGCACAAAGAATAAAGAAAGGAGCATCAATAACTTTATCTTCATCCAAACTCTCTTAGTCGAAAGAACACTAATAAAAGTATAGTATTGGGTTGTATTGCACCGCGATATAGTTTTGTCGCTCATTACCTGTATTTATTAATAATCTCTTGGTCTAAGGTTATCCCTTGTTCATTTTCCTGTGATTTGATTATATCGAGCCCTTTTTGTAGCTCATCTATAATTTCTGGCTCAATGTTTTTGTTAAACGCGTAGTATAATTTCCCTTCTTCTAAAACATATACCGCTTCTAAACTATCAGCTTCGATTCCAGATTGACTTGCCCACCAGTAAGCTGCTTTTTCAGCGTACGCGAGTAAGTCAATACGTCCTTTTACCAGTTGTTCAGCCAAAATTATGACAGAAGTTGCCTCTTGCATTGAGTTTCTCGGTATCCCTAGCTTAAGCAATGACTGCTCTCCAATGTCATCTCGGATCACCCCAATCTTGTATTTGCTCATGTCAATTGGGACATTGATAGTGATGTTATCGCTTTTTCTTGCAAGCACTACAACTTTGATACCAGTGATAGGTCCAACCCAATTGAAAAGATGTTCTCTGTGCTCGGTACGAGTTGTTGAAAACAATACTGCGTTATCCATATTAAGGGCATTTCGATATGATCGTGGCCAAGGTAATACTGAGATTTGGGAAGTTTGTATGTTCTTACCAACCGCTTGGCCTGCTGCTAACAGGATTTCAACGGCATAACCGGAAACTTGTCCATTATCCTCAAAGTTCGCAGGAGGATAGTTCTCTGTATAAAAGGATAGATTTTCCAATTCAGTCGCAAGCGCTGGTAAGGAAACGGGAAAACAAAGTACTAATACAAGGATATAGGTGTAGGAAAACATTGGATTACGTGACATGCCAATCTCCAATATTTTATAGGCTTACTTATAAAACTAGTCTAGTGAAGGAGGTGTGTCTAACGGCTTTGCATCGCTTTAGATAAACCGCTCGCCAAATGTCGAACGGTTTTTTATCAATAATGTTCCAATACGTCCAGAAGACTAGACTATGAATTTGTTAAGGATCGCGTCTTGCTCTCGAACATTTTCAGTCTGAACTAACATCGCATCATTCGCGTTTGACGCTGATTCAGCAACTTGAACAGAAAGATCTTTAATCTTCACAGTATTATTGTTGATTTCCTCTGCGACAAGGCTTTGCTCTTCTGCAGCTGAAGCAATCTGAATGTTCATATCGCTGATTTGTTGTATTGCTTCTCGAATTCTACCTAATGCCCCATTCGCCTCCTGTACGCGAGCAACAGCATTTATCGCCGTCTCTTTACTTTGGTTCATCGCGTTTGACACTGAACTCGCTCCAGCTTGAAGCTGCTCAATCATATTACGAATCTCAGTGGTTGACTCCTGCGTTCGTTGAGCAAGTGTTCTCACTTCATCCGCTACAACAGCAAAACCTCGGCCTGACTCCCCTGCACGCGCCGCTTCTATTGCAGCGTTGAGAGCAAGCAAATTAGTTTGATCGGCAATATCGTTGATAACTTTGAGTATGGTCTCAATGTTATCAGTCGCAGACTCAAGTACCTGCACTTCTGAAACAGCTTCATCAATTCTGGTAGACAGTTCATCGATGGCGCCTGTCGTGTCATTAACCACAGAAGTACCATCTACAGTCGCGTCATCCGCCATTTGAGCAGCAGAAGCCGCTCCTTGAGCATTTGATGCTACATCGGCTGATGTCGTCGCCATTTCATGCATAGCGGTAGCCAATTGTTCTAACTCGTGTAACTGATCTTGCATCGCATTAGCCGATTGTTGCAGCCCGTTAGACGTATTTTCCGAACCTCGCAATATCTCAACGCCGATCTCTTTAGACTGGCTAATCAATTGCTGTAATGTTCCGGTGAATGTATTAAACCCGTCGGCAAGTTGAGAAAACTCTTTGTCAGTATTGGTATCTAAACGCTGAGTTAAATCCCCTTCTCCCGAAGCCACGCCTTGAATCGCAGTGTTTAGGACATCCAATGGTTTCATCAGCGTCTTAATCAGCACAAGCAGTAAGGCAATACTGATCAGTAGTGCAACTATGGTATATATAATCGAACTATTACGTAGATCATTAATAGATGCATAAGCGATACTCTCGTCAAGCACCACGCCAACAAACCAATCTTCCCCAGGTACTGCCGCAAAATCTAATGTATAAGCAGTAGCATCAAGCATGACTTGCTGTGGTTGCTCAAGAATACTGACGTTTGGCATGTAATCCGACATTGGAGTTCCATTTTTGTCCGCATCTGGGTGAGCGATGGTTGTTCCGTCTCCAGCGACTATGAACACGTAGCCAGCGTTAAAAAGTTTGACCTGATTAACGAGCTCAGCGAGACGAGCAAGTGATACGTCGTAAAATATAGCCCCGATAAAACGACCGTTATCGTTAACGGGTGTCGCGATAGAGACCAAGATTTCGTTCGTCGCAGAATCAGCATACGGTGCGGTAATAATGAGTCGATTTGCATTCTTGGCGTCCTTATACCAAGGTCTTGCTCTTGGATCCCAACTCGCGCCTGGATTCCAGCTGGGATCATTATTTATATTTGAACCATCATTCTCAAACCCTAACCCTGCAAGCAAAAACGTCTCTTTTACTATTGGGCGAGTTATAACCGCTGCAATTTTATCAGGGGAAAGATCCGATTCAATCATGCTAGTCGAGTATGCTGCGATTGCTTTTCGTCCATTAATCTCTGCAGCGACGGTGTTCCTAACCCCATCGACTATCTCAGTAACACTGGCTTCTACTTGCTGCTTAAGTTCATCTTGCATTGTAAAGTACTGTTTAGCGGTGAGAGCGGAAACAGTCACCAGTAGCAGTAGAGAAGATGCCGCAACAATCTTATGGCTAAACTTCATAATTATCCCTTAGCTAGAATTCCATTCACTATTTATATTTTTATAGTTAGCAAACAGAAGTTTATCCAGTAAAAACGAGACATTTGATTAGAATTGTTGTTTAGAAGCGGGTTTTTCTCATTGGTGCCAAAAGTTACCGCTAAGTACCTCGATTTCAGATAGTACTTTGGGGGTTTCAAGAAGCTTGTCATTCAGATCTAATATTGATTTTAATACCGAAATCTAAAGGCTTTTAGCTGCGACATGAATGTGAAGGTACTTTTGTACTTCTGAGTAACGATACTTTTTCTTCCTGCTGAGCGTTTTCTTACTCGCTCGACATAATAACGAACTGCCAGTCCCACTTACTTTTTTGATAGAAACATAGTTTCCGGAAAGCTTCATTTCCAATATTAGGTCGCAGAATTCATTGTCATCGAAGTCCAATTTTCTGAGTTGTTTTTCAAGCTGCTTCTTAATTTTTTTCGCAGTTACATTGTAATCAGAATCATCTTGAGCATGTGATGCAGTACAGGTGAGTAAACATAGTAATAGTATCAGTGTTTTCATAAGCGCCTCCTGAGGGGCACTCTAGCATTTAGCGTATTAAGGCTGGGTCTTTAGAGACATTTATAAGAAGCGCAAAGGTAGTTTTTGTAACAATGTTGTTTAACACTAAGCACGCTTGTTGCTTGAGCTATTCTTAAACCCCTGATGTGGAAAGACGTTTCTAATTCTTTGTTGCACTTTCTTAGGAACCGCTTCTGAGAATTTAAGCTTCGTTCCCGTTCTTTGCTGATACACTTTAAACGATCCATCAAAGGGGACAATACTCGCAATCTCTTCAACATTGTGTCGGAACTTAGCTGGAAAGTGCCCTTTTACCTTCGATATTTTACCCGCTATAAAGGTAACCTTCAGAACGGGTCTATCTACAGCAACTAACCAAAATACTAGTATTGCGGCAATTAAAACTACATATAACATTGTCTACCCCTAGTTTGCTTAATTAGACAGTAATTTGTTTAAGTCTTGCTTTAAATCGCTAACGGTTTGACTTGCTTTTTCGCTTCGCGAAGCCTCAGTAAGAAGGTATTCAATCGCATCTGACAACGTGCATCCAAGTTCGCCTGCTCGGTAAGACAATTTCTCCCAAACACGATAGTCCAGATCAATTGATTTCTTCTTCGTATGTATTTGCTCGGCATTGAAGTGGCGTTTTCGTTTAGCTCGAATCGCTTGCTTCATTTTGTTGTCTAGTTCGAGAGACATATGTTCCTCGATCCAATCAAGTACCAAGGTGGGCTCATGTTCCAATTCTCGAAGTGCGCTAACTGCAGCTTGTTCCTCACTTGAGTCAATATGTCGAGTGATCGCGATACCTTCTTTCCACTTCTTTACAAGATACTGCCACTTCCAACCACACTCCAAGTTTTCAAGCTGTTGATATTTCATTATTCAATCCTTAGGTTTCTTATGGTGACAGCGTAACTCGATGGATGCCTTTTGACAATTCTCTTGGTCTAAATTCTAGAGAAAGATCATTTTATCTATCCCGTCATGCGCATTTACGTTACAATTTTCAGCCCTTTATCAGTCATATGACGACAGTGAATGAATCAAGAAATCTGGCGCGCGGTTACGCCACAATACGACGCTTATGAACAAACTATTGCAAGCTTAACTTCTATACATAGTAAAGCGTTTATGAAGACACAAAACCGCCTTTCAGGAGCAATTGAGCAATTCATTGGGCTGACGGGTGTATCACGTGTGATGATGATAAATGCACCTGATAACGCTCTATATCGAAATTTGATCGCTGAGCAGATAAAGGAGTCTAGTCATGCACCTGACTCTGTCATTTACAGCGAAACGCTTAACTCTTCTGATGTTTTTGGGCAGTACAAAGCAGAAAATGGCAAATTAATTCAGCTCCTACCCGGCTTGCTTGATAGAGCGAATAATGGATACCTAATCCTCACAGCAACATTTATTCTCGCTAATCCTAGAAGTTGGTTAAAACTCAAATCAGCGGTTTTAGGGCAAGGTGTTTCTCCACTTAACATGGACACTAAACATGAGTTAAGTGAGGCCATTGAGAAACACTATAACCTCAAAATCGTAATTGTAGGCGACAGAGAACAGCTTGCAGACATTGACTATTTAGATGCTGATATTCACTCAGGACTATGTTTGTTCAGTGAGCTTGAACTGGAGCTTCCTGTTTCTCATGACAATATTGAGCTCTATTTAGGTTACCTAAATTGGATAACCGAAAGTTACTCTTTGCCAGCTTTGACTCCTGCGTCGATCGAAAGATTACTCATTGCGGGTGCTCGCTACACAGAAGACCAAGGCTACATTCCTATTTGTTTAATGTGGCATTTGGCGCTTCTTCAAGAGTCAGCGTTAGTATCTGATTCTGAAACGATTACTTTTGAAGATATAGACAAAGCAATCGAGAATAAAAAACACCGTGAATCCTATCTTCCTGAACGAGCTCTATCTGATATTCTTGACGGTCAAGTCATCATTGAAACCAACGGCAATCAAATTGGTCAAGTCAACGCACTGACCGTGATCGATGTAGCAGGCCACCCACTGTCTTATGGAGAGCCAGCTCGAATCTCTTGTGTTATTCACTTTGGTGATGGTGATGTTTCTGATGTTGAACGCAAAGTGGATCTTGCAGGCAATCTTCACGCCAAAGGCATGATGATCATGCAAGCGTTTGTGAGTAGCGCCTTGCAACTGGATGAGCCATTGCCCTATTCTGCCTCGTTGGTGTTTGAACAATCCTACAGTGAAGTCGATGGTGACAGTGCGTCACTTGCAGAACTGTGTTGCTTTGTGAGCGCTTTATCTGAATATCCTATCAATCAAGAGATATCGGTAACGGGTGCCGTCGATCAATTTGGTCGCGTGCAGGCCGTTGGCGGATTGAATGAAAAGATCGAAGGCTTTTACCACGTTTGTAAACATCAAGGTTTTACAGGTAATCAAGGTGTGATACTACCTCGCTCGAACTTAAAACACTTAGCTTTAGATAAATCCGTCATAGAAAGCATTAAAACCGGCGAGTTTCATATCTGGCCCGTATCTAATGTTGACGAAGCTGTCCCTATTTTAATGGATAAACCTTTTAGAGGTGATGACGACAATAGTGTCGTTAGTAAAATCGCTGAACGTATTGAAAACTTTGAAAGACTTGAGCACCCGCCCGGAATTGTCGAGCGGTTCAAAAACTGGCTCTCTTCTTACTGATCGGAGTTGTTTAGCGTACACCTGTTCACTAACATGCACCTATCAGAAATTGGAGTATTGATATAATGCAAAACAAACGTGATTCTTACGACCGTGATGACCTACTAGCCTCAAGCCGTGGTGAACTTTTTGGCCCTGGCTACCCTCAGCTTCCTGCGCCAAATATGCTAATGATGGACCGTGTTAGCAAAATGTCTGAAACTGAAGGCGACTTTGGTAAAGGCTTAATCGTTGCTGAGTTAGATATTACTCCAGACCTATGGTTCTTTGATTGCCATTTTCCTGGTGACCCTGTAATGCCAGGTTGTTTAGGTCTTGATGCTATGTGGCAACTTGTTGGTTTCTACCTAGGTTGGGTGGGCGGTAAAGGTAAAGGTCGCGCACTTGGTGTTGGCGAAGTTAAATTTACTGGTCAAGTGTTACCTACGGCAAAAAAAGTAACGTATGAAATCCACATGAAACGGGTTGTTAATCGCCGCCTAGTGATGGGTGTTGCTGATGGCCGTGTACTTGTTGATGGTAAAGAAATTTATGCCGCAAAAGATTTAAAAGTAGGTCTTTTCCAAGATACTTCTGCTTTTTAACGATACATTTCTTAAACGACTCTCTAGAGTCGTTTTTTTAGTGCTAACCCTTTAGTTATAGTGCATCATAAGTATATTAAATAGCCCCTTTCGAGGCTAATGTTCCTATAACTTGTATGTGGAAAGAAGTTATTTATACAGGCCAGCTTGCTTGTCATCTCTGGCGTCGCGCCACCCACCTAACCAGTAAGACTTCGCATCCATTTGTTGATACGGGCAGTTTTCGGAAGATCTTCCGTTTAAACCTGCTTTATAGCCTTGAGATTGAGCTCTTTCTAAGCGGTCACGCTTTTGTCTCTTCATAGTGTCGTCCTCATACATGAACATGGTGTCTAAACTACTACTATTAAACTTCTATGGAATTTTTATGACTCCATCATTAAGATTCGATCAAAACGATCCTTTTCTCAAGTAAAAAAAAAGCACAGCATCAAAAATGTGATGCTGTGCTCTAGATTACAATTTAACCTATTTTCTGCGCAGGCCTAGTAGGCCAAATAGTGTAAACATGGCCCAACCTATGCTTCCACCTTGTCTTTCAACGACAGGTTCTTCTATTCCACGAGGTTGAATATTACTGCTCGTCGCGCCAGCAATTGGTACCAGCTTCACAGCAACGGTTTCTTCTGTTTGGCTACCCCCACCACAATACGAGTTGTGGGTAGTGTTGTCGTAACCGCCTGAACACTTAATCGCTGTCGCCGAGATTACACCAGCATCATTAATATCAGTCGCATCGATTATTCTGTACTGATTTGCATTACCTGTAACAATGTCATCGTTGGTTAGATTGTCAAGGTATTGCGCCTTGTTTTCAAAAATAGCTCTACGATCACTGTCTGTGTTAGTAAAGCTATATGGATAGATAAATCCGCGCAGGCGTCTAGGCTTACCATTATTCTCGCGTGTATCTTCAGCATCAATTTGCCCTACAATCTCATTGTAGTTGTTAACCGCGCCTGCTTTACCACCAGCCCCAGAGAAGAAGATGCCACCAGAAAGGAAGGTCGCTGAAGGGGTACTATTAGATGCATCTGCAACAAATATGCGATTACCAGCTGCACCATTCTCAGGATAATCTCCGCTTCGCTTCGCGGTACCAATAACTAGGAGGTTTTCGTTCATCCCTGTTGCTACAGAATTGCTATGGATAGTATCTCCACCAATCCTAGACTCAGCGCCTGAAATTCGTCTAGTTTTCCAACCGTCGGCTACGGTGTAAATAAACACGGAAGCATCATAATAATTGTCATCACTAAATGTATTATAACCTACTGAAAAGATGTCAGTGCCATCCACAACAATGTCGCGCATACTGCCTTGCGCCAATAATTCACCATCTTTAGGCGTGTTACTGTTTTCCCACGGTATCTCGGTTACAGCACCTGTGTTATCCCAAATAGCAGCTTTAGATACATGGTGAGTACCTTGATCGTTACTATAAGTCCTTGCAACACTGCCTACAGTATATGCTGAAGTAGTAGTCGCCTTCCAAGCTCTTGACTGTTTCCAATCACTTCCTGTCTCGATAGGTAGCACAGGACTCACAGCTTTATTACGTGTTCCACCAGCTACGCTTTGATTTCCCACTGGATCTGCAGAATCGGTTAGGCTGTTAATTATATTGTTATATTCATTTGTATAAGCAGTAATATTCCCTTCAACAAAGGCCAACGCGTTTTGTGTGCCATTATTTAACTCGTTATTCCAAGCAGACCAGTGCTCTTCAGCCCAAGAATCACACGTGGCATATAATAGCTCACGATAACAATAAAATTTAAAGTCATCATAATCTTGGATATAGCTAAAACTACGATCCATTGCAAACGGAGATTCTTCTCTATAGCTAACTCCGTCGACCGTTACTCTAGTCTCAGCCGCTAATTCAAAATCACTACCAATACACGAAGTTCCAAAACAGCCCATTGACCCACCTACGGTACTAGGCTTAATTGCAACGCCATAAACTTCGTTATAACTAGTAACGTTTGAAATATGAGTAGGGACACTAACTTCTTCAATAGTGTACAGAGCTGCATTTGCAGTCGTCGCAGCTAACACTGTTGCCGCAATAGAGGATAATTTAAATACTTTACTACTTGTCAAAATTAACTTTCCTGTTGCATAGCTTCGAGCTCTTCCCATCGCTCGAAAGCAGATTCTAACTCCTGCTCAGTAGCAGAGAGTTTATCTAATGTTGTTTGAGTCTCATCAATAGACTTAGCAAAGAAACTAGGATCATTTACTGCAGTCTGTAATGCTTCTATTTCTTGCTCTAACTCTTCTAAACGCGCTGGCAAGGATTCCAATTCTCTTTGCAGCTTATAAGATAACTTCTTCGGTTTAGCCTTTGAAACTGCCTTTTTGGGAGTTTCCTCAACTACTTTCTTTGATTCTGTCGGTTTTTGCGCCAAACGAGCCTTGTTGACCTGCGCTCTTTGCTGTTGAGCGTCGTGATAACCACCAACAAATTCTTCAATTACACCATTACCTTCAAAGATCCAACTTGTCATCACCGTGTTATCGACAAATTGGCGATCGTGACTAACAAGAAGAAGTGTACCCTGATAGTTGGCAAGTAAATCTTCCAAAAGTTCCAAAGTTTCGATATCTAAATCGTTCGTTGGTTCATCTAAAATCAATAAATTGTTTTGTTTTAGGAAGATTCTCGCTAAGAGTAGACGGTTTTTCTCACCACCCGACAAAGCTTTAACAGGTGTACGTGCGCGCTTGGGTGCAAACAAAAAATCTTGCAAATAACTGAGTGCATGACGTTCGCGACCGCCAACCATAACCTCTTGCTTACCATCGGCGAGATTATCAATAACCGACTTTTCAGGATCGAGAATCTCTCTGTATTGATCGAAATAAGCCACTTCAAGCTTAGTACCGCAGTGCAAGCGGCCGGAATCTGGTTGTAACTTATCGAGCAGGAGTTTAAGCAACGTACTCTTACCGCAGCCATTTGGACCGATCAGTGCAATGCGGTCTCCGCGCATTATATTGAAACTGAAGTTAGAGACTATTGTTTTACCTTCAATTTGGTAATTGATATTTTCGGCCTCAAACACAATCTTGCCAGAGCGTGCCGCAGTATCAATATTAAGGTTAACCTTGCCTTGCACTTCACGGCGATTACCGCGCTCCTCTCGAAGCTTCTTGAGCGCACGTACTCGCCCTTCGTTACGGGTTCTACGTGCCTTTATACCTTGTCTAATCCAGACCTCTTCTTGTGCTAGCTTTTTATCGAATTCAGCGTTCTGCATTTCTTCGACACGCAACAGCTCTTCTTTCTCTACTAAATAGTTCTCGTAGTCGCCTGGGAACGAATTCAATTTACCTCGATCGAGATCTACAATCCGTGTCGCCATAGACTTGATAAAAGCGCGATCGTGAGAAATGAAGATAATTGAACCGCGAAAATCTTTAAGGTAATTCTCTAACCACTCAATCGTAGTGACGTCTAAATGGTTCGTTGGCTCATCGAGAAGAAGAACGTCAGGATCACTCACAAGTGCTCGCGCAAGAGCCGCTTTACGCTGCCAACCACCAGACAAGTCGGTTAACTTAGTTGATTCGTCGAGCTTTAAAGACGCAAGAACGTTCTTGATTCTGTCTTCGAAACGCCATGCATTAGCATGGTCGAGTTGATCTTGTATACGGGCTAACTTATTGATATTCGATTCACTCGGATCTGTCACCATAAGATCCAGCAGATCATGGTAGATCTTGAGCTTCTCACCCACTTCAGCCAGACCGCCAGATACATAATCGAATACGGTGCCCTCTTCGTTTCTTGGGGGATCTTGTTCAAGACGCGATACTACGACATCCTGAGTAATGGTTAACTTGCCGTCATCCATTATAACGTTCCCGGAAAGAACCTTCATTAAGGTCGACTTTCCAGCACCGTTACGACCAACTAAACAAACTCTTTCATTTTCTTGTAACGCAAAATCTGAGTGATCAAGCAGTGGATGATCACCAAAAGCTAATAATCCATTATGAATGGTAAGTAATGCCATTTTTATCCAACCAGGTATTTAATTCTTGTGAGTTAAAAGGCCAATTAAGTTCCGACTGATTGAATTTAACAACCGGAATAGTGACCCCGTAACGCGAAAATAGTGTGTCGTCAAACGCGATATCCACGACCTCAATGTCGAGGTTTAACTGAGTCGCATTCAGTAGCTCTAATGCCATCTCACAAAGATGGCACCCTTCCGTGCTGTATAAAGTAATCAAAACACTACCTTAATTATTTGTTTTCGTGCGTAATTAGCCAGCAGTTGTGGATATGCTTATTTCTTGAGAAATCGAGAGGCAATGTTGAAGATGAAATATTCTTCGCTTTCAAACCCAGTTCTTTTAACGCATCAACATCCATTTTGAAGTGGCGTTTATTATTAGAGAAAACAATCGTACCCTCTTCTCTTAATAATCGCTTAAGGTCCGTCATTAACTGAATGTGATCACGCTGAATGTCGAAAGATTGCTCCATGCGCTTAGAGTTTGAGAACGTAGGCGGATCGATAAAGATTAAATCGTATTGATTATCTGAGTGACTTAACCACTTTAAGCAGTCAGCTTGCTCAAACTTATGCTCGCGACCAACTTTACCATTTAAGGTCATGTTATCTTTCGCCCACTCTAAGTAAGTATTAGACATATCGACTGTCGTCGTTGATTTAGCGCCACCACACGCAGCGTGCACTGTCGCTGAACCCGTGTAAGCAAATAGATTTAAGAAGTCTTTACCTGCCGCCATCTCGCCAAGCTTACGACGTGTGATCTTATGATCCAAGAATAAACCTGTGTCTAAGTAATCATGAAGATTCACGATAAGCTTAACGCCATACTCATGAACTTCGAGTCGCTCTGATTGTTGACCGAGCTTTTGATACTGTGAACGGCCCTTCTGCTTTTCACGAACCTTAAGAACCACTTTATTGGCTTCGATGCCAGTTACGTCTATCGCAGCTCGAATAACATCGGTTAGACGTCGTTTCGCCGTCTCTTCAGGAATGTCTTTAGGGGCTGCGTATTCTTGGATAACTAAATGATCAAGGTAGATATCGATAGCGACGTTATATTCAGGTAGGTCAGCATCATAAATGCGGTAACACTCTAATTCCTCTTTACGAGCCCATTTACCAATTTTCCCAATGTTCTTCTTCAATCGATTAGAAAAGTCTGGTGCTATCACTGCCGCTTCTTTGCTCCTATCGACTGAGTCAGCACGTTTTGCAGAAATAGAATAGTTTTTTTGGTGACACGGTAACGCACCATTATTCAACTTATAGGTTTTATCCGCTCTCATTCTGATACAAGCTAACAATTCCTCAGAACTCGAGAATATGGATGCCTTGCTACCACCGAATTCAGTTTTTAACTGAGCACCAAATGCGGTATAGAGTGCAATAAGGCCAGGATGAGTGCCAAGACGCTCACCGTAAGGCGGGTTCGATACAATCACACCTGATTCAAACCCTTCTGGACGCTTCAATTCCGCCGCATCTGACAGCTCAAATTGAATAAAGCTTCCAACCCCTGCGCGACGAGCATTATCACGTGCCGTTTTTAAAACTCTTTCATCGTTATCAAAGCCAAAGAACTTACAGTCAATTTTATTGACACCACGGCGAGACTGCACAGAAGCTTCTGCTTTAATCTCTGTCCATAGTTCTGAGTCAAAATCTTCTAAGCACTCAAAGCCCCACTTCTCACGCTTGATACCAGGTGCAATATTTGCGGCCATCATTGCAGCTTCAATCACTAGCGTGCCAGAACCACACATAGGGTCTAAGAATGGTTTTTCCGCATCCCAACCACTTCTTAGAATAATAGCAGCAGCAAGAGTTTCTCTTAGAGGTGCTCGGCCTGACTCAGGGCGGTATCCGCGTTGGTGTAAGCCGCCCCCAACCATGTCGATGCCCAAGATTGCTTTGTCACGGTGAAGACGGACATGAATGCGAAGATCGGCTTGATCTTTACTGATCGAGGGCCTTGGGAGGTCCTTCTTGGTGAAACAGTCAACGATGGCATCCTTAACTTTCATAGCGCCATACTGGCTATTACGAATCTCTCGGTTGGTACCGTTAAAATCCACAACAAACTTCTTCGAACTATGGAAATGATTGACCCAGTTTATAGCCGTTGCCGACAAATACAGGTCCATATCGTCGTTACAAGTAAATTCAGAAAGAACACGAACAAATCTTGAAGCCAATCGACTCCATAAGCAGCAACGATAAATTTGTTCAGTTGACGCTTTAAACTTAACTCCTGCTTGAACAGGTTTAGGATTTTGAATGCCTAATTTGATTAGCTCTTCAACCAGTAAGTTTTCAAGGCCGTTTGAGGTAACTGCTAGATATTGATGCATAGTGCTCTTTAACTATTAAAAAATGACCCCGCATTATACCTGACTATCTAATTATTGATCAGTCGATCCGATAAATTTATTAGTTTCTTTTCTTTAAGTGACCATTTTTAAGTCACTTTTTAAATGGTGCTTCCTTACTACCTAGAACACTCCCGCTAAAACTATTTTCTACACGAAATGGGGCTCAAAGCCGAAGTGAATACTTATTCTCGTCACTTTTGGTATATACCAGTGAGTATTTATTGCTGTAATTTAGTTACAAGCAGCGTGTAAAATGGGAATAAACGGGCATATGTTCGACAGAGCGTCCCTATTTTCAATTTAAAAAGGTGGAAAAAAAGTTGAAATAATAGATGCAGTTCACCGTCAGTGAGACAATTGTGTTCACTGGGTAAGCAATTTTGGAGGAATTTAGAGACAAAAAAATCGGCCATAGGCCGATTAAACACGTAAAGGAACGGAAGGTACTAGCCGACTAAAGCAATCGGCTGAGTTTGGAACATGGAATTGGCTAGAGCCATTCGGTCATGCATAACCTTTATTGCCTGGCCGAATACGAGCTGTTTTGTTGAGGTAAGCTCAAAAACCTCAATATCTATCGACGCAACTAAACTCGCTGACTCACCCACTTCTAAGATAATGAAGCAGCCGTCACTATGCTGGTTTGATAATCTTACAATATCCCCTTCTGAGGGCATACAATCGCCATGTTGAGCATCAAAAAACCAGCTTTTAGGTTGTACTGGCTTATGGAAACGTTTCGCTGCAACGCAGTATAGCGCAAGCTCTGCTTGTCGAGGCTCACTTAGAGGGAGTAAAGATATTTGTTCTTTGAATGTTTGAAATGCTGAAGCATCGTCAACCGAAAATTCATTGATACCTACAGCGCAATCAACTAGGAGCTTTCGAGGTAGATTGGTTTTAAATACGATATCATCGCCAAGGTCCAGCATTAAATTGCTCTCCTTGTCATCGTAGTACCAAGTCCATTTGTCGCTGGGTTTAAGCATCGTATCACTCTCTAATTGTACGAATTATCAATCCATTAGGTAAGCTGCTTACTTACCTATCACTGTTGATTAAAATAATTCTACGAGTGAATCAATAAAAAAAAAGAGGAAATGATTTCTCATTCCCTCTTAGAAAGTGAATCTAGGAGCACATAATTAAAAGTGACAACGTCATCTTATATAAGTGAGCTCTATATAATTGACGATCATAATACTCAAAGATTTTTAACGATGTTTTGTACTAGCTTAGGCCCATGGTAAATAAAGCCTGAGTAAACCTGTACTAACTGGGCACCAGCCATCAGTTTCTCTTTTGCTGAAACATAAGAGTCAACACCACCCACCCCAATGATCGGAAGTTTGTCTCCTAATTCTTCATGCAAACGACGTACAACCTCAGTGCTTCTCGCCTGTACCGGTCGACCACTCAGCCCACCCGCTTCGTTCGCATGTTTCATCCCTTCAACAATAGAACGATCCAACGTCGTATTCGTTGCAATAACACCATCAATCTGACTCTTGATCAACGACTCACAAATTTGGCTTATCTCGTCATCACTAAGATCCGGCGCGATCTTCAGTGCGAGTGGCACATACTTACCGTGTTTTTCTGCAAGTTCTGTTTGCTTCGCTTTTAATTCTGACAATAGCTCATCAAGCGCTTCGCCGTATTGTAAGCTGCGTAACCCTGGAGTATTTGGCGACGAAATATTAACCGCGATATAATCTGCGTACTGATAGACTTTGTCCATACAGATCAAATAATCTTCAGCACCCTTTTCTATCGGTGTATCTTTATTCTTGCCAATGTTAATGCCAAGAATACAACTGTATTTCGCTTTCTTCACATTCTCGACGAGATTATCGACACCTAGGTTGTTAAAGCCCATGCGATTAATAATCCCTTCAGCTTCGACTAAGCGAAACAATCTTGGCTTATCATTTCCTGATTGAGGGCGAGGAGTAACAGTACCAACCTCAACAAATCCAAAACCCATCGCATCGAACGCTTCGATACACTCACCATTTTTGTCTAAGCCTGCGGCAAGCCCAACTGGGTTTTTAAAAGTTAAACCCATGCACTCAACAGTGCGTGCTGGTAATTGTTGGCGGTAAAGTAGATCGAGTGGCGTCCCCGTCACTCGTTTGAAATTTTGAATTGCTAGATCATGTGCCTTTTCGGCATCAAGTTGGAAAAAGCCAGTTCTGGCTAGACGGTAAAGCATTGTGCCTCCGAAAGAATAAAAAGCCCCGTATCGACGGGGCATTATTATTTACTCATTTGCTGCACAATTCAAATTTAATAACATCAATTCTCGCAAAGCTACTGAAAATTTAGCAAATTCATGGACAGAACCCACTTTAAACTCATTTAAAATGTTCTCCCATCGGTGCAACGAAACTTCATTACTCACAATCCATTCATCTAATGCTTTCATGACATCAAGTTTATCTGGGTCACAACTGCAACTCATTACTTGACCCGTAAGTTGTCGCTGCTGCCAATCTAAATCTTCTCTGAACGCGGCTCGCGCTAAAGCTTGCCAGTTATTATCAACCGCTTGGCCGTTAATTTGTTTCAAGAACCAATGCAAAGAGAGTCTGTCGCCGAGGTTATAGTAAAGCTTGGCTGTTTGTTCAACAGATTTAGCTTTTTCTCGGGCTACTGTGGATATATCCAGTACTGAGTACAAACTCGACAAACGTGAGACGTATTTCGCTAGCTCGCTCGATATGCCTCTATCTATCCATTGCTGCGCCATCTCTTCATGTTCTTGAACTTCTTCACTAACCAACATTCCATCAAGTTGACTAGTGATCGTATCAACATCGGCTTGATACAAGTTAATCAACTCTTTGACCGATTGTTTGCCAGGACGGTTTCTCAGTATCCATCGAGATAGCCTTCTTAGTGTTCGACGAACATAGTAAAGCACATCGTATTGAGCGTCTGAATCCGCTTTGTTATCAAGTGCTCGAGTCTGAACGAGAACATCCCCTAGACCATAGATTTCACGCGCTGCGACATAAGCATTAGCAATGTCTACAATCGTTGACCCTGTTTCTTCTTGAAGACGAGTGACAAAGTTACAACCCATTTCGTTAACCATTTGATTAGCTAACACAGTCGCAATAATCTCGGCTCTAAGAGGATGATTATCCATATAATTTGAATAGTTACGGCGTAACTCTTCCGGGAAGTATGATACGAGATTTTGGGCATGAAATTCATCATTAGCGATGTCATCATGAACAAGATCTTCTTTTAGAGTCATCTTACCGTAAGCAATCAGTACAGATAACTCAGGTCGAGTTAAAGCCTTACCTTGCTTTTCTCGTTCTAATAGAGTTTCATCATCAGGAATGTACTCTAACGCTCGATCCAAATGCCCTGCTTTTTCCATTGTGTGAATAAAACGAATTTGCTCTTTGACAAGCGATACGCCTTGTTTTTCTGTTACTGAAATAGACTCAGCTTGGCAGTAAGCGTCATCAAGAACGATTTCACCAACCTCGTCCTCCATTGACTCTAGGATCTTATTACGCTGTTTAACCGTTAGGTCGCCATGTGTAACAAGGCCATTGAGGAATATCTTTATATTCACTTCATTATCAGAACAATCTACGCCACCGACGTTATCAACAAAATCAGTGTTAACTCGACCACCAGCCAGTGCGAACTCAATTCGACCTAACTGGGTCATCCCTAAGTTACCACCCTCGCCAATCACCTTAGCTTTAACATCTTGCCCATCAACACGCAGAACATCATTGGCACGATCACCAACATCAGTATGAGTTTCGCTTGAGGCTTTAACGTATGTACCGATCCCACCATTCCAAAGCAGATCAACCTGCATAGAGAGGATCTTCTTAATCAACTCATTTGGTGTCATCGATCCTTTCTTCGTCCCAAGCATCTTCTGAATTTCAGGTGTCAAAGAAATCGATTTAGCACGACGAGAGAAGATACCCCCACCTTTTGAGATGAGCTTCTCGTTGTAATCATCCCAACCTGAGCGAGGTAGATTAAACAGGCGATCACGTTCTTTCCAAGACTTCGCTGAGTCTGGGTTCGGATCAATAAATATGTGCATGTGATTAAATGCGGCTTGAAGGCGAATATGTTTCGATAGCAACATACCGTTACCGAACACGTCTCCCGCCATATCGCCAACACCAATGACCGTAAAGTCAGTCGTTTGACAGTTAATACCCATTTCTCGGAAGTGGCGTTTAACCGATTCCCAACCACCTTTCGCGGTTATCCCCATCGCCTTGTGGTCGTAACCGTTTGAGCCGCCAGACGCAAACGCGTCACCAAGCCAGAAGTTGTATTCCTCTGATACAGAGTTTGCTAAATCAGAGAACGTCGCTGTCCCTTTATCGGCGGCAACAACCAAATACGGATCATCTTCATCGTGACGAACAACATTTTTAGGTGGGATCACTGCATCATCCATAACGTTATCGGACACATCCAGCAAGGCACGGATAAAGCGCTTATAGCAGCGTTGTCCTTCTGCGAAAATTTCATCGCGTCCCGTGAAATTATGCTGACGCTTACAAACGAAACCGCCTTTTGCGCCAACGGGTACGATTACGGTGTTCTTGACCTGCTGAGCTTTAACCAAGCCAAGTATTTCTGTACGGAAATCTTCTTGTCTGTCTGACCAACGCAGTCCACCTCGAGCAACTTTTCCGCCTCGTAGATGCACACCTTCAATATCAGGCGCGTAAACGAAGATCTCGAATGCCGGTACTGGTTGAGGAATCTCAGGGATGTCGCTTGGCTTCATTTTGAGTGAAAGCCATGGCTTAGGCTGTTTGTTATCACCAACTTGATAATAATTCGTTCTCAACGTTGCTGTGATCATTTCCATGTAGCGACGAATAATACGATCGTCATCCAAGCTTTCTACATGATCTAGTTGCTCGGTTAGTTTGGTAATGAGATCATTTTGCCCTTTTTGACTCCCTTTTGATTTAGGATCAAAACGCTTTGTAAATAGATCGACTAACCCTTTCGCAATGTGCGGATAATGGTTCAGTGTCTCTTCAATATAGTGCTGACTGAATGGGAAACCAACTTGGCGCATATATCGAGCATACGCTCTTAATATTGAGATCTCTCTTCCGGTTAAAGACGCGCCCAGTACTAGACGGTTAAAGCCATCACTTTCTAGATCGCCAGCCCAAATCGCAGCAAATGCTTGTTGGAATCGATCTCTTGCTTCACGAAGGTCGACCGACTTATCGCTTTTATGGAGCATAGAGAAGTCAAGGATCCAATACGTTTGGCCATTCACTTTTCTCACTTCGTAAGGCGACTCACCAATGACACGTAAGCCAAGGTTTTCTAGCATAGGCATTACGTCAGAGAGGTGAATAGGCTCATCTCTATGATAAAGTTTCAACTTAACTGCTTTTGAATCGGCCGCTTCTTCTTGAGGACGGTAGAACAACATGCCTAACTTGTTATCGTCGTTCAGTGCTTCAAGTCGTTCAATATCTGCAACCGCCGAGCCTGGCATCATGTCTTCTTTATACGAGCGCGGGAATGCTCTCATATAATCTTTCGATAACGGTAACCCTTTGCTTTCGCCAAAATTAGCAACAATAGCATCTGAAAGTCGATCATCCCATGTGGATGATGCTTCCACTAAATTGTGTTCAATCTTTTTAACGTCTACATCCATATTGTTATTATCTACACGCACAATGTAATGAGTTCTAGCTAAAGGGCTCTCTGAGAAATACGTCGTAAATTCTACTTCTTGCTCACAGCCAAAGTACTGCTGAAGAATACGTTGAGTCTGACGTCTTAGCTCCGTGTTGTAACGGTCTTTGGTGACATACACCATACAACTGAAGAATCGACCAAATGGGTCTTTACGAACAAACAATCTCAGCATGTCGCGGTCTTGCATTTGTACAACACCCATGCCTACTTCTAGAAGTTCATTGTCTTTCGCTTGAAGAAGCTCATCGCGTGGATAGTTTTCTAGAATATTGTGCAGCGCTTTGTACGAGTATGAGCCGTCTCTGTAGCCACTCATTTCTAAGATGCGTTCAACCTTCTCACGGATCAGCGGGATACTTTCAACACTTTGGTTATAGACAGCTGAAGTGTAAAGCCCAGTAAAGCGATGTTCACCAATCACTTTGCCTTTGTCGTCAAACTTTTTGATCCCGATGTAATCGGTATACGCAGGTCTATGAATACGAGATTGTGCGTTCCCTTTTGTGACGATGAGCAAGAATGCTTTCATCGCTTCTAGTCGAGCGGAATCGGTAAAGTCAGACAACTTAACAGCTCTCACACGACTTGGTTCGGAAAATAGACCTAGCCCTTTGTCTTTTGTCGGTGTTAGAACGGTATCGCCGTCAACATTGATCAGGTCATACTCTTTATACCCCATGAAGGTAAAGTTATGATCACCTAACCAACGCAAGAATTTTATTGTGTCATCGTAACGATCGTCTTGAGACTCAATGATCTCTTTTTGGCCAACAACTTGGTTGGTTACTTCTTCTAGTTTCTCAACCATCAGTAACCAGTCTTTTACAACATGACCCGTATCGTTGATTATGCTGAGTAACTCAGTCTTTAGCGACGTCATTGTCTCTTTACTACTTAGCCTATCAACCTCGATATGGAATAGAGATTGGAAGACACCATCACCGCTATTGATGCCAACCGTTTGGCCTTTTTTATTGCGTTCTATTTGAGTTGGGCCGTGAAGCATCAGGTGAGAAGAGAGATCCAGTCGGCTCAATGCCATTTTTACAGAATCAACTAGAAACGGACTATCAGGAACAATCATCTCAACTATCGTATGCGTTGACTGCCAACCTTGACGACTAACCGTAGGGTTAAACACTCTTACGGAAATGTCTTCTGGTTTCTTTTCATTGATGTGATGCCAAAGGCTAACAACAGCACCATAGAGGTCGGATTCGTTTCTTTCTATTAAATCTTCTTGCGCTATATTGCTGAACAGATGTTGAGCAAGTTGTGTCACTAGGGGTTGGTCAGAAAGCTCTAGTTTGTCTTGAATGAGTTTATAAACCTTTTCAAGAAGAACCGGCATTAGAGTTTCACGCACGGTCATATTCACGCTCCGCTATTAGAATTGTATTTTTTGTAGGGAATGCTGTAAGCATAGTGCTTAAAGCAGGTAATGCATGATTTTATTGTAAAAGTTTTATTGATAAATAGTTAATGATAATTTTACGTGCAACAGTAGGAATGTTCGATAATGTGATAGGTGTTCTGTTTAAACAACTGAGAAATCAATTGCTCATAGCATTTCTAACTTTAGAAACTTATTGTTTTGGTCAGTTGTGAGCCTAAAACGCCCTTTCACACCAATTTGACTGAGAAACGCTCGGAATTTTACAGCGGGTAATTGGATTCTTAAGCCTGAATCAGTCACCACATGGACAACACTTGCGGCACCCGAGTAGTGATCTAAAAATGCTTGATAGGTAATATTCAAAGAAAAATTATACTGTTTCACTGCTGCACACTCTGTCCTTAGTCTATTTGTGTAATGTCACTGTATATTGGATAAGGTGGTGCTCAGTGACACCACCTTAAACCCATTTAGCTTTCTAACGCTTTTGTTACTTTCTCGTAGAGATCTTTCGCTAGATTATCAAGAGACTTCAAAGACTCCAGTTGTTCTTTGATCAGTTCTTGTCTGTGTTGATCATACTTTTTGAATTTTAGTAATGGATCAATCAAGCGCGACGCGACTTGTGGGTTACTGCTGTTAAGCTCTCGTATAATTTCACCAGCAAAACGGTAACCATCACCAGTTTTATCATGGAACTGAACGGGGTTCCCATTTAGAAAAGCGCCGATGAGGCTGCGGGTTCGGTTCGGATTTTTAATGCTAAATGCCGAGTGTTCCATCGTTTGCTTGATAACAGTAAGAGCATTACTCGCAGGGTTTGTTCCCTGCATCGTAAACCACTTATCCATCACGAGTCCATCATGCTGCCACTTGTTACTATAATCTCCCATCAATGTTTCTCGGCATTTTAATTCTGCGCTATTTGCGCTCGTCATTGCGGCAATGGTGTCGGTCATATTGTTAGAGTTTTTGTATTGTAGTGACACTAATTCCTCTCCCATCGGGGTCAACGAAAGATAAGAAAGACAAACATTACGCAACGCTCGCTGACCAATAGCCGAGTGTTCAATCGTGTACTCTGGTTGTGCCATTGCATGGTAGATAGCAGTCAGTTCATCGGCCATCTCATTGGCAAAGGTTTTCTTAGTTTGTTTAAGTACTTTCGCTATTGAATCAACATCGACTTCTTCATACCAACCCGACACTTCATTATGGCTTGGCAGTGAGAGTACTTCTGCAATAAATGCAGGCTCTAAGTCTTTGCTCAGTAACACGCCACGGAATGCATCGATGACTTGCGGATCGATGACGACATCTGACTGATTTTGAACGTTAGTAACGTTGCTCTTAATATATTTTGCCAACAACATTTGCCCAGCGTCCCATCGAGCGAATTCATTTCGCGCATGGTTCATTAAGAAAATCAGTTCAGAGTCTGTATATTCGTATTCCAAAACTACCGGCGCAGAAAACTCTCGTAGCAGTGATAGGATAGGCAACGATTCAACATTTTCAAACACAAACGTTTGACTAGCCTGAGTTACACTAAGAATATTCGACACTTTTGAACCGTTACACTGTAGCGGAATAACACTTCCTTGTGCATCATAAAGCTCAATATCGAATGGTATATGGAGCGGCTCTTTCTCTTGTTGATCTTGAGTTGGCAGCGTTTTCTGAGTCACTGTAAGAGAATACGTATTTTCATTCTGATTGTACTCACTTTGTACGCTGACTTTTGGCGTCCCTGACTGGCTATACCATAATCGGAATTGTTTAAGATCGATTCCCGAAGCATCTTCCATCGCCGAGACAAAATCTTCACAAGTCGCCGCAGTGCCATCATAACGTTCAAAATACAAAGCTATCCCCTGCTGGAATGCCTGCTCACCAAGAAGCGTATGAATCATTCTAATAACTTCACTGCCTTTTTCATAGACCGTCAATGTATAGAAGTTATTCATCTCAATCACTTTGTCTGGGCGAATGGGATGTGACATTGGACTAGCATCCTCAGCAAACTGAGGCCCACGGATAATACGAACATTGTTAATTCGGTTCACCGCTCTAGAACCTAAGTCAGATGAGAACTCTTGATCTCTGAATACGGTTAGCCCTTCTTTCAAACTTAATTGAAACCAATCTCTACAAGTAACTCGGTTACCTGTCCAGTTGTGGAAATACTCGTGTCCTATTACGGCTTCGATATCCAAATAGTCGGTATCGGTTGCCGTTTGATTATTGGCAAGAACATACTTTGAATTAAAGACATTTAGGCCTTTGTTTTCCATTGCGCCCATGTTGAAAAAATCGACAGCTACAATCATGTAAATGTCTAAATCGTATTCTAGATTAAAGCGCTCTTCGTCCCACTTCATTGAATTAACCAGAGATACCATTGCATGATTAGCTCTGTCTAAATTACCTTTGTCGACAAAGATCTCAAGATCGACAGCTCGCCCTGATTTGGTCGTGTAATTATCTCGAAGAACATCAAAGTCACCTGCAACTAAAGCAAACAGATAGGCAGGCTTAGGGTGCGGGTCTTGCCATTTTACCCAGTGACGGTCTTTGTCCAATTTGCCTTCGTCAATTCGATTTCCGTTGCTGAGTAGGTATGGATATTGGTCGGTATCAGCAATTACGGTTGTCGTAAACTTTGCCAGCACATCGGGTCTATCGAGGTAGTACGTAATTCTTCTAAACCCTTCGGCTTCACACTGTGTACAGAACGCACCACCCGATTTGTACAAACCTTCCAGCGCGGTGTTTTCTTCTGGATTCACCAGAGTCACAATCGTCAACTGGCAATCGCCTGGCATCGAGTGAATAACAAGCCCAGTTTCCGAAACCTCATAGTCGCTCCACTTCTCTCCATCTATAAGGATTTCTTTCAGTGACAATCCTTCTCCATCCAGATTCAAACTGGTACTTGTAGAAAGTTGCTGGACGGTAGAATGAGCAGTGACGACGGTTTCGGTATCAAAAAGGTCAAAGGTAAGGTCTAAATCAGTAACGGTAAAAGAAGGCGATAAGTAATCTTTGCGATATTTGGCTTGGGGAGTATGTGCCATTGTCTTGATCCTTGTGACGAAAGTGTTTTGTTCTATTTCTACGGTGTGTACGTAATACTTACAACCCCTAAATAAAAAAAACGAGGCATTTAGTTAAAATACCTCGTACAAGTGTTGAAATAAACATCGTATTAACGACTTAGCTTGAAGATCTCCCTACAAATTATCGACCTTCAATTTCTCTCCCAAGAATTGTATTGCAACACTGGAAAGCATTGCGATCATCGTATTCGATTGAGTACAGCAAACATGCCACCTTCATCAGCCTCAAGCGTTAATCTGTCGTTATTTAATGTATAACGAGTTTCATGCTCACCTTTTTCATAAAGTAAAACTAAGTGATCATCCTCGGTGTAGTACACCCCTTTGTGAACATTTTCGACGCCTTCCTCGTTGATCACTCGGAATAGAAATACGAAATCAGGCTGTAGAATGATATCCATTTGGCTCACGTTACTCGCCAATAGATCGTCACCTGACAGTGATTCACTAGACCACATTCCAGCCAGTGCGTTGGGCAACGCTTTAGTAAACATGACACCGTTCATATTTAGTAGATTGTGGTTTCCAGAATAGTTGTAGACTTGAGGCTCGTCTGTATTCAAACCAAGTATAATGGTGTCGTCATTGGCGGCGTATAAACCTTCCCAATGATCCACACTGTAGTCTTTTTTCTGTATATCTATCTGAAAAGAATAGTTGGAATTCAACGACAATTTAATTGCAATAAAATTATCACTCGAATTTTTGGGGTCTGGGTTAACCAGGTACCAGTCACCAAGAAGAAATGGTAAATCAAACTGAGTTAAGTCTTTGTTGTTATTTGATGTTTGGCTTAACACCGAAAAGCTTACACACGCTAGCAATACAACTATCCATTTCATAATTCGCCCCTCGCTTTTTTTAAAGCTTAGACACGCATCACAAAGAAAGCCATTTTTTGATCTAAATCACATTGTAATTGTGTAAAAAAAGCGAGCACAATGGGCTCGCTAGTTTATCTCTTCATCAATAGGTGAAGTTGTTCTTTACCCTTCTGAACCTGCTTTAAGCATATCGACCATTATCGCGACCGACTCATCAAGATAAGCATCAGGCACTTCATAATCTTTTGGCACATCGTCTAAAGTTGTATAAGGCTCTTCAGCGCTTACTTTTTGACGCTGATTAATTCGAGCTAAACGAAGATCATCATTTCGGTCGCTCTCTTCTTGCCTCATCTTTTCACTGAGTGATATAGCGTTGTCATCTTTGTCAGCCAGATATTTTTCAATATCCTCTGCAATGAACTGAAACTCCATATCTTTCGCTATACGTACATCATGCAAAGCAGTAAGTTTACCAATCAGGGCCTTATTGTCTTGTAATGAATCGTACTTAACTCGATCAATCTGATCCCATGGCAATGCATTATCTTCGACGCTTTCCCCAGTTTCAGCTGGGTCAATCGGTGTTGGGTAAGGAATATCAGGTACGACACCTTTGTTCTGTGTACTTCCACCGTTGATGCGATAGAACTTTTGGATAGTGTATTGAACATACCCAAGTTCCTTTTCAAAGAGATCATAAATATGATTCAGTGAGCGGTGTTGTTGAACCGTACCTTTACCAAATGAATTCTCACCAAGAATGATAGCTCTGCCATAGTCTTGCAATGCTGCCGCAAAGATTTCCGATGCTGATGCACTGTATCGGTTAACCAACACAGTTAATGGACCTTCGTAGCTGATCTTACCGTCGGTATCACTGTTCACATTGACACGACCATAGCTATCGCGAACTTGCACAACAGGACCACTTTCAATAAACAATCCAGAAAGTGCGGTTGCTTCTGTCAGCGCTCCACCACCATTGTTTCGTAAATCGACAATGATTCCATCAACACCATCAGTGACTAGCTCTGAAATTAGCTTATCGGTATCTTTAGAAAGCCCGACATAGAAACTTGGAACTTCAAGCACACCAATCTTCTTGCCATCACTTTCAATGACCTCAGATTTAACGGCTCTATCTTCTAAGCGAATCTTGTCTCGCACAATAGTTACAACGTGACTTTTAGTGTCCTTACCTTCAGGTAATATCTGAAGGTCAACCTTTGTGCCTTTAGGCCCTTTGATCAATTGGACTACGTCATCCAGTCGCCAACCAATAACATCGACGATTTCTTTACCGTCTTGGCCAACACCAACGATTCGATCACCTTCACCGAGTTGTTTGCTGTTTGATGCTGGTCCACCAGCAACTAATGAGCGAATAACGGTGTAGTCATCTGTCATTTGTAAAACTGCGCCAATACCTTCCAATGAAAGATTCATTTCAGATTGGAACTGCTCAGCATTACGAGGAGAAAGGTAACTTGTATGAGGATCGACTTCACGAGCAAATGCATTCATATAGAGCTGAAATGCATCTTCATTGTTCGTTTGGCTTAAACGTTTTATTGCGTTGTTATAGCGTTTGCCTAAAACTTCTTTAATCTCAGGCCACTCTTTATCTGTCATTTTCAGATTAAGTGCGTCGTATTTTACGCGTTTACGCCAAAGCTCTTTAACCTCATCCATATCAGCAGGCCAAGCCGCTTCAGAACGATCCAATTCGATAGACTCATCAACATCGAACTTCATCTCAGTTTCAAGAAGAGTCAACGCGTATTTGAAAAGTTCATATCGTTTTTGCATCGATTGGTTATAAACATCAAATGCTATCTGATTATTACCCGCTTTAAGCTGCTCATCGAGCCCAACCGACCATTGGGAAAAAGAGTCAATATCGGCTTGAGTGAAAATATTTCGATTGTAATCGAGCATTTCTAGATAACGAGCAAATATTGCTTGGGAAAACTGATCGTCTAAAGTGAAGTGATTGTAGTGGGAACGGGTAAAGCGTGAAGTGACGCGTTTGCTTGCGGTTTCATGCTGAACTTCAGGAGCGAGAACAGGTAAGTCCTCTTTGCTTAATTTGGCTTCTAAAGCCTGAACTGAAGACACTGCTAGCCATAGGCCAGCAGCGATCAGAGTCAATTTTGAACGGCATTTCATGCGTAGGAGTATCTCCTTTATGCGCGCAAGTGCTCCGCTTTCACAACCATTTGCAGGCCGTTTGCTAGTTGAACTCGCACATCTTCCTTATTAATTTCAACAATGGTCGCAGCCATGTTTCCTTTACCCATATTAACGTTTACATCGTTGCCAACTTTCATTTCATCAGCATTCAAAGCACGCGTTTCTACTGGCTTACTTTCTGTTTTTTGTGCTTTAGGCGCTGCGCGACGAGCTTGAGGCTTTTTCGCTTTTGGCTTAGCCGCAGCTTTTGCTTTACCTTCTTCACGCGCTTTCTGCGCTTGTTCTTTACGACGAGCTTGAACTCGTGCTTTACTTTCTGCCAAAGCAGTTTTTGCGTGTTCTACGTGCTCTTCTTCAAGCTCACCACATGCGTTGCCATCTAGATCAACACGTGTAGCACCTGTTTTAGCACCGTGTAGGTAGCGCCAAGAAGAAGTGTACTGTCTTAGTGCCGCGCGAAGTTGAGTCTTACTTACTTTTTCATCTTCGTTTAAGCGTTCTGCAAGATCTTGAAAAATACCAATTTTCAAAGGTTTTGCTTCACCTTCTAAAGTAAAGCACTTAGGGAAACATTCAGCAATGTATGCGATAACTTCTTTGCTGTTTTTTAACTTTTCAGTATTTTCCATTTAGGATTCCTGGTTATTGCGGCCTATCCGCAAGCGATAAAGTAAATATGGGTGGTATTATAGTGACCTAGAAACGAAAAACCACACCAGAAAGATAATTTATGCTTTGTTAGCCTGCGAATTGAACAGCTTTTCTACTTCTTTCATCAAAAATGTTAAACCCTCTTCATCAATTTCACTAAAACGACCAATTGTTGGGCTATCTATATCGAGTACGCCAACGAATTCTCCGTTCACTGAAAAAGGAATAACTAATTCTGAATTACTTGCTGCATCACAGGCAATATGACCAGAAAACTGGTGAACATCATAAATACGTTGCACAGTATTCGTTTCTGCTGCTGTGCCACATACACCACGTCCTAATGGAATTCTTACGCAGGCAGGTTTACCTTGAAAAGGCCCGAGCACTAATTCCTCACCCTTCAGTAAATAGAAACCAACCCAATTAAGATCCTCTAACTCCATATTTAGGAGTGCACTTAAGTTAGAAAGATTGGCGACTAAGTCTGATTCTGACTCCAACAAAGCAACGGCTTGTTTGGTTAGTCGGTGGTAATGTTCTATTTTCATTGATACTTCCAATTACAAATCTGAGTTTTGACTCAATAGTTACGGCTAAACTTTCGATGTAATAATAGAAGCCATAGCCTCCTATCAATACATCAAACGATACTATTAGCCGCTCTTTAATCTGAATTCAAGTAAAAAAGCATAAGTCCTTGCTCGCGTTTGCAAATATAGAGACTATCTAAGTCAAACATGAACAGGCTTTACGGAATTTTTATAACTTAAGAATTGATTTCATCCAGATCAGAACATCTTCATATCGCTCCCCTAAAACCTGTCTCCTTTCTTTTAAAGCAGAGATTGAGATCACATTACATAACATTAATTTTTCGTATATCAATATTCAATCGTTTATGAACGCTTGCTTCCTAATCAATCGACTAAAACGAAGGTGTATAGATTCTAAACTCAAAATAGAGTTAAACAACTTAAATCAAAGACTTAGGTACATTTTAGAACTCTAAAGTGATCAATAGATTTAAGTTATGAGACAACTAACGGCACTATTTCTAAGATTATCTGACAACAAATAGCTGTGGTAATACAACAACCTATACTTTTTAATTCCCCCTTAAGGCATAATCTACCGTTAAAGTGCATATTGATAACTTGTGAATTAGACTTAGATTAGTATAGGCAGAGAGCTCATCGCCACTATATTTGGCCTGAGCCAGGATAAAAGAACGACTCTGCGGATGACTCATTTGTCCGATATACTTCATTGATGAACTAGGATTACTAGACTCATACGGCTATGGTCCAAAGAGTTATGGCGTGTAGAAGCACTCTATTTCGATTCAAAAATCGTTAATGTCGGAATGTTGTTAGTACCAGACGTGACCAGGAGTATAGGAAAATAGAGACTCACCAAATTCATTTGTCTTAACCAAAATTGTGTAACACCTACTGTTTCCCTACATAATCAAACGACTTGCTTCAGTGTATACTTGCCAGTTGTTGCTTAAGTAGAAAGAACGGCCAACAATTATTCATACTTAAATATCTAAGGAAAGATGTGGGAACGCTGACTAAACATTCTTCTAATCCAGTAAATGTTCGATTATGTCATGGCTGTGAACTGCCCGTTGACACCATTACTGTGAAGCAAGGTAGTTCAGCTTATTGCCCTCGATGCGGCACCCAACTTTACCGAGGTGGAACACCGTCCCTTTCTGGCAATCTCGCCATAGCCATTACCTGTCTTCTGCTATTCATTCCCTCTCATTTTTTCGATTTCATTAGTATTCGACTGGTAGGGGTTATGATACCGGCTACTTTGCCAGCTGGGACGATGATACTTATCGATGAGGGATACATTGCCCTTGGGTTACTGATCCTTTTTTGCAGCTCCCTTGCACCACTCACGGTTTGTTTATCCGTTGTGGCGGCTCATATAGCCATGAAAGTTCACTCTTTCACCGTACTTCGTTATTCCTTAACGATTATACAGGGCTTAAAACACTGGGTGATGCTCGATGTCTTCTTGGTGAGCATCGCAGTGTCGTGCTTTAAGCTTCAAGATTATTCAGATATTTTCATCGGGCCAGGGTTGTATGGGTTAGTGCTTTTACAACTATTTACGGTTTTATTGATTAGCCGTATAAGCGTTCGCCGTTACTGGGAATCTTGGTCCAAAGAAGCCGATTATGGATTCGTTGAAAAAACCATTCATTGCCATAACTGCCATCTTTCTCAACCAGAAGGAGAGGTATGCGTTCGTTGTCACCAACCTATCCATCACCGGACACCTCGTTCTTTACAAAAGACATGGGCCTATCTCATCGCAGCATCGGTGGCTGTATTGCCAGCAAACTTAGTCCCTATTTCCATATTGATTACCAACGGACAGCGCCAGGAAGACACGATTATGTCTGGGGTGCTCTCCCTAATTGAAAGCGACATGCACGGTATTGCCGCCATACTGTTTATCGCGAGTATCATTGTTCCAATCGCAAAAATACTTGGCCTAACCTACTTACTGCTTGCCATTCATTTAAAGCGCCATGTATTCAACCGACAGAGAATGACCGTCTATTTCCTTGTTAAATGGGTCGGTAAATGGTCGGTCCTAGATTTGTTCGTTATCTCTATCATGTTAACCTTAGTCGATAGAGGTCAAATACTTAACTTCACCCCGGGATTCGGGGCCGTTGCTTTTGGCCTAGTTGTGGTAATGACCATGCTAGCTGCAGAAAGCTTAGATCCAAGATTGTTGTGGGATAACCACCCTAAGTCAGAGAATAAAGAGTCAGATAATGAGTAATGGAGCAACACAACCCTCGTTTTCACCTACCGTTAAGCGTAACAAAGGCATTTCTCCCCTTTGGCTGCTCCCTATCCTAACCTTTGTTCTGGCTGGTTGGCTCGTTGTAAAAACGATTCACGATTCTGGGCAACGCATCGAAATCTACTTTTCTGATGCTCAAGGTCTCGTCGCGGGTAGAACAACCATTCGTTATCAAGGTCTCGAAGTGGGCATAGTAAAAGACATCAATCTTTCTGACGATCTTGAAAGCATCTATGTTGATGCCGACATTTACCCTGAAGCCACTAAATTACTTTCAAAAGAGACTCGTTTTTGGTTGGTCAAACCAACAGCAAGTTTAACTGGCGTGTCGGGGCTTGATGCGCTCGTCTCAGGTAATTATATCTCTATCTACCCAAGTGATACTTCAACAGAACCCGAAACAGAGTTTACCGCGCTAGATAGACCCCCTTCAGACCTCTTAACCAGTCAAGGTTTGAATATTCGATTAAAAGCTCGCGATCTGGGCGGAATATCCATCGGTTCGCAGATAGTTTATAAGAAAATCCCTATCGGTGAGGTTTACGATTACCAACTTGATTCTGATTTAAAAAGCGTCATCATCAAAGCGTCTATTCAAGATGAATACAGGCACATCATCACCAACGAAAGTCGCTTTTGGAATGTCAGCGGTATTGGCGCAAATATAGGATTTGAGGGTGTCGATGTTCGCTTAGAAAGCTTTAGTGCTTTACTGTCAGGGTCTATTGCTGTCGATTCTCCAGGAGAAGGTAAACCAATCGCTGAAACAACAGAGTTTAAGTTGTACAGAGATCTCAAAACGGCTGGGCGTGGTATACCTATCAAGATTGTTTTACCTGACGATAGCAAAATAGGCCCATCCGGCGCCCCTATTATGTATCGAGGTCTAGAAGTCGGACAAATTACAAGCCTTCAGCTTAGTGAAGGTCGTGAACAGATTATTGCAGCGGCGGCCGTTCAACCGGCTTTTAGCGATATGCTAACGACAAATAGTGCATTCATTTTGGAAGAAGCTAAAGTGTCACTGACAGGTGTAGAGAACATTGGCAACCTCGTTAAAGGAAACTTCCTTTCACTGATACCAAAAGATGGCGAACGATCAAGACACTTCACAGCGATTCGAAAAAATGATTTTGAATCAACTAACTCACGGTCTGTTTCTATTAACCTCGTTGCGGATAATTCTTTCGGCTTGGATGTTGGAGCAGCTATCTTATATAGAGGCATCAATGTGGGCTCAATCACTAACGTTCAACTCATCAACGATGATGTGCACCTTAGTGCGTTAGTTGAAAATGAATACGCCCACTTAGTTCGCTCAAAAAACCGCTTTTATGTAACAGGAAGCGCATCTGCTGAGCTCACCGAATCTGGGTTAAGTATTTCTGTTCCACCAGCCAAACAACTCTTAACTGGCTCTATCAGCTTTGTTAGCGAGGGAAGTAAAAATGCGAGTCAAAACTATCAATTATACGCAAGCAAATCTCTTGCAGAATTGGCTAAATACAATCTCTCAGGCTCAAAACGCATCACTCTTTACGCCAATGAGTTACCTGCGATATCTAAGGGGAGTCCTTTGCTTTATCGCAACTTGCAAGTTGGTAGTGTTTCAGATTTTAAACTGGTTGATGGCGGAATCAAGATTGATGCAACCATTGAGAATCAATACAAGCACCTTCTCACTGATCAAACTGTGTTTTGGAACCGTTCAGGTATCGAAGTCGATGCATCCTTAGCAGGAATCAGTGTCAAAGCTGCACCATTAAAGACATTGATACAAGGTGGTATCGCTTTTGATAGCCTCGCTGGTGTGGAAAATAAAATTGGCGACAATTGGAAACTCTATTCCGACTTTAAACAGGCAAGAAAATTCGGCCATGTTATTACTCTATTAACCACAAACCAAAATACGGTGACCAAAGGGACGGCGTTAAAATACAATGGCGTGCAGGTTGGTGAAATCACATTAGTCACCCCGAACTTTTCAAACCAACAGGTTGAATTAAAAGCCAGAATACTGCCAGAGTATTCAAATGACATTGCGCGTACAGGCAGTTATTTTTGGGTCGCTAAAGCCAAGATCGGACTTTCTGGCATCGACAATATCGAGAGTCTATTGAACCCGACCATTATGGTTCAACCAGGTCAGGGTGAAACAAATACTCGTTTTACGCTTCAACAAACACCTAAAAATCAGCCTGGCGCCAGATTCACACTGCAAAGTGAGAATCGAGGCTCTGTTTCGGTGGGCACACCAATTCTTTATCGTGACATGCAAGTTGGCCAAGTCATCGACATTAAGCTCGGCGAATTTGCAGACAGAATCATTACAACTCTGCGTATAGACAGTGAATACGCTCACTTAGTGCGCTCAAACAGCATATTCTGGAATACCTCGGGGCTAGATGTTTCTATAGGCTTGACTGGCGCGAACATAAAATCTGGAACCCTTGATAGCATACTCAAAGGTGGGATTACCTTTGCAACACCAGAAGGAAAGCAGCTTCAACCGATAGCGCAAGCCGATCAATCTTTCTTTCTGCACCCTTCCCCAGATGAGAAATGGCTTAAATGGCGCACACCAATCCCTAAGCCATAGCATCGCAATCTATCCGGTGTAATTTTTACAGACGCAATTCCGTCGGGAGAAAAGAAAAAGCAGCCTTTCGCTGCTTTTTTTATTCTTCGGCATAAAAGTTCGTTATAATTCGGCCAATTCCTTTATCAGAGCGAACACTGTGCACGCTAATATCCATCTCCCTGAAGAATTTTTAACCGAGATTGAAGCCATTCTTCCTGCTTCACTCAATATGAACGATTTCATCGACGCCTGTAAACGTCCTCTGCGTAAAAGTATTCGTGTGAATACCATCAAGATTTCCGTTACAGACTTTATTGAACGAGCCAAAGAGAAAGGATGGGAACTAGAGCCTGTTCCTTGGTGTGCAGAAGGATTTTGGATCATTGCTGATGAGTCGAGTGTACCACTAGGAAACTCGGTAGAGCATATGTCTGGACTCTTCTACATCCAAGAAGCAAGCTCGATGATGCCGGTAAGTGCCCTATTCGACAACGAAGACGGTCACTATCAATCCGTATTGGATATGGCCGCCGCTCCAGGTTCAAAAACAACTCAAATCGCCGCTTTAATGAATAATGCCGGTGTTTTAGTTGCTAATGAATACTCAGCAAGCCGCGTTAAAGTCCTACATGCAAACATTGAAAGATGTGGCATTAGAAATACAGCGTTGAGTAACTTTGATGGCAAAGTCTTTGGCGGTTGGCTACCAGAGCAATTTGACGCGGTGCTCATAGACGCACCTTGTTCGGGCGAAGGCACAATTCGTAAAGACGCCGACGCCATGAAAAACTGGAGCCTTGAATCAGTCAAAGGCATTGCTGATACACAGAAAGCGCTTATCGAAAGTGCATTCCACGCATTGAAGCCAAATGGCACTCTCGTTTACTCTACCTGTACATTAAGTACGTATGAAAACCAACAAGTCTGCCACCACTTAAAAGAGACCTTTGGCGATTTAGTTGAATTTGAAAACCTCAGTGACTTGTTTCCCAACGCGTCGTTAGCAACAACGTCTGAAGGGTTCCTACATATATTTCCGCAAGTATATGACTGTGAAGGTTTCTTTGTTGCTCGCATTAAAAAAACAGGCCCCACTGTAGCGCCTGAAGTCAAAAAGCGCATGGGGAAATTTCCATTTGAAAAGGTTTCTAAAAAAATTCATCTCGAGATTGAAAGTCATCTAAAGCAAGCACTTGATATTGATATACCCGAAGAAAGCAGCCTTTGGGTTCGCGACAAAGATGTCTGGCTGTTCCCGAAAGCCTTAGAGCCGATGATTGGTGAATTCAGGTTTTCGCGCATGGGAATTAAAATCGCTGAGAGTCATAAAAATGGATACCGCTGGCAGCACCAAGTAGCGACTACTCTTGCATTAGGTACGGAAAAAAAGAGTGTCGTACTTTCGATTGAAGAGGCGCGAGATTGGTATATGGGTAGAGACGTACGTCCAAACATCCCTGCCGACAAAGGCGAAGTGATCGTTAAGTTTGGTAACGATGTGATTGGATTGGGTAAATGGGTAGGAAACCGCGTTAAAAATGGACTGCCAAGAGAGCTGGTCCGAGACAAAAATATATTCTAAATGCTAACGCGTTGGTATGAAATTTCTAGAAGACAGTGCCGATTCGACAAGTTGTACTATAATTGGTTAGGTAAGATAGAAATACGAAACCATTAGCGTAGGCTCAAAAGAGCTTCTTCCCTAGGCCCAGAACAGGACGTTTTGGGCCTTTTTTTATGGCGATAACAAGGCCTTGAAACCGTGTTAGCAATCCACTTTGAAAGGGTTATTTAACTAAAGTAATCCCTTCTTTATCGATCGTAATCTTACCTTGTTTATAAAGGCCACCAATTGTTTTCTTAAAGGTGCCTTTACTGGTTCTAAAAGTCGTGAAAATAGCATCAGGGGATGACTTATCATTAAGCGGTAAGAATCCACCTTTCTTCTCTAATAGATCCAGTACTTTAGAGCTCAAATCGTCCATTTTAGCGACGCCAATCTTCTGCAATGACAGGTTGATCTTACCATCGTCACGAATCGATTTAATGTAGCCTTTAAGCTGTTTACCGATGAACAATTTTCCGAATACGTCCGACGGGAAGATCATTCCCCAGTGTGCGCCATTCACAATCGCTTTGTAACCGAGATCGCTGCGCTCAGCAATGATCAGGTTGACCTGCTGGTTCACAGTGTAGCTTGCTGGCGTTTTATCTAGCAATTTGTTGAATTTCGTTGTTCCAACAATGCGACCAGACGCTTTGTCTGAATACACATAAACCAGGATGTTAGCACCTTCACGCAACGTCCCGCGCTGCTCACTGTATGGCACTAAAAGGTCTTTCGCAGTCACACCCCAGTTTACAAAGGCACCGGTACTGTTGACACCAATGACTTCCATCAATCCCCACTCGCCCACTTGAGCGACAGGAGTCTCGGTAGTAGCGGCAAGCTGATTTTCAGAGTCAAAATACAGGAATACGTCGACAAACTGGCCAACCTCAACACCTTCAGGCGCATGTTTGTTCGGTAATAAGGTCGAGCCATAGTCTCCAGCGTCTAAAAATACGCCAAAATCTGCTTTCCTAATTACTTCTAAGTTGTTCACTTGACCAACATTAATCATTTTATGTGTCTCTTTTTAAATTTACGGCGATTATAACTAAACTCTGTTATCCTTTCGCTAGTTGTATTGATTAATTTTCAGAAATATCTCAGGAGCACTATTTGGTCACCGTCGATAAACATGACGCAATCACCCTCAAAATTTCCCACGCAATGGCGTTAACAAAAAAGTCAGATTTGGATGTTTACCTTTTTGTGCCTGGCGAGCTCGGTTTATCTCCTGAAGTATTAAGTGAAAGTGCCTTCTACTATAGCTCTATAAATCAAAAAAGAGCGTATTACAGTGACAAAACCCTACTACCTCTTGTCCACAGTCGATTAGCAAAACGTGGTCGACTTTCTACAACTCAATATCGTGTCAGTTTGAGCTTGTTTGCTTATCAATATGTTATCGCCCTCGATAAGGCCGTTGCTGAGCTAAACAAAAACAATACTGATAGCGTGAATGCAGATGACGTTGATGAAGTGATAGAGCTGGCAATCGATATCTTAAAAAGACTGCGACGCGCGATCCCATTTGAAGAGAGCTTAAAGCGTTATTACGCAAACATCGACAACTATCTATCTTGGTACACCGGCCAAAAATTCATGTCATTGGTTGCTCATATGCCAAGGGATGGGGACTATAAAACAATCAAAGAGCGCCTCATTACCATAGTAGAAAAAGAAACCGCGCATCGTAAGCTCAATAACTACAACTCCAAAAATGTTAGAGATGATGCGACTCGAATGAGTAACAAAATGCGCTTGTTACGCCGTCTCATAGAGCACCCTATCGTTTTAAAAGAGAAAGTTACCTCGCTTGGCAAAAACATGAAGCGCGCAGTAAAAGGTATTGCAACGGGTTTGGTGATGGTATTCGTTACGCTCACCGTCATCGTTGCCCGCGATTATTGGGGCGAAATTACCGCCTCCTTCATCGTTGCTATGTCGTTTGTCTACGCACTACGTGAGATATTTAAAGATGATTTACGAGATGTTCTTTGGCGGGTTATTCGCAAGGGAAAGGCAAAGTGGCGTAGAACGTATATTGATCCAACGACCAAAAAAGCCGTAGGGCAAAAAAACGAATGGCTTGATTACCAATCGATGAGCAAGCTGCCAGACAGGGTTCTGGCGATTCGCAAAAAACGAGTGGTTCAGCGTGAGGAACAAATACTCCATTACCGTTCAGAAACCGAAATGTCGACCTCTCGATTCATGAGTGGCTATGAAGAAACACGAGAAACGTTGCAAGTCAGCATGAGAAGCCTAACGCGCTTGATGGACAAAGGCTCTAACAAGCTATATCAACTTAATAACGGCCAGGTCACTAAAGAGTCGGTAGAGAAAAGGCACTTGCTAAATCTCATTGTCAAAGAAGATAACCACAACGGCGAACCGAAATACTACCGTTGGAAGATAGTCCTCAACCGAAGCAAAATAGTCGCGATTGAGTCAATTGATTTGGAAGGCAATAAAGTGCCTAAAGATCTCGCCAACGCTTAACCTACTCTTTTAAGAGACAAAGTAAGATAAAACACAGCCATTGGATCGTTGCCGTGAAGCGATGGGCTAGTGGCTGTTATTTTCACCTCTTGATTCACACGCTCCCCAGAGCTTATCGTGTCATCTAGCATTTGATCGATCAAATCACCGTCTTCACAGTGAAAGTGAACATCCGCTTCAGGGCGCTTCAAAAACTCCCCCCTCACCGATTTAAAAGCCAAAGAGACTTTTTCCCCTCGCGACTGCGCTTTACTCATTGCCATGAATCCACCCGCCACATCTGCTCCTACGCAAAGCACACCAAAATACATACTGTTAAGGTGATTCTTACTTCTTCGTTTGAGGGGAATCTTTACTTCAACGCGCGACTGATCAAGGTGAAGTATCTTAGGGCGAGACAGCCAGATAAATGGCACTTTGAACAATCCAAATAGGGACAAATAGATATTTGCCTTTCTTAGCTCTGATAACATATCGCATCCTCACATTAAGTCATCAGACCAGTTCACCCAAATAACCATAAGTTGTCAATTATTGACTTGGAATAGAGTGAAGGAAAACTCGTTATTCATCACCAACCTAAGAAAACTGCCGTATTTGATACAATATAAGTTACGCCGTAACCCCCCCCCTTTAAGGCTATTCCCGTATAGCAATTGCTGATCTATAAGGTGATGTAGTCGTTTTTTCCCCTTAAATTAAATGTGCAATCAACAGCTATCGAATTATGGAATGAGTGGTACAACAGTGCATTAGTGACATATTCTGTAACATCTACTTAATATATTTTGTTGTACACACAACATAAGTATGGATATTATCAACACACACCACTTAAGTAGTATTACGCTCATTTAAAGTTGCAGGTGCAACATAGAACTTGAAGCGGAAGAAATGTAAAATACACTATCAATTGAAGTGCTTGAGTAATCTCGACTATGAATAAAAAAACAATATCACTCACTGAAACATCATTATCACTGAAAGCTTCACCCTTTTTTATTATGGGTATAGTGCATCGTCACTTTAGAAACGATGCAAATCGTTCATTAATGGAAAAATTCGATATCTCTACCGAAATGCTTAAAGCTCTTGAGATCATTAGTCATCATAAAGTCATCACGCAACAGAAACTGGCCGATATTACGATGAACGAGCGAAGCGCAACCAAGCGATTAGTCGACAACTTAGTAAAAAGAGAACTTATTGTTTTTATGAAAGACGAAAACAATTTAAAGCATAAGCTCCTGACATTAACTCCAGATGGTAAAAAAACAAAAGATCTTGGCAGTAAGATATTAAAGAAATTAGAACAACAATGGCTAGATAAACTCGATCAGAATGATATTAATAACCTAAAAACCACATGCTATAAATTGGCGATAGAGAATATATAAACATTGTTAATATCTGGCGACTAAGAAAATAAGGAACATTGATAAACAATACCACTCATCTTTAAACACACTATAACCATATTTTTAATGACTTTAGGAAAGCGGAAGCTTTCCTAAAGCGAACACTCACGTCTTTAATTTAAGGGAAACAATGAAAAAGCTTGCAGTATTAGCGGCCATCACAGCCCCATTCTCTATATCCGCTTTTGAGCTAAATGAACACATCGAAATCAAAGGCTTAACAGGCTTGTATCAAACCAATGGTGGCCCACTCACAGAAGGGTCGAAAGACGGTAATCCAATAGAAGGTAAAGTCCGTTTAAATGGACTAGCAAATTATAATATCTCACCAGATTTGTCTCTATTTGGCCGCATGGAATACGATCTTAATTTCCTAGATTTTAAAGAAGGGACTGAAATAAAGAATGGTCAATTAAGGAAGCGCTATGAATATATTGGTGTTTCACATATCGATTATGGAAGCTTATGGTTTGGAAAAGACTGGGGGGCAAACTACGCACATTTACCCATTCTAAAAATGCGCTATCTAGGCTTCCAAGATGTTGCAGCTGCTCAAGCAACTTGGCGGAACAGCGACACATTATTATATAAAAACGAAATTGGTGACTTTGGCTTTGTTGCGTCAACCCAACTTTCAGAATCGAAGCGAAGCTTTGAATATAAAGATGACGCCTTCACTACCGATGGCAATGCCTTCACGATTACTTATGGTACATCCCCTTTCTTTGGTGACGGTTTCGGTATTGGCTACTCCTACCATGATGCAGGGTTATACGGCCCTAATGGTGGTCTCTATAAAGACAAAGGCGATGCCACCCATAACATAGGTTCTCACTATCGAAATGGCCCTTGGTATATCGGTGCGACGATCGCTAAATCCGATCTCAATACTAACGGCAAATCAGCCAACCTAAACGACTATACCTGGGACATTGCTGGTGAATACAGGTTCAGCAACGAACTTTCTTTGGTTGTTCATCATGCTCAGGTCTACGGCCGTTGGGGTACAGAAAATGAACGATTTGTTGGTTATGGTCTGCACTACAAGTTTACACCCCAGATTTTCCTAATGGCTGAAGGTCGATTCTCCGACGGTGGAGACAGTGGATCCATTGAAGATACCCATATAGCGGGTATTGAACTTACTTTCTAATCAACTCAAATAATAGAGAATCTCATTATGAATATCCTTGTCCCTCTTTTTAGTGGCTCTAACAACGGTCGCTTAGAACTTATTTTCCGCCTGGCTTTTGGATTTATCATGGCCTATCACGGTTTCCATAAAGTGATGAACCCAATGGGCCTAGTACCATTTCTAGAAATGAAGTCGATACCATTTCCAGTATTATCCGCCTACCTTGCTGCGTATACGGAATTCCTAGGTGGCATCGCGCTCATGCTCGGACTAATGACAAGACTTGCGTCTCTTGGTCTCGCCGTGTGTATGGCAGTGGCTATCGTGTCTTTAGGCGGTTTCAGCGCTGGTTTGAACTCTCTAAGTGGTGGTCTTGAATATCAATGGACCCTACTTTCAGTCTTTACTTACTTTGTCTGTGCAGGCTCAGGCAAGGCATCGCTAGATAGCGTCGTCTACAAACAACTAACCGAAGGCAAGAGTCGTGTTTTCTCTCAAGCGCGCTCTGCTTAATCAATAATCGTATTCACAGTACCTTGGTTCGGTTTCGTTCGAACTGGGGTACTTATTTATACACCTATCACTGAGCGTTATGCTCCAAGATCGAGCCGTAAATCTCGACTCATGCACGCTAAGGCTTTCACCAATATCTTCTTATTTACATAAGTAAACCCTAAGCCACAAAAAGATTCAGGGTTAAGAGTTTATTCCTAACTCTATTTCCGTTATCTTTACCGCTTCGCAATTGAAGGTACAAGCAATAACATGCCATTAAAAACAGATGAATTGAGAACCCAACCATTGGGTCCGATGCCGACACCGGCAGAGCTTGGAAGCGCTCATCCGATTACTGAAGATGTTGCTAGCAAAATCGCGCATTCACGTCGCCAGATTGAAAACATTCTAACGGGTGAAGACAAACGACTACTGGTTATTGTCGGCCCTTGTTCAGTGCATGACACTGACGCCGCGCTTGATTACGCAGCAAAACTCTCCAAGATTCAAACACAATACAGTGAAGAACTGTTTATTGTGATGCGTACTTACTTTGAAAAGCCACGAACAGTTGTGGGTTGGAAAGGCTTAATCACAGACCCTAATCTTGATGGCTCATATGCGCTAGAGACAGGCTTGAACAAAGCTCGTAAATTGCTGCTGGACATTAACAAACTGGGTTTGGCGACAGCGACCGAGTTCCTAGACATGATCACTGGCCAATACATTGCTGACCTGATCTCTTGGGGTGCAATTGGAGCTAGAACAACAGAATCTCAAATTCATAGAGAAATGGCCTCTGCTCTGTCTTGTCCTGTAGGATTTAAGAATGGCACCAATGGTAATGTGAAGATCGCTATTGATGCTATTCGCGCATCTAACGCCTCTCATTACTTCTACTCTCCAGATAAAAACGGTCGTATGACTGTGTATCGTACTAGCGGAAACCCTCACGGCCACGTTATTTTACGCGGTGGAGACCAAGGGCCAAATTACGATGCTGAGTCAGTTGAAGAAGCATGCAAAAAATTGGATGAGGTTTCACTGCCTACCCGTTTGGTTGTCGATTTCAGTCACGCGAACTGTGAAAAACAGCACCGTAAACAGCTCGATGTTGCTCGTGATATCTGTAAGCAAATTGAATCCGGTAAAAATAGAATTGCAGGCGTTATGGCAGAAAGCTTTATTGTTGAAGGTAACCAGCCGATGTGCGATCTCAACAACCTGACTTATGGCCAGTCCATTACAGACCCTTGCCTGAGCTGGAACGATACAGAAACAATGCTTGAAATGCTCGCAAACGCTGTAAAAGCTCGTTAACCATTTGATAAGGAAAGAGACATGCCTTCTTTTGATATTATTTCAGAAATAGACACAGTGGAACTTCGCAATGCAGTTGATAACGCATCTCGAGAACTCACCACTCGTTTTGACTTCCGTAACGTTACGGCTAGCTTTGAACTGCTTAAAGACGAGAATGTTAAACTCTCCACTGAAAGTGATTTTCAGTTAAAGCAGATGCGCGATATCTTGCGTTCGCAACTAACTAAACGTGGTATTGATCCTACTGCTATGGAGTCTCTCACTGCAGAGCAGACGGGTAAGAGTTGGCACCAAAACGTATCTTTTAAGCAAGGTATTGATACGCCAGTTGCTAAGAAGATTGTTAAAGCCGTTAAAGACTCTAAGCTCAAAGTTCAGGTTTCGATCCAGGGTGAAAAAGTTCGAGTGAATGGGAAAAAGAGAGACGACTTGCAAGCGACTATGGCGCTAGTCAAGAATGGTGAACTTGGTCAACCATTCCAGTTCGACAATTTCCGAGACTAGATCCGTATAATTCTGCGATTGCAGAGGCGATATGGATAAGAAAAGCCGCTATTCGATTTAAAATAGCGGCTTTTTATTGTTTAAAATTCGAGTGGTTATTTAACACGCCCAGAGATCAAGAGCTCGTCATTCTTCATTAATAAAGCATACTCATGACAGTCTTCAGGAACGAACACACAAACACGTTGATCCTTGTTTCTTGCTGATTGCAGCTTATCCGCTAAATCCATTGGGGATGAGAAGCCTACTCTTTCCGCATCGCGACGAGATAAATCAATAAACTCAAATGGGCAATTCGAATGATGCAAGATCAATTCTGCTTGCTGCATGTAGCGCATCGCTTTAATCGTTAATAGTTCGACATCGTCGGTAAAACCAATCCAGAAACAAAAGCCCTTTTCATCTAGATCCGAATTTAGCAGCTCAACGTAGTATGATTCGAGTTCTTCTCTCGTTGTCGCCGCATTCACCGTCGTAGAATTTAAGTACTTTTCCCAAAACTTTCTTCTTGAATCGACAGTCGCCAAGCGCTCTTTAATAGAGTTACGCTTTGACGCCGCGAAGTCAGCAACTAGAGCTAAGTTATGCGGTAGCACCGTTTCAAGGGTCTCTCGTATATTGCGCACTAAGACAGGCGACGCCCCACCGCTTGATATTGCTATTTGAATACGACCACGGTTGACCATTGAAGGCGTGATAAAATCGCAATATGGCAGGTCATCGACCACATTCACAAGAATCCCCTGACTCTTCGCATCTTTATATACTTGATGGTTCAAGCTAGGATTATCGGTTGTAGCCCATACCTGAACATACTCTTTTCGAATACATTCAGATGAATAAAAATGCTGAACCCAGTGGCATTTATTTTCACTAACAAGAGCTTGCAAATAATCATCGATTTTTGGGGACGTTATCGTCACTAGCGCCCCTGCTCTAAGTAACGAGTCCACCTTACGACAAGCGACCTCTCCCCCACCAACAACCAAAACCGGCTTGTTTTCCAAGTCCATAAATAGTGGAAAATACTGCATTTCAATCCCTGAACTAGTTAAATATCTATTGATTACATCCTAACAGAATTGGGGCAACGTTTTCATCCCAAACAAGAAAATCATTTATTTTAATCCGAATTTTCCTGCTAAAGCAGTGACTATAACTAACAAACAACTCATTAACATTTATTTACACCTTCAATAGCAATAAGTTAACTTCAATAACTCTGTTGCATTCATCAGGTGCACAGTTGCACTATTTACAAGCCCGTAACATTTCGTCATTCTAACTACTGTTCGGTATTGTGATTGCTATCAAATATCTTTTCATTTTAGATATTTGTGAAAATACAAAACCTTACCTACGCTTATAAATGGTTGGAACGGGTAGATTGAAAATCTCTATTTTTCCACTAATAAATAAAAAACAACATTTTTAGCACGTTGTATCAGGTGTCACCTGGTTTAACATGGATCATACAGGAAGGATACAAATGACAAATAAACTAACACTTCTTGCTTCTGTTGTAGCTGCATCGACTGCCCTGATGTCGACTACAGTCTCTGCTGCAGACAGCACTCTAGACAAAGTTACTAAACAAGGCTTTCTAACTTGTGGTGTCAGTACTGGCCTACCTGGGTTTTCAAACCCAAATTCAAAAGGCGAGTGGGAAGGAATCGATGTTGAATATTGTCAAGGACTGGCTGCGGCTGTTCTAGGCGATAAAACAAAAGTCAAGTATGTACCGCTAACGGCTAAAGAGCGTTTTACTGCTCTACAATCTGGTGAAATTGATGTCCTATCTCGTAACACTACTTGGACTCTTCACCGTGATACGGCTCTTGGTTTGAACTTCGTAGGTGTAAACTACTACGATGGTCAAGGTTTCATGGTTAAGAAAGACCTTGGAATTACAAGCGCTAAAGAACTTGATGGTGCGTCAGTTTGTGTACAATCAGGTACGACTACTGAATTGAACCTTGCGGATTACTTCCGTAACCAAGGCATGGCATACAAGCCAGTTGTATTCGATACAGCAGCTCAAACATCTAAAGGTTTTGATGCGGGTCGTTGTGATGTGCTTACAACTGACCAATCTGGTCTTTACGCACTTCGTCTTAACCTAGCTGATCCAAGCTCAGCAATGGTACTTCCAGAAATCATCTCTAAAGAACCACTAGGCCCAGTTGTTCGTCAAGACGACGACAAATGGTTTAACGTTGCCAAGTGGACACTTAGTGCAATGATCAATGCCGAAGAATACGGTATCTCATCTAAGAACGCGGATGAAATGCTGAAATCAACCGATCCAAACATCAAACGTATCCTGGGAGTAGATGGCCCTAAAGGTAAAGGTTTAGGTATTCGTGATGATTGGGGTTACCAAGTTATTAAACAAGTTGGTAATTACGGTGAGAGTTTCGAACGTACTGTAGGTACAGGTTCTCCACTTCAAATTTCACGTGGTGTTAACGCGCTTTGGAATGCAGGCGGCTTCATGTACGCTCCACCAATCCGTTAATTACAAACAAAATGGGCGGTTTAGGCCGCCCTTTTGCTATGTCCAATTCATGAATACATGGCAAAAATAGTTTTTATAATAAAAATGGATTTTGAGGTTATTGTTGTATGAAACCCAATAAAAGTACGGCACCTTCCGCCACCGGAAAGAGTGCTAGCCTGCTATACAATCCCACTTTTAGATCTGTCGTCTTTCAGATTATTGCTGTTTTGGCTCTTATCTTTTTCTTCTATTCTATTGTTAACAATGCATTAACCAACCTTGATGCTCGTGGTATCGCCACAGGTTTTGGTTTTCTTGATCAAGAAGCCGGCTTTGGTATTGGTTTAACACTCATTGAGTACGATGAAACCTTCTCTTATGGACGAACCTTTTTCATCGGATTGCTTAATACTGCGTTGGTATCCTTTTTAGGCATCATTTTAGCGACGGTTATCGGTTTCTCGATGGGTATCGCTCGTTTGTCTTCAAACTGGCTTGTCAGCCGATTAGCCGCTGTTTACATTGAGATTTTCCGTAACATCCCTTTACTGCTTCAAATATTCTTTTGGTATTTTGCTGTTCTACAGGCGCTGCCTTCACCTAGACAGAGTATGAGCCTAGGCGAAGCAATATTCCTTAATGTTCGAGGACTTTACTTCCCTGCCCCTATTATGGAGCAAGGCAGTGGTATTGTTATTGCTGCGTTTGTAATCGGTGTTCTGGCTACGATCTTCATTGCGATCTGGGCAAAGAACAAGCAGAAATTAACTGGCCAACAAACACCAATGGGCAGAATCATTTTGCTCTTGTGCGTTGTCATACCTGTTATCGTCTACTTCCTGATGGGATCGCCAATCAGCGCTCAATATCCAGAGCTTAAAGGCTTTAACTTTAGAGGTGGCATAAGCATTATTCCTGAGCTAGCAGCCTTGTTGCTTGCACTATCCATCTATACAGCGGCATTCATCGCCGAAATTGTAAGATCGGGTATTAATGCTGTAAGTCATGGTCAAACTGAAGCGGCAATGAGCCTTGGCTTACCTCGCTCTCGTACTTTGAAGTTAGTTGTTATCCCTCAAGCGCTAAGAATTATCATTCCACCGCTAACGAGCCAATACTTAAATCTAACGAAAAACTCCTCACTCGCCATGGCGATTGGTTACCCTGATCTTGTTTCTGTATTTGCGGGCACCACGCTCAACCAGACTGGGCAAGCCATTGAAATCATAGCAATGACTATGGGTGTTTATCTGACGTTAAGTCTACTAACGTCTGCATTAATGAACATTTATAACCGCAAAGTTGCGCTGGTGGAGAGATAATATGAGTACACATCAATTTCAACCCGACCTTCCGCCACCAGGTAACACTGTTGGGCTAGTTGGTTGGTTACGTAAGAATCTCTTTAGTAGCCCTGCAAACTCAATCGTCACTGTGATTCTCGGTTACATTGTATTTTCTTTACTGTTTAATGTTCTCGACTGGGCGTTTATCAACGCTGATTGGATAGGAACAACCCGTGATGACTGTAGCCGAGATGGCGCTTGTTGGGTGTTTATTAGTGTCCGCTGGGAACAGTTCATGTACGGCTTCTACCCTGAAGCTGAGCTATGGCGACCTAGACTATTCTACGCTACATTAGCCATTTTCACTGTATTGCTCGCATACGAAAAGACGCCAAAACGTATGTGGATTTGGTTGTTCTTCGTCAACATCTATCCATTTATCATCGCAGGTTTACTTTACGGTGGCGTATTTGGACTAGAAGTCGTATCAACACATAAATGGGGTGGCTTACTAGTAACGCTAATCATCGCTTTAGTTGGTATTGTAGTGTCTCTTCCAATCGGTGTCGCGTTAGCACTAGGGCGCCGTTCTGAGATGCCAATCATTCGTAGTATATGTACTGTATACATTGAAATCTGGCGTGGCGTACCGCTCATAACCGTTCTATTCATGGCATCAGTGATGTTACCGTTGTTCCTTTCTGAAGGTTCAGAAACCGATAAGCTTATTAGAGCACTTATTGGTGTGGTTATGTTCAGTGCCGCCTATATGGCGGAAGTGGTTCGTGGTGGTTTACAAGCGATCCCTAAGGGCCAGTATGAAGCGGCTGATGCGCTTGGATTGAGTTACTGGAAGAAAACTGGGCTCATCATTTTGCCTCAAGCACTTAAGATTACTATTCCTTCTATCGTAAATACCTTTATCGGGCTATTTAAAGATACAAGTTTAGTACTCATTATCGGTATGTTTGATGTATTGGGCATTGGCCAAGCAGCAAACACCGACCCAGAGTGGTTAGGATTTTCATCAGAAAGTTATGTATTTGTCGCGTTAGTGTTCTGGGTATTCTGTTTCAGCATGTCGAGATATTCGATTTGGCTAGAAAACAGACTCAATACCGGTCACAAACGATAATTCAAAGATCAAGGACGTAATATGACGCAACAACAAAACACAGCACCGGTTACTGAACACGACTCATCAGAACCAATGATTCAAATTAACGATATGAATAAGTGGTACGGTGAGTTCCACGTGCTTAAGAACATAAACCTTACGGTAAAGAAAGGTGAAAAGATTGTAGTCTGTGGCCCGTCTGGGTCAGGTAAATCGACAATGATTCGCTGTATTAACCGTTTAGAAGAACACCAAAAAGGTGACATCTTCGTTTCAGGCAATGAACTAACAGAAGACCTTAAAAATATTGAAGCAGTGAGAAAGGAAGTGGGGATGTGTTTCCAGCACTTTAACCTTTTCCCTCACCTAACCGTATTAGAGAACTGTACGCTAGCGCCAATTTGGGTTAAGAAAATGCCTAAAGAAGAAGCCGAAGCGATTGCTATGAAATATCTAGAGCGCGTTAAGATTCCTGATCAAGCAGATAAGTTTCCTGGGCAACTTTCTGGTGGACAACAACAACGTGTAGCAATAGCGCGTTCTTTGTGCATGAATCCACAAGTAATGTTATTTGATGAGCCTACCTCAGCACTCGATCCAGAGATGGTTCGTGAAGTACTTGACGTAATGGTCGAGCTTGCTGAAGAAGGTATGACGATGATTTGTGTTACGCACGAAATGGGCTTCGCAAAAGAGGTGGCTGACCGTGTGATATTCATGGATGCGGGTGAAATTATTGAAGAAAACAACCCTGTTGATTTTTTTGAGAACCCACAATCCGATAGAACACAAAACTTCTTAGCTCAAATCCTACATCACTAAAGCTAACTAGATCTCTTAGAGATTTGCAAACAACAGTGAAAAGAGGCGATAATGGTCGCCTCTTTTTTATTGGTTATATCGTGTTACATCTTTGTAGGTACATAACGCGCTATTTCCATTATTATTTTAAATAACGTTAGTCACGTAATGGGTTGATTTTTTCTAAGAATACCCCCATAAATATACTTATAAAGATAAACTCTTCACGAGGAAGATTATGAACAGTCCTATGTTTACTCGCACTTCAACGCAAGAAAGTGCTCTACAAACCAATAAAGTACTGCGTAATACGTACGCTCTACTTTCTATGACTTTACTATGGTCTGCTGTTGTAGCAGGCGTCTCTATGGCGATGAACCTTCCTCGCCCAGGCCTTATCATTATGTTGGTTGGCTTCTACGGTTTACTCTTCTTAACAGAAAAGAACCGTGACAACAGCATGGGGCTTGTATTCACGTTCCTATTTACAGGATTCTTAGGCTACACAACTGGCCCAATCCTTAACATGTACCTTGGTGCTGGCATGGGTGACATTATTGTCACTGCTCTTGGCGGTACTGCACTCGCTTTCCTAGGTGCATCCGCTTACGCGCTTACAACAAAACGCGACCTATCATTCCTAAACGGTATGTTAATGGCTGGCTTCGTAGTTCTTTTAGTCGGAATGGTGGCTAACATCTTCCTACAAATGCCGATGCTTCAGCTAGCAATGAGCTCTATGTTTATCCTGTTCTCTACCGGTGTAATTTTGTTAACAACGCAAAACATCATTCGTGGCGGCGAAACAAACTACATCTCAGCTACGGTTAGCTTGTACGTTTCTATTTACAACATCTTCATTAGCTTGCTAAGCATTCTTGGCATCACTAATAACGACTAGAGTCATTAACGACTGACCTATTGGAAAGTAGTGATGATTAAAAAAACCCAAGACATTGTTCTTGGGTTTTTTATTGCCTAGAGTTTTTGCCACTAGGTCCTTGAGTTAAACGCTCTAGCTAATGTACCCTACTCTCGTTTTCATAAAGCTCACCATAATAAGTACACAAAATGTTTATATATAACGACACTGAAATTCAAACCGATGCGCAAGGCTACTTACTCAACTATCAAGATTGGGAAGAGGGAATGATTGAAATCCTCGCTGAAGACGAGGCGATTGAGCTCACTGATGCTCACCTTGAAGTCGTTCATTTTGTTCGTGACTTCTACCTAGAATTCAACACCTCACCCGCCGTTCGAATGCTCGTCAAGGCAATGGAAAAGGCCCACGGCCCAGAGAAGGGAAACAGTAAGTATCTTTTCAAACTCTTCAAAAAGGGACCGGCTAAACAAGCGACGAAGCTCGCTGGGTTACCCAAGCCAGCGAAGTGCTTATAGCTTTTTCCCTACGTAATTTTGAATTCATGGTAAGAAGTCGCATCCGTTTCGACTTCTTCCTTAATGACTTGAGAAACTTTTGCCAACCTCGGCCCGTTGGCTAGCCACGTCTCCAATTCAGACAGCTTGGCCTCGTCTCCGCTTGCTACAAGCTCTACATCTCCATTATTTTGATTACGAACATAGCCTTTGAGGTTCAGTTCATTCGCCTTCATTGTTGTGAAATAGCGAAACCCTACACCTTGCACTCGTCCTGATACTGTGAACTTGTAGCATTTTTGAAACATACTGTTTAACCTCGTCGATTTATTGGTGATATATTTAGTCTCGTCTATATCTGTTACTTATCAATAGTGACATTTGGTTTGTGTTATTTGGATACTTATTACTATGAAAGAAACGGCTTTTCGATGGATCGATAAATACCTCATCCACCTTAAGATTCAGGAAAAATTCTACCTTCTATTATTTCTGCCACTCGTTGCTCTCGTCATATTGACTGCTGTGCTCGACAACGCTTCTGACAAAATGATTGGCCATCTATATCAAGATGAGCTGATTCTGATGAAAGACCTCATTGATGCTGGTGATCTGTCTAAAGATCAAGTCAGTTCTATTTTACGAAGCTCTGATAGCATTACTCTAGGTTCAGGTGAAGGATCGATATCTGTTGCAGGCGGTGCTTACTCTATTAAAGCAAGCCATGACGTCGATATTTGGCAATCACTGAGTGGGACTGAGATTTCTATCATCTCAGTGACACTCTTGCTCATCACTCTCTGTGTTTACTACATCATGACCTTTATTGGCGGCGCAATGTTCACCATGAACAAGGCGCTCTCAACACTGGCTTCTGGTGACCTCACTCAAAGAATGAACTTCTTCCCTGTTCGTGATGAATTTAGCACTATTGCGATAACAATCGATAAAGTGGCAGAGCGTGAACAAAAAATGGTCATCTCGATTCAAGAATCTATTGCCCTAATGCAGCAGATCAGCTCTGATTTAAACCAGTCTACACAACAGAGCTCGGCGCTTTCTAACACGCAGCAAGAGCACTTAAACTCATTAGCCAGTGCCACTGAAGAAATGGCGTCGACTATTCGCGAAGTCGCCGGTCTAGCCCATGACTCGAGTAATCAAACTGAAGATGCAAAGCAGGTGGCTCAACAAGGCCAAGGGAAAGTCTCAACAACCTTAGCGTCTATCTCGAACTTGTCCACAGAAGTACGTTCAGCGTCTCAAGCAGTAGAAGAGCTAGACTCTAATGCCGCTCAAATAGACGATGTCGTGACCACCATTAACGGTATTTCTGAACAAACTAACCTACTTGCACTTAATGCGGCGATTGAAGCGGCTCGCGCCGGCGAACAAGGTCGCGGATTTGCGGTCGTGGCAGATGAAGTGCGAGCACTGGCAGGACGAACCCAACAAGCCACCGTTGAAATTCAAACCATGATTGAAGCGCTACAACGTAACAGTCAATCGCTGACAAAACTTATGGAAGTCACGGTTAACAATGCTGACGAAGGGCAAACTCTGATGTCAGAGGTTAACCAAGAGATTGGTGAACTGGCTGACAAAAACCAATCTATCTCTGATGCCAGTATTCAGATTGCCACGGCAGCAGAGCAGCAAGGTGTTGTTGCAGATAGCATCGCTTCCAGTGTGGAAGAGGTTCGAACCCAAGCTGATAGTGTTTGCCAATTAATCAGTGCCACAAATGGAAATATTGAGCAGCTTCGCCAGCAAAGTGACAATATGGAATCTCTATTAACAGGTATCAAAGCGTAATCAGCTTTTCTAATACACCTGGATAAAACGAAAAAGGCGAACCATACAGTTCGCCTTTTTTCCCTTCAATTACTAAGAAAGTGCCCATATTTGCGTTCGCAGCGCAAAGGGTTGGTTGTTTTATATGTACGTTTAAGGTTCGATCGATTTCGGTAAGATAATGGTAAACTCTGTGCCTTGCTCTACGCTACTTTGGCAACTAATCGTTCCTTTCAGTTTTTGTACCACCATGTTGTAAACGATGTGCATCCCTAGACCCGTTCCTCCGCTATTCCGTTTGGTGGTGTAAAAAGGCAAAAAGATACTTTCTTTTACCTCCTCTCCCATACCACAGCCATCGTCTCTATAGGTAATGAAGATCGAGTTGCCTTTCTGCAGGACATCAATTGTAATTGTTCCTTCATTCGCATTTTCATAGCCATGAATCAAAGAGTTCATCACTAAATTAGACAATACCTGCCAGAGGATACCTGGATAACTAACAACTTCTAATTCAGCATCGCACTGGCACTGGATGCTCACATTCTGAAGCTTTAACTTGGGCTTAAAGCTAATCACTGTACTAGTGAGATATTCGGCAAGTAGAAAGCTCTGGACCTCTTCAACGTGTTGATCCGTCGCCACGGTTTTAAACGTATTCACTAGCGTCGCGACTCGATTCAGGTTGTTCACTGATATATCCACACCTTGCTTACTTTGTTCTAAAAACTCTTCAAGGTCTGAGCGCTCTATTTTGTTGTTTAGATACAAACGCTCGAGTTCATCATTCAAATCTTTAGACAGCGTCACAGAGGTTAAAGCGATAGCGAGTGGAGTATTAATTTCATGGGCAACACCCGCAACCAGCTTGCCAAGCGCCGCCATTTTTTCACTTTCGATGAGTTGGTCTTGAGCCAACTTTAACTCTTCAAAAGCCTCACGTAATTGCTCCGCTTTATCATCCCTACTTTTTACTATTTCCACATAGCTGTTGTACCAATATAGAAGTTCTCGAATATCTTTAAGCTCAAACTGATCTTCTTCATAGCCAGAGATACTCTTTTCTTTGTCTCTCATCGCGCTTCCTAACGCTTCAAGAGGTTTAAGAACTCGGCGTCTCACATTGATCCAAGCAAAAAGAATAAACCCTAGCGAGAGTACGATAAGACCAGCAGCGATTGTCAGAGTTTGATACATCCCTCTTAGTATCTGCTCTTCAGGCACCATGATAATAAATCGCCACCCTGAGACTTCTGAGCTTTTACTTACAAAGAAAAACGATTCTCCATCCACTTCAACCTGATAAGGAAGGTCGTTTTTCATCGGCAGCATGTTTGTAGGAACAGACATGCCGACCATCTTTGAATCATTGTGAAATACAATACGATTCGTTGGGTCTAGCACCAAGAGACGCATTTCATTACTGCTCTCTTGCATTAACATTTTTCGATACGAAAGTGTTGAAAATGCCAAATACAGGTAGCCAATATGCTCTTGAACCATCGTCTCTTCATTTAAGCGGTATATCTTTCGAATTGCAGGGAGAACCTGTTTGTGTAACGAACTCTGATTTATATTTGTTTGTATACCCGGCCAACAAAGCTCATTTTCCCCAACGTTCGGGCAGCTATCAATTTGTGACTGTAGAGCCTGTTGATCCAAATTAGTCATCTCTACTTCAATGCTTAGAGAATAACTTCGCCCTTCATTGAGAACTATTGAAATCGCGGTTAGCCCTTCCAAACTAAAATAGTGGGCTAAGTTTTTTTCTATCAATGATTTGACGCGTATTTCGCGAATAGAAGAATCCGATGAGCCATCAAAGAGAGCACCCATCATGTTTGAATCCGATACAATATGATTGCTCACTGAAACGACAGGTTTTTGAAGGTTGATGATGGACTGCGCTTTTTCTTTCACTAGGTCACTAGCAAAACGGATCGCTTGTTCACGAACATAGTAATAGCTGATAAACGCCGTTGTACTGCCCAGTAATATAACGGGTACTAAACTTGCCACCAGCCAAAAGAAAACCAGTCTGCCATTTAAACTATTGAACCACCGTGAAAAAAAGTTCACTACTTAATAGAGCCCCAATACATTATTCAAGACTAATTTCTTCTTCGAGATTAACGATCAACTCAGGCGTTACCCAGATTTCATCATTAACATCTTCGCCATTTAGCTGAGCTACGGCTGCAGTCACTCCCAATTCCCCCTGCTGATACGATTGTTGGTCGAGCGTTGCTGTCATCTTCCCTTGTTCAACCATCGTTCTTGCCTCAGGAATCGCATCGTACCCAATGACTTTAATGTTCTGAATGCCCTTATCGATCAACAGCTGTGTAACAGCCAAAGCCATGACATCATTGGCACAGAAAAAAGCGTCGATTTCTGTTGCCCTTGCTAACAATGTCTCACTCAATTCATAAGCTTCGACGTATTGCCAATTTGCCGACTCTTCCCCTAGCAGCGTTTTTTGGTGCTTGTCTAACGCACTCTTAAATCCCTCTCCTCTTGCTGTTGAAACCGGAGATGTGAGCGGCCCGAGAATGATGTAGGCATTCGAAATGTCTGGGTTATTTTCCAACACTTTCTCTGCTAACGCTTGCGCTGCCGCTTGATTGTCTATCCCCACAAAAGGAATTGGGGTTAAGCCTACCTTCTCTGCTTGTTCGGCGTTAATTTGATCATCGAGATTCACCAAGACCATTCCTTGGTCTTGTACTTGCTTCAATGCAGGAAGAAGTTGTGGCGTTTTCGACGGAACAAACACAATGGCATCAAACCCTTCTTCTATTGAGCTCAGTATCATCTTCTTTTGCAATGCGGTATGCGTTTCATTTGGCGTGCCCTTAGCAACGAGAGTCACACCCAGCTCATTAGCCGCCTTACGTGCCCCTTGCTCCATCATTAGGTAGTACGGATTACTTTGAGACTTTGTCATTAACATAATTTTTAAAGGCTCAGCTTTCTTTTCTTCATCCGGCGAGCTCATAGCTGCGTTCGATTCCATAGGCTCGGGAGAGCATGCCGCGAGAAAGAAAGTGACTAAGCCCGTCACTAGAGCAAGCGAGAAATTTGAATTCACTGGATAATCCTCAAACTATCTGTATCTATTTCATACTAGAAGAGTCCCTGAGCATCCGCTAGTTTAGCGGCCATCAAAGTATGGAAGACAGAACGTCGCTTGAGTGGTGAATATTGGGCTTACACCAAGCCTGTGGAGATAAGAACATCACATGTAACATATGTAAATTTCATTAAAGACTCTACCCTTCCTGCTCTAGTATTGTTAACCTAAATGCAAATGAGAACAATTATCGAGATAAGCATGAAAAAACCTGCGCCTCAACAACTTACTGTCATTCATTCTGAAAAGATATCGCCGAATATGAGGCGAATTACCCTCCATGATAATGAGTTAGCGAAACTGCCGACAGATTGTGAGGGTAGCTATATTAAGCTTCTTTTTAACGGCTCTGGTGGTACTGACCTTTCTTCCTTACAAGAGGGCGAGCGTCCAGTCATGCGAACCTACACGATCAGACAATTTGATCCGAAACTGCGAACCATCGAAGTCGATTTTGTCTGCCATGTTACTCAAGATCTACAGTGTGGATTTGCAGCGCGTTGGGCAATGAATGCCACAGTTGGTTCAACCATTACCGTCGCTGGGCCTGGAATGATTCAAGATCTGAACACAGACGTTGACTGGTTCTTCATGGTCGCAGATATGACCGCATTACCCGCATTATCTGCAAAGATTAAAAAGCTACCTAGCGACGCTAAAGGTTATGCTGTCATCAAAATTATTGAGAAAGGTGACATTCAACCTTTGAAAGCCCCAAAAAACTTCCAAGTGGTTTGGCTTACAGGGGAGGAATCATTGGAATCTCATGTTAAAGCGCTACCTTGGTTAAGTGGTCAAGCATCCGTTTGGACAGCGTGTGAATTTGATTCAATGCGCGCTCTACGCCAATATTTCCGCAATGAGAAAGAAGTTTCGAAAGAGAACATCTATATTAGTAGTTACTGGAAGAAAGGCGTCTCCGAAGATGGTCATAAAGTTATCAAGCAACAAGATGCCGCCGAACATGTTAGTTAACATAACGAGAACCCTTGCTAATAACTAAGTGAACTGGATGTTATCGATACTCAGTTTAAGCTCATTTTGGTTGGCGGCATAACAAAGAGAATCAGTATGAAAACACTTTTGCATGCAATCCTAACTGGGCTCATTGTCGTGGCAACACCACTATCAGTCTTTGCAACAGAATTGGTTGAAGTTCGCTTGGTGGATGACATCGACGAATCTCGCGGCTACTGTCTTGATATAGCGGGCGGACGAGGGACGGATGCTCCACTAGACAAAGGCCTGCAGGCACATACTTGCTATGATTATTCGGGCAGTTTGCTGGAAGATCAAAGCTTCGATCTTGCGCTCATCGAACAAGGGCAGTTCAAAATCCCCTACTTCGATGTGTGTATGACGGCTTCGTCCATTGAATCTGACGCGAGTATTGGATTGGCGAAATGTGAAGACATGGATACTCAAAGCTTTGTCCTGGAAACCAATGGCAATCTAGTTGCCAAAGCGAATCCACAACTATGCATGACGGTCAGCAGTACTGAGAAAAAAGAGGGCCGTGGTGCTACACCTGTTCATGTGATGCGGCCTTTATCGCTCCAGCTTTGCAGCGATGATTTAAAAGCCTATCAAGAGTGGTCCATCTATAGTCTGTAACCAAGAACAAATAGATTGGCGCGTATGAGCTTCATGCGCGCCTTACTTAAGTGAATGCATTTACATTCAAATGTGATACTTCAATTGAACGAGCTGACCACATGATCCTTGCAGACATATTGTTTTAAAGAGCTAAAGTCATGAACTGACTGTGTGGGTCCAAGGTATAATTCGAGAACGGACCACAGTACTGAAAACCAAACTTTTCATACAGGTTTCGCGCTGGTCGAAAATACTCTTCAGTTCCCGTTTCCAAGCTCACTCTTGTATATCCCAATTGCGTCGCTTGTTTCAACGCATGTTCCAATAACTGGCTAGCGACACCGGATTGTCGCGCATGTGTCGATGTTCGCATCGATTTCAATTCAACGTGCTCTTCATCCAACACCTTGATGGCAACACATCCCATTAGTAATGAGTCTTTCCATCCACTAAAGAAGGTTATGTCTGTTGCTTTCAACGCATCAACATCTAATGCATGAACGCTTTCGGCGGGTGATGTGGCATACATATCGGCTAAGTGTTCTTCCAATAAACCAATCACCCCACCATTTTCCAGGTTATCAACTTTTATATCCATATAATGATTTCCGCTATTCAATTAAAAACTAGATTTACTTTAGAAAAGTTCGGTTAAAGAGATTTCACATAAGCTGCAATCTTTGCACTCTCTTCTTCATCCATGTTGGGAAAACTGGGCATTTTCGAACCAGAAGTGGTATCTGATGTGATTTTGTGCGAGATCTGAGCTTCGGAAAGAGAGGTCGCTCGATTAGCGGGAATGCCTTTCAAGAACTGCCCTTGCCCTGTTTTTTGATGACAACCAGCACAATGATGCTCGAAAAGCTGCTGGCCCGTGGTTAAATGAGGATGATCATGAAGGTCTTTATCGCACCCAGAAAGCAGGGTTAAAATAGAAATACAAGCCAGTAATCGCATTTGAACGTTTACCCCTTTATGCGTAAAAACGAAAGATTCACCAATCCAGTCCCTAAATAACCGCTTTAAATATATAACTAAATAGCATATATAACAGTTAATTAACGTTCATTTTATCTAAAATCAGGATTATTGTCGCGTTAAAATTAACACATTATCAACATACATTAATCCAGTGACCACAGTGTTTTCAATGAGTGTTTCCAATAAAAGTTCTCAATGAGCGTTATCAATGTTCTTTAGATAAAACAACGCTAAGAATCCTTCACCTTTAACTCAGTTTATCTATCCCCATAGTAAATGATATTCTGCAAGATCAATAAAATGATGCCAGTATAAGCTTGAGAGAAATCTAAGGAAGAGACATGTCTTACACGAATCAATTACTGCTATTTTTGGATGTAGTTCAGCAAGGCTCGTTTACCAAAGCCGCCCTACTCCACAACATGGATAACTCTGCGCTTTCTAAACAAATAAAGAAATTAGAGACTCAGCTCGGCGTTCAATTACTCAACCGATCAACACGCTCGTTCTCACTCACCTCGGCAGGCGAAGACATTTTGATTCAATGCCAGCAACTTAGAGAAAACCTGAACCAAGTGCAGCTCATTGCCGATTCGTATCAAGCTGAGCCCAAAGGAAGGCTGAGAGTCACGTCGCCAATTTACTTTGGCCAAGAGTACCTACAACCCGTTATCGCTGATTTTATAAAAGCCTATCCTGAGGTTCAGGTTATCCATTCTCTCGACGACAAAAAACACGACATTATTGCCGACCAATACGATCTCGCTTTCCGATTAGGCAAGCTTACCGATTCAAACTTAATTGCGAAAAAAGTGGCCGAAACGCACTTTGTACTCGTGGCTTCTCGAGAGTTCACAAAAAAGTATGGGACACCCTCGACACCGCAAGAACTCATCGAGCTGCCTTCCGTGATATACAGCAATTCAGATGTCACAATAGATCAATTAGCCATTAGCCAAGATCCCCGCACTCAAGACAGAACAGGTACTTTGGAAGAGCCGGTGTATGTGACTTACAGTATGAGAGGCGTTTACAAGGTGAGTGATGTTCGAACTATGGTGAACTCTGTTCGAGATGGCATCGGCTATGCGCTGATAGAGTTGTCTAATTTAAATAAATCGCTCGATGAGCTTGGACTAACCATACTTCTACCCGAGCATTCGATATCAACGATGGACACCGCCATTTACGCTATCTATCCCCATAGAAAGCACACGAAACTGACTCAAAAATTCATACAATCGGTACAAGCCCATATTGGCTCACCACCACGATGGAAGGCCTACTTGGATACAGACTAGCGTCAAGGGCACCGTTTGCTCAAATGACTAAAGAACAGCGGCTAAAGTTTATCGATTAATGATTAGCGATTGCCATTAACGAAAGATAGAACTTTCTCTGACCGCTGAAAATAACAAAGCCCAAGTGTATTCTCACTTGGGCTTTAAAGTCTTACAACAATGAATGATTACAGAACAGTAACAACATCGTCCATGGCTAGTCGTGCTTTTGGTAGGCCATGGTTGTAGTCTTCACCGTCTTTGTGATATCCCATTGCCAATGCAAAATCGCACGTGTATCCATCTAATTCGTCTTTGAATATTTCACCAATCAACTCAGGATCAACGCCTTCCATTGGTGTTGAGGCAATACCCAAACGTGCTAACACGTGAAGCGTATTGCCCAGCGCAATGTAAGATTGGGCTTTAGTCCAGTGACCATTAAAACCGTTCTCATCAGTATTCAGCTCAACAAAGCTAAACGCGCCGTTCAACATAGTCTCGTACTTGTCTGCTGGTAAGTGGCCAGATGTTACTTCCGCATCCACAACTTTCTTGTATTGATCTTTCGTGAAGTACGGGTCATTAGCGAACAACACAATGTGAGATGCTTCTTTCGCGTGTGGCTGATTAAATTGAAACTTGTTCTCAAACGTATCATGGAAACGTTGCTTAGCTTCGTCGCTCTCAATCACAATGAATTTCCACGGTTGAGAGTTAATAGAAGAAGCAGAGAGTCGGATGGCTTCTTTAATGACTTCCATATCGTCAGACGAGATCTTTTTCGTCGCATCGTATTTCTTCGCAGTATAACGGTTATTGAGATCATTAATGATTGGGTGTGCCATGCTAGTTTCCTATTGAACGTTTCTGTTGGCGCCATAATAGACATTCAGCGCTCCCCAAAAAAGGGCCATTACGCCCAATCATTATGGTCAATACTTACCACAATAAACCTTTCCTTGAGACTGCTTTTTAGCTGACGTGTCATTTTAAAAATGTTTGCTAGACTAAAATACGTTCATTGAAGACAAAATACTTAAGGAGTTTTTATGTTGGGAGAGAGCCATTCACTTCTCAATGATTTCCCGGAATTAAAAGAAGTGATTTTAGTGATGACGAAAAATGATGAGTCATTCAAATCTGACGTTGTGCAGTACGATGCGCTAGACAAAGAGATAAGAAAGCTTGAGCTTCAAGATTCACCCATTGCAGATGAAGAAATGCATCAATTAAAACATGACCGAGCGGAGCTTAAAGATAGCCTCTACCAACGTTTAATATCCCAGCCTTAAATTGTTTAGATTCTCTCAGAGCCTAATTCTCTTGGGCTCTCCATTCCTTTTAAAACCTGCCGTTCAAATCTACTTGTAACTCTACCCAATCGATTTAATCCAGCCCCATTCACTGTCGTTTTTATAAGCCACACCTTATCCCCTCAGAAACGTAACTGCTGTTCTTATTGTTAATCGAAACCATATCATCAATAATTTACTTTTCTATCACTTAATAGACGAAAACTTTTATGACCACTCGCACTCCATCAGCCTTTTGTGCCATTTTCTTTCTTTTAATTTCTCTGATATCCACGGCAACCGTCGCCTCTCCTAGCAGCTTTAGCCAGGCGAAAGTGTTAGCAAAAGAGCAGGTTTACTTTGACCGTACCCAGCATGGCACTTTTTACTGTGGTTGCGAATTTGCTTTTAAAGGCCGGAGTGGCGGTGTTGTTGACCACGATTCCTGTGGTTATCAAGTAAGAAAAAATGAAACTCGAGCAAACCGCATTGAGTGGGAGCATATTGTCCCAGCATCAAACTTTGGCCGTGCAAGGCAATGTTGGCAAGACGGTGGTAGACAAAACTGCACCAGAACGGATCCCGTCTTTTCTCAAATGGAAGCTGATCTCTTTAACCTAACCCCATCTGTTGGAGAGGTGAATGGCGATCGATCAAACTACAATTTTGGAATGGTTAACAACAAGCCTCAACATGGGCAATGTGACATCAGTATTGATTTCAAAAATCGAACTGTAGAGCCAAAAGACGACATTAAAGGGTTCATTGCTCGCACCTACTTTTATATGCACAACCAGTATCAATTCCCAATATCAAAACAACAAGAACGACTGTTTATGAGCTGGGATAATCAATACCCTGTCAGTGATTGGGAGATTGAACGTAATCATCGCATCGCCAAAGTCATGGGCCACAGCAACCCTTTCGTTACGGGAGAGAAGCACTGGGAGGCGGGATTCAACGCATCACAAGCACATACGATGCAACAAGTAACCAGCAATCAAACCTCTGACTCATCAATCGTGATTCATGGAAACAAGCGAAGTAAGGTCTACCACTTGCCGACTGGCTGCCCAAGCTATAACCGCATGAGCGACAAAAACAAAGTCCTCTTTAGCACTGAACAAGAGGCGGTAGATAAAGGGTATCGGAAAGCGGGTAACTGCAGATAGGTGATTGAACAGATTCTTTTCCCGTAAATAAAAAGCCCACTAAATAGCGGGCTTTGTCTTAGTTCCAAACGTAGAGGAAGTGGAGCAAATGGCGAACTATCGCCAATCTACTGTAAAGGTTGTCTTAGAAGAACCACTTCATGCCGATTTCAGCTTTAAGTTCATTGTTACCTTCAGCAATCACAGCGTCATTGAGCTTCACTTCAGTTGAACCGTAAGCAAGCTTAGTCATTAGCCACTGGGTGCGGTTAGATGATACAGGAGCGTTTAGCATTACATTAAACTGAGTAGACTCCATCTCTACCGTGTCACCAGAAACGTTCATGTACTCAGGCCATGCTTGAACAAATGCGCCACTGTCACCCATAGGAATCGTCGTGAATACGTTTAGCATGTAACCGTCAACGCTTTCATCAAACATCTCACCCACAGTGTAGTTCACATTAGGGAAAACCATGATCCCGCCCGTGTACGCTGGATTGATAAGGCCGATTGCACCTGCAGATAGAAGGCTCATGTCTGAACCCACTGGGTTACGATCGTGAATCGCATCAACCATGAAACCTGCACGTGGCATAACGCCATTGTCTAGCGCGTGAACTTGAAAATACTGCGCGCGCGCATTTTGATAACTCGTACCAAAATCGTCTTTTTCGTCATGACCAAAGTTAGCTTCAGCAAAACCTGCGAATTGAATGTCTTCACTCCACGCACCAGTCATCATAGTAGATAGACGAACTTCAGCGTCAGAGGTTACGAATACCGCGCCTTGAGTATAAACACGAGTTAGGTCTGATGGGTCAATCAGCTCTTCTTCTGCGAATGCTGCGCCAGAGATAGCCGTTAGGATTGAAGCGGTAAGTAGTAACTTTTTCATTATTTGTACCTTAAAGTCGTTAACAGTCGAGCCCACTTCCATTCGATACTGACTGCTTAATTGTTGTTTTCGCGATTGTAGGTTCGCGTTATACCCTGCCCCAGTATTATCTCGTAGTTCTACAAGCCATAAAAATACAAAGTGAGGGGGATTTTCTGTCATTCACACCTAACAAAGTCGCTAGGTGTGAATGTGTTTCAAGGATTTGTTCTCTAGTCAGAAGCGACTATTTTTTAAATTTCTCGCGAAGCTTCTGGAAGATGGCATAGAAGCCAGGAGTCATCATAGAACCCACAACCAGTACCATTAGCATGCCGCCAAGTAGTGCAAGACCCGTAGTGTTCTGTGAAATAGCGCCAGCACCTTGTGCAAATACAAGAGGCAAGATACCTAGGATGAATGACCAAGACGTCATGTTCACCGCACGGAAACGCATCTTACCGCCCTGAATCGCTGCATCTTCAATGCTCAGGCCTTCTGACTCACGTTTCTGCTTAGAGAATTCAACCATCAAGATGGCATTCTTAGCCGCAAGTGAAATCAACAGAATCAAACCAATTTGACCGTAGATTGAGAGAGCCTGACCACCTGCAAGTAGCGCAGCAAACGTACCGACGGCTGCTGTTGGTGCCACAATGATGATCGCTGCAGGCAGTGCCCAAGATTCGTATTGAGCCACAAGGAACAGATAGATGAATACCAGTGCCAGTACCAGAGCGATTTGCGCTGTATTACCCGCTAACTTTTCTTGGTACGCCATGTTTGTCCACTCGTAGTCGTAACCTTGAGTCAACACTTCACCGGCAATGCGTTCCATAGCGGCAATCGCTTCACCAGAAGAGTAACCAGGAGCAGGGTTAAGCTGTAGACGCGCCGCTGTTAGCATGTTGTAGCTGATAACAAGGTCTGGTTCTAATGTTGGCTCAATGCTCGCAACAGAAGAAAGTGGAACTTGTTTGCCTGTTGCTGACGGAACGTGGATACGAAGCACATCATCAAGGTCGTTACGTTGCTCACCCTTCGCTTGTACAAAGACACGGTAGCTACGGCCATTAAGTGCAAAGTCGTTCACATACGATGATGCTAAGTGTGTCGCCATTGCATCATTGATTGCGCTTAGTGGTACACCAAGTTGACGTGCTTTTTCACGGTCAATGTCGACATTGTAGTGCGGTACATTGGCACGGTAAGTCGTCATTGCATTCACAATTTCTGGCGCTTCGTTAGCCGCAGCCATCATTGCGTACGTCATTGTCGCCAATTCTTGTGCGCTACGACCTGCAGTATCTTGAACCATGAACTCAAGTGCATCACCAATACCAATACCTGGAATCGGTGGTAGACCCATTGCAATACTCATTGACTTGTCAATACCGTATAGCTGCATGTTTAGGCGCTGTGCAACGGCAGGTTGAGAGTGGTCACCCTCCATTGCTAGGCGTTCATCCCACGGTTTCAAGTTAACAAACATGGTTGCTGAGTTAGCAGCCACACCACCCGTCAGAGCGTTGAAGCCAATTGCACCCGCGAAGTTTTCAATCGCTGGGTCATTGTTTAGAATTTCTTCTGCTTGACGAATCAAAGCGTGAGTACGTTCTTTTGATGCGTTGTCAGGCAAGAACATCGCCAGAGCAAGTACACCTTTATCTTCAGAAGGAACAAATGCCGTTGGTAGCTTCTCGTTCATACCGACCATTGCAGCGATAGCAACAGCAAACGTGACCAATAGAACCGCAGATTTGCGAACTAAGATTGAAACAACTTTACCGTAACCCAGGGTGATTTTGTCGAACACTTTGTTGAAGGCAACAAACCATTTAGCCGGATTAGGGTTGCGTTTCATCACCATCGCACAGAGTGCAGGAGAAAGCGTTAATGCGTTGATTGCAGAAAGAACCAATGCAATACAGATCGTGATTGAGAACTGCGCAAACATTAACCCTGTGATACCCGGTAGCATGGCAACAGGAATGAATACCGCCAGCATAACCAGTGTAGAGGCAACGATTGGGCCTGTTACTTCTTTCATGGCTTGAATGGTTGCATCACGAGAACTAATGTCGTCACTTTCGTTCAGAATACGCTCTACGTTTTCTACGACTAGAATCGCGTTATCCACCACGATACCAATCGCAAGAATCAAACCAAATAGCGTTACCGTGTTGATGCTAAAGCCGCCCATTTGCATGAAGGCAAACGTACCAATCAATGAAACTGGAATCGCAACGATAGGTGCTAGCGTCGTACGCATGTTACCAAGGAACAGGTAAGTAACCGCGATTACAAGACCAACAGCAACAAGTAGCGTTTCTACAATACTGCGAATAGACGCTTCAACAGAAAGGGTTGTGTCGTAAGGAATAGCAACGGCCATACCTTCTGGCATAATGCTTTCAATATCGGCAATAACCGCTTTCACTGCTGCGCCTGTTTCCAGTGCGTTTGCGTCAGGGTTTGCTTGCATTGCGACAAGAGCAGCGTCGCCACCGTTGTATGTTGCGTAAGCGTCGTAGAACTGGCTACCAATCTCAACATCAGCCACATCTTGAAGGTAAATTTGGTTACCATCTGGAAGCGTCTTAACGATGATGTTGTTGAAGTCTTCAGCACTCGATAAACGACCTTGCGTAATCAGGTTGAACTGAAGCGCAGCGTTCTCACGGCTTGGACCTTGGCCAATACGACCAGCAGGCACTACCGCGTTTTGCTCACGAATAGCGTTTTTAACCTCAAACGTGCTCACACCAAGGTTAGCCATGCGGTCCATATCAAGCCACACACGCATGCCGTATGTTGCACCGATAAGGTCACTACTCGCAAGACCCGGGATACGTGCAATACGCTCCATGAAGTTTGCTTCAACCCAGCTGTTAAGCTCTAGCTCTGACATCGACTGATTTTCAGAGTAGAACGCAATCGCCAATAGATCATCTGGCGCAGCTTTACGAATACGAACACCACGTGCACGTACTTCGAAAGGAAGCATATTTTCAGCAACAGCAACACGGTTAGATACGTTAACCATCGCCATGTCTGAATCGACACTGTTGTCGAACGTGATGTTAAGGAAGTAACGACCATCGTTCGTTGAACGTGATTGCATGTAGACCATTCCGTCTACACCGTTTACTTCTTCTTCAATTGGGTTACCAATGATTTCTTTAACCGTCTCTGCACTTGCACCCGGCATGAAAGCAACAACACGAACTTGTGGTGGAGAAACACTTGGGTATTCAGAAACAGGCATCGTTTTTATTGCAATCAAACCAATAAGCGTTAGGAAGATTGAAATAACGAAGGCAAATTTGGGTCTGTCGATAAAAAATTTACTGAGCATAATTGGCTTACTCCGCAATAGTCACAGGTGCGCCAGGACGGATTCGTTGCAGACCACCTACAATGACTGGCTCGTCAGCAGTAAGTCCGTTTACAACAAATACATTTTGTCCAATACGTTCAGCAACTTGAACATCGCGACGTACTGCATTCCCTTCTTCAATCGTTAATACGTATTGAGTTAATTGATCTTGGTGAATCGCCTTGTGCGGGATTTCAACACCAACCAAAGGTTCTGCGTGAGTCAAACCAACACGAACGAATTGGTTTGGAAGCAAACCAGCCTCAGCGTTATTGAAAGAAGCAGAAATAGAAACAGTGCCGCTTGCTGCGTTTACTTTGTTATCAACAAACGAAACTTCGCCCGTTAAATCCAATAGTTCGCCATTTTGCTCTAGAACAACTGACGGGACGCTTTCACCATTGAATGCATAATCAACCAGCTCAGACTCTTTAATAGAGAACGACGCATCGATTGGATCCATCATGATAAGGTCAGTTAAAGGACCAAAGTTTGGACCAACCATGTCACCGATAGAAAAGTTGCTCTTACCCAGTTGACCCGCGTATGGAGCGCGAACCTTAGTTTGCTCTAGGTTGTCTTGTTGAACACGTACATTGGCTTTTGCAGAAACGATGCGTGATTTCGCCATTTCTAGCTCAGCAATGCTCACATCCAGTTGCGCTTGAGATGAACCACCAGACTTAAACATTTGCGTTGTACGCTCATGGTTAAGTTGAGTCAGGCTCAATGCTGATTCTGCTTCAGAAAGGGTTGCTTTTGCTGAATCAAATGCCGCTTGGTAAGACGTAGGGTCGATTTCAAAAAGCACAGCGCCTTTTTCAACGAACGCACCATCGTCATAACGTTTTTCTAGAAGGAAGCCTGTTGCTCGTGGCGTTAGGTTTGCAGATTCAACCGCTTCCATTTTGCCAACGTAGTATTGAATTGGAGAGTGTTCCATCTCCTTCGCTAGAGAGACTGTTACAGGTGTTGCTGGCGCAGCTGCTTGAGCTCCCTGCTCTTCCGCTTTTTGACTCCCACCACAGCCGGCAAGTAAAATGCTTGAGGTAATTAGCGTAAGTGATATTTTTTTCATTATTTTTTCTCTATACATAGGTCGCTCTGCTCAACGAGGTTTAAGCTCAATCGCGACTAAAATATTTAAATTTTCAAACCAGCGTTGATGGCGTGAATATCTTCAGGAAGTAACTCGCCACTTAGGAATTTAAGTTGCAACGATACGAGAATGAAATCGATTTGAGCTTCTGTTAAGTCTTGCTTAGCGGAGTACAGTTGACGTGTACCGTTTAAAACATCCACGATAGTACGGCTACCAATTTCAAAACCTTGTTGCGTTGCTTGCAACGAACGCTCAGCCGACACAACCGACTTTTCAAATGCGTTTTGCGCGCTGATTAGCGCTCTTAAATCTTTTTCAGCACCACGTACTTGGCGTGAAACACTGCGCCATGTTTGCTCTTGCAGCTCTAACGCTTGTTGGTATTGCACTTGCGCTTCTTGAACTGCACTGGATGTCGAACCACCACGATAAACTGGTAGGTTCATAGCAACGCCTGCAAAAACAGTCGCTTGGTCATCTAACGCATAGAATGAACCTTTGTCTTGCCCCATACCGTTAGTGCGAGATTCAGAAGCGAACGTGTAGCGATACTCAGCGATAAGACCTAGCGATGGCTTGTGACCCGCATCAGCCAATGAAATTTGCTGTTTGCTGAGTTCAATTAGCTGCTGCTGAATTTGCATCTCTGGGTTAAATTGCTGCGCTTTTTCTTGCCACGTTAAGCTGCCGCCGGCCTGAGGAATGTTCGCAGAGTAAGATTGAGTATTAAGAGGAAGAACAGAAGTGAACTCTTTACCCGTTAATTCATAAAGAGCGTCCAATGCTTTCTCTACTTCATTTTCTGCAATAATCGCAGAAGCAGAAATGAGGTCAGCTTGAGCACGTGTATCAATCACGTCGTTCTCAGGAATTAGGCCTAATGAAAATTGTTTTTCCGTTTGCTTAAGCTGCTCTTCAAAAGCGGCTTGAGTCGCACGAGTTTGCTTAAGGGCTTCTTGCTTTTTAAGTGCATCGAAGTAACCAAAAGCCACTTGGAAAGCAAGGCTTTCTAATGCGACTTGGTGGGCAACATTGGTGAGCTCTACACGTTGTTCAACAAGGTCAGACGCTGCGTTTAGCTCTGCGTTATAGATGTTTTGACCAACGGTAACAGAGGCTTGCGCTCCGTGAGAGTCTGTCTCAGTTAACGTCGTCCAGTCATTTCTCAAACCACCGTACATCAGGCCAGCATCTACCTGAGGTAAATATGAACCTTTAACGACATCTGAACCAAACTTAGCGCTGTCGATTTCTAACGCTGCACTTTTTAATACAGGGTTATTGTCGAGTGCTTGCTGATACAAATCACTTAATGAAACAGTCTGCGCGTAAGCAGCTTGGCTACAAAGCGCCAGAGCAGTTAAGGCTGTTGCTTTCACCATCGCACCAGAAGCAGAAGTATTTCTAGCTTTTGGAGAAAATGATGTTGTAAATCGGTTTTTCATGGAATCACCCACCAACAAAGGAAATAAATGGCTTGCGCCCTTTGAGGTGAATTTTGCAGTTTTATGACACTTGTTTGCAGATACGTAACAGCCAAACTTGTTCTAAATCAGTTTTTCTACTTCCTAGAAGAAATTTTTGCGTTTGCGCCCACACTCCTTTTATAATTAATTAATTACTTATTAAATGATATTTGGAGCAGGTTAATTAATTGACCTGCCCTATGCATATTTTAAAATCCAATAGATAGGGCGAATTCTCCATGAAAAATATTCTCTACTCCAAAGGTCGTGTCGTTTGGTACAACGCCGACAAAGGTTTTGGATTTGCCCTTACAGATCATGGTTCTAACAACGTCCTGTTGCATAACAGCGCGATAGACATCGACGGTGACACAATATTATTTACAGGACAGCGTGTGTATTTAGAAATTGAGGACAGAGGAGAACAACTGGGGCTACAAGCTACAAAAATAATCCCGCTATGCACGCTAGGTAATGCCGATGGAGCGCTGTCCTAAAATGAGCCAAGCCGTCAAAAAACCAGGTCGCCCCAAAAAAGCCCAAATTGACACCCTGGAAGTCACGCTAGCCAAAAAGTACCAAGCTTACATAGCGTTAGGTGATCAGTTTCTTCGTGGCATCGACAGTCAATACCCACGGGTTAGCAATGAACACAAAGTACAGTTAAAACACCTTATTTTCTCTGCGGCTGAAGAACACCGTCTTTGGGCCGATGTAGATAACCTATTACTGTCTGTGCAGAGGCACAAAACACTCACACAGCAACTCATCGATGTTCGCGACAACGTGATTATTTCGTTTGTGCAACTAGAAAGCATCTATACATTGATACTTAAATCCAACTCAGCGGAGACATCAACTGGACAGCAGTCAATGCCGCTAGAAAGTGGTCCTTCTATTGTAAATGGCTCAGAGTGGCTGTCCGATTTTGAAGAAAACAAAACCGTCATCTCACACTGGCTCAAGATGCAACTCCATAACCATTCGGCACATGAACAGGCACTTTGGCTATCGGCAACAAGCCACGCCTTAAGATCGGCATTGGTCATAGAGGACGAAAATTCAACAATAACCGTCGACACGATTAAGAATGTTCGACAGATCATTCGAGGCATTCTTCTTTCTATTTCTAAACACAAGATAGACCCGCTTTTTAAAAGCCAAGATAAAAACCAGGCTGGACGCCCTACACTCCCTATACCAACACAACTACTTCGCTCTGAAGACTCGCTGCTAAGTACCTATCGTTCATATCGATTAGCATGCCAACGATTACACCGTAAATCATTGAGTAGTCAGCAAGTTTGGGAGAAGAATAAGCACGCCATTGAATCAACAACCCTTGGGCGGAGAACAATGCCGACACTAAGAGTATTGATAAACAAGCAACTCGGCCTAAAAACCGAGCGCTATTGTCTAACAATTGACAAAGAGCATATTATTGAAGAATTTAATCGCAAAAATGAAAATAAAAGAGGCACTAAGGGTCGGCCTGCTTTAACCTATGATCAAAAGGTTAGAAAGATTGACCAACAATTAGACGAAGTTGATGCCCTAATCAAACAGCAGAAAACCCGTTTTTCGACCGATACAAAAAGTGGCCTTTCATTCAAGCAGCAAACGTTGGAATACCAATTCATCTGGCTTGAAAATAAGCTAAAAAGACAGCCGCTTGATAGTGAACAAAGCCAATCCAAATCAGCGAATGCTTGTCTCCAATATTGGTCGACATCTCTAGAAGAGATTAAGTCTTTAAAATGATTCAAGTAAATGAGTAAATATGAGTTTCTATTTATTAAATCAACAACTACTGTTTAACGACCAATCGGGTCGAGTGATCGATTTAAAAACGACCACAGAAACTCAGTTACGATCGAATGAGTGGAAGCTGTTACAGCTCATGATTCAGCATTCAGGGGAAGATTTGAGTGTGGCGTTTATATTGAGCGAAATTTGGGGCGGAAACCGTTCTAAATCGAGTGTTCCAACAGCCATCAAGAATCTTCGCCAGCAATTGAATGATAATGTCGATTCTCCGACCTACATTCAGACCCAGGTGATGAAGGGCTACGCATTTATTGCTGATATTAAAAAGCTTAGCCAAACCGAGTTCAATGCAATTTTAACGCAGAACTCGTCTTTTTCGCTTAAGCTCCTCAACTGGATAAAAGCAAACCCTGTACAGCTCACCTACAATACGATTCAAATCGTGAGCGTTGTTTTCATTACCCTAAACTTGTTATCTCTAAATAAGGTTGGGGCGTTTGATCGCTTGTTATCGACACCAACTGTCGTCGACCCGATCCCTATGGTCATGTACCTTCAAGAGCAACTGCCCTCTAAAGAGCAAATTCAACTGTGCCGTTCGCTATTGCTTAATGCCGAAACCATGGCCCTGTTAGACACGCTTCCCTATTACCGCGAATTCACTACACCAAGGCAGCCATCTCTTTATTGGCTCAATGCTAACGAGGAGGCGTTGGTATGCCATCTATCACCACTAAAGTAGTTACCATATTCTTAGCCCTTCTCGCGATAGGATCTTACGTTGCAAAAGAGCATTATATTGCAACTTATCAACCAGATGACCTCTTTGTCGGTGAATATTGGTCGTATAAACACAGGGGTTACCCGTCTCGAATTGGCTACCTAGCTCAGCTCTGGGATGTTCGCCTTGTTGAAACTGAAACTGAAGTTTTTGTAGAATCGGATACCCTCACAACGGCCATGCACTTCCGTTACTTCGGAAAATCGACTCAAATTGCAGAGGCATTAATTCATTTTGAATCCACATGGAAACGTTCCGAAAACAATCAAATTGAATTTGGTGTTCGACCTGAGTCTATTAAGGTGATTCAACACACCGCGAATATAGACAATGAAGATTTCAAATCGTTTTCACGGGACATGATACTGACAATGTTCGCGACCCCTAGGCAGCTCATCGCAGCCAGCAATAATGAGGTGATCATGGAACTGCCTTACATGGGAATAGTCAGATTGCTAAAGATAGATGAGCCGCATCTTCTCGATATACCCAGAGAGACTGAACACTAGGCCGTCAGAAGTCTCTCTTTCGACTCTTTATACCGATCGCTAACAAGAACAAACCATCTCCCCACAGTAGTATAGGATGCGCTAAAGACGTTGTTAGCGGTCAAGCTTCCTGATCGTTACCTACTTTACCCCTTTCTCAAACCATCCCCCCTCACTGCCTGCCTGCGAGTTTTATCTTTGCTCACACTCCCTGACTGTTTCGCAAGATTTTACCCCCCATAATGTAGTACATGCTGCAGAACCTAACGGTTAAGATAGCGCCAATAACGACTAGGAGGCCATATGAATAACATCGTTTCTTACAACGCCACATGGTGGTTGATATCACTGGTTATCGTTATATTCACCGCAAGCTCCCTTCACTTACTGAAACGCTTTGAGGTCTTTGAAACTAACACCTATATGGTCTTAGACCATGATGTGGAAGAGATGCCACTGCAATGGCAAGAGAACCTAAAGTCGCTTCTATGCCCTTAGCTTGTAATCCATGTCCAGAGCTCGTAATTGGGGTCCATAGTTCGTAATTCGTGTCCATAATTCTCTATTTTCAATCTTATCCACCAAAGTAATCGAGTATTTTTATATACGCGTTCCTACTATCAATAGAAGTGCCTTAAACTCTGTTATTCGTTAATAAGTATTTAACGCTTTGAGGCCCAGCGTTAGAACACTGAGAATATAATAAAAAATCCCTATTCGCATGATATGAATCGCTTTGAAGTACTCGTGTCGCATGCTCCCCATTATTTATCTCTAGCCATTTATTGGGCACGAATTTACTTTTATCTTTTATCCCTCAAGCTGCTCATTATTAAATCACTTCCATATAAACTATTTTATTTGAAACTATTCCATTTAAACGTCCATAATTTAAAAACGGGTTAACACTTCAATTAAATATCACTCACTTTTCAATTACACCTTCGCTGTTAGATAGCCAATTGAGTTCGTCTGTTGTTAATTTTTATGGGATATTTCTACTCTCTATTATTGTCCTTTCGATTTAGGGTTTACATTCCTAAACGGTCAACTTTGACTAACTCTCCTGATACATGCACCTATTTTCAATCACCGCTTTGTTTTCTCCAAGATCCAACAAAACCAAATTATAAATTCGCAATGAAACCTATCAAAAACCCATTAAACACCATGAAAACCCACTTAAAACAAATACTTATATTTTTTATAAAACTATCTAAATTACTTTTTACATTCAGATAATCGATATGATCACTGGGTCTTCAACAACCTAGGCCAATACTATGCCCAGCTTACTGGAGCTAGACATTCGATATCTAGCGTCACTCAGCAGGGAGCTACAAAATCATATCATGGACGAAAACATCTCTATTTTACCGCAATTACGTGAGCGCTATGCTCAACGTTTATCCGTGGTATTGGAGAATTCAATTAGCGCTAAAACATTAGAAATGCAGTCAACTGAAATATCCAATCTTTGTAATGACATTGGTATAACAGTCAACGTTGAGCGCTATTACACACTCGATCAGTGCATACAAAGAATACATACGTTGCTAGAAAAACTTTCTCAAAACAGTCTCGACAGCAGCAGTGATGATGACAGTGACATTCTTTTTCAGTTCATGCGTAATCGTGGTTTTGCTATTTCAAAACAAGAGCTACACAAAGGAAATAGTAGCCCTATTTCGGCCGCTTATGAGCAAGGTTATTTGTCGATATCAGAAGCTTTTGATGCATTAAGTGCCATTTTTAGCACCACAAATAACTTAGAAGCCCAAAGCTTAAGGTACAGCTAACTTTCTTATCTCAATAAGTTAGCTGGACCGGAAATAATAAAATTCATCCAAAATAAAGAATATAACCATGAAAATAAAATTATTGTCTCTACTTATTGTAGGTGTCGCTTTTCATCCAGCAGTGAACGCCGAGCAACCTTTTTCCAATACGTTAACAGGCGACTGGCAAGGCAACCGTTCAGGATTAGTTGATCAAGGTGTTTCAATTAATGCGGAATACACCAATATCTATCAGGCGCGCGTAGATAGCGGGTTGAATGACAGCGAACTCACTCACCGTTTCGACTTATTTGCAGGTGTAGATACTGAAAAGTTAGGGCTATGGAGCAATGGTTCTTTCCATACTCAAATGGTTTACTTAAATGGTGATGCAAATGATCTGGGCATTACCTCTCTATCCGTTCCTAATGCCGCACACTATGCCAGCAGTGACAATCCATTCTTCTCTTCTTTTTACTACAACCACCAATTTGCGCCAACGAGCAATGTGATGATTGGTAAAATAGATGCCTTTGAAATGCTACGTCACGCCCCATTTTATGGTGGTGCTGTTCGTCATGGTTTCCTTAACGTCGCTTTCTCAGCGCCACCTAGTGGTGTGACTCCACCTGCCTTTGCCGGTATTGTTGCTAACCACGTAATTGGAAGCACTCGATTTACGGGCATGGTCTACGATCCACGAGATCGCTATACAAGTAACCTGGATATGAGTGGGTTATTCGAAGATGGCGTTAATACTGCAATTGCTGCAACGCATGCTTTAAAGGTGTTCGATCGTTCTTCAACATTCGGGGTATCCGCAACGTACAGCACGGAAGAAGGTTTAGACTTCTCAGATCCACTATCGAGCACTTTAGCGAAAGGCAAATACAACGTGCGTGTTCAAGCGTCTCACAATGTCTTTGAATCGGGCAGCGATAGCATCGGTATGTACATGAGAGCAGCTTGGGCTGATGGTAACCCTAACATTATCCAAGGTACATTTAGTACTGGCTTGAGTGGTAACGCATTCTTTATCGATAGACCGCAAGACAACTGGGGCCTAGGTTACTACCACTATAACCTTTCTAACTCGTTGCAAGAGAGCGTTGAAGCATTACCAATTGACGACAAATTGGAAAATGAGCAAGGTGTAGAGATGTACTACGCCTACCAAGCTCAACCTTGGTTAACGTTTACCCTAGATGCTCAATACGTCACTTCGGCAATTACAACACAAGACAACGCTTTCCTAGTTGGCTTACGTACTAACATCGTGTTCTAAGTCGAAGAACATAAAGAGGCCGCGACATCGCAATCCCCTGCTCTGTCGCGGCCTCAGTTCTAGTTAACGATGTTCGACCGAATACGTGATCACAGCTGGCTCATCGTGCAGTCACCTTCGCTATGGAATGCTGCGTACAATCATTAAAGGCAGCAAACTTGCCCAGCTCTTTTTCTAGCGCGATGTAGAACTCATCTGACTTTTTCAAACCCGGCTCCAGAAATAGATGAAGTACATTCAGCGTTTTGGTTTTTCTGTCGACTTTGCAGTCCGCTCTCGCAACAATCTTTCCATCCCATAATACCGGTAGACAAAAATACCCAAATTGTCTTTTCTTCTCAGGAACATAGCACTCTAACAAGTAGTCAAACCCAAACACGGATTGTGCTCTTTTGCGTTGGATCACGAGATTGTCGAAGGGAGACAATAGCTTTAACTGTTTCTTATTCAAGCGCCCTTGAAGCATCTCTAGTGCCGCTGAACTCGTAAAGTACGTTTGGCCACCCACCTCCATTTTCTGAACAACCTTATCCTCAACAAGCTCAAGAAGGGTTTGTGTCACGCGGGTCTTCATTCCTTTTAGTAAATAGGCCATCTCTGCGGAATGACCAAAGCCATGCGCTTCAATAAACCGCAACACCAGAAACTTTGTATGCTCTTGATTCGTAGGTAACCGAGTATCAACATCATCAGGCAACACACGCTCAGTCAGATCATAAACCTTATGAAAATTAACACGCTTGGGAATCATCAAGTCACCTTGCATGTACAAGGTCTCAAGTGCCCTCTTTGTCGGCTTACTTCCCCAACCGCCGGTTTTGGTACTTTTAGACTCAAAGTCTTTCGCCATTAATGGGCCTTCGTGCTCAATACGCTTTAACACGTCAGCCATTAATTGATGATCTTTCTTATACCAATGTTCTTGCTCATTGGTTCGAATGGCTTCTTTTCTCGGCAAACTGAACCTAAAATCTCGCATCGGTAAAAAGGCCGCAGCGTGAGACCAATACTCAAACGCTTTCTTTTCATCCACTAATCGATCTAGATGGGAGGGTTGATAATCAGGGTTTCGATTCCACAAGGTATGATGATGGGCGCGTTGAATCACAGAGATCGTATCAATTTGCACATAACCAAGTTGTTCGAGCACTTCTACTGATTTTTTATAAGGCGAAGCTTTTGACGTTCGAGTTGGCAAACCCTGAGAAAGTAATGCTAACTTTCTTGCTTGAGCTATTGAGAGAGATTCCATTTCATCCTAAAAGTATCAAGTTAACTTGTTGCTACTCTAATCATTCTTTCCATTAATTACGACATTATTACGCTAACTTGCTAGCGCGGTTAAAAAGGGGCTCGCTTTCTTACTCACCCAATCTCATATCTTTATAGTTATCAAGCACTCATCATTAAATTTAATAAAACATTCACTTGTTATTTACAATTTCATCAAATAACCTGAACTTTAGTTTCCACTTGGTATCTGGCATCTCATACCCTCATAGAGAAACACACATTCCAATAGCGTCTTTGGCTTTGCTACGTCTTTAAAATTTGGAATATAACAATGAAAATTAAAACATCACTCTTTAGCCTTGCTTGCTTTTCCGTTATCTCTCTTTTAGTGGTTGTATCACTCACCGAATACGCCAATATTAAGCTGATAAAGCTTGAAAAAACGCTCATTCAAGTAAAATCTCTGGAGGTGTCGTTACTCGAATTGAATCGGATTGAATTAGAATTTTTGCACAGCCACGACACGGCACTGGTCGCCTCTTTTCGCTCTGAATATCAACACTTTGAAGATTTACTGGAAGGATTCACCCTACAGCTTAACGATTCGGGGATCGTTGTTTCTGAACTGGGGAAATTGAAGCAAGAGATAAAACAATACAATGCTGATTTTAAAATCATGGTGGCGAAAATAGATGAAGACACTCATCATGTATTGGAATTGAAAGAGGAAATGAAAATTCTCTTTGACGACATCCTATCTATTTTTATCTCAGTAGAGCACACGTTGGAATCCGATGTTGACGAAATACAGAACACAATAACATTATTCATAATTGGGTCTTTGGTTACTGTCACAACTATTTTACTCTCGATTTCGTTTTATATTTCAGCAAGAATCTCTCGAAAAATATCCGCACTAAGTCATTCGATGAGTGAGGTTTCCAAAAATAAAGACTTCACGGTTACGGCCGACGACAGTGGTAAAGACGAAATTGCAACCATTGCTACCGCGTTTAACCAAGTCCTTTTCGATACGCGAGAACTCATCGGTCAGGTTCAAGGGACCGTTAATGAGTTGGGGCAAATATCAGGGCGTTTGAAAAATGACGGTTCCAGTGTAGAAAGTGCATTACAGCAACAGCAAGTACAGACTGACAGTGTTGCAGCAGCCGTGACTGAAATGGGTGAAAGCATCAACGTAGTTGCTCAAAACAGTAATCAGGCATCCAACAATGCCCAAACAAGTTATGACGTTGCCAACAAGGGGCTAAGCGATGTCGCGTACACTAGAGACACCATCAAAACCCTTTCTCAAGATTTAGTGCATGCGAGTGAAGAAGTCGATCACCTTTCCGCACGTTCGCAAGAGATCAATACAGTCCTTAAGGTTATTAAAGAGATTGCCGAACAAACCAACCTGCTCGCTCTTAACGCTGCCATAGAAGCCGCCCGTGCAGGTGAACAAGGAAGAGGGTTTGCTGTTGTTGCAGATGAAGTAAGAACCTTGGCCGGTCGAACTCAACTCTCTACGGAAGAAATATCAACGATTATCCTCGGCCTTCAAAGCCAAACCAGAACGGTCGTTGAAACCATGCAAGATTGCTGTGAAAAAAGTGGCCAAAGTGTTGAGTCCAGTCAACAAGCATACTCTCGGATTTCGGATGTGATTGAGGATATGCAGAGCATCCGCGATAGTAGCTTCGAGATAACCGCCGCGATGGAGCAGCAAAGTACGGTATCAGCGGATATAGCGCGAAATGTGAATGACATTCGCGACATTACGTTAAGCAATGCTGAAGGCGCGAGCCAGAACGCTATATCAGCTAACTCGGTGTTAGAGCAAACGCAATCGTTAGAGCTTTCTGTTTCCGGCCTGAAAGCCTAGATCAAACAAAGAAAAGATTTGGAATAAGCGAATTTTCTATTGAGTTGAAGCCTGACACCTACAAACGGAAGGTCAGGCTGAATTCATTGCCAATGGCAGTTTCTTAATCATTAGACGCGTATCGAACTATACTCAACGGTTATCGTATCGAAACCTCATTGTTCACGCTTATAGTAAGGAGACACCATGCTTTATGGAGATGCAGCGGTTAGAGAGTCAGGAATCCCCCTTGCCCACGGTAATGTATTCAGTCAGGTCGCGCAGAGACAAAACTGTGTCATCATTTCTCGTTCCGTTGGAAAATATGCCACTCAGTTAATTAGTGAAGACTACGCCACAAAGGGCTTTCATGTAAAAGCAAAGTCGTGCAACTGGGGCCCAATGGCTGGTTTTGTTCTTGCCGATCCTCGCTTTTCAAAAAAAGGGATAGCAGGCATGCAAAGCCAGGGAAAAGCCGTTTCCAAAGCCATATCTGAAGGGGCCACGCTCAAACCCCTCTACATTACCGAAGCGCGTCGTATCGCTCTACCTGCCTTATTTGTTGGGGATAGTAGTACAACTTATGTAGAACATTATGTTTCTGACAATGAACGTAGAATCATTACATCAAAGAATGGGGCTATTCTAGAGTTTGTATTAAAACGTCAATTTCCACACAGAGTGCCCGGCGGTGGCACAACACGGTTGTGGGCTGTCTGCTATCGCTATCGTCGTCAACTTCCAGAAGAAAAGTATAGAGGCCCTCGCATGACGACGAGTGAAGGGAACCTTTATCAGGTAATGGGGCTCACTGATCCAAGGGGGCATACAGCGACGAAAATGACTTACCGTGGCGTAATGACAGGAGACTATGACCTATGGGGCTGTTTCCCTCGACAATCTCTTTATGACCCACAAGGACAAGACAAACGAATGGTCGGAAATTCGAATAACCAACTGTTCAATTTTAATACCTTTGAAGCGCAAGAACACAGGCACCTAGGGAACATGAGCCAACGCTTAAAAGAAGTAAGACATCGACTCAACAAAGGCTTCAGAACTGCGGGTTACCAAGGTGGAAACATTGTTCATCACAGCGATGAAGCAGGTCGCCCAATGGTGGATAATATTGAAGTTGAAGCAGTGGCTTTCTTTCCAAGCGGCGAGAAAATGTATTTCGCGAATACTCAAGAATACAAAGATTTCATAGAGATGTGCCGAGCCATGGGCTTTAAAACAATATTAAACGCTTGGTGGCATCTGTTTAAAGAGACTGATCAGGCGCATATGAACAAGATTCTCGCGACCAGAAATGCTCATATTGGCATGCTAAACAGCATCAAAGAAGGCAACATTACGTTGAGGCAAGTTCGTTAACCTTGCTATCTATATACGATTTCGTTTTGGCTCAACCACTGGAGGTTGAGCTAATTTTAATTAACGTACCCTTCCCCAAAATATAAGCCATCTCGGCTATTAAGCGACTTGAGAATAAGATTCGACCATCAGGCGATCAAATAAACCAAGGAATTACAGGCACAAAAAAGCCCACACTAGGTGGGCTTTTTGCTTGTTCATTAAGAACGAATTTGGTGCCCGCTACTGGACTCGAACCAGTGACACCTTGCATGTCATGCAAGTACTCTAACCAACTGAGCTAAGCGGGCGTGTTCTAATTTCTTATTACTACCGTTGTGACAAACTCAATAGTTATGCAATAAAAACAAATAAGGAATGGTGCGTCCGAGTGAACTCGAATCACCGACCCCCGCCATGTCAAGGCGGTACTCTAACCAACTGAGCTACGGACGCATTCCTTTAGAACGGGGAGAATCTTATCGATAAGGAGCAGGTCGTGCAAGTACAAATTTACTGGTTTTGTTCTGTTTGTTGGTTTTGTAGACATTGAGGGCTTTAATTGTTGTTTTTCTCATCAAATCCGTTCTTCAACGTTTGAAATTTTTCATCCTATTGTTTTTGTTGTAAAAGAAATTGTCGAAAAACTAGCGGTAACGCATGAAGCACACCCAGCCTAACCACATGGTTAATCATGACAAACGCGGGCTCTAGCCCAAACATCAGAGCCACAGCGGTCATTGCTTCAACATTCCCTGGAACCCATGAAAGCAACAGCACAAGCCACTCTACTCCAGTAACAAGGCTCATCACGTAAGAAAAAAGAGCAGTAACCGACATACTAATAGCGGTAACAAACACACCTGCTCTGACGTAACTCAACACATTTCCTGTCTCAACCTCAGATAAGCGCAAGCCCAGAAAGGCACCCAACGCCACCGTTGATAAGGCAACAAGCATAGAAGGAACAACAAAGACACCCGTTGGAAGTATTTCTTGAGCGATCACTGAACATATCAGCGCCATCACCATGTACGGAGCGGGAACGCCTAATTTTGAAGCAAAATAACCAAGCAACAAGCTGCTTAGCGCAACGATCGATAGGGAAAGAACCGTTTTCGTTCCCCAAGATGCATCAATGGCCTGAACCGTCATATCTGTTGGCATGAGATACGAAACGAAAGCGGCCATCGTAACAAGAATAATAAGGCGAACAGAATGAGCAAATATCACCTTGGGCGAGGCACTCACATAGTTGTCCCCCATCGATAGAATCGCGGCCAAAGCACCCGGTATCGCCCCCAAGAAGCTATCGACTCCGCTCCAGCCTTCCCGTCTATTGAGCCATAAATAAGCACTCATCGTTTGTATCGCTAAACAACAGATCAATGCAATAAACAATACGGGACTGAATAAAGACGAAATCGAACCGAACGAGACAACCGAGCCAACACTCAATCCCAATGTGGTTTGAATAAACACGATGGTTTGCTTAGGTAGCGATAATGGAACTGACATGACTCGCCCGAGGATCAAAACGCCAATCACTGCACCAAAGAGCGACCCCATCGGTACGTTTAAAATATAGCCAATCAAAGCGCCTAGTGATGCCGCACCCATCGTTTTATACATTCGCAATCCTTGTCTGTTTTCTACGCTCGTATTGTATCGGAATTTTCGCTCTTCTCTGTCAATCATTTTGCTTGATATAGTGCTAAACCACTAAAAGAGCGCGTTTTTTATTTTCTATGAAATGGATTCACCACGACGGTTATAGTTTATCGATTAATCACGAATCTATGATTTCGCGTATAAATGGGTCACGCTTTGTCATGTCAGCTATTGTGGTTAAAACGTTCACTTTTCATTCTAGAAATGAGTAAACAAGGAATGTGAAGAGAGCTTAAAATGAAACCTTATATCTATGTTCTTCCTCTCGTCGTTGGCGTGAGTAGTCAAAGCTTTGCAAATCAAGAAATGTTAACCAATGGCAATTTTGAAAATGAACTCGCTCATTGGTGGGTTGCAGGAACATCCGTTCAGGTTGAAAACGCAGAGGCATGTGCCACCATTTCTAGCCCAGGATCAAATCCATGGGACGTCATTCTAGGGCATGCCAACATCGGGCTTGCCGAAGGAAACGACTACACAATAACATTCGATGCAAAAGCCAGCACCACGACTCAAGTAAAAACGCTCATTCAGCACGAAGGGCCTCCTTATACCCACTACTTTGTTACTCAGACAAAACTCAAATCCGACTGGGATTCATTTAGCTACCATTTTAATCAAGCGTTGCCGAGTGACGCCGGTGCTGAGTTTCAGTTCCAGATGGGCGCTCAAAAAGAAGCGATCGTCTGTATTCGCAATGTCTCTATCAATGGTGAACCGTATGTTGAAGACCGAAGCGTGTCCCCCCTTCGCGTTAATCAGGTTGGGTTTCTTCCAAAAGCCGATAAAAAAGCCTTCTTTGTTTCGGATTCTGAAGAGGCACTGCGTTGGAAGCTGTTTGACGCCAACGGGATAAACATTGATGTGGGCCGAACTCAGCCATTTGGCCTCAACAAAGCCTCGGGGGAAATGATTCACCAAATCGACCTAAGCTATCTAACCAATGAGCAACAAGGCTTAAAGGTAACCATTGATGATGTAGAGTCATTCTCGTTCGATGTTAGCTCTTCAATCTATTCCGACATGAAGTACGACGCCCTTTCCTATTTTTACCAAAATCGCAGCGGAATCGAGATTGACGCCAACTTTGTTCAGCGAGATAACCTTGCAAGACCTGCAGGACACCCTAAAGATGTAGTCTCTTGTTTTAATAAAACCGATGCTTGGGGCAACAAATGGCCTGGATGCGATTTTGATATTGATGTCACCGGTGGTTGGTATGATGCGGGTGATCATGGTAAATATACCGTCAACAGTGGGATCACAACCTGGACGTTGCTCAACCTTTATGAACGTGGTCTATGGTTAGACAATGTTGAGATTCCATTCCCAGACGGCAGTGTTCAGATACCTGAGAATACCAACGGGGTGAACGACTTGCTGGACGAGGCGCGTTGGAACATCGAGTTCATGCTGTCGATGCAAATTCCGAATGGCAAACGTGTTTCGGCGCCTATTGGCAATCAATCTGATTCGAAAAAACTCACCCTTACCGATATTGATGCTTCGCACCTTGTTTTCCATAAAGTCGCGGATGAATCTTGGACAGGAATCCCACTCGCCCCTCATCAAGATAAAGAGAAACGCCACGTAGGACAGCCAAGCACGGCCGCAACACTGAATGTCGCGGCTATTGGTGCGCAATGCGCTCGAATTTGGAAGAACATCGATTCTGAATTCTCGCAACGATGTTTAACCGCGGCAGAAAATGCGTGGCAAGCCGCGACACAGAACCCAGATATCTACGCTTATGATAACTTCCTTGGTTCAGGGCCATACGATGATTTGAATCTTGACGATGAGTTTTACTGGGCTGCGACAGAGCTGTTTATTACAACAGGAAAATCGACTTACAAAGAAGAAGCCCTAACGTCGCCCCTATTCTTAGACACGCCTAAGGGAGACATGGAAACCACGGGGGATATTTTCTGGCAATACACATCGCCACTGGCAACGATTAGCACGGCTCTTGTTCCAAGCCAATTCGATTCATCCACCGTCAAACAAGCTCGTGAAAACATTGTATCAACGGCCAAGTCATACCAAGCGCAAGTCTCCAAGGAAGGTTATGCCATTCCTTATAGTGTAGAAGAATACCCTTGGGGGTCTAACTCAAACCTAGCCAATCGTGGCATTTTCCTTATCTATGGATACGATTTCAGCGGTGATCTCTCTCTCGTTAAAGCCGCAACTAATGGAATGGACTATATCTTAGGAGGCAATCCGCTCAACATTTCGTATGTAACGGGCTATGGACAACATGCTGTCGAACAACCCCATCATCGCTTTTGGGCAAACGTAGCGAGTGAGGCATTTCCTAAACCTGCCCCTGGGGCGTTAATTGGAGGACCAAACTCAATTAGCTTCAGCGATCCAATCGCATCAGGAATGCAAGGTAACTGCACAGGGCAGACCTGCTTTGTCGACAAAATTGGTGCATGGACAATGAACGAAATTACGATTAACTGGAATGCACCATTGGTGTGGCTAACAACCGCTTTAGATGAAGGACATTTGGATATTTAGTGTTGTTTTCTGAAACAATCGTCTAAATAGAAAGGCTTATGGTTTACACAATAGTTTAGGGCAGCCGCTACGTTGCCTTATTCTATCTGTGGAATCCATTACATTACGAGTGCCAATGCATAAGAAAGATAACCAGACGTTATCCTTTGCTGTCCAAATACTTAGCAACTAGTCCCTTATCCAGCTCACAGAAATGTGACCCCTATTCCACTTTTGGTTGCATCCGTGACCAAAATGCCTATGATTCATTCTGGATTTAGAAACGACGGATCAATTAGGGAACCTTGATGGACGCGGATGTTCTGAGTAACTCACATAAGCTTCGTGCTGCCGTTCTCACTTGGCTCAGCTTAATACTGGCGATCGGGTCTGTTATTTTTGCTGCCTACAATCTGTTCGTCCTAAAACAGAATCTACTGGCACTCAGCCATATCGTATTCGCTGGTTACTCTTTCTACCTTTCTAATCTGTCGAAAAACTTTCGCCACTCGTATCGTTCTATTTTAGTGTTCACGTCTATGTTGGCGCTGATTGTGTGTCTCGCCATCTATGTTCTTCCCGTCGAGTATGGCACGTTTGTCTGGGGCTGTTTCTTCCCTATTTTCTACTACCTTTTGCTTGGGAAAAAATACGGATTCATCAATACGCTCGTCTTCTTCATCGCACATATTTCGATTTCAGTTTCCAAAATTAACTTATTCCCATCTCAGTTTAATAACATGTTGATATTGAACATGGTTATTTGCTACCTGTTCATTTGGTTTACGGCGCACATCTTTGAATCCAATAGGAAGAAATCTGAGCTAAGCCTGTCTGTTTTAGCCGCAAAAGATGCGTTGACCAATACCTATAACCGCTTGGCGCTCAATCATCAGTTCCCAATACTTCAACAGAATAAGAATGTTCCATTGAGCCTGTTGATTCTCGACATCGACTACTTCAAACAGATTAATGACGAGTTTGGGCACTCTGTAGGAGACAAAGTGCTCATAGAAACGGCGATCGTGCTGAAGAAAATTATTGGTGAGTCACAGGTATTCAGAATTGGTGGAGAAGAGTTTTGTTTAACCCTTCCCCACACAGATGCTTTTCAAGCGGAACAAACAGCAGAAGCAGTAAGAGAAAGTATCGCAAATCACCGGTTCAAGATGGTTGAACACCCAATTAAACTCACCGTGAGTATTGGTGTGTGTGAATGCAGTGACACCATTCAATTAGAGCAGGTTCTCATTAAAGCGGATACAGAGCTTTATCGAGCGAAGAAAAACGGTCGTAACCAAGTGATGGTTTGCTCTGAACAAAAGCAGCATGCTTTAACGTCCGACCAAGCCCCTATCTCAAGCTCTTCTTAGTTACCCTCGCCGTTATTCTTCGTCTTCAAAGACTACGTTGTAGTTTTCCGTATAAGTACATTGTGGCTGACGGCTACACGTAAAGAACCGTCGCCCTTTAAAGTCCCCTTGGTTCGCAACTCGAATAACCATTGGGCTGCCGCATTTTTTACAAAAACGCACTTCTTTGTCCGGCTCTATTAAATCAATATGCGCGGCTAGCAACCTTCTTAGTCGACCGACCTGGTAGCTATGTTTGATGGATGTGCCAATGAGCGGTATGTTTGCTGACTTGCACACATGCATCAACAGCTTCTGCCTATCTATCTTTCCTTTATCCAGCTCTTTGCCGTTGTCTAGCTCAATCGCAACGCGGACATCAAGTGATCTTGGGTCACAGATAACGAAGTCAAAATAGCTTTTGGCAATTCGGTTGTTGGCGACAAACCAGCCTTTCTTATCTGTCGCTACAGGAGCAAGAACATTAGAGAGATTTACTTTAGCCATGACTACCCCATGCTCTCCAACGGCAGAAACTAATGCGTTATACAAAGCGGTCTCTTGATTACTGAGCAATGGGCCTTTGCGCTTATAGGCACTGTCCTTGATGGTTTCATCTTTAATGAGTCGCTTTTGTGCAAAAATAAAAAAGACGACCAAGATGACAACAACGATGAAGATATTTTCCATGAATTCTTAACTCTCAAACGTTAACTTACTAATTATTAAACGAAGTTCACTCTTGCCGCCAATAATAATGCAATCAATGAGAGATCTTCATCATTTATTATTCTTATGTGGAACATTAAAACTCGTTTCGAATTGATCTAAATCATTTTCAGTCACTTTGTAATGAACTATTGTCGTAAGTGTTACGCAAGTGTAAAGGAGAAAACAAATGGAATTGAAACAAGACCCACGCTGCTACACCGATGTTTGCGTTGACGGATATTGGTATCACTACGATCACTGCAGTACACGCGCCTATGTATTGAAAGGTGGAAGTTCACCTGAACTAACCTTGTCCAAAGAACCCAAAACGGAATCAGAACTCATTGAGCTATTGAAAGGGATCTCTAAATAAGCACTCTTCGTTAATGAAGAAGGTGACTCTCTCTGGACAATTGGCTTCAATCCACCACTAAATGCAGACACCAATGAAAAAGCCCTAGCGACTGAACCGCTTAGGGCTTTAAATTTATTCAACGATTTAAGGCTATCGCATCTTTAGTCAAAGATATATTGGTCCATCATTGCGACCATTTTACCAATCTCTGGTTTAGTAATCGTATCATTAGCGCCTAAGAGTAGTGCTTTAGCACGGTTATCTTCACTCATAAGAGAGGAGAACATCACTATAGGCATCGTGCCGTAATCTTCCGTGTCTCTCAGCCTTTTCAGTAGGTGCATACCATCCATTCTCGGCATTTCTACATCCGTGACGATACCATTAACCAACTCTTCTAAGGGAACGTTCTCTTCTTTTGCGACTTTTGCAAGCTCCATCAATTTCTCGTGAGCTTCACCGCCATCCTTACACGCTATAATGTTGTAACCTGCGGAGCTTAAGGTGTCTTGAATTAAGTTTCGAATGAACGCAGAATCATCAACCACCATAATGGTTCGAGAATTACGCTTAGAGATGGCTTCTTGAGCAAGATCAACGGTTCGGTCAACCTTAACATCGTATTTTTCCATGCTTAATTCAGGGTTGATATCCGCAATGATTTTCTCGAAATCTAAAATCATAATCAGATTTTTGTCTTTACGAACAACCGCTACAACACAGTCTTGCTCACCCGCTTCTAAGAACTGACTTGGCGATTCAACATCATTCCAAGAGATTCGGTGAATACGGCTAATGCTATCGATTAGGAAACCGTTCGTCATTCGATTGAAGTCAGTAACAATGACAAACTTTTTCTCTAAGTCTGGCTTTGTCGGTACGCCCAACCATCCAGCCAAATCAACCAGTGGCGTCAATATGTCGCGAGAAGAGAAAACGCCCACCATATGAGGCTGCGCGTTTGGATAGTCGGTTGTATCTGGCACTTGGATAACTTCACGCACTTTGGCGACGTTAATCCCGTAGTAACATGTCTTAGTACTACCATCGGGTAACTGCTTCTCTAAATGAAACTCAATGATCTCAAGTTCATTGGTACCACTTTCGGTTAGAATCGTACTGTTGCTCTGGCTCATGTCATCACATCTGCAATTTATTATCGGTATTTATTAATAATGGCATCATATTGAGTAATACCATCGTCATTAATGTTAGTTTTAACCTTATCAATGGCTTGTTGCAACTTATCTATAAGGAAATTGTCGATATCTTTGTTGAAAGCGTAATATAGCTCCCCTTCTTGCAACACAAATATGGTTTCGAACTCATTCGTGTCATAACCCTCTTGCGAAATCCACCAATTTGCGACGTTTTCTTCATAGGCCCATAAATCGATGCGCCCTTTGTGCAATTGCTCTGCAAGCGTTTTCGCATACGAGCTTTCTTGCATTGAATCTCGTGGTACCCCAAGTTCAACCATCAACTGCTCACCAACGTCGTCACGAATAACACCAGTCCGATATTTAATAAGATCCGTTGCCTCTTCAATGACAATGTTGCTCGATTTTTTTGCCAAAACCACGATGCGTGTGGTACTGATCGGGCCAACCCATTGAAACAAGTGTTCCCTCAACTGAGTACGGGTGGTAGAGAATAAAACCGTGCCTTCTGTGATTAACGTATAACGATAGGCTCGCGCCCAAGGCTTAACTTCTATCCCATCTTGTTCAATGGGAGATTGAGCGACATTCGACGCCTCTAAGAGCAGGTCAACCGCGATTCCCGTTACCTCTCCCTCATCTGAGTAATTATAGGGGGGATATTCTTCTGTATAGAAAGAAAGGTCATTGAGCACTCTCGCGTGCCCAAAATGGCTTAGAATCAAGAGCAACAAACAGGTATAACGCAGCACAACACACATGATAACCCCCACCCACAATTAACATTACTATCATTAAAGGTAGGTAGGGATACTCATATCGTCTAGTCAGCGTATTGCTTTAATTCGCGTAAAGTAAATGGGACACAGTGCCTGTTGTAAGCCTGCGGTCAATAAGTGTCCACGAGGCTGAAAACTTATTGATGAACGATTAGCGCGCAAGTTTTTTGTAGCTTCTTTCCGGCCTACCGACAGTTCCGTAATTGAGGTCCGCTTCTAATTCACCTGAACTGATCAAATACTCAAGGTAGCGGCGCGCTGTTGTTCGGCTAGCACCAATCCGTTCACCCGCTTCATCTGCGGTTAAATTCACCGGTGTTTGAAAAAGATTTCGAATCTTATCAAGCGTTACTCCATCAATCCCCTTCGGCAATCGTTGCGACTGCTGCTCCGATGTATTCGTTGATTGCAGCATTTTATCGACGAGGTTTTGATTGAGGTCGTCGGCTTTATCTAGTTGGTTTTTCTGGTCTTGATACTTCTTCAACGCCGCTTCTAGCCTAGGAAACATCACCGGCTTAAGTAAATAGTCCACGACCCCACCGCGCATGGCTTGTTGGAGCGTCTCTACATCTCTCGCCGCCGTAATGAGAATAACGTCACAGCCTTGATTACTGCCACGGACTTTCTGCAAAATATCGAGACCAGTGCCATCAGGAAGATACACATCCAACAGAACGAGGTCTGGCTTTAATATATCAAGCTGCATTTCAGCTTCCGTTTTTGACGTCGCGATACCTATTACGTCGAAGCCGCCCATTTGCGTCAAATAACGATGATGCAGCTCAGCAATCGCGATATCATCTTCGATGATCATGACACGTGTTAACTTGCTCATCGTTGTTCTTCCTTCGGTAAATAGACTGTCATCCTTGCGCCAAACGCCTTATTTTCACTCATTTCTAGTTGTCCGTAATATTTCTGAGTCAGCTGGTTCACTAAGTGAAGACCAACCCCTCTGTTTTGACTTGCTTTTGTTGATATTCCCTTAACGAGCAGCTCTTCATTAGGCATGTTCTGTGGTAATCCAATGCCTTGGTCTGTTACTTCCAAAATCACTTCACTGCCAAAGTCACTGATCGACACCTCAATCAAACGTCGCTCCTGATGAATCAGGTCCGAATCACCAATGGCCGACATAGTGGCATCAAAGGCATTATCGATAAGATTTCCCAATATAGTGACAACGTCACTCGGATTAATTCTTTCAGGTAATACTTCCAGTCTCGATCCCTCTTCCACGACGAGACCAAGCCCAAGTTCCCGTGCACGCTCCGTTTTTCCGAGCAACATACCTGCTATCAGCGGCTCCCTGATTGTCTCACGTAGAAATTCAATCAGACTTTGATAATGCGCCGTTTCTTGCCCAATGAGCTTTTGCACAGACTCCAGCTCACCCATTTGCACCATGCCACTAATGGTATTCAGTTTATTCCTATGTTCATGGGTCTGAGAACGAAGCATTTCAGCGTAGGCCTTGGTTTGCGATAACTGCTCGCTCAGCACATTAATCTCGTCACGTAATCGGAAACTCGATACTGCCCCCACAACAACGCCATCAACGATAATCGGGCTTCGGTTGGCAATGAGCTTTTGGTTGTTTAAGAAGATATCGATGTCATGGTCAACTTTGCCCGTTTCCAACACGACAGAAAGATCACTGTCAGGAAGCACTGTCGCCAGTGGCTTATTCAGTGCACTCTCTTTATCAATGCCAAGAATGTCGCAAGCACTCTTGTTTATAGACCTTAGGTTTCCTTTCGCATCAATGCCAAGAATCCCTTCTTTTAGGGTGCTCATCGTTACATCGAGTTCGACATATAATCGTCCAATTTCCTCGGGTTCAAAGCCCAAAATGGCGCGTTGGAAACGACGAGATACATAATTGGAAATGATCGCATTAGCGATAACAACCAGCAGCGCCATCGCAAGTAGAAACGCTAGGAAAGGTTCTATTCGGTCTTCTAATCGGTCGACTAAGTACCCCACAGAAACGACCCCTATGATGTTGCCCACATCATCAAAAACCGCCGTTTTTCCTCGAACCGAATACCCAAGTGAGCCTTGAGCAAAAGAAATGTACGCCTCGCCATGAGATAACGCTCGAATATTATCGCCGCCTTTCATAGGAAGCCCAACACGTTCATCTATAGGGTGAATGAGCCGTATTCCATCTTTATCACCTATCACAATGAACGCCGCGCCTATCATGGTCGTTAAATCACGAAAACGATCTTGATGAACGTTGGCTGGGTCAGCGATAACCCGTTGTACATAAGGAGACTTAGCGAGAAATGAAGCGACGCCTAGGGCCTTTTGCCCCATCTCTTCTTCTTGCGCATGCTTGATGTAGACGAAACCCGCCGCTACCAAAATAAGCAATTCAACTAGCCCCGACAGCGTCATGATGATCAGCATCCGCTTTCTAAAGCTAATATGGCTCCATTTCATTTCATTACCCCCTCTCTATGCTGACAAAACTAACACTTATTTAACAAAAAGAAGATATTAGCGCCTCATATCTGTGAAGAAGAAACACCGCTTTTCATTTCAAATCGTCATCATTTTGAAAAACCTGAAAACATATAAAACTAAATGCATTAAATTACTTGATCGAAATCACACCGATTTTAGATTGTTTTTCATACAGACACTCAAATTCGGAGTATAATTTAATCAGCCCTAATGTAATTTTTGGGCTAGGCTCTCAGCATAGGCCTTACCGTTAAAAGCTAACAATAAAATAAAATCCGCTTTTAATATCATCAACGCTATCCGGCTAGGATAAGTTCAGAGGAAAGAACGATGAAAAAGGATGTTTTTGGGATTTGCTTGTCCAAATCCATGCTGTCAAAAAACTTAAATACGACCTTTACTCATGTTAGGGCATACCAAGCGCTGGAATCCAACAGCGACGTTCAAGTCATGCAAGCTTACCCCCAACTGTCAGGTAAAGAAGTTCTTAGCTCAATGAGAGGTTCAAACGAACTTTTATGGCGAGCTGAATTTAGCTGTAATGTTATGAAGTAGCCTGAGATCCTCGTCATCTTTGGTTAGAAGTTCAAACATACGCACCATTTACATACAGCACACCCTCCACAGTTTTGGAGGGTGTTTTCAATTGTATTCTTGCCATCGAATTCCCTGCTACATCTCTACTATCTGCCCTATATCTCGCTCAAACTGTGGGGTCGAACCGACAATTCAACATAATTATCAATATAAGATCGCACTTATATGAAAAATAACTATTATTCTTAATAACAACGCACGCGTTCTACCCAGTAAACGCAACGCGACAAAATGCACATTAAATTATGAAGTTAAAAGGATTTAACACGCATGCAAAGCGAAAGCGCACCAAAGCCCGTTATTCTCGTTGTCGATGACATTCCAGATAATATTCATACCTTGTCAGGTATCCTTTCTGACCAGTTCAAAATCAAAGCCGCGACAAGTGGCAAGAAAGCGATTCAAATTGCCAATACAACGCCAAAGCCTCACCTGATTCTTCTCGACATCATGATGCCCGAAATGGATGGCTATCAAGTCTGCCAAGAGTTGAAGTCAAATCCGTTGACGGCAGGTATCCCCGTGATTTTTGTGACCGCAAAAGCGGAAGTGGTGGACGAACAAAAAGGCTTTGAACTCGGCGCTGTTGACTACATTACCAAGCCGATCAGCCCCCCGATTGTTAAGGCGCGTGTACAAACGCACATTGCTCTGCACAATCAAAACCTAGAACTTGAGGTTAAGGTTAAGAAACGAACCAAACAGCTTGAACAGACAAGGCTTGAAATTATTCAGAGACTTGGACGCGCTGCGGAATACAAAGACAATGAAACTGGCATGCACGTTATTCGAATGAGCCACTACTCCCGAATTATTGCAGAGCAACTCGATGTCAATGAACGCTGGAAAGAGCTTGTTTTCCAAGCCTCCCCGATGCACGACATTGGAAAGATAGGCATTCCAGATAAAGTGCTCGGGAAGCCTGGAAAGCTCGATGCCGAAGAGTGGGATACCATGCAACAACACGTCAAGATCGGTGGCGATATTATTGGCGACAGCGACTCTCTACTGCTTCAAATGGCGCGTGAGATTGCTCTCTACCACCATGAAAAGTGGGATGGCAGTGGGTATCCGCATGGTACTAAAGGAGAAGAGATCCCCTTAAGTGCACGGATTGTGGCCATCGCGGATGTGTTTGATGCCCTGACAAGCGAGCGCCCCTACAAAAAAGCATGGTCTATCGAAAAAACCGTCGCATTGATCAAAGAAGAAGCCGGAAGCCACTTTGACCCTCACTTGGTTGATGTCTTTTTAGGGCAGCTCGACCAAGCACTGAAAATCAAAGAATCGTTCACTGACGATATAGACCTCTCGAAAGAGAGTTAGTCAGCATTGAAATAGCCCTTGCTCCCATAGCCAAACCTCAGCTATCTCTCGAGGGCTTATCACCAAATACTATGTTAAGCATCGTTGTCATATCTGTGTTTAAAGACACCTTGCAGAAGGGAAGCCAAATTAATGTTCTCAGCTAGACACTTTACGCTCGATTCTCGTCGTATCCTGATGGGGTTTATTGTCGCTTCCTTCCTGTTGGTGGTCGCAGGTACATTGGGGTGGTATAGCTTAACGACACGTTTTGCCACCGTTGACCAATATGCAAACTCGGCACAGATCAGCGCCTCTTTTGATCATATAAAGGTCTTAGAGCAAAACTATATTCACAGCCCAGAATCAGTAACTGCCGAAAAACTCTATACAGAGCTCAACACGGCAACGGATCTTGTCAACCGAGCGCAAGATACCACGTTACAAAGCCATCTCTCCGAGTTGCTGCCTGATTATCTTTCTCTCTTCGAACGCTATGTCACCGCCACCAACGAGGTAGTCGAACTTCGAGACAGCATGAACATCGAAGCCCAGCAAGCGTCTCTACTCATTGGTGACACGCTTGATAAATATGATAGTGAGTTACAAGGTTCATTAGCCTTGTTGGATCAACAAAGAGCCTCAGCAGAGGAACTGTCTGAAATCGCCCTCATCACTCACCAAACACTCAGTTTGATTGCCTCAGCACAAAGCGCCGAGAAAAGGTATTTAATTAGCCAACACCCCCACGACTTCGCCAACTTCCAAAATCAGATCCAACGCCTAGAGCAGAACCTTCTCGCCCTTTCAAGACAAGGATCTAACGATCTGTTTCAAAAAGACGAATTACTGCTAAAAGTAGAGAAAGATAAAAATCAGTATCTCACCTACTTCTTTCAATTACGTGGAGTGACCAATAGCCAAAGCCAGCTTAAGAAAAGCATTGTTACTCAGCTTGATCGTTCAGCTCAGCTCTTACTTCAATCGGCAAATACCGCCCGAAAAGACATTGAAAGAACGCTGTCTCTAAGCCACAGCAGTGTGAATAATACCCAGGAAGCCATCAGTAAAAATCTTGCCGTTGGCGCGGATATCCTTTATTTACAAGCCACACTCAATCGCTCTCAGCAACATGACCGTGACTTCTCAATGGCCAAATCACTTCAGGCGCAAGAGTCACTGTCCAACCAAGTAGAGAATGAACTTTCTTCGACAATCGCACTGCTTAAAGAGATGACTCAGCAGACGAGAAAGTCACTGCATTATGGCAACGCGGAGCAGATATTGAGTCATACACAAGCCTATCTCGCCCTTTTCCGACAGCTGGTTGAAAAGAAACAATCGGCGGCAGAGCTTGTCTTATCACTCGAACAGCTTCACCAAGAATTCGAAGCGCATCTATCACCATCTTTTGACCAGCAATATCGCATCGTGTCTGAGTCTGGCAACATCGCCACTTATCTCGCCATCGGTGGCGTTATATTTCTTCTCACGCTGCTTTTACTGGGACTGCTCGCCAATAAATCGCAGTCTGCCATTGAACGCTCAGCCGCAAAATTGGCTATCGCGCGGGATGACGCCAATTCGGCCAACCAAGCGAAGTCTGACTTTCTCGCGAATATGAGCCACGAAATTCGAACCCCAATGAACGCCATTATCGGGATGAGTTATTTGGCCTTGAAAACAGACTTGACCAAGGCACAGCGAAACTACATACAGAAAGTGAAGCTATCATCCGACTCCCTACTCGGTTTGATTAATGACATATTGGATTTTTCAAAGATAGAAGCCGGGAAACTGGATATCGAGAACGTTGATTTTCATTTAGAAAATGTGCTTGATAACGTTTCAAACTTAGTCGGGCTACGTGCCTCAGAACGTGGCTTAGAACTTCTTATTCATATTGACAGAGACGTGCCAACCGCCCTCATTGGTGATCCTCTAAGGTTGAGTCAAATCCTCATTAACCTCGCCAATAATGCAGTTAAATTCACCGAGAAAGGCGAAGTAAAAATATCAATCAACGTTTTGCAAAGAGACATCGACAACGAAGAGATAACGCTTCAATTCAATGTCTCCGACAGTGGTATAGGCATGACGCCAGAACAAGCGTCCAAGCTGTTCAATAAATTCACTCAGGCAGACAGCTCCACCACTCGTAAATACGGGGGCACTGGCCTTGGCCTAGCGATCAGTAAAGAGCTTACCCACCTCATGGGGGGGAATATCTCTGTCGATACCGAAGTAGACAAAGGATCAACGTTCACTTTCTCAACTCAAATGAAAGTGAGTAAAACTCTCAAACAAGACTCGATTGTCATACCGCAGAACCTTGACCACCTCAATGTTCTGATTGTGGATGACAACGCCAGCGCTCGCATCATTGTGAGCGAAATACTCGGCTCGTTAAACTTCGACTCATCTTCAGCCTCAAGCGCCGATGAGGCGATAGAACTCCTCAATGCCACCAGCGAAGACAACGCAACCCCATTTGATCTCATTATTTCTGATTGGCAAATGCCGCGTAAAGATGGCGTCGACTTAATTGACGTCGTCGTGAACAGCCTCACATTGCCAAACGAACCTAAAATGTTAATGCTCACCTCTTATGGTCGAGAAGAATTGACCGACGCATTGAGCAAACGCGGTTTACCCGCTATCAATATTCTCGACAAGCCCATCACCTCTTCACACCTTTACGATGCGATTGTCGGGCTTTATGGGATTGAGTCAGAGCGAGTCAGCCGCAGTGATGTCCAAGAACAAAATCAATTGGCTAATGTTCAGCATTTGGCTGGGGCTAAACTGCTTCTTGTTGAAGACAACGAAATAAACCAAGAACTCGCGGTCGAGCTCTTAGAAGGCCAACAGATTTCTGTCACGATCGCAGAAAACGGAAAAGAAGCGATAGAGAAACACCAACAGTTCGCCTTTGACGGAATCTTGATGGATTGCCAAATGCCAATAATGGACGGCTACGAAGCCACGGCTTGGATTCGAAATGAACTCGATGACAACGACATTCCGATCATTGCCATGACCGCTAACGTCATGGAGCGGGACAAAGAAAAAGCCAAAGCTTGCGGTATGAATGACATCATCGCCAAGCCGATCGATGTAGGCGCAATGTTCAGTACGCTAGCCCAATGGGTCACGCCGAAAACGCCCATTTCTTTAGTGAACACGAGTTCTGAACAATTAAACAGTGACAGCTCGATGGTCGAGCTCGTCATTGAAGGTATTGATACACAAGCGGGGTTAGTCAGAGCAAACAACGACATGAAGTTATACAGCAAGCTTCTAAAACGCTTTGTAGACAATTACCAAAGTCCAGAAGTTGTGAGCGCAGCGCTTCGTGGGGAATCACCTGAAGACGTGAAGCGTTATGTTCATAGCTTAAAAGGCGTATCGGGTAATATTGGTGCCCTAGCTCTACACAGTGTCAGCGAAAAACTTGAAGCCGATACAGGCAACTTAAATCTAAGGCAGGAACTGCTCACGCAATTACAGACGACGGTTAATCATATCTCAGCAAGCGCGTTGTTTAACGCCAATGAAAAGCCCGCGATTACCAACCATAGTCATGCAGACATCGCAATCGACACCGACACCAAGCGTTCCAGTGTCGACCAAGAGCTACTCGCGTCTTTAAAACTCGCTATTGAGGGTAACGACACCGACGCCTTAAGCTTGGCAGAAAACATTGACAATAGTGCATCTGTTGGGCTGTCACATTCCGAATTGTCACAAGTGACCAACGCGCTGGAAGAGTTCGATTTTGATAAAGCACTGGAGATCTTAACATCGAAAGATGAAGCGTAATGCAAAGTCGAAAACCAAGCTCCTATTTCTAACCTGAACTATTCTTGAAGTGGGCATAACCTTTAACCGAATAGTGAAAAAGGAAGGAATGATGGCTAACTCGGAGATTCAGGAACTCGAAAGACAGATTTTTGAGTTAAACACAAAATTAGTAGAGCTGAGAAAAAACCACGGCGGGAACGAAGAGGTTCCAGACTATACGTTTCAAACTATAGAAGGGACGGCATCATTAAGTGAGCTGTTTGATTCGCAAAGCACCTTGCTGGTGATCCACAATATGGGACAAGGGTGTCGATACTGTACGCTTTGGGGAGATGGCTTCAATGGCTTTATTCCGCATTTAGAGTCCGCGATGTCGGTCGTCATGGTTTCAAAAGACAGCCCCGCTCAACAACGACGCTTTGCCACTTCTCGCAGTTGGAACTTTAGAATGGCGTCTCACGGCGGTGGCGATTATATCCAAGACCAATCGGTAATGAGCGGTGAAACCAACATGCCAGGCGCTGTTGTGTATGAAAAAGTCGACGGGAAAATTGTGCGCCGCAGTTCATGTGTCTTTGGTCCTGGCGATCAATATTGCTCGATGTGGAGTTTGCTTGGTTTAGCGGGCTTAAGCGCGTCAGATTGGACACCTCAATTCTCATACTGGAAAAGACCAAGAGCACTCGATGATGGTGGCGAAAATCTATCGGAATGATGTCGTTCTGCTTTTATAGGCTTGATACGCTAGATTCGGTCAAGCCTGACTACCACTCACCATTTTGGGTTGATTCAACGTAAAATCTAGCGCTTGCTGAAGGATTTCCTTATTTAAAGGCTTGTAGATCACAGCTTTCGCGCCATGTTTTAGAAACTCTTGCTTCGCATCCGGAGAGACGTCAGCTGTACACGCGATGATATGGTTGTTCGCCCCCACTTCCTCAATGATGACCCTTGTTGCTTCAACCCCACTCATTTCAGGCATGTGATTGTCCATCAATATCACTGCGTAGGATTGCTGCCTAGCAAACTCAACGGCTTCTGCGCCATTCTGGGCGTGGTCAACGTCATGGAATCCGATCGAATTTAATAACTTGGTCAATACAATGGCATTCACTCGATTATCTTCAGCAATGAGAACTCTATTGTCGGAATGATTGGTGGTGAGAGGTTGTTCCTTTATGACCTTATCTACTGGGATAGAAATTGACAGTTGAGTGATTCTATCTTGAATGAGATCCACGGAAATCGAACCGCCCAATTTACTCGTCAGTTCATGTGCAAAATGATAGCCAAACGTCGCACTCGCAACGCCTTGTTGATTGTCCAGTAAATCACTGGCGCACGCTTGCTTCATTTGTCGGTAACTGTTTCCTGAATCTTCCGAGCTGAGTTCTAGTAAAAGTTGGCCTCCACGCCCCGACTCCACCTGCCGTAAAGAGATACTTATTTCACTCGAATTTGATTGCGTCATGCTGTGCAGCACGAAGAAATAGAACACATTTTGAATGAGTCCCTCATCGCCCTTAAACTCGGCTTGTGTCCCTATTTGCGTATCGATGCTCAATGGTATCGCCTGACTTTGCGCCAATTGCGTGATTTTGTCTTCTAAATCAGTAAACAACTGCTCGCTATTGATGCTGTCTTTCTTGGTCTCTAGCTGTTCAATATTAATATTGGCCAGTGACGTGATATTAGCGACAGTCGCGTCGATCATGCTACATGAGCGATCTACCTCATGCGCTAAGCTTTTAGAACTCTCTTCATGCAACTGAGAACTCAACAGTTGTGTCGAACGCTTTATGGTTTCAATCGGCCGTCGTACATCATGCATCATTAACTTCATGAAATGGGATTTTGTGTCTGTGGATTTTCGGCTTTGGGTCATGTTCCTTTCAAGTTCAGTTTCTAGAAGTTTTCGGCGAGTAATGTCTCTTTCAACCGCCACATACCGAACGACCTCGCCATTTTCTTCAACAGGAGTAATAGACATGTCAATCCAGTATGGGGAGCCATCCTTGTGGTAATTCACTAACTCCGCACTTACTGAGTCTCTATTTTTAACGGCGGCAGAAATTCGTTGAACTTCATCAAGATTCGTCTGTTTACCTTGAAGAATGTCGCCTGGTTTTAAACCATATATTTCATCCAGTGGGTAACCTGAAAGCTCGGTAAAGCCTCGATTAACCCATATAACTTGGCCGTTACCATCAGTAATTATAATTGCGTCTTTCGCGTACTCAGCCACTTCACCCAGTGTTGAACGAAATTCAGCAAGCTTTAGATCGGCCTTCAGACTCACAAAACTTTTTACCCTACTTTGAGCCGCTAGAGTCACAATTGCGACAACCCAGATCGAATATATGGCCAGCAGCCGATTTGACACAACCTGCCATAAGTCGCCCCCAGCGGGTGATGCGTAGAATCCCCCCACCGTTAGAAACGTACAGCCAATCGCCCATATATAGGTTATTTCCTTTTTTCTTGAAACCAAGGAAAAAAGCACTACCGTAATGTACAGCGCCCCAAGCGCTACTCCCAACGGTACCATCAAGTCTGTAAAATAGATCGCAAATGCCAACGTCCCTAGCATCAGATGATATTTAGCGTCGTTCATGTTCTCTAAGGCTTTCATTCTCACCTCATCCGGTTTCTTTCTGACTGTGCAGCTTTTCAAGCATACGCGTCGCTTGATGGCAATTAACAAGCATAAGGTTAATCAATTTTTGTAATTGCTCAGCCTTCGGCAGGTCTCCGACCATGACTAGCGCTTCGCACTCAGCCGCGAGCAGTTCCGCAGCGTTCATCCCAAATTCAAGCGCGATTCCTTTTATCGAATGCAAAGCAGCATGCAGCGAGTTGAAGTCTTGCTCAAAAAACGCATGAATAAGAAGTTGCGATTTACTCAAAAATTCACTTTCCAGAGAGTTCAGTAGGTCGACTTTCTCTTCAGGGCTTAGATCGTGAGCCTGCATAAGAGCACTTCGAGTGAGCTCTTCCTCTGTCATCGGAAGCTCATCAATGGATGGCTGGCTCAATGGAATAACATTACTCACCGTATCTTCAAGCGCTCCATGATGAGGCTGACTATGAATCTGATGGTGGAACTGTCTAATGGCTTTTTCCAAATTGGCTTTTTGCAGAGGTTTAGTGAGAACAAAGTTGGCGCCCGCTTGAATAAATGCATCGTGAGCCTCTTTAAACACATCGGCGGTGTACCCGAAAATGATGGTCTCAAGCTGTAATTCTTTTCTCACTCTTTGTATCGTTTCTACGCCACTAATATTGGGCATATGATTATCGATAATCACTAAATCAAAATGGTTTCGTTTTAATTGGTGAATGGCCTTCAAGCCGTCACTCACCCACTTGGTTCGGTGTCCACATGAGGACAGAAAGTGTTTTGCCACAATGGCGTTCACTTGGTTATCTTCAACCAGAAGTATAGTCAGCGTTTGATTAGCCGCTGAGTTTACTTGGTCATCTTCCAGCGGCTTACTGGGCAGTTCTGAGATGACCTTAAAAGAGACAGGCAACGTTAAGGTAAATTTAGTCCCGACATTGGGTTGGCTAAATACCGCAATGTCCCCGCCCATTAGATCGGTAATTTGCTTCACAATGGAAAGCCCTAGGCCTGTCCCACCGAACTTCCGAGTTGTGGTTAGATCCGCTTGTTCAAATGGGGTAAAAATAGCGTCGAGTTTGTCTCTCGGTATACCAATCCCCGTGTCTGAAATGATGATAGAAAGCTGACTCGTCGGCTCGAGTAGCGCTATCTTGATGGAGACTTCGCCTTGGTCTGTAAATTTGATCGCGTTCCCAAGCAGGTTGAAGATGATCTGACGTATTCGTGAAGAGTCGCTGATGATTCTTACTGTTCTAGGGATGTTGTTTGTGACCAACAATGAATTGTGGCGAGCTTGCGCCAATGGCTCTAATGCTTGGGTGACGTGAGTAATCAAATCCTCAATATTGAACTCCGTCTCTTCCAGAGTCATTTTGCCGCCTTCCACCTTAGAAAAATCTAAGATATCGTCGAGCAAGGTCACAAGGTGTTGGCCAGAATCCAAGATAACTCTCGCATGTTCTTTGGTTTCTTCTTCGTGACTTTCAGCTTGTATCACCTCAGCAAGCCCTAGCACCCCATTCATGGGTGTTCTCAGCTCATGGCTCATGGTTGCCAGAAACAAAGATTTAGAATCACTGGCTTGCTCCGCTTCCTCAACCGCACGTTGGAAAGCGTGATTATTCCTTTGTAGTTCTTTGATTCTTAAATAGTAAAGACAGGAAACAAATAGAACAATTATGATGGCGACAACACCGAGCACTTGAGTCAGTGCATTACGCACATCTGCGGCTAATCGCTCAAACTCTACCTCTGAATGTTCAACAAAATGGGACGATTCCGCAGACAGCAGCTGGCTAAAGAGATCCGCCTTTTTTTGGTTAATATTTTTATAGGTTGCCAATAATCGTTCAAACTCAGCGTCACCATAAGCCCGAGTCGTTCCACTTTCGATACGTTTAGACAGCAAGCGTTGACTGAGGTCTGGTTCGCCAATGTCATTGAGTATCTCATCAGCTCGATGGTAAATAGCCTCAAACGTTGTCCGGTCTACAATGATGACACCGACCGCATGATCCAGTGCATCGGTTAACGTGAGCGTATTTTTCGTAAACTCTTCGATGGCATGGTGGGCGTGCTCTGTTCGAATGCCAAAGGTTATCGTTGGATCCTGTTCAAACGACAATGCGAGCGCTTCAATGCTCGTCTCGATGTTGACTATTTCTTGAGTGAGAAAATACGGGTCTCTCTCTTTGTAAATGATGTGCTGCGTGACTTTATCCCGCAGTTCAATCACTTCATGGCCCAACTCACTGACCCCTGAACGGTAGTGAACAAGCCTTGCATGCTCTTTATAAAGCTGTAGAGAGAAAAAACCAAAACACAACAATGCCAGAATTGTGAACAGAAACAGCGCCGTGGTTTTATTCATTGGAAAACTCCGCCAATATCTCAGGTCGTTCGCCAGAAAGCGTCGTTAAAAACGCATGCAGTTCTTCAACAGTTTGATCATCAAAATTTTGTCCAAGCTGATATTTCCCCATCACTCTGATCGCTTCTCTTAGCGAGTTGGTTCTGCCATCATGGAAGTATGGGGCGGTATCGGCCACGTTTCTTAAACTTGCCACACGAAACAGGTTCATGTCTTTGTTGTCAGAAGTAATTAAGTGACGCCCTGTATCTCCGCCTTTGTCTTGATTTTCTTCGTCAGAAAGGAAGAAACCAAACTCCATCACCATGCCACCACCAATGTTCGTACCGCGATGACAATTGATGCACCCTATCTCTTGAAACTTTTTCCAACCTACCTTCTCTTGTTGAGATAACGCCGTTTCATCCCCATTAAGATAGAGGTCAAATCTCGAGTTCGCGGTAATCAAACCTCCCATAAACGCCACGAGCGCTTGTTTGATCGACGCTTCTTCAATCGTTAAGTTGGCCGATTTGAATCGATTAATATAGAGAGGAGATTGAGAAACATAGGCAACAATGTGTTCCCAGTTTGAATCCATTTCGAGCACATTGTGTACTGGGCCATCAATCTGTTCTGCCAAGCTATTTGCTCGCGCATCCCAGAAAAATCGATAATTAAAGGTGGTGTTGAATACCGTGAGTGAGTTACGAGTCCCCCGCCCGCCCACACCGACTGAAATATCGATATCTTCCGCGCCATTCGTTCTTAAATTGTGGCAAGACTCACAGCTAACCAAGCCATTAGAGGAAAGACCCGGATCTTTAAATAGTAACCACCCTATTTTTGCCAACGGCTTATCAATGTCATACTCGCTTGGTAGTGGAGAAATCATTAACTCCGTTTTACCTAAACCATTTTGAACTTCGTCATCACTATGGTGGTCTTGCTTATGTTGGTCACTGCTATCGTGCTTATGGTCATCATGCTTACGGGTTTCATGGTTATCCTCGTCATCATGACTAACCACGTCATCATGCGCAGACTCTTCTGCATGCTTAGCTGCCTCGTTCATTGCGTGTTGATCGTTAGTGGCGTGAGTGTTCGTAGAGGATTGATGAGATAGAGTGCCATGCCTTCCAGAGAAGACTTCATAGAGCAATAGGGAAACGGACAGCGTGACGACGACAAAGCCTATCGCTACCCATTGTTTGTGTCCCATCACGTCTCCTCATTCCATTTGCTGACAAATAACCTGCGGTACACTCTGCTCGATTCAACTACTCACTCAAATCGCATGAAGAAACTGACTGACTTAAACAAGTGCTACAGAACCTAAGAAAACCATCATCAGCGAGTCACCTCGATGCGCATCTGATTTCATTAGATATTAGTAAAGATATGCACTGAAATAGATTCGCGCAAATCTCATTTGAAATGCTCCAAAAGAAGCGCGGCTCTAGGATCTACTTAGCTACATGGTATTAAACAGTATTCAGGCCTAACGCAATGATAGAGAAAGCGATGAAGCCACTACTGCCTTTGGCGCTATCTCTCTAATATGTTTACAGAAAAATTGATCAGTGATCAAAGGTCCACATTTACAGTGTTGTCAGGAAAGCTCCGCATTACCTGCTACTTTTAATTGAGTGCTCATGACCTCAAGGTGAACCATGCTCTCAAATATCAAAACCTCTATTTTTTTAGCCCTGATACTCCTTTGCGCATTCTCTGTGCAAGCCAGTGTCGATAAACTCGTCGAAAATCAAGAAAGGCTGACCAATGACCTAATGACACTCACTGAAGCCCATGCCAGCGAGCAGTCATTTTTAGAAGACATTTTAAGAAGGAAAAATGAAGCACTGCGAGAGCAAATTGCTCAGCAAGTCTCTCTGAACGTAGAAGATAAACGTATTGATCAAGTCGTCTTAGACCAAATTGTCTTATTGGAGTCCCTCATCGACCTCAGTAACAGCAGCGTTGAAGGTGTCGCGAAGCAAGCTAGGGATGCCAAGGGGGATGAGAAGATTCAACATGAACTGACGGTTCAGAAGCGAATTGGAGTCATGGACACCTATTACGAGCAGCTTTCTACCACCTTCATTTTGGCCAAACAAAGAGGCCTTGATGTCGCGACACCAATATCAAAACTCAAGAAAGAGCTGAAGAATCGCGCTGAATTTCTATCAAATGCCGTCCTTTACGTTGACTCGACCAAAAAAGAAGTTGAGCGTCGTATGTCATTCGTAAGTGAAACGGAAAAAACGTCACTCACACAGGAAGTCATTCGCTTTAACGAACGTATCGCCATGATGGTCATCAGCTTGCAATCTACGGTTTCGTTAATGGAATCGCTAGGCGTTGACGCGACAGACTACAAACAGTTGCTGCTTGCCACCACTGGAGACATTAATGCCGACGTCCTTGATGTTGATGTCGCACTTGGCCTGTTTGAAGAGTGGTTAGAGTCTTTCAAGATATGGGCGTTCGAAAATACGCCTTCTATGTTCCTAAAGCTGTGCCTATTCTTGGCCATTCTTTATGGAACAAAAACACTGGCAAAGATGGTTGGGAAAGGCGTTCAGCGTAGTGTGAAACACTCAAAAATGGACTTCAGTGTCTTAATGCAAGACTTCTTTGTTTCCGTTGCGTCTAAAGCCGTCATTTTTGTCGGCATCCTCATCGCACTCTCACAAGTTGGCATTGAGTTAGCCCCCTTATTGACAGGTTTTGGTGTCGCCGGCTTAATCATCGGCTTCGCCCTACAGGACACGCTCTCCAATTTCGCGTCAGGCCTGATGATCCTCATCTATCGACCATACGATGTCGGTGACATGGTGAAAGTCTCTGGAATTCAAGGCACGGTTAAAAATATGAGTTTGGTCTCCACAACGGTTCAAACCATCGATAACCAAAGATTGGTCATCCCAAACAACAAGATTTGGGGCGATGTCATCAATAACATCACCGCCGAATCAACAAGGCGAGTCGACATGGTTTTTGGGATCGGTTATGCCGATGACATAGACAAAGCTAAGACTGTACTTAACGACATTTTACTGAGCGATGAACGCATTTTGAGTGACCCTGCCCCTATGGTTAAACTGCATACACTGAATGAATCGTCGGTTGATTTCGTTGTTCGACCTTGGGTTAAAACGGAAGATTACTGGGATATTTATTGGGATGTGACGGAAAAAGTGAAGAAACGATTTGATGAAGAAAATATCACCATTCCGTTCCCACAGCGCGATGTTCACATCTATCAAACGAGTGGCAATAACGCTGAATAACGCGAGCTCTAGAATAACGACTCAGTAAGCACAAAAGGAAAGAGTCAGCTTAATCGCTGACTCTTTGAAAGGTAAGGCGTTCACTCATCCGGTTCTTACGTTACAGCGAGTTTGTTGTTTCCAGCTGCTTAGACAGATACACAACCCAATGTTCACTTTCCGCGGTAGACTCAAAATCTCTAGCCTGCTCTGCATATTGCAGTGCTAGTTTGAGCTGCTGGGTGCGATAAGCCGCCTGAACCTTGGCCGACCTCATTAAGGCACTTAACTGCTTTTCAGGGATACGATCTAAAGCCGCCAATGCTGGCTCGTACTCACGTTGACTCAGATACAATTGCGCGACTTTCCAATGGTATTTGGTGTCAAAGTCCGCGGCCATTTTCCAGTACTGTATCGCCGTTTCCCACTGCTTAGACTGTTGCCATAGCTGTGCCTGACGAACGATCAACTCTCGGTCACTCTTGGCATCGTCCAATAACGCCAACGTTTCCGCTGACTTTTTAGGAATGCCTTGATTGGAATAGAGCTGCGAGAGCATGCGCACTTCTTGTTGGCTAAGAGGAATACCTTGAAGCTTCGATAGTGTGAGCACATTGAGCGCCGAATTGGATCGCTCTCTTCGAATCTCAATGCTCACAAGCTGCTGCCACCAACGCGCATTGTCGGGCTCAAGTTCAATCAATAAACCCAAGGTGCTTGACGCTCTTGACCACTGCTTTAGCTGAAACTCGGCCCCTAAACGCATTGAAAGCATGGCAACATCAAGCGTTGGCTCTAGCTTCTGATACTGCTTTATTGCAGTCAGAACATCTGGCCACTTTGCTAACTGATAATATGACTGCGTAATGCGTAAGTACGTCATCTCATCAGCATGCCCTAACTCAACCAGGCGTTGATAGTAATGAAGCGCTTGTTCATATTGCACATTGGATAAGTAAAGATCAGCAAGCATTTTCGTGGTATCAACAGATTGCTCCTGCTCCAAACTACCGCTTTCTACTGCATACTTAAGCTGCCCGATGGCCGCTTCTACTTGATCATTTTGCCAATAAAAGACACCCAGCATTCTCGCGACAAACGCTTTGTCGTACTCTCTTTTTGTTGAAACACTTTCCAGTAGCTCGATCGCCTCTTTGAGTTCACCATCAAGAGAATGCGTATGAGCTCGTTGGACTCTCTGCGCTGTTGAATGGCTCAATTCATTCGCTAATGTCGTCGGTGTAAACGTCAAACTCATCGCAATGATGCCCGAAAACAGCATTGCCCGACTTGCCAGCCTTAAACGACCAAAATAGTGACCACACTGTTTCGTCGCAAAGCGAGGAGAGTTCGCGTTCCCTGAGGTGACTACACTCATCAATTTTATACTCATTGAGATAACCTAAACTCCAGCTTCACCGATTGACCATGTTGCACAACCGCCTTTTCGTTCACGACTTTAGGTTGGTATTTCCAACGCTTCAACGCACGCATCGCTTCTCGTTCAAACTGCCTTGGAGGATCGGCTTCGACAACCTCAATATCAATTGGGCGCCCCAATTCATCAATTGAGAATTGCATGATCACATAACCTTCAAGCCCACGGCGCAGCGCTCTAGCGGGGTAAGCAGGTTCTACACGGTGCAAAGGCATCGCATTTTGGTCCATGCTTACTTCGCCAATCGATGGCAAAGAGAGTTGCAAACCTTGAACCGAGGTTGCCATCTCTAGTGACGGCATTTCCAACGCACTATGAGACATGTCTTGCGACTGAACTTGCTGGCTCGACAATGGCGCTTGCGGTGGAGGCTCTAACGGTTCAGGTGGCTCTGGAACGCTGCGCTTTCTTCTTTGCGTCAACGACTCCTCCTCCATCATCACCATATCAAACCGCAATGGTTCAGACTGCTGAACAGGTTGAGTATGTTTAGGTTGAACCATCCAAGCCATAAAGCTAAAGAGTCCAAATGCTATCGTTAAAGCCAACGGAGTCGCGATCATCACACGAATCATTAAGACTTCTCCGCAGCCAACGCGATATTCACCACTCCGGCACCTTTTGCAGCGTCCATGACTTTGACAACCGTGCCGTTATAGGCTTTCTCATCAGCCTGAATAACCAATGAGGCGTCTGGCTTTTCTAACAACAAGTGTTCTAACGTTGCTTGCACTCGCTCGACATCAATCAAACGCTTGTCGATGAAGATATCGTTGGCAGACGTAATGGCGACAAAGATACCAGCGTCTTTTTGGCTAACCACATTCGACGCTTGAGGGCGATTCACTTCAACACCCGACTCACGAACAAACGAACTGGTGACGATGAAAAAGATCAGCATAATAAAGACGATATCGAGCATAGAGGTCATATCTATTTGCGCGTCTTCTTGTTTCGAGTGACGACGACCTAATCTCATCGTTGACTCCTTAAAGATTGTTCTAATTTTAACTGTGTTTTCTGGCACGTTTTGGTTAAACGTGAATGAACAAACACACCTGCAAGCGCCGCGACCATTCCTGCCATCGTTGGCAATGTTGCTAATGAAATGCCTGACGCCATCAATTTAGGGTCGCTGCTGCCCTGCGTTGCCATCACATCAAACACAGAGATCATTCCTGTCACTGTGCCTAATAGTCCCAACATAGGGCAAATCGCCACCAAAACTTTGATGAGATTGAGGTTCTGGTACAGAGCCAAATTGGCTTCCGATACCCAACCATCGCGAATAGCGAGCGCATGCCACGAAGCGTGATCACCTCTTTGTTGCCACGCGCTAACCCAACGCTGCTTCTCTTTTGGAAAAGACCACGCCAGATAGATCACTCGCTCAGCAACAAACAGCCATGTCAGAACGACAACCGCGGCTAGCCACCATAGTATTTGCCCGCCTTGGCTCATGAAGCCCAGAACGGCTTCGAGTTCAAGAGTTGCAAGAACATCGTTCATTACGCGGTCGTCTCTTGTAATGGTGCATGGCTAGAACCCGTTTCATTTGACGGCGTTCCTTTTGAATGCGTTTCTTTTAATGCCGAATGTTTAGAGAACACCTCAATTTGATCATCTCGTTCAGCTTGTTGAGCGACAAGCCCAATCCCTTGCTTTTCAAGAATGTTTCGGATGTTTTCAGCTTGTGTGCTCAAGATATTATGCGCAAGAAGCAATGGCATTGCCGCCACAAGGCCAAGAACCGTCGTCATCAGCGCCATAGAAATACCGCCCGCCATGACTTTAGGATCGCCGTTTCCAAAGAGTGTAATAACTTGGAACGTTTCGATCATACCAGTAACGGTACCGAGTAGACCCAGCATTGGTGCAAGTGCTGCAAACAGTTTGAGCATAGACAACCCTTTTTCCAAATGGGTTTGCTCATCAACCACGGCTTCGAGTAAACGCAGTTCTAATGCTTCAACGGTTCGATTGTTTTCTTTGTTATAGACAGAGAGAATTCGACCCAGTGGATTATTGCCCACTTGGTTTGGCGTTTTAAGCTGCTTACGAATTTTTACCTGTGCAATTGCCAAGGCAACTCCTCGGTAAAGAGCAATCAACAATCCGATAGCCAGTAAGCCTAATATGACTTTACCCACCACACCTGCTGCTTCTAGTCTATCTTGAAGTGTTGGGTTCAATTCTCGTTGAGAGAGGATCACACCACGCGATGGATCCACTTCCCATACTTGGGCTTGGTTAGCGCCAGACTCATTCGATAGAGATTCAAATGCCGATGCACTTGGCACTAAGCTTGGTTGATTGGTATACAGAACCGCTCGCTCTCTTGAGTTATCCCACTTCAAGTAACCTTGATCACCAACCAGGGCAAATGCGCCCATGCGGAAAGCACTTTGATTTTGCACTTCACCATTTAACGCCACAACAGGTACTTCAACAGCCGACAGCTGAGCACTGGCGTCAATTTGTTCACCGAGGCTCAACCATAGACCCGTTAACTCAGGCATAGAAGGCAGCGTTCTGGCTTCAATGATGGTGTCTACAAATGAAGAGTAACGATTGGCATCAATCGCCGTTACCGACTCTTCAACATTGGGTTCAATCTCTTTAGCAACCTGTCTGACAACGCCAAATAGCTCGCCAAGGCTGCCCGTTTCTAAACGCAGATCCTCTTCCAGACGAGCAAGTTTGTCTTCGTTTTCGCTAAACGTATCCGCTAACTCATCCGTTCGCTGTTGTTCCTGTTCAATCTTTGCTGTCAATTCTGCTTTAAGGCGAGTCAACTTCTCTTCGGTCATTTCAAAGCGACGTTCGCGCTCCGCATCGCTCTTTTTCTGCTGCTGATTATCAGCTTTCGCCTTTTGTACTAACTCTTGCGCCGCTTGAACAGGCTCCACATAAACAGCACTAATGCCGGTCACGATGAGAGACGCTGACAATATCAATGATTTCATTACAACGCCTCCTTTTGACCAGTAAGGTCGCGAGAAGCAGGCTCAAAAGAGAGAGGAATAGTGAGTAGGCTAGGTGCCGTTTGGTTGTTGGCCATTTTGAATGCGCTATCGAGTTGCTTGTTATGAGAGGTGCTGAGGGAATTCCATTGCTTGCTTATACGATCCCAAGCCCAGTACTCTGAGCCTGAACGGTTACGAGCAATCAAAGAGATACGGCCCAAATAGAACATTTCCGCATCGATCATTTGACCATTTGACAGTGCAATCTCACCTGAGTACACACCAAGCTTAGTGCCGTAGTCGATCTCGATTTGGTACGCTTCAAGGATTCTGCGATATTTTTCAGCATCACTGACATCAGATAGGCTCATCATCTCGCTTAGACCGTTGATGCGCTCGACTCTGGCTTGTTGACGAATCGGACTGTCGTTATCAACAATCTGTTTCAAACCTTCAAGCATTTGATACATTAACGGGACAACGCCTTGTCTGGTGTCTTGTATTTGATCTATTTGAGACGCTAAGCTGAGGGATTCAAGCTGCTGATTTTCAACCATCGACTCAAGGTGCTGACGATACACTTGTAGGTTCTTTAGCTCTTGCTCAAGCTGCTCTATTTCGGTTCTCAATTGCTGAGATGAATCAAAGCTCTTATCAATAACTTTTTGACTACTCGCTGCGTTTTTGTGTGTCTCTTTTTGTATCGCTGTCGCGTCGGAAAGCGTCGACGCTAGACTCGAGCAGGACACCGTGGTTAACACAGCTAAGCTGCACGCTCTAAATAGATTCATACCTGAATTTCACTTTAAAAATATCATGTTTATTAAGTAGTTGTTGTTTGCACAACAGACTGAGTATTGGCTATCTTCATATTGACTCATTAGCATTAATGTTAATGCTAATGAGAAACAATACCATTAAGTTTGCATATTGAAAACGTGTAAGTGCGACTTTCACAGCAGATATTTGCTTTGATATCCATCCCCTACCTCTATCGCTAAGATATTGTAATCATTGGTTAACATGCCATTAACCAATGTATCGATTGTAACGGACAGCAGCACAGTATGAGCGTGTACGTATTCAAATTAAGCATCCACCCCATCTATTGGCACTGACCAATAAAATAGGGAGGTTCGTTAAACGAGAGATTGAGCTTTTCGTCCTTTCAGTAACAGTAATAGGAAGTAACTTCCCCCAATCACTGAGACGATTATTCCGGCTGCGATCTCCGACGGGTAGCGAATATTTTGACCGAGCCAATTGGCGACCAATAGTAATAAAGCCCCCAGTAGCATGGAGACCACCAGTTGTTCTTTTGCCTTTTTTGCGCCAAGCATAATTGCCATATGAGGTGCCAATAAACCAAGAAACCCAACAGGCCCCATGGCTGCAGTCGTTACTGCACAAATTAAGGCGACCAATACAAACAAAGCGGTAAAGGCGAACGGCACATTAACACCTCTCGCCTTGGCAAACATTCGTCCTGCCGACAGCATCGTAAGCCAGCGATGCGTCATCAACGCCAACCCAGTCAATGTCAGTATAGCGACTAGCAAACCTAGCGCCATGCCCGGGGTGACTCGATAGGTCGACCCGGCTAACCAAGCAAGAACCGTAAAACTGTTTTCGTTGCCTTTTGCTAAAGTAAATTGCACCAACGCGTCGATTAATGCGGTTAACGATATCCCGGTCAAAATCAACATTGACGGTGCGTAATGGTTCTTTCGTCCCAGCACTAACAACAAAACCAGCACCGACATGCTACCAAAAAACGCGAGCTGCGGTGCAGATTCAAAGATGTTCACACCAACAAAGATTATCGCTTGGGACTTAATCCAAAGAAAGAGCGAAACGCGCGACTAAAAGCCACTTCTGATCCAAAACCAAAACAGTAAGCGATGTCGACCGTCTTATTGTCTCGGCATAACACCTGTTCAGCCGCTTTGGATAACTTTTGCTCCCTCACATACTGTGGAACGCTCATTCCCGTGTAATTTTGGAAAACACGCTGAAGCTGCCACCCTGACCAACAGCTAACAGCAGATAGGTCAACGATTGCGGCACCGAGTCCCCATCAAACTTGATCTTCAAAAACTGCTGCTATACTTTAGAAAATCCATTCGAAGAAGCGTAGCGATGAAACCTATTGTAGTATTGTTTCTTTCTCTACTGTCGACATTCCAAACCTACGCCATCGAGATCGCACTGTTCGTTCCTCGTAGTGAAACACCTGCATGGCAATCACAAATCAAATTTGCCCAAGCCGCAGCCGATGATCTCGGCATCACTCTTCACCTTTACAACGCCCAAAACGATTCTCTAAAAATGCTCTCTCAAGTCAGGCAAGCGACGGAGCAAGGCGTTGACGGCGTCTTGTTCATGAATTATGAGCAGGTAGGTGAGCAAATTTTGGCCATTACCGAGCAAAAAGGCATACCAAGTATCGTTTACAACACCGGTTTTATATCGAGTGAACTGCTACCCCGTACGAAATACAACTCTTGGATTGGTGCCATCATCCCTGATGATGAAAAAGCAGGCTCGCTTCTCACTGAGCAGCTATTGCTCGTTGCAACTGAACGTAAACTAGAGCAAATCAACATGCTCGTTATCAATGGCAACATGAAAGAGGTTTCGGCTCAGCAGCGCAATCAAGGCCTCGACCAGTTTATTAAACACCACTCTAAAACCAAGATTGTCGCGGAAAGCGACAGTGGACCAGATTGGAGCAGAGATGAAGCCAAGCAGATATTCAAATCTTCGTTCCAGCGGTACCCTGAAATTAATATGGTTTGGGCCGCTTCAGATACGTTAGCACTCGGGGCAAGAGACGCCATGGTTGAGTTGTCGCTGCCTTTGGACAGCATCATTATTGGAGGTATCGACTGGCTACCTGAGGCTTTGGAAGTCATTAAAAGTGGCGAACCGTACATCTCGATTGGCGGTCATTTCACCGAGGCTGCATGGGGCTTGATCTTGCTCGACGACTACATCAATGGGAATGATTTCGCTGCCGAGTCCACTCAGTTCCTCTCTCGAATGTATGCCATCAATACACAGAATATTGAAATGTTCCAAAGCTTTATGGGAGACACATGGCAACGTATTGATTTTAGGGCGATATCGAATGAGCGTAAGGGTGGCGAACTTTATAGCTTTAGTATTAAGTACTTATTGGATAATCATTACCAAGCTCATAATGCGTTAATCCTCACCAAAGAAGAGAAGCAATGGCTAAGGGAAAACAACACGATAAAGCTTGCGATAGACACCAATTGGCCGCCTTTTGAATACGTCAATGATCAAGCGATTTATCAGGGTATTGCAGCCGATTATATGGCGGTCATTGGTGAGCGATTGGGGATTGAGTTAGAACCAAGCGTCGATATGAATTGGTCTGACGTTGTTGACGCAGCCAAACGCCGAGAGCTTGATATGTACCCTGCTCTCGCGATTACTGAGAGCCGAAAAAGCTACCTAAACTTCACGCGTCCTTATCTCAACTTCCCAATGATGATCATCACCAATCAAGATATTCCCTATGTCTCGGATATCAACTCACTCAATGGCAGGGCTGTGTCGGTAGTCGCTGGCTACGCCTCTCAAGAGCTACTTTTTAAGAATCACCCCGATATTCAGTTGTTCACAGCCAATAACGTAACAGAAGCGCTAGAGGCCGTATCAACAGGTCGTGTGGCCGCTTATGTCGGCAACATTGCCACCGCGAACTATATTATCGCAAAAGAAGGGTTCACCAATTTAAAGGTTTCCGGTGTCACGCCATATCGCTTTGAGCTCAGCATGGCGATACGCAGCGATTGGCCGATACTGCACAGTGTCATACAAAAAGCGCTGGATTCCCTTTCTGAACAAGAGAAAAAATCAATATACTCTCGCTGGGTGTCACTCCGCTATGAAGAAGGCGTGGATTACAAAATTCTGTGGAAAACGATCTTCGTCTCGATCCTTGTTTTGGCGATATTGGGCTATTGGACCCACAAGTTATCAACGCTAAACCACAAACTAAATAGCGAAGTAGCGGAACGAAAGATCGTCGAACACCAATTGCGCGAAGAAAAAACAAAAATAGAGAAGTTGGCGATCACCGACTCACTCACTGGGCTCTACAATCGTCGCCACTACAATCAGATCTTCCACAGCGAAATCAGCCGGGCACAACGCAGCAGAGTTTGGCTCAGTTTCGTCATCCTTGATATCGACTATTTCAAACAGTACAACGACAACTACGGGCACCATAACGGTGACCACCAATTGGTCGCTTTAGCGAAAACATTGAGTGCCCAATGCAATCGCGCATCAGATTACTGTTTTCGTTTAGGTGGTGAGGAGTTTGGTATTGTTTTTTCAGGGCAATCGCCTGAAGAAGCCGCGGTTTTCGTGGAAAAGTTAAGAGCCAGTATCGAGAGATTGCAAATCAAACACGAACACAGTGAAGCCGCGTCGACGATTACTGCCTCGTTTGGCTTGGTCACGTCAAAAGATACAAAAGTAGATATGGAAGAACTTTACGAAGCCGCCGATGCCGCCTTGTATCGGGCAAAACGGGCGGGAAGAAACAGAATTGAAACCGTCACACTGGTTTAGCAGATCGTGGCAAGCAGTTGTTTTTATAACGAAACACTTGTCTTCATCACCAAGCACCGGATTTAATAACCAAGTACCGCGCAAGTGATAACGCGATACTTGGTCATGGCAATCCGTTTAGACGTGACTAGCCGACAGCCAGCGCTTTCTTCTGATGCGCAAGGTACTCATCATACGTCCCTTGGAAGTTAATCAGCTGCTTGTCTTTTACATCAATGATTGATGTCGCCAGTGACGATACAAACTCACGGTCATGGCTGACAAAAATTAATGTGCCTTGGTAATCTTTTAATGCGTTATTAAGCGCTTCGATTGCTTCCATGTCCATGTGGTTAGTAGGCTCATCCATAACAAGAACATTAATGTCTTGCATCATCAGCTTACCAAACAGCAGGCGGTTCTTTTCACCACCAGAACAATTCTTGGCTTTCTTATTCGCATCGTCAGCAGTGAATAATAGACGCCCCAGAATACCTCGAACCATCAGGTCATCATGCTTAGTCGTGCGCCACTGAGAGATCCAATCAAAGATGCTTAGATCGTTATCAAAGTCTGCAGTACTGTCTTGTGGGCAATAACCAAAAGTGGCATTTTCTGACCATTTAACCACCCCTTCGCTCTGCTCGATTTCATTCACTAAACAGCGAAGAAGCGTTGTTTTACCGACACCATTCTCACCGATAACAGCAAGGCGCGTACCTGCTTCTAACAGCAGGTTGCCCTTTTCAAACAGCATTCCATCTTCAAAACCATGCCCTACATCTTTTAGCTCTAACGCTAGACGGTGCAGTTTTTTACCTTCGCCAAAATCGATCGATGGGCTAACTCGACTGGTCGATTTCACCTCGTCGAGTTTGATCTTGTCCATCTTCTTCGCACGAGAGCTCGCTTGTTTCGCTTTAGATGCGTTCGCACCAAAACGGTTAACAAAGTCTTGAAGCTCACTGATCTCCGCCGCTTTCTTAGCATTGCTTGAAAGTAGCTGTTCACGAATAAGACCCGACGCTTCAAGGAAGTACTCGTAGTTACCTGGGTAAATGCGCAGCTCGCCGTAATCGATATCCGCCATGTGCGTACAGACTGAATTGAGGAAATGGCGATCGTGCGAAATGATGATCATTGTGCATTTACGTTGATTCAGTTCTTCACCAAGCCAATTGATGGTGTTGATGTCCAGGTTGTTGGTTGGTTCATCCAGCAGTAGGATATCTGGGTTAGCGAAAAGCGCTTGAGCCAGTAACACACGCAGTTTCCAACCTGGGGCAACTTGCTGCATTAAGCCAAAGTGAAACTCTTCTTCAATACCGGCTTGAATCAAGATATCGCCCGCACGCGCTTCTGCCGTGTAACCGTCCATCTCAGCGAACTCGCTTTCAAGATCAGCCACTTTCATGCCATCTTCTTCACTCATTTCTGGAAGTGAATAGATACGGTCACGCTCTTGCTTGATTTCCCAAAGTTTACGGTCGCCCATAATCACGACATCAATAACGTTATACTCTTCAAACGCAAACTGATCCTGACTCAGAACGCCCAATTTCTCTCCTGGAGTAATTGATACGTTGCCAGAGCTTGGTGTCAGTGCGCCACTAAGAATCTTCATGAAGGTTGACTTGCCACACCCATTCGCGCCGATTAAACCGTAGCGGTTTCCGTTACCAAACTTGGCTGAGATATTTTCAAACAAAGGCTCGGCGCCAAATTGCATGGTGATGTTAGCAGTTGAAATCAAGAGAGATATTCCTAGTGTTCATGGCTGATTTATCCATCGTTAAGGAAAATAAATCAACGCTTTTAGCGAATGGGGTAATAGGCGGCGGATTATACAGACTTATTGCGTAATTGATAGATGCGTGAGCTAAGTCACATCACTTAATCTTGATTGTTTGTGGCAATGAAAACCAAAAAAGGCGCTGGCACAAATTGAAGTGCAAGCCCCTTTTCGACGTTAACATTGACGAGGGGTTGTCCTCATCCAAAGTTCACTTTGCTAGATTACTTTTTTACCTTAGTAAAAGGGGTCGATTTCCATTGGTCCGTTCTCACTTCTCCACCAGGGGTGTACATGCGAAGCACGGAGTACCACTGGTGATTTGGGATCGGTAAGAAATTAGGGTTGTTCTCATGCCCTGCCGTATCGCTGCTCATGGTGATGGTATACGTGCCATCGTCATTAGGCGTTAACGTTCGGTCACCTCTGGAGTGGCGGTTTAAGTCATTCTTTTCCATCAGCCTTGTTTTGCCGCTATAGGCGGTGTACGACCAAAATCCGCCCTCTTCCAATGGTGGCGCGTCAAAGGTCACCGTATAATCATACTGGCTCCCATCTAGCACTTCCCCTTCACTATCAAAGAAGTCACCGCTGTACATGGTGTGTTTCGCCGGTAAGCCCCACTGCCCCATCAAGGTGCCATAAGCGTGCTGGAAACTTGGGACTTGTGTCATCTCAGCGCGTGTGCCCAGTACGTCGCGTGAATCGTCAAAACCGGCGTTCTTGATGCGCTCAACACCCGCTTTCTGACCCGACTCAATAAGGCGACGTTGTTCGCCATCAAACTGAACATCTGCTCTTCCCAGCCCTAAGAACTCAAAGTGATCGATCAACGCTTGATCGTGCGACTTCATTGTTCCTTCAGACAAGATAAAATTGGTGCGTTCTACCCAGCTTGACTGTTCAGGGTTCGGGTAATCACGAACCATAGGGTTTGGCCCTTTTTGACCCAAATATTCAGACAAGGTTCGAATATTCCATTGGTCCATCAGCTTCTGAGCCGTTGCGGAGTCATCGCCGCCAAGATCCATGATTCTGCCCATCATTTTGACGAGTGGGTGCTCAACATAGATCACTTCGTCCACGCTCGCAGGCACGTCCCCCGCCCAACCTTCTACCGCGTACATAAAGCTGCCACCCTTATTGCCACGTTGTGGAGAGCCAAACGCCGAATCAGTAAAGTGCTGCATATTCATGGTGTGGAACAGCCAGTAGCGGTCGTCGTCGTGGTCAGGAATGGTGATGATGACAGGCTCTGCCGCAAGGTCCATCCACCCCATAAGATGCAAGGTATCGTTATTGATGGTTGGGTGTGCGGTATAGGTGTCGTCAGCCAACACTCTGATGTTTTGGAACTGATTGAGTGGGTAATCTTGCTCAACCACAGTTTGATAGAAATACTTGTACGCTTCATCAATAGAGAACGCATATTCATACGCCAATTGCGCGAGTGTTTGCTTGTCTTGTTTTTGTGCCGCTTCACTTGCCATCGCCAGAGGTACGGTTCCACTGTGAATCGCGTTTGACGCGGCCGTGATTTCTGTCGTTTGATTCGCTACAGAAACAGAAGGTAGCGCGACCATAAATGCGCACGCTAGGGTTGTTGCGAGTAATGTTTTTTTCATAATTCAAGTTCCGGACTAGAAACGGGTGCGGAAGGTGATCCAAGCGTTGTTGTCTGTATCACCGCTAAAGATAATGATGTTGTCACTATCCACTTTGTAACCGAGTTGCATCTCTGCAGAAAAATCTCGCGTGTTTTCACCGTCTAATCCATAGGTGTATTGGGGGGCGAGTAAAAGATAGAACTGATCGGCAAAGTCATACTTCAGGTAGTTGATGCTACTGATGATTTGCGTGTCCTTGAATTGATGACTCTCTTCCCACATTTGTCCATACGTTAAGGCGCTGTATAGGTTGACCTTATCGCTCAGCTTGAACGACTGCATAATACCCGCTGACGCATAGTTAGAGGTTATGCCGTCCTTTGAGAAATCATGCCCAGCATCAACAAACAAGCCTGTGCCTGTTTTCTTATTCGGTGTAAAAAATCGAGCACGGTAGTTTTCAAAATTGTTTTTCCCTTCCAATTTTCCAAGTACACCCCAATCACCGCGATTCACGCCAAACTGGAATGTTGCACCGAGCCCCTTGTTGCCGGCGATAACCTCACCACCGGTATAAACAGCCATTGGGTCTGCCATATCACTCTTAGTCGACTCCTGAGCAAAGGCAGTAACAGAGAGCGGCGCAACAAGCGCGATTAAGACGTGTAAAATGGACGGTTTCTTCATAGTCATTTCCGGTTCTAAGGTGCGCTTTTGAAAGCACACCTTATCGTTAGTGGGATAAAACGTTATTCAGCAACGACTGATTTATCAGCCATGCCAATACCGCCTGCTTTTTGTCTCGGTGGGAATGCCTTCAGAGATTTCTGATATTTCCCAGCGGCTTTTTGCAGGTCAGGCAGCACCCACGATTTCTCTTTCATCCATAAGAACCAACCGCGTGTATCCGGGCTACGCTCGTATGGGTCAGCTTTGATGTTAATGAGCATGCCCAGTGGCCACTCTTCAGGTTCTGCAATCCACTCCGTCTTCGTTTTGAGGTGGACTTTCCACTCATCGACACGGAACGCATTCAGATCTTGTTCGTTGTAGTAGAAGAACTCATGACGTTCACTTGGTGCACCTTTGGTCAGCATGTCTAGCTGGTTATAACCGTCGAGGTGGACTCGATACTGTTCACCATTCATCTCTTTGCCTTCCAGCAGCTCTTGCTTGATGTCTTCTTCACCCACAGCAGCCATGATGGTTGGCACCCAGTCTTCAGAGGTCATGAAGCCATCGGTGTATTCGCCTTGAGGAATTTTATCTGGCCAGCTCACCAGCATAGGGACACGGAATCCACCATCCCAGGTTGTTCCTTTCTGACCGCGGAAAGAGGCAGCACCGGCATCAGGCCAGTGATCGAGATTGACACCGTTGTCTGAAGTAAACAGGATGATGGTGTTGTCAATTTCACCGAGGTCTTCTAGCTTATCGAGCAGCACCCCTATCTGATCATCAAGCTCCATCAAGCCGTCGTAGTATGTGTTGGTTTGACTGGCACCACGATACTCTGGACGAACATGCGTTTTTTGGTGCATTCGAGTTGGGTTGTACCACATGAAGTAAGGCTGTTCGTCTTTCTCAGCTTCGTGCTTATCAAGCCATGACATAGCGAAATCTAAGAATTCGCCATCCACCGTTTGCATGCGCTTGGCGCCTAACGGCCCTTTGTCTTCAATGGTTTGTTTGCCTACAACGCCGAACCTTGGGTCGTCGGTCATGTCGGCGGTTTCCGTCGCGACGGTATGAAGCACGTTACGTGGGCGACTCTGGAAGTTAGGATCTTTTGGAAATTCTGGCTGCTCAGGCATTTCCATCACGTTAAGGTGGTAGAGGAAACCAAAGAACTCATCGAAGCCATGAACGGTTGGCAGGTGGCTGTTGTTGTCACCTAAATGGCTTTTCCCAACGTGGACCGTGGCATAGCCTTTGTCTTTGAGCATTTCTGCCAATGTTGGGTCTTCTTTTTGCAGCCCAAGTGATGAACCAGGTTGGCCGACTGATGTTAAGCCGGTACGGAATGGATACTGGCCGGTAATAAACGCAGAACGACCCGCCGTCGAGCTTCCTTGAGCATAATAGTCACTGATCATCATGCCGCGTTCGGCAATGCGATCAATATTCGGTGTATCTACCGCACCTAAGCCACGATGGTAAGCCGAGATATCCGCAGGGGTAACATCATCGAGCATAATGGCGACGACATTCGGCTGACCAGATGCGTGCACATTAACGCTGGCTAACACCGAAAGGGCAAGCGCAGATTTAACAAAAGTCTTATACATTTAATTTCCTCTTCGACTACGAGTAACTCGCTGAAGCCATGACGAAAATGTCATCGCTTCGAACGAACCGTTGTTGAAATTAATGGTATAATAAAGGCGTCAAAAATGGCTTGATAGCCACTATTACGTTTATTAATAGTGGCGAGGAAAGGACTAAGATTGAATGAGGGAGGTGATCTCTTTTTGCAGCCAATCTGTAAAGGGATTATTGCGGTTGGCTTGGTGTGTGAAGAGCGCTAACTCTCGACGATAAGTATCCTTCAATAACTCAGGAGGAAGTTCCTCGCAGCGATAAGCATCATCAAGTATGGAACGGCACTTTGAAGAGGTGATATAGATAAAGTCACTGTCTTTAATCATCTCTAATATCAGGCTCATGTTGTTGCTTCGAATCGCTATGTTTTTGTCTAGGTCATACTTTTTGATTAGCATCTCTGCTTTGGAAGCCTGAATATAACCAGGAATCACATTAACGCACAGCGGGTACTTGAGGACATCATCAAGCGCACTGCCTTGAAGTGGGTGATCGGCCCTTAACACCAGCATAAATCGATCAAATCCGAGCGATTTTTCAGTGAGCGTTTTGTTCACCTCCATCGGCAAATAACTCACGCCCCAACTGGCTCGGTCGGTTTCCAATGTTTGCACGCCATTGTCTAACCACGGTACACATTGAAACGTGACCTGTGGTGCTTCTAAGGTGAGCTTTTTTAGCAATGGGACACCAATAGGAACGATAAGCGGAGACGGCAACATAATTTGTACCTCTCCCTTCAGATCACCCAATGTCCATTCTTCACTGGGTATGTAGAGGTTGTCGATCTGCTCTAATAAGGCGGGCAACGTCTCAATAAGTTCGATGCACTTAGGCGTGGGTTCGAGCTTCGTTTTATCTCGCACAAACAACTCATCATCGAACTGTTCTCTTAGCTTACGCAACATAACACTGATGGTCGGTTGACTGACCTTAAGCGCTTTCGCCGCGCTGACCGTTTGCCGTGTTTCATTCAACACGAGGATAAGTCGTAGTAGGTTAAGGTCTTTGGTCATGTCACACTCCATAGTGTTCAGAAAAGTGGGAAATACGCGGGCGAGTACCCCTTTTTCATCGCATCAACCATAGGTAAAAGCTTAGGCAATGCGTGATGAAAGAACATTTCATAGCCTTGGCACAAGTGATTCATTGCTGCGCCATCGTCAGTCTTCGCAATTCTGTTCTTTGGGCAACCGCCTTGGCAAAGCTGAACAAAATCACAGCGACGACACACATCGTTTAAATCATGGTACTTGTTGGTGCCAAACTCGACTTGCTTTGGGGACGTTGCCATTGCGGAGAGTTTATCACTCTTTATCGAGCCAAGTTGATGATCTTGATACCCATAATGGTCACAACTATAAACATTGCCGTCATGCTCTACCATCAATTGCTGCCCACACGTTTCGCTATGGTGACACATTTGACTTGGGTAACCCATTAACACCATCAGGCAGTTTTCAAAGAACTGGATGTAAACCTTGCCCACATCCTCTTTTATCCACTCATCAAACAAATCGCAAAGGAATTGCCCCCATTGCTCCCCTGTCAACGACCAATCATGTCCGGTTCGTCGGTCCAATTCATGATCGATGCAAGGCTGAAATTGCAGGTAACCGCTGCCATTTTCAACCAAAAACGAATAGATAGTTTTAGCATGCTGGTAGGTTTTATTGTTCACCACGGTTAAGGTATTAAATTCAACGTTTTTGCTTTTAAGGTGCGCCATTCCACGCATGGTGCGCTCAAAGGAAGACTGACCATTCTTGTCAATGCGAGCAATATCATTCAGCAAGTTTGGCCCATCAATACTGATGCCTAGCATAAAGTGATGCTTAGCAAAAAAAGAGGCCCAACGTTCGTTAATCATCGTGCCATTGGTTTGCATGGTATTGACGATCCGTTTGTTGGCGACCTTTTTTTCTTGAACGGATACGGCGGATTCATAGAACTCCAACCCTCTGAGCATTGGCTCACCACCGTGCCAGATAAAATCGACTTGCTCGGCGGAACGCGGTTGCGCTTCAATATGAGCGTCAACGATCTGTTCCATCATGGCGGTGGACATTGATGATCGTTTTTCATCGTCTTGTCTATTGAGATAATAGCAGTAGCTGCAATCAAGGTTGCATTGAGCGCCTTCTGCTTTGATGAATAAACTGAAAGGATGAGTAGATGTATTCATATTGACTCCGGTAATTTTTCGTCAACATAACAACCCTCATTCTGTGAAACAATAGGCCTCCTTTTCAGGTTAGACGCCGTGCCTTTTTCGACCTTAACAACACTGAATAATATTTATAATAAACAGTCAGTTAAACTCACAAATCATGAGTATTAACATCCTTAATATCGACTATTACACTCCTTAATCCCAGTTCTTTCTATGATGGCCGTCCATATACGTTCCAACGAATTAAGGTATTCCATGAGAAAGCTGCTCTATAAGAAAAGTGTACTGACAAGCCTAGTGTGCTCTTTATCCGGTGTAATGGCGATGCCGTCTCTTGCACAACAATCGATCAACCCTGAAGAAGAGCTTGCTTACAACCTAGGTGTTCAAGCATTCATTTATGGTACAGGCCCATTAACTGTTGCTGCCGTAAGACAAACCACAACGTCTGTCGACGCACCAATGGACAACGCGATGGCGCCGCTCAACGAGATGGGTAAAACTCGTGTGCTATCCGGTCCACAAGACAGAATCGTCCCGACCGTGAATAACGACACCCTGTACTCGCAAGCGCATTACGACCTTGATTTATCCGGTCCGATGGTGATTGATATTCCTCGAACCGATGATCGTTATTACATCGTTCAGCTCTTAGACGCCTACTCTGATTCAATCAGAGACTTGCACGTGAAGAATGTTGGCGACCAAGGCTCAAAGGTACTGCTGGTGAAGAAAGGCTGGTCTGGTGATGTTCCAGAAGGCATCGATCGCATCGTTGAGTCTCGCACTCCAATGGTTTGGTTAATTCAACGCACAGGTGTCTTTGGCGAACAAGACCTTGATGATGCGCTGGCCGTGCATGACCAATTTCTGAGCTACCCACTCGCGCAACTCGGTGAAGACCATGGCGTGCTCGAATTAGAAAAATCAAGCGGTCGCATCCCACCAATGGCTAGACCTGAAGGGCTAGAATGGTACTCACTGATTGACAAAGAACTGCGCAAGAATCCGATTCCTGAAGATGCCGCAATTGTGGATCAATTCCAACAAATTGGCATTGATGGAGCCACTCCATTTGATCCCGACACTCTATCTGACGCTCAAAAGAAAGGGCTCATGCGCGCCTTGGCTTCTTCACAACAAATCATCCAGTACGCGGGCAGAAGCATTGGTGACGTGAACAATGGTTGGTCAATGATGTTCGAGGGCGGCCGTTATGGGACGGACTATTTGAGCCGCGCCAGCATTAACTTGCGTGCGGCGGGTTTGAATGTTCCTGAGCGCGCACTTTATCCAAATCGATACACCGACTCTAGAGGCGAGCAGCTTTCTGGTGAACATGAGTATCGAATGACGATGCCCGCCGACGCCCCTGCCGAGGCTTTCTGGTCGTTGACTATGTACGATGCAGAAAACTTGTTTATGGTTGAAAACTTCATCCAACGTTACTCAATATCGACCAATCGAAAAGGTGAATTGAAGTACGCAGAAGACGGCACACTGCCGATTTGTATTCAATACAACAAACCTGCTGACCCAACTTGCAACTGGTTGCCCGCGCCACAAGATGATTTTTATCTCCACATGCGTCTGTACGAGCCCACTCAAGCGGTGCTTGATAACGAATACCCACTGCCACAGGTTGAAAAGATTTAAGCCGAAAGCGCGGATTTGAAGCACTCCAAGTTGGAAGGCGCTGGTTTAAAGCGCTTTCCATTACAAACACTACTCACTACTCACTATTTAATACGAGATTCTATTTTTGAAAATTCATCTGATCACGCTGCCTCTGCTTTTAGCAGGATCAGCGGCCTGTGTTGCACACGCAGGAGGGTTAAATCTCTCTCAAATCGCAACCGCAAAAAGCGTCGGTACAGCTGGCGCAGGCAACGTCACCATCAACGATGCGTCGGCGGTTATCACCAATGCCGCCAATTTGTCTGAGATTGAAGAAAGCGCTTGGTTGCTGGGGCTACAATACCTTGATGTGGAGTCAAACTTTGTTCGTCAAGACAACGGCTCTGCCACAACCGGAAGCAATCGTGACGTTCTTCCTCATCTCTCTTACGCATCACGCCTCAACGATAAATGGGTCGCAGGGGCGGCCCTTCATGCGGCTGGAGGGGTTGGCGTAACCTACTCTCAAGGTGTTGGCGCGAACCCAGCGCAGGCAATCAATGAGAACAGCATCTCAGCGCTTAACTTAACCTCATCATTGGCTTACCAAATCAGTGACCAGTTATCCGTCGGGGGCTCTGTAATATTGCAGCACGCAGCCCTTGAAACCCAAGGCCTGAACGGGCGAGAGATCAAAGGCGACAGCCTAGACCTTGGGTTCGGGTTGAGTCTTAATCATCAAATAAGCGAAGACACTCAGCTGGGTGTCAGCTATCAAGGCCAGTTTGATCATGATTTATCATTGGATGCACTCAACGACTTTGGGATCGATTCGGAGTTAACCTGGGTGAGAAGCCTAACCTTGGGTTTACGCCACTCACTGACTCAAGACCTCGACCTGCTTCTCAGCACCAATATGGAGGCGTGGCAAGATTACGATGAAAAATACTCGACGACTTACTCGATGGGCGTTGGCGTTGAATACGCATACGATGATTGGATACTGTATAGCGGCGTCAGTGGCGATACGAGCCCAGTCAGCAGTGAAAACAGAGACGTTCTCCTTCCTCTTGATGCCCAGTGGCGTATCGGTTTAGGGGCTGAACGTAAAATTTCCCATGACCTACATTTAGGCTTGAGTTACCAATATCAGCACTTAGGTGATGGTGAGATATCTGCCGATTCTGGATTGTTCCAGCCTAATGGCCACTACACGACAAACCGAGTCCATTTCCTCACCCTTTCTTTGCGCTATTAGTCATTGATTAGTCATTGATACTAGGCTTACCTTTTTGGACAAATCGGTGAGCCTTTACCCATAGCGAGAAATCATTCCCCTACCCAACTTTCACCTTAATCTTGCGCATCCAGGCCCAAGATTCGCGCTTTGCTTCAATTCAAATAACCATTGATGTACCACTAAAACAATGTGATTATAAAACCCTCACATAAACACGCATACCACCTCTATGAAAATTAGCTACGATCAAGTTCAAGCCTTCATATCTGTTGCAGACAGTGGTTCGTTCAGTGCTGCCGCCAAGCAACTCGGTAAACACCGAACGACCTTAGGACAAACCATTGCCAACCTAGAGATAGAGATCGATCTGGAATTGTTTGATCGGAGCGGTCGTTATCCCTCATTAACCGCAGATGGTGAAAAACTCTACCAACAAGCTAAAGCATTGGCCGTTGCTTCTAGCGCATTTGAACAGCTCTGTTTGTATCAATCTAAAGGGCTCGAAACCGAGCTAAAGATTTACTATTCCGAGCAGCTTCCCGCTCAAATTATTATTGATACTATGATCCAACTGAGAAAGAAGTACCATCAAGTTCGTGTTCACTGGCTCAAAGAAAGTAACGTTAACATACTAAAAATATTAGAAAATAATGATGCGGATATTGCCTTCGTGGTCAACCCTCATGGTGACTCCATCACCTCGTTAGATTTTACCTATCTCTTTCAAATGCCTTACACCGTCTGTGCAAGCCCCGACTTCATTCATCGCCACCGACCTCAAGGCATGGCGAGCTTACAGCATTTGCATCAACTGGCACTTAGTGATTATTACCACAGCGGGGTGGCCAAAACCGTCTGTACCTCCAATCAAATACAAGAGTTTGATAGCCTGCCCACACTGGTTAGTTTGCTCATGGCTGGCGAAGGTTGGGCGGTCGTTCCAGCGCATGCCGTCAATGAAAAAATCGATGCAAAACTGTTAGAGGCGATCCCCCTGAAGGAGCTTAACAATACGCTTCGATTTCCCATCATTTGCTGGCAAGCATCGAAATCAATGGGCCCTGTTGCCTCATTTATTATCGAGCAAATTAAACAACAAGCTGGCAAATACGAACTGATATGATGAGTTTTCCCTCAGTACATGAGTTTGGCGATTGTTTGCAAGCCCTTAGAATGTTCCACATCGAAACAATAAAACAGACTGGAACATACCATGATGAAACTCAAACCTCTTACCCTTGGCATTCTAATGGCTGGCCTAGCGGCTAGCACGGCTCACGCTTGTACCTCTATTGCTTGGAACACTGAAGAGCACGGCACAATCACTTCTCGTACCAACGACTGGATGGAAGGAACGAATCCACGTCTGGGTGGCATCGTTAAGGGTGAGAGTCGTTTCATTCAAGGCCCGAATACCGGTACTCAGTACACAGTGAAATACGATGCAGTTGCGGTACTTCCTTACGGTTTAGACCTTGTTCATGACGGTGTAAACAGTGAAGGTCTACAAATCAATACGTTGTACTACCGCGCAATGACAATGGATGATGTTTCTAAAGAATCTCAAATTTCTCAACTGTCAATGAGTGAATACATTTTGACTCAATACGCGTCGGTTGCAGAAGCGGTTGAGGCTCTACCTACTCTAGACTACGCATACTTAGCATTAGATGGTATGCCTGCAGACATCGTACTGCACTGGTCTATCACCGACAAAAGCGGTGACCGAGCGGTGATCGAAATGGACCCAGATGGTCTTAAAATCTACCGTGGTGAAGAAGCCGCAGTCATGACCAACGACCCATCGATGCAAGAGCACATCGACAACCTTAAAGAAGTAAAACCAAGCTGGGAATCTGCGGATCGCAACCTTGCTTTCGGTTCAAATGGTAACAGCGCATCGCGCAGCCGCTTTGTTCATGCGAGCTACTTCTTAAACTGGCTTGACGAGCCTAGCAGCGCATTCAACGGCATGATGAAACTGGCGACCGTTCCATACCGCGTTCCAGCTGACGCTCCTTACATGGATTTTGGCGCAGGCATGACAGGTTACGCGACAGAGTGGACACTCTCTCAAAGCCTCGAAACTGGTGACAGTGTGTTTGAATACAACTTCGGGGAGAACTGGAATACCGTTCGTTTCAACGTGTATGAGTTGATGGGGCAATCGTTTGAAGCTTCATTAACGACCTCTGACATGGGTCAGCTAAATGTCGTGAAACTGTAAGTTTGATCACCCAAATTTAGACATTCAGATTCAATCGATTTCGCCTTACCATTAATGGTGGTTAGCGAGAATCTATAAACGGTGAGCTTCGGCTTGCCGTTTTTTTTCCGTCCCCAAAAGCCGACTGAATAACGCTTTCAATGAGAAAACAATCACTGACGGCACAGCCCTCTTAATCAACCCTCTCTGCATACCTTTCTTCTGACGACAATAATGGCTAAGCTCTTAGCAATAAGTACCAAAGTATTGAGATTGGAGAGAGTGTGAACCAACTATTTGAAAAATCAATCTTTTGCCCCTATTGCGGTGAACGTATCGAGGTGATCATCGACACAAGTGATATTGACGATAAGTACATAGAAGACTGTCAGGTGTGCTGTCGCCCCATCATCTTTCTGATCACTGAAGGTCGCAGTGATGACTGTCAGGTGAGCGTGTTCAGTGAGGATGAATCCTGTTAGTTTTTACTGATTTCTAGTTAAGCGCAATGTAACCTCGGCCTTGCATACAGTTACGCATAAGGTCATCGCGTTCTTTTTGATTCGCTGACGCTGCGGCGTTTTTTGAACCTCTGCCCGATAACACCCCAACGGTCGTACCAATGGCTGCGCCTGTTTTCGCTGCGCTGCTTCCTGAGTTTCCAGAGACACTGCCTGCAATAGCGCCAGCCGTTGCACCTCTAAGTCCTCTTTTAACACCCTGCTCCACCGCTCCTTGCCCTTCATTGTTACCAACATTACTGAGCATGTTTTCGCACTGATAATGGTCTTGGCTAAACTGATTCTCATCATACTGCGATAAATCGAAAACAATGTTATGTGCATTCGCATAAGTAGGCATCGCCGCAAATAGGATGACGCTAGCAGCGGCGGCTGCATTAGTGAGTTTATTGCGTAGAGAAGTCTTTTTCATGATCTTGCCCCTTAACAAAAGGTGGGCAAATCCATCTGCCTAAGAGAGTGTACGTGTGTTGAGTTAGAAATCGTAGGTCAAGCCAAGCGTAATGATACTGTCGTTATCGATTGGCCCCATAGGGTCGCCATTAAGATACAGTTCACCCTCATTAGTATTGAAGTAGGTATATTTAAGGTAAGGTGTCCAGTCATCGATCGTTTTAGAAAGAACAACCTCGTGCTCATTGGTTCGATAATCACCCTGGTGGAAAAGAACATTGCCACCAGAACGAGTGAAACCACCGTTGGAGCCATCGCTGTTTTCATGTGTGTATAAGTAGTCGAGGCTCCAGCCACCGTGTGAATAGCCCGCACCTGCTAGAAACTTGTTGGTATTGATGCTGGTGTCACTCAGGTTTTCCAATACTTGACCCGACTGGTTGTACCCTAAGCCACCAAACACATTGAAGCTCTCGGTAAATTGGTAATCGAGAATACCCTCTACCAGTAACTCCTCACCCGTTTCCCACTTACCGAGCTCACCATAAAGGTTAAAGGTGAGTGAGTCGTTTATCTGAAAATCATGCCCATAACCCGCGGCTAACCAGCCCTGATCATCAAAGCCAATATAGACTTGGCCATTCTCGGAGGTGTCGATAAGTGCGCCGGCTTCTGTTGAATAAACGCCATTATCCGCAGCGTTTGAAGCAACATTTTGCTCCACGTAAATTTGAGTAGAGCTGGCAAACGCGGCGCTGCTTGCCAGTGAAAGAGAGAGCGCGATTAAGTTTCGTTTTTTCATGAATTCTCCAGTGCTGTTGAGCTTGATTAACTGCTGGAGATTATGAAACGTAAGCCGAATTTAATTAAGAAGGTCAACTTTAGATGTAACATCAATTCTATTTATGTATTAGCCCACCTAAGCGCTTTCATTCCTTCTGTCTAATTCAGTCTTGCTCTCTATTTTGCATTAGCGCCGACTTTAGCGATTCACGAACTTTCGTGTGTTGCTCATCTTTTGCATAGCGTCGGTGATAGAGCATTCTAAATTTGATTGGCCTTAATTTGATGGGAAACGCATGCACCCTTAGGTTTAAAGCGGGTGCCAGTTTTTCAGCGAGGGAACGCGTCGACGCTGCAATGTAGTCGGTCGAGCTTGCCAGCATAAGCATGCTCGAAATTGAACTTGTCTCTATACGAACCTTACGAGGCTCTATATCACTATCAGACAAAAACTCCACCGTATCCATATCAGCACGTCTAATTTTTAGGGCGATATGCTCTTCCTGAAAGTACTCTTCTTTTGTTAATAACTCACCAATACGTGGGTGATCAATACGAGTTAAACAGACGGGTTCTTCATCAAACAACACTTCTTCAATCAAAGAGTGTTTCTTACTTGAAATCACATCAACCACAATATCAACCTTCTGAGCGATTAAGGCATCAAACAGTTCACTCTCTTCTAAAGGGGCTTCGGTAAAGTTCACCCCTTCTACGCCGTTAGTAAAGTGCAGCAAACTCTCAGTGCAATAGACATTCAGGTTGGTTGTCTGCTGCTCGACCGTTCCAATGATATTGAGAGGATCTTCAATTTTATTGGCTAGTGAAACCGCAGCGCCCGTTGGTGCAATGCCTCTCCCCTCTCTAACAAAGAGTGTTTTCCCAACCACCGATTCCAAACGTTTGATTGCTGCGCTTACGGCAGGTTGAGTCAGATCTAGCTGGTCAGCGGCAGCAGTAATAGAGCCATGTTTGTATACGGCTAAAAATGTCGTCAGTAGATTCAAGTCCAATTTTGTCTCTCACTATTGTCTAGGGGCCATCTGGCGTACTTTTTATCGTTCCTCATTGGCGAAGCACAGTCGGTGCCACCAACAACAAAACATAAATACAGTTTATATTTAAAGCATAGTTCACTCTATATAACAAAACTCAACTTATCAATAAACTTGTCTGCATCGGAGTGAGGAAGGAACTTCATTTCATCAATTAAAGACTCAAACCGATAGGTGGAACTATGAAAATTTACGCAAAGTTATCTGTTATTTCGACAGCAATGATCATCGCAACAACGGCTTTTGCTGCTGACCCAATGATGGAGTACAACACCAAACAAACAGAATCCGATTTACAAAAGCTTCAGAAATTTGAATATCACGAAGGGGAAACGTTAGAAGAATACATAGCGGCACAACCTGAAGGTAATCTTTACTCATCAGAAGAAGAAGTGCTTTCCGTATTAATGGGCGGCGTGAACAACGGCGATTACCGTAAAGAAACAAACTCAGGCTGGAAAGAAGGCTTAATGTTTGAAGGCATCGCTCCTTATGGCGACCACATGGTGTCAGGCGCAAACTGGTTCCCACGTACCGAAGAAGTTCAACCGGATGAAATGCGCGTTACCTTCATGGGAACATCGCCAATGATTCGCCCAGGACAAGCCAACACATCTATTTATGTTGAACTGGGTAACGGCTCTAACTTTGTGTTCGACTTAGGCGAAGGCTCAATCGCAAACTACGTGGCGGCGGGCGTTGCCATGAATGAACTTGACCACATCTTCATTACCCACTTGCACGTTGACCACTATGGTTCGTTGCCTTACTTATACCAATTTGGTGGCTGGAATGGCCGCTGGGAAAAGCCGCTTAATATCTATGGTCCAAGTGGTGCAACTCCGGAATATGGCACTCGCCACATGATTGAAGGCATGCAGCAAATGTTGAACTGGCACACAGACGCGTTTGATGTGTTCCCATCGGGCAATGACATTGTGGTGCATGAGTTTGATTTCCGAGATGACGGCGGAGTTATCTATGACCAAGACAATGTGGAAGTGATTCACTGGCGTCGCAGCCATGCTAAAGATGGAGCATCGGGTTACCGACTCAACTGGACGCAAGATGATGGGCGCGTGCTGTCATTCGTCTGGACAGGTGACGGCCGACCAACCGAATTGGATCTCAAATACGCAAAAGGCGCCGATCTCTTCATTACCGAATTGCAAACTGAAACCTTTGGCGTGTCATCGATCATTCAGGGTGTGCCACCGTTCCTAGCGCGTTACACGGTAGATACTCACCACACCCCTGCTTATGCGGCTGGCTATGTGGCAAATGAAGTACAACCTCGCCTATTCATGACGACGCACATGACATTTGACCCCTACCTCAACGAGGAGACAGTTGCGGAAGTGCGTCACCACTGGCAAGGCCCTTACCACTTTGGCGCGCCAGACGGCATCGTCGTGAACATGACCAAAGACAACGCGTGGGTTCGTGAGGGCATTCTGCCTGACTTCCCGAACGCTAGAGCACCACAATTTGATATGGCCGAAGGCTCTGACTTTAGAATTCCACTGCCGAAAAACCGACGTGAGGATATCCAAGAGCAAGAAATACGTGACTTAGAGTTAGACCCGAAACTGTACTACCCAGAAGGTTACCACCCAGAGTTACTGACCGAGTGGCCAGTGGATCGCGACATTGTGATTCCTGCTGAACAGGTACCAGATGCGATGAAGCAAGGCATGAACACCAAGCAAGAGTACATGGACAAAGTGCGAGCTCATCATAACCTCGAACGTAAATCAGTAAGTCGTCCAACCGAGCCAGGTGAAGGAGCAGGAACAGACAGCGAATAGAACTAAACCTGCGAGGGCACCCGTTGCCCTCCCTTATGACAAGTCAGGCTCTCATTACCCTGTCCGACTGACATTGAATGACGTTACTTACTCAAATTTTGGAGTTCATTATGAAAAAAACAATCATCGCAACCCTCGTCTTAGCTCTTGCTTCAAGTACTGCATTTGCAAACGGGCAATCCAACGCGCATGACTATCAACCTGGCGCAACCAACAACACAGAACGTTTGGCGGATATCGACCCAAACTATGAACTAACACTTCCCTCAGAGAAAGAGGGATACACCATGTACGACAACCCTTACATGTCTGATGGTGGAACCTACTCTACTTATGTAAAACCTAATCCGACTGACGACACACATGTGGCCGATGACGGATCACTCAAAATCACTCATGGCGAAGGCGGTGTCATTCTAACGGAATACACCACAAAGAATGGACAAGACGCGTTTTCAGTGATGTGCGGTTACACCTCAGGCCCGTCTTTCTGGGCGGATGGAAAACCCGCTAACGTCTGTAAAGATGCACAAGCGTTAGCCATTGCACTCGAAGCGAAAGGTGAATGGGAAATGAAACCAATGACTTACACCGCTCCGCCGGCTCGTATCGTCGTTGATCAATAACCGCCCGCAATCAACGCACACGATTGTCATAACTAAAAGGTTGGGGAACACAGCACAAGCGACACTTTGTTCCCTAACCCGTTAAACCGTCTAAAATGAAAGGTCCATCCTATGAAAAACATCACTAAGACTCTCCTCATCACCTGCGCGCTCATGACACCTACCCTGTTGGTTGCCGCAGAGCATAACCATAGCCACAATCACTTCAACCCCGCGTTAGAGCAGCTCGGCAACGACATTATTGGCTTAACGGTTTGCTACAAAAACGGGTATTTGTCTGATCAAGACCAAGAGCCTGCGTTTGATAACCTGATCAACTATGCCGACGTCTCTGGAGAAGAATTAGGGCTGTTTTACATGGATAAACTCGGACCAAAGGCCGAAAAGATCATGAGTGATGATGAAGCGCGAACATTATGGACAGAAGACTATTGTTCCGATTTAACCAATGTGTATCTAGACACCGATAAACTCGCTCAATCAAAGCATGAGCATCACGACCATTCGCATGATCACGGTCATCATCACGGCCACAACCATGGTGAACATGTTGAGGTGTCGGCGGACGTTCTAGAGCACGACGTTCAACGAGGACGCCTGCTCAGCATTCAATAACCGCACGTTCAGTCACCGCAGGTTGAACCAAGCAAAAACAGGGCACCAACTGTCCAAGATTCCACCTAAATAGGGGAAAGGTTTCGGCTTTTCCCTTATTTCCCACATTTATCGTCACATTCACCAAATCAATCGATGCGCTAAACGCCACTTTTTATTACTCTATGAGCGGAAAACCTATTTTGAAAAGTTCATAAGGCAAGCGCATGAAACAGTCCATTATTCACATCGCATTGGTTGTTAAAGATTATGATGAAGCGATTGATTTTTACGTCAATAAACTGAAATTTGACCTCATTGAGGATACGTATCAAGCCGAACAAGATAAGCGTTGGGTTGTGGTTTCTCCTCCGGGTTCTAATGGCGTAACGCTACTGCTCGCTAAGGCGTCAAAACCAGAGCAAGAAGACTTCATTGGTCACCAATCTGGTGGTCGAGTCTTTCTATTTTTGAGCACCGATGACTTTTGGCGAGACTACCAACGAATGATTGACGACAACATTCGCTTTGTCCGTGAGCCTCAAGAACAAGACTATGGCACGGTCGCCGTGTTCGAGGATCTGTACGGTAACCTCTGGGATCTGCTTCAACTCAACCCCAACCACCCACTGGCATCAAGAAACAGCTAGTCGGATTTTCAGCCTCTCTATTTAGTGGTCAGCCTATGTTTACGCTAGAAACACCCAACCTGATAGTTAGAGATATGCGGTTAAGCGACGAAGCGGAATTCGTCGCGCTAACCCAAGATGAAAAGTATCAGCGTTTTTATCAAGAATCAGATTGTGACCCCGAGACATATCGTGGCCTAACCCAATTGTTTGTTGAACAAGCACTCGAAACGCCAAGACTGGCTTTCCAATTGGCGATTGAACATAAGCAAAGTGGTCAATTTATTGGTATCGTTTGTCTACGATTAGAAGAGAATCAACAAGCCTCAATGGGGTGCGGGCTATCGCGACACTTTCAAGGCAGTGGCTTGATTAAAGAAGCGGCGCACGCGCTAATGCGGTACGGGTTTTCGACGCTCAATGTGCATAGAATCTATGCCGAAACCATTAGCAAAAATCGCCCTGCGATAAAGCTATGTCAATCATTGGGCATGAGAAAAGAGGCACACTTAAAAGAACATCGATTTTTTAAGAATCAATGGTGGGACACGGTTGTATTGGCGGTCTTACAATCAGAATGGCAGGACAAGTAAATGATTCAAATAAGAAGATTTAAACCCTCTGATAATGAGCGCGTCATGAACATTCGCCTAGCCGATGGCCAAGCCCAGTATGCGGAAACCGCAGAAGCGTTCATCAGCGACAATACTGACACCACCCACTCTCATATCATTGAGTTTAATAACGAGATTATTGGTTTCTTTAAGCTAGATACCGTGTACCCAACAAATCACGACTTCAGCCCGAAAACAGGCATAGGGTTAAGAAAGTTCGTGATTGATTCTAAAATGCAGGGGCAAGGTATCGGCACGAAAGCAGTGCGTGAATTACTCAACTATCTAAATCAGCATTACACCGATTACTCAGAGATAGTATTAACCGTTAATTGCAAAAACAAAGGCGCGAGAGCGTGCTACCTAAAAGCGGGTTTCGTTGATTCAGGTGCGCTGTATTTAGGCGGCGAAGCTGGGCCACAACACATAATGAGTGCTCGTATTTCAGCATCAGGTGCTTAGCTGAAGCCGTAATTAAGAGCACAATTACTACCACACTAGAACTGGCACGGAGGCCATATGTTGCAACGAGAAAACACAGGTTTGATCGTCATCGATATTCAAGGGAAGCTCGCTCAACTGGTTCATGATAGCGATGCGTTTATTGAACGTTGCGCCAAGCTTATACAAGGGGCCCAAGCGCTTGATTTACCGATTATCTGGGTGGAACAAAATCCAGACAAACTCGGGTCGACGGTTGATAAACTGCAGTCTCTGCTCTCTGTTCAGTCTCTCGTCTCTCCTCAAAACCCAATCTCTAAGTTTAGTTTCAGTGCTTGCGATGAGGCATCCTTTATCAAATCGATACAAAGCTCTGGCGTTAAGCAGTTTCTCGTGTGTGGCATTGAAACGCATATCTGCGTCTACCAAACCGCAATGGGGCTTAATAAACGAGGACTAGGTGCGCATATTGTGAGTGACTGCGTTTCATCACGAACCCTTGAAAACAAAGACCTCGCCTTGCAAAAACTGTCAAGGAATGGGATTGAAATTACCGGTCTTGAGATGTGTTTATACGAACTGGTTAAAGATTGTCGCGCTGAAGAGTTTAAAGCGATACTTCAATTGATTAAGTAATCACATCGATAAGAACTCACTACCTAAACAACCACTCAGCTCTTCATTCGAGCCATTATAGGGACAAAACATGATTCCACTCAGCACCGCCATCGTTTCAGGTGTGGCCATATCCAACATTAACGGCTCGCCAAAGATCTTACTCATGAAGCGAGTCAAAGGCGGCTATTGGTGCCACGTAGCAGGCTCGATAGAAGCCGATGAAACCGGCGTTGAAGCGATCGAGAGAGAGTTCAAAGAAGAGACTCAAATTGACGTTTCAACATTGTACAACGGTCATTACATCGATAACTTTTATGAACCTCATGCCAACGTTATGCAGCTTATCCCTGTCTTTGCGGTGTACTGTAAAGACGACCAAGCGATCACTTTAAACGATGAACATACTGAATTTCGTTGGTGCTCCCTTGAAGAAGCTATTGAACTTACCCCCTTCCCTGGTCAGCACATGGTTTACCAGCATATTTGGTCTCACTTCGTTGAGAATACGCCCAACGAACACCTGTTGATTTATCGAAAGTGATCCCTGTTCAGCCACCAAACCATTAACATTTATTCTCAATTGTAGAGTTGTTATTCAAGTACTAAATGATCCAATATGGATGGACACCAACTCTACTGCAAGGAAGTACTATGTTCCCTCTTGATGTCTTTGTCGCCTACACGCTCGCGTGCCTACTGCTCGTTATCTCTCCCGGACCGGACAACTTGTTGGCGATTGGACGCGGCTTAAGCCAAGGTAAAATTGCGGCGACTATTTCTGGCATGTCATCAGGCGCCGGTATTCTGTTCCACGTTGTAGCAGCAACCTTTGGGTTAACGCTGTTGATTCAGACCTCTGAAATCGCGTTTTATGTGGTCAAATTGATTGGTGCGGGATACTTACTTTGGTTGGGAATAAAGGTACTACGCTCTCGCAATTTGTTTTCGCTAGAGCCGGCTAAGAAGCAGTCAATTCGTTCAATATTCACGACGGGCTTTCTGTCGGCGGCGCTCAACCCTAAACCAGGTATGTTTGTGCTGGCCTTCTTGCCTCAGTTCGTGAATCCGAGCTTAGGCTCCGTCACGGCGCAAATGATCGGGTATGGGGTTTGGTTTGCGCTGTTGACTGCAATAGGGTTTAGTTTGATGGGGGTGTTTTCTTCCAAGCTTTCTCACTGGCTTACCCAAAGGCCAAAACTGGTCTCTGGGTTGAACATTGGCGCAGGCGTCACCTTTATTTCTTCGGGCCTAGCCATCGCGTTCATGAAACAGCGATAAACGTCTTTAGGTTATTCATCACCAATAAAAAAATGCAGCGAATTGAGTCGCTGCATTTTTATTGGAAGCTCACCATTTAAATGGTGCCATACTGCCTGATTCAAACGCTCTCTACTGAGCGGCTTCTTGAAACCAATGAAGCTTATCATGCAGTTGAGTCACGCTACCCACAACAATCAATGCAGGACTTACGGCTTGTTTCGATAACTCCGCCAACTCTTGCAGCGTTCCAGTCAGAACTTTTTGTTCTTTTCGGGTGCCATTCTCGATGATTGCACAAGGTGTCTCTTGGGCTAATCCATGTTCGATAAGGTTGCTCACAATAGTCGGACACTGTTTTAATCCCATATAAAAGACCAGCGTGTTATTACTTTGTGCCAATGATGGCCAGTGAATGGCTTTGCCGTCTTTTTGAATATGGCCCGTGATGAACTGAACACTCTGAGCATGATCGCGGTGCGTAAGAGGAATCCCCGCATACGCAGTCGCCCCTGCTGCTGCAGTAATACCCGGAACCACTTCAAATTTAACGCCGTTTTCAGCAAGCGTTTCGAGTTCTTCACCACCACGACCAAAAATGAACGGGTCACCGCCTTTTAAGCGAACGACCTGCTTGCCTTCGTTGGCTTTGTCCACCAACAGCTGATTAATTTGATCTTGAGGAACAAAGTGGAAATCGACCTTTTTACCCACATAGATCATTTCCGCGTCTTCTTTCGCAATGGCCAAAATTTCTGGCGAAACCAGACGGTCATACACCACAACTTCGGCTTGTGAAATCACTCGATGTCCCTTTACCGTGAGTAGATCTGGGTCACCGGGTCCTGACCCAACTAATGACACAAAGCCTAAAGGGTGAGCAGAAGAACTGGAATGAATAACGTCTGACATGCGGTGCTCCGAGCAAAGGTTCTATTGTCGTTATCTACTTCATAACCGAGCAGTTAAAACGTCAATAAAATGAATTTTTATAATGAGGCTTATTTCCATAAAGCCCCTACAACTTATGGAACTAAGATTATCAGTTGTTGTGTCTAAACATCAGCTTTAATTAGGAAAAAGAATGCAGTATTTATAACTAAATCTTCTATACCCAGATTTTATATAACCAACAAGCGATTGTTTTGACCATTAAAAAGCCCCAAGTAATTCTACTCAGGGCTTTCTCTCTAGGTATACAACTAACCTAGATTCGCAGCCTGCACCTAACTTTTATGGCGGCTACGTAGCGGCGAAGGGTTTGTCTTACTTCGCGTTGAACGCTGGAGCCGCGTTTTCAGCAGTATCGTTTGAAAGCGCTGGCGCTGTTTTAGCGTGAGTAAGGTAAAGAGGAATACACGTAAATAGTAAGCCACCCACTAGGTTACCTAGGATAGTTGGTACTAGGTTGTAGCTTAACCATGTCGTAATGCCAAAGTCAGCACCTAACATCATGCCTAATGGGAATAGGAACATGTTTACAACAGCGTGTTCAAAGACCAATGCGAAGAAGATGAATATAGGAAGCCACATTGCTGCGATTTTGCCAGCAACCGTGCGTGCCGTCATGTTACCAATCACACCCAAACACACCATTAGGTTACAAAGAATACCGCGCACAAAACAGGTAATCCAACCGTTCGCACCGAGCTCTTCAAAACCAACCGTACGAGCTGTTGCTGCTTTGATGAACGTTTGACCAACTGCGCCAGGTTCAACACTGAAGTTCATTGTGAATGACAATGCAATCAAGAAAGCCACCAACAAAGAACCAATCAGGTTGCCTAGGCCAACAAGACCCCAACAACGCAGAACGCGGCCCCAAGTAATGCCCGGGCGGTTTTCAAATTTAGCCAATGGTGCAAGGCCAAATACGCCCGTCACAAGGTCATAACCCATCAAGCTTAAAATACAAAAGCCCACTGGGAAAACCAATGCGCCAACAATGCCAATACCCGTTTGAGTAATCGTTGTGATCGCCACTACCACGGCTAAAGAAAGAATGATGCCAGCCATGACGCCGCGTAACAGCAGGTCACGAGTACTGGTTTTCACCTTTGCTTCACCAACATCGATCATGGTTTGAACGAATTCAGCAGGTTTTAGATCATTCATGTTTAAGTCCCTAGATATAAATTTAAAAGTTAAAATTGGATAGGAAAGAGCTCTAGCCATTTTGGGAAGCTAGAACCCTTGAACTATCAAATCTTTGCTAACGGATACGTTTCACAACAGGTTAAGCAGCGATTTCGACTGAGCCCATTGTGACTCGCGTTTTGTACGCTTTCACACTGAACTCGTCATTTTCCATGCACACACCCGTCGTTAGGTTAAAGCGCTGCTTTTTAAGCGGGCTTGCTACCCAAAGCTCACCTTGGTGCTCGACAATCAAACCGCGTGATAACACATTGGATTGAAAGAACGGGTCGGTATTACTAATCGCTAGCACATCCTCATCCTTTGAAGGACGGAAGATAGCCACTTGCTCACCCTTTACGAGCGCACAAACGCCAGTGCCAGGGATAATATCGTCGATGTTACATATCTTTGTAAATGCCATGATGTCGTCTCCCAGTTACACTGTTTCTACGTGAATGATGTCGCCTTGGTGTTTCGCGGCTACTGCTTCAGGGTTCTTTTCCGTATACGTTGCCGGGCGATGCTGAGATCGGCCATCGGCAACATACACAACATTTTCATCACGCTCATCAGCATTGATAAAGTGAGAGAATCGCTTCAATTGAGCTTCATCGTTGATGGTGTCTGTCCACTCACAACGGAACTCTTCAACCAGTTTCGCAACATCAGCTTCAAGTTGATCGTTAATACCAAGCTTGTTATCAACAATCACTTCACGTAGGTAATCTACCCCACCCTCAAGGTTTTCCATCCATACTGACGTGCGTTGCAGTGGCGCAGCCGTACGAATGTAGAACATCATAAAGCGGTCAATGTATTTAAGCAGTGTTTCTTGGTCAAGGTCGCTTGCTAGCAAGTCTGCGTGACGAGGTTTCATACCGCCATTACCACACACGTACATGTTCCAACCGGCGTCTGTCGCGATGATACCTAGATCTTTACCCTGCGCTTCAGCACACTCACGAGTACAGCCTGAAACACCAAACTTCATCTTATGCGGCGTACGGATGCCTTTATAACGGTTTTCAATCATCACGCCTAGTCCTACCGAATCTTGAACACCGTAACGACACCAGGTAGAGCCTACACAGGTTTTCGCCATACGAAGGGCTTTCGCATACGCTTGGCCAGTTTCGTAGCCCGCCGCAACGAGTTTTTTCCAGATGGCAGGTAAGTCATCTTTTTGAGCACCAAATAGACCGATACGTTGTGCACCTGTCACCTTGGTGTACAGGTTGTATTCGGCAGCCACATTCGCTAGAACAGAAAGCGCTTGCGGTGTCACTTCACCACCCGCCATACGAGGAATGACAGAGTAAGTGCCGTCTTTTTGGATGTTACCTAGGAAGTTGTCATTCGTATCATGCAGCTTCACAAGCTCAGGTTTTAGGATGTGCTCACCCCAGCAAGAAGCCAGAATAGAACCTGCGAGTGGTTTACACACTTCACAGCCGTAACCTTTGCCGTATTTCTCTAGCAACTCATCGAAGGTTTTGATCTCTTCAATGCGAATCAAGTGGAACAGCTCTTGGCGAGAATAAGCAAAGTGCTCACACACGTCGTTCTTCACTTCAACGCCCGCTTTAGCAAGCTCAGCGTTAAGAACAGAAGTCACCAATGGAATACAGCCGCCACAGCCAGTACCAGCGCCCGTCACTGCTTTGATATCACCGATAGTATGGTGACCGTCGGCAACCGCCTGTGCAACCTTACCTTTTGTGACGTCGAAACAAGAACAGATAACCGCCGATTCAGGCAGAGAGTCAGCACCCAGTGTCGGCTTTTCTGCGCCAGCGTGCGCGGGAAGAATCAACGCATCAGGATGCTCAGGTAAGTCAATTTCATTTAGCATCAACTGAAGAAGGTCGCCATAGTCAGACGTATCACCAACCATCACCGCGCCAATCAGTTTCTTGTTGTCTTCAGAAACGATCAGACGCTTATAAACTTCTTGCTCTTCGTTTTGGTAAACGTAGCTCTTACAACCAGGAGTGCGACCATTCGCATCACCAATTGAGCCCACTTTAACACCCAGCAGTTTCAGCTTTGCTGACATGTCAGCGCCTTCAAACGTACTCTCGTTACCCACAACGTGGTCAACCGCAACCGTCGCCATTTTGTAACCAGGAGCCACTAAACCGTAGAAAGTTTGATTCCACGATGCACACTCACCAATCGCATAGATGTCTTTGTCTGTAGTTTGGCAGTGGTCATTAATTTCAATACCGCCGCGAGGTGCTATACCTAACCCCATTTGACGAGCAAGCTTATCTTGCGGGCGAATACCGGCTGAGAAGACAATGAAGTCAGTCTCAAGCTCTGTACCATCTGCAAATCGCATCACGTTACGAGCGCTTTCGCCTTCCGCTGCAATCTCAAGCGTATTTTTGCTGGTGTGAACTTGCACGCCCATGCGTTCAATTTTTTGACGAAGTTGATCGCCGCCCGCCTGGTCTAACTGCTCAGCCATCAGCTTAGGAGCAAACTCAACCACATGCGTTGTTACGCCCAATGCTTTCAGTGCGCCGGCCGCTTCAAGACCAAGTAGCCCCCCACCGATAACAACGCCAGACTTAGAATTCTTCGCCGTTGCTTCAATGGCTTTTAGATCTTCAATCGTGCGATAGACGAAACAGTCTTTGCTTTCGTTGCCCTTGATTTGTGGAACAAACGGGTATGAGCCAGTCGCCAGAATCAGTTTGTCGTATTGAATTTCACGACCCGTGCTTGAATAAACCGTCTTTTTCTCTCGGTTGACGTTAATAGCACGTTCGCCGATCAGCATGTTGATGCCATGCTTCTCATAGAAGCCTTCTTTTACTAAAGAAAGTTCGTCTGCTGTGTGGTGTGAAAAATAAGAAGAAAGGTGGACACGGTCATAGGCGACGCGGGGCTCTTCACAGAAAACCGTGATATCCATATTGGTAACATCAGTTTTCTCGACCAAATCTTCGATATAGCGATGGCCGACCATCCCATTACCGATTACGACTAGCTTCATCTTGCTCATAACAATTCCTGGCGGTTATTTTTTTTCGCAACCAAGACAATGTATACCTTGGCTGCTTAACTGAGTGCATTGTCATTTATGAAAGAAAATTAACATATGATGTAAATCAATTACGATTTCAAACTACCCTAAAGGGGTAGCTGAATAGCTCAAAAGACATACTAAATAGAGTCACAGGTGTTATGGGTATTATTTTCATCAAGTTTGATAACCGAATTATTTAAAATTGATTACATACACGTCATAAAATTACGCTCCTACCTTTTATTTGTGTTATTAAATTACAAATAATATGAAGAATTGTGAAGATACAAATCACCAGATAAAGAAAATCGCACAGAAAACCATCAATTATGGCGTTAAAAATGCATCAGAACTTAACTATCGAGGTCAACGATCAAGGAGTTAACAATGAGAGCTGTTAAAATTTCCGCCATTATTGGTTTACTGAGCGCACTGCTCGCTGGTTGCAGCAGTATCTCCCGCTATTTATTGCCGGTTGAAGAGTTTGACCTTGCCGCTTATATGGGCACCTGGTACGAAGTTGCCAGACTAGACCATACCTTTGGGCAAGGGCTGACCCACACGAGAACCCAATATTCAATCGATGACGACGGGACGATAACCGTGGTCAACAGCGGATGGAGTGAGGAATCTCACCAATGGAAAGAAGCGATCGGCAAGGCAAGGCCCGCGAAGGAAGACGATGTCGGCCACCTGCATGTTTCATTCTCTGGACCATTCTATGGAAGTTACGTTGTGTTTTACGTTGAAGACGATTACTCAACGGCCATGGTTGCCAGTGGCGCGAATGAATTCTGGCTGCTTTCACGTACCAACGACCTTCCAGAGCACAAAATGAACAAGTACCTACGTATTGCAGAGCGTGCCGGGTTCAGTACCGATCAGTTAGTGTTTCCTTTTGAGGAATAGAGTGGCAAGAATGGCTCGCCCTACACCCTTTAACTTAATCTTAGTAACTCGCCAATGTGTAATAGGACGACGTGGGGCCGTGTCGATCAAGTGCTGATACGCGTCATGATCAAACACCACCTCCCCTCCATGCGCGGCAAGCACTGAATGACAATCGAGCTTGTAGATTCGCTTCACCGATTCACGGTATTGATTGGGATGGAAGATCGGAAAGGGAGCGATTAAGCGCTTTTTGACTTCTACCATCAAGTCGCCCACATATACCGTCTTACTCTCTCGGTGGTAAACCGACAGGTCGCGGTCAGTATGGCCAGGCGTGTCAAATACCTGCCAATCTTCAAAGTGTGGAATGGAATCACCATCAGACAATCTGTAATCTGGGTTTAGCTGGCGTGGGTACCACAACGCTGATTTTTTAGAGCCCATACGATTGGCCATCCACTTTGCTAACGCTAAATCAGTCCAGTGCATGGCAATTCCATCAAAGCCAGAATACCAATCTTTTTCTTTGTTTGAAGAAGCGATCTGGCAGCCTATCTGCTTTCGAAGTAGGTGCGCGGCACCAGCATGGTCAGGGTGCATATGAGTAACGACAACCAGTTTGAGGTCGCTAAGAGGACGTTGCAGATCGACTTGAATAAAGTCTTTAATCTTTGAGATATCAGCTCTGCTCGCGCCATCCAACAGCATCAACTTATCGGGGTATTCAACCAGGTAGATAGCTTGAATATAACCTTTCAACGTATGTAGTTTCAAAATGCGCCCTTGCTCGTCATCCATTTGGCCCGACAAACTCATCAGACCAGATCTCTTTTACTTAGAAACCTAGCACGTAAATGCTGTCATGACAAAACAAGGGGAGAGTTTTGAACCCGTCTATCAAGGTAAACTTAGTGCTTTAATCCAGTCGCTTTGGCCACTAATTCAACGTCTTGCTTAATCGTCTCAGAGATATTCTTCAGGATCTCAAGCTCGTCTGGGGTAAACGGATGTATCAACACAGATTCTCGACCGTTTTTCCCTACAATTGTCGGAAGGCTCATCACCACATCATTGAGACCGTATTCGCCATCAATCATGGTAGCAATGGGAAGCACAGAGCGTTCGTCTATTTTTATCGATTGAATAATGCGAAACACACTGGCCGCAATGCCGTGCGTTGTGTTCTGCTTTCGCTTAAAGATTTCATAGCCCGCGTGTTTTACTGACTCTAGCAGCTCGTCAGCGTCAATGCGTGCAAGGTGGTTGGTGTCGCAATAATAGTCGGCTGGCTGACCTGCGATACTGATTAAGCTCTTAGGCGTAAAGCAACTGCTACCGTGCTCGCCAAGAACATAGCCAAAGACATTTTTAGGGTCGAGGTTCACTCGACTGGCGACAATAGACATCAGGCGTGCAGTATCAATGACACAGCCGCTGCTGATCACTTTGTTCGCTGAAAAGTCGGTATTTTTCACGATAAAATGAGTGACAATGTCACAAGGGTTACTCACTACAATGAGGGTGGCATTGGGGGAAACGCGCCCCACTTTCTGCGCAATATCAACGCCAATTTGGGCATTGATCTCGGCGAGATCCATGCGGGTTTGTCCTTGTTTAATCTGGGCACCCGCGGTAATGACGACAATATCAGCGCCAATCAGTGATAAGTAATCATCGCTGCCGATAATGTGGGTATTCTTAGAAAATGTCAGCGCCGCAGTATGGCGAAAGTCGAGCACTTCCCCTTCTGCCCGCTCTAGGTTTTGGTCTAAAACCACTAACTCACTAACACTTCCAAGTGTCAGCAGATAATTACAGATACCAACACCTACGGCACCTGCGCCTATCACACCAATTTTCATCGTCATTCCTTGATTTAATCTATTACAACTAAATCTAGTCTACTAATAGCAACATCAACAACGCCAACTTTATTTTGCGATTGAAAATAAATTAAGAATTATGTGCTGATATTTTCTTAAAAGTTGGAATATAGAGAAGCGTGACAGACAAATCCTCTACCTGATTAGCCTTCACCATCGAGACTGCCTAGCGTTAAAACGACAAAGAGACGCTAAGCGCGGGTAAAGCCTTTGAAGAGCCGCCCTTGTGTTCGGTACAAAATTAACGCCAATAAGATGAAGCCACACCCAATAAGTTTGCCCGTCGATAGCTGCTCTCCATACCAAAGAATACTCAAAATCACCGTCCAAACAGGCTCTAAAATCATGATCAGTGCCGCTGTCGCGGGCGGGGTACTCTTTTGCCCTAACGTTTGCATCACATAACGAAGGCTTGTCGCAAGCACGACGCTGAGCGCGAACCAGCCCCAAATGGACGTTTCTATCTCAGCAGGAAAATCTTCCGTCAATAAGGAAAACAGCGTCACTAAGCAGCCAACAACAAACAATTGAATCGTTGTTAGCAGTAACACAGGGAGTTTCTGAGCGTATTTTCTGTTCACGTTAAAATGAAGCGCTAACATGGTTGCACAGCCTATGAAAAAGAACTGGCTGCTCGATTGTTGCCAACTCCCCGACAGTGACAAGAACGCCAACCCAAGCATTGCAACGGGCAGCGATACCCAAAATGCACGTTGTGGCCGCTCTTTAAAGAGCAACCAACCGACTAACGGCACAATCAGCATAGAGAGACTCACGATGAAGGCACCTTCCCCCAGAGTGTCACTGATCGAAATGGCGTATATCCAATTCATGATCGCACCCGCGAGCAAACACCCCACCATGCCAGCAGAGGCAATATCTTTAAACTTCGCTTTAAGAAGCGGCTTGTAGCAGAAAGGCAATAAACACAGTGATGCCAGCAAAAACCTTAAGCCAATAAAAGCAAAGGGCGGTAACCCTTGAATGGCTTCTTTAGAAAAGATCCAACCAAAGGCAGCGAGGATGGTCGTTATCACGAGAATGACGGCGGATTTGTGTTCTGAATTCAATATATACGCTCGAGTGGTACGTGCTAGTTGCTATGTACACAGGTTGAAGCAACCTAGGTCATGCAATAATTTGGGCTTTAACGACGGTAAGATCGATAACGCGAAGTAACGGCTATGATGCCAAAGTTACACCATAGATACGACCAACTTTACACAATGTTTTAAGCTATTTTATAGCGCTGATTCTATGATATTTAAAAACTAAATACGTTGATCATAGATCCATCTTTATCGTCAATATCACACGCAACAATATGACACACAGTAATGCCAGGATCTCAGGAAAAATGAAAAAGGTTCTGCAATAGAAACGACAAAGACGGTGACATTGAAGTGCACCGCCCTTTCTCTCTTTCGCACTGTTTACGACGCTTTAAGTTTTATCCCGTTCAGTGCAGGCTCTACTTTAAGGCCAGTAACTGCTCAGTAAACTCAGCGAAGCCATACCCACCTGGTTTATCCATTACAATCGATGGATGATGCGCCAGACGTGACCAGTAGTGCTTGATGTTCGCAACGCCAACGCTGTAGGGCATCACTTCAAACATAAACTGGTCATTCATTGAATCACCAACGTAGCAGGCCGTGTTCAGTATTTGTTCATTCGACAGCCCTTTTTCAGCTAAATAAGCCATGGTGGTCGATTTTTTCGAGTGTTCGCCATACCAAGCGTTGATATGAATCGAACTCGCCGTCGCATGCGCACCTAACGCATGGATTTTAGCCACCACTTCTTCAATGATTCTCTCGTCTACACGTGGACGATTTTGGCCAATATCAATCGCCACTTCACATAAGCGATAAGACTGATCCAGTGTTAAGCCGAGATCAGGGTACTCGGACAATATCTCAAGGACTTGTGTCTTGAGCTTTTCTTGCTGGCCTTGGATCACGTCTAGTGGAACATCAGATCGCAGGGTCAAAAAGCCCTCTTTCTTTTCCATGATGAACGCGCCATTTTCACCCAGTACCGCATCCACAGGCCACAACTGGGCAATATGATCACACCAGCCCGCACATGCCCCTGTCACCGCCACGACTTTCTTACCCGAATCACGCAGTTTCTGCAACGCGACCAATGTTTCTGGTGGTAACCGACCTTCCCACGTTAGGGTATCGTCCACATCGGTCATTACCCAATCTATCTTTTTCCAATCTTGATTTAACTCATTCGCTACCGAATTCATTACGACACCTCAAACTCAAAAATTCACTGACCAGTGTTAAAGCAAATTCGGTAAAAACATGACCAAACTTTCCGAGAAAGTCAGCAGCATTAATACCGTTAATAGCGCAAGCAACAGCGGCGCTACTTCTCTTACAAAATCAACCATACGCACCTTTAAAATGGAACATACGGTGAACATCATCGAACCAAATGGCGGTGTTACCCCACCTATCATGATATTAACGATGACAATAATGCCGAAGTGAACAGGGTTTACCCCTAAGTTCAACACAGCAGGGAGCAGTAACGGCGTCAAAATGATCATGGCCGCGCCCCCTTCAATAAACATCCCCACCACAAGCAGCAATACATTGATAAGCAGCAACAGCACCAACTTGTTGTCGGTTAACTCGATAAGCGCCGCCGCGACATTGTGCGGGATCTGCTCTAGGGTCATGTAGTAGCCAAACACCATCGCGCCAATGATGATGAACATTACGCTACTGGTTCCTTGTACTGTCTCTCTCATAATCAGAGGAATATGCTTAAAGCCGAGCTGGCGATAAACAAATGCGCCAATAATGACACACAGCAGCACCGCAATTGCCCCAGCTTCTGTTGGCGTGAACAAACCAAAGCGCATGCCCAATATGATGCCAAAGGGAATCAACAAAGCGGGGATCGCTTTCATAAAGTAGTGGAAACGCTCTTTTGCAGAAGCAGGCTCTGATCGAGACGGTTTGTATTTTCGTTTACGCGCGATAAACGCAATGGTCACCATCAATGACAACGCCATCAAAAACGCAGGAACATACCCAGCAATGAACATTTGATGGACAGAAACATTTGCCAGTAGCGCGAAAATGATGAGATTAATACCAGGCGGAATGACCGGGCTGATACTGGAAGAAGCGGCGGTCACTGCCGCAGTAAACGGGAGATCATACCCACGCTTGGTCATCTCAGGCGCCAAAATCTTCGACTGCATCGCCGCATCAGCATTAGCTGAACCTGAAATACCGCCCATCAAGGTACTTAACGCGACGTTAACCTGCGCTAATCCCCCGGTTTTATGGCCAATCATCGAATCGGCAAAAGCAAGGAGACTTCGACTGATCCCCGCATAATTCATGACCGACCCCACCATAATAAAGAACGGGATCGCTAATAGCGGGAATGACTCAGCCGAGCTAATGAAACGCTGCATCACCAAGCTGACCGGAATCGAGTCGTTAAGAAAAAGGAAATACACCATTGAAGATGCAATCAAAGAGAACGCAATGGGTACATTGAGCAAGAATAGTACAAAAAGAATAATGATCGGCAGATAGCTTTCCATCAATAAAACCTACTTATCTGAACGTCGAAGCTTATCGTCACTTTTGAGCAAAGCGACATCATCCACAATGAATTTCACTGTGTGGATAGCCATTAAAGAGAAACAAAGGAGCAATACACCGTTGATGTAGAAATAGGACATGCCCATCACTGGCGTCACTTTGTTTGAAAGCATGAGGTACTGATAGCTAAGCACCGACATTAGGATATTCAGAGCGAGTAGAAAAACCGATACACACAGCTTGAAGGGTGTTTTGGCCTTACTCGGTAACATGGCGACAATTACATCGACGCCCATGTGCAGCTTGTGTTTGTAGCAAGAGCTAATACCTAAATATACTGCCCATAGAAAGCAGATGACGGAGAGTTCTTCACTCCAGGGGACGACAAATCCAAACCCATAGCGCAGAATCACGTTGACGATCACCACAAGTATGGTGATTGAAATCGCAATTGATGCCAGAATTTCTTCAATATTTCTTAGTAAAAACAACAACCTTCTCCAACGAAAGCATTAATACAGGGTAGTTAAAACTGAACAATGCGGCCTGAGTTTATTCAGACCGCATAAGGTTATGAACCGAGTTTCTACAACTCAATTATTGAGTAGCACGAATCTTCTCTAGCTCACCCATGATGGTTGCGTGAATGTCTGCGCTCCAAGCTGGGAATTGGTTGTACACGTCAGCCGTTAATTGATTAAACTCTTCAGAGTTCACTTCGTTAAACGTCACACCAAGCTCTTCCAGCTTTTCAGTGTATTCAGCATCAAGCTTAACCAATTCAGAGGTGTTTGATTTTGCACCCGCTTCTAACTCTTCATTAATAACCGCTTGCTGCTCTGGTGTGAATTTGTCCCAAAGTGTAGGAGAGATGTAAATACCCACCGTACCTAGGAAGTGCTTCGTCAGAGACATGTTCTTCGCAACTTCATAAATCTTCGTTGAGTACATCGTTAAAATAGAACCTTCAAGACCGTCAACCACGCCTTGTTGAACACCCGCATAGGTTTCAGGGAAAGGCAGAGAAGCTGGCGCCGCACCCATTGCTGATAGTGTGCTGATGAACAATTGACTTTGAGGAACGCGAACACGCATGCCTTTCATGTCTTCTGAGTTCACGATCTCTTTGTTCGTGATCATGTGGCGGTAACCAAACATGTAATCAGCATTCAAAACTTTAACGCCTTTCTCTTCCGCTTGAGCTTTTAGACCAGCAACGAAGTCAGTACGCATCATTGCAAGGTATTCATCGTATGTGTTGTAAAGCATTGGGCCCGCTAGCGCAGCGAAATCAGGCACGTAATCCCCTAGGTACGTAAGATCTTCTACCGCAATCCAGTTCGCACCATTCACCACTTGCTCTAGGTTGTCTTTGTAGACGGGTAATTGACCCCCAGGGAACACTTTAATATTGACTGACCCATCAGTACGTTCACGGATTTTGTCGGTCACTTTGATGAGCTCTTGAGTCAGCAGTTCGTTTTGAGTGAACACTAGACTCATGTTGATGTTAATTGGCTCGACCTTCGCGGCAGATTCAGCGTCAGACTGCTCTGCTTGACCGCAGCCAACCAGCAGCGCTGCTGCCGTAATAACCGTACCTATTAGCTTTTTCATTTCTCGTCACCTTATAATGGCTATTTCTTGTTTGAATAGAGTGTGTGGTATTAAGTTGTGTAGAGTATGCAAAGTAATTATTACATTCATATGAACATTTTTACTGTCAATTTGAACATTAAGCCATTTTTAGTAATGAGAGTGAGAATCAGCTCCCACTATTAACCAAAACATATTCAGGATATGTATTGCATGGACTATCGTCTCATTTCATATACAGGGTCGCATTATCATAAAATTGTAATAAACCCGATATATTGTCACCCTAATTTTCAAATGAACATTTAGAGAAAAGTATGATCACTGGACATCGCGGTGCCGCAACACTTGCACCAGAAAATACATTAGCCAGCATTGAAGCGGCAGCAAAGGCAGGCGCTAGCTGGGTTGAGATTGACACTCAATTGAGCGCCGATAATGTACCTGTTGTTTTCCACGATAAAACGGTCAACCGCTGCACCAATGGCAAAGGCAAAATCTCAGACTTAGATCTTGCCACACTCAAATCACTCGATGCGGGAAGCTGGTTTAGCGAAGAATTCATTGGCGAGGCGATTCCAACGTTAGAAGAAGCACTCGACAAATGCGTCGAACTCGGTGTCACGCTCAATCTAGAGCTAAAAACGTACGACGATAAAACCATCACCGACCTTGTGGAACAGGTCGTCGCATTAATCAAACGTAAGCGCTACCCTACTGAAAAGCTGTTATTTTCAAGCTTCAGTAAAGACGCGCTCTTGGTTTGCCAAACGATCATGCCAGAAGTGAAACGCGGCTTTATTTGTGAGGTGTGGAACGATGCAAGCTTAGACTCTATCGCATCGTTGGATTGCTTTAGTGTTCATATCGATCATCAGATACTGGATGCTTCAGTTGCTAAACAGATCAAGAGTGCGGGTTATACTCTAAAAATATGGACGCTAAACGCGCCTGAAAAAGCGGAAAATTTCCGCCAACTTGGTGTCGATTACATCATCACGGACATGCCGGACAAATTTTAAAGAGCCCTCAATGGAATTGAATGACCGTCAAAAGAAAATACTCTCTACGCTGAAAGCGAATCAAGACGTACAGATCGATCATTTAGCTGAATTGTTTTCGGTAACAACACAGACCATTCGCCGCGATGTGAACCATTTGTGTGAGCAAGGGTTGGCTCGCCGAGTGCATGGTGGGGTGAGTTTACCTGCCACACTCACCAACACCAGTTACCGCTTTCGTTCTGAAGTAGAATCCGAGACCAAAGACGACATTGCCATCGCCGTGGCGAACGACATTCCAGACGGGTCGACAGTCATGATGGGGATTGGCACAACCGTCACACGCATTGCTCAGTATTTATTAACGAAATCGGCGTTGCGCGTCATTACCAACAACTTGCAAGTGGCAAAGATACTCGAAGCCAATCAACAGATTGAAGTGTACATGGCAGGTGGTTTACTAAGGCGTGAGCACCAAGACTTGGTTGGCAACAGTGTTTTAAACTTTTTTGCCGGCTTTGAAGCCGATATTGGCATCTGTGGTTGTGGTTCGGTTACCGACAGCCATTACGCAATGGAACACGAACAACTCGAAGCTGATCTTTCACAGTCTATCATTCGCAACAGCCGACAAAGCTGGCTTGTGGCTGACGCGAGTAAGTGGGGGCGATTTGCCGCGGTGAAAGTCGCTTCGTTGTCTGACTTTGAACGTATCTACACCAATAAAAATCAGCTACCCGAAGAATTTAGCATCCAGTTTATTCAAGATCATGAGATGTAACCTTGTTTAAACTGGGCCATCGTTCGATTTAAGCCATTGGTCAGTTTAAGCATTGATCAAATGAAACACGCACCCCTTACACGAGATGAATATGGGGCTGTTTTCGTTAAGACTTGATTTAAGACGCTTTACCTAAAATTAAGGCGCTTCACCTAGAACAAAAGTGTTCTGGTTATTCCGCATCGGGCTGATTTTCGGGCGCAGCGGCTATGAACGCAGGGTGTTGGTTTAGGTTCTCAACAATACGTTGTATTACTGGGTAAGGGTCTAAATCGACACCAAAACGCTTGGCATTATAGAGCTGCGGTACAAGGCACACATCGACAAGTGTTATCACCTCCCCCACGCAATACATACCGCTGACGGTTTCAAGCTTCTTCTCTAAAGCGGAAAATCCAACTTCCATCCAATGCTTTGTCCAATCCAGTCTTTGGTTCTCATTGGCATCCAGATTTTTCGACAAATATTGCATCACCCTGAGATTATTGATGGGGTGAACATCAATCGCGATATCTTGCGCGAGCGACTTCACCAAGTATCGTACTTTGCCGTCGGTTGGGGTAATCGCGACCTCGGGGTATTGCTCGTCAAGATAATCGATGATTGCGAGCGACTGATTCAGCTGCACATCCCCATCAACCAACACGGGAACTAGCTCACTCGGGTTCAAACTATTGAACGGCGCATCATGCTGCTCTCCCCCCTTTTTCACTAAGTGAACCGAGCAATTCTGGTAGTCAATATCCTTCAAATTAAGCGCAATTCTCACTCGATACGCAGCGGAAGAGCGCCAATAGCCATAAAGCGTCATTTTCGACATACCTATCCACCTAGCTAATCATCACTGAACAAATATCGGACAACTTGCTGGTCAATGGAACCAAATAGACTCTGCCCTGCGTTGTTGAACATTTCCATTTTAATGGTATCGCCAAAGCGCATAAAGGCCGTGCTTGGCTGACCGTCCCGAATGGTTTCAATCATTCGAACTTCCGCAATGCACGAGTAGCCAACCCCGCCTTCTGAAATCGCCGTACCAAAATCCGTCCCTTGCTTATTCGAGACCGTCCCTGAGCCTATGATCGCGCCCGCCGATAACGGCCTCGTCTTCGCAGCGTGGATCACTAGCTCAGCAAAATCGAAGGTCATATCGACCCCTGCATTTGGACACCCAAACAATGAACCGTTGTAGGTCGATTGCAGTGGCAGGTGCACCTTGTTGTTTTGCCAAGACTCACCCAATTCATCTGGCGTGATGGCGACGGGGGAAAAGACAGACGAAGGCTTTGATTGGAAAAAGCCAAACCCTTTGCCCAGTTCTCCAGGGATTAAACCACGCAATGACACATCATTAACCAGCATCAACAGCTGAATTGAATTCGCCGCGCAGTCATAATCGCAGCCCATCGGAACATCACTTGTGATAACGGCCACTTCTCCTTCAAAATCGATCCCCCACTCTTCACTGCCGATTGGGATGACGTCTTTGGGACCAATAAAGGCGTCTGATCCTCCCTGATACATCAGCGGATCGGTCCAAAAGCTCGGCGGCATCTCTGCCCCTCTCGCCTTGCGAACCAGTTCAACGTGATTAACGTACGCTGACCCATCTGCCCACTGAAAGGCGCGCGGCAATGGTGATTCGCACTCGGCTTGTTCAAAAGCGCGCTCACCCGTCACTACGCCCATATTCAATGCCAAATAGACCTCTTCCAGGCGAGGTTTGAGTTGCTGCCATTCATCTAACGCGTGCTGCATTGTTAACGCGATATCCCCAACCGAGACACACTTAGCCAGATCTCGACTAACCACCACGAGCTCACCATCTCTCGTTGCGTTTTTAAGCGTTGCTAACTTCATAACATTCCCTTTAATTACTCGTGTTCCTTGGCGCTTTCTCTAAAGAATAGAGCCCTTTAGAGAGAACACGGATGACTATGGCTTCCAGCTGTACACATACTCTTTATTTTCAACCTGTTGCGCTTCTTCAGAAAAACTAAGCGCATGCCGAGTATCAATCATCACTGCCACTTCATCAGTGAATGTCTTTTTGTGCTCTCGCCCAGCTTGAAACGCTTTCGGGTGAGGGCCATGCGTAAACCCAGCTGGATGAAAGGTCACCATGCCCGCTTCGATGTTATCTCGGCTAAAGAAATCGCCTGCGTGATAAAACAGCACCTCATCATAATCATCGTTGTTGTGGTAAAACGGCACTTTCAGTGCGCCAGGGTCACTCTCGATAGGCCTTGGCACGAACGTACATACAACAAACCCTGCACCGACAAACGTGGTGTGCGCGGAAGGTGGTAGGTGATAACGGTGCGACATCAACGGGCGAATGTCTCTCCAATTAAGTTTCACAACTGAGAGATCGCCATGCCAACCAATCGCATCCAATGGGTTAAATGGATAAGTGATCACGCTGACCTGATCATGACGTTTCATTTGAACCTGAGTCGATTCCTCTGAATATTGTGCTTTAAAGGCATCGTTGATAGAGGGGATGTCTAACACGGCAGGATCAAACACGGCGTGATTGCCCACCAGCCCTTTTTCTGGCAATGAGTAAGCGGAACCTGTGTTTTCAATCAGTAGAATGAACATCTCCCCTTTTGGCTCAAGCCTCCAATTGGTTGAGCGAGGAATCATGACGTAATCCCCCTCACTCACGGCAAGATGCCCATAATCGCAAAAAAGATCGGCTTCCCCTTGATGTATGAACAGCAGTTCATCGCCATCTGCGTTGCGCACCAAGAAATCCATGTTTTCGCTCAGTGTCCAAACACGGATTTTGCAATCAGCATTGTGCAATAAATTGGGCACCGACCACGGTGATATTTTCGCCGCATGTTCAACCAAATTAAAATTGAATGCCCTTGGGCGAAGCTCGCCTTCCCACTCACTCCAACCCGTAGGGGCATGCTGATGATGAAAATGCGCAGCGGGGCCAAAGAAGCCTTCGCGCCCTGCTTCTCTTTCATAGATGGCTTCTTCAGGGAAATCTGCGTGCGCTTGTTTTGAGCACACGCCTTCCCGATGCGGATAGGTGATCCACTTATGCATCGTGTAATACCCCGCGACGAATTTGGTCTTCTTCAATCGATTCAAACAACGCTTTGAAGTTACCTTCCCCAAACCCTTCATTTCCTTTGCGCTGAATGATTTCAAAGAACACTGGGCCAATAACGGTTTGAGTAAAGATCTGCAATAAAATGCCATCTTTCATAGGCGCACCGTCAATCAAGACTCTCAACTCTTTCAATAGCTCTAGGTCTTCTTGATGCCCTTCTACTCGATCGTTGACCTTTTCATAGTAGGTGTCTGGCGTTGGCATGAAATCCATACCGCGCTCGCGCAGCGTTTTTACCGTGTTATAAATGTCGTCAGTAGAGAGTGCGATGTGTTGAATGCCTTCGCCGTTATACTCGCGAATGAACTCTTCTATTTGCGATTTATCATCAGACGATTCGTTGATTGGAATGCGTATTTTCCCACACGGTGCGGTCATTGCACGGCTGACTAACCCCGTCAGTTTACCTTCAATATCGAAGTATCGAATTTCTCGAAAGTTGCCTATGCGCTCGTAAAACCCAGACCAAACATCCATATGCCCTTGTTTTACATTGTGCGTAAGGTGGTCGATTTCATACAAGCCGACCTGCTTCTCATCCACTCGCTGCTGGGCATCAGAGTAGAATTTAAAATCCACATCATAGATTGAGTTACTGCCATAACGATCCACGAAATAGAGCAAGCTCTCGCCTATTCCATAAATTGCCGGAATGCTTAATTCCATCGGACCAATTTCTGTCACGTATTGTTTTCCGCCATTCTCTAGCGCATGGGACATCGCCTGTGCAGCATCTTGTACTCTAAATGCCATCCCACAAACGGAAGGGCCATGCACTTTAGAGAACGCTTCCGCCTGACTATGCGGCTGTGCATTCACGATGAAACTGATGTCTCCCTGACGATACAACCACGCCTCTTTTGAGCGATGCTTTGCCACTTCAGCAAACCCCAATGAGCTAAACAACGCTTTCAGATCCTGTATCCCTTTCTCGTTCGCTGCGGTGTATTCAACAAACTCAAATCCATCCGTTCCCAGTGGGTTATACGATGTCGTCATTCCTTGCTCCTTCGCTAATTTCTGCATGGTTCGTTTCTTCTATGCCTATCTCTCTTCGTGATAAAGGGAGTCGTCACGGTTGGCCAAAACCGTGGACTAGGCGCTTGTTTTAACTTTGCGTGAAGGGAACGAAAATGAGAAATATCTGAACAAAATACTGAAATGCCCAATACCGACACTTTAAATGTAATCAAAATGTTACAGTGTTTATTTTATCCATCACCGACTCTACAGCTCGAATAGAATAATTAAACAAAACTCAATAAAAACAACTTGTTAAAAAGTCAAAGAAACGCTTTATTGTTTCCACACTTACCTAAGAAACACTGTAACCTTTAGGTAACCAAAACATTACAACGCAACAATTTGTTTACATTAAGGGTGTTTCAGCACAAATCTAAGATTGTTCAGCGCTCACTTTACAAACAGGTCGACAGTTTCTTGATTTACCTCAGTGTTATTTAACGTGCTTCAGAGATAAGGTATCCGCTCCTGTTCCTTGCGAGATAAAAAAATGACTCAAATTAACCAAGAAAGACTGGTTGAACACTTCTGCCAATTAATCAAGATCGATAGCGAATCACGCTTCGAACTAGAGATTGCGCAAGCGTTAGCAGAGCAACTGGGCGAGCTAGGTTTCACTGTTCATAAACTGCCAGTACCTGAAGAGGTGTCTAATGGCTTTAATGTTTATGCTCGTTTAGAAGGCAAGTTGGACGACAGCATCGTACTTAGCTGCCACATGGACACCGTTGCACCTGGCAACAACATTGAACCGATTATTGAAGATGGCGTTATTCGCTCAAAGGGCAACACAATTTTAGGTGGCGATGATAAATCTGGCATTGCCGCGATCATGGAAGCGGTACGTTGTATTCAAGCTGAAAACCTTGAGCACAAAACGATTGAATTAGCATTCACCGTGCATGAAGAAGGTGGCCTTCAAGGCTCCAAACACTTCGACATGTCTTACATTCAGTCTGACAAAGCGATCGTATTAGATTCAGGCGGCCCAATCGGCACTATCATCAACCGTGCACCTGGCCAACAATCGATGACCTTCACCATTAAAGGCCGACCAGCTCACGCAGGTTTAGCGCCAGAAGAAGGCATCAGTGCTATCGGTGTTGCAGCCGACGCAATCACCAACATGAACCTACTTCGAATTGATGAAGAAACCACAGCAAACATTGGTATTGTTGAGGGTGGACAAGCGACTAACATCGTCATGCCTGAGCTTAAAGTTGTGGCTGAAGCGCGTTCATTGAACGGTCAAAAACTGACGATGCAAGTAAACCACATGGTTGATACCTTCCAAGCCGCTGCAGATAAGCATGGCGCTGAAGTTGAACTGGACTCTAAGCGCGCTTATGAAGCCTATGTTATCGAAGAAGATCACGCCCACATTGTTTCTATTAAGCAATCGTTTGAAGCACTAGGTATTGAACCTCAAGCTCAGCCAACGGGTGGTGGTAGCGATGCCAACAACTTCAACGAGAAAGGGCTTGTTACCGTGAACTTGTCTACAGGCATGGCCAAAGTTCACACAACGGACGAGTTCATTACCGTTGATGATCTGACCAAAACCACTCAGTTCATGAAGCACTATCTGACTGCTTAAGTGCTACTGACAAGCGCTAGCTCCTGCCTTTATTAATAGGTTTGTAGCTGAACAAAATAAAAATCCGGCACTTAACTGTCGGATTTTTTGATACTTTTATCACTAAAGGTTTCCACTTCCCCTAGTCCCCGTTCCGCTTGCGTTTGACGAACACTACTCCACTAACTAGCCTTATTAGTATTCATGCATATACAACAAGATGGTATGCATGCAATAGCTTTATTTCATTGGTTATTTAGCTTGGCAGCTTTGGCCTTTTCATTGGGCGCAAAGTAAGGCTTAGGAGCATATTGTTATGGGTACTTCTATTTTATTTTACGAACCTTTCGACTCAAATGGTTTTCTCTCCAATTTCTACCCAGTCATCATTCGCGCATCAGGAGTCAACTGGCCCTCTAGCGAGCACTACTATCAAGCACAAAAGTTTGAATCACCCAAGATTCAAGAAGAAATCAGGCTTGCTGAGTCGCCAGATATCGCCTTTCAGCTAAGCCGTCAGTATCAAGATGAAGTCCGCGCCGACTGGATGTCGTCACGTGAAGAGGTGATGCGATTCATCGTTGAACAGAAATTTGCCCAACACAATAAACTGGCTTTTCATCTCGTGAATACGGGCGATATTGAATTAAAAGAGCACTCCCACAAAGATGATTTTTGGGGTGATGGCGGCGATGGTCACGGTCAGAATAAACTGGGGCATATTTTGATGGATGTGCGAAACGAGCTTAAGAGTGAACCTCCGTTTAATCTCGTTAGTTTTATTGATGCCGCCAAGCTTCCGACTCAGTGGGGCGAATTTAAAATGCATGCCTTCGTTGAGCACAGTACTCAAAAAGAGCACCTTGCTTTGGTCTATGGTGACATCAGCAAGGTCAATGCACCCCTTATTAGACTTCACTCTGAGTGTCTCACCGGCGATGCCTTATTCAGTGCTCGTTGCGACTGTGGTTTCCAACTTTCTCGTGCTCTTCAGAACATCGTCAACGAAGGCGCGGGTATTTTGTTGTACCTCAGACAAGAAGGACGCGGCATTGGCCTTTCCAATAAGGTTCGTGCCTATCACCTTCAAGACGATGGCGCGGACACAGTACAAGCGAATGAGAGACTCGGGTTTGAAGCGGACATGCGTGACTATGCGTTTTGTCAGGGTATGTTAGGCTATTTTGGCGTCACTTCGGTGAGATTGATGACCAACAACCCTAGAAAAGTAAAAGCCTTGGAAGGTGCGAACATTAAAATTGCAGAGCGAGTGGCGTTACAAGAAGGCAATAATCCCCACAATCATCACTACTTAAAAACTAAAGCGGAAAAGCTGGGGCACATGTTCGATGCCACTTTCATCAAATAGGAACTTAATTACGATTAAGTCATAAACAAAAGGCCCCTTCTCGGTGCAATATGGCAAATCGAGAGGGGAACTCCATTTCGTTTTTCCAAACAATTGTTCAAAACCAGAGCACCGAAACGCTCTACTTTTAATGAAAGTTAAACGAGAGAATGGCTCGACGTTGGCTATATATACTTGCTGAGAATTTCGTCTAGCTTGCCCGACTCTTTAAGTAACCCCAAGCGTTGATTAATAAACGCTTGCAGTTCAGAGTCCATCGTTGGTGATAGCGCTAGATAGATGGGATAGTCTTTGATCACCGAACCAAAGGGTTGAATGGAAAAATCTTCCTTTTTAAGCCCGAGTTTACCTAGGTTGTACTTCACGCGAGAATCCATTTCTACGAATGCCATATCGCCTGGCAATCTCGACACCACTCGAAATGCAGCTTGGTAATCTTTCACCCTGACCTCTTCAACTGAACCATCATTGAAATAGGGCTGAATCTCGGCATAGTCAAAACCACGCAACAGCACAATTCCTTTCTCCGAAACCGAATGCATTCCGACGAAATTTATCGGATTGTCACTGCTCATTACAATGGAGTGCTTAACGGTATAAATGGGTAAATCGGATAGGTTCTCGGCTTGAACCCCTCCCCAATTAGGACTTCCGTAGGTAATCCAGTTTTCTTCACCACCGGCTTCCAATATCGAAATCATGCGATTAAACGGATACGTGTGATACACAATATCATGCGATGAATCTTCGAAAATAGCCCTCACAATATCCGTCACAATCCCACCATGTTCATCGGCCTTTTCTTCAATTTGAAATGGCTGCGCTTGGCTAGCAATGACATAATAGTTAATCGGTACGGCGGCCCAGGCGCCAACAGTTAGCTGAGATAAAAGAAATAAAGAAGATAGAAACCGAACCATAGCAACTCCTGTAAGCAACGTTATTTTTTATGTCGTTTTACTATTTACCAATAGTGACTATCTTTAAAGTTAGCACCCTTTTTCATACAAACAACTTTCTTATCATAAGACGCCGTGAATATTAAAAAACGTTATCGATAGGCAAAGTGACCAAGAGGTGAGATTTGAGCATTCAACGTCATCTAGGCATAGATAAACAGCTGGTTCTTTACACTATTATGGTGAGTATTGTCTTGGCTCTTATCAATACCACCATTCAGTCCTACCTCACTTACAAAAGTGAACTCGTTGAATTACGAGAAGAGTTGGATGTGCTCAAAGATACGAGTCTCTCTAGCTTCAGCAGTAGCTTGTGGGTAGAGGACAGAGATCAGCTGTCCGTTCTCGCAACTGGGTTGCTGCGTAATCCAAGCGTCAACTACATCGCCATCACCAATCGCACGACAGACACTCAGAATGACAATATCGAAACCATAGTAGAGCTAGGCGAAATGACCTCGGGTGACTACATAGAAACTCAATGGGACTTAAAACATGAACTGGGTTCGAAAGCGTTTCATTTAGGAGAGCTGTACATACAGACTTCGCTGAACCCGGTTTACCAACAGCTGACTCAAAGCTTTCTTCTTATTCTCTTAATGAAAGCGATAGAGTCGTTACTTATCGTTACCTGCATCCTTTTCATCGCACTCAAGCTTGTTGTTAAGCCGATAAAGAAAGTCAGTTTGGCGATGGCGGATTTCAATCACGGGCCAATCCCTAGCAAAATGACGTTAAACAAACGCTTGTTTCATGATGAAGTTGCCGAGCTATCCAACAATTACAACGCCTGTATCGACCACCTAGAATCTAACTACCATGAGATGGAGGTCGCGAAGCAAAAAGCAGAGATTGCGAACCAGAAGAAAAGTGAATTTCTCGCCAACATGAGCCATGAAATACGCACACCAATGAATGGCATTATTGGAATCTCAGCGCTTTTGCAAGATTTAACCAGCTCTCCAAAGCAGCTTGAATACCTCAGCGTCCTTGATACGTCTTCAAAAAACTTGCTCAATATCATCAACGACATTCTCGATTTTTCTAAGATCGAAGCGGGTCACTTTGAACTTGAGCAAGCGCCTTTTGATCTTCGCACCTTGATTCAACAGCAAGCGGATCTCTACAGCCTAAAGGCCAAACAAACAGGACTCATGTTTGAGTGCCATATCGATGAAAATATCCCTAAGGTTTTAGAAGGCGACCAAGTACGTTTAACCCAGGTTTTAAGTAACCTATTAAATAATGCGATTAAGTTCACCCCGAAAGGATCGATACGCTTAGCGGTCACATTGGTCGAACTTGGTTCAGAGCAAGCTAAGATCAATTTTTCGGTCAAAGACACCGGCATCGGCATTGCGAAAGAGAAGCTCAGTGATGTCTTCGACAAATTCCAACAAGCCGATGGCAGTACAACGCGTAAGTTTGGTGGAACGGGGCTTGGGCTCGCCATAAGCCAAAGCATCGTTCAGCTCATGAAAGGCGAGCTAAAAGTTATCAGTGAACTGGAACTCGGCAGTCAGTTTTTCTTTGAGATTCCATTAAACACCTCTCTACACTCTGTCGTGGCTCAGCCGGCTTCAATTCCTAACATCTGTGACTTTCCGTCTTCTGCCGCGATAAACCCGCTTAGTGAGTCCGCTGTTCAGACAAGTGGAACGGTGCTCTTTGTCGAAGATACCATTGTTAATCAACAAGTTGTAAAAATCATGCTCAACAATATGGGGCTCGGTGTTGATATAGCCAGTAATGGTATTGAGGCGCTCGACATGTGCTTGAGTAACGAATACGACCTTATTTTAATGGATTGCCACATGCCAGAAATGGATGGGTATGAAGCCACCAAGCAGATTCGTTCGCAATGTCAATGGACGCAAGACATCGCTATCATTGCGTTAACCGCTAACGTAGTGAGTGAGGATAAAAAACGTTGTTATGAGGTGGGCATGAATGACTTTATCTCTAAGCCAGTGACACCTGAGCACTTAAGTTCCGTGATTCACAAATACCTACCTGATCTGAACGAAGAAGAAGGTATACCAAAATCTATCGATGCAACTAAAGGGTGAGAACTCATAATATTTCTCGTTCTCTGCATGCATCACCGACTCTGCCATTCTTATTTTGTTCCAAAACCTAAGCCGTCAAACACCCTCTCTAAACGCCAGTAACGTTCTAATTAAACAGAGCATTAATCGGCATTAAATTTGGCGTTGAAATCTTCAATAAACAAAGGCTTAGAAAACAAGTAGCCTTGGTAGACGTTGCACTCCTCTCCTTTTAGAAGCTCGAGCTGCTCTGAGGTCTCTACCCCTTCGGCAACAACTGTTTTTCCAAGGTTATGCCCCATCTGGATAATGGTTCTGACCAGCATGTGGTCTGTGTGTTCGGTGACACAATCATCAACGAAAGATTTATCAATTTTCAGAATATCGATAGGAAGTTGCTTCAGGTAATTGAGCGACGAATACGCGACACCAAAATCATCAATGGACACCTTAACACCCAGGTCTCTCAGTTTCTCACAGGTTGATATCACCTGATCAGGCTGAGTCATTAGCGTTGTTTCAGTAATCTCGACTTCGAGCAGTTCGGGTTTTAAACCGGTTGATGCCAGTGTGGCAGAAATTACTTGATAGATATTGTCGTGGACAAATTGCACCGTGGACACATTGACCGAGACACAGTAACTTTGCCCGGCATCTACCCATTCTTTGGCTTGTTTACACGCTTGTTCAATGACCCAGCGACCTATCGGTATAATCTGAGTTGATCGCTCTGCAATGGGTATGAAGTTACTGGGTGGAATCATTCCAAGCTCTGGGTGGACCCAACGAATAAGCGCTTCGACACCAATGATCTTATCATTTTCACAGCAGACTTTAGGTTGATACGCCAAACACAATTGATGATTGCCAAGCGCCTGCCCTAACTCCTTTTCGATTTGATATTCTCTAATCGTTTCATCGAGCAATTCCATGTCATACCACTGGATGTAATTCTTGCCTCTGTGCTTGGCCTTATTCATCGCAATATCGGCGTTCTTACACCATAAATCCGTATCTCTTTGAGTTTCTGCGAGTAACGCGACGCCGATGCTGTAACCCAAATGATGGGGAACATTGCCTATTTTAAACGAGGGTTGATAGCCATATTTCAATTGATGTTCTGTTTCACTGATCAAGTCGCCAAGATCACTGCCCCCTTTTACGACGATGGCAAACTCATCACCACCAAGACGGTAGAACTTATTAAAATCAAACAACAAGCCAGAAACGTGTTCAGCAAATGCAGTGAGCAATTTGTCACCTTGGCTATGCCCTAGGCTGTCATTAACCGACTTAAAGCCGTCAAGGTCTATATGAAAAAGTGCATAGTCATGGGAATCATCTCGCTCAATCTCTTCTAAATCATTGAAGAAAGAAGTTCGATTCGGCAAGCCTGTCAGTAAGTCCGTTAAGCTGTCGCGTTTATATCGCAGCATCTGAATGCTCAGTTTGCTTTGGTAATAAGCCATCACACTCGCAAAAGAGGTGATTGCGAGCACTTCAATCGCATCTTCTAAGAACTCACCAAAATCTTCAGGTGGGAGGTTAATAAGGTAACTGATGATCAATAAAACAGCCGTTGATATGGGCCAGAGGGAACCAGGAAACAACGCGATATAGCACAGCGGTAAGAGTATGAAGCTTTCTTCAATCGCATCCAATTCTAATGGCTCTACATAACCACCAATCAAAATAAGCGCCATTGATGCAATGGCTGAATACACTTTCAACTTTTTAGATTCAAAAAAGAAAGCACCGGTCATCAGAAGAGGAAAAAGAAGATACAACCAGCGAGCAACATGATGTTCCGCTATGAGAGTGTAAGTGATGAGGCCAATAGAGCAGAAATACAGGAAGATAACTAGCCGCTTTAGGATCAAACGCTGCGTATAGACAGACATAGATTTTTGCACTCAACTACCTCTCATAGTAATTCTGACGTTTTTAATCGCGTGTTCTGCATTAAAACGGATGAAAGCTCCATAGTGGTATTCCTAGTATAGGAAAATTCTCATTCAATATGGTGATAATTGATAACAAAATTAAAAACTTAGACGCGATAAGCACAAATCAAAAAATCTTCTTTTCTTTTACTTACTGTTTTAGTTTTCAATCACTTACAGAGGGGTATAAAAAAGGCCTCACTGAAGAGGCCTTAAAACAATACAACTAGATGAATACTATCTCAAAGGCGAGACGAAAAAGTTACAATCCGAGCTCATCAGACAGCGCTTCAATCTGTTTTAGATCCATTCTGTGCACTTGAAGCATTTGATTGACTTGGCTTAAGCGAGAGTTGGCTTCATCTTGCTTATCACACGAATCGGATTTCGCATCCCACGATGTGCCTTCCAGATAAACGTCACATTGCGCTTTCAATGTTTCAATAACTGGAAGCAACTTTTCTCGCTCTTGCTCTAAGCTTTCCACTTCTTGTTTAATACGCAGCTCTTTCTGGAAAAGCTCACGTGAACGCTCGAACATGCTCGCTTGCATGTCCGCCTGACGACTTAGACGATTGTTCTTAGTGTCGGCATCAGCGATGACTTCTGTTTGGGTCGCTATTTGAGCCTCTAATGATAAGTTCACCTTTTCAAGTTCGGCAACAAGCTCTTCGAGCTTTGAAATATCAAGCTTGTGCTTCTCTTTTTCGCTGGCCAGCTCTTGTTCCATTTTCTTCGCTAACGTGTCATCAATCTTAGCAACTTTTTCTTCGACTTTAACAATGAGCTGCTTTTTATCTTCCAGTAAATGTTGGTACTGAGCTTCAAGAAGATGATAAGTCTGCTCCCATTTTTTTGCCGTTGTCGCAGAGCCGATCAGCCCACCCAACGCAAGCCCAATTAAACAAGCAATAACTATGTATATGTAGGTTCTTTTATCGCGTTCTTCGACCACAACAACATCGTCACCATCAAATTGTTCGATATTATCTTGCTTGCTCAATGTCTTCTCCTAAAAACGAGGGATGCTTCAATATTCACTATCGTATTAGCTCGGTAACCATAATAGAGGCAGTATAAAGCAAGAAAGCCACTACCAATGTCACGGCAATGCCTTTTTGTATTTTTTCGTTGGTGCGATAGCGAATTAAAAGAAACGCCAGTGCAGATATAAAAACAATCGCTAATAACCTTGTCATTCCCTTTCCCTCATTATCACCAGTTTACGCCTAAAACAACTCAGACCGGAATCAGGCATGTCATTCTATTTTATACTATTTCAGCGCCATGAATAAGTTAAGAATAGTCTTCCCTTCACCTAACTGAAGAATAAATGTGCAATCAAATTTTTTGCTAGTGACATCACATATTGTTTTCAGTACTATCACCGCTGCAAATTGCCAGACAAAGGCAATTGTTCCGATGAAGACCTCAGGAGAGCGGTAGATTAACCACTTGTTAACACATGGTTAGCATTACCCACCGAAGAAGTAAATCTTTCAGGTGCTTTGTACTAATGAAAATTAGAAAAGCGTGGACTGTCGTTGGAGGAACCTCTGGAGAGAACCGTACTACTTGGTTGTAGAAATCGGTCGCCGAAGGAGCAAGCTCTGTAATCACAGAGTGAAACTCTCAGGCAAAAGGACAGAGGAGTGGAAAGACCTTACAACGTTACTTGATACAAGTGAAATACTAAGCGTAACCAATAGTCTCAGTTCTTCTGACGCGCTATTTGTGTGACTTCATTCGATCGTCACGCCCTTTCCCTCTTCTCCTTATATTTTGTTTTTTTAAGGGGAAATCATGAACAACATTCAATCTATACTTCAATCAATCGACCACTTTGTTTGGGGACCACCACTCCTCATCTTACTCGTGGGAACCGGTGTCTACTTCACTTTTAGCCTTGGCTTACTCCAGTTTAGACACCTACCAACCGCGTTAAAAATGGTTTTTTCAAAAAATACCGACAGTACCAGTAAAGGCGATGTTTCTAGCTTCGCAGCACTGTGTACCGCGCTGTCCGCCACCATAGGGACAGGTAACATTGTTGGCGTTGCAACGGCAATCAAACTGGGTGGCCCAGGCGCTCTGTTCTGGATGTGGCTTGCCGCTGTATTTGGCATGGCGACAAAGTACGCCGAATGTTTGCTTGCGGTTAAATACCGAAAGGTTGATGCGAACGGTCAAATGGTCGGTGGCCCAATGTACTATTTACAAGACGGTGTTGGCTCTAGAGCTCTAGCGGTTATGTTCGCTATCTTTGCACTAGGAGTAGCCTGTTTTGGTATTGGTACTTTTCCACAAGTTAACGCTATCTTAGACGCGAGCGAAATTTCATTCGGTGTTGGCCGCGAAATCTCCGCCCCTATTTTAACGATTCTGGTAGCGTGTGTGACGCTTGGCGGGATTCAATCCATTGCCAAAGTGGCTGGGAAGGTTGTTCCTGTCATGGCGGTGTTTTATGTCGTCACCTGTGCCAGTGTGATCATTCTAAACGCGGATAAGCTATTTGGAGCCATCGAACTCGTGTTGGTTTCGGCCTTTACCCCAACTGCAGCCAGTGGCGGCTTCTTAGGCGCTAGCATTATGCTGGCGATTCAATCTGGTATTGCTCGCGGCGTTTTTTCTAACGAATCGGGCCTAGGCAGCGCTCCAATGGCCGCTGCCGCCGCGAAAACAGACTCTTGCGTGAAGCAGGGGCTTATCTCAATGACAGGCACGTTCTTTGATACGATCATTATCTGTACCATGACCGGGCTTGCGCTTATTTTAACGGGCGCATGGCAGAGCGATTTTTCAGGCGCAGCAATGACGACTCACGCCTTTGCGGAAGGACTTAGCTCAGACACGCTTGGGCCTATGATGGTCTCAATCGGCTTAATGTTCTTTGCTTTCACCACTATCTTAGGTTGGAACTACTACGGTGAACGTTGTGTGGTTTTCTTGCTGGGAACAAAAGCGGTACTGCCTTATAAGATCATTTTTATAGGCCTTGTTGCTTCTGGTGCTTTCTTACATCTTGATTTGATTTGGATAATTGCCGACATTGTTAACGGGTTAATGGCGATACCCAACCTCATCGGCCTGATTGCACTTCGTCATGTCGTTATTGAAGAGACTAAGCATTACTTTTCAAACATAGCGAATACGACAGCCCCGGTGAAACCTGCCGCTTAACGTTTCAATCGTACAACCTTACCGCTCTAATAAAACCAAAAGGCAAGCGCTATCAATCGCTTGCCTTTTCTGGCTTTGGAGACCCGGTAAATCATCACTTCGTCTTACGTTTTTTGTTCTATGCTAAAGAAGAGGGAACGAACAAATGTAGGGGGAACAATGTTTAATAAACTACAAGACAAAACGGGGCTCGGCATTTTTCTCCTGCTTCTTTCGCTTATTCTATTTTCATGGCCATTCATGGCTGATATCGGTTTCTCGGCCAGTACGCTTATATTGACTCTGCTGGTCAGTTTCCTCGCCGCCATTCTTACCCTAGAATGGCTAACCCACTAGCCAGACAAATCACTCACACCAATCAAGACTCAATTGGCGTGTCTTCTAGCAACAACTTCACGCCAAAAAGCACTAGTACCGCGCCCGTCGCCCCCTCCATCCATTTCATGAAGTTGGCATTATTAAGCAACGATTTTGCCCGATTTAGTGCGCCAGACAACCCACATTGCCACACCATAGCGATGACAAAATGAATCGAGGCCATCAAGAAAGATTGCATGAGCGCAGAGCTATTTGGGTCAATAAACTGTGGAAGGAAAGCCAGATAGAACACCGCGGTTTTCGGGTTCAACACGTTAGACAAGAAACCTTCTCGGAATGAACGTAACCCATCGACTGAACCTGCATCGTCAGAATTTACATTTAGCCCAGAATGCCCACTTCGCATGGCTCTTAAGCTATTGATACCAAGCCATATTAAGTAACCTGCCCCCACCATTTTAACAGCCTGAAACAGCTCTGCAGACTGCGCCAATATGGCCGAGATTCCAATCGCGGAGAACAAAGCGTGAACATACAGCCCACTGCAAATACCAAAACTCGTCACCACACCGTCTCTTAAGCCACCGCGCGTTGTATTACGAAGCACCAACGCCGTATCTAACCCTGGGGTTAAAGTAAGAATGGTAATAGCGATAATAAAGGCTTCAATATTAATAATAGACATGCGCTGACTCGGTTTACTGAACAATCAATGGACTCTCAAAGTAACGACTAATGTAAACAAAAGCTACCAATAAATAGAACCTATCCCCGTTTAGTGGCGTGAATGAGCACTCTTATCACCTTGAGAATCCCCTAAAGATTGATACACTTAACTCACTTTTCTCCGTCACGGAAGGCTTACTATGAGCGCATTTCAACAACTTGTAGAACATTCAAAAACCATCTCGCACTTTAATCATCTTGCCGCCATCTGTGGCTGGGATGCCGCTTCTATGATGCCGTCTGGTGGTAATCAGGCTCGTTCTGAGGCAATGGCGCAGCTGTCTGTTCATATTCATGGGCTGTTAACTCAACCTCAATTAGCTGAATGGTTTCAACAAGCAGAATCTGAGTCTCTATCCACAAACGACAAATCTTCCCTTCGTGAACTTAAACGCCAATGGCAGCAAGCGAACGTGTTACCAGAAGCTTTGGTACAAGCGAAATCACTCGCGGGTTCAAAATGTGAACATGCGTGGCGAAGCCAACGCGGAAACAACGACTGGCAAGGTTTTGAAAAGAACTGGGCTGAAGTGGTGGCGTTATCGCAAGAAGAAGCGCAAATAAGAGCCGAGGCGACGGGGCTTTCCCCTTACGATGCTATGCTCGATATCTACGAACCTGGCACGACTTCGGAATCACTTGATGTGCTTTTTGCCGATGTAAAAACATGGCTGCCTACATTAATCGATGACGTGATCGACAAACAAGAATCCGAGGCATTCATTAATCCAGAAGGCCAATTCGAAACAAGCCAGCAAAAATCGCTTGGCTTAGAAGTGATGAAGCTACTGCAGTTCGATTTCGAACACGGCAGGCTAGATGAAAGTGTTCACCCATTCTGCGGCGGCGTGCCCTCAGATGTGAGAATAACGACCAGGTATGACGAATCAGAATTCGTTCAGTCTTTAATGGGAATTGTTCATGAAACAGGGCATGCGCGTTACGAGCAAGGATTGCCTAAATCATTAGCGGGGCTACCAGCGGGTGAAGCGCGATCGATGGGCATACATGAGTCTCAGTCGCTCTTTTTTGAGATGCAAGTTGGCCGTAGCGATGCCTTTATTCAGCACCTTTCCTCACTAGCGGGTCAGCAATTTACCGCCCACAACCCAGCTCTCTTTGTTTTTGATAACTTTCAGAAACTCTACACTCGCGTGAAAAAAGATTTTATACGCGTTGATGCGGATGAGCTTACCTATCCTGCTCACGTGATACTTCGCTATGAGATTGAACGTGATTTAATCAATGGGAAAATTAAACACACCGATGTGCCAGAACTTTGGAACCAAAAAATGCAGCAGTACCTAGGTTTAAATACCGAGGGCAACTTTAAAAATGGTTGTATGCAAGACATTCATTGGACCGATGGTGCATTTGGGTATTTCCCTTCTTACACACTGGGCGCAATGTACGCAGCGCAGTTTATGGCCGCGATGAAACAAACGGTTGATGTTGAGGGGGCAATACACTCTGGTGACTTAACCCCTATTTTCACTTGGTTGAGCGACAATATTTGGAGCAAAGGAAGCCTACTCTCCACCAACGATCTCGTGAAGCAAGCAACAGGGGATATTTTGAATGCACAGTTCTTCCAAGATCATTTGAAAGCTCGCTATTTGTAGGTGAAACCCAACTAACTTGACCAGGTATAGTGTTTATTTATACCTGGTCTTTTTAATATGCTGTAAACCCGAGAAATTCACTATTATTTGACACAACAATATTCAATAGTATTTAGTCCATACTAAATCAATCAAAATAACTCGTTTTAATACTGCCTTCTCCAAAAATTCCATTATCAGCTGGGTATTTGCCATCTAGCTTAGGGATAGGAATAGAAAATGAAGGATTAACAACCTGTCCGTTGGCTAAGACCGCAGTTGGCGTTCCAGCACCAATACCCATAGTTTGAGCTAAGAAAGAAACGGATTGACGAGCATAAGATTTTGACCACTGGCATTGGCCATTATTATCCGGTAGGTGTCGAGTCTCCCAATATTTTTTCCAGGCCTGCACTCTATCATTACTGCACATTATTTTTTTCACAACGTTCCATTTATTACTATTAAGGGAGTAAGGCAATATATATTGTGGCGTTAAATTCAGAGGCTCTAGTTGCCATTGCCTTTTCCTGCTTATAGCAAGCAGGACAATCAACTGCACTGTATAAATACATTTCTTCTTTACCATTACCAAATTTAACGGTGATCAAGTCTTCTTTCTTTATTTTGAAAAATATTTCATTTCTTAAAGCCAACATTTTCTCTTTATCAAATGTCACTTGATTCACTGGGTTACCCTGAGCATCAAACTCAAGTGAGCTTACCAGCTTCGGATTCCATAGTATGGTAGAGCCATCTTTTGCCATAAGAGAAATACTTTTTTCGTTGTTGACCTGAAACGCATACATACCAGGAACTAGTGTGGAGCCAAAGCCCGTTATTTTCCCATCAAAGAATAGTTGATACTGTGAAATTGCATATTTTTCTTCTTTGCTCAGCCCTGCATTAACTAAAGGGGTAAACAAGACTAGGACCAATACATATAACCATTTTTTCATAACTTTTCTCTGTAATTCATTCTTTTGGTTCACATGGATGCTTGGGGTTCAAAACCTTAGTTCAATAATTCGCTCCTATTGAACTAAGGTGAGTTTAAAAATAACTAACGTCTTAACATCAATGTATTAACTGAAATGCTTTTTTTAACATCCGAAAACGATAAATACTTGAACTTGGATTTTAAAATCACTTTGTCCATTCTGAATAAATCGCTTCAGCAAGGGCTTTGTGTTCAGTCATGAAATAGGGAACGCTTAAATTACTCTCTCTTCCTGCGTTGAAAATAATAAAATCCTCACTCGCAATTGTGGTTCTAGAGATAGTCCAATCATTGCCATCTAACGCAGAGAGAACAACTAAATCATTACCTTGAATAGTCCAATTTAGTGTTCTCGTTAAACCATTTTCGGTTAGATCCACGGTATTTCCTTGCGCCGAGAAAGTTAATTCAACATAAGAAGGTCGTACAACCGCGACAGAAGAGTCATCCCAAAAATGGTAATAAGTTTTTCCTCGGTAGTCCGCTTCCACCGCATCTTGATACGTATTCGTATAGGCATTCTTTACGTCTTTCTTAGTCATAAAGCCTAATTCACCGTAACCTGTCACTAAGATGGTAATATCTTCACTAATATAAATGACCTCATCCAAGTTGTCTGAACCAACTTTAAACCCCTTGGTATAATACTGAATGTCCGATGTTCTAGGTGCGTTACTTCCAGCAGTGAATGTCTGCGTTGCCTCATAAAAATCGACCGCTATTATCCCCTCATCAATAAATTGATATTTATTGGTGTGTACATAATAAAATGTCTCGTCTAAAAAGTGCTCTTTCAAAGTTTTGGGCATTGCTACAGTAGAAATTGCACCACCACTCCCCACTTTATAAAGCAACTTGTTCAGATCCTTTCCAGCATTCAAATCACTATCAATTTCATTCTTGATATCTTGCGCAGTGTTTATCAGATCAGAAGAGGAGCTGTCTCCTATCACTTGCGTCAATGCTCTCGCTAGAGCGTGAACTTGAGCCGCAGAATCACCATACTCAGACTCGCTCTTTTGATGTACATAATCACCACTAACAACACTACTAGGGAGGTTAAATTGTCCAGCCAGTGCGTCTAGAGAGAGGTTTTCATCGAACGCAATCGTTGAAAATGGAGAAACAATGTCAATACCAGGCTGAGCGATAAACTCAAAGCCCTCGGCTAGCCGGCCACCTTTATCGGAATCATAAGTTTGACCAGCAATAGCTTTAATGATGATTGGGTAATTTTTGTCTGACTCTTCTAAGGTAAACTCACCGTTATCATTCGTTTTGTTTTCCAATAATTCAGTACTATCGGCCGCACCATTTCTGTTTCTATCCACATAAATATCCGCATCAATCAAATATCCATCAATCGCCTTATAAGTACTCGTTTGAGATTGAGATTCAACTCCTGAATTATCATCATCACTACAACCCCCAAGCACTAATACCGCTGAGATTGCCAAAAATACTCTTGTTCGTTTCATCGTTTCCATTCCTATAACGGTTCCTCTCTCCTTGATTTGACGAGAGAACTTTGTAAAATCAACGCCAGATTAATGGATACGCACAAAGCCATTCAAGGGACGAATAGCACAATGAAACCCGTAAATATATTTCGAAATTCATGAAAAAAAATGCAGCCGCTCAAAAGAATAGTACTCAGCTGTTCTACGATTATTTGGATGTTCAAGATAAGAAAGCTTGGTTATGTGAGCTAAAAAAATCTAACCGGACCGAATACAACAATATTCAACCCCTAATTGCAGCCCATACGGAAAGCGATTTAGCGTTCACCTCGATAGTTGATCAACATCTAACTCGGTATATCGACTCGGTTCCCGACGTCAAAGGCCATATCGTAGACAAGTTTAAAATTGGAGAGAAGATAGGCGAAGGTGGTATGAGTGTGGTTTACCAAGCAGAAAGAGAGAACAAAACTTTCGAACAATCTGTCGCCATAAAGTTTTTTCGGCAATCGTTGCATCGACTGCTTGATAACTCAACGATGTTTAATGAAGCTCAAATGCTTGCCCGCCTAAATCACCCTCATATTGTAAAGGTATTTGATGGCGGCACTTATAAAGGCATCAACTACTTAGTCATGGAACAAGTACGCGGCCAAAACTTAAATGAATTTTTAACAGAGATTGCCTACGATGAAAAACAACGTTTAACTTTATTCATAAAGATTTGTTCGGCGGTAGCGCATGCTCATCAACACCAAACCGTGCACGCCGACTTAAAACCTGAAAATATTTTGGTAGAGAATGATGGTACGCCGAAGATCATCGACTTCAATATGTTGCAAAGAGTACAGCAAGATACTGAAGAATCCGCAATCCTCGCAGTAAGCCCGGCATACGCATCACCAGAACAAATTGAAGGTAGATATGTCACAGTTACTAGTGATATATATGCCTTAGGTAAGATACTTAATAAGCTATTGGGTAGCTCTCCTAACCAAGATCTACAGCTCATTATAAATAAAGCAACTCAAAAAGGTCCCACTGAGCGTTATCAGTTTGTCGAACTACTCGCAAATGATATCCGTTGCTATTTAAATCACTTTCCAATATCTCTTAACGGCTCATCAACTAAGCAATGTACGTTATTCATTAAGCGCCGCCCACTTTTATCCGCTTTATCACTGTTTACCTTATTTTCAACGATTTCCCTGTTTACACTGCTTGCTATTTCAAATCAGAAACTAGAGAGCGAAAAAGAAACGGTTGAAAAAATGCTACTCGAGCTAACGTCCATTTTCCATTATGAAAGCAGTAATCCAATCGTGACAAAAAACATAATTGAAGTGGCAAAAAAACGCTTGTTATCAAACTCTTCGCTACCAGAAGGTATTCGACACAAGCTTCTTTTTAGTGACTTCGTTGAGCCAGAAAAAAAACCAATCTCTCTTCTTGATTGTTCACCACAAGATTCATGTAATCAGTAAAGGTATCCCCTACAAATGAAAAAAATATCACTCGTGCTGAGCACTGCCCTATTGCTCGCCACTAATGTCATTGCATCAACAAGCGTCGGCTACTTTGTCGATGCGCCAATTACCGGTATCCAATATAAAACAAGCTCAGGAGTTCAAGGTGAAACGAGTAAAGGGGCATATATATACAATCGTGGAGATTCCGTTGATTTCTATTTAGGAACTGGATCGAACGCCTTTCATCTTGCCGCAGTGTCTGCCGAAGAGTGGGTTTCACCAAACTCAATGACCGTCAAACCAACACTTACCATTAATATGACTCGTTTGCTCCTCGCAATGAGTGAATTCGACCCTGTAGAAAATGAGCTTATTGTAGACCAACATAAGCTCAAGCAAGTACATGTTCAAAGCTTTCTAAGTGAGCTTAATCTGTTTGAATTAGACGCTGTAGCTAAGCACTATAGTATTGAACTTCCTACAGTTGGCGAAGCTGCTTCACACCTTCAGTCCAGCTATGAGTACATTAAAAATACCTTTACTTCTAAAGACATTGTTTATTCCCCTAAAGACAAAGAGTTACGCGATATATTGATTAAAACCAGAGACTCAAACAATACACTTTGTTTTTATGACTTATCCAAAACGAGTAGTCCTGAATACATTGGCCCAATTGGAAAGACCACGTATAAGATTACCGGTAAGGGCATATATGAATACCCTGATTACGGAGATAGATACGGCAGTAAAGACAAGAAAGTAGCAAACTGTGATATCGATATCAGAGCGCGCAAAAAAAACGAGGAGTTCCATCCTGTTTCTGACTTTAGTGGTTGGTCCGGATTGTTTGCTTGCGCAATTAAAGGGTGTAGCCGTACAGATCTTAGTGGGTATGTCGTAGAAGATTACAATTCAGGCTCCAGTTATAAATACCGAGCTAATGCCATTTCATTTAATCCGACTACGCAGATCTTGCTAAATAAGAAACAAGGCTTAGGTGAACATGAGAAAGTATTTGGTCCAAACAACGAAGAAATAATTTGGTTTACCTTTGCTGCTGATGACATATCACCACTATCGTTTGATGGGCAATGGCAAGAGAAAAAGATACATAAAAACAGTACTCAATATCGCTGCCTAAAAATTAAAAATAATGAAGTATGGGCCACAGATTTTAAAGACAAACGCTGTAGTAAATGGAGTGTTTCTAACTACAACAATGTAAGCAACCAATTTAAAGATATGTGGTGGCTTAACAATCTCAACGAGTCACTCTATTTTTATCATCTAAACATGCCCGTTATGTGGCAAGACGAACAAGGCACGCAACACTACACGACATGGGAATATCTCCCTGTTAGCAAGAAACTAAACGATGGGATTGTTTACCGTTATCAACAAATTCTAGACGAGGATACCCAATCACTTCTTACTTCACAGATATCTGAGCTAACTAAGCTATGAGGAATAGATGGACCTAACTGACCTAATCTTAAGGTGGCAAGCAGGCGATAAAGAGGTTGAACAAAAGCTTTATCTTTTTGCCTACGAACACTTAAAAACCATTGCTCAGAAAGAAAGAGCTCGAAACTCAATTAAATTTGGTGAGCAAAATCAAATATTTAATGAACTCTCGAATAACACCACCGCATTAATAAATGAAGCTTACATTAGAATCAGTCAATCAACAGATTCTGATATTCGTAATAGAAAGCAGTTTTATTTGTTAGTGAGCAAGGTCATTCGCCAAATTTTAGTAGACCAATATCGCTACTTTGGTGCCCTAAAACGCCAAAGTAGCGATGATCCTAGTAAAATTAAAGATATTGAGAATATCTTAGAGCTCAATCAAGTTGTTGACTCGTTTAGTAAGAAATACCCAGCCCAAGGAGAAGTAATTAAACTGAAGTATTTTCTAGGTCTAAGTGTTAACGAAATCAGTGAGCTTCTATTTAGTAGCGTAAGCAAGATTGAAAAAGATATCAGCTTTTCAAAAAGTTGGATTAGACTCCAGTATCAAACACACTGACCCGTATTACTTAGACGGACGGTGCAAATTTATGGCCGCTATGAAACAAACGGTTGATGTTGAGGGGGCAATACAATCCGGCGACTTAACTCCTATCTTCACTTGGTTGAGCGACAATATCTGGAGCAAAGGAAGCCTACTCTCCACCAACGTTCTCGTGAAGCAAGCGACAGGGGATACTTTGAATGCACAGTTCTTCCAAGATCACTTGAAAGCTCGCTATTTATAGCGTTCGATAGACCAATCAAGCCTTCGCATTCAAATCATGAACCCGCCTATTCGAGCGGGTTCATTTAGTAATGAAATCGTTGCTCACCTATCCCCTTTTACAATCGCCCAACTCGGTACTTGTAGCCTTTTGCTAATGGCTAAGTAACGTATGGTGATGATCATCGAAATAGACAACATTGCGCTAATATCAGAAAATTCGGGGCACAAAGCTAAGGTCGTGGCATGCAAAGTACAGCCGAGTGCGACAGGAATTGCGTATAACTCTTTGGACAGCAGCAAGGTCGGCCTTTGGATCAGAACATCTCTAATAATACCACCACCAACTGCCGTCATAATACCTAGCATGATAGGGCCAAGTGGAAGTCCAAAACCTAAACGCCATGCTTTTTCAGTTCCTTGAATGGCAAACATTGCTATGGCAATCGCATCCACATAAAGGTTCACGGTATGCACTGTATTTTTCTTTAATAGTGGAACAGAGATGAACCCAATCAAACTGCTTAACACGGCAATCCAAATATAGAATAACTCTTCCGACCAAAATACAGGCACATTGAGCAACACATCACGAGTGCTTCCCCCACCTACCGCGGTGATAACGCCAAGGACAGCAACCGTAAAAATGTCGGTCTTTTTTTCACTCGCAGCCAATACCGCAGAAAAAGCAAAGGCTGCGGTCCCTAAAATAGAGATGGTATCGATCAATCCCGCCGTTGTTATAAACATTTGATAACCCTTAAAATACCCTGACTTGAGACGCTATTGATACATAAACAACAGATAACGTAGATACTTGAATCAAAGCCATTTAGCACTTAACCAAAAAAGCAGACCGAGCGTTGTGGCTCTCACGTCTGCTTTCACCGAATATGCAACTCACCTGCGTTGCTTTTTCACACTTTACTTCGCGACGCTGTTTCGAACCGCTTGACCAGGATAAACACCCGGCAGAACCTTCGAATCCTCAACAACAACTGTTCCGTTTACAACAACATAAGGGATACCTGTTGATGGTAAGCCTGGCTCTTTAAGCGTCGAATTGTCGGTCACTGTTTCTGGGTCAAACATGGTAATGTCGGCATCGGCCCCCACTTGAATACGACCTTTTTTGCTCATTTGCTCAATCCCATTGTCTTGAAGGAACTTCGCTGGCATATACGACATTTTTGATACCGCTGACATCAATGGCATTAAGTTGTCTTCACGAACCATTTTCAATACACGAGCCTGAGTACCGGCCGCTCTAGGGTGACCCTGTAACCCTTCATAAGACGTATTCCAGCTGTAAGCCATCATTCCGTTCTCTTTCATTAACGGGAAAGCATCACTACCGACGATGGTTGACTCGTGCGCCAATGCATTTTTAAGGTCGTCATCAGTGGCGCCATAAAACATAACACTTGCTTGAGGGTTCTCTTTCAATAACTGTTCGTAACGCTCTTTCGTCAGTGGTTTCATTGTTTCTGTTTCAATAATGTCTGAGTAGTCTCTCGCCATATTACGTTGGTAGTTTTCTGGCTCTAGGTAGTCAGCGGCTGCAATCGTCGCACCATAGTTGTATGGGTAGATTTCAGCGGCAACATTCATACCTTTTGCTCTAGCATCATCGAGCATTTTAAGCGCGACAGGCGTTTCATTTAGTGTTTGTTGGTGCATATGTTGAACCAATAGACCACCACCATAGATTCCAACACCCGATAGCATCTCTTCAATACCAATTAAGCCTGATGTCGGTGGAAGCTGACTCGAAAAACGGCCGTGTAAAAAGGTAGGTACGCCATATTCACCTGCGAGTCTTTGCCACTCTTTCGTTTCGATGGTTGTGGCTGCTTTAGACATGTAACCAACAGGAACACCGATACCTAATCCGCCATCTTTTAGCTCTTTGTCGACCATTTCAGAAATCGTTTCAATCTGCTCTCTAGACGCTATCTCCGTCATCGAGTCGCCACTAATCTTCGACGCTTTGGCTTCTTCTGAGTCAAAAATGTCATTGATCATGGTGCCAGTTCTCGTGTGGTAATCATCGTTAAAAACTTTAGTTCGAATACCTGCTGATGATACGCTCGCACCAAAGTTCGTTTGTGATCGGCCTTCTAATCGTTGATACCAATCACTCACCGGGTAAGCCCCAACCTCTAGTGCTAATGGCGTCGTCACACCACTGCGTAATTGCAGTTTTTGCATTACAGGAATAGCCACTACGTGTGAATGGGTATCAATGAACCCCGGTGCGACAACAAGACCTTCCGCATCAATCATCTTGTCGCCTTCAATGTTGTTGTTCGTAATGGCGACAATCTTACCGTCTTCAATGGCTACGTTTGCCACTTGGTCATACCCTGTTTCAGGGTCCATTACTCGACCGTTGGTAATAACGATGTCGTAAGCGAAAACACTTGGCGACATCGCGACTAACATTGCTAGCGCAGTCGGTTTGATTAGTTTGGCTTTAGTTTGCTTGTTCATAATTTGCGATTCCAATAATTAAGTAAGTGAGTTAAGTCAGCGTTGTGCGCCTCTTTGATTCACATTATTGATGAATCTTGTCAGTCTTCTAAATCACTTAAGATGGACCTGACACGTCAAAACACCTCAATCATACATAAGTAAATTATAAACCATTGATATATAGGACTTTAATGAATATGAACACACGAAAGAAAACACAGATTTTCTTAATCTATGAGTATTTTTGCCGCGTAATGAAAGGAATTCAGGCAGGTTAAGGATCCACAGCCGCAGAAATGACGCTCTAAAGGGATAATGTTGAGATTGAAAGTGATATTGGGATTAGGGTCAAAACGAAAAAAGCAGTGCTCATAGCACTGCTTTCAGATTACATACTAAAGTTTAAAAATAGAATTTGTAGTTTGCCCAAACAACCGTGTCATCAATGTCTATAGACTGCGTTTGGGACTGCATGTAACCCGTGGTGTTGTCTACTCTAAGCTGTCCCCATCGGGTTTTGTCTTGCGAAAAAGGCGTCGCTATCATCAATGTCGATTTAAGCATTGAGGTTTCAATGGCACCATTCAAATAGTTGTATTCTGGCCATGCGCCAATATACGTGCCATCGTCGCCAAGTTGGTACATCATATAGAACGCGGCTGACCCGCCGAGCGCGTTTTTGTCGGTAACATTAAATGACGCCACTGACTCATCTGAATATTCTCCAGCCAACACACCAAGACGCGGAAACAGCTGGAGCCCTTCAATCCCAGCATTAATCGCTGCTACCCCGCCAAGTGAGGCAGACGTAAACATTGCATTGTCGATGACATCTAGTGACAGTGCTGCCCTTGGTATCGTCTGACTTTCTGTTGAAAACACATGGAAGTACTGAACCCGGCTATCAGAATATTTGCCCTCTTTATCCATCGTGCCTTCGACCGTTAACATGCCTGTTTGACCATTATCAAAGTGGAAATCACCAGAAACGGAGCCTTTCAATGAACCTTGATTGTTCAGTCCAAAGTACGCTGATGTGCTGGTTTCCGTTAAGTCTGATGGGTTAGGTTCTGAGTCTGCGGCAAACAAAGGCGCTGCGACAGCAAGAGAAAGAATAGATAAAGAAAGTTTGGTTTGAATGTTCATTGTTGGTACCTGTTTAAGTTGAATAGTCACCCTCCTATGTATTGAACGATGGTTCGCTCTTGTCTCCGTACACCGCCATTATTGAATGAAAACTCGCACTGTAAAACTCGGTTACGACGGACCAGACACATCAAAAGAGCCAACTCGCACACCCTCTCTTTGTTGTTAGGCTAAAAAGATAACGAACCCCTTTGGATGGATTGAATCCATCACTTGAGATTATAGTGTTGAGTTAATGCGCCTTACTATCTTTCGCATCAACCATGACGAAAGACACGATAAGGGCATCATGAAACCACTACTCTCAGCCATTGGCTTATCCGCCGCTATACTAAGCACCTTCTCTATCTCAGCAGAAACCGTAGAGATAGAATGGTTAGACCTCGTCCCTCAACATGAACAATCAATGATCAGAGAAGCTACCCAGCCTTTTCTACCCGAGCATTCATGGGATACGCCAGAACAAAATAAACTGGGCTCCGTCAGAGAGGAGTTAGATGGGCAACGCGTTAAAATTCCAGGGTTTATTATTCCACTTGAAGGTGACGACAACATCGCGACAGAATTCTTACTGGTGCCCTACTACGGCGCATGTATCCATGTACCGCCACCACCAACCAATCAAATTATTTATGTTAATTCACCTAAAGAGATCACTGAGCAAGGGCTGTGGGATACGGTGTACTTAACGGGCACATTGAGAACGAAAAGTACCGAGACTATGGTCGCAGAGACTGGCTATCAAATGATTGATATCGAAATATCTCACTATGAACAATAACCCGCTCAACCTAGAAAAAACCAACAGACAAGATAAACCAGCGTAGAGCTCACCACGAGAAGACACGCCCTCGCCAAAAACCTCTTTCAGCAGCCTAGTGTGAAACTCATCATAATTAGGTTGTTGAATTACATAATCCTGCAAATATCTGATACGTTGTACTTAATGGAATATTGATTGAGTGCAACGTATGAACTTTAGTATTGAACAGTTACTCGCTTTTGTGACCGTCTACGAAGAGCGATCATTTAGTAAAGCCGCCGCCCGCTTAAACAAACACCGCACCACAACCGGTCAGGTGATCACCAACCTTGAAGATGTTTTAGCCGTCGATCTATTCGAACGCATTGGCCGCACTATCGAGCCTACCGAAGATGGGAAACTCCTGTATCACTACGCAAAATCTACGATTGAGCAGTCTCGTATCTTCGACAATATCGCGTTAAGCCTCTCCTATGGTGGCCTTGAAAGTATTAACTTTGCCTACCCTAGCATGACGCCACACCGTCTACTTTCTTCCATTCGAGCACAGCTTGATGAAGACTTCCCGAACATGAAAGTCAATTTTATCGTTAGAACAAAGAGCCAAATAGAAGAAGGCCTATCAACGGGTGATATCCATTTTGGCTTAGTCATGATCGATAAAGGCAAGGGAATGTACAGCAAAGACTCGACGTTCATCGGGCACATAGAGTTCTTACCGTTTGTTAAGAAAGGCGGGAAACTCTCCAAGCTCTCTCCAAAAGAAGCGTTAAGTGCGCTACGAACTACGCGTCAATTTGTCTTAAGTGCCTTTAAAGACGAAGGTTTAAAAGAGAAGCTACTGGTTTCAGCGGTACATGAAGAAGTGGATCAACTCGCGTTGGTGATAAAATTGGTTCAAGATGACCTAGGCTGGGCTTGGTTGCCAAAGGTCTTGTCTGAATCACCGTATGTGACTGAAAGCCTAGAATCACTTGAATTAGATGAGTTGAAAATGGGAATGAAGTTTTCCTTTGCCCTGTGGAATCCCCATTCAAAACAAATCATGGAAGTGAAGAAGTCTATCATGGCGGCAACAGATGCCTATGTGAAACGCTTTATCTCACTGCAGAACTTACCGTCTAACGACAACCAGTAATCTCAGTTCTTACTCAACTAAGCCGTCGATAAAAGCAGTCACTGAGTGTCGAGTCAGAAAGACGATTCATCGTGTCTATTAACGAAAAGAGTGGCCAATCAGGCCACTCTTTTATCATCACGTATTACAAATAGCTTGCCAGTATTTCTAGGTCTTCCAAGCCGCTTAGTCGCCCATTACGCAGTGTAGGGTCAACGCCTTGTTGCTGGTAGTGGTCCCAATCCATCTCGATGTAGATTTCACCATCGTTATCAATTGATAACACACTGTCACTTGCTTTACTGTACTGGTAATCATTAAACAACGCGTCGCTAAACCAAATTCTCGATAACTTGCTCATCAGTCGCTTGTCTTTTTTCGAGGGCGATACTGGCTCGCCATTGAGCTTGAATGGCTTGTTGAAAACGAATGGTAATTCTGATGCATGGCACGCTCCCGTGACACACGACAAGGTTTTCAATGCATCTCCAATGTCCACACTTCGCGTATCAGCTTTGGTGTTATAAGCCCAAACATTAAAGCTCGGTTTATAGTCAAAATGATAAAACGTCACGGGCTGTTGCGATTGCTGTGCCTTGATTCGTGATGGGCCGCTAAAGAGCATGTCATTCATCATCATCTTAAATTGTCCCATGTTACGCACCGCACTGTTGAGTTCTGATTCATCATTCGGGTAAAAATCTGTTAGTGATAAAAGCTCGCTCGTCTTCTCTCGATTCTCAAGACCAAAATACAACTGGCTCACTGCTTCATAAGCCGATGTTGGCAAGACCTCGAACACATCTTCCAAACTCAGTTGGATTGCCATCTCTTTGTCTGATTCCGCCGCTGTCAGTAACGCTTCTATATCAGATTGAGCTTCGTCACTTTGCACCCAATTTTGAATTGCATGAATCCAGTCTAAAGACGTTGAGTTTTCATTTTCCAGCATAGGCGTTTGCTCAATCACCACATCGAGTATTTTAGGAATGAGAAAGGTCAGGGTCGGTAACATACTCATTGTATTTGAATCTTTCCCATTTACCCCAACAACTGTCGGAACAATAAAATCAGATTGGTATGGTTGCTCTGCATCAATACTGCACGCTCCAAGTACCGTTTTTTCACACGCTAAGTAGGGAGAAAAAGGCATCAAAGTTGCCATAGGTGTGTGGTCAGCCTTTCCTAAAGGGAAAGGTGACAGCTCATTAATAGCAGGCAGTATGCTTTTCAACAGCCAATCCATCACTCGAGTTGCTGGTGCGAGTATGTTTTTCTGAGCCAACAATACCTCGTCTAGGGAAGCATGACTTAACTCTAAATCGGCGTCTTGTGCTTTAGCCACATCGTAACTGCGGTACTCAAAGCCATAGGGGTTGCTTTGCATGATAGCGCGCTGAAATTCATCGCCAACCCACCTATTTTTGTCCGATTGCTGCTGCAAGAGTGCGACTGACATGGCTCCTGCCCCCTGGCCCATTAAGGTAATGTTTTGAGCATCACCACCAAAGTCTTCAATGTATTGACTCACCCATTTAAGCGCCGTTTGTTGATCGCCTAAGCCATAGTTTCCATTAACCTGCTCACCCTTCACCCAGTGGCTGCCTAACAGGCCTAAGCGGTAGTTGAATGTTATCGCAATAAATGGGCTTTGATCACTCGCCCCTTGAGCCACCACCGTATCTCCTTGAATAAGCGCATCCGAACCTGAGCCATGTTCAAAGTCTCCGCCGTGGATAAAGATGTAAACCGGTAAATCGTCCCCGCCCTGTGTTCCTAATGGTCGCCAGACATTCAAGTTCAGACAATCTTCAGATTGTGGCTGCGCAGTGGATTTCAGTTGTGGGCATGCGGAGCCAAACTGAGTGGCATCGACTTCACTTCTCAAATCGAGCGTCTCACTATGTTCAAATCGGTCAGCGGCTGCGTACTGAATACCCTTGAATGTTTCGATATTGATCAATGCATCGTTATTTTGTGTATCTTGAATCAATACTGATTCTTTTAACGCCGTGAATGTAGAGTTGCCTACCGAGAGTGTCACTTTTTGTGCCGCCTCCGGTGTCAGTATTGGTTGTTTTTGACTATTCTTTTGGTCCGCTTCTTTATCTGAACCGCAGGCCACCAACAATGTGGTTAAGCAAAGCGTTAATAATGTTTTTTTGTGCGTCGGTAAATATTTAGGTGTCATTGTAAAGCCCGTGTTTTTTGAGTGTATCGCTTCAAATGCGAAATCCCTGCGCGCTTTACCATCCTTTGAAACTGTTTGAAGTGCTTTGATAGACAAAGTGTACCGAAGCAATTGCTATCTTCTTAATCGAATATGACGGATCTAATCCTCACTTTTCATTTGCGCCTCGTTGTTAGAATCGATAGCCAAAGTTAACCGTCATCGCGTCTCGAGTTTCACCTTTGTTGTAAAGGAAGGTTAAGTTGTAATTCTTACCCAACTGCTTATTCACCCCCACCAAATACGCCCATTGTGATAGGTTCACGCCAATGTCGTAGTCAAACTCAATATCGCCAGCGACAACGTGACCCGCCATTCTAGAATCTAAGCCTTGATATTCCGCTCCCACAAAAAGCTGAGCGCGATAGTCTACTAATTGATAACCAAGCATAGGTTGAACGGTTACAATGCCATCTCCCCAGTTGTCAGTACCCTTTAAACGTGTCTTGGTATAGCTACCAGAAACAGAAGCAAAAAATTCTTTATAGCCTACCGATAACGTCGTCCCTAACCCCGCGACATCGTACTCTAAGCTCAATGGAATCTTGACTCGCCCCGTCTGGCATAGCGCAGAGAATTCATGACAAAATACATCACCCAACGACAGCTTATTGTTGAGTTTGTCTCGAAGATACTCGCCCGCTGCCCCCGTGTATTCCGCATCTACCTGAGCGTCCACGTTGATCTTGCCGACTAACCCATACACGTTCCAGAATGGAAGAATATTTAGGTCTGCACGCAGAGTTAAGCTTTCTGCGTTAACGGTGCCAATGCTGCCGTATGGGTCAAACAGCTCGTTCAAACCCACACCTTGAATAATAAAATCAGTAAATGGTATGTCCATGTTCTGATTGCGATACGCCACCGAAACACCAAAAGGCAGAGGTAAATCAATACCTTGACGACGAACTATGTCACCCATCAAAGGAAAAACTCGATCAAGGACCACACTCTCTTCGCGCATTCTCGGGTCTGAAACTTGCTCTAACATCGTATGGTCAAGAACCGTCACATCATTTTGTTCATCATAAATCGCTATCGGCCTTATCGTTGTTGTCATCGACACAGGTTTGTTTCGCTTCGTTCCCTCCACCTCGATGCGTTTGTTATCGATGATCATCTTTCCCGAATCTAAGCGCTGAAAGTGAATCTTCTGATAATAATTCTCGATTTGGTAGCCATCGAACTTAAAGGGCTGATCGTTAAAAATCACCATTGTCTTTGGCTCACCGTCTAACAGCTCAACCTTCACACTAAGGTGACGAAAATAGGCGATATCCTGTGGCAAGGCGTACTTGGAATATTCGAACTTGATCGTCACACGACCATTATCATGTTCTTCTGCTGTCACTGACTTAGGATCATAGCTATCTACGTAATGCCTTAGGCGGTACTCGGTGCGAACAAACGATTCTATTTCGTCAATCACTTTCTCTTGTTCATCAAGTTCGCTTGGGTTGTACTTAATTCGTAAATCTATATTGCCTTTCGTATCGGTATTTTTTACCAGAAAGACTTTTGACTCGCGGCTTTCCTCACCTATCTTTATCTGTCGAGTCGCGTGCTCAACCAGGTGCTCGCCTTGAATCAGTGAACTCATAGCCATTTTGGGAATGTCTTCACTTAATGCGTAATGCTGGAATATTGCTTTCCCTGACAGTTCTTGTACTGAATCAGCCGAAACGGCAAAAAATGGAATCCAGTAAAAAAGTGGAGTCAAAAACACAAAGAGGGTTCTACTTCTGAATAGGTTAAGTTGCTTCATTATCTAAACGCCAAATACTCACGGCCCTTAACTTACCCCTGTAAGTCAGGCCAAAAAATGTGTTGGCGAACCCTCCTGTCCACCCAGTTACATCACAAAGACGCCTTAACATCGATACAGCCTCTTTGGTATGACACTATTTTATGGTGATTTAAACCGTCATCTAAATCGCTATTGATGGATGAAACACATCAAAAATCCAATTACCAAAATTCAAACAGGCAGCTCAAAAAGCCCGTTAGAAACCACTGCCAAGGCTGATGTAAAAAGCACTTTCATTATCACTTCGAGCCAAATCCATGCCGATACGCAACCCATAACGGCGAGCAATCTGATAGCGGAAACCAGCACCGTACGCACCTACCGCTTGGTCATCACTCAAACTCGTCTTTTCTTTTGCTCGTCCATAGCCATAGAATCCCGAGACATTCCAGCGATCATCGATATCATAAACAATCTGAGTTTGAACCGTTGCAATCTCATCGCCTTGGTATCGGTAAGAAGACACCCCGCGTAACTTAATGTAAGGCTGTGTCGTTGGTGAAAGAAACCGTTCCTCGGTGTTGAAATATTGATAATTGCCAGCAAAGCTGAGTGTCCATTTTTGCGCAAGGGGGACATACACCTGCCCATCAACATCAAGCTTTTGATATTCCTGATCACTGCCTACTTTATCGTCATAAACCATGTACTGTGCCGCGAATTGATACCCTTTCGTCGGATAGAAAAGATTGTTTCGTGTATCGTAGTCGGCGGTTAACCCCAACCCAGAAGTGATTTGCTCTTTACCGAGTGTGAATGCCATTAATTGCTCAATGTAGGCGTTGTCTGATGAGAGATCGGTGTACGAAGCAAACTGTTTAATGCCCAACATAAGTGGCGTGTTCGCCACGCGAAACTGTAAAGCTTGCTGCAACGCGAAACCTCGTGTTTCGGTCGAAAATTCGAAGGATCGATCGATGGACGGAAATCGCTCACCCGACGCGTCTAGAGAAAGATCTTTGTAGATGTTTAGATTCATTTGGCCAACGCCCACGCCCCCCGTATAGCGAATCGTGTCTTTCAACCACGAATGACGGTGTCCGACAAAAGCAAACCAAGAGCCATTTTCAGTACCAGCCGCACCCAATACCGTAATCGCACCTGGCACAAGTTGCGCGCCTCCATCAGTGGAATTCAATGCCGCTTGTTTTCGTTCTTCTTTCTGTTCATCCGTTTCATGCATGAAAACGCCAACCAATCCACCGCCATACCCTACGGCAGGTTCAGTGATGATGATGGGAACGGGCAGAAAGCCCACTGCGTTCTCCGCGAGGTGATGCCCCATATCAAATTGCTCATCAACAGGGTCAAAGAAGGAGGCGTAGCAAAGTGTTGAGAATAGAGAGCTGAGTAACAGCGTTGATTTTAAAAAGGTGACCTTATTCATTTCTGCACTTTTCATTCAAAGCAGATTCAAGTTCTGCATATTGAGCTTCCATGCAAGGGCCTAAGCTGTATACAAACAACTGGCGTGAAATATCGGAGGAATCGTTTTGATAGCATTAAGCAATTGACCAGCAATCTATTGGCCACAGGTGATCAAGGTGGCAGCGAGGACTGCACCTTGTCACGACGATTGGCTATCTGTGAATATTACTTTTGGTTAAACAAAGATTTAACGTCAATGTGAGCCCAGTTGGTATGGCTACCTAGTGCGGGTAATTTCACCCACATTTGCAGCTCGTTCAAATCAGCAACCACTTGATAGTTAGTCAGGTCGACGTCTTGATTAGTTGGTTTAGTCACGCCACCATTCTCTCTAAAGCTGCCATCTTCGTTATACAGCGGCAAGTCAAAGATGTTTCGCATAGAAGTCGCATCGATATGACCCGCGACGTCATCATGACGATCGTTGAGGTTTTCAAAACGCTTTAATGAAAAGCTCTGCGTTTCACGAATACCTAGACCCCAATCAGGGTTTAAGAATGTATTCACCGTTGCAAATGACGTTGAATCTTTATCGCTAACTCGCTGTCTATTTTCTTGAATCGTATTCTCATAAGCACATGCCTGACCACTTTTGTCTGCTAGCATCCAGATAGATGCGATATCAGTACGAGACGCTTGGAAGCGCGAGCTCAGTGCTTCAATAGAGTCAGACTCTGCCATGTAGTCGACCACGGAGTTCAAGAACGATGGTTTCTCGACAGATACAATGTTCCCACCCATAGAGGTACCGTCGTGCAAATCTGTATAGACACCTTTATCGTTGAATCCTGTCACCATCCACTGCCAACCTGGCCAGCTCACATTCACCAAACCGTTTGAGCCGTCAGTTGGGTTGTAAACCGTTGCATAGATTGGGAAGTCTAGGAAAAGATCACTCCAGTCCATATTGCGGCCAATCACAGTTTGACCATCAACCGTACTTTCACCCCAAGTTGCCAGTGACGAACAACCTGAGAATGAATGCAGCTTGCCGAGATAAATCGCCATTGGGCCACTTTGGTCCAGCACTATGACTTTTTCTAGTGGCCAACCAAGGCCATCAGCAACACCTTGGAAGTACTGCTTGCGACGAAGAGAAAGTGCCGCGTAAACTCGTGTTCCAAATAACTCAAACGCTTCTTTTTGGCTAATCATCCCTTTATCAAATTCAGGCTGAACAATGACGTCGTACATTGCTTGCATGTGCTCTTTTGACAAGCTACCGTACTGCTTGCCCATGTCATACCAGCTGCCGTTTAGTTGAAGGACGTAAAGCATTTCTTCGCCCGTTTCAAACATTGTGCCGTTTTCGAATTTCGCTTTAGTAGTAAGTGTTGATGTGTTCATAGTGACCTCTATTTGTTTAAGTAAGTGAGTGTGTTTCTTTAAGTTGCGTTCATTATATGGACGTTTTTTAAATACCAATAATTCCATATGACGGACGAGATCCGTCAAACTTTCTTACTCACATGCAGAGTATTCACGCAGAACACACCTCCTCATTTAATGCTAATCACCTGTTAACTGTGCCACCGACTTATCGCGCTTAGCTGAGTGCGCCTCTGTTAAGTTTGAATTTTCGAAAGAGAAACCAACCCACCCAAAACGTTGTGGTCAGTAGAGCTGCCCCCATTAACGCTGGCTTCGGATCGCTCATTGAACTGATGGAACCAGAATAAGCAGCAATTAAACAATACGGAACGGTGCTCAAAAGCCATGCAAGCATAAATCGTGGCAGCGTCATGTTTGTCGCCCCAGCAAGGCAAGCCGTCACTTCAGGCAAGATGGGGACCGCGCGGCTCAGAAGAATCATTGCTAACCCGTTGTTCTGGAATGCCGTTTTTGCTTCGTTGATCTTCTCTTCATCTTTGAGTAAAAACAGAAGTACCCTGTCGCCATAACGCCTACCCATCCAATACCCTGCGATACCAGCCAAGCTCATACCAATGATTGCAGACAGAGCGCCGAAACCACTCCCCAAAAAGAAGCCAGAGAGAATCGTGACAGTGAGTGTTGGCATCGCTATAACAATATCGGCAAGCAGTAGCAGTACCGTTAAACCACCGACATAAATAGGCGATAACCCCTGCGCGTAGGTTAACCAAGCTTCGATCTGTTCTACGCTTAGTAAACCCAGTGCTTTCATTGCGATGAAGGTCAATGCAAACAACATCGCCAGAATCAACATGGCTTTCACTAAATGTTTCATATCGTTTTCTCCTAGGGATAGTTCATTTCAATGGTGAGCCCAGACGCCAACTCGGTTACATCAATTTTGGAATGCTTGTAAACTGGCGCGCCTGTTAGCGTTACTTTCTGCTGTTTGGAAAAACCCAATCCTTCAGCAGGATAAATCCCCGTCCAGTTTTTAGTGACTTGACCATTCTCATCCTCATCGTGAAGCACTTTGATCGCGACCTCGCCTTTGTTGAGTTCAACCTCACTCATATCAAAAAGAAACTGCATGGTGTCTGCTTTTGCTTTCTGAGTTTGCTGCTGAATAGCGAGATCGTGCTTTTTGGGAAATCCATCCTCAGAAAAGACGAATACAATGATGTTGCCGCCTCGATCGTGTTCGATGCCTGTCACCGTTATCTCGCTTGCGAATGATCCTAATGCTGTCGTCATGAGTAATGCTCCTACCTTTATCTGTTTCCAATTCATCGTTTTTCCTCATCCAATACCGCGCGACATAACAAGTCGTTTGGTTTTCTAAGCTGTCTGCATCAGTTTGGATGCCATGTTAGGAGACAATCTGTTCAGCCAACGCAGTAATCCAACCTTGCCGATGTCATTGTCCTGAACCCCTTTTTCAACACCGCGAATAAGTTGATCGACCGCATCGGCCACGCTCATCTTGTTGGTTCCCCTTCCTTTGGTCATTTTCGTGTCGACCAAGGGCATCAGCGCTTGCATTACATCAATATTGGAGGATTCAAGTTGGTAACGCAGAGAGATAGAGAAAGAGTTAAGCGCCGCTTTGGTTGCACAATAGACCGCCGATGATGTTTTGGGTGCTATCGCCAAGCCAGAATTCACATTGAGAATGACGCTGTTGTTTGCGCCTTGGCCATCCGAATTGCTCAGCGCTGGTAACATCAAGTAGCAAAGGCTGCACACTGACGTGAAATTAGTGGTAATTTCCGATTGAATCGAGTCGTAGTTGAACTCATTGCTATTGAATGCAGCAGGATGCTGAACTGCAGCATTGTTGATGAGAAGGTCCACCTTTGGGTAGCGTTTAAGTAGCTCACTCGTCGTCCACTCCACATCACTGGTATTGCCAAGATCCGCTCTATAAGTCTTAACCCCATACTCTAACGTAAGCTGGGCCAGCTTCTCTTCATCACGTCCTAGGACAATAACGTGATTATCTGGACTCAATCGTTTGACGATCTCACGACCAATCCCAGATGTGCCGCCTGTGATAACAATCACTTGGTTTAATAACTTCATTCGCTTTTCCCTTTTCGCTGTATGCTTTAAGCTAGAAGCCAATCTACTGAATCAATCAGCTATGAGCGTTAACTTGGGTTAAAACGGATGGAATTTTCGAGATTTATTGAGAGCGAAGGACAGCAAATTACCAAAGATGCGGGGGAGCATGTCTTTAGACAGGGTGAGAATGACGATTCGTTGTACTTAGTCAAACAAGGCGTGGTGAAAGCGTATTACTTAACCTCAGATGGCCAAGAGCGCGTAAAATCATTTCTGACGGATAACGACGTGATTGGCAGCATGACCGCCGCTTATCGTAAACAAAAAACCACTTTCGGTCTTATCTGCTTAGAGCCAACGGTGTTAGTCAAATTCAATTTCGAACGGTTGTACCAGCAAAGCCAAAGTAATCATCAGCTTGCGCGTGAAGTTATTGATATTTTGCTCGCTTTCGCCATGAAGAAAGAGGCGAGAGAAAAGGAACTGTTGTGTCTCAGTGCAGAGCAGCGCTACCAAAACCTGCTCGAAAAGTCCCCAGACTTAATGAGTAAAGTGACTCAAAATGATATTGCTCGATATCTAGGGGTTACCCCTGTTGGATTGAGCCGAATAAAGCATCGTTTGCTCGACGCCAATGAGACAAAGTAAATACTAGATTGCCATCCACCTTGTCCGCGCTGACACGCTCATGTTAAGGGGAAGCATCGCTCCCCCTAATAACATTCTGCCTGTTACGCTTTCTTCACATACTTGGCCGTTACAAGCATTTCACCGACGCCATCTACCTTGCAATCCAACTGATGATCTTTCCCTTCGATGATTCGTTTAATCACGGCTTTCGAGCCTATCTTCATAACGAGTGAGCTACCTTTCACTTTCAGGTCTTTTATGACCGTCACCTTCATCCCTACTTCTAAAAGTGATCCGTTCACGTCGTGGACTTTAAATGCATTTTCCTCTATCTCTATCGGATCCCATTCGTGCGCACATTCTGGGCATATAAGAAGGTTTTGATCTTGGTAAACAAAAGAAGATTGGCAAGCAGGGCAAGGAGGCATCGACATAGCGGGAATACTTATTAATGAACAAATTTGGCACTATAATAATGACTCTTATAATCCTTAGCGAGTACTATTTTAAACCCTAGGTTTCATGCCCTTAAATCAAAAAATGGGCAATGCCTTAGGTGCAATACCCCAAATACAAGGCCCACTTAACTTGATCAAGAAACCGTTTTATATTTCCTGTTTCACTGGCGGCTTAAGAGTAAGTTCGCACCAGAGAAAGCAAGGAACGTTGCACAAGCCTTATTAAAGCGCTTCGCCATTTTGGGTTTTGAAAACCAATGTCTCAGGTACAGACCAAACAGCGAGTAAATTGAAATCGCCATTATTTCAAGTACAAGGAAAGTGATCCCTAAGATAAAAAACTGATGATTCACACTCCTTTGTACATCGACAAACTGGGGCAAAAACGCCGTGAAGATCAATATTGCTTTGGGGTTTCCAGCGGCCAATAAGAATTCCTGCTTCGCCAGTTCGACGTGACTTTTCCCCTGTTCCATGTCAGCAATCGGGCTGGACTCACTGCGCCATAGACTGTACGCAATCCACAGTAAATACACAGCGCCGACAACTTTGACAGCAAGAAACAGAATCTCAGAGGTATACAACACAACCGCTAGCCCTGATGCAGCCAAAGCGATCATACCGGTGAAGGCCAATATGCGCCCTAACCCTGCAAGAAATGCCGCTTGAAAGCCAAAACATCGTGCATTGTTCATGGATAAAAGATTGTTTGGACCAGGTGTCATGTTTAATGCAAAACAGGCAGGGATAAAAAAGAGTAGCGTCCAAATATCCATAGTATGTCTCTCGTTGTCTCAGGTGTGTTTCTTTATCGGGTGCGTTTCTTTGACTTACATTAATGCGTTACAAGTCTCAGTAAGTTCGCCAGCCACTTTAACTGATGGCGTTTTTACTCAAGGCTATTTTCCCGGCAAGTGCAATGAGCAGCCCACCAGATACGCCCTCTATGATTCTCGTGTAACGTGACATCTTAGGGTTGCTAAACAACCAACTTCCCGCAACGGCGTAGACAATATTGCACAACGTCGCGAGCGCACTGAACAGTGTCCCCAAAACAAGCAACTGCATCGTTGCAGAACCACTGCTGACATCGACAAACTGAGGAAGAAACGACAAGAAAAACAGCGCGACTTTTGGGTTTAAGATACTGACAATAACACCTTGTTTGAACACCCCGTTATCCGACTTTGAGCTTGCCTCTATAGAAAAAGACGACTGCCCTTTGAGCATGTTTCTAATTGAGGTAACACCGAGGTAAAAAAGATAGGCAGCCCCTAGGTATTTGACGATACTGAAAACAATGGCGGAATTGAGCACCAAAGCTGACAAGCCAACCACAGCGGCAAAAGTATGAAAGAAGTAACCCACACCCAGTCCGAGAGCCGCTTTTAAACCAATACTCAGTTTCCCTTTCATGCTATTCGATACAATATAAACCACATCAGGACCTGGGATGAGGTTGATTGATAACGATGCAATTGCAAACAACAGTAACGTCTGTACTTCCATGTTTCACTCCATAAGTCGCTTTTCGCTCAAATGACTCAAGATTCATATTAATAACAAGTATTTTCACATAGTGTCATAGAAGCTCTGTATACAGTAAGTAATTTCGTCCCAATAAAGAGATTCTTAGAGATGAGCCTATGAGCTATTCCCAACCCAATGGCAGGCGACGTTCATTTCAGCGCCATTTCATCATACATTGACAAGGTAGAACGATCACTCTACCATAATATGAGAACGATCATTCTACCCCTCACTGATGTGTGAGCAATATGTGTGAGATATCTATGTTAAGAGAGCAAATAGCAGCCAATTTGGAAGACGCATTTAGCCAGTACGGGTTTGCTGAGCCAAGTGTTGCTCAACTGAAAACCCTGTGCAACGTCAGCTTGCGAACGCTATACAAACACTACCCTTCCAAAGAGGCAATGGTTGTGGGCGCGTTAGAGTATCGCCACCATCGTTATCTCGAATTTTTACTCGAGGACTACCCCGAGAGTAGCATTGAATCTGTCGTGCATATTTTTAACAAACTTGAACAATGGATGATTGAGTACGCGCCCCATGGCTGTATGTCATTGAATGCCGTCGCGGCCTTTCCAGACAATGCTGTCATTGGCAAAGCAGTAAAAGAGCATAAAGAAGAAGTACGCCGTTTCTTAGGTCAGAAATGCGGACGAGATGATCTGTCCACGGCTCTATTTTTACTCCATGAAGGGATCTCTAGTGCATGGCCTGTCATTGGCAAAGACGCCGTGACATCCGGTCAAAACGCTCTGTTACAACTACTAGGTGAACAATAAAATGAACTCTATACCGAAGACAATGAAAGGCATTCAGATGATTGGCCATGGTGGCCCTGAAATGCTTGAACATCGAGACGATATTCTTGTCCCAACCCCATCTGACGATGACGTTCTCATTCGTGTTTCTGCTGCAGGTGTCAATAACACCGACATCAATACACGGATTGGCTGGTATTCAAAAGGCGAAGCGGATGATGAAGATGCGGGGTGGTCGGGAAACAAGCTCTCATTCCCAAGAATTCAAGGGGCAGACGTTTGTGGGGTCATCGTCGCCGTCGGCAAAAATGTGGATGAAAAGAGAATTGGTCAGCGTGTTCTTATCGAGCCTTGTTTGAACAAAATAAACAGTCAACCGCTTGAGTCGCCTTGGTATTACGGTTCTGAATGTGATGGTGGATTTGCTGAATACACGGTCGTGGATAGCGATCATGCCTATGAAGTCAAAACGTCGTTAACCGATATCGAGCTAGCTTCTTTCCCATGTTCTTATTCTACTGCAGAGAACATGCTGACAAGAGCCAACGTGACATCAAAAGACAAGGTTCTTATCTCAGGTGCATCGGGCGGGGTCGGCTCTGCCGCTATTCAGCTAGCAAAAGCACGTGGTGCTTACGTGATCGCGATAACCAGCCCTAGTAAAGCCCAACAGTTGATCGATCTCGGAGCAGATGAAACCATCGATCGTGATGCCAACCTTGTAGAAAAACTCGGACAGAACAGTGTCAACGTTGTGGTTGATTTGGTTGCGGGGCCGCAGTGGCCGCAGTTTCTACAAGTGCTAAAACCGGGCAACCGATACGCGGTTTCGGGCGCTATTGCTGGTGCTATGGTTGAACTCGACGTGCGAACTCTTTATCTCAAAGATTTGAGTTTCTTTGGCTGTACGGTGCTAGAAAAACCCGTCTTTCAGAACCTTATTGACTACATAGAACAAGGAAAAATAAAGCCAATCGTTGCGCGTACGTTTCCATTAAAAGACATTGATAAGGCTCAGGCCTTCTTTTTAGAGAAAAGCCATGCGGGAAAAATTGTTCTCGATGTCAAAGGTGAGCAATAGCAAACGTTAAATACCACCAAAAACAAAGGGCTCGGCAATCAAAGTGATCGCAGAGCCCTATTTTATTGGCGTGTAAAAACGATTGAGCTGTCTAACTCCAAACAACTAGTTTTGGTCTACCCAAATGATTTCATCGGTATTGAACCCCTTATCCTTTGACATGGATAAGAATCGCTCTTTTACTCCATCATCCACGGTTTTTGTTCTCGCGAGCAGCCATAGATAATCGTTATTTGGACCCGACACAAATGCGTATTGGTAGTTTTCTTTGTCTAGGTCGAAAACGACGTATGAACCATAAAAAGGACCGAAGAACGAGACTTTCAAATAGCCTTCTGAACTTTCGTTAACAAAGTAGGCTTTTCCTTCTGCTTGTTGCCACTCATCGTTTTCTAGCGAATACCCTCTATTGATAACTTGAACGCCACCATCGCTTTTCAAACTGTAATTGGCAGTGACTTGACTCAACCCCTCTTCAAACGAATGATCCAAACGTGCAACTTCATACCATTCCCCTAAATATTTATCTAATTGGAAATCAGCGACGGGCGTCACTCTCTCCGGCATTCCTAGGCATCCCGTTAACAGTAAGGAACCCACCAACATAATCAGTTTATGCACACACTTCTCCTTAGGATTGAAAGACCGCTATCAATCGATTGCGAATAAAACGTAAAAACCACTGTAATAACAAGCTGTACGGAAGGTAAAGCTCGACCGATCACAAATCAGTTGTTTATCGAGCAAACTTGTAACCTTGCTTCTTCACTGAGGAGTACGTTCAAAGCTCTGACACGGTATAGTGGCGCTCTACATTGTAAGTCACGCGCCCCCAGTGGGAATCTCTCACACGTTGCTGATGACGTTCAAATGCCGCCCTATCAGTGAACGCTTCATAAACATCATATCGACTTAAGTCATGATCACATGCCGTGACATTGAACACTAAACACCCCTCTTCCGCTCGAGTAAGTTCAATATGTTGCTGCAAGGCTTGCGTGACATGATCTAACTCGACTTTCGGTATGATTATATAGCCTTGTAATACCACTTTTCCCACTGTGTTCTTTCCTTTTTAGAAGATTAATGATGGACATTGAATATCTGATTTGTTGCCCCATTCCCACTTGCTAACACTAGCTACTTGTAGTGACGCAATGAAACCGTCTGAATCTGATGACATCAATCAATGTCAGACTCGTGCTTCTATGTGAACCCCTTGCACTAACGTATAGGCAATGGTCAACATGATCACACCAACCATCAGCTCTAATATCTTCCATGCTTTCGGTTTTTGAAACACAGGAGCAAGCAATCGGGCCCCATAGCCCAATGAAAAGAAGAAGACAAAAGAGGCACTCACCGCGCCCAGCGCGAAGACGGCTTGATTAGGGTGATATTGGGTGGATATGGAGCCCAGCAATACTACGGTATCTAGGTAAACGTGCGGGTTTAACCAGGTAAACGCCAAACACATCAGAACCACTTTCGGTAAAGAGCGCTTAGACTCTATATTGGTCTCTAGCGCATGATCGGTCGTTAACGATGACTTAAAGCTTAAAAGCGCATAAAGAGTGAGAAAAAGAGCGCCACCATAACGGGCTACCACTTCTATCTGTGGAAATTGTTTTACGATTACGCCAAAACCTGCAACCCCGAAGCTAATAAGAAGCGCATCAGAGACAGCACAAACCGCGCAAACAACAAGCACGTGCTGATTCTTTAAACCCTGCCTTAGTACAAACGCATTTTGAGAGCCTATCGCTAGAATCAGTGACAAACCTAAGGAGAAGCCGGCTAGAAATGTGGTCATTGTGCTCAATCCATGCACTCAGTTTTAAGCAGATTATTACACCTTCTTTGACAATACCACAATAAATGAAAGAGTTAGCCCCCCCCAAACGAAACCGAAAACTTTCTTGAGCCGTTACCCCTCGAGATAGCGCTCTGATTTGATGTGGGCGTTCTTTTTTGATGAAGATCGGAGTTCAGAGGCATGCAACACAAACATGGAAAACGATGCGTGAATCACCAGCATGGCAACCAAAGCAAAGGATGAAAGTGCGAGCAACATAAAGCCTAGAACAAACGTAAGGCAAGAAAAGACGACAATAGTTTTACTTTTAGATTTGTTCTCCATAACAACCATCCCTAATAAACCATTTCCAATAAACTAAGCTTAAGCCCATGGTAGCGGTAGTTTGGTTGGCATACTTGGAGGCAGTTAACACTTATCAGTCCTTGTTATCAATGACAGCGTAACAATCAAATCTCTATTGATATAAAACAAGGACTTGCCTCGGCGAGAATCGTTGCCTATTCGAACTAGATGAGCGTAAGTTTACCTCTACGCTCACTCTTATTGTGTTTAGCTACGCGAATAACCTAATAATCTGAAATCCCAGTTTTCGACTTCCTCAGACTCTAATCGCAGGTTCACTTTCGACATCCAACTGTCAGAGAGCTTAACCTGCTGTTTGAGTTTAAATAAGCCCTCTCTATTCAGTGGATCGCCGAAGAACACGTTACATACATCCTTTATCGACATAGGGTTTTCCACTTGGCTGATTAACTCCAAAGGGTCTGCAGCACTCACCATTCCAGGTTGAATCACTCGGTAAAGCCAACCACAACGGCTAATCGCTTGCATATCAACGGATAGTTCTTCCACTCCCCAACGCTTATTGAGTTTAAAGCATGGAGAACGCGGCTGGCTCACCTCAATAATGGCGTCACCCCAGCGATATTGGTCACCGATGCACACCGTCTCTTCCGTCATTCCGTTTGAGCTTAGGTTTTCTCCCATTCCAGGCGCTTGCCAATCTATATCGGCTCCGTGTTTTTTTTGCCAATATTGGTAGTGCTCTAGGGGGTATTGATGCAATGCACGTTCTGAACCACCATGATGGCGTTGATCGGCACATTGATCGCCTTGAAGGCCTTCACTAGAGAGGAAAATACGCTCTTCAACGAGAGACTTATTGATCGCCGTTTCAAAGCCGTAGCACTGTTCTACTTCACCACGGTATACACTATTAAGATAAATTTTCTCTGTCATTTTCGATTCTTCACGAACTCTTTTTCAAGGCTGATAAGGTATCACGAACCACACTTATTCAGGGTATAAATGTCGTCCCAATACTGGGACTTTCAATCTTCAGAACTCTACGATTATTGGTGATATTGTAAGTGAACATACAGCCACACTCATTCAGTTGCTCCCTAAAGAGTGCCAACAGTGTCAGTTCCTCACGCTACCTTTATCCCAGCCCTCAATAATGATTAACGACGATAAGGTAAACGTTCATCAGTAAAACTAATGAGGCATCGACTCTCGGTCTTGATAATCTGCGCCGCAAACCGAACAACGGTAATAACTGATGTGGCTTGTTGACTCTTCGGTACTAAAAAAGACGCCGACAACGAAGCTCAACAGTTGATAGTGCCAAGTGTTTTTTCTTTTCACTTGAGCTTCAATCTCAAGAGGGGTCAATGAAGCGTGCTTGGTAGGTTGATTACACTTCCCACAATAGAGGTTCTTATCTAGTCTTGAGTCTTTCATATTTCATTTGTTCCTTTTACATTCCAACCACGGGTTAATCCGTTTTCGATCTGATGCCAGTGTGCTTACTTAACCATTTGAATAAAATGAAACTATCGAACAATAGTACGCTATAAAATCGCATAGAATATCCCATTAATAAATGATGAGCACTCACGGAGCCCAGTCATTACCATACGCAATCAAGCACTTATAATTTGCTTTTCTAACGTCATGGATTACATTTACTTTAAACGTAATAAAACGAGTCTCAAGTATGTTTCTAACCCGATTAATTTACGCAAGCACCATCACTGAAGCACTGGCTGACGCTCCTGTTGACAGTATTTTGGAATCTGCGCGTTCGAACAATGAGCTAAACGATGTGACCGGTATTTTATACTTTAATAGAAAGTATTTTCTACAATGTCTGGAAGGCTCTAGAACAGCCGTAAACAAAACCTATCAAACTATTTTACAAGACAACAGACACAGCGATATTGTGATTCTGGGATACGAAGAGATTAGTGAGCGCGAGTTTTCCGATTGGAAGATGGGCTATATTCCCAGTTCGAGCGCATCAAAACCATTAAACATAAAGTTCTCTGGATCTTCTGACTTTGTGCCCTATCAGATGTCAGGGGAAAGTGCGTATAAAATGATGCTGGAATTAAAAGGTTCACTGCCAACTATTTAGAATAATACCCTAACGTATAAATGTTTAGCGGGCATGAAATCAGGGGGATAACATACACACAGCTTCACTTTTTAAAGCCTATTGAACGATTGAAAGCACGACTCTTTCATTGGTTTGTTGCTCTTCAACTTCTAGAATAACACCTTGGAAATCGTCGGTGGCGATAGCGGATCGAATCATATCTACCTGTGCAACACTGAACCGTTTAGCGAAAGAATTGATCGCCACTTTTGCCAACGTTAGCGGTATTTTCACCGTATCATCCTGATTTCCATCGATAAACGTTTCAATCAATAAAGTTTTCATAAAACATCCTTCCGTGTAATAAGTGAGCCGATTTTGAATGTTGTTATTCTAAGTGGGTGTACAAACTATTACGGGGCTTTGATGACAAACCCTTTCTCAATTCCAGATTGAAATCCTACTTTTTCATACAGTTTATGCGCAGAAAAACGTGTCTCGCCTGATAATAAGACGACTTGATAGCAATTTAGTTCCCACGCGAGCTCAAGCGTTTTTTCCATCACTTTTTGGCTTAATCCTCGACGCCTAAAGTGCTCTCCAGTGATAACGTGCTCAATAATACCAAAAGGTTTGCCCGCATTGGTCACCGTTGGCACCAGACCAAGCTGGCAGGTTGACGCTAGCTTTCCATCAATTTCCGCAACCACATGCAAGGTATGGGGATTCTCCTGCATCTCTTGCCACGTCGGCATGAGATCGGATTCTAAAACCTGCGGATCATTGCCTCGCAATTCTTTGTATAAAGCTAAAATGCCACCAAGGTCCTCGCTAGAGGCTAAGCGAATAAGTTCCATCTTTAATATTCCTTTACGAAATGCGCTGACGCATTCATCGTTCTATAAATAGGGTCCAATTACAGACATACAATGCTCAACAGTCCGTTGTTTCTCACCCACTGGAGCTACATAAAAAATGGCGCCTCTAGCCTGCTGCTGTCCCGCCAATTTACCGATAATCCAAGCGGCTAGATATTGAGACGATAGGCAGCCCCCCGCTGTAGCGATATTTTCATGCGCATGAAACGGTTGTTCTAACACCTCAACTCCCGATTCCATCACCCACGGCTTCGTGGTTAAGTCGGTACATGCTGGGTGTCCGTCTAACAAATTCAATGTCGACATCAGCAATGTGCCCGAGCACTGAGCCGCAATAAGTTGCCGACTGGGCTCAAGCTTTAGCCGAGAAATAATCATACTATCATTGGCGATCTCTCTGGTGAGAATGCCGCTACCAAAAATAACGACGTCTGCCTGATTCGCGAATTCCAACGGTTGCTGGGCTTCAATTTTCACCCCGTTCATAGACGTCACCCAGTCACTTGGGCTCGTTATCTGGACATTCCACCCTGACTCTTTCATACGATTGAGAATGCCAGCGGAAATAAACGAATCCAGCTCATTAAGGCCTTCAAAGGTAAGCACAGCTATGTCCATATAGTTCCTTTTCCTGTTTAATTTCTCGATAGAAAGCGTCACGCACTAGAGTAGAAATGAGGAGGCCGTCACTCAATGCAGAGGTGGATCGACGCTCACATATCAACATGCAACGACCACTCGCTAGAGCGTTTTGGTCAAAAAAGAGAGTGATGAATCTAACGGGTAATTCTCAAGCACCATTTGACACTGGTAGCCATGTTTTTCATAAAACGGTTTCGCTTGAAAGCTCAGAGTATCAACCAACGAAGATATACACCCTCTTGAGATGGCGCATTGCTCTAATCGCATGAGTAGCTCACTACCGATGCGCTCTCCTCTTACGGCTTCGTCTACCCACAAATATTTCACTAGAAGCCAATTTCCCCAGACATCACCAATAATGCCGGCTATTTTTCTATCACCCTCTAGGGCATAGCAGGCAATCATCTCTTTGTTGATGCCTTCCAAAAAGGGCTTATTATGTTGAATGAGCCCCGCTCGAATATCCGTTATATCGTGTTCAATTGGGTTGAGGTCTACTTGAAATTTCATGTGACACCATCACTTTGTCTGAGTGACGGGCTTTGAGAAAATAACAAATGGAATAGCAAGAGGGCCAACGAGAACTGCGACGAGTGACCAAAAAAGCGTATTTGCTTTTCGATGTCTGGATACCAAAAAACAAATGATAACGGAGATGATATTAATAAAGATTAGCACGGCCATGATGGTTGCCTCTTTGTTTAGATAAACCTAAAGTCTATTGTTCAAGTTTCATCGGTAAATAATCCGGATTAATTCGCGACATCAATAACATATCAATGTATCGACCCGCTTTGAAGGTGCTGAGACGCTTTGTGCCTTCCAGGTCAAAACCAACACTTTGATACAGAGCGATTGCAGCCTGATTGTCTGCATGCACCTCGAGCTCTAAGCGAACGAGGTTAACCCAGTTGTCGGCTTGATTTATGGCTTCTTTCATTAGAGCCTTGCCCACGCCCTGACCATGAACCTTAGGATGCACAGCAATTGCAATCGAGGCGCAATGTTTATCTCGAGACTTATTCGTTAAAAACAAGGTGACATGCCCAACTACGCATTCATCAACCTCGACGACAAGCGTATAATTACTTTCATCTTCAAATAGGCTAGCTACTTTGTTTGAACTCAAATAAGGCAGTTGAGAGGTATATTCCGTGACTGACGTTTGACGATAAATGTCAAAAATGTCGCGATTATCTGACGGCTCGATGTGACGAATTATCAATGTCTATTCCTATCGTTGTGAGTTCTAAGCTCGGTTATCAATCATGTTAAATTACTGAGGTAGGTTGCCGTACTGATCGTATCATTTTCAATGGTGCACACGAAAATACACGGTTGTTTGGTGCCTGAACCGTACTCAACGTCACCATCAGCCCCCCAAATCGTATTGTTTCCAGCAACGTTCCAGCCACCCGTTTGTGAAATATGATTACTGAGTAACACCGAAAACTGGTTTGTTCGGGCAAGTGCTTGTAATTGCAAAGCATCCGCCTGAAAGCCTGATTCCGAAATCAGGGCGCTGGCAATATACAGATCAGCCCCAAGTTGGCGGGCTCTTTTTGAGTGTTCCGGGTTTGAAAAATCCGCACACACTGCCAGAGCGATTTTGTAGCCATTCAGGTCAACAAAGTAGTCGCCACTTCCTTCAACACAATAGCGCTCCTCGCCTGGGTGCAAAAACTGCTTCGAATAGAACTCCACTCGCCCATCTGGGAAACAAATGACCGCTCCAATGGCAGGCTTTGAATCGTAGTCAACATTCAATGGGCAACCCGCGATGACAACCACTTCGTGCTCTATCGACGCTTGAGATAACTGCGAAAACCTTGCCGGATTTTTATCTAACGCGAGCTCTTTTGCTAACTCTAATTCATAACCGGTTAGGGACAGCTCTGGAAAAACCACAACATCAGCCCCGTGATGAGCAGACTGTTCTATTTGAATAAGATGATTCGAAAGATTAGTTCGAATATCTCCTTTCACAACTGGAACCTGAGCGAGACTCACAACCACTGCCATTTATTCTATCCCCTCCGCAAGTTGTCGCGTAAGCGCTTGGGCAGAGATCTCTTGGCAGCCAAGCGTGTTTTGTCCGCACCATAAGGGAGAGAAGTCACTGATCAGCCGCCTTTCAGCCTCACCGCGTAGTTGAGTCACCTCAATGGATGCATGTGGAAAATGAGGAGCTTGAGGGTTTAGATGGCCTAAGTCTTTCATCACCCGATTCACAATCCCTCGAGCAGGTTTGCCCGAGAAAACGTTAGTGAGTGCAGTATGACTCGCGCTCCCACTCTGAATCGCTTTACGATGAAGAGATGAGGTCGTTGACTCAGGGCAAAGTAAATAAGCCGTCCCGACTTGCACCGCGGCTGCACCTAAAACTCTAGCTGCCTGAGCCTCTTCACTGCGGGCGATACCACCCGCGGCTATAACCGGTACGTTAACGGTTCTCACTATTTGGGGAACAAGCGACGATAAACCCATTTGTGTCGTTATGTCTGACGAAAGAAACATACCACGATGCCCACCGGCTTCGAGTCCTTGCGCAATGATGCCATCCGCGCCATTAGCTTCTAGCCAAATCGCTTCTTCAACAGTGGTGGCAGTAGAGAGTACTTTCGTTCCCCAGGTCTTCACTCGCTTTAACAATGCTTTTTCAGGTAATCCAAAATGGAAACTGATCAATGGTGGCGCAAAAGACTCAATGGCATCCGCTATTTTATGATTGAACGGCACCCGATTGGCTTGTTTACTGCTTGAATCAAGCTCTATCTCTAGCTCATCAAAATAGGGCTTTAACATTTGTTGCCACACCATTTGCCTCTTTTCATCATAGGGGCTCACTTCATGGCAAAAGAAGTTGAGGTTATAAGGCTTATTGGTCGCAAGCTTAATGGATGCCACTTCATTCACAATCTGCTCTACATTGAGCATGCCGCAAGGTAATGAACCTAATCCTCCAGCTTCACTCACTGCTATCGCGAGATCACTGCCTTGGACGCCCGCCATTGGGGCTTGGATAATTGGAAGTTCCGTTCCGAGTAACTCTTTGTAGTTTTGATTGCGCATGCTTTCTCCATGAATGATGCTGACCTATCAACGCTCAAGAGGCCGCTACTTATACAAGCTGTATTTCTTAGTGAACGCTCGAAGCTCTTCCGTATTGCCAAAGAGACAAATCCCCAAATACTCAAGATCGGACTCTAAGGTGTTACTGGTAGCCGCCTGCTGCACCAATGAGCCTCCGTCAATCATCGTACTGGTAAAATCGACAGTGAGGCATACAAAAAGCCCAACTTTCAACAATGAATTCAAATGCTGGGCTTTACGGCTATCGAATAAGATCTAGGCGTGAGTCAAAAACTCATTACTCATTACCCAAGTTAACATCATAATTGAGAGCCTTTTTCTTGAGCTTATGTATATCGGAAGCGCAGATATATCTTTTCAACGCTTCGAATTTTTCTGTGGGCCAATCATAGATATTCAAAGCCAACAGTTCTTCTATTACTGAAGGTTCAAAACGCATCTTCACCAATTTGGCAGGCGATCCTCCTACAACACTATACGGAGCAACGTCCTTTGTGACGACGCTATTAGCACCAATAATCGCACCTTCTCCAATTGTCACACCTGGCATAATCATGGCTCGCATGCCAAGCCATGAACCATCACAAATGGTCGTATTGCCCTTCCCAACATAAGCTTCTTCAATGAAGTCCATAAAGGGATACAAACAAAACCAATCCGCCCGATGTGTATGATTCCCACCCATTAGAATAACTACCTCTGCACCGATGCAGACATAATCGCCAATAAAGAGCTTATCGATCTCCCATCTAGGCTCCCATTCACGACTGACTTCATCCCCATGTAAATACCTAACCACGGAATGCTCAAAACCGTTATCCCAGCAATCGCTGTAATAACTGTGCGTCCCTTTTACGTCAATATTTGGGTTGGTGACCACTTCATGCAACAACTGGAATTTTGACCAATGTTTATTTTGCATATTCAACCTCGACTAGTTTAAAAACAACACTCACTTTTGATAATAAATGGTGTCGATTGTCAGTGAATACGTGGCTGATTTAGTCGCGGGTTTGGTTTCATAATAAGACCTTAAGAAGGAGGTAGTAATGGTACACAAAGGATTATATTGGGTGCTTCCGTGAAATGCACACTCGATCTTAGCAACTGCGTTCAATTAAGGTGCAGCAACAAAAACCAGTAAACTGACTAAGCCAAACAATACCCAAGACAAGTGCTTTCCTTTCGAGCCGAATATTGAAACCAAAAAGTGCACAAAAAATGTAAGGGAGATAATTCGAGCCATAAAGGTACGGTCAAGCTCAGGCTGAGCAAGCGCGATAAGAATAAATGAAAAACCCAGCCACGCTACTGATGTTAAGTGCCAAGCAAAACGAAGCGTGCGTTTCGTGAAATCATCACTCCCAAACAAGTGAGGTAAATTATCACGCTTAAAAAGCCGAGAGAGTATAAAACGCTCCCCCAAAAAGGAATGAACAAACGCAACGATGACCAACAAAATAGCAGACAAATACAACATAAGTTCACTTCACTCCATATTGAGTTTTCAGAGACGGCTGCGTTTGTTTCCGAATTAGGCTCAACACGTTCATAGCAAGAACTTTAGCGACTCCGTCGACTTACTCGGAACCATTTCTGTAATTTCATAGGTTGCCAACCCTTCCCTATAAAATGGGTCTAGTGCAAGAATATCATTGAGTTCAGAGCGATCAGAAACCGTTGACAGAATGACGCCTCCCGTTCTTGGTTCTTTTCGCCCAGACAAGATGAAATGGCCTTCGGCATAGTGTTTATTCAAGTAATCGATATGTTCCGGCACAAACTGATCGACCTGTTCGAGTGGTACTTGATAATCTAATGAAATAATAAACATACATGTCCCTATGATAATGAAATCTAGCCGAGCAAACAGAAGCGGTTTGGTATGCGCCCGCATGAGGCTATAAATATTATCTCTTTACTGAACAAACAAAAGTATTAAGAATAGGAAAGTTCTAATTCTCAATGGTTTTCGTCCCACATTGTTCACAGATCTTATGCCTTGCAAACTCATCCATTGAGGCTAGAAAGCCACCAACAGCGCACGACTTTACAAATCCTGAAATAAATTCTTTAACGCTTCGATTCTGTTTTCCAACGTATTCCCTTGGTTTTCTCACTAAAACAACAACGTGCTTCGTTTGCTCTGCACATACACAGCAAAAGCCATGTTCGATTTGCTCTGGCATAGTCATTCCTTTTATAACGGTTTTAAGCGCTGCTGCATTGAGCAGTCCGAGTTCTCTCCACACTCAAAGTCAGACAAAACCTCAATATTCATATCAGTGGTATACTGTAAGACTGACCCAAACTTCATTTGAATATCATGAAAGAGTGCAATCAATGCGGCAAGTGCTGCATCAAATATGGCGACGGTGATCTCGCTGCCACACAAGAAGAAATTGATCTTTGGGAGTTATTTAACCCTGACATTTTTGAATATGTGAAGGATGGAAAAATCTGGTTTGACCCAGAGACAAAACAGCAGCTAACGTATTGTCCATTTTTAGAAGTCATGCCTAAAAAAGATCCTGCCAGTCAAAATAAATACACCTGTCGTATTTACCACGATAGACCAGAAGATTGTCGTCACTACCCCACTGAAATCAATGAAATGGTACGTGATGAATGTGAAATGATCGAAGCGGTGGATCTCAATAACACAACAAAAGCACAGAAGCACCTAGACCATATAATGAAATTAAGCAGGCCACCGAGCAGCAGATAAACTGACTACCGCTAATGTTTTCTATAACTAGTACTTTCTATCACTAATACTTTCTAAAACCGATGCTTTCTGAAACTGTGCTTTCTAAAACTAACAGTCCGAGCCGAAACTCAACTTGTCGATACTCAGTGCTAAACCTAAAGCACTGAGGTTTAAAATAGGAACATTTGTCCTTAACTGGAACGAGTCGCGATCACTTTGATTCCCAACGCAACCATCGCGCCTCCTAATACTCGATCTATCCAATGTCCATACCGTTTAAAACGATGGTTGATTGAAGGCGTAGATAAAAGACCGACCAACAGAGCAAACCAAGAAAATTGAATTGCCATAATCCACACCCCATAGATAGCAATTTGATAGGCTGGCATATCTGGAGACAACACGACGGTAAACAAAGAAACAAAATAAATCGGCGCTTTAGGGTTTAACGCATTACATAAGAAACCAATTCCAATACTCTTCTTCGCTGAATATTTCTCAGGTGTTGTAGCGCTAGACTCTAACGCTAGACTCGGTTTCGCTCTGAGACCTTTAACCCCAATGTAAATAAGATAGCCGCCACCAAGTATTTTTATTGCCCAGAGCGCGCTGGAGGAATTGGCAATGACAGTGGCTAAACCAAATGCTGAGTATGTAATATGAATAGAAAGCCCCAAAGCAATGCCAATACTGCACATTAACCCCGCTCTTTTTCCATTCGTTAATGTTTGCTGTGAAACTAAGACAAAATCTGGCCCTGGCGACGCAGCGGCAAGCAGATGTATGGATGAAATGAGTATCAACCCTTGGATCAATTCCATTGAAACACTCCGATTAAAATTAATATCATGACTAACGCAAAGATAAACACGTAAAAAATGGATGACGAACACCTGTTTCGTGTTCGCTCCGACTTTGACTATTCTCGTCTTCGCTTAAAACTCTGGACTAAAGCCACGGGCTATAAAGGCTTCTCGAGGTTTGTGCACGACAATTGCTCTTTCTGATAACTTTCGAGCTTCAAACGGAATACCCAATATCTCTAAGCTGATCATGCCCGTTGTACCATTGACGATAAAATTCAACACGTACCCACGTCTAACCAAACCCGTAGAGGTTAAATCCATACTATCCCAGTCAATCCTTTCCCCCGTCACTCCCTCAAAAGGCGCTTCATAGCCACCTTCGGTCTTATCCATTTCTTGAACATCGAAATACAAAGCAACAGATAAAAAGGCAACGGATAGTAGCCCGATTAACGCAAATATTCTCTGTAAAATTGCCACATAACACTCCCTATTGAAGATGGACATTTCACTGAGACTACCAGATAGGGAAATCTAAAAATTAAGAATGATTACCAAATCGCATCAGACGAATTAGGTCAGACATAGTTCATAGAAAGCACGGCGAAGGCGAAAACATGAGTTCCCGCGCTTGCAGGGCCATTTCTCAGTTCTAACACCGCCGACTTTACTTAAAAAGTGGCTTGAAAGATTGCTGTTTTGACACAGACGACAAGAGCGAAGACAGTGAACTAAGCATGGCTTCATAAACAAAATTCCCCATGCTAATACGTTGCACACCTAACTGCTTCAATTCATCAAAGTCAGGCAGTGCTGGCACACACATGACGTTCACAGGTAGGTGTGTAGCAGCAACAATCGACCTTATGTCCTCTGTCTTTTGGATGCATGGTAGAAAAATGCCATCTGCTCCCGCTTGTTGATATTGACCGACTCTGGCAATACTAACGTCAAGTGCATTGTCGACATTGAGTAAGAAAGCATCACTACGAACGTTAATAAAAACATCAACGTCAGCATTGCTCAATAGCTCTCTAACTGACTCTAGAGTCTGAGCAAAAGCGGTACTATCACTTAGATGCCTTTCACCTTGAACCACGTGACTGTCTTCAATGTTTATTCCAACCACCCCCACCTTAGTCAGCTCTACGATATTGTTGGCAATGGCGGCTGGTGTATCTCCGTAACCAGATTCAATATCAACCGTTAGTGGTAGCGTCGTCGCCTTAGAAATCGCGTTCGCTATTGTAAGTAATTGTTCAAATAAAACATTCTCACCATCATCTTTTCCTAACATGCTAGAGATTGCTGCGCTTGACGTCCCAATGGCTGAAAATCCGTTTCGTTCAGCCACCAACGCACTTGGGACATCCCAAACATTACAAATAATAAGTGGCTCTATCTCGTTATGCAGTTCTTTAAACATTAATTATCTTCCTTAAGTCATCAAGAGTGAATGGTTCCATCGCATTCTATCTAGGAAATACATGGATAATGAGCCACTTTCGGAACTGAACGTCAAATACGTTTCAAGAGCGTCAATCGAAAACACCCTACACCTGAATGATGCCTTTAATAACGGTAACCGCCGACCCAGTCAGCTTTGTTCGACTGTTGGGTAAAAGTTCGGTATCAACGTAACCGCCACGTTCTGATGCTTGGAAGCCTTTCAGTTTCAATTTCCCTAGCTTTTCTGACCAATAGACATTCAATGCACAATGCGCCGATCCAGTCACAGGATCTTCATTTACACCCACCCAAGGAGCAAAATACCGAGAAACAAAATCCAAACTTTCACGGCTCGAACATGCGGTAACTAAAACACCGCGACCACTCATTTGTTTAAGTGCGTCAAAATTTGGCTTGAGGTTTAATAAAACCTCTTCACTGCTCAATTCAATAAAAGCTTTTGAATCAAAGACCCCAAACGAAAGAACATCTTCTCTTCTTACACCTAAGTGCTCGAGTAACTCAACAGAAAGCTGGGCTTCAAAATCAATAATAGGTGACGGGAAATCTAGTTCGATCGTCGATTCATTGATGAGTGCCGTTAATGTGCCAGAAGCGGTTTCAAAATCAACTTTATCACCTTTTTGAACTTCCCCTCTCTCTTTGAGCACATGAGCGGCGGCAAGAGTTCCGTGCCCACACAATTTCACTTCAACTTTTGGGGTGAACCACCTCAATCTCATATCGTCGAGAGATAAAAAGGCCGTTTCAGAGACCGCCATTTCTTCAGCAATTGAAAACATTAAGTCTTCACTTATGCCGTGGTTCGTTATGCAAACCCCAGCCGGGTTTCCTTTAAATGCCTCATTCGTGAATGAGTCAACTTGGTAGATTTGTAAATCCATTCGGTCCTCTATTTGAATACATTGGCGTTGTGATAGGTAACAGCAAACCTAACGCCAAACTAAACAGTCTCTATAATCACTGAAAATAAACTTCGTTATAAATACCGTATGTTACGAATCAATATTTGCTGTGACTGTGGTTCTTATTGGTAATGGGTGTAACACCATTCCTCCCAACTCACTTAGACCGCTGATCTCCTTAGATACTGATATCCTTAGATGCTAATCAAGCGGAGTTAAGCCCTGCTGCTTAACTAGTTTGGCCGAGAGTAAAATATACTGAAAACGGTGATTCCGAAGAATACTTTCCCAGCCAATAGAAGTGTCTTTTTGATAAAGCCATCTCCCGATAGTGGAACATCTATAAACTTCAGAACCGCAAGATAACAGCACATTACGACTAAGCTGAGCCCCAATGAGTATGAAAGAATCGTTACCATTTTTAACCCCTCATAATTAGAGAGATCATCTTTTCATGTGCCATGACGTTATAGTATGAATAAGTGAATTAGAGCCAAAATAATTGGACGCATTTCAACTAACTGCATATTAAGTTGAGCAAGAACAGAAACCAGAGTTACTTTGGTCGCCTAAACGTTTCGAAATAACCTAAGAATTTATTATGTGGTTCTAGGCGCAAACATGATGATTGCCATCCCAAGAAGTGCCACTGATGCACCAACAACATCCCACATTGTTGGGCGAATACCATCAACCGCCCACAGCCAAAGTATGGCTACGAAAATATACACACCACCATAAGCCGCATAAACCCTGCCCGCTGCGGTTGGGTGTAACGATAATAACCAAGCAAAAAGCGCAAGACAAAATGCGGCGGGCAATAACAGCCAAATCGATTTATCTTCTTTTAACCATAAGTATGGCAAGTAGCAACCTAGTATTTCAGCGATTGCTGTTACAAAAAATAGCCCTATTGTTTTCACTTCTAGCAATTGAAACCCCTTATGAGTTCTAGGTTTTTACTCAATGATACAGCTAAGCCATCGCGGCGATGAGAATAATAATCGCAGGAATATAGTCAATATTGTCTATGACATTCATTCGCTTCTTCTTGTTATTATTTTGGGTACCAAACCATTGAAGTAAAATGCTCTTCTCGGCTCTTGATTTGATAACCTAACCTTGAGTAAAACGCTAATGCACGTTTATTACATGAAAAGCTTGATAGCGTGACACACTGGCACGGTTCGCTAATTACACGACGATGGATGAAGCGCATCACTTTTTGACCGTAGCTTTGACCTTGATACTCAGGAAATATAATTAGGAAATGCACATGAAAAGCGTTTCCATACTGCTTATAACAGATTAAACCTATGCGCTGATTAACGTCGTATAGCCAATAAAACCAATCAAGCTTGTATTCTTTTTCAAGGCGCTTGAGCTGGAATGCCTCATCCCAGCCAAAAACAGAATCGACATGTTCGAAAATTGCTCGTTTCACTACGGAAAATATCAAGCCTGAGTCATTTCCAGCAATAGGTTGTAGACTAATATTCATATGCGTAGTGACGCCTCGTTAAGCGTAGTCTTATGGACAAACTTGTGAAACCTCACCGGCTTTACAAGGAAAACAGCTTAAGACTTCACTGCCCTGGTCGGTAAATTGGTGTTCAGACGCACGACCATCGAGCACGACCGTCAGTGTCTCTAATGTGCGTATGGAATCGTAAAACTCACTGTTCTCCGATGCAACTCCCGATATAGGTAGTACGATGAGAAATAAACTACCCACTAGAAACCTCTTCATTCAATCTCCCTTCGAATCACACTTGACCCAATAACCAGACTAGCGAAATTTACCCTAATAAACTAACACCAAACCTAGAACAGGAGCATCAGCCTGTCCATTTTAAGCACAGTAATCATCGAGTTTTAGCTGCCAATAACCGACAGACACTTCCTGCCCAAATTTGACACCGATACGATCAAATTCACCAACCTTTTTAAAACCCAGCTTTTCATGCAATGCAACACTGCTAGGATTTGGTAGCGCAATTACACCTATTGCGTTCTTTATGTTCTTATTTTTTAAGATCGACAGTAAGTCATAGTAAAGCGCTCTGCCTATTCCCTTCCCTATGTTCCTTGCAGCAAGGTATATCGATGGTTCAACGGTGTATTTGTACGCCGAGCGCTTGTTCCATTGGCCAGCATAAGCATAGCCTTCAATATGCCCATTATTTTCGACCACAAGCCAAGGCAAGCCCGACGAGGTGACAGTGTCCATACGCTCTTTTAATGTTGCAAAGGAAATAGGATCTTCTTCAAACGACACTGAAGTAGACTCGACGTAATGGTTATAGATAACCACCATTTGATCAATGTCCGATTCAATTGCTTCTCTAATTATCATGTACCCTCCATGATGCCTATGGCTAAGCGAAATCCGATAATGCCGATTTGTAAGCCGTTTTGGCCTCAGAGCTTAAGAAACGGTCCATATCTTGGAACAGCTCCCACAGTTCTGCTCCGTACTGAGATTTGAACTCGGCACTGCTGTACACAAGCTCTAGTTCATTGGCGACCGTTAACTCACAAAATAAAGCCGTCATTGCGTGGTCGAGGCTAAAAACGGAACCATTAAACCTATCTTTAAACTGGATTTCTTGTGCTTTGCCAAATTGAGGGAAAACATAATCCCTATCGCATGAACAATATAGATAGACCAGCGCTTCTTCATCATGACCAATAACACGAGCAATTTGCTGGCGTTGATTTAGCGAGACCATATTTTCATTGAACCCCGCCGTGCCATAAGACGCGTGAAAGAGCCCTGCGACTTCAAGCAACTCACTACTTCCCCAATTTCTGAGCACTTCCGCTGTACCTTTTAAATGCGCTTCTAGTGAGCCATTTAGGTGCTGAAAATCACCGGCACCTAACTCTTGAAGTATTGCAAATTTATCCATGTAACTTTCTTTCCTTTGGGTCGCTTTATTCGCATAACGCCTAACTAAGCAGTTCGAATATTGGCATATACTTTTGTGAATAAAAACACCAAGGGTGAAGCGTCCACTTTAGAACTTTTTTAGGCATTTTCACACCGTAGAAGCCTTATGCCACCGACTTCGGCTGAAAACCCTAGTGAACGATAGAAACCTTCCATCTCTGGTAAACAATACAATTCAAAATGCTTAACTTGACTCAGTTTATTATGACTTTTTAACTGTTCAATGAGCTTTTTACCCACCCCTTTACCTTGTTCATTGGGCGCTACGATTACATCGAAAATCAAAGCCTTATATATAAAATCACTCAGCACACGTGCAAACCCGATCAACGCTTCATTATCATCAAAAATCCCTATACAAATCTGAGAACCTCTAATACAAGATATCGTATCAATTAGAGTTCTATTTTTTGACCACCAAGCTTGCTTATACAAGTCATGTACTTTAACTATTTCTTCATCTGAAAATTCGTAGATGATTTTCATATTTCCACCAAATACCTAACACCGCGCTAAGCGGACAAAATTTGTGGGTTAAACTTATAGAGGCACGAAATAAAGCAAACTGTCTTTGCTTTTAAAGGGCTTGTTTGCCCTTTTTCCAAATGCGATACGTGTAATCTAAATTTGATTTAAAACGCTGTTCAAAAACGTTATCATAGCCATCTGGAACATTTGGGAAAAACACATCTCCTTTAATATCATTATGAACTGTTGATATGTGAAGTGTTTCCGCTCGATTGATGAGTGCTTTGTATATTTCACCCCCGCCCGACACAAATGCATGGTCAGTAATATTTTTCAAAGTAGATAGTGCATTATCAATCGACGAAAAATACAAAACATCACTGTCTTCAGATTGCAATTCAGAACGAGAAATTACGGCATATTGCCTATTTGGCAGTTTGCCCATAGACTCAAAAGTCTTTCTGCCAACAATTAACCATTGGTTATATGTCAAAGCTTTAAACAATAACTGCTCGCCTTTAACTGCCCAAGGTATATCCAGACCTGAACCTATTACACCATTTTCAGAAACTGCTGCGATTAATGATAATTTCATGAGACTCCAATGAGGGCTAACGCTAGCTTAAAACCCAAAAACAACACACCAATCAAGCCGCTTTAAACAACTTAAATCACTGCGAAGAAAAATGCCACGCGTTGTTTATGTATGGTTAAGTGTCTTGTTATATTCACTTAACGCAACTAAGCATTAACTTATCTAGAGGAATGATTCGACCATTAGGATCTTTAATATTCCCCATATATACGTTTTTATAATCAGGTTCAATTTCAACGCAACCACTTGTATTATCGAGCGGTGATCGTACTTTCTGGCTAATCGAATCGACCAAATCAGTCATTGCTTCATCATTGTATATCTCAAACCTAAAATCATATAACTGCCCGTTAACGACATTATTTAGCGGGCCATGAGTGACTTGAGTTGATTTTTCTTCCTGCAGTATATAATGCTGATAAATAATTGGGTCTCGCCTATTAAGAGGATTTTGCAATATTGCTTTTGTATACAGTTTACTATTTGGGAGGCTTTTAAAGTCGATATTATAACGATAAATAATTTGTGATACTTGACCATAAGCGTCAGCGACATAATAACCAGCATTAACTATTTCCATATGTTGGCTGATAGCTCTTTTGGGATAGCTAGCAGTATGATTTTCCATTCCGACTTCTTCAATACCAGAAAACCACCATCCTTGTCCTGCACTGACTGCTGCCCCGCCATTTGGAGGTATCACGAAACCGGTATTAGATGTTGACTGACATCCGAGCAAAAAACTAGCGGCTAGAATTAAGACCTTTTTTGATAATTGATTCACTATTCTCTCCTTAGAATATAACGCTTTATAGACGGAATGATTCCGATATAGCATCCACGCTACCGCCGTCTAGTTTTTCTACAATGAAACCATGGTAATTCATTTCCATATGCAAATCAGTGAATTGCTGGGCTGTAACTTCAAAGCGGTTCACAAAATACTGAATTATTCCGTATAAATCCCCATAGCACTTTTAGCGACCATGACTGTATAAAAAACAGCTCTTTACTGTGTTCTTTAGCTAGCGTTGAAAGATAGGAATCTCGAAGAAATATTGGAGGGGGTTTGTATGTCTATGGGCACAAAAAAGGGTTGACGCATGCCAACCCTTTTCAAATAATTTTGTCTTGTTACTTACTCGTAATCAGACGCATACGTTTCTTCATATGTGTGAGAGTAGAACTCAAACAAGTTACCAAACGGGTCTTCTAGGTACACCATTTTTGCTGGCTTGCTGTCGTCTTCTGGGTGGTAACGCATGATGTCCATACGTACTTTACCGCCATACTGTTCTACACGCTCGATCGCGCCTTCAAAGTCGTCGGTTTGCAGACAGAAGTGGAAGATACCAAGGCGAGAAAAATCAACATCGTGGCGTTCTTGGCGCTCTTTCATTTCAAACAGCTCGACACCAATTCCGTCAGTTGTAACAAGGTGAGCAATGTTAAACCCTTTAAAACCTTCACCAAACACGGCAATACACATACGGCCAATTGCAGACTCACGCTCTTCAATCACTTTTGTGTTATTCATTACAATTCTTAGACCAAGCGCTTTCGTGTAAAACTCAACCGCTTTGTCCATGTCGCCAACCATAAGGCCTACGTGATTCATTTTCATAATATGCTCCAAAATCGTTACGTTATTGATGTCTACAACACTTGTTCGCGTGTTGTTTCTTGATTTGATGGAGCCATTATAGGTACAGAGCACTGCCTCGTGAAATTATCATAAATTATTCATATGATAATTTTTTGTTATTAATAGACAGCAAACCATGCATTGAGTGTCCGCTATCGGCCTCCTGCGATATCAATAAACGATCCCGTGACAAACGAAGCCTCATTCGACAATAACCAAGCGATCGACTGAGCCACCTCTTCTGCTGTACCGCCTCTTTGCATCGGTAGACTTGGAGCAAGCCTGTCTACTCTGTCGGGCTCTCCTCCATCAGCATGCATCTCCGTATAAATACAACCTGGCCTAACGCCATTCACACGTATGCCACTGGCAGCAAGTTCAAGTGATAGCCCTTTAGTCAGTGAGTCCATCGCGCCTTTGGAAGCGGCATAATCTACGTATTCAAACGGGGCGCCGGTTCTTGAAGCTGCAGAAGATACATTCACAATAGCGCCCTCACCTTGCGCCTGACGAATGTACGCTTTGCAACATAGAAAACAACTCGTTACATTCGCATTCATCACCTTTTGAAAGCGTTCAAGGCTCACATCGCTCAAGACAGACTGAGTAAATAAAATCCCAGCGTTGTTCACTAAGTGTGTTACTGCGCCCAGCTCTCTATTAACGGCTTCAAACATGCTATTCACCGAGCACTCGTCTGATACATCCGCTTTATAACACATCGCTTTTCCGCCGTGCTTCTGTATTTCACTCACAACAGAGTCTGCTAATCGGGCGCTTTTTAAATAGTTAACGCAGACAGCATACCCGTTTTGAGCCAATAACTTCGCGGTGGCCGCGCCAATACCTCTACTCGCTCCAGTGACAATGACAACCTTGTTCATAGCTAACTCCATTTATTCGGTCACGTGTTTACACAAAGAAAAATGCTGAATGATAATACTTGAAAATCGAACATGAAAAATTGCAACTGCCAGACTAAACCGGCTTATGAGTAGCGTATCTCTTTTTCGATGTAGTCCGACTCACTATACCAATACACGATTCCAACGTAAGCGCTGTCGGTGAGAATAGCGTCTATTTTTGCCGCTAATCGCGCGTTCATTTTTAACCAACCATCGGTCTCTTCTAAACCGCCAGCATCGGCTAAGCTGTTCAATAGATCGGAAATCGTTTCTTTAGCCTGGTCATCAAGCAATAAATAAATATGGTCCATTTGGCGTTCCTGTCAGCAACCAGAATTCGCTTTAGCGAGCACGAGTTACCTTTGTTCTCTTTCACGAAGAGGTCTGATTGGGGATGATGGCACACTATACAGCAGGTAACGCGTAGGGCGTATGCAAGAAGACAAATTCAACTAAATTGGCGCAGAACAAAAAAGAGTGACATTGGCGGCCTTAAAGATGTTAAGGCCGCGCATTCATTAAATTTCGTGGATGATGATTTGTTGGTCAATCAACGCCGTCATGATGTCGTTCGATTCCGAACCACCAAGAGTGAGCTGAGGAGCTAAATCTTCAACGAGAATCGTCTGATCTTCCGTTCCAACACCGTTAGGGTGAATATGTAGCTCGACATCATTGCCTTCAATCGAGGCTTCAACATGGCCAAGCAAGGTGTCCATATTAACGTCTTCCATGCGCAGCTCTGGTAATACTTCTCGTAGGTCGATTTTGTCGCCCTCATCGACATGGAAATCGGTGATTTTGTCGACAGCACCATTATCAATGTCGTGCCAAACGAACGTATCCATACCCGTTCCGCCCGTTAGAACATCGTAACCAGCACCACCATCAATCACATCATTTCCGTCACCACCAACCAAGGTATCGTTGCCTTCACCACCTTGAAGATCGTTGTTACCGCTGCCCCCTTCCAGTCGATCGTTGCCAATGCCTGACAGAATTTGGCTATCCTCACCCTCTCCTAGAACGAACTGATCGTCATCTTTATCGGTCGCATCAATAATGCTTGAATCTGCAATGACCTTAAGATTGAGTTCGACGGGGCTAGAAAGTGCAGCGTCACTGTTTGACTCAGTGGATATTGCTATCACAGAAATGTTGTACTCACCCGCTGGAGAATCCTCTATTTTTAACGTAGCCAATTGCTCTTCGGTTACAATCCAATCGCCTGTTGAACTATCCACTTCTCCAGCGTCACTTGTCAAAACAGCATCGTCATGCAAACCGGTAATTTTCAACGTTAAGGTTTCTCGGTTATCGGTTAAAGCCACCAATAACCCAACAAGAGTAATACCATTCGCACTCGCTGTTTCACTCGCGGTGATATTTTTGATGTAATTCAAGGCAGGATCGACACTTAACGTTGGGGCATCCGCCACTGGATTCACTTGAATCTCATAGCGCATGGGATCGGTAGTGAGTTCGCTGCCAGAAGGACACCCACTGTCGGTTGCCAAAACAACCAATTCGATATTACTCATCGATACATCAGCAGCGTCGATGTAAACACCATTAGGCGCGACTGGCGTATCGATTACGGCATTCAACTCGGCCAACGTTCCAATCAACACAATATTGTTGGTGCCTTGCCCTGTGACCGACATCGTTGAACCATTCGGCACATTCACAGATAGCGTGCCACTATTAACGGTAAGATTCACCGTCATTAAGTCATCTGCATACTGGCCAACATAATCAGGGTCGCTGATATTAATACCACTGATCAATTGCTCGTCCGCTTCATCAATCACATGGGTAACATGCTCCCCGTCAATCACTGGCATGTCGTTCACCCCTTCAACCACAAAACTGACTTCCGCCGAGTCTTGTAAAGGAACAGGTTCGCCATTACTTGTACCGTTGTCTTGTACGGTATAGCTGATTTTCACATCACCATTAAACTCATCCGCAGCGGTGAATGTCCAATAGGTACCATCAGCGCTTTGAACAAGATCGCCTTGTCCTTCAGCAATGGAAACATCCGTAACAACAAGGGTATCGCCTTCCTTATCGTTGGTTGCATTGATAAGATCTTGTTCATAGATGACGATCTGGCCCTCTTCGAGAATAGTGTCATAGTCAAGATTTGAAGCCTCGGGCTGATCGTTTACATCAGTAACACTAATCTCAAACGTCGTGCTATTTTCCGCTGACGTTGCCGCATTTCCATCATCGATTAAACCGTTGTTCTCGCCATCATTGACGGTGGCTGTCACGGTAACTGGGCCCGAAGCATTGCCATCATTGCTGTCTAAATCTGGCTTGAAGCTGACTTGATCCGCCCCTAACGCCGCATTGATCTCATCCACAGTACCAATCATGGTGAGCTTGCCATCCCTGTCGAGAGAGAAATCCACACTGGCTGAATCAACAAATATCAGTTCACCTTTATCGACACTGAGCACCAGAGTATAATCGGCATTTGGGTCATCAAACGTGGCGTCTATATCCGCGATGGTAAGGCTATTGATGGCAACGACAGTATCTTCTTTCGTCTCCAGATCGTCGACCTTAACAAAGGTTGGCTGATCGTTAACCGGATCAATCACCAACGCCACATCAAACACGCGCGCCTCACCAAGGTACTCATTACCATCGGCATCTCTATCCACCGATTGAACGCTGATAGTGAGTGGCGCATCAATGCCCTGTACGTTGCCATCATCACTGTTATGCTGACCAGAGTTAAAGACTATCTTATCGACCTGCTGAGCCAATATATCCAATGTCCAAGTATCGCTATCGGCGTCGTAGCTCGCTGGAAGAGTACCGTTTGGATGATAAATGGTGGCACCTTGAGGAACACCTGTGACTTCAATTCTGATGACTTCAGCACTGTTTTCAATATAAGTGCCTTGCCCTGTGACAACCTCTGTTCTATCAATCACCGACGCATCAATATCTATGTCAATATTGATGCCTTCTAAGCCAGAAATAGAGTCAGTCGCGTCAATATCAATGATGTCACCAGCAGGCGTCACATTCAGCGCAAAGGTCGGCAAGCCTTCGACAGGCGTTGGCTGCTCTAATAACGACTCTTGGGTAAACACCACCACACCAAACTCCGCACTACCGCTGAAGTTTTTCGGAGGAAGTACCGATATCGCACTAAGATCTATCGACGTTCCAGCATCAGCAGGTAAGTTCACACTCCAAACGCCATCGCCATTGTTTTTAACCGCGTAACCAGAGTCGGCGGTAAACAAGAACCCATCCGGTACACCCACAAATTTCATCGAGACAAAAGACTCTGAGCCATCAAGGTCGGTTAATGAAATCGCGACAGATGACAGCTCACCGAGAGAGACAGCCGTGTCTTCAACAGTCGTGACCTCTATTTGAGTAGCGCCGTCTTCTAACCCAATGACTTCAACGCCATCAAGTACCGGTGTGACTTCAAAACTGACCTTGGTATTAAACGTATCACTATGCTCTGCAAAGGTGTCTGTATCGAATACGTCGAATGTCGCTTTATCAACCACCGTGCCAGAGACATCAATTGTCACTTCATTTTGGTCGTCTTCGCCTGGGTAGTTTTCATTGGCTTTGAATAACACGTTATCCAAAGCACCAGCTTGTATCTCACTCTGGGTGAACGTCAATACAGGCCCAATGATATCGCCGTTTGCTTCATAGAAAGCACCGACGCCACCTTCAATGGATAGCGTAATGCTAGAAAGTGATTCTTGGCCGCCTTCAATACCCGACACGGTATCGGCGAGCTGGTAACTAAAGTCCAGTTGAATGTAGCTGTCTTCGTAGCCCACCGCATCTGGCTCATTGTTTTCGTCACCATCGAGATCCATTGGAACCATGTGGTCATCTAGTGAACCTAACACCTCCAAAGTAATACCTGGATTATTGCCATTCACATCGGCAATGGGGTCGACTTTCACCACCACATTACCGTTAGCGACATTGGTATCACCAGAGGTCGTGTCTTTGGTGATCACGGTAATCGGTAGCTTAAAGTCACCAGAATAATCATTAGGCAGGGTCAAATTCAAACCCGTAAAGGACTCAATGACACCAGCGTCTGAGATGTTCGTTTGGAACACGAACTGCCCATTAATGAAGTCGATCTCGGCACCTGAAACAGAAATAGGGTAATTCACCCCATCTATCTCCACAGAATCATCAATCACGATGGTCACTTCATCTGCTGAGGTCTCTCCATCCGGTACGGTTAACGTAATAATGTCATCAAGCTGCTCACCAAGGTTAACGACTCTATCTTCCGTGGCAGTAATGATTTGATCTTCTGTAATAGCGATATCGGCGGCTTTTTCGCCTCCTGAAACAACCGACTCAGGGAACACGAGCAACACCGAACCCGTACGATCGGCTTCTGGTGATCGTTCATTGGTGTCTTCACCTTCATCGGTCACTAAGGTTTCAATGACCATTTTGATGTCGTTGAGATTGTTCTCTTCATCAACCTCATCTGGCGGCAGTGTTAACCCATTCGGCGCACTCACGCTAAACGCCTCTTCATCGGTGATGATCCAGCGACCATTGCCTTCATACGCCGCGCCTGTTACCAGTAGTTGGCTGATAACCGTTGCACTCAGTGGCGTACCATTGGTGTGCGTGAGTTCAATGATGACTTCACTGACCACTTCATCAGAGGATGCATCGGTTTCGTTGTAACGGATAACATATTCTCCGTCCCACACTTCGTTGTCATCATCGTCAAGTGTTTGATTGTCACTGTTGGTTGTGAATCGAATCACGCCGTTTTCATCAGCTTCAATGGTTGAATATTCCGTTGACCCGCTTTCGTCGGTGACACCAAGGTAATTCGTCGGCGTATTGCTGTCACTGTCGTCAGCTTCGACGATAGCACGAACCACCACCTTAACTTCACCCGTCAGTGTTGCAGTAACACGGCCACCCTCACCGTCTATATCATCACTGGTGTATTCGTGATCGCGTTCTTCAATTTTGACTTCAGTGGTCAGTGTGAAGTCTTTACTTGAGTCAGCTGGCGGAATGATCTGAATAAAGTTATTTCTGAGTGACGCTTCGGTGAACGCTTCAGCCGTCATACCATCGGGCGTGATCGTCAGCGTTTGGCTTAAGCCATCGTCAGATATCACGACGTCGCTATCGACCAGTGCATTGTTAACAATCACTGTCGCCCCTAAGGGAATATCTTCTATCTTGATCGAGGTAAAGTGCTCGTCAGTATCGAAGTAATCATCACTTTGAGGGTGCCAATCGATATTAATTCTCTGATCTTCATTCCCAACTGAGCGGCTGTCGTAATCAAGGGTGGTATCGATAACAGGCGCTACGTTGACTCTAACTTCTTGATTGAAGCTGATCACGTGCCCGTCATTTTCGGTGACGATTACGGTCGCCTTGATATGAATATTTTCTGTCGAAGAATCAACTGGGCGAATCAGGATCCCTGAATTAGCATTGAATCCAGTGATATTCGCTTCATAGATCGGCTGATTGTTGTCATCATAACCAATGAAATTGATATCAACTTGCGAACCGTCGCTATCTTCTATGACAACGCCTTCAGGAATGTTAGACAGAAGCACCGTAATCGACTCTGACGTATCAGACGGTTTTGTGGTCCTCTCACCCGATATAACGGAAAAATCCAACTCGGCATAGTTATCACCATCATGGCTTTCAAGGATACTGGTTTGAACGCCTCGAACATCGCCATCCACAAACCCTTCCCAATGCGAGCCGACCGTCGCACCAATTGGAATATCAGCGACTCCTTTGACTTCAACATTAACGGTTTTGGTTCCGAGATCTTGCTCGCTAACATGAATATCCCCATCAGACAAAGTCGCGCTGTCTTTTACAACTCCCGTCACTTTGAAGGTGAAATCTTCATTACTGTGAGCTTCAGGAACAACATCAACGTTAGACAATTCTAGATAAGGAATCTCAAAGTAGGTCACGCCATCAATGTCTACCTCGACAATCTGGCTATCGCCAGCGCCAATCCACTCAAGCGTGGCCTCTTGCGTGACATCAGAAATACGCACGAACAAGACTTCAGATCCGTCGGTATCCAATGATGGATTCATCGTGATCACAGTATCCAACGTAAACTCGCTGTAGTTCGGTTCGTCACCGAAATAATCAGGGTCATCGATGTTGTCTTCATTGATTTGCGCCCGTTGAACACGGAAAGTACCCGCATCAGCGCTCGGCGTAACATCAATAATCAATTCTTGCGGGTCAGAGCGTGCCGTTGATTTATCGTTCACGCCATCATTGTAAGCATTTATACGTTCTGCCGTAATGGCCGTCGCTGAGAAACGAATTTGACCAGAAAAATTATCAATGGGTTTAACTTCAATTCGATTAATATCGCGAGATTCTATGATATAAACCCCATCCACCGGAGTCAGAGGATCGCCATTACGATCTAAGAGTTCGAACTCTCCTTCACCTTGCATCACTTTAAGCTCGTAGGTGATGGTTTCGGGACGACTGGTGTCTTGGCTTTCAGCCCTTAATTGCAGGCGAACATTGCTGTCATCTTCTTCCACTTCATAGTGATACGTGCTGCGATCGTCATTCCAATCGGCAACATCAGCAACGCCCTCGATTTCGATTCTAAAGTTTGAATCAATGGTGTGATCCGCGACTTCATCATTGTGGATCTCCAACTGATACTGGATTCGTACGCCACTATTACCCGACGAATAATGACGGTCAGGGACAAAATACAGATTCTCTATTGTCGCAATGGTGTTCGCACCATTCTGGGTAAAGCTCTGCTGAAGAGAATCGCCACCAAAGACGATATTCCCAGTCGTGGGATCGGCTTCGAGCTTATGGTATTCGCCCCCCTCTAGGAAATAGAAAGTCCCATTATGGTTCCCCTCTTTGATGGTTAGGGAGCCAATCTCTTCGTTATTATCCGCGTCGAACATATTGACCTGAAGCGATATTTTCGCAGGACTATCAGCCAGATTCTCTTGATTGTCTTGTGTTTCCTCAAGCTCGGGGGCGTCTCCGTCCGCATAGTTGATGGAGTCATCACGACCCACATCTTCAAATGTAATCACTTTCAACGCGATCGGACGCGACTCTTTATCGCTGATAGATATTTCCAAGGGCGCGACCGAGGTATCAAGATCGCCGTCGGTTGCCGTTACATCAATAGAGAAGGAAATCTCGTCCCCATCATGTTCAAGGTTATTGGTCGCACGGAATTCTACTTCACCATTAGAGTTAATTCGTAAGAAACCAAGTTGCCGCGTGTCCTGGCCTCCTGTGTCGTTGTCTGTTTGTTCGTAAACCCGAATACTCTGGCGTCCATCTCGCAGATCAACCGATTCTAAGAACGAACCTCTTGGGCCACCAAAGACTATTGAAGCGTCACCACTTGTTGTCCCTTCAATTTTGGTGAGTGATGCCGCGTCGGCGCCTTCATCGGTCGTGGAGTCAAACATGGTGACTTTGCTGCCACCAAAACCTTGCCCTTCAATGCGAGTGATGGTTTGTTCGCTCACTAAGGGCACGTCATCCGTCACAATGATCGGCAGTGTAATCTTGTCGGTGCTGTCATTATCGTAATCGGTGGCGACGATAGAGAAGTCGATTTGTAGCGTGTCTGGGCTGTTATTCAGCGCGTCATTGGCCACCGAATGATCAAGATTACCGAGAAGCTCAAATGTGTAGCTATTGTCTGTGGTATCAAACGTAATGGTAAAGACCGGTGTTCCCGACTCAGTTTGTGCGGTGTAAACAAACGGCGATGATTGCGGCTGCGCGCCCCACTCCAACGCTTCACCATTACTGGTTAAGTTTTCTAACGTCTTGTCAGCGTCAACCAGCTCATATTCGACGACACCATCAGCGCCTTCATTAATCGTAAAGAAGCCCGCTATGCTGGTATCGTCAGTTTGATCCGACCCAATGCCATTCAGGTCATCTTCATCAACCTGAGTCTCTCCTGTTGTGCCAGCGCCAATAAATGAAGGTATATCGTCAGCAACATCAATCTCGAGCTCGATACCCTCTGAATAATCCCCATCCGCGTCTTTCGCGACCACATCAAATGGTATCGACAAACTGTCAGCATCATTCAAGTGATCAAGCGGTTCCAACAGTGTAAAGGTATAAGCCCCTTCGCTCGTCAGCGACAAGGTGAAAATGACCACGCCATTGGCCACACCCTGATAGTTGCTAACTGTTGCCGACCCCGAAGTTTGAGAAATGACGACGGGTTCGCCACCCGAGAATAAGCCCGAGGCCGTGTCTGATGTATTTTGTAGCTCGTAGGCCACGACGCCATCAGCGCCTTCTTCTGTCACAAACTGACCCGACGCTTGAGGCGGGTTGGTACTCAACGCATTCTCAGCAACATTAAATTGACTCGTATCAGTCGTCCCATCGATAACAGGGACATCATCGATGATACTGACCTGCAGTGGCTTCATCTCTGAGCGGCTTGTATCCGTATCAATCGCGTACACAGGTAAGTCAAAGCTAAGCGTATTGTTGTCTTGACCATCAGCATGATCGAGCGATTCCAACAGGGTGAAGGTGTAACGCCCTTTGTCTGTGCCAGCGGTATTCGGCGCATGGTTATCAAACGTTAGGGTAAAGATCTGTGTTTCTGGATCATTGCCATCTTTAGTGAAACCCACATACTGACCTGAATCGGCAGGGTCTTCACGCAGCTGAACCGCCAAGTCGTTTGAGGTTAGAGCGCCGCTTGTATTGAATTCAGCGGTCGCAACCGTAAAGTAGCTAACGTCATCACTGCCATCGGTGTAAAGGATAGAATCTGAGGTGCTGACAGCCAAAACCGTCGGGTTTGAGCCATCATCCAGATTTGTTTCCGACAGGCTAACGCTCGGCACGGTGCCTATGATCGGGTCATCGCCATCGGTAATGGTGATTTTTACGCTAGAGGCCTCAACATCGTTATCGCCATCGCTCGATGTTATCACCAGAGTTTTCACGATATCTTCAAAACCACCGTTACCGTCTGAATGGTCGAGATCTCGGTTTGGCTCAAAGCGTACATCACCCGCAATGGTGAGATAGAGCGTACCCTCGTCAACGGTAAACGCTTGCTCCGTTGTAATGCTAGGGTTGAGATCCACCGCATCTCCCCCGTCGTAACTGAACTGGGTAATGATCGCCCCATCCGCACTTTGGGTTTCAAATACGTTGACCGTTTCGGTACTTGGTGCAATGGCTGCGTTGCTGTCAGCCAGGCTTGGTTCGGTAATGGTTAAGCTGTCACCGCGCATCGTTTGAAGGTCGTCTTCAATCGTTACCAGCAGTGGCTTCATCACTGAGCTGCTCGTATCCGTATCTATCGCGTACACTGGAAGATTGAAATTGAGCGTGTTGTTGTCTTGACCATCCGCATGTTCGAGCGATTCCAACAGGGTGAAAGTGTAACGCCCTTTGTCTGTGCCAGCGGTATTCGGCGCATGGTTATCAAACGTAAGGGTAAAGATCCGTGTTTCTGGATCAGCCCCCTCTTTAGTGAAACCCACATACTGCCCAGAATCGGCAGGGTCTTCACGCAGCTGAACCACCAAGTCGTTTGAGGTTAATGCGCCACCCGTATTGAATTCACCAGTCGCAATCGTAAAGTAGCTAACGTCATCACTGCCCTCGGTGTAGGTGATCGATGCAGAGGTACTAACGAGTGCAGCCGCTGGGTTTGATCCATCACCCAGGTTGGTTTCTGACAGGCTAACGCTCGGTACGGTGCCGATGATCGGGTCATCGCCATCGGTAATGGTGATTTTTACGCTAGAGGCCTCAACATCGTTATCGCCATCGCTCGATGTTACCACCAGAGTTTTCACGATATCTTCAAAACCACCGTTACCATCCGAGTGGTTGAGGTCGCGATTAGGTTCAAAGCGAACATCACCCGAAATGGTGAGATAGAGCGTACCTTCATCAACGCTAAACGCTTGCTCGGTTGTAATGCTAGGGTTGAGCTCCACCGCATCACCCCCGTCATAACTGAACTGGGTAATGATCGCCACATCCGCACTTTGGGTTTCAAAAACGTTGACCGTTTCGGTACTTGGTGCAATGGCCGCGTTGCTGTCAGCCAGGCTTGGTTCAGTAATGGTTAAACTGTCACCGCGCATCGTTTGAAGGTCATCTTCAATCGTCACCAGCAGTGGCTTCATCACTGAGCTGCTCGTATCCGTATCAATCGCGTACACTGGAAGATTGAAATTGAGCGTGTTGTTGTCTTGTCCATTCGCATGATCGAGCGACTCCAACAGGGTGAAAGTGTAACGCCCTTTGTCTGTGCCAGCGGTATTCGGCGCATGGTTATCAAACGTAAGGGTAAAGATCTGTGTTTCTGGATCAGATCCCTCTTTAGTGAAACCCACGTATTGCCCTGAATTAGCAGGGTCTTCACGCAGCTGAACCACCAAGTCGTTTGAGGTTAGAGCACCGCTTGTATTGAATTCACCAGTCGCAATCGTAAAGTAGCTAACTTCATCACTGCCCTCGGTGTAGGTGATCGATGCAGAGGTACTAACAAGTGCAGCCGCTGGGTTTGATCCATTATCCAGGTTGGTTTCTGACAGGCTTACGCTCGGCACGGTGCCGATGATCGGGTCATCGCCATCGGTAATGGTGATTTTAACGCTAGAGGCCTCAACATCGTTATCGCCATCGCTCGATGTTACCACCAGAGTTTTCACGATATCTTCAAAACCACCGTTACCATCCGAGTGGTTCAGGTCGCGATTTGTCTCAAAGCGAACATCACCCGCAATGGTGAGATAGAGCGTACCCTCGTCAACGTTAAACGCTTGCTCGGTTGTAATGCTAGGGTTGAGATCCACCGCATCTCCCCCGTCGTAACTGAACTGGGTGATGGTCGCCCCATCCGCACTTGGGGTTTCAAATACGTTGACCGTTTCAGTACTAGGTGCAATGGCTGCGTTGCTATCAGCCAGGCTTGGTTCAGTAATGGTTAAACTGTCACCGCTCATCGTTTGAAGGTCGTCTTCAATCGTCACCAGCAGTGGCTTCATCACTGAGGTGCTCGTATCCGTATCAATCGCGTACACTGGAAGATTGAAATTGAGCGTGTTGTTGTCTTGCCCATCCGCATGATCGAGCGATTCCAACAGCGTGAAGGTGTAACGTCCTTTGTCAGTACTCGTAGCATCGCCGTAGTTATCAAACGTAAGGGTAAAGATCCGTGTTTCTGGATCAGATCCCTCTTTGGTAAAGCCCACATACTGCCCTGAATCGGCTGGGTCTTCACTCAGTTGAACCACCAAGTCGTTTGAGGTTAGAGCGCCACCCGTATTGAATTCACCAGTCGCAATCGTAAAGTAGCTAACGTCATCACTGCCCTCGGTGTAGGTGATCGATGCGGAGGTACTAACGAGTGCAGCCGCTGGGTTTGAGCCATCATCCAGGTTGGTTTCCGACAGGCTTACGCTCGGCACGGTATCGATGATCGGGTCATCGCCATCGGTAATGCTTAGGTCCATTGTCGCAGTATCGGTATCGCCATCTTTGTCTTTTGCAGTAAAGACAAACTGCTCATTGATGGTGTCACTGACTGAATGATCAATATCGCGGGCAACACTGAACGTCACGTCGCCATTTAATGAAACGGATAACGTCCCTTCTGTGAAATCAAAGGTTTGCATAACGTCATCAGCAAGATCTTGATTCAGGCTAAAAATTGCATCTACACCGCTGGCACCCGAATAGGTAAACGATTGAATGGTGGCGGTATCAGCACCTTCATAATCAAATAAACTGTGTGTGACAACTTCAGATCCCGCCGTCGTTGGTTCAATCGTCGAGAATCGCGCATCCAACAGCGATAAATTGTCATCTTGAACATTGACCTGAATAACCCCAGCTTCGTCACCCTCAGACTGTTCAGACAGTCGAGAGCGATCGCCATCAGCATCAACGGCGTATACGGGAAGATTGATGGTGACTGACGTGTCTTGTGCATCACCTAGGTGATCAATCTGCTCAAGTAAGGTGAATGAATAGTCTTCTCTCGACGGGTTATCGCTATCAACCGGATAAACGCTCGTTTCAAACACCGTGATTCGATTGCCGTTTAACTCAATGAAACCTTCATAGCTTCGTACGCCATTGTCAAACGAGGTCAGTTCTAATTGAACCACTTCCCCTTGTGAAGTAAGCGCGCCATTGGTATTAAATTCGCTTGGCTCCAGTTCAAAATGATCAATGGCATCGCTGCCTTCGACCACGACAATTTGTCCCGTCCCAGAGACTGTTGCGACGCCATCGCTAGAGCCACCAGCAACGCCAGGTTCCTCTAGATTAATGGAAGAAACATCGGTGATTATCGGGTTGTTACCATCGGTAATAGAGACATTAATGGTGTTGGTCACGGTATCCTGATCAAAATCCGTGATGATCGTTGCCAGAGAAAGCGTTATCTCATCATTGACATTATTTTCAAGGTCACTGTTCTCAAGATCACCGTTTTGTTCTAGTGGTTTGAATTGCTGAAACGTATAGATACCGTCGGTATTCAACGTGACCGTTAAAATCGGATCATCACTGCCCACAACAGACAACGTAAGCTCTGTGGCATCCGCAGACAGCGAGGCCTGTGTTGCTTGATTGTCACTCAATAAACCTTCAAATTGCTCAAGGACCGATTGGTCAAAGACCACCGAAGACAGAAAGTCGCTCCCTACCTGAACCAGCTCTCCTTCAATAAGGGTGTCGTCTGACTCTATATTGCTTACTTGAGCGGTCGCTGCAATCGCATCGATTCCATCTTCGATCGTAACTTGAGCTTCGACAGGCAGTAACAATTCGTTGCCCGCATTGTCTGCCCCCTGAATTTGAAATGACACCGTGATTTGGTCATCAACAAAGCTAACCTGACCAGCACCCACGGAAGGCAAATGATCGATAGGTTGGCTAATTGTCGTGGTCAACTGCAGATTGACATCGTTGCCAAGCGAAGTCGCGTCTATTTGAATACTTAGCACTTCACCATTGGCATTTTCACCAATTATGGCGTTTAACGCGCCATCATAGCGAAACGAGACAGCATCACCTGAAGAGGTAATATCACTTGAGAGTTCAGCCAGTAAAGACGCCAGTGAGGCTTCTAGCGGAACAAAGCTCTCTGGATCTAACGACAAGTCGCCCGAAAAGACAGTAATGGATGAGGTCGTGCTTTGAGGATAACTGCTGAGAGAGACCGTCCCTTCCGTGAGAGACTCAGAGATGCTTTCGCCTCCCTCCGGCAATCGGGTCGGGCTATTTTCTTCATCTACGGTGCTGATTTCTTCTCGAATCAGACCCGTTGTCTCAAAAAATGTGCTCGCAAGTACTTGGTCTACGTTGAATTCAAGTGTGACAAAACCAGCATTCGCTGAGCCTGTCGCTCCACCAGCGGCCGTCGCTTCTAGGATTTCAGTCGGATCTTCCCCAGCTAGAATAGCCTCTTGAATTGCGGCAAAGTCATCTTCGCCAAAGGCAACATCATTCAGTTGCTCTAGGTCAAAACCCACTTCCCCTGAAACGGGAGCAACATTCCACGCGCTATCAGTATCTCCACAGGCAACGCAATTGGCATTGAGATGCACCTCAGCGCTCGCATCCTCTAAGGTGATGCTAGAGTTATTGGCCGTGATCACAATATGGTTTTGAGTGATGGTTTCACCCGCTTGCGCCTTTCGCGCACTACCATCAACAGAGACGACAACCACATCGCCAGAGACTTCTTTCACCAATACACTGTGGCGTATTACATCAACATCCATAAGCACCCTGCGCACCAAATTTTATAGCGCTAAATTTAATTGTTACAAAATAATTCTTATATCAATAAAAATAACAAATAATTCGACTTGCGTCAGGTTTTTGCATTAAATTTTGAAACCAGTTGCTTATCTCAAAAGTGAGAATACTAGAGAACACCCTAGATTGGTTATTTAATATACGGCATAGTAAAACGTTAAACTGGCCAAGTGTTGGCATCCAAAGTCAAGTGAAACGTCGAAAGTAGAGTCAAAGGTACCGGTGACATTGAAAAATATACCGCTGCCGTTTATTGCTCGCTCGACGCCTCCAAAAAAGCCCAAACACTGTTCCATTCTCATCGCGTTTTTCTAAGGCACTGGCGACAGAGCCTAGAAAACCCAGCCCTCGCCAACTCAATGATTTAACATCGCTGCATAGATTTCATGTATTGAAAAAGCGCTCAACTTTCCCTACTATGATTTTGCTTTTGCCTAAAGCATCCAACACTCGCGGAAAGAACTTGGTTCAGGGCACGTAAGTTACCTTGCTTAGGCAAGTACAATTTGTTTTTACCTTCTTTATAGGCTTCTTGATTGGGCGAGTGTTGAAGTAATAGGAATGGTGAAAAATGCACTCTCATAATGATTTCGTAATCAACATTAATCAGCAAAAATCCCTCGCAAAAAAGCGCCTTAAAGCGATCCGAAGCGGCGATCGCTCAACACTCGCCTTGATAAAGCACTTACACCCGAACGCCGACGACATAACACCTGAAACTATTCAGCTGGCCGATGTGCAATGTGCGCTGGCCCGTGAACTAGGGCTGCCTAGCTGGGCCAAGCTTAAAGCGCACGTTGATAACCTCGCTCAGCACCAGAAAGCAATAGATCAGCAGCATGCGGCACTAGACAGTGATGCTGCGACGCTTCATGTTCGTTGTGGCCACGACCTTCAACACAAATTAAAAAATTGCGGATTTGAAGGCGAGTTTTTACCGATGATTGACCCGCTCTGCATTGGGCCTATACCCAGTGATGACAAAATGTTCATTGCCGCTAGAGCCCAATACGTGACTGAGACCTTATTGCCGATTATGGGTAGGACTGACTCAGTTCAAGGTGTTGCTTTGCATGAACAACGTAGCATTGAACGGTTGCTTGATGATAAACATGAGAGAATCGTTTTCTGGGTTGAGCACGATGCGTACGATCAATTGATGCTGTTGCGTGCCTTAACGCTGCTTGCTCATAAAACGGACGCCATTATCGAGCTCATCGAAATCAGTCAATTTCCAGGTACTGAGCGTTTCATTGGTTTTGGGCAATTGCCAGAGGCCGCGATTCGTTCATGTTGGCAAAACCGAAGGCCCGTCAATGCCAAGCTCATGAGCCAAGCAGAGCAATGCTGGCAAGCCCTACGCTCCCCTAATCCGAATACGCTCTTTGATCTTATTGAGCAACATACTCTCGACGCTCTTCCAAATATCGCCAAGGTATTGAGACGCTATTTACAGGAATTGCCAAATACAAATACGGGATTAAGCATGACCCAACAACTCGCGATCTCTGTTCTTGCCAATACAGAACGTGCTTTGACCGTGGATGAACTCTTCACCGAATATCAAAAAATTGAGCCTCTCCCTTGTTTGGGTGACGTGATGTTTTACGCCCTATTGCTGCCATTGGCGCAACTCGAGTCGCCTCTACTCACGCTAAGTAAGGATGAAGAAAGTTGGCAGAAACAAACCGTACGCGTCACCGCCAGAGGGAAATTGTGCCTGGAAGGGGAACAGATACTACGCCAGTCGTATTGGGTAGGTAGCCACTACCATGATGATAATGAACGCTGGGTATGGGACCACAACCAGCGCTCAACCCTTAAAAAACAGCGAAATAAGGCTGAATTCCAACGACGTTAAATGACTATCGAATAGAGCGAGTACAACGACTCTCGCTCTATTCGTTTGCATTCTTATTAACAAAACAAACTAGAAAGTAACCACGAGCTTACCTCGTACTCGCCCTTGCTGACTTTGCTTGTAGGCAATGTCGATCTCTTCAAAGGGATACTGCGTCTCTACATCCACTTTTAAGTCCTGAGCATCGACCAGCTCCGCGATGTTTTTTAACTGTTCTGCGTTTGGCTGAACAAAAACAAACTCAGTGTAAACTCCCGCTTTTTCTGCATCTTCTAGGGTTTCAGGCATTAACCCAGACAAACTAACCAGCTTTCCTTGTTTCTTGATGACTTGAATGGCATCGCGTTGAGATTGCCCCCACAGAGATTCAAGAACCACATCCACCGGGTTATTTTTGAGTACCTCGACAATGTCTTCTTTCTGATAATCAATCACCTCATCGGCACCTAACCCCAAGACATAATCTCGGTTTTTTTCCGATGTCGTTGCAATAACATAAGCACCAACGGCTTTAGCCAATTGAATGGCAGTCGAACCGATTCCGCCCGAGCCTGCTTGTATCAACACACGTTGACTGTGGTGCAAGTCACCGACAACAAACAGCGCTTGTAAGCAGGTTAACGACACCATGGGCAACGCTGCAGCTTCGGTTAGCGATAAACGACTTGGAGCAAGGCTAAGAAATGATGCTTTCACGACACAGTATTCCGAGAGTGTGCCGTCTTGGCCAATCGACTTCATGGCGTACACTTTGTCTCCCTTTGAAAATCCATTCGATGATTGCATCACCTCTCCAGCCACATCCCACCCTAGCGTCAGCGGCAATGGCTGGTTGATAAGTTGGGCAAGTGCGCCTGAAGCAATCTTCCAATCCACAGGGTTTACCCCGACCGCTGCGACCTTAATGAGCACTTCATCCTCTTTAGGCTCAGGCATTGGGATGTCTCGAATTTCTATCTTATCTATTTCAGTTATCTGAACCGCTTTCATGATGTCACTCTCGTTGTTAATTGAAGGACCATCTTATTTATTCACATTCAGCGGATAAACAGGCCTTATTGGCTAACAGTTATTCCAAATTGGCACAAATAGTAGTCGAAGGAAGTGAAGGAAAGCATGGATACATTAAACGCAATGCGCATTTTTGTACGGGTGACAGAAACGGGTAATTTCTCAAAAACAGCCGATGAGTTGAATACCTCGCCGTCTTATGTCAGTAAGCAAATCTCTGCGCTTGAAAAGGCCCTTGGGATTCGACTGATCCAACGCACAACACGGGTGCTCACTTTGACCGAGGCAGGAAAATCATACCTGCATCATTGCCATAAAATCATTGAGCAATTGACGGTGGCGGAAAGTGAAATTTCAGAAATGCTTGGCTCTCCATCAGGACTGTTACGTATTAGTATGCCAAGCGTTCTGGGCGATCGAGCGAATGCACGCATGAGCGCAGAGTTTTTAAGACGCTACCCTGATATCGATCTGGACATCATGATAGAAGATCGATTTGTTGATGTTATTGAAGAGGGATACGATGTCTGTATTCGGGCGAGCGCAGAATTCCCTGATTCAACACTGATTTACAAGAAAATAGGCGAATTGAGCATTCATTTAATGGCCTCTCAATCCTATATCGACAAACATGGACACCCCAAAACCGCCGCTGAACTCTCACACCATCCGTTAATCTCTCACCGCTATTCAAATTCAAATGCTTATCTATTCGAGAAAGAGGGCAAAACGGAGAGCGTTGTCTTTAAACGAAAGGTCCGAGTGAATAGCTCAAGTTTTGTTCGCCATATTGTTGAGCAAGGTGAAGGCATTGGGTTCTTGCCTCTGTACCCAGTGAATAGAACGGACCAAGCGAATCAAATGGAGCACGCCAATCCAACGCCGTTGATATCGCTTCTGCCCGACTATCGAGAAGGAAACATCACAATCAGTTTGGTGTATCCCGAACGAACCTATACGCCTTTGAAGGTGCATAAGTTTATCGAGTTTTTTGACGAGTGGTTCAACCGAAACCGGTAGAAACCAAACAGATTTTCACTGCCTTTTGACCTATAGCTTGGACACAAAGATTGCACCAATAAGCAACAGCTTGCACCAAAACAAGGCTCAATGTACTGTATAGATAAGTTTAGAAGAGGATAAACGTGCGATTCAGTTGGCACTTTATTTGCTTTATATCAGTTAGTTGACCTATATAAAGGATTGAATATGTTTACAAAACGATACTTCAAAACCAAAGATGAAGTTGAAATTACTTTTCAGTGGCCAAAAGAAGATCAAGAGATCACGAGCATTGCTATATGTGGTGACTTTAATGAGTGGCAGTCTACGCCGATGAAATTAAATCGTCAGAAAGTCTATACCGCCAAACTTCGTCTACCAAAAGAGAGTAATTTTGAGTTCCGCTATCTCATTAATGATGAACAATGGGAAAATGATCCAGCAGCCGATGCCTATATCGGTAACTCGTTTGGAACCGATAACAGCGTTATCTCAACGCACGGCTAGCTCCCCCAGCGGCCAACCTCCCCCAGTGCTTCGTTTCACTAAGCCCTTTTATATTTCAAGGGCTTAGTTTTATTATTTCTTATACTTTCTTCGAATCAGCGCTTAATACCCCTAGTGTTACAGAGTGATTATTGTTAAGGTTCTGAGCGACCAAACTTTCACCTGAGAGCGACATGCAGCCCCAAGACGAACAACAAAACGCCGCTCTACACGGCCCAATACTAAGCACATTCTTAAAGTACCTCTTTCCGTCCATTATCGGCATGCTCGCAATGAGCTCAGCCTCTATTGTAGATGGTATTTTCATTGGGAACTTTGTTGGCGTCTCCGCGCTCGCTGCGGTTAACCTCATCATTCCGATTTTGTCGGTACTCTTTGGTGTTGGCTTAATGCTGTCGATTGGCGGATCGGTTCGTGCGGGGAAATATCTCGGCGAAAAAGACACCGACGCGGCTTCCGCGATCTTCAGTAAAACCTTAATAGCGGTGACGCTATACGCCTTAGTCATTATCTCTCTAGGGCTTATATTCGAAACTCAGCTGTTTAGGTTACTGGGGGCAGGCGATGATTTAATCCCGCTCATGAGCCAGTATTACCGAGTCATCATGCCGTTTTTGCTGGCGCAGCTTGTCACGATAGTGCTGTACTTTTATGTCAGGCTCGATGGTTTTCCAACGCTCGCGGCCACGGCATTGGTGATTGGGTCTGTGCTTAACATCGCACTCGACTACTTACTGATTGCGGTTTGGGATTTAGGCCTAACGGGCGCTGCATGGGCGACTGGGTTATCACAGCTGTTTCCACTCCTTACCTTGCTGACCTATTTCTTTAGTCAAAAACGTAAACTTCATTTCTCGTTCCGACAGAAAAAATGGTCAGAAGTTTTCCAGTCGGCGTACAACGGTTTGTCTGAATTCATCAATGAAATTTCAGGCGGAATCATCGCGTTTCTCTTCAATCTAATGTTGATTTCTCGCGCTGGCGTCGACGGTGTTGCGGCGATAACTGTGCTCAACTACCTGCTCATGATTGGGTTTATGATCTATTTCTCAATCTCAGATACCGCGCAGGTAATGCTCAGTCAGAACTTTGGGGCGAGAAACATTCAGCGGCTAAAACGGTTCCTAAATATTACGTTCGTGATGAGTGGAATAGTCAGCGCACTGTTTATCTTTGTGCTGCTGTATTTCAATGAATCGCTGATCTACATGTTCCTTGATACTCAAGGTGCAGAAACGACGGTCAGTATGGCCATCGACTTCATTTATTACTTGTGGCCCGTCTTTGTGTTTGCGGGGATAAACATGACCATTTCGGGTTATCTGACCGCGATTCATTTGCCGTTTCAATCTGGTGTGGTTTCAATTTGTCGAAGCCTGATTTTCCCAGCCACATTGCTTGTCACATTGTTCTTCATCTTTGACGACAATCGATTTGTTATCGCCTTGCCTATTGGCGAACTGCTGACATTTGTTCTGGCTGTTGTTCTCTATATTCGCCACCAACCTGAGCGAGCTATTGAGGACGATATCGAGCAAGAACAAACGGATCTCACGGCTCACTAACCAGCTACACTATTCACTCAGCCTGTGTGAGCAATCTAGAACACAGGCCATGGATTGGCGCGCTGGCTATAAATTGGGTCATGTCCCTTCACTGCTGCTTCCTTTTTCTGTGGCAGTGAAGAGAGAGTGGGATGTGACTTTGTTTATGCAACCTTAGAATACGTAAACTCGAAGTAATCAAGCTAAAACGGCAGGCCATCCAACCTTACATCAGCCTCAGGCCAAGATTGATTAAGCTCTCGCGCCATCACTTTATCAACCCTCACCCATTTTTTCTCAGGGGTTAGAATGTGCAGATTGGAAGACGTTACATAGCCACTCGACCCATAAATCTCAGCTTCTCCGAAAAGAACTGAAAACGCGTCACCTCGGGCTTTGCTGTCTTGTAAAACCTTTTCCAGCAGCTGTTTCACCAACCCTTGCTTTCGGTATTCTGTATGAACACACACCTCGGCAATGCCGCTTATCGTATGATCTTCACCATCGCAATGAACGTGCTTATCATGGACTGCAATGTGCGCCGCAATGGTGTCTTTGTCCCATAACAGGTATCTGTGCTGTGGTGGCTCTTTGTAATATCGCTGCTTACTAAAAATCTCAGGGTCTTGCCCATTGAGAAAACTTGCGCTCAGTAGCTGTCTCAGCTTCTTATCTAGGTCAGTGGATACGTCGTGATCTCTTATGTACTCAAATTCCATTCACTCTGCCTTATTTTCTTAGTCGTTCTCTACGTGATGTTTTGGAGGCTGCTCACCAAATCCAACTGTTAAGGCCAACCAAGCGAGCATCTATCAACTAAAGTAACCTTAACTCTAATTTTATGAAAATCAATAATATAACCTGATTATCACAAACCAACGCTATAAAGTGATCACGTTGGTCGTTACACTCTTAGAGAACACAGATACACAATGAAAGGACAGATTGGAAATGGACAACCATGATTCAAGTCAGCACAGTCATACCCTTGGCAGCGAACCCCTAGGCAACAACTCACACAAGCTTGGACAACCAGCCCCAATCAAAACGTCTTCTGCGCTCAGTGTTTGGCTTAAGACCTTTATTGTTATGGTGTTGTGCTTTGTTGGTTCCTTCAAACTGATAGACGACTACACCCATGAAAAGGTCAATCAATCGATCGTTCACGGTACCGTCGCTTACGCCTCAGTGAAAACCTTAAGCACCGGAATATCAGCGGCAAAAGGGGTCGAATTTTCTGTCGGGCTAGTGACCACTCGTCTTGGTGAATTACTTGAACCTGTTAATGAGACTCTCGTTTACACAAGCCATATCATCATGACTGCGCTCGCATCGCTAGGCTTACAAAAAATGCTGTTGGTGATCTTCTCTTCCGCACTTGGTAATAGCCTATTGCTCCTATTCGCGACGCTATATCTCCTGTCATTTTGGGTCGCGCGTTTATCCGCTTATGAACGTAAAGCGCGCTCCCTGTTTGTGTTTACTGTGTTTGTGCGATTTTCATTGGCTATCTCACTTGGTGCCAACGCCCTCATCGACCAAGCGTTTATAGACCCACAAATAGATGTTTCAATTCAACGTTCTAACGAGCTATCTGGCAGTATCGACAGTCTGGATTTAGATGAAGTAAATAGCATTGAGGCATTAGAGCAACACGAAGACCAAGGATTTTGGAGTAAAACCAAAGGTGCGTTTGATGGGCTATCTCAATCGCTGGTTGACACTCAAGATCAGATCCTCAATCTGCCTCAACTGTTTAACAACTATGTCATGGACTTCATGAACCTGATCGCTTTGTTCCTGTTGAAGTCCATTCTGCTGCCTATTCTCTTCCTTTATATGATGAAAGTGGCGTTCCACAAAGTGATGAACGAATTTAGCTAGTTGCGATTGCGCCCTGGTTGGGAGCAGGCTTACTCACTTTTCACCACGCTCTTTTCGTCGAACGCTTTGACAAAATTGATGAATTGTTCGATGAGAGGACTCAAGGTTTGTTGATTCCATATGAGCCCGACCTCCCACTGACTCTCTTTTCCAGACAGTGGGATCAATCGAATATTGGGTGGGCTAATGAGTTTTACGCTAGCAGGTACAATCGTGTAGCCAATCCGAGCAGAGACCAACGCCAATAACGTCAGAATATCATCAGATTCTTGTTCAGCCGCAAGTGGCTGAACTTGATGGCGCAAGTAACGGTCGATCTGCTGAGTTAGCCCTGGGCCTCTTTCCGGGTTCAGTTTCAAATAGTTAAGATTGGATACTGATTTCCAAAGGTTTATCTCATCAACCTGCTCCCCTTCATGGACAGCCAGCACGAGACGATCAGTAAAAAGAGGCAGGCTCACAAGGGGCGGCTCAACGGGCAGTCGATTGAAGCTTAAATGCAGTTCTCCACGGTTGAGCTGACTGGTTTGTACCTTGGACGGGATATCGTTTAATGTGATTTTTACTCGTTGGTATTGCTGCTTGAACGCGGCAATGTAATTTGGGGCCATGTGATAGGTTGAGATGCCGAAGCCAATATTCAAATGACCTGTCGTTCCCTCTGCAACAAGGTGAGACAGGCTCTTAAAGCTGTTGAAGTGTTCAACCAATCGACCAGCGTCTGTGAGCAGTGTTTCACCGGCCAGAGTCAGCTTTGCTCCTTGCCGACCTCTATCAAACAGAGGGGTTTCAATCGACTCTTCTAGCCGTTGAATTTTCTTGGTCAATGCGGATTGGGTGATGCACAATTTTTCAGCGGCAATCCGATAATTTGCATCCTCAGCAAGCTGGCAAAAAGCGCGTAGTTGATCAACATCCATTCCAAAGACTCATCAAATAGTGAATATGATTCATTATATGGAATGAATTAAATTTAATAAACTGACTTCAATAACCCATGATTTGGAGTCAAAAAAATGAAAGACATACGCGTCGCCTCAGTGCAATTTAATCACCGAGCCAATGACAAGGCCTACAATTTCGCTGTGATTGAACGTTACATTCAGCAGGCAAATGAAGAGAACGTCGAGCTCATTTTATTCCCTGAAATGTGTTTGACGGGCTATATGCACCTGACAATGTTAACAAAACACGAAATACAACAACTTGCAGAGCCTGTACCAGAAGGGAGTTCCACTCAAAAGTTACTCAAGCTCGCTAAGCAAAACCAAATGTCTATTGGTGCGGGCCTGATTGAAGAAGGTGACGATGGTAAGCTCTACAACACATTTATCCTCGCTATGCCCAATGGTGAGTTCGCCAAACACAGAAAACTGCACACCTTTATCAGCGAACACATGAGTAGTGGTAGCGACTACACAGTTGTAGATACTCCACACGGTTGCCGAGTAGGCATTTTGACGTGTTGGGACAATAATTTAGTCGAAAACGCCCGCATGACGGCGTTAAAAGGTGCCGACATTTTGCTGGCTCCCCATCAAACGGGCGGCTGCGACTCTCGCAGTCCAAACGCGATGGGGTTAATTGATCCACAGCTTTGGCACAACCGAGCAGAAGAGCCTCACGCCATCCGCGCTGAAATGCAGGGTAAAAAAGGGCGTGGCTGGTTGATGCGCTGGCTACCATCAAGAGCCCATGACAATGGCATGTTCCTTGTTTTTAGCAATGGCGTGGGTGTTGACGAAGAGGAAGTAAGAACAGGCAATGCGATGATCCTCAGTCCATATGGAGAGACCATTGTAGAAACAGACAGCGTGGAGAATGACATGGTGGTTGCCACTCTCAATGCAACAGACTTGGATATGTGTACTGGACGCCGATGGATCCGTGGCCGAAGACCCGATCTATATCAACAAATATCCCAACCACAAGGCAATGAACTCTCTCCGCACCAAGCGCGTTACGCAAAAAAATAGCGAAAAGAAAATACGCTCTGTCAACGAGTTACAACCAAGCGTTCGATAAAACTGGCTCGCATTGATAATTTTTCATTGTAAATGCGAGTTGTTTTCATTAGCATCAAGGTTAGTTGTAGAACACCTTGATAGAAGAAGACCGCGTATGAGCAGCATGAAAAAAGAAGACAAGAAAAAGCAAAAAGCTGCAAAGAAAAGACGTAAGTCTCTAAAGAAATTAAAAAAACTCGCCAAGAAAATAGCGAAAAAGTCCGACACCACCATCATCCAACTTGAGATCCCTTCATCGAATTCAAGCGAGTTTAAGCAAGCGGCCAATCAAGCCATTCTCAACGCCATTAATGAGCTTTCAGAATCAATGAATCCTAAGCTGTCTTGGGTGGACGCTAATAAATCAGATTCAGACAAATCGTCGTATTCAGAAGCCAGGCGTCGTAAAGAAAAGCTCTGGAAAAATCACGGTCTCGTGTCGAAAACAAAATCGACGCCAGCGACCCTTCCTTCTATCGATGTTCCGTATAAATCCCCCGCTTGCAAGCGTTGCCCAGCCCTAAGCAATGGACTGTGCAAATGCGCAATGAAACGAGTACCTAAAAGCGCCTAGTAAAAAATTCAAAGCCAGCAATAATAATTGCTGGCTTTATTCATTAACGTCTATTCACTCTATTTTCTCTCAAGCTTAAAATAGTTCACGTTAAAGTTCGTGTTGTTGGTTGAGTTATCCACTCTGAACGTCATGTTGTGCTCACCTTTCTTCAAAAAGATCTCTCCCACCTCTTGAACGAAGAAAAGAGAGTGACTACTGGTGTTTTCAACATAATGATGCAGCGTCTCTTGACCAGCGAATTCTAGATAAAACGCACCCGCTTCTTGTTGGCGGGCTGATACGCGAGCGCTCACTGTGTAATAGCCGGTTTTTGGCACGTCAATCGTATAATTGATCCACTCTCCGTTGCGAATCCAGCACAAGTGGACCGCCCCATTGGTATCACAAATATCAACACTGTCGTATGCTCTCGATACACTACCTTTATTCTCTGGGGTGGTATCGTAATATGAAACACCTGGCCCCTGAGTATCAAAAGCGTCTGCCATGACGACAACAGATTCCTCTTTCTTCTTACCGCTTGCCGAACCATGTTCAATGTAATGGGTTATCTCTTCAATATTGTCCGTTTGAATCATGCTGGTATACATATCGTTGAGCAGAACTCCCCAGCCTTGATCGGGATTAAGATGACTCGCTTCATCAGTGAAACCAGCCCCCAGCCCATACCACAAAGAGTTCACCCAAATTCGACTGTCTCTACTCAAACTCTCGAGTAAATCCGGCTGAACATGTTGCTCTGAGTGGTGAGTGAATATCATTTCGTAGGCTCTAGGTGTATGGCGATCAAACTGCTCAATATGATCAGCGTTAGACTCTCGAACAATGTGCATGTACAGGATATTATTATCTCGATCGAGAAACTCTTGCACCACTCTAGGGTCATCACTGCTTTTGAAGAGGCCAATATTGATTGCGTTGTTCTCTTCTAATTTCTGATAGATGTCGTCTCTTAACCCCCAAGCATGGTCTAAATTAATCAGCGCTCGGCCATCTACAGCTTCTATCACTTCTTCTAACGTTGGGATTGTATGCCCCGTAATCGGTGTCTCGCCACCTTGTTTTTCTCTCAAGTAATACTGCTTCACCTGAGCTAATGTCATTTGATCAATTCGACCTGAACCATTAGTTGTGCGGTCAATAGTCTGATCGTGAGCAACAACAATATGGCCATCTAAGGTTCTTTTGAAGTCCAACTCAACCACGATCGCGCCTTGTTCAATTGCGGAGTGAATAGCTGGGATTGAGTTTTCAGGGGCCGCTCGCCAATCCGCTCGGTGAGCCACAACCATGACTTCTGCATTGGCTGACGTATCTCTTAAAATCTCTTCTGGTGACATTGCTTGAACACTTAGGTGGGTTGCAGCTGCCAGTAATACCAAATTTTTCATTTAATCCTCATAAATACTAATCGTGAGTCTTTAACTCGTAAATTATATGAGCCAGATTGCTCAAGGTGAGGTTAAAATCCCTGTATTACAATTTTTTTAACGGTGGCTTTTTAACCGTAACCAATAAGCCCTAATTGAATCAAGGTCACTAATAAATACATCGTAATATTAATAACTTACTACATTAATACGGCTGTGATTTGGCGATTGCATTACCCTTAAAAACGAAAAAGCCAACCCATAAGAACAAACGTTCGAAGGGTTGGCTGAAAATCTTACCTTATGCTTTTACACATTTAGGGGGAGGTAAGATCAGGCGCTATTTTTCATTTAAGCTAGGCCAAGAACGCCATGTATTTCTGTTTTCAAGCTGTCTGACTGTGTACCAAATATGGCTTGTAAACTGTCACCAATAACGAGAACTTCACGAGCGCCCAGTTGTTTCAGTTTGGCTTTGTCCACGTGTGAAATGTCTTTAACGGTGACTCTTAAACGCGTAATACATGCATCAACCGACTTGATATTCGCTTTTCCGCCTAACGCGACCACTATGTCTGCGGCTACTTCATCAGGCTGCCCGGCAATTTTCACCTCTGCAACCTCAGTCTCGCGACCTGGTGTTTTTAGGTCTAACTTCGTAATTAACAAGCGGAACAGCCCGTAGTACAAGCATGCCCAAATCGGACCGATGATGAAGAACATCCACGCATTACTCGACATCGGGTAATACAAGAAGAACTGAATCGCACCGTGAGCAAAATCGGTACTGTGCTTAATTTCTAAGAATGCGGTTAGAGCAAAGGCAATACCGGTTAAGAAGATATGAATAACGTATAGAATCGGCGCGACAAACAGGAACGTAAACTCAATCGGTTCGGTAATACCTGTTAACCAAGACGTTAATGCCGCCGTCACCATCAGGCCACCCACTACCTTCTTGCGCTCTGGGGTTGCACAGTGATAAATCGCCAGAGCGGCAGCTGGAAGTGCCCACATCGAGTACATGAAACCACCCGACAGATAACCCGCCGTCTTGTCACCAGCAAAGAAGCGCGAGAGTTCGCCCGTGATCTCTTTGCCCGTTTCTGGGTCAATGTAGCTACCAACTTCAAAGAAGAAAGGCGCATTCCAGATATGATGCAGACCAACAGGCAGCAGTGAACGTTCACCTGCGCCATAAATTGCCCAAGCAAGTACAGGATTCTGATACGCAGCCCAATTAGAAAACGCATCAAGCATCTGACCAACTGGCGGCCATAAGAATGCCAACACGGCCCCCACTAAAATCGCAGTGATACCGGTGATAATGGGAACAAAACGTTTTCCGGCAAAGAACCCTAGATATTCTGGCAAACGGATATTATAGAAGCGGTTATACATCATGGCCGCAAAGGCACCAATGATGATCCCGCCAAAGACGCCCGTTTGTAACGTGGAGACACCCATGACGATCGCATCGGTTTCAAGACCACGTAGCTCTGTGACGATTCCCAGCGACGCGTTCATGATGATCAAACCCACCAAACCCGCCAAGGCAGCAGCACCATCGTTGCCCTTTGACAAGCCAAGTGCGACCCCTACAGCAAACATCAACTGCATATTGCCAAACACGCCACCACCCGCTGCAAGCATGATCTTACTCAGTGCATCAGGGATAAACGCAAACCCTGCATTACCGATACCGAGCATCAAGCCCGCGACGGGTAACACAGCCACAGGCAGCATCAAAGAGCGCCCTATTTTTTGTAGTTGTCCAAAGAGATTACCTAACATTCTTCCCTCCTAGTTGGAGATTGTTATTGGTTTAATAGCGCCGACAACGGCACTGTTTGTTGAATGTGTTCAAAGCCGAGAAAGAGTGAATCGGCTTTGATAACGCCCAAACATCATATCGGGGAAGAAAAAGTTGAAGGTTACAAATGAATAGGGATTTGTAAGTAAACTCTTACAAAAATAGTGCTTTGTAAGACGCAAATTACAAACACTCAGATTGAGTTCATGAATGGCTGACTGCATGATATTGATATAACTATTATCTGTTTAACCTGTGAAACAAAGAGGGTTTTCTATATTGAAATCCTCCGTTTCGCTTATCAGATAACGCATTAGAGGGATGAAGTATCATGGATAACAAGCAGATTTTGGTTGCTGACGACAACTCAGAGTTGCGTGACGCGCTATCTGAATATTTAGGGCGTGCTGGATTTGATGTCTTAGGTGCAGAAAATGGTGAAGTCATGTGGCGACTGCTTGAAACCCACCAACCCGACCTGATCATTCTCGATATTATGATGCCTGGTGACGATGGTTTTACCCTCTGCCAACAGCTTCGACGCCTGTCAGATGTGCCTATCATTATGCTGACCGCCGTGACGGAAGAAGCCGATCGAGTCGCAGGGCTCGAAATGGGGGCGGATGACTACATCACCAAGTCTTTTAGTCCGCGTGAGTTGCTGGCTCGTATCAAAACGATTTTGCGCCGCAGCCATGCGTCGAATCACCCTAAAATGGCACGACGTGTCCGTTTTTCGGACTGGCAGCTTGATACGGTCACTCGTCAATTGATTCATGTTCCAACAGATGCCGTCAAGCAATTGAGTGGCGCGGATCTGTCGTTGCTCGCGCTGTTCGTCGGCAATGCCGAATCTATTTTATCAAGAGACGACATCGCGCGTGAAATATGGGGACGAGACGCCGACCCGCTTGAGCGTGGTATCGATGTTCAGATCAGTCGTCTGCGCCACCACCTCGAAGACAAAGACCGCTCATTGATTATTACCGTGAGAAACAAAGGTTACATGCTAACGTCGAGCGCTCATTATGAGAGCTAGTTTGAACACCCGATCCACGCTCTGGTCGAACTCGCTCGCCATGAGAACCAGCCTTTTCTTAATGCTGGTCATTCTGCTGGCTCAGATACTTGCTGGGACGATTTGGTATCAGCACGCCAATGAACGTGACAAACAAGGGTTAACCACGACAGTCCAAAGTCTGGCAAAAAGCGCTTCCTCCACGATCTCTTTTTTCCAAACCCTGCCGTCCGAATACCGTCACCTTGTCCTAAACCAATTAAGAAGCATGGGCGGCACACGGTTCTTTGTCTCTCTTAACAATCATGAGATCCCGGTAAAGCCGCTGCCACAAAGTGAACGGAAAACTCTGGTCATCAACGAAGTGGAATCCGTTTTAAACAATGAACTTGAAGGAACACCTAACATCAAGGTGGAATTCACTCTGCGTGACGACCTGCGCGTATTCAACAACGAGCTCTCTATCGACGGGCTCCCGCTACTCTGGGCGCATTATTCGCTCTCTTATGGCGACATCAATCCGCCAATTCTTGTGATGCAAGTCGAGGTAGCACCGGAAGAGTGGTTCTACCTTGCTGCGGTGTTGCCTGCTCCGTACGTCGCACTAGAGACCAGTTATTTTGATCTTCGAGAATGGTTCACACTGCTACTTTCTGCCCTACTCCTGCTTATCTGTACCTGGTTTGTGGTACGCAGAGAAATTCGACCAATACGCCAACTGGCTAAAGCCGCGACCTTGATGTCGAGCAAATTGAAAGTTCCAGAAGTCAAAGAAGAAGGCAGCGCAGAACTCAGAGCAGCGGTACGCGCCTTTAATAAAATGAACCGTCGAATTGATAGCCATATTAAAGACAGAGAAATGCTGTTCGGCTCCATTTCCCACGACTTAAAAACCCCCATTGCCTGTTTGAAACTGCGCTCTGAAATGCTAGACGACCCGAATGAACGAGAGCGATTCACCCGCATCACTAATGACTTAGATCTCATGGTTAAAGGCGCATTACAGTGCATTAAAGAGACCGACATCCATGAAGAAATTGAGCCAATAGATATTGAGCAACTGATCCAACATATCGCCTCTTTTGTCTCTCAAGATCCCAACAAAATCACTGTGCAGGGAGAGGCTCATGCTCCGCTCGTCGGCAAGCCTTTAGCGATAAAACGTTGCATTCAAAACTTGGTCGATAATGCGATTAAATATGGGGAGCAAGCCGATATTCACATTGACGATAGCGAAGAACAACTGTCGATTGTGGTTGAAGATCATGGACAGAAAGTGGATAGCTCATTGATTGAAAAGCTATGTGAACCGTACTTTCGTGCCAATACAGATTCATCAACAGAAGGAAGCGGGCTTGGCCTGACTATTTCGCAAAGCATTGTGAAAGCACATGGCGGGCGTCTAAATCTTTCTGTATCTCAACGTGGCGGCCTTCGCGCGACGTTAATTTTCCCAAGAGACGGATTCTAAGAGACACATTATGAGCATTAAGTTACACAGTCGTCGCGTTTGCTGCGCGACTCTTCTTGCATTGCTAAGCTTCAATGTCAGTGCAGACGTCGAGTTTTTGCATTGGTGGACATCCAAAGGTGAACAAAAAGCGCTGAACATCCTCGAAGAGCACTTAGTTGCATCTCCACTTAAAGTCTCCCCCTCTTCGGTATTAGGGGGCGGTGGCGACAGTGCCATGACCGTTCTTCAGGCTCGTGCATTAGCGGGCAATACGCCAAGCTTTGCTCAAATTGAGGGGCCGAGCATTAAATCGTGGGATGCGATTGGTATTTTACACGGTATTGATACCGTCGCGAAACAGCACCATTGGGACGACGTTCTTTACCCGATGACCATTGATATCAATAAAACCGACAACGGCTATGTCGCGCTGCCATTGACGTTACATCGATTGAATTGGCTTTGGGTTAACCACCACTTGCTCGAGCAGCTTGAACTTGATGCGCCCAAGACTTGGCCTGACATGTTTGAGGCGATGAAAAAGGCAAAACATCAAGGCATTATGCCGCTGGCGATAGGCGAACAAGCTTGGCAGATCGCCCAGCTCTTCGAGAGCTTAGTGATTGCGTCAGGGGGCGTAGACTTTTATAAAACGGCGCTCGTCGACCTCAATCGAAACAACATCGACTCCGCACAGATGCGACATGCACTAAAGCAGTTTAGACGCCTGAGTGAGCTGATCAGAAGTGAGACGAATACTCCCCCTATTGCACCGTTAGCCAATCAAAAATGGGATACCGCAACGGCGGCATTAGCCAACGATACAGCGCTGTTTCAGCTGGGTGGAGACTGGATTCTCGGCGATCTCCTTGCTGCGGATATCTCCGTGCCATCCCATATCGGTTGTTACCCAGCCCCACAATCGCACAATATTTTTCTCTACAACATGGACAGCTTTATCTTTATGGCAAGAAAAGACTTTGGCCAAAAAGACGCCATTGAACTTGCTAACATTCTGGCAGATAAAGACTTTCAAACACGATTTAACCAAGCAAAAGGCTCAATCCCAGTACGATCAGATATCGATATGAGCACGTTTAACCAGTGCCAAATACAATCGCATCAAGACTTCACCTACGCAATCAAACACGATCTTGCCGCCCCAAGCATGACGGACTCGATGGCGGTCAACCCAATGGCTCAGCAAGCGATTAACTCTGAAATTTTCCGCTACTATCGAGACAACACGGTTAGCGAAGATCAGATCATCAAACGCATCATCTCAATCGCCGAGAGCAATTGAACGCCGAGGCCATTGCAAAAAGAGACCATGGAAAGAAGAGAGCAATCTCAATGGGCGATTAGAAACGAGACCTCAATCGCCCAAACCGCGAAATTTCAGCTCTCTAGATCATGGGCTTATGCGTTTACTTTGACGTCTTCAGGAGACGCTTTTTGCAAAATTTTGACTATCCCGTTGGTTCCGTCAACTTCTAGTAGATCTCCGTCTTGGATAACCGAGGTCACGCCATCTAATCCACTGACGCACGGCAAGCCATATTCTCTCGCAATAATAGCGCCATGTTGTAAGCCGCCACCAATTTCCAACACTACGCCTGCGGCATTGGTAAACACCGGAGTCCACGCAGGTTCGGTTGCGACCGTGACTAATATTTCCCCTGGGTGTAATGGCTTTTCATAGGGACTACTCAACACTTTTGCTTTGCCTTGAATCGTGCCATTCGAGACCGCCATGCCCACCATTTCTCCGTCTTTCGCGTGTACCTTTTTACGGAAAATTTTGCCTCGACTGTCAATCACTGCAGGGAACTGACGAACATTGTCCATTAAGGCTCGATCCTTCAAGTTCTCCTCAATCAAAGGGATTAACTCAAGGTCTTGATTGCCTTGCGCTTGGGAAATCTGCGCCGCGGTTAAATCAAAGATTTGCTCCACGGTTTGCAGACGTTTCTCTACCACCCACTGAGCGCCAATCTCTTTTGCCAACCGGTGCAGGTGACCATTCATGACAATAATCAGATATTTAGGGGCTTCACGGAATCCGTACGTTTGTTCAATCTTTTCAACGGCTTTATCAAACACTTTCACTTTGCCCTTTCGCTCGGCAACCAAGCGCATCTTCGCCAATGCTTCGGCTTTACGTTGAGAAACCTTGGTGAGTTGGTTGTCGTCCAGATTCAAGCTTTTCATCTGCTGGAAAAGGATCTCTGGGGAGTCAACAGTCCGCGGTGTGGCGACATCAATTTCCTTAAACCCGCGAGCTCCATAGCGATACATGTAGTCATCCCACTGAGTCAAAAATCGCTCTGAGAAGTCGCGATCTTGCAGCTTGTTTAGAAACTCAACTTCGCTGTCGATGGCTTTTACTTCATCCATTGACGCCAGCTTAAACATCGCATGGCCCATTTGGCTGGTAGGGTTACTGACAATATCCATCAGTACGGCACCAAGCTCGCCTTCCGCGTCGGTGCCCTTAACCATTTTCTGTATTTTCCGATAGGCCAAAGCCCCAGTAACAAACGCCGTCATGTTACTCATTACAGGATCAAACTCTTTAAACGCCTCTTCAACAATGTCAGCGTAAGGACGGTCATTTTCCATTGCACTGTATTTGGCAATCACCTTGTCACAGCATTGGTTCATATTTTCCAGTGCTTTATCCGACCGAATAAGTGACAGCAGCATCGGAGGCAGCATTTTTCTTATCAAGCCAAAGAGTCTCTTTTTCGCCTGCTTAGCTAATGCTGGCTCAGTAGGAGCGCAATACTCAGCGAAGACCTGATCCTCAATGCCATCAAATACATTGGTCATTGGGGTAAAAACACCTAGCCCTTTCTTCTTACCGTAAGACTTAAAAATATTATGCGCTTGAAAATACTGTCGACCATGCAGATTCAGTACGATTCCCCCCTCTCCCGCCGGCATCATCCCTTGTTTAAGATTGACCAAAACACGCGACCAAACATCCGCGCCCAACACGGAAAGCGCATCATCAAAACCTTGAGACAGAGTAATCAAATCAATCCACAATCGTTTTTGCTCACCAGGAGCCGTCATCATCTCTGGGTACAGTGGTACATACGTAGTGATCGGGCGCGCTTGCAGCAAGTACAGTGTGCCGTTTTCATACGCCCACTCGGTATCTACAGGCACTTCATAGTGCGCTTCACAGTCGATAATAAGTTGCGTTAGCTCGAGAACCTGATCATCCGTTAACGAAGGCTGACTGGGATTGGCAATGGACATCGGCTCGATGCCACCATCGTCTTTTAGTTGCAGTGCAAACTGCTTCTCGGCGATGATCGACTCTAAAATTCGAGGCTCGTTTTTCTCTAATCTCTCGTTTTTATCAGCCACCTTGCTTTTGCCAGACACACTTTTATCAACAACGCTTTTATCAACAACGCTTTTATCAACAACGAAAGTATCAGGTGTCACCTGTCCAGAAACAATCGCTTCGCCTAGGCCAAAACTGGCGTTGATTACGGCTTCATCGTAGCAATTATTCAAAGGATTAAGTGAAAAACCAACACCAGAGACTTCACTGGCCATTTGTTTTTGAACGATAATCGAAATGGCACTGTTATCAGCACTCATACCATGTTTGCGTTTGTACTCGATGACTCGAAAGTCGAACATCGAGCTATAGGCCATGGCGATCGTTTCTTCGAGATCGGATTTAGGCGTTCCAAGGAAGGTCTCATACATGCCAGCGAAACTGGTGCCTTTTAAGTCTTCTTCAGGCGAAGATGAACGAACAGCAAAGACCTCGGTTTGTTCAAATTCCGACAGTGCCTCACTAAAGTGCTGCTTCTGCACATCTGAAAATCGTAATGCCTGAGCTAACGCTTTGACAGCATCGCAGTGCTTAATCGTTGTATCATCAATGAGCGCCCGCCAAGCTTGCGATTGTTTAATAGAAGCTGTCCAAGGTTCAAAAAAATTCACTGAGAGCGCCAAGCCAGCAGGCACTGGTAAACCAGCCTTAGTGCTACGAATGAGACTCTGCGCCTTACCGCCTACTTGATTCAAGGTTGGTTCGTTTTCAGAGGTTGGCCCATGACCAAAATGATAAATCTGATTCATAACTGACTCCCATTAACGTAAGCGTTTAGTGTCTTCCACTTAAACCGGGTTTAATCACTTGGATAAATTGCTGAACAGCGCGCTTAACCGTTTCTTGATAGTTCTTGCTATCAATTACTTTGCTGTCACTTGCAGCATTTAGGTTTGAATGAGTCCGTTGCAAATAGAGACGAATCATCGACGACAACTGTTCGATCACCACATACGCAACGTCTGGCTCGACGACGATATCACCCGCTTCTATCGCTTGATTGATGAGCGGTGAGAACAAATCTTGGTGAGTTTTCTCACGATATTGAGACATGTTTTCATTGTTGAGTAACTCGCGAATAGCCGTTGGGTTGTTACTAAACTGTTCACTAAATCGGCGCTCTGCGTCATTTAAATGGGTGTGGAAATCGATCGATGCAGAGAAAAGGCCTGCCAAATTCTGATAGAAATCATCTTGCTTTAACTCTGCAGACGCTTGCTCAAGATGAGCCACTTTTCGTTGGGCTAAATCCATCACCAGGTGCATCAATAGGTCGTTCATATCATCGAAATATTGATAGAAACTCCCCTTAGCGATACCAGCGTTACGCACCAAACGGTTCAATGACGCGCCATGCACGCCATATTGGCCAAACTCCTGCAACGCAACGTGACAAATTAACAGGCGTTTCTCAGCTTTTAGATTAAAAAAGGTCTCTTTTGGCACTGGTTACCCCTTGCTCAAGTTCTCTACAGTTTCACACTTCAATTATGACCAATCAGTCACGTGACCATTTGGTCATATTATACTGATAAAACTGAATGTCAAATGAACACTGTTGCATTTTCGGTGAAAAACCATTGGGTACTTTTCGTAAGAGAATGTAATAGGAAATGAACAAAGCGGATAAATCCTCGGCGATGAAACCCTATCAATTAAGCCGAAGAACCACTGTTACACCTTGTATACTGATGTCAGTGATAGTTAGAAATCCCCTCCAACGTCTTAGTGTAGATAAAATGTCCACTCAAAGAAAAACATGGGCTTCTTCGCGCAACCTGACTTGATGTAAGTCAATTTGTAATACACAATACCCGCCCGTATCCAAGGTGACTTTTCACCTTCATTACCAATCAAAATTCATCGGTTCTATCTATTGCTATAATAGGTACGGCCTAATATCCATTTTAGGATGGCGCTGTTATTGTTAGCGCATACTAAAAACCTCGTTTTCATAGGAAAGATGATGGTAATACCTGAAAATAGTAGCATCGTAATTTTTGGTGCTTCGGGCGACCTTACTTACCGTAAGTTGATCCCTGCTTTATACCACCTTTATGCGGATAATCAGCTCCCAAAATCGTTCGCGATTCTTGGTGTGAGCAGAACAGATTATAGTGATGAGTCCTACCGCGCTAAGTTAAAGCAATCACTTCAGGAAATGGAAAAAACAGAACCTGAAGTCTTGAATGCCTTTATCGAACATCTTCATTATCAAGCCATCAATACATCGGACGTTGATGATTATGCGCGCTTGGCAACTCGTCTAGAGAAAATCGAGCAAGAGTATCAACTCGAAAATCACAACACCCTATTCTATTTGGCCACACCACCGAGTTTGTACGGCGTGATCCCAGCGCACCTTGCTGCTCATGGTCTGAATGAAGAAACAAACGGCTGGCGTCGTCTTATCATTGAAAAGCCGTTTGGTTACGACCTCGACTCAGCTCAAAAGCTGGATGAAGAAATTCATCATCACTTCCAAGAACACCAAATCTATCGTATTGATCATTACCTTGGTAAAGAAACCGTACAGAACCTACTGGTTCTGCGTTTTTCTAATGCAATGTTTGAACCGTTATGGAACCGTAACTTCATAGATTACGTTGAAATCACCGGTGCTGAGTTCTTAGGCGTGGAAGAGCGTGGCGGCTACTATGATGGCTCTGGCGCTGTACGTGACATGTTCCAAAACCACTTGCTGCAAGTACTGGCCATGGTTGGTATGGAGCCACCAGCGCAAATCAACGCAGACTCGATTCGTGACGAAGTGGTTAAGGTTCTTCAATGTCTTAAACCTTTGGAAGAAGACGATCTTCGTAAAAACTTGGTCTTAGGCCAATACACCGCTTCAGACGTTCGTGGTCAGCACCTGCTAGGCTACCGCGAAGAGAACGGCGTTGCTGACGATTCACGTACAGAAACCTACATTGGTCTAAAAGCACACATCAACAACTGGCGCTGGAACGGCGTGCCTTTCTACGTAAGAACGGGTAAACGATTGCCAACTCGCGTGACTGAGATCGTGATTCACTTTAAGAACACACCTCACCCAGTGTTTGGTCAAGATGCACCAGAAAACAAGCTGATCATTCGTATTCAACCGGATGAAGGCATTCAAATGAGCTTTGGTTTGAAAGAGCCAGGTGCCGGTTTTAAGGCAAAAGAAGTGAAGATGAACTTCTCGTACTCCGACCTTCAAGAGACCAACATGCTGACCGCTTATGAGCGTCTATTGCTTGATGCCTTGAATGGTGATGCGACGTTGTTTGCCCGCACTGATGCCGTTGAAGCTTGTTGGAAGTATGTTCAGCCAATCCTAGATTTCAAACAAGATCCACAAGCGCTGTTTGGCTATGCCTGTGGTACTTGGGGCCCTCAAGAGGCCGACGAACTTCTGCAAAGAGACGACCGAGCTTGGCGTTTCCCATGTAAAAACTTAACCGATACGGATTACTGCGAATTATGATCAATCACAAGATCTTTGCAACGCCAGAGCTAGTGGTCGAAAACCTAGCCAATGAAATGAAGGCGTACAGTGAGCAAGGTAACCCTGTTCACATCTCACTGTCTGGTGGCAGCACGCCAAAAATGCTTTTCAAGCTTTTAGCACAGGCGCCTTACGCGGAAGGTATTCAATGGAATAACCTTCACTTCTGGTGGGGCGACGAACGTTGCGTTGCACCAGACGACGCTGAAAGCAACTTCGGTGAAGCAAACGCACTGTTGTTTACTCAAATAAACCTTCCTGCTGAAAACATCCACCGCATCCGTGGTGAAGATGAACCTAAAGCAGAAGCAGAGCGTTTCGCAAAAGAGATGGCTGATGTCATCCCAGTAGAAAACGGTACGCCAGTTTTCGATTGGATTCTGCTTGGTGTTGGCGCCGATGGCCACACAGCTTCACTATTTCCGGGTGCAACCAACTACCAAGATGAGAACCTATCTGTATTAGCTTCTCACCCAGAGTCGGGTCAAATCCGTGTTTCTAAAACAGCGAAAGTTTTAGAAGCAGCAAAACGAATCAGCTACCTAGTACTAGGTGCAGGTAAAGTTGAGATCGTTAAAGAAATTCATACAACCCCTGCTTCAGAGTTGCCTTATCCGGCAGCGAAGATTCAGTCTAAGACTGGCGAAACAGAGTGGTTCCTAGATTCAAATGCAGCAAGTGCTATCGCATAATTGCGAATAGCCGCAAGGAGATAAAATAATGAAAGGTGATATCGGTGTAATTGGCCTAGCAGTAATGGGTCAGAACCTTATCCTAAACATGAACGACCACGGCTTTAAAGTTGTGGCTCATAACCGTACTGCTGCTAAAGTAGACGAGTTCCTAGAAGGCCCAGCTAAAGGTACTAACATTGTTGGTGCTTACTCTCTAGAAGAGCTAGTTGAGAAGCTAGAAGCGCCACGTAAAGTGATGCTGATGGTTCGTGCTGGTGACGTTGTAGACACGTTCATCGAAAACCTAATCCCACTTCTAGACGAAGGCGACATCATCATTGATGGTGGTAACACTAACTACCCAGACACTAACCGTCGTGTAGCGCATTGTCGTGAGAAAGGCATCCACTTCATCGGCACTGGTGTATCTGGTGGTGAAGAAGGCGCACGTTTTGGCCCTTCTATCATGCCAGGTGGCTCAGCAGAAGCTTGGGAAGCGGTTAAGCCAATCTTCCAAGGTATCTCTGCAAAAACTGACGCGGGCGAGCCTTGTTGTGACTGGGTTGGTAACGACGGTGCTGGTCACTTCGTTAAGATGGTACACAACGGCATCGAATACGGTGACATGCAGCTTATAACTGAAGCATACCAGTTCATGAAAGATGGCCTAGGTATGTCTGCTGACGAGATGCAAGCCGTATTCGCTGACTGGAACAAGACTGAGCTAGACAGCTACCTAGTTGAGATCACGGCTGACATCCTTGGCTACAAAGATGAAGACGGTGAAGCGCTAGTTGAGAAGATCCTAGACACGGCAGGCCAAAAAGGTACAGGTAAGTGGACGGGTATCAACGCACTAGACCTAGGTATCCCACTAACTCTAATCTCTGAGTCTGTATTCTCTCGTTGCCTGTCTGCTCTTAAAGACCAACGTGTTGAAGCTGAGTCTCTATTCGAGAAAACAATCACTCCAGTTGAAGGTGACAAGCAAGAGTGGGTTGATGCACTACGTCAAGCTCTACTGGCTTCTAAGATCATCTCTTACGCTCAAGGTTTCATGCTGATGCGTGAAGCATCGAACGAAAACGGCTGGGACCTAAACTACGGTAACGTAGCGCTAATGTGGCGTGGTGGTTGTATCATCCGTTCTGCATTCCTAGGCAACATCCGTGATGCGTACGAAGCAAACCCAGATATCGCGTTCCTAGGTTCTGACGAGTACTTCAAAAACATCCTACAAAGCAGCCTAGCGGCTTGGCGTAAGGTTTCAGCGAAGTCTCTTGAGTCTGGCATCCCAATGCCTTGTACTATCTCTGCGCTTTCGTTCCTAGACGGCTACACAACGGCTCGTCTACCAGCGAACCTGCTTCAAGCTCAGCGTGACTACTTCGGTGCTCACACTTACGAGCGTACTGACCGTCCACGTGGTGAGTTCTTCCACACAAACTGGACTGGTACAGGCGGCGATACAGCGTCTACGACTTACGACGTTTAATCAAACGTAACGAGTAAAACGGAAACCAAAAGGATGTCGATAAGGCATCCTTTTTTATTCACTATGCTTTCCTCTCTCTTACTCTATTTTTATAAATATCAAAAGCATAGATAAAAGCACTGAACAGCAAGAAAAGAACCGACACAATGAATAGAGCAGGCATGCTCAGTATCCACGCAAACGTCGCAGCGAGAAACGCCACAAAACAAACGAGCCGGCTTGAAGACATGATATGACCGAGTTTAATATTCATAACTCCCCCTTGTGGGTGTGTCTAAATCAACACTAACATCATCTCATTTACGACTGAAAATTAAGCTAAATCGTTATCAAAAAACCTCTTTTGGTGATCCCCATAACGAAGATAACGGCGCTTATCGATAGTTTATTCAATACACTTCAACGCTAACTTTTGCGACAATCTCATCCTATGACAAGGCCTCAGAATAGAATGCCCCTCGCCTTTTATAGCCACTCCAAGTACACTACGCGCTTCAAAAATATAACCAATACATAGGGTCTTAGTTTGCATACGTTAGAGCAGTTAAAAAGTGGTCAGCTTCAAGGCATTAAACGCCTGTCTATTTCACAGCAGTTAACCGAATTCCCATTAGAAATTTTACAACTGGCTGATTCACTTGAAATTCTTGATCTATCGAATAATCAACTTAACGACTTACCCGATGACATCGCCAAGCTGGGTAAACTTAAAATCCTATTTGCTTCTCAGAATTGTTTTACGCATTTACCCGAAGCGATCGGCAAGTGCCCTGTCCTTGAGATGGTGGGATTTAAAGACAATCAAATCACCGAGGTTTCAGCAAAGGCATTACCACAAGCGTTGCGCTGGTTAATTTTAACCGACAATGAGATTGAAACATTGCCAGAAGCGCTTGGTGACCGGCCACGAATGCAGAAACTCGCACTGGCTGGAAACAATCTAACCTCGCTACCAGAATCAATGGCGAAGCTAGAAAAGCTTGAATTGATCCGCCTTTCTGCAAACCAATTGACAGAATTCCCAACACAGCTGCTCTCTTTGCCGCGTTTAGCCTGGATTGCGTTTGCGGGCAACCCATTCTGTTGCAATAAAGAATCAACTTCACAAGTACCTCAAGTCAGCTCATCCAGCTACAAAATGAACCAGGTACTCGGCCAAGGCGCATCTGGCATCATTTCACATGCCGATTGGGTTAATGAAGCGTATGACTTCCCCGAACACGTTGCGGTCAAAGTCTTTAAGGGCGCAGTAACCAGCGATGGCTACCCACAAGATGAATTGAACGCCTGCTTGCAAACGGGTTTTCACCCTAATTTGGTGAAATCCATCGCGCAAGTGAGCGAACAAGATTATCTGTCGCTTGTGATGGAGCTTATCCCGGAAAGTTATTTCAACTTAGGGCTCGCTCCAAGTTTAGAGTCGTGCACGCGCGACACCTTTAAGCCGGATTTTTCTTTGGCCATTGCTGATATTAAAACCATTGTTGAGCAAATGAAGGATGTCTTTACCCATCTTCATGACAACAAGGTATGCCACGGTGATCTTTATGCGCACAACGTACTAGTCAATAGCGATAATCACATGATTTTTGGCGATTTTGGCGCCGCTTCGACCTATCACTATTTGCCTGAAACACAGCAAGATAAGATCAAAGCCATTGAATCACGAGCGTTGAGTTTCTTTATCGACGATCTGCTGAGTGTCTGCCAAACGAGCGATGTTGACGGCAACGACTACCAAACACTAAAGCGAGTCGCACAGCAGGCATTTAGCTCTGTTAACTAAATGTATATAACGCTCATGCATATAGCGCTCGTAGTACAGAGCGTTATAATTCAATAAGCACTGACAATTGCTCAGTGCTAGCACCCTGTCCGTTTCCATCACCTAACCTAACAAAAGCGATTGACTATGCTTCGTGACTACACTTTTAACTGCCTTGTGACTATGCCCCGCCAAGAACTTGAAGAGTTCAGCGTTCGAATGATCAGTAAAATGGTCCCAGAAGATGTGATGAGCGAATTGTTCACCTTCGAACAAGAAGAAGTCGATAGCGAAGAGCGAATGATGTCGGCACAACTTGATGCCACATTGCGCATGACCGCCATCGCTTTGAGTGAGATACAACAAGCGTTTGACGATTCTGACAATGCCAAGCAAAACAGTGAACGTATGACTCGGTTGGTGTTGTGGCACTTCTATGCCATTTCATTCAACCTAGAGCAGGCAATTGCCCTTGAAACGCACTGTGAACAGGTTGAGACTCTACTCGCCAATGCGCCAACAGATGCGTTTGGTTGGGTTAAGGTGCTCACGGATCTCCTTCATCGCTATGCCGAAATGAATGCAGCAATGAATGCGAAAGGGAATTCAGAACAAAATTCACAAGATTGATCGTTTATCGCTCAAGGTTCTTTTACTTTGAATCCGATACTTTCAAGAGAAAAAAAACGCTTAACGAGCATGTCGATAAGCGCTTTTTATTTCTGCACAGAGTCGTGCTGTACGAGCGTAAGGGCTATTTGGCCTGTTTGCCTGCTCGTTGCTGCTCTTTCATGGCCAGCTTTTCCAATTTTCGCTGTTCAATCAATTGAGCGGCATCGCCACCCACATGAGTTTCACCGCGTAAGGTAGAAAGCTGTACCTGCTTCTCACGCTCGCGGAATCGGGCTTTTTGGTCGTCGCTGTGTTTGTCTACACATTTCGGGCAACTCACCCCTTTCTCGAAATAAGGCGATTGTTTGTCTTCTTCCGTGATTGGAAGGCGACATGCGTTACACACATCGTAGCCACTCTTTTCTAGCTGATGGTTCACCGCAACGCGCCCGTCAAATACGTAACAGTCACCCTGCCACATACTCTCTTCTTCAGGCACGTCTTCTAAATATTTAAGGATACCGCCTTCGAGGTGATACACCTCATCAAAGCCCTGCTCTTTCATATAAGCAGTTGATTTTTCGCAGCGAATTCCGCCTGTACAAAACATGGCCACTTTCTTATGTTTATTTGGGTCAAGATTGTCAGCAACGTATTGAGGAAATTCACGGAACGTTTCCGTATTTGGATTCACCGCATTCTCAAACGTGCCAATATCGACTTCGTAATCGTTACGAGTATCGACCAGCAATACCTCAGGATCAGAAATGAGTTCATTCCAATCTTGTGGTTTCACATAAGTGCCCACGACATGACGAGGGTCAATCCCCTCTACGCCCATAGTGACGATTTCTTTTTTGAGCTTCACTTTAGTGCGATTAAAAGGCTGTTGCTCGTTGAACGATTCTTTATACACGACATCCGCTAAGCGTGGATCTTGTTCAAACCAAGCGAGCAGCGCATCAATCGACTCACGTTTTCCGGCAACCGTTCCATTAATGCCTTCACTCGCGAGTAATAGCGTACCGCGAATATTGTTCTCGATTAATAGATCAGTAAGAGGTTGACGAATTTGTTGATAATCATTCAGTGCGACAAACTTATAGAGTGCACATACGACATATTGAGACATGTTTTTTCCTTCTGCGAGCTGGAACGTAAATCCAGTGCGTGCCTATACGGCTTATTAAAATCAGCGCGAGTATAGCGAAGCCTTGTCGGGACAAAAACCGACCAATTGTAGGGGTATTATTGGCGAAATTAGCTTAATGCTTTGACGAGCTCACACAAACGTTGAATCGCTAATGCCACACCGGGTGTTATTTCTAATGACGCGTTAAGTCGAAAACAGTGGTTAAACTGTTGATTGGTATCAAACATCTCACCCGGCGCGATACTAATGTTTTCCTTCAGCGCCATTCGATACAACTCAGTCGTATTAATATGAACAGGCAACACAACCCAGATAAAATACCCTCCCGCCGAATAAATAGCGTTGGCTTCTTTAGGTAGGTGCTCTTGCAGTAACTGCCACGTTTGATATTTTCGTTGCTCCAATTGCCTTCTCAATTGTCGCAAATGAGTTTCGTAATGGCGAGTCGAGAGATAGTTCGCTAACGTTAACTGCACCGGCGCACTGGTAGACAAGGTACTCATAAGCTGAATTTTTTGAATCTGCAGCGCTTTCTTTCCCGCCGCAACCCAGCCAATACGAAATCCCGCAACCAATGACTTTGAAAATGACGAGCAGTGCAGCGTCATGCCATTTTGATCAAACGCCTTAGCAGGAAGTGGTTTCGTATTTCCAAAGTAGAGTTCACTGTAAACATCATCCTCTATAAGGTGCACGTTGTGTTCGGTCAGTAACGCGATCAGTCGCTGTTTTTTTTCATCTGACAGAGTAAAACCTAGCGGGTTCTGAAAGTTGGTCATCAGCCAACACGCCTTGACAGGGTGAGTTTGCAACGCTCGTTCTAATGAGTCGAGATCGATACCTTCTTTAGGGTGTGTATTCACGAATAGAGCACGTAAGTTAAGGCGCTCTAACGCTTGTAAGGCACCATAAAAGGCGGGCGATTCCACCACGACCCAGTCCCCCGCCTTGGTCACAGATTGCAAACTGAGATTCAATGCTTCAAGCGCGCCCGCTGTTATCACGATCTCATCAGGGTTGATATTCATGCCCTGCGCTGCATAACGCTTCGCAATGATTTTTCGCAGCGTTTCATTGCCAGGCGGGAGATTGTCTAAAGCGTTTGAGGTAGGCATCTCGCGAGCGGCCTGAACCAGCGAGCGATTAACTCGGTTATGCGGATACAGGTTAGGCGCAGGGTAAGCAAAACCAAAGTTAGTGATGCTGGGCTTACGGCTGGCTTGCAGTATATCAAACACAAAATCGTTGATATCAACCGACTCAGTAGCTTGAAGAGTTCGGGGAACGGAGTCGATGGCTTGCTGCCTAATTTGCGGCGCTACGACGTAGCCTGACCGTGAATGTGACACAACCCAACCTTGGCTCTCGAGAAGATGGTAGGCATTCATAACTGTCATCAAGCTTAGCCCCGACAGTTCTGTTTGCTTACGCAGTGAAGGAAGCTTGCCGCCTATCTCCCAAACATTTTCTCTGATTTGATCTTTGATCTGCTCGGCAAGCTCTACGTATTTGGCCACGGTGCACTACTCTATGTTATTCGTTGATAGCCTCGGTGTTACAAGACCTTATAACACAATGGTAACACTACTGGATAAATCTGTTATAGCTAACTATCACAATTCTGTATCTATTATAGTTTAATGGTAACCCTTTATAATTGAATGACTCACCGTGAACCACCAATCACGAACAACTGGAGTCAAACAATGAGTGATATAAACAAACAGCTTTTATTGTGTGCCATTGCCGTCATTCTAATTGTGTTAAATGTAGGTGCGCATGTTTTAGGAGCGAAGATGTTCGTTGATCTTCCTCTGTCGGAAATCACCGTAGGTTCAGTGCCAGCGATTGGTATCTTGCTTTGTATCATCGGTTTCAAGATTGCGGAAGCCGATTAGAAGCTTCGAACTCCCCTCATAACCGCCCGTATTTTATAGGTAAGGTCACACACATGACGAAATATAAGTCCCCCTGATTTCACTCATGTATGTGACCTTTCTTCTTTCGATTAAAAATAAATCAAACCTTGTACTTTTATCTTCAAAATGCTCTTTCCCTCGCTTAGGCTATTGGATTAAATACATAAATTGTCATCGTGCCGTGCTATATTGGACCTAAATTTGGGTGTTTAAGTCCGCGTTCAAACGAGACTTAGACAGAAACGTACGCGTCGTGTAGCGGTGATGATTGGAACACTCTGACAATAAAGTCTAGAATAGCCACACACCCTCAACGCATAGGTTGCGGTATAGCTTGCCAATAAGTATTAAGAACAACAATGGCATCGCGAATCAACGCAGCGATAGAAGGAGAATCATTAATGACTCATGAAACAAAAACGATGGAAGTACCTGTTGCCATTTCAGACAGAGTGCAAGCACTTATTGATGGCTATGTAGCAAATGAGAAATTTAAAGCTGAACGCAAAGAAGTCGTGAATAATTTCTTAGCGATGGATGGCCTAAGCTGTGAAATGGCCGTTTATAGCCTGGCACAGGACGAGCTTCTTGATACGCTAAGATTCGTTTACGAACTATCTGGGACTAACAGCAAATTCATCAAAAACATTCTGACTCAATCTCGTGAGAATCCGAAAAAAGCACTTTCTGACGCTCAACGCTCCTCTGTTAAGAGTTTGCTATTCAACCTAATCAACGATCCTTCCGTTGTTTCTGCCATGAAAGAGATATAACTCGCCTTTAGAAGTTACCTTTCTCTAGGTTTGAGGGAAATCTTCAGATATTGCTAGATAGAAAAGACCGCCAGCATTAGTGCTAGCGGTCTTTTTTCATTGTATCCATGTGACTCTTTTTGATTGGCCAATGTTGTGGCCATTAACGAACGGCTAATGCTAGTCTCTTAGTCCTATCATTGACGATTTCGTAGTTCAGTCACCTGATCAAATCCTATGCCCCAATTGTCAGTATTAATCTCATCAATAACAACAAACGTTGTTTCAGGGTTCTTTCCGAGGATATCTACCATTAAAGCTGTGCACCCTTTAATGATGCTAACTTTCTGTTCATTGGTCACACCTTCGTCAGTTATTTTCACATTGATATATGGCATATTTTGATTTCCTAATTATGATGCATACAAGTTCATGAACCATTTCTACCTTGAGTTTAACGGTCACTGGAGCAACTACACCGTCTCCCTAACATCTGTATACATTTTGCTGACGATTCGCCACTGCCCCTCTTCTTTTAAAAGTCCTAAATAGTCAATGTACTCATAGTCAAACAAGGGGCAGTATATTTTTGCCATCGCCTGATCTTTCACTATGTCTAAATCTAACACTTTGAAAGAGAAAGGCAGGTTCAGTGATGCTGGGATTTCTCGCTCCTCTACGTCTTTTAACCAAGTCTCTAAAGAGCGCCTTACACCCGGCGCTTTTAACCAGGCATCCGCATGAAAAATAGATCTTAGCTTTGCCGAATCCCCTTGATGCAAGCCGTCAAAGTACTTATTTAATACCGACATTACGTCAGAAAACTCACTCGTTGTATTGTTCAAGCTGTAATATCCTTATTTATTTTAAACAGTAGTAATCCCTAAATACATTCTGTTATTTTCCAGAAATACTATTTTCCAAATCATCTGTTTTAATAAAATTGGGCATTGCTTGTACTTTGTTTAACATAGCCTGTGTTTTATCACCGATTTTTATATCAACCGGAAAGAAATTGCCCCAACGAGAATATACAGACAGTAAAATATCCGCTACAGAAGGTTTTCCCCCACCAAGAAAGGGTTTACCTTCCAGCTTCGCTTCTACAATTTCCCATAATTGGCTAATTATGTCCGCAGCAGCGTTAAGCGTTTCATTCTTAGCAGTTTCATCACTCACATACTGCGATAGGAAAAAGAGTCGCCCATAAGCAGGATGCATCGTCGCGTTGGCAAACATAATGTCTTGAACAGCTGCCTGTCGCTCGTCGACATTGGTCGGTAAAAGGCTATTCTCATGTTTATTCAGAAGGTAGAGAATAATCGCCGCACCTTCTGTTAACGTTTTATCTCCATCAACCAACACAGGAACCGCACCGGCAGGGTTAATAGACTTAAAGTTTTCGTATTGCTGTGCATCAACAAGCTCTACCTCTTGTCCTAACTCTCGTAGGATGACTTGCGTTGCAACAGAACATGCGCCTTGAGTAAAGTAAAGTGTGTACATTGTGTTCCCCTAACTTTTTTGACCAAAATGGTTGTCGGTATATCTGTTTTTCATCGTCGACATCAACACCGTGAATACATGTTAATTCGGAACATTGATTTCATATATGTCAATAATGTGCATATACTGTCCTCAAATTGAGAACAATAAAGATGTGTAACTTGTTCTTGAAAATTATGAGAAGGACATGGAGAGCAGTTAGGTGGACAAACTAAGAGCAATTCAGTTATTTGTTCGATTGGCAGATTTAGGAAGCTTCACCCGTGTTGCTGAACAGGTAAACTCATCTAAATCAATGGTCAGTAAAGAGATATCTCGACTTGAGTCCGACCTCGGAGCACGTCTACTCCACCGCTCAACACGCAATGTGAAACTGACACACGTTGGTGAAGGCTACCTTCAGCGTGCTAGAGAAATTCTGTCAAAAATTGATGACGCAGATAGCTTTGCTCAGGATCAACAGCACAACCTTCGAGGCAAACTTAAAATTAATGCCCCAATGGCCCTGGGAATTACGGATTTATCTTCATTGTTTGCTGATTTCATGCAAGCAAACCCAGATATTGAGCTTGATATACATTTGGGCGATGAAGTGGTTGATTTGGTTGAGCAGGGATTCGACTTAGGCTTTAGAGCGTCTAGCAAACCGATCGATTCAAACTATGTCGGCAGGCCGTTAACAAGATTTACCTACAAGATTTGTGCTTCCGCTGAATACCTAAAGACCCACTCACCAATCAACGATGCCAGTGATCTATCTGATCATAACTGCTTGATATACAGTTATTTCCAAGGTAAGAATGTTTGGCCCATCGATGAAGGCGTCACAATAAGTGGAAACCTAAGGGTAAACAGCACGATTTTTATGATGGAGTCCATTAAGAAAGGGATAGGAATCGGTTTTATCCCTGATTTTGTTTGTCAGGAAGCCATTGATAATGGTGAGGTCGTCGAGATTTTACCTGACACAGAAAAACCTCGACTAACTTTGTATGCACTTTACCCTGCGAGATACTACGTACCAGAGAAGCTCGTTCAGTGTATCGAGTATTTGCAACGGTGGTTTGCCAAGAATTAGCGTTTTGGTTTGACGTTAGTGTAACGTTGACAGCACTCGAATGAATTCTTACAGATTGGAAAACAAAAACGCCAGCATTAATGCTGGCGTTCAAATTACTTATCTAACACTTTGTCAGTTAACGTGTCTTTACAAGAAGTTAAATGACGCTGTTAGAGAGAATGTACCGATGTCTTCTTTACCAACAACATAGTTCATGTAATTCGCGCCCAAAGAAATTGGGCCAAATACTGCGTAGTCAGCACCAACACCGTACATTAGGTCGTAATCGTCATCGTTGCTGAATTCAGCGCCGTTGCCCGTCATATCCCAAGAGTGAACACCACCTTTTGCATACACTTGCAGTGGGCCAAAGTTCAGGCTTGGCTTTAGAGCAAAGTAAACTGAAGACGCTTTCACATCGCCACCCGTAAATTCAAACTTACCGTGGTCAGTATAACCCGCTTCTACACCGATGAATGGCAAGATGCCCGTACCAGCATGGATGTTGTAAGACGTTGCGTCTTCGCTACCTAGGCTAGAAGAACCTACAGAAGCGCCACCGTATACCCAAGAGTCGGCCATAGCAGTTGTTGATGCACCAATTAAAGCGAGTGCTAATAATGTCTTTTTCATAACTAACCTTTTTTGTGATAGCTAATGTTCGTTATAGCTAATATTTATTGTTACTCACAATGACTCGCTGAGGCACGCCATTGCCGTATTGTGTTCGAATTATAAAGTTAACTTCTAAGCATGCAAGGTCTATACCGAAATTTAACAAACATCGATTGCATTCTTTATGCGCTTATCTGACACAGGGTAAGGCGTTCCTAACTGCTGAGCAAAGTAGCTAACCCTAAGCTCTTCAATCATCCACCTCACCTCTTTCACATTATCAGGCGTCGCCATTCCCTTGGGAATTTTATTAAGTAACTCTTTGTAATCATTCGTAACCGACTCAACCTTCAACATGTGCAAGCGATCTTTATTCGGATCGATCGGGAGCTTCTCCATGCGTTTTTCTATCGCTTTCATATAACGAAGAATATCCGGCAGGCGCTTCCATCCACACTCGGTGGCAAAGCCTTTGAAGATCAGGCTTTCGACTTGCGCTTTGATGTCTGACAGTGCAAAGGCCATGGTAAAGTCGACTTTTCCTTTCAGTTTTTTATTGATACTGAAAGCCGTCGTCAAGATGGTTTCGACCTGTTTTGCCACATCAACAACCGTATCACCAAGCTCGGCACGGATGTGCTCTTTCATTCCCTCAAAGTTGTCGGCGTCCCAAACCAGCCCACCACGCTCTTCAATGAGTTTATCGATACCACAAGCGATGCAATCGTCGATAAGATCAAGAACACGTCCATAAGGGTTAAAGTAGAGACCAAGCTTCGATTTGTTTGGCAGATTCGAATGCAAATACTTCACTGGTGAAGGAACGTTCAACAGGACTAGTCGGCGCTGACCTGCACGCATGGCAGACTCTTGCTCTTGTTCCGTCTCAAACAGTTTTATCTCAACGCTATCTTTGGTATCCACTAGCGCTGGGTAGGCTTTAACTTCAAAGCCGCCGCGTTTCTGCTGATACACCTTAGGCAGTTCGCCGAAGCTCCATGTATGCAAACCTTGCTGTTCAATATCGTCGTCGGCCACCTTCGACAAGGTCTCTTGTACTTTATCTTTTAGACTCTCTTTAAGCTCATGCAGATCTTTATTCTCTTTAAGCTTGCGATTGCGATGATCCACCGCCCTGAAAGTCACCTTTAAGTGCTCAGGAATTTGGGCAAGATTCCAATCGTCACGCAACACTTCCACACCCGTCATTCGGCGGAGCTCTTTTTCTAACGAGTCGAGCAGTGGCGCTTCCAACGCGGTTGCTCTCGCTAAGAAAGCATCGGCGTAGTTTGGTGCGGGTACAAAGTTCTTACGGATTGTCTTTGGTAGGGCTTTGATCATGCTAACAACGAGTTCATGACGTAACCCAGGGATTTGCCAGTCAAACCCTGCTTGCTCTATTTGATTCAATATTGGCAGCGGCACATGAACCGTGACACCGTCACTATCTTCGCCTGGCTCAAATTGATAGCTCAGCTTGAGCTTAATACCATTTTGGTGCCAGAAGTTAGGATAATCGAGATCCGTTACATGGCTAGCATCGCCTCTAAACAACATCTCTTTTTCAAAATTGAGCAGCTCTTTGTTCTCTTTGCTCGCTTTTTTCCACCAGCTATCAAAGTGGCGACCCGAAACAACATTGGTATCCACGCGCTGATCATAGAAATCAAACAGCTCATCATCATCAACCAAAATGTCTCGACGACGTGATTTATGCTCTAGCTCTTCAACTTCCGCCAGTAACTTCCGGTTTTGTTTGAAGAACGGATGTTTGTTTTCCCACTCACCTTCAACCAATGCACTGCGGATAAATATCTCACGACTGATCGTGGCATCAATAGGCCCATAGTTCACTAGGCGTTTGGGAACGACTGGAATCCCGTATAGCATCACTTTCTCATGCGCCATCACCGCAGCGCGTTTTTTCGACCAGTGCGGCTCGCTGTAGCTACGCTTAATCAGATGTCCAGCTAATGGCTCAATCCACTCTGGTTGGATCTTGGCAATGATACGACCCCATAACTTCGAGGTTTCCACTAGCTCCGCAGACATGATCCATTTGGGCTGTTTTTTGAATAAGCCCGAGGCTGGGAAAATACTGAAACGTGCATTTCGCGCGCCTTGGTATTCACTCTTCTCTGGGTCTTTCACACCGATATGAGAAAGCAAGCCCGCCAAAATCGAGCTATGGACGTTTTGGTAAGAGCCCTCGTTGTCATTAAGCTTGAAATCCATCTCACGCATTGATTGGTGAATCTGGAAATAAACATCTTGCCATTCACGCACACGTAAATAGTTCAAAAAGTCTTTCTTACATTGCTTGCGGAATTGATTACCAGACAGCTCTTTTTGCTGCTTCTTAATGTAATCCCACAAGTTGACAAAGGTAAGGAAATCAGACTCTTCATGGAAGAAACGCTTGTGTTTATCATCAGAGGATTGTTTTTTGTCTGACGGGCGCTCACGAGGATCTTGAATAGAGAGCGCCGAGGCGATAATCATCAACTCTTTCAAACAACCATTGTTACTCGCTTCAAGAACCATACGAGCTAAGCGTGGATCGATAGGCAGTTTTGCTAGTTTACGACCCATCGGCGTTAACTGCTTCTTATCACTGCCACCATGCTTACTGCTCTTACTGTCGGCTGAGATCGCACCAAGCTCTTCAAGGAGGCGAACACCATCTTGAATGTTGCGCTTATCCGGTGCTTCCACAAATGGGAACGCTTGAATATCACCAAGCCCCAACGAGGTCATCTGCAGAATTACCGATGCTAGATTGGTACGAAGGATTTCAGGATCGGTAAACTCAGGACGTGATTCAAAATCCTCTTCTGAATAAAGTCGAATACAGATACCTTCAGTCACACGACCACAACGACCTTTACGCTGATTGGCACTGGCTTGAGACACAGGCTCGATTGGCAGTCGTTGAACTTTAGTGCGGTAGCTGTAGCGGCTGATTCGCGCCGTTCCTGGGTCTATTACATATTTAATGCCCGGTACGGTTAACGAGGTTTCGGCAACGTTGGTCGCCAAGACAATTCGTCGGCCAGAATGCGATTGGAATATTCGGTTCTGCTCGCTCGATGATAAACGCGCATAAAGAGGCACAACTTCGGTGTCGCGAAGGTTACGCTTGTTCAATGCATCAGCAGTATCACGTATCTCTCGCTCACCATTCATGAAGATCAGAATATCGCCCTGCCCTTCATCACACAGCTCATCGACGGCTTCCAAGATACCTTCAAGTTGATCTCGATCGGTATCGTCTTCGCCACTCAATGGTCGATAACGGGTATCAACGGGATACGTTCGGCCAGAAACTTCAATAATTGGCGCGTTATTGAAATGCTTTGAGAAGCGTTCTGGATCGATGGTTGCCGAGGTAATGATGATCTTTAAATCAGGGCGGCGTGGTAACAGCTCTTTCAAATACCCCAAGATAAAATCGATGTTCAGGCTTCGTTCGTGCGCTTCATCAATAATAATGGTGTCGTACTGATTCAGATAACGGTCGTGGCTAATTTCAGCCAGCAAGATACCGTCTGTCATCAGCTTGATCTGAGTCTTGTCTGAGATTTGATCGTTAAAACGAACCTTATACCCGACGAAATCACCCAGTGGTGTCTGCACTTCTTCCGCTATACGATTCGCGACAGATCGCGCGGCCAATCGCCTTGGCTGAGTGTGGCCGATGAGGCCATATTTCCCGCGCCCAAGTTCGGCACAAATCTTGGGAATTTGCGTTGTTTTACCCGAGCCAGTTTCACCCGCTACAATCACGACTTGATTGTTTTTAATCGCCTCTGCAATGTCGTCACGTCGCTGGCTAACGGGCAGAATATCTGGGTATTCTATTTTTGGTTGAAAGCTAATGCGCTGCTGAGCAGACATCATTGACTTAGCGATATCAAGAGCGATTTCATCAAAAACCGAATTGCGTGACGCTTCTTTTTTTATTTTGCTTGCGCCGCTAATGCGTTTACTGAGACGAAATCGATCACGCAACATGCACTCATTCAACGCTTTACGTAGCGATTGAGCACTGTTTGCAGATTGAGTGTTTTCAGGCTGGGTTTGAAATTCTTTTTTTGGCTGAGACGAGGTCAAAGCAGTTCCTATTTAATCTAAGCATATAAAACTGCGCGGATTGTAACACTTTTCCGGTTTCGACAAAAAACAAAAACGCCTATTGCTATTACGCATATAGGCGTTTGTTTATTGGTTTAAATCAGCTAGAAATCGAATTGAAGATAGATCGTGTTGTAGTTACTGCCACCTTTGATTCGGCCATATTGAGAGGCTTTCTCAAAAATCGCTGAGCGGTGATGGATCGAGTACCCCAACCACATGTTGTTCAGCCCATCTTGAGACAGTAGATCACCCACATTGACATCAAAAGAGAAGTCCAAGTAATTCAGTAGCTTGCTAGGAACTTTATCTTTGTTTTCCAACTCTGTCCCTTCGACATAAGTGATGCTGTCGATGTAAGAAAGACCTTCAGCAACACCAAAGCGCCATTTCACTGGCCAGTCTACGGTGTAATAAGCCTTAATAGCCGCAACGTATTCGGTGCTCGAAGATTGAACCTCAGACGACCAATGATGCACGATACCTGGCGTGAGGTAGATATCGATAGGCAAACCAAATAGCTCATCAGTCAGCGGGTGACCATAGAACACCGAACTGAGTTGGTTATTGAATTCATCTTTCTCAGAGTTGAATTTAATAATGTCACCAATGTTCGAAGGTGTTGCCCAACCGTGCGCGACTCGAACATAGCGTTTGTTGCTAAGCGCAGATTTAGGCGCCTTATCTCGGTCATTAAAGAAGCCAAAGCCAAAGTAAAATTCACCTTGATAACGATCTTGTACCGTTTCGCTGTCATAGGCGTTATTGTCTAGCCTTGTGACTGCTGTAGACCCCATCAAATAGAGATTTGAAATAACGTGGTAGCGAATGTCTAACCCAACTTTCGCATCAACACCGGCGCTAACATCTTGTCCAAAATCGTAATTAGAGAACCCGTAATACACACTGTTAAAGTCTCGACTTTTAAATCGAAGTGTCGCCTTGGGTTTCAATTCCCAATCGCCTGTCTCGTAAACACCACTAATGCTGGCATTACTGTGCCAATTGAAGCGACTGTCAGTCATAAACTCAAGGTCAGCCGTCCACATATCATCGATAGGATAGGAGAACTGAGCACCAATATCGGCGGTATCGCCTTCGTATCCATTTTGATAGCTTGCTGGTATGTCGACAAATCGCATTCTGATTAATGCGTTGAGTTCAAATGCTTTATCGTCGGGTTGGTATAAATAAGCGCCAAATTCAGTCCCTTCAAAAAACACGTAGTCATTCTTAAAGAACAACATGGGAATGAACGTACCAACGGAGCGGTCTCCGACTTCATTGTAAAATGGGATAGAAGCAAGTCGAGTCATTGCCGCAATGCCCCATTGCTGTTCCGCAATGACACTTGGATCCGTGACGTCTACTACTGTATCTGCATTTTCTACTTCGGCTATAGGGCGTGATTCACCCTCACTTTCCGCCAACACCGGCATACTGGCGACACCACTGCCGAAGAAAAATGCGCATTGAGCTAACAACAGTCTATTTTTCATCATGATTTATTTCTCTTGTTCCTTGCTCAACATCACCAATTTAATCACTAATTTATCATCAAACCTTATGCTTCAAGGTGATTCGCCGTTACAATAGTATATATGTTCGCTCAAATGACAGAATTGTGAAAGTATCTGATTTAAAAAAAATTCTCGATGCTCTACCCGAAGGCAGCGACCCAGACATTGTGATGGGAGAAGAGTGGCTACCAGAACGACTCATAGACACCACTCTCGATGGAGAACTTCTGTTTCTAGAGTTCGATAATGCGCCAGAAGAGTCTCAAGGTGATGAAGAAGGTAGAGGCTTTGTGGAGCATGAAGTCGATATGATTCGCCACCGTTTCGAGCAGATCATTGAAGACGCCTCTGACACAAAAACAAAAGCCGATGCAATGGTCTCACTTTTTCTTATGGGGCACGAATCATCAAGCTCAGAAATCATTGAAATCCTCGAAGATCCTGAGGTTCACGACGCGCCGGAATAGGTTTGCAGCCTTATTTAGTGCCGCTCTTCCTCCTACTTTTCTGTTTCCGTGATTGTGTAAACAATCGTAAACCAACTTGTGATTTATCCCCTTCGCCCCTATTACTTAACTAAATGGCTTAGTGAACTTTAAAGCTAGGCCCATAAATAGCAGGCTCTTGAAGAACATCAACGATGAAAGAGACCTCAAAAATAGTGCGTAGAAAGTAAAATGAGGAACTCTTATGTTTAATGCGATCACATCTATTTTCAAACAACTCCTTGAAGGTGAAGATTTAAGCGGCACACAAAATAAAAACCCTAACCTAGCCATCGCGTGCTTACTCTGCGAAGTCGCGGGTGCCGACCACCAAATTAATCAGGTAGAAAGAGACGCAAAACATCAGTTGATAGAGCGCTTGTTAGGATTAACGGAACAAGAGGCCAATGAGCTCCTCAATCAAGCTGAAGGCATTTCGAAAGATTCTGCCTCGCTGTATGAGTTCACTTCACAATTGAGAGAGCTGTCGCGAGAGACTCGCTTTGAACTGATTAAAGCCATGTGGGAGGTGGCGCACGCAGATGGAGAGATCGACCCACTTGAGGACGCCGTCATTCGTAAAACGGCCGAGCTCTTGTATGTCGATCACAGTGAGTTCATTCGCGCCAAACTGTCGGTCATAGACAAATAGTGCAAAGAACGCACGGCGGAAATTAGTAGTGGGCAATAGCGCCCATTGAGAATAGTGCCCATAGAGATCGATACAAACAATTAGGCTCTATTGGCATTTACAGTCAATAGAGCCTAATCATTTGTAAGAGATGTTTTTTAGCCAAGCGTTACGAGCAAATGCTTTTACAACATAGTCAGAGCGAGTTTGGCCAGGTTATAGGCGTCGACGTATCCTGAATGTTGGCGTCCTTCCCACTCTATATCTTTGGCTTCCTGAGCCGCTCGATGCCCTATGCGTTTGTCTTTGAGTCGATTCTGAATTCGATACAAGGTAGCGAGATTAATGAACTCTTTAAACGGCATATCAAGACCTTTATCTCGACATTCGTTAAATAGAATCTGATCATCACGACCCCAAGCCGCGTAAATCTTGTTTGGCCCACCAAAGTTTTTCTGCACAGACTGCATGACCGCGTTTAAAGGTCTTCCCTGTTTTTCTATTTTTCGAGGGGTTATACCCGTCAGTTCAGCACAAAACAGCGACACTTCATCCTGTTCCGGTTTTACATAATATTGAGCACGCTTAACGATCTCGCCTTTCGCAACATCGATCTCAGCCAAGCCTACTTCTATGATTTCACCCGTAGTGCCTACGCCGTCTACGTTCCAACAACACATTTCTAAATCGAAACACACGACACGGTTATAGTTCATTGCCAGCCTTTACCAACCATTCAATTTCTCGAAAGCGCCAGATTCTACCTTATTCAACAGAAAAAGTAGAGCCACAATAAAAAGAGCCAAACCCTTTTAATACTGAGTTTGGCTCTATCACACACGTTGATGTTTAAGCTATTCGTCAGTGACGTTTCATTCGTTCACTAAAGTATAGATTCCAATGCATGGAAGAATCGATCTATCTCATCTTTGGTATTGTAGTGCATCAAGCCAACTCGCAGAATTCCCCCCTTATCAGTCACACCCAACGCGTCGGTTAATCGATCGGCGTATAAGTGCCCGCTCCAAGTATAGATCTCATGCTCTCCAAGGTGCTTGGCCACATCAGCAGGGGCAATGTCACCAAATCGAAGGGCAAATGTTGCGGTTCGGTTCTCTACCTTAGGCTCGCCAAACAACTCGATAGAAGGAAACTCGGTCAGGCGGAGCAAAAAGTAGCGCGCAAGTGACTGCTCGTACTGATGAATATTTGCATACGCAGCTTCTAGCTTACCTCTTAGAGACTCTCCGACGCCCTGCCCTTCACCTAACGATGCTAAATAATCGATTGTTTCTGAAAACGCAGACAAAGCTTCAAAGTTGAGTGTCCCTGTTTCCCAACAATTCGGCGCATGCGTGGGCGCAGGCTCTACCTTGTATGGCGTGTACTTTTCAAGTTGCTCTTTACGCCCATAGATAATGCCTAAATGCGGACCAAAGAACTTGTAGGCCGAGCCGGCAACAAAATCAGCGCCGAGTTGTTGAACGTCGATGATTTGATGGGGTAACAGGTGAACGGCATCGATGAACACGACACTTCCATTGGCCTTGGCCAGTTCTGTCACCTTGTTCACATCAACTAGGGTTCCAGAGAGATTACTTGCCGCCGTCACGGCAACAAGGCGTGTTTTTTCATTCAGTAGCGACTCAAACTTGTCCAAATCTAGATTACAGCTGGCGTCTTTTACTGGCACATAGTGCACGATAACGCCTTTGTCTTTTGCCGCCATCGCCCAGGAAGATCGATTCGAACCATGATCCGCATCGCTAAGAATGATTTCATCACCCGCTTGCCAGTCTTGACTGATCGCTCGGCTAAAGTGAAACGCCATGGTGGTCATGTTCGCGCCAAAAACGATTTCATCTTTCGATGCTGCACCCAATAGTGCTGCCGCTTTTTCTCGACAAACATTGACCAGATCAACCGTCTTTCGACTCACCGAAAACTGGCCACCCAAGTTGGAGTTACCCTGCTTTAAATAACGTGAAAAGCCATCAATAACCTTTTGTGGTAACTGGGTGCCACCAGGCCCATCGAAATAGACGGGAGAAACCGATTGGCTGGTCTCAGATAACGCTGGAAACTGACTTCTTAATTTCGCGATATTTGATTGATTAAGCGGTAAAGACGAAGACATCTCGAACTCCTTTTTCACCGATTTCACTCGATAGTGTTTCGGAAATATGGTGAAAGAATCGTGAGTCATTCAAAATCACAAACTGATTCTCTTCCAACACGGTATTCATATGCGGGTGCTGCTCTACAGGCGAGCCGAATATTTGGGTAAAACCACCCGTTATGTGTTTGCGCTGCACGCAGAATATGCCGACGAAGCGATAGCCATCTTGGTGAATACCTTCCGGTGCGGGCGCGCTAGTGGAGTCTGAATCACAGGTCACTCGAATTTGATGGACATCGACAACAGAATTGTCTTTGTCTGTCCCTGTGCGCTGCATAAAGGATTTAAGTACATGCTGAAAATGCGGAGTTTGAACCATCTCCCCGTCCATCTCGGCGAAGTCTCGTTCAATGTCTCCGACAACACGGTTGAACTCTGATGACTGAGTAAACGTGCTGTGAGGTAGACGCGCTATCTCACCGTCTTCAGCCTGAAAACGTGCATAAGTGCGATACCGATGGTCACTGTCTACGTATTTGTCTGCGGGTAAATCGTCAAAGTACGAAGAGAGTTGTGGTGCAATACTGCCTGGCGTTTGAAAAGCTTCGATGAGAAATTTATTTTCCATTTCCATGACTTGTCCTTGTTTGCTTACGCTACTTTTGGTTAACACTAAATTAACAACAAGCTTATTATCCCGCCCGATAATATTTTTTCAATACATAAAACCAAATACAAAGTTAAATGCCAGAAATAAAACTACTCAAGTTAAAAAAACAGCATGTATAACCAATCGAAAGATTCTACTCGGTATTAAATACTGCAAGGTAGAGAGGTTGCAGCACGTTGATAACGTAATCCTTGCATCAACATCCACTTCATCTTGATCGTCACGCTCAACAATACAGGCAATATCCAAGCGAAATAGAAAGCCAAGTTTTAGGACAACCACCCCATCCCGACTTGCCGTTCAATAACAAGCATCAATTTCGGCATTTTAGTGAGTTTTACCAGACTGATTATCGAGGGTTAACCCATTGAAATATTGTATTTTTGTTATGGTTGACCTTGATATATGCTGCTATTGATATAATTGTTTACCGCGGCTTGTTGTAGAAGGGAAAGACACCAAGCCACCTACTTCGTATGATTTAACAAACGGAACTGACTCGGTATTAAGCCAATTGACCACCATCGACTAGAAGCCATGACGACTGACACCCTAGAGCGAAAACCCGAACCATCACCTTTTGCTGAAACTACACAGCCTGCCTATGAATTTCGCATGCATCCACGAATGCCGATGAAGCGCGTTACTGCGCAAATCAAAAAGAAAGGACTACTAAATAAGTATTCAAGTATTGAACTTATCGACATTTCAAAAGGTGGGCTGGGGCTAGAATGCAGAACGAAAATTGAGGTTGGCGTAAAAGTAGATATAAGACTTGGCAGTAAGAAGTTAACGGGAATCGTTGTTTACATGAAGCAAATACTGGGCAGTCGAGACTTTAAACTCGGTGTAAGGTTTGACGAAAATCTCGGTATTTCCGATATGTTATACATTGGCGCACCAACGAGTATCGCTTTCAGCTGAGCCGAAGACCAACTCCGTTCTTTTAGCGAATAACCAGCGAATGCGTTTCACTCAAACCCTATCGCCATGACCCAGTTGATAAAGCCAGTACAGAGTTAATACAGACAGTACCCAGTTCAACAAGCATTCCCCATTGTGACAACGGGGAATGCCCAACTTCAGGTCAATCAAGCTTATTTTGGTAAGTGCTCTAGCTCATCAACCATCGTCATAAGTCTATCAAGAATATTTTCGCCATCGACACCAATGCCGTTGTGCTCATATTCATTCGTGATCCACGCTTTCGACATTGGAATGTTGTGCAAAGACTCTCTCGTATAATCAAACTCAACAAACATATCTTCCGCGTACACCGCGCATGCTACAGGGACCGTGTTTTGGCTTAGGGCTTGTTCATCATAGAGTTCACACCAGTCTTGCTTTTCTGCTAACAAGTTTGCAGCAGAACGAAGCGATTTCAGTGTTTCCAGTTGCTCAAACATCCACGGGTAAACCATCTCTCCAGTAAACAAAAACGCCTTACCAGTAGCGTAATTAAACTCATCGTATGCTTGACGAATTCGATGCGCAGACCAATTAGACGCAAAGCCTTGGCAGTAGCATGGCTCATGCAGCAAAGCATAAATTGGATTGGTCAGATACCCTTGTTCTTGCTGCATCTGATTTAGGAAACTATAGCTAAGCTGTTGCTCGCCATTCACCTCAATAAAAGCACTTTCAAGTGCATAGTAAAGCGGTAAGTTAGCACCACCTCGACCAAGGTTGATTCCAATTAGCTGGAACTGTTCAACGGTGAATATTTGTCCATTGGGCAGTGTTACTTCATTGTCGAGAAGGTGATCGGCGATCGCTTGGCACATATTCTGAGCGTCTGGAAATTGAGCAAAAAACGCATTGTTTTTATCAGTAACCCGCTGATATGTCGCCATATACACATCATCCGAGTGACGCGACAATGGCGGAATCCCACCCGTGATGTAACAGTGTTTCAAGCTTTTTGGAAATAACGACAGATACGTCAAGGTGCAAAAACCACCGAAGCTCTGGCCTAGAGTCGCCCATTGTTCTATACCAAATTGTTGACGAATTTGTTCGGCATCTCGAACAATGTTATCGGCTCTAAAATGGGTCAGGTATTCGGCTTGTTGCTCTGGGTCTAAATGCGCCAACGTCTCTTGATTAATAGGAGAGCTGTTTCCTGTTCCTCGCTGATCCAGCAATAAGACTCGATAGTTTTTAAGCGCTCGCTTTAACCACCCCGACTCACCATTCACTCGTGGCGATTGAAAGCCTGGTCCACCTTGAAAGTAAACCAACCAAGGAAGTTCTTCACTGTCTCTCGCAACATCAACGACTTCACGAGCGAACACTTTGATTGCCGTGCCTTCTGTCTGTTGATAATTAAGAGGCAGTGAAAAGTTATGCTGACGATACAACGTCGTGCCATTAATAAAGCTCTTTTGCACTTGAGAGTCCTTGTTTGAATAGAGAGTTCGGAACGACGAGAAACCTTATTGAACTAAGACTCCCTCGCGACGCCCGTTAAGTGAAAAAAGAGTAGCATTGTTTAACACTGGAAGCCGAACAAATTGCGATAAAAAAGCAACAAAAAGACCGACATATCGTCGGCCTAATCAGTAATGAAAAGACTATATTTGAAACTAATGATTTAGTCGCCCATTGCTGTGCCTTCACGACGTGGGTCGGCGCCACCAATCAGTTTGCCATCACTGAAAACAATGCCATGAACACCTGAGTTAAGATCTCGAATATCCACTTTAAAGCCCATTCTCTCTAAAGGCGCCTTGAAGCGCTCAGCTTGCGTCCCTTGCTCGAGATCGTAGCTACCAAAACGGTTTAGCATATTGGGCATGTTAATGGCGTCTTGTATCTCCATTCCCCAATCGAAATGGGCGATCAAGGTCTTAGCAACATAGCCAATAATACGAGAGCCGCCGGGTGAACCTACTGCCATATACGGCTGCCCGTTTTCTAACACTATGGTTGGGGCCATTGAAGAGCGCGGGCGTTTACCTGGCTCAACGCGATTAGCGATAGGTGCGCCATTCGCATGCGATGCAAAAGAAAAATCCGTTAGCTCGTTATTCAAGATAAACCCGTTACTCATCACACGTGAGCCAAAACCATTCTCGACCGTACTTGTCATTGAGATAACATTCCCCTCCCCATCAGCAATCACGACATGTGTTGTAGAAGGGAGTTCGATTGATTGGTCGTCAGCGCGCGCCACTTCACTTTTCCAAGGTGGGCTCCCCGCTTCAACGCTCGTCAACGCTTGACCTTTGGTGATCAACTGAGCACGACTCTGTAAATAGTCGTCATCAAGCAGCCCTTCCGGCATTGGAACGTAATCGGTGTCTGCGATGTAACGCCCGCGGTCAGCAAAAGCAAGGCGAGATGCATCCCCAATGATCTGCCACGAAATAGGATCGTTGGGACCCATTTTATCGAGGTCAAAGTGGCTCGCGATGCCTAGAATTTGACCCACTGTAATCGCGCCAGAGCTCGGGGGGCCCATTCCGCAAACATCGTATTGCTTGTAATCAACGCAGGTTGGCGCACGTTCTAGCACTTTATAGGTTGAAAAATCTTCCATCGCTAAGAAGCCAGGGTTATCACTCACTCCCGTGACTTTCGCAACAATGTCTTTCGCTATTTTCCCTGTGTAGAAGGTCTCAGCCCCCTCTTTTGCAAGCGTATTGATCGTTTGGGCGTAAGCACTGTTTTTCAGCAGATGCCCTTCTTGAAGAGGCTCGCCATCAGCGGTAAAAAAGTACCCTTTCGTATCCGGATAACGACTTAACCTTTTTTTATCTCGCTCTATCGAAGCCGCCATCCTCTCTGACACCTGAAAGCCGTCGGTTGCTAACATTTTGGCGGGTTGAAGTAACTCGGCCCAGTCTTGCTTCCCATACCGCTCATGCATTTCCGATAGAAGTTTCACTGTCCCCGGCGTTCCGACTGAACGTCCTCCAACGACGGCATCAAAGAACTTAAGCGGTTGACCATTGTCATCTTGAAAGAGTTCTGGTCTTGCAGCCAAAGGCGCGGTTTCACGTCCATCAAATGTTGTCAGCTGTTTGCTTTTTCCGTCGTAGTAAACAAGGAACGCGCCTCCGCCTAAACCAGAGGATTGCGGCTCAACCAAACCCAACACGGTTTGTACGGCCACCAACGCATCGGCTGCGGTACCGCCTTTCTTCAAAACGTCGTACCCAGCTTCTACAGCTAACGGATGAGCGGCAGCAACCATGTACTGGCTCGCCACAACGCTTTTCTTCGAAGTCACTTGGCTGGTAAATTCAGGGGCCACACTGTCTGCCACATCCGCGACTTGAGCATTGAGGGAAAAGGAAGCAAGTGCACAAGCCATACTGAGTTCTATCACACGTGGTTTAAACATAGATGTCCTTATTCTTTGGTTAGAGTTTTTCTAAGGTTATGATTTTATTAAACACTCATTCTTGGAAAATACGTTGAGCGACGTTGAATGATGATATGAATAGAACGACATTTTGACGTTCAGTGTCGTTAGTTGCTTCACATTGTTTCAGTTTAGTCACTTTTTCTACACAATAACTTCGTTTTAGCTACATATCGCTGTCAACAACTGAGACAAAACTAAGGTGAGGATATCAATCAAAGAGCGCCGCTATGCCAGCACATTTATCGCAGAGCATGAAAACTCTGTTACTGAATAATGAGTCTAAACCTGACCGATTCTCGAACACTGAAACCCTTTACCAACCCACCTTGAAAGAAAAAATCACCACTATTCGCTCCTACCTCAACATCGACAAATTGCTAAACTTCCAACCGCCCTGTATTCCTATCCTCGCCATTGATAATCAAGAGTTTGAACATACGACGGAAGACTGCTTATACCGTCTGGGCCACTCTAGTGTGCTAATGAAACTCGATGGCAAAGTCATGTTGACCGACCCTGTTCTCAGCGAGCGAGCATCCCCTCTTGATTGGGCGGGCCCAAAACGCTATCACCCACTACCGATAACGATGGACGCACTACCCGACATCGACATTTGCCTCATCAGTCACGATCATTATGACCACCTAGACAAAGAAACCATTCAACGAATCCACCACAAAGTCTCGCGGTTTTATGTACCCACCAACGTGCGGAAATACCTACTGGAATGGGGGGTACCAGACAATAAAATAACGGAATTCGGGTGGTGGCAATCGCGTATCAATAACGACATAAATTTCACGTTCACCCCCACTCAGCACTTTTCAGGCCGTTCATTTAAAGAAAGGGACACATCGCTGTGGGGAAGCTGGGTGATAAAATCCGCGCAATCAAATCTATTCTTCAGTGGCGATTCTGGCTATTTCTCTGGCTTCAAAGAGATTGGAGAGAAATACGGCCCATTTGACCTCACTCTAATGGAAACGGGTGCTTACGATGACAATTGGTCAGACATTCATATGTTCCCCGAACAAAGCGTACAAGCGCATATTGATGTCAATGGACGGTTTATGTTGCCAATTCACAACACCACTTTTGACCTGTCTTACCACGTTTGGAATGAGCCATTAAAACGGGCCCACGCTGAAGCAAGCAGACGCCACGTTGATATAGTGTGCCCAAAAATTGGAGAGAGAATTGTTATTTCACAGCTGGGGAAAAGCCCCAAACCAGCAGTGTGGTGGGACTAAGAGAGTTCATCACGCAACGCACTGAACCAACATCACACTATTGCAGGCAATCTATATTTAATTCTGATGATGATTATAGATTGCCGTTAACGCTCAAAAAGCCACCAACCGAACCACAATCACTGGTCATTACTCTGTTTTGTCGCGCCAAAAAGCTTGAATGTGGTAACATCCGCCACCATAAACACCATACACTCGGCACGATTTCCGCGTTAAGCTAACAATGAGAAAACACTCGCGCTTAACACGCTATACCTTAATAGAAGCATGGCCAACGAGCGGCCTGAAAAGATACAGCGAGCGAGTACATCGTGCCAATGGTGATAACGTCACCAGTAAACAAACGACCAAGAGAACTTCATCATGAACTTTGATATTAATCTGATTCCTCAAACATTCGATATGCTGCATACCGGTTTAGCCGTATCGAGTGTGTTATTGCTCCTTGTCGCGGTGTCTCGCAAATCGACCGTTGTTGAAAAAGTGGTCGAAAAGCCAGTTGAGAAAATTGTTGAAGTTGAAAAGCCAGTCGAAAAGATCGTCGAAGTCGAGAAAGTGGTTGAAGTTGAAAAAGTGATCGAAAAAGTAGTGGAGGTTGAGTCTACATTGGCCACCGCTTCCACTGACTCTGCAATGCAGCTTCTTTCTATCATGCAACAAGAAGCGCGCTTGATTGATTTCCTTAAAGAAGATCTTACCTCGTTCTCTGATGAAGAAGTTGGCGCAGCCGCGCGCGTGATTCACACGGGCGGTCAAAAAGTATTGAACGACTACGTTTCTCTGACTTCTATTCGTAATGAAGACGAAGAAACACGCATTACTGTTGAAGACGGCTTCAACGCTCAAGAAATTCGCCTTACCGGCAATGTGACTGGTGCAGCGCCATTTACAGGCACACTGGTTCACAAAGGTTGGAAAGCAACGGATATGACATTGCCAAAGCTGGCGCAGAACTATGACGCATCGGTAATTGCACCGGCTGAGGTTGAGCTGTAATGGAAAACCAAAACACCGCTAAGTTTAGCGTTGGTATCGATTTAGGCACAACTCACTGCGTGCTTTCATATACCGATAAGCAACTCGATTCGACCGAGCAACCCGAAGTACAGGTTCTGCCGATCGCACAATTGACGGCTCCAGGTACGGTTGAAAATAAAGACCAATTAGGCTCTTTTTTGTACCAGCCTCATGAGCATGAAATGAACCCAGCGTCTCGCGTGCTTCCTTGGTCAACCGAGCCCACAGCACTAGTAGGTGCGATTGCACGTAACCTGGGTGCAAAAACCCCTATTCGCCTGATAGCAAGCGCAAAATCTTGGCTATGCCATGGTGACGTAAATCGACGCGATGCGTTTCTTCCTGCTGGAAGCCCAGAGGATGTCGATAAAGTGTCTCCTCTTCGCGCCACAGAGCTTTACCTTGAGCACCTAAAACACGCGTGGAACCACACTCACCCTGACGCTGCACTTGCGGATCAGGAAGTGACCATTACAGTTCCGGCTTCGTTTGACCCTGCCGCTCGCGATTTAACCGCCGAAGCCGCGCGAAATGTTGGCTTTGAACACCTAACTCTGCTTGAAGAACCACAAGCCGCACTGTACTCGTGGATCAATAACAGTGGTGACGCGTGGCGAGATGAGGTTAACGTTGGTGATATCGTACTGGTTGTCGATGTTGGTGGTGGTACAACCGATCTCTCTTTAGTGGAAGTCACCGAAGACGAAGGCAATCTGTCTCTCAACCGAATCGCAGTGGGTGAACACATTCTGCTCGGTGGCGATAACATGGATCTTGCCCTAGCCTACCGACTAAAAATGAAGTTGGCTCAGCAAGGTAAAGAACTCGCGCCTTGGCAGGTTCAAGCCATGACGCATGCGTGCCGTGATGCAAAAGAAGCCTTACTCAATGATGCTGAACTGCAGGCAGTGCCAATCGTCGTACCAAGCCGTGGTTCTAAACTGCTCGGAGCGACACTAAAAACGGAACTGACCCAGCAAGAGGTACAACAAACGTTAGTCGATGGCTTCTTCCCAAGCATTCCCGTTTCAGAACACCCGGTGCAAAAGCCTCGTGGCGCTCTAACGCAAATGGGTCTGCCTTACGCGCAAGATGCTGGCATTACTCGTCACATTGCCGCGTTTTTAACCAAGCAAGCGTCAGCTCAAAGTGGTGAATCAGGCGAACAAGCAAGCCCGCAAAGCTATGACCCGTTCGCAAACATGGCCGGAATGCCTGGCATGCCAACCGAACCTGTCGCTCAAGACTTCATCAAGCCAACTGCGATTCTATTCAATGGTGGTGTATTGAAATCAAGCCTGCTTGCGAATCGACTGCGTGACACGCTCAATGCATGGCTCACTACCTCTGGGCAACCTGAAGCAAAAACACTGTCGGGCCTCGATCTTGATCTCGCAGTTGCGAGTGGCGCGGCCTATTATGGCTGTGTTCGTCACGGCCAAGGCGTGCGTATTCGAGGTGGTATCGCCTCTAGCTACTACGTGGGCATTGAAAGCGCTATGCCTGCTATACCAGGAATGGCACCACCATTAGAGGCATTATGTATCGCCCCCTTTGGTATGGAAGAGGGTTCTATTGCCCAAGTGCCGAGCCAGGAGTTTGGTTTGGTGATTGGCCAACCAGTACATTTCCAGTTCTTTGGTTCAACGACTCGTCGCGATGATGAAGCAGGTACTCACTTAGATCATTGGTCTCCTAGTGAACTTGAAGAGCTGCCTGAGATTCAAGTGACCTTACCTGTTTCGGAAGGCCGCCGTGAAGGTGAAGTCGTCCCTGTAACCTTGGTTTCACGCGTGACTGAACTTGGCACGTTATACCTTGAAGCCATTGCGACAGACAACGGGCAAAAATGGCACGTCGAATTTGATGTGCGAGAAGACTCAGCTTCTAACGAGCTGGCACAATAAACAACAACGGCATCTACTGAGGTGCCGTTTTTTCATTTTTAGGGTGTGCATATGGCATCATCTCGATTTCTTGTCGGTATCGATCTTGGTACAACGAATACCGTTGTCGCTTTTTGTGAAAACAACGAACATCTTGAACAAGAGCCCGTTTCTCTGTTTGAGATTGACCAATTGGTTGGGCCTGGAGAAGTAGTTAGAAAACCTCTGCTGCCCTCTTTTCGGTATCACCCTGCTGAAGGGCAGATTTCACCTTCAGATATCACATTACCTTGGCAAGTTAGCCAGTTTCAGGGCGATATTGAACACGTCATTATTGGTGAATGGGCAAGAGAGCTTGGGGCAAAAGTAGAAGGCCGACAAGTGGCCAGTGCCAAAAGTTGGCTCTCGCACCAAGCCGTGGATCGTGAATCGGACATTCTTCCGTGGGCTGGCGCCTCTGATGTTGAGAAAGTCTCTCCTGTTGTTGCGAGCGCGAGCTATCTCAACCATATCCGCTCTGCGTGGAATCACCGTAATCCAAGCAACCCACTAGAAAACCAAGACGTAGTGGTCACCGTACCCGCTTCATTCGACGAGGCGGCACGAAAGCTCACCATTGAAGCGGCTAAACTGGCTGGCCTTCCAAAGATCATCTTACTTGAAGAGCCACAAGCGGTTTGTTACGACTGGCATTCAAGGCACAAAGAGAGTGCAGAAAGTGAACTGGCTGAACTGCCTTTGATTTTGGTTTGTGATGTCGGCGGCGGTACCACAGACCTTAGCCTTATCGAGGCGAAAGTGACGGACAATAACCCATTGGAGCTTAATCGAATTGGTGTGGGTGATCACCTGATGTTGGGTGGTGACAACCTAGATTTAGCACTTGCGCATCTTGCCGAGCAACGCTTTAACCAGTCTAAAAAACTGAACGCTGCCGCATTAACCAAACTTATCCAGCAAACTCGCCGAGCGAAAGAACAACTGCTCGCGACCAATGCCCCTGACGAAATGAAAATCACCATGCTGGGTAGCGGCTCTCGCCTATTAGGTGGGACAAAAAGCGTTAACTTGACCAAACAGGAAGTGCATCAGATCGCTTTAGATGGCTTCTTTCCACTGAGTGATTTTAGCCAAACACCCGATAAACGCCGCGTAGCCGTCGTTGAATTTGGCCTACCCTATGTGTCTGACCCTGCCGTCAGTAAACACTTGGCTCAATTCCTATCACAACACCAACAGGTTTCGCATTCTGCGCTGTCGCAGGTAAGCGAGTTGACGGCCGATCCCGACACGCCTGCCATTCCCGTGGCGATGCTTCTAAACGGTGGTGTATTCAACAGTAAATTAGTGACTTCACGTATGGTGTCGCTGCTTGAACAATGGCGCGATGGGCCGATTGCTCTGCTGGACAATCCACATCCGGACCTTTCTGTGGCACTCGGTGCAGTGGCTTTTGCGAAGGCGCGTAAAGGGGCACAGCTTAAGATTGGTGGTGGCTCTGCCCGTTCTTACTTTTTACACCTAGAGCAAAAGAGCAAGAAAAACCAAGCATTATGTCTGCTCGCCAAAGGGACAGAGGAAGGGCAAGAGATTCGACTGAGTGGGCGCAAGTTTTCTCTCACCCTTGGGGAGCCCGTTCGCTTCAACCTCTTAACGTCGACACACGATCTATTGTCGAACAATGTCAGTGCACAAAATGGTTTATTGATCGATGTCGATCCTGACCTGTATTCCCCATTACCACCTTATATAACGACACTTGAAGGTGAACAAAACAGAGAGCTGCACGAGAATCAAAAGGAACGAGTAGAGGTTCAACTCGCCTGTCAGCTTACCGAGGTCGGCACGCTTCAACTGGAGTGCGTGGCAACCGACAGTGACAAACGCTGGAATCTAGAGTTTGAGGTTCGCAATAAGTCGACCGAAGCACATGAAGAGAAAAAATCAGACCCGAAACTGACTGAAGCCAAAGAGCTGATCTCAAGGCTCTATAGTGGTAACAAAAAAAACGCGGACTCAAAAGAGATAAAAACCCTGACCAAGAGCTTGGAAAAAGCACTCGGTAAACGAGACCAGTGGGATTTTTCTACCCTACGCCACCTTTTCGATAGCTTCGCGCTTGGCAAAAAGCGTCGACGACGTTCTGAGGCGCATGAAAAGAACTGGCTTAGACTAACGGGATATACCATGAGACCTGGGTTTGGTGATGCTACCGACTCTTGGCGCATGGATCAGATCTGGCCGTTGTATCAGCAAAACATTCAGTTTGAAAATCATCAAGGTTGGACAGATTGGTGGGTCTTTTGGCGCCGAGTGGCAGGCGGACTCGATCAGGATCAACAAGAGACGATTCTGGCCGATATTGCCAAATACCTACACCCAGGTGCGATGAAGAATCCGAAAACTGCACAGCTTGCACAAGACAATGGCTACGAGTCGATGGTTCGCCTTGCCGCGTCGTTAGAGCATCTTGAGGTTGAGGATAAGGTTTTGCTCACTAACTGGTTCATTAGTAAAGCGATTAACCATGGACAGTTTGAACAAGCTCACTGGTGGGCAGTTGGACGTCTTGCCTCGAGAACGCCTTTGTACGGCAGTCAGCACACGGTCATACCTAGAGAGCAAGCCGAACAATGGCTACCAACACTCTTAGAGCAGAACTGGCAAAAAGAGCCGATGATTGCATTTGCATCGGTGATGATTTGCCGTAAAACAGGCGATCGTCAGTTTGATATCTCAGACGATTTTCGAGCAGAAGTGCTTGAAAAATTGAACAAGAGTAAAGTCCCAGATTCATGGATTAACTTGGTGAAAGAGGTCGCAGAATTGTCGGAAAACGAAACCAAGCGGGTCTTTGGTGACGCGCTTCCAAGCGGTTTACAGCTACTCAATTAGCACAGGTTGAACAGCAAAAACTGTCAACCATGAACCGCTAGTGTAACGATAAAAGAACAGTCGCCCATCGCTCTACGATAGCGGCTGTTTTTATTTTCAAGAAACACTCCACATTCTCAATCAGTATGCTAGTATTCGTCTCGGCCTGATATCAGACCTATTTATATGAATGAAGTGTTATGTATTTGAAAATCCTCGAACGCCCGCTTACCAGCTTGTTCATGGAGTCTTTCCTGCCATATATCGCAACAACACATAAATAATTCTTTTGGCTACAACTGCATTTATGCGAATTATTTTGAAAATTAAGGAGACATCATGTCTAAAGCAACTGGTACAGTAAAATGGTTCAACGAAACTAAAGGTTTCGGTTTTATTTCTCAAGATGACGGCGGTGCTGACGTATTCGTTCACTTCCGTGCAATCGTTTCTGACGGTTTCAAAACTCTTGCAGAAGGCCAAAAAGTGTCTTTTGAAGTAGAAGACGGTCAAAAAGGTCCTCAAGCTGCAAACGTTGTTGTTGCTTAATTAGCTTGTCGATTTAGACAGAATATTAAAAAGCAGGCCTTGGCCTGCTTTTTTTTGTTTTCGATTTAGGGAGTGATATTGCTAATCCCCCCCAATATCGAAAGAATCACATCACAACGCAGGCTAAACCGAGTCTTTGTTGTAGATGGACTTCAACACTTCATCTTTCTCTTTCCATTGGCTATCAAGCCATTTATGAAAACGACGTTTGAACGTCTTATCATTGAAGTAATCGCCCGACACGTTCTCATCCATAGGATGAAGTTTCACATGCACGACCACTCGCGTTAAACGTCCTTTCAATAAATCCGTGAAAGGTGTTTCTTGATTATCTGGGTACGCAAGCGTGACATCCACGATACCATCGAGAAGATCACCCATGGCATTTAGAGCAAAAGCGACGCCACCTGTTTTAGGTTTTAATAGGTGTTGATATGGCGTTCTAACCGTGGCTAATTTACCTTCATTTACTCGTGTTCCTTCAACAAAATTAACTAAGGTTGTTGGTACATAACTGAATTTTTCGCACGCTTTATTGATCGCATCGAAATCATCGTTTCTACGCTCAGGGTGTTTAATAAGAAATTCTCTAGAGTGACGCTTCATAAAAGGCATATCCAAACACCAACACGCCAACCCAACAAATGGAACGTAAAGTAATTCATATTTTAAGAAAAACTTAGTCATTGGAATTTTGTTTTTCAGTACCGAAGAAACAATAACAATATCAGCCCAGCTAATATGGTTAGACATCATGAGATACCACTGATCTCTTGATAATTCATCTTCCCCTTCAATTGTCCATTCAATCTTATTATTGGTATTTAACATCCAAAGATTAAATGTCGCCCATAACCAAAATTGGCCATTGGCTAAACGAGTTAGGATTACTTTCGAAAGACGAAATGGTAGGACTGCTCTAAACAGGGCTAATAAACCAACAACAACAGCAGTGATAGCGGTATTAACAATGACTAGGAGAACAAACAATACGAGGCGGAGATTTTCAAACATTACGATGGTTTCTAAAGACTAAAGACGTATTATAACCAATAACTATCTAATTTCGTAACAGTTTTGTAATGTTAGAAATCGACGAATAAACCCACCTCAAATCATGTACTTTTTCTCCATTCATTTGTTTCGCAGGATCCGTAAATATCGGTTGATGTTAGTCACTAAAAGCCTCAAAATGGCGCACTTTTTGTCGCTCTAAGCAAATCTTCTATTTTTGCGATTATTAAATGCCTTTGATTTATTCAAACGATGGGCGTTCTGAACAACCCCGTCGATGACATTTAATTATCCCATGTGACTGCTAAGCTACCTTCATTGTTAATTGAGAATCAAATATATGGGTTTTACCTCACTCGGTCTTTCTGCTCCAATTTTAAAAGCTATTCAAGAACAAGGCTATGATACACCGTCGCCAATTCAAGCTCAGGCTATCCCTGCGGTACTTGAAGGCAAAGACGTAATGGCAGCAGCTCAAACGGGTACAGGTAAGACAGCGGGCTTCACTCTCCCTATCTTAGAGAACCTAACGAACGGACCACGAGTTCAAAGCAATAATGTCCGCGCGCTAATTTTGACTCCCACTCGTGAGCTAGCAGCACAAATCAATGAGAACGTCGCTAAATACAGCGCACACCTTCCACTAAGCTCATCGGTTGTTTTTGGTGGCGTTAAGATCAACCCGCAAATGATGAGACTGCGCCAAGGCTGCGATGTTTTGGTCGCAACGCCAGGACGCTTACTGGATCTGTTTAACCAAAAAGCGGTTAAATTTACTCAACTAGAAGTGTTGGTTCTTGACGAAGCTGACCGCATGCTAGACATGGGCTTCATCCGCGATATTCGTAAGATCTTGAATATACTGCCTAAGAAGCGTCAGAACTTACTTTTTTCTGCCACGTTCTCTGATGAGATTAAAGAGCTAGCAAAAGGCTTGGTCAACGACCCAGTCGAAGTATCGGTATCGCCAGCTAACTCGACGGCAAGAACGGTTGAGCAATGCATTTACCCTGCTGATAAAAAGCAGAAAGCGCCAATGTTGGTGAAACTCATCAAGGATGGCAACTGGCAACAGGTGCTTGTCTTTAGCCGAACAAAACATGGTGCGAACAAGCTTTCTCACTACCTCAATGATCAAGGTATTACGTCTGCGCCTATCCATGGTAACAAGAGCCAAGGGGCAAGAACCAAAGCGTTGGCTAACTTTAAGTCGGGTGAAATCAGAGTGCTTGTTGCAACAGATATCGCCGCGCGTGGTATTGATATCCCGCAACTGCCACAAGTAGTGAACTTTGATTTACCGAATATTTCAGAAGATTATGTCCATCGAATTGGCCGTACTGGTCGCGCTGGCGAAGTCGGCAAAGCTATTTCATTGGTTTGTGCTGATGAAGCCGCTGACTTGTTTGGTATTGAGCGTTTGATTCAACAACTGCTAACCCGACATGAGCTTGAAGGTTTTAAACCGCAGAATACGCTGCCAGAATCTAGACTCGATACTCGCCCTATCAAGCCTAAGAAACCGAAAAAGCCTAAAAATCCAAGAACAGGTCATGCTGACGGTCAACGTTCGGGAGAGAATGCTCGTGGACACAAGCCTGCCGGAAAAAACAAGCGTCATGTTAGTGGAAAACCATCTGAAGGCGCTGCCAACAAGCCAAAGCGTCGTCAGTTTAAGAAACCACAGCAAAGTAACAAACCTAGCAAGTCATTTTAGGGCTTAGGTAGTAAAAGAAAACGGCGATTATATCGCCGTTTTTTAGTTTGTGGTCTTCAAATACGCTTCTACTTCTTCGCGCATCTGTGATTTTCTAGCATCACTCACAAAGCTCGCTTCCACTGCGTTTAATGAGAACGCTGCCAAGTCTTCATTAGACATGGCTAAACTGCTCGCAATGGCAATAAAGTTATCGTTCATGTACCCACCAAAATACGCAGGATCGTCTGAATTGACTGTTACACACAATCCTCTCTTCAATAGCTGAAGAATGTTGTGCTGCTCCATCGACTCAAAGACTTTCAATTTCGTATTCGACAACGGGCAAACCGTCAGTGGCATTCTCGATTCAATCAATTGTTCAACAAGCCCTTCATCCTCTACACAGCGGACACCATGATCGATTCTTGAGATTCCAAGGAGGCTCATTGCATTGGAGATATTTTCTGGAGGCCCTTCTTCTCCTGCGTGTGCGACGGTTTTAAAGCCCTGCTTAATCGCTTCTTGAAACACGCGTTCAAACTTTTCAGGTGGATGCCCTTGCTCAGATGAATCAAGACCAACGGCGACTATTTTGTCCTTGTATGGAAGAGAGCGTTCTAACGTTTCAAAGGCTGACTGCTCATCAAGGTGACGTAAGAAGCACATTATCAACTGGCTTGTAATCCCTAGCGTCTGCTCAGCATCTTTTAGCGCTCTATCGATACCATTAATGACCACTTCTATCTTTATCCCTCTGTCCGTATGGGTTTGAGGGTCAAAAAATATTTCAGTATGAATCACGTTATCTTGCTTGCAATGAAGCAGGTATGCCCACGTTAAATCGTAGAAGTCTTGCTCGTGAATGAGAACATTTGCCCCCTGATAATAGATATCTAAAAACGATTGCAGGTCATCAAACTCATACGCTTTCCTGACTTCTTCTGGGGTATTGAACGGCAGGTCAACATGGTTTCTTTTGGCCAGTTTAAACATCAATTCTGGCTCCAATGAGCCTTCAATATGCATATGTAGCTCAACTTTAGGCAAGCCCTGAATAAACCGTATTTGATCCATTTCATCCTCTAACACATTGAATACTTGATGTAATAATCTATAGAAGTAAATACGAGAAAGCGCAATGATTCATTCATTGATGCGACTTACGTTTCGACTCTCCCTTCATCAAGCGGCATTGGCTTTTGTTCATAGAGACTACAAAAACTACTCCCACTGATCTTTTTCGCTTCATACATTGCTTGATCCGCCAGATGTAGAACCTCTTTCACATTATCCGATTGAGTGGGAAAGTAGCTGACCCCGATACTGCAAGCCATATGAATCGCCTCGTCTTTGATCTCCATGGGTTTATCCAATATTTTCAGGATATGATTCAGCTTAGAATCAATATTCGCTTCATCTTTCAGCCCGTTGATGCATACCACAAATTCATCGCCCCCCACTCGCCCAATAACGTCCGTTGGTCTCATGTTTTCCTTTAGCCGCGAGGAAAAAACCGTCAGGACCTCATCACCCACGTGATGCCCTTTGGTATCGTTAATGACCTTGAACTTATCCAAATCTATAAACAAAAGAGCAAACAGCGTCCCTGATGTTTTTGCGGCTTTGGCCTCACTATCCAATTGATGATAGAACGCACGACGGTTCAGTACCCCGGTTAAAGAATCTCGCTCAGACAAATATCGTAATTGATCCGTTTGATGCAGAAGTGTCGACGTTTTTAATTTAACCTCTCGTTCCAGTTCGTCTTTTGTCACAATGTGGTTTTGTAGGGAGACCTTCATTTTGTTGAAAAAGGTCACGAGCACCACGTACTCTTCCGCGAGCTTAGGAATAGAGATAAGCGTATCTAAATCGCCATTGTATAGATTATGAATGCCATCTTTAATGACGTTTTGACCGGCTTTAAATTGCTTGAATATCAGTATGGCTGTGCAGCTCACAAGAATAGTGAAAAAGAGCAGCACCAATGCGGTGACGACGAGCGCCTTCTCTTGCAGAGCACGATTACGCACATGCACTTCCTGCTGTAGGTGGAACAGCTCCTCTCCCATACTTTGAGCAATCATATTATAGCGAGAATGAAGCAGCGCTCGTGATTCCGAAGTGCTGATGTCCGCCTCTACAAGACTCACGTCCGAGCGAAGATCTTGAGACGCTTCCAAAGAACGTTCTTGGCGCAGTAGCACCGCCAAGCTATGGTTCATCTTCTGTAAGTTTTCAATATAGTGTTTAAAATTGGTTTGCTCGCTTAAAAGTTCAGTCAGGCTTTGTTGAGCCATATACACTTCTTCCAAGCTGGCTTTATCCTTATATTGTAAGAAAACCCATAGTTGGCTTCGTAACGTGTCGATACCCTGCTGAATTTGTAGGATAGTCGCGAGTTGTTGGTCGTGCATTTGCTGATCTTCCCGAATACTCCAAAGCGACGTCAAGACGATACCAACAAGTAATACAGATAGGATAACAAGCAAGTTTAGCTTGCTTAGAATTGACTTCATTACTTCACACTCAACGGGTTACGTTGAACATATTCCAACGCTTGAGAATCCAGAATATTTCGATAGTTTGGAACGCTACCCTCTACCAAGTTTGAGTCCAACGCCCATCGCGCCTGCAACTGGAGGTTCGATAACAGCGCATTACCGATTGATAAGCGAAACGCATAATCATGCCAAGACCAATCTAACTGCGATTGTGGAAGAGAGAGCGATTCAGCGACAATTTCTTGCGCTCGGCTAGGGTTCGCTTTCATCCACTGAATCGACTCTTCTAACGCCGTTAGTATCGCAATCGTATTTTCTAGGTGCACTGTATCCGATGACTTTCGCGTAATAAGATTAAACGTAAGGTGATAGATACCTTCTAGGCTGAGGTCGACTACATTTTCTACCGATGATGTGAGTAAAAACCCATACGGCTCCCAAACTGAAATTGCATCAACATCGCCTGAGACGAGCGCTTGATTTAGTTTATCTGGCGCAATATAAACCCGCTCAACAGGCAATGTTTTCAAATTATTCGCGATCAACATTGAGTCAAAATAAAATTCACTCGCACTCGCTTTAACAATCCCTATTTTCTTACCATTCAATTGCTCAAGCGACTTTATTCCACTCTCTTGTAGCGCCAATAACTTTATATTGTTTCCAGACTCTACAAAACAACTCACGAGAGAGATATCGTCCTGCTTAAAGCTTTCAAACATGACCACCGATTCTGAGGATGTGGCGTAGCCTACTTCATCATTAAATAATGATCTTGCGCAGGCAACACCGCCTTTACAGGGAATCAGCTCTACTTGGACGTCCGATTTTTTAAACAAACCGAGTTGATCAGCAACAATAAAGGGGGAAGATAATGGAGTTTGAGAAACGGCTATTTTCACCACTTCTTTACTGTCTATTTGAGAGATGCTGTTATAGGATGAAACGTAATAAATTAAGGCAGATAGCACCAATATTGTTGCTGAAATTAGAGACGTTTTAGCTTTGAGTTCCACTATACCAATACCCACAAGGCTACTAAGGTAAATTAACTATAGTTCAAACTAAAACATCTCTTCTATAAATTTGCGATTTATTAAATACTTAATATAAATAGAAAGGCAGTACCGTTTGTCAGTACTGCCTTATATAAAGGATCTATTTAGAGGCTGCTTAGCCCAATTGAATATCTAACTCATTTTGAATCAAGACGATACACTGGGAGGCAAAGAGCATCTTGGGTCCAAGGCTAATTTTCTGTGTATTCAAACGTTTCAGACTGTTCCAAGACTTTTTCGGCATTGGAATATGATCGGTCAGCAGAAAACAAGCGTCATGAGCCAATTCTATTTCACGCACAGAATCGCCCTTTTTATCCAAAAGGTAGAGTTGGTAGGTCTCTGCCAAACGCTGTACTAAACGTTCAAAGCTGACGGTTTCAACGGTCATTCCCGCATCCACATCGCGAAGCTGCTCTTTGTCCATTCCAACGGATACGTCTAAAGCACGAGCAATCATATTGATCAACGCTTGTTCGTGAAAGCCACCAATGTTGCGCAGCTCACTGGATTGAAAACGCACCGTTCGAGAGAAGTCTTTCGTACTTTCAATCACCAAGTAAACTTCGACATCATCGCGATGTGATTGCGCGGTGAAAATGGCATTCATCAATACATGAGCCAAGATCTCGGTATGGGCTTCCTCTCCTACTGAGGCTAGAAAAGTATTTTTATCGGTTGAAGCGGCACGGGCACGAACAACAAAAGCTCTCATATTGGTACTCTTTTACTTGGGTTGGTAACAAACGTTCATTACCCGGAAATATTTTTGGAAAAAGAGAATACCATACAGGGTATCTTCAACATACCCTGTACCTTAGCCAATCTGCCATTCTTCAGCGCAGAAACATTCTAATATTGGCTCAGAAAACCAATTGACGCGACAGCTGCTCGCTTGATCTAGTGCTCGACGCCCGATGGGTTGAAGCCAAATTCAGACTGTTGGTACACCTTTGCAAGAGACTTGTTCTTCGCCCTCTTTCTAGGCTTAGGTGTGTTGGGTTGACTCTCTTCTGAGAGCAACGCTTGTTGATGTTCTTTTGCTGACTCGACAAACGCTTGGTTACTCAAAGCTTCTTGTCGTAAACGATTAACTCGCTCTAGGGTTTCCCACAACATATTTCACCTCAATTAACACTGTATTTATAAACAGTATAACTCTTGAATCCAAATTAACAAGAAAATACTGTATATAAAAACAGCAAGGCAAGTTATCTCTATGAAACACACCTCGGTTTTCTGTACTAAACTCTGAGCTAGTGGGTGGAATAATGGGAAGGTTTTTGGATAAATGAATCGAAGTACATTGAGATCTATTGCCTCCCTTAATAAAGGGACAAAACTAGCGTTACTATTGATTCCTTATCTATATTTCTTCTCGTCTACAGTTTCTGCATCCCCTTTATCCACCAACTCTGCCGAGCCTAGTGACGCACTGGATATCAACGCTCTCGCTCAACAGTTTGAGCATTCGACCCTCTCTTTGAGCGAACGCAAAACTGAGCTTGAATGGTTCCGACAAGCTGCTCACAAGTATCGTGGTCTGAAAATTACGGTTATTTCAGAAGACATTCCAACTCACCGCTATGAGTCTCAGCACTTAGCTAAGTTATTTACACAACTAACCGGAATACAGGTTAGTCATGAAATTACTGGTGAAGATGATCTCGTTAAGCGGCTTCAACTTCAGATGAACTCTGGCCTGTATATCTATGACGGTTACATCAACGACAGTGATTTCATTGGTACTCACTCTCGAACAGGCAAAGTCATTCCAATTTCTGATTACATTGAGGGGGAATGGCAAGACATTACCTTACCGACCCTCGACTTAGATGACTTCATCGGTATTGAATTTACCCAAAGTGCTCAAGGCACCCTTTATCAACTTCCTGCCCAGCAATTTGCCAACCTGTACTGGTACCGACACGACTGGTTCTCTAATCAAGAGTATCAAGACGGTTTTTTTGAGCTCTACGGGTATGAACTCGCCGTCCCACAGAACTGGCAAGCTTATGAAGATATTGCGGAATATTTTACTCAACATATAAGAGAAATTGATGGCGAGCGCATTTGGGGCCACTTCGATTATGGAAAATATGAACCCTCCTTGGGTTGGAGGATCTCTGACTCATGGCTAAGCCTTGCAGGTGTTAATGATGTGGGATTACCGAGTGGGTTGCCTGTCGGTGATTGGGGGATTCGCGCTGTGGACTGTGTACCCGTTGGCGCGAGTGTGACACGCGGAGGAGCACTCAACAGTCCGGCCGCCATCTACGCCCTCGAAAAATACAAATTTTGGTTGGAAAACTACGCCCCGCCAGAAGCAAAGACACTCACCTTCAGAACCGCAGCGCAATGGCTTGCGCAGGGCAAAGTGGCGCAACAGATATTTTGGTATAGCGCGTTTGTGCCAACCTTGTTGGATGAGAACTCTAAGGTCGTTGATGAGAATGGCGATCCACTTTGGCGCCTTGCTCCATCCCCTCGAGGAAAATACTGGAAAGAAGGAATGAAGTCCGGCTATCAAGATGCTGGATCGTGGACATTTCTTCATTCCGCCCCTAGCGAAAAAACCCAAGCCGCCTGGCTCTATGCACAATTCACCGTTGCAAAAACAGTGTCGTTTGACAAGCTACTTAAGGGCTTTACACCGATCCGGCATTCAGACATTCAATCACCTTCATTCGCCGGATTACAAAAGCAATTAGGGGGTCTTGTTGAATTCTATCAAAGTGACGCGAAGTACATCTGGACGCCATCCGGCTTAAATATCCCAGACTACTCTGCAATGGCGGCCATGTGGTGGCAACACATTGGAGAATATTTGTATGGTGACATTACCGCCAAAGAAACCCTGTACAAACTCGCCAGTAAATTTGATCAACATATGCAGTCGTTGTCGAACAAAGCACTAAAACAATGTTCGCCTGAACTAAATATGATCTCAGACCCAACAGTGTGGCTCAATAAGCAAGGAGCACCATGGAAAGAGATCGTCGAGAAACCCAAAGGGGTCACCCTCCCACTCTCTGAGGTTTATAAGCAATGGAAAGTCGATGCACGCTGATCGTAACGCTGTTGTGCATTAGCTTCTTAAGCTACGCAGAACCTCTTCAGCTCAATACGTTTTTCTCACCTCCTCTCGTCAATAAAGAAGGGAATCCAAACAGTGGAATCACCCACCACACCATTACCGAGATCTTTCATCGAGCGAAGATCGATTATGACATGCGCTACGCCCCGAAGGCTCGAGCATTAAAGTCGGCCAAGCGACGGTTAAATACCTGCTCTTTTCCTATTTCCCGCTCTCAATTGATAGAAGCTGACTTCGTGTGGATAGGCCCTGTCGCGATCAGCCAGTACGCGTTGTATGGGAAAGATGCCTCGGATTCTAACGCCCTTTTCTCTATTCGTGATGCCATTAACCATAAAATCGTCGCTTACGAAGGCTATGCGTTAACGCAGCTGCTCGAAGATCAGGGGTACAACCTGTTAATCACAAAAGAGCTTGAAGAAGGGATAAAAATGCTACGAAGAGAGGGCGTGGATTACTGGTTGTCGGATACACGCTCTGCCGCCACCATTGCTCGAGATTTGGAGGTTAAACTGTCCCCTTCTCCTTTTATATTTCTAACGGAAATCAAATACCTTGCCTGCAACAAAGACATGCAAACTCATGATGCAGTGAAGCTACAAAATGAAATCGACACCATGCTATCCAACGGTGAAATACGCATGTCTTTAATGTAAAGCGAATAAGTTGGATCTGCCGATATGAATCAAACTAAAAAGGAGCACATCCGTGCTCCTTTTATACCAATCAATCTAGTTCGATGACACGATACTAATTCGCTGATGCAACCGAATATTTGAATTGATTCAACTCTGAACGAAGACCAAGAACAAGGCTCACACACATGATAAGTAGAACAAATGTGAATGGCAGTGCGGTTGAGATCATGCCCGCTTGCAATGCCTGCATCGCTTCAGTACCACCAACCCATAACAACACAGCGGCGATACAACCTTCAATAATGGCCCAGAACACGCGTTGTGGAACAGGCGCTTCTACTTTACCACCCGAAGTGATGCTATCGATAACCAATGAAGCGGAGTCTGAAGAGGTTACAAAGAACACCATAATCAATACGATGGATAATATAGACAATGCGTTTGTCATTGGTAATGCATCATACGTATTGTAAAGTGCGAGAGAAATATCGGTTAAGCCATTCATTCCCAGCTCACCCACATTATTGGCAATCTGATCAATGGCAACACCACCGAATACAGACATCCAGATAAGTGTAATCGCTGTTGGAACAATAATCACTGCCGTTAAGAATTCTCTAACCGTTCTGCCTTTTGAAACGCGCGCAATGAACATGCCGACACATGGAGACCATGAAATCCACCATGCCCAGTAGAATACCGTCCAACCGTGCATCCAAGACTCATCTTCACGACCCAGTGGGTTACTTAGTGGAATGAAATTCTCAACATAGCCCATTAGAGCGTTTGGAATCGCAGACATTGAAACGGTAAGCGTGAGCACTGCTACAAAGAAAAGCAGACCAAACGCTAGGATCATATTGAGGTTACTTAGAATCTTAACCCCGCCATGAATGCCACGTACCACCGAAAAGATGGCAAACATGGTGACAAACGCAATAACACCAATCTGCAAGCCAAGGCCGCCATTTGTGCCAAACACGTGATTGATACCACTTGTTACTTGTTGAGCACCAAGGCCCAGCGAAGTAGCTAAACCAAACAAGGTCGCCAGAACGGCCATAATATCGATTACGTGGCCGAACGCGCCCCATGTACGGTCACCCAAAATAGGATAGAAAACCGAACGCATCGACAGCGGCAAGCCCTTATTGAATGCAAACAAAGCAAGAGATAAGCCCACGATGCCGTAGATGGCCCAACCGTGGATGCCCCAGTGGAACACACTCGCACCCAGTGCCAAACGAGCGGCTTCTTCGGTGTGTGGCTCAACACCTAATGGTGTGCCATACCAGTCGGTGTAGTAGGCAACGGGTTCAGAAACACCGTAAAACATCAGGCCAATACCGATACCGGCAGAGAACAACATGGCTACCCAAGAAAGGTTTGAATGCTCAGGCTGCGCGCCTTTGCCGCCAAGGCGGATCTTGCCAAAAGGTGTAAAAATCAGGCCGATACAAAAAACAACGAATAGATTCGCTGACCACATGAACAGTGAGTCAAACCTGTCAATGATGGCCCATTTAACGCTGTCGAGTGAAGATTTTGCAGTGGTAGGATCTGAAACAAGAAGGGCGAGAATAAAGAGGATAATCAGTCCTGCACTGATAAGAAAAACAGGGGTGTGTATGTCAAATCCCCATTTTTGGATGTTGTCTTGACCAACCGTATAGTCGGTATTTTCGATACTATATTTATCGTTAACTTGTGTCATTTTCCCTCTCAAGTTACTGCGTACACCCCAAAAATGTGCCATAAAAAAACCACTATTTCCTTAGTGGCCTAAACATATTACACGGATGTACTTATGAGTTTTCGCGGAAAATGGTAACAGCTCAAGCTTTCAAAGCCAACAAAAATTAGATTTAAATCACATTTACAATGCAATTTGTGAACAATAATCTCAATCTAGAATGCCTTTATCGTACGCATATTTGGCTAATTCAACGGTCGAATGCAGCCCTAGTTTATGCTTAATATTTTGCCTATGTGTCTCAACCGTACGACTGCTAATGCTTAATAAAGATGCGATTTTCTTGCTGCTATTTCCCTGGGCAACCAACTTAAGAACGGCCTCTTCTCGTCGACTCAATGGGCTCACGTTTGTGTTAGAGGGAACGACGTCTTGTGAGAAAAGTGTCTGTGTTGTCGTCTCACAAAAGTAGGTAGAGCCTTGATTTACGGTCTTTATTGCCTGAACCATCTTCTCGGCAGTAATCTCTTTGAGCATGTAGCCAACCGCACCGGCTTGCATAACTTTCATGATGTATTCGCGATGATCATGCATAGTGAGCATCAGCACTTTTGCGTCGGGGTTTTCTTCTCTGATTAAACGCGTCGCCTCGATGCCATTCATTAAAGGCATACTCACATCCATTAATATTACATCGGGCTTCAATTCCCTTACGCTCTCTATGGCCTCTAAACCATTGCTCGCAGTACCGACCACTGAAATACCATTTTCTAACTCTAATCGCGCTAAAAATCCATCCAGCACAACCTGGTGATCATCAACAATTACAACACTAATTAATTTACTCATACACCAGTCCATCTAATCTTAATAACACGATAATCTCAGTGCCAAAACCTGGCTCGCTCATTAACTCAAAATCACCGCCCATGAACTCTACGCGGTCTCTCATATTCCTTAATCCGATGCCCCTTTTCTTAAGCGCTCCGCTGACAGAAAAACCCACACCATCGTCTCGAATCATCAACTGCAACATGTTCCCCATCTGCTGTAGCACCACCGTGACCTTAGTCGCATTGGCGTGTTTCTGGATGTTATTAAGCGACTCTTGAGTCACGCGGTACAAAGTCGTCGCGGCTTCTGATTTGAGCTTACCTTTTTGAGTATCAAACAACGTTTCGATTTCAACACCAGAGTGGGATTGAAAATCTTGCAACAATCTCGATAACGCCGCTTCCAAACCAATGTCATCCAATGCGCTTGGCCGCAGTTGATGGGAGATATGGCGAACTTCATTGATCGCAGACATAAGAGACAGCTGAGACTTTTCAACATGAACCTTAAGTGACTCATCTTCCAATTTATGCCCTAAGAGCTCCAGGTGGCACTTGCTCGACACCAGTAGTTGGTTGATTCCATCATGAAGCTCTCTGGCAAGGTGCTTTTTCTCATCCTCTTGAAACATAACAGTTTGGTAAACCAGCTCTTTCAGATTTTTGTCCGCTAAACGATGTTCGTGCAAATTGATGGCAAGCGTCAAAACGATGATCACCGCGACGGTCACCGCCAAAATAACGATGACCGAGAAAAACGTGGTTTCTATATTGCTTTTCACCGCCGACTGCATAATCGCCACTTCATTGGTGATGTCTTCGATATACAGGCCGGTCCCTATCATCCAGTCCCATTTATCCAGCCATTGGGCGTAACTTAATTTGGGTACGGTTTCCCCCGTAGAAGGCTTCTCCCAGAGATACTGATGAAAGCCTCCACCCGACTTGGCTTGGTACAACAATGATTCAATCAAATAGTCGCCATCGCTATCTTGAATATGAAGTAAATTTTGACCAATGAGACTAGGTTGGACGGGATGAACAAGGTTGACGCCGTTTTCATCATAGGCAAAAAAGTAACCGTCAGCGCCGTATCTCAAGCGAGTAAGAATCGCTTTCACTTCAGCCTTGGCTTCCGCTTCGAGCATGTCCGGATCGTTGTACACGTAAAAAATGGCATCAAATGCCAAGTCTACACTGTCTTTTAGCGCGCTTTCTTTTGCCGATATTAATCGGTTGTAGAAGATCTCAACCTCTTGCTCTCCAAGTTTTTGAGATTGATAAATTGAAATCCAACTGATGCTCGCAGTCACTAATAACAACGGTAGCAGTGTCAGTAAAATGAGCTTAACTTTTAGAGGCATCCGTTCTCCAAAAAACAAAGGCTTGTCTCTCCATGAACAAGCCTGACTACTGTAACAGTTCATCAACATTGATGAAATTTAAGCGATCACACTATGGCAGTTATAACTCCAATAGAGAATACCGCTCCTAATTCACTTTCTGCTGCTAGTACTAACAAGAAAAAACAAAATGGCTCCTAGAAAGGAGCCATTTTGGGGTGTTTTCCGTTTGTTTGACTATGACATGCCATAAAACCCTGGGAACAGCAGTAGCGACATGAGAATCACTATCTGAATGGCAATGAATGGCATCACCCCTCGGTAGATATCCATGGTTGTCACTCCTTTCGGAGCTACCCCTTTGAGATAGAAAAGACTGAACCCAAAAGGTGGCGTGAGGAAGGATGTCTGCAGGTTCATCGCGACGAGAATTGCAAACCAAGTCATATTAATGCCCATTAGTTCAGCAACAGGGGCAATGATTGGAACGATGATAAAACAGATCTCAACAAAGTCGATAAAGAAACCGAGTATCAAAATCACGACCATTGTAATGATAAGGAATCCCCACTTCTCACCTGGAAGCTGAAGCATCCACTCTTCAACTAAGTAGTCTCCGCCTGTGTAGGTAAATGCCATAGAGAACGCGGTCGCACCTAACAAGATGGCAAAAACCATCGCGGTCACTTTGACCGTTTCTTTGGCTGCGTCATACACCATTGAGAAACTAAACTGCCCGTATAGCAACGCCAGAACAATCGCACCTGCACCACCAAGTGCGGCAGATTCCGTCGGTGTCGCCACACCAGCGAAGATAGAGCCCAGTACGACGATAATAAGCGCTAGAGGCGGAATCACAGCCTTTAACGCCGTAATCACTTCTTCCTTACGGCTAATAGACTCATCACGGTCAATTGGCTGAGCCGCTTCTGGGTTTAACTTCGCATAGATAAGAATGTAAACCACATAAGCACCAACCAGCATCAACCCTGGCCCAACCGCCGCACCAAATAGGTCGCCAACGGGTACACCGAGAACATCGCCCAGCAGAATCAAGACTATCGAAGGTGGGATGATTTGTCCGAGCGTTCCCGACGCACAGATTGTTCCACACGCTAAGCCCTTGTCGTAGTTGTACTTCAGCATTACAGGCAGAGAGATCAATCCCATTGCCACAACGGAAGCCCCAACCACACCAGTAGAAGCAGCAAGGAGCGCGCCCACCAATACGGTAGAAATGGCAATACCACCACGAACCCCACCGAACAAACGGCCCATGGATTCCAACAGTTGCTCAGCCAAACGGGTTTTTTGCAGCACTAATCCCATAAAGACGAACAGCGGAACCGCCATCAATACGGTGTTTTCCATAATGGATTGAATTCGGTATGGCATAAAGGCAAACATCTCGATACCTTCAGCCCACACACCAAAAATGAGGGCTATACCACCAAACGTAAACGCGACTGGAAATCCAAGTAGGAGCGCGAATAACGCAACAAAGAACATTACTATTCCGATCATGACACTATCCTTTATTTGTTATTCAGCGAGTTGGCTTGCATTAAATGTGGATTGAATATCTTGTTCAATGAATGAAGAAGCAATCCCACACCTGCCACAGCCATGAAAAAGAACGATAATGGGATCATCGCCTTGATTAGCCAACGATATGGCAAACCACCGGGGTCGCCGGATGTTTCGCCAAGTGAATAGCTTTCTTTCGCAAAATCAACGCCAAACCATGCGACGAGTAGACAAAAAGGCAAAAGGAAAACCAAGGTGCCAATAATGTCGATAATGGCCTGAACTTTATAAGATAGGCGTTCGTAGAAGATATCGACTCGAACATGACCACCCGCTTTAATGGCGTAAGGCACACCAAGTAGGAAAACCGCGGAAAATAGATGCCACTCCATTTCTTGAAAGGCAATCGACACATCGTTGAATACATAGCGCATGACGACATCGTAAACAACATTCGCTAAAAGAAGGATGAACAGGATACTGGATAGCCAACCTAAGGCGTCTCCTACCCGGTTAAACAATCGCTCGACATAAATAAGACTTCTCATTCCCGACTCCATGGGGCTTGAATAGGCTCCGTGATAACATCATTGACCACGAAGCAAAATTTCAGATACTACTTTTATAGAAATAGTTTAAAGTTTGAAAAGGGTTTCTTGGGCTTCTCGACGAGCCGTAACTCGCCGAGTATTTTTATTATTTAATTGGTTTTATTGAGCGCTACTGTTTAGGTAAGCTCGGTGCGAAATATCGGTCCAAGAACGTACTTGTTTCAAGTAATCGGCTTGAGATTTTTGAATTTCTTTCGCAAGGTCATCTTTCTCAGCATGCTTCACTAAAAGACGATCGTTCGCTTCTTTCAGTGCTGACATGACTTCTGGTGGGAAGTCTTTTACTTGCACGTCAGGGTATTCTGTTTTCATTGAAACCCAGTTCTTACCGCTTTCATGCGTTGCTTGCGTGTACATGTCGTAAGCCGCAGTGCGCATAGCGACGCGCAGAATCTCTTGCAGATCTTCCGGTAAGCTTTCCCACTTACGTTTGTTGACTAAGAACTGAAGCTCTGATCCTGGCTCATGCCAACCCGTGTAGTAGTAAGGGGCAATTTTGTGGAAACCCATACGCAAGTCGAGAGAAGGACCAACCCACTCTAGCGCATCGATCGTACGACGCTCTAACGAGGTGTAAAGCTCACCGGGTGCAATGTTCGTTGGCTTAGCGCCTAACTCAGCAAGGATTTCTCCTGCGAAGCCTGGGATACGCATTTTAAGACCTTGAAGATCTTCGACAGAATTGATCTCTTTCTGGAACCAACCGCCCATTTGAATATCGGTGTTACCACCTGGGAATGACATCAAGTTATGTGGAGAATACACCTGCTCCATCAGTTCCATACCACCACCGTGGTAGAACCATGCGTACTGCTCAGCCGGCGTCATACCAAAAGGCATTGACGTAAAGTACAGCGTATTCGGCACTTTACCCTTCCAGTAATATGAACCCGAGTGACCCATGTCGTATTGACCAGATTTCACCATATCAAACACGCCAAGTGGCGCTTTATGTTTGTTCGCAGAATCGATACGGATTTGAAGACGTCCATTCGACATCTTTTCCGCCATCGCTGCCATATTTTTGGTCGCGTCACCGAATACAGGGAAGTTTGGACCCCATGTTTCCGCTAGCTTTAAACGATAAACCTTGTCTGCAGCCGTTACGGATGTTGACATCATTGCTAAGCATGCTGCCGCAACCACTGTACTATTTTTCAATACTCTCTTTAGGGAGCAACTAATAAGACTCATATCTACGTCCTTTGTGTGATGGTAGCCATATAGGCTTGTTTCGTTATCCATCATTGACCAAAGAACTCAAAATTAAATCAGCGAGAACACGCACTATTACCCTTGTTTAATTCCCGCATTACACTTTAGTCCTAAGTATAAATACGTAAGATTTATACCATTACCCTCCTTTTTATAGGCCACCACCTAAAAATTAAACTCAATAGAATTGAAATACTACGTACGAAGTAGCCGTATCAAATAGTTAATTGTTTGTTCATTAATTGTGAAGCCAACATATGCATCAAGAATCATCCCCACTAGAAATACACATTTGGAAGTGATGCTGGATAGAAATGATGGATATGAGGATCGGGAGAAAAAACGGGCATAAAAAAGCCCCGCATTAGGCGAGGCTCAAACCATAACAATTCAGCAGATTAAACTGATTTGTAGATAACTTTGTTACCTGCTAATTGCTGTTTTTCAACTAGGTTTTCTTCCAATAGCTTTTTCAGTGCACCAGTCGCCCAAGAGGCCGCTTTCGCTTCTTCTTGACCAGCGGCTAGGCCGATACCTTTAGGGTTAATACCTTCGGCATTGCTAACAACGATGTCTAAAACTTGTTGTTGCTTAGGAGTTAATGCAACATCAACAGTCTTAGCGGCTACCGCTTTCTCTGCTACTGGTTGTTTTTTAGCAACAGGTTTTGCTTTTGGTGCTGCTTTAACAGTCGCAACAGTCGCTTTAATGTGCTTTTGCAATTTCATCTGCACTTTACGCTTATGAGCAAGTCTCATCGAGTATCTCTCCATTTCACTGCAACGCTGCAGTGGTGAAAATTTGAAGCGCGATTTATACCAAAAAATCACCCTGATTTGTAGGAGATTAGCGCTTTTTCCCTCTAAAAATGCGCTCACCCTCCAATGATGGCTATAATTTAAACAGAAGGAAATTGAGACTAATTTTTCAACTGATTATTTATACATATGCCAATAGTTACTAATCAAGATGCCAACTTTACAGCTTTCAAATTTTGACCTACGGGCCCATTTATCCCCGTTTAAGCCAGCACTGTTTATGGCCGTGCTCATTTTCTTGGCGGCCATTTATACCTTTCTCAACATAAAGGTGGCTACGCTTGTTCTGATCATTACGCTAGCGGTCTTCACCTGCAGCTACGTGATTATTCAACGTTCAAAAGTGTCATACACCATCACGGCTACGCATTTCCAGCAACATCTCTATCGCGGAGGATGGGTCATAAAATGGTCGGATGTCGAGCGCATTGGCCTGTGTGAATTGGATCAAGACGGATTCCAACAATCGCTTCCTTGGATTGGGATCAAACTCAAAGATTACGCACCATACCTCAACAGTATATGCCCTCGGGTTACGACGGACATTCTGCTCAGCCAACGTTCATTGCTGTACGTAGGATACCGAAATCATAAAAGAAGACACGGTTCGAAAGAGTTTGAGGATCTCGTGCTCGACTCAAATACCTACAAGTGCGAGTCAGGGGAAAGTTACAGTGGGTTAAGAGCCATGCTGGCCAATAGGATGAGCTATCAAAGGGCATATTTCGATTACGATATTTTTATCTCTACGAGTGACTTAGACAGAGATGGCGAGAGTTTTGTCGGCTTGACTCGACGGTATTTGGCTGCCGCTGAGCCTGAGAAAAAATGACAGTGTATTCCTTTTCTTTGTGGCAATAAAAAAGCGACGGTAATACACCCTCGCTTTTTCCAACACAGCTATCAGCACTTAATACAACGAGCAATTAGTACAAAGGCATCTCATCAGCGACGAATGGATTAGAGACACGCTCTTTACCAAACGTTGATAACGGCCCATGTCCAGGAACAAAAGTCACATCGTTCCCAAGCGGCCAAAGCTTCTCTTTAATGGACGCAATGAGTGTCGCGTGATCGCCCTGCGGGAAATCAGTTCGGCCAACACCACCCGCGAAAAGTACATCGCCAACAAAGGCCATTTTTGCAGATTCACTAAACAGAACGACATGACCCGGTGTGTGACCCGGAGTATGGTAAACATTCAACGTTTGATTGCCCACTTCCACGGTATCGCCTTCTTCTAACCATTTTGTCGGTAAGAAAGGGTTAGTATGGGCGAAACCAAACATTTGACTCTGATTTGCAAGGCCATCTAACCAAAACTGATCACCTTTATGCGGGCCAACAACGTCAATACCGCCAAGCTCTTTTGCCAACGGCTCTGTACCGCCAACATGATCGAGGTGTCCATGTGTTAAAACGAGACGAACAACGTTCACACCCAGCTCTTTAATCATCATAACCAGCTGCTTTACATCACCGCCAGGATCAACCACCACGGCTTCCATGGTTTCATCACACCAAACGATGGAGCAATTTTGAGCAAATGAGGTTACTGGCACTACTTGGTATTGCAAAGACATATATCTACCTTGGTCAATTTCGAAACTGCGTGAACTATGACACTACCCCGCTCGATTTTCAATGCTATGCCTGCTTGGATACAGAGATATCACGCTATGCCCAATTTCTAACTGGACCGGTATCAATATGGAGAAAGTTACTTCTTGGATAAAACCCGACACCGCCAGCTTTTAAGCTGATCGCCGCTTCACGCACCTGTTTGAGATCAACCCCGTCAAGTCTGAAGTCCATTGCCTGTCCTAACATATGGAAACTCTTTTTAGCCACGCCATTCGATTTACTGCGCAGTGCCTCATTTGTGGCTGGAGAGCGATACCCAGAAATGACTTGAACCTCAGCATCAGTCCCTAATAGTGATTGAATCGTTGAGATTTGATCGAATAAACGGCGGTCCATTGGGTGAACTTCATTGCGACGAAAATCGCGACAGAGATGGTCAAGGCGACTCAATTCACCTTCATTGTAATCAATGCCATTAAAGTAGCGTGATTCAACGCTCTCGCCCGTGTGTAGATTATTCATCACCAAATGGCGTGGTTTGTCTGGGTAGGACGCCTGAGCGATAGAGGGGATTCCACTAGCAACAACAATACTGCCACCAGCTACTTTTAAAAAATGACGTCGAGAAATTACCAAAACACTAACCTTCACACTGTATCCAAATTTTCAGAATCTGGACATTACCTAACTAGAATGTGAAGTTCAAATGCATAAATCGTGCTAAAACGGGTCAAAGAGCACCATTTTAGTGCTTAATCTTTGACCACAATAGGAAAGTTTTAGTTATGATAGTTTTGTCAGAAATGCGTCAGCGCTATCCTTTGCCGCTAAATTGCCGCGCTTTGTTGTAAGTATCGTAAAGGTAGATATCATCTCGATAATGCACCTGCCCCGACTCAACCCACACTGTTTGATAAATAATATGGACCGGTATTCTCTTTTTCAAAGGGATAGATTGTGTCGTGGAATGGTCATTGTTTGCCTCATCCACAACAGCTAAGCCCTGTGTTTCTAGCAAGGTATTGGCAAATTGATCGGCATTTTCTACTCTGACACAACCTGAACTAAACGCTCGAATGTCTTTAGCAAAGAGGTGTTTACTTGGTGTGTCATGCAAATAGATAGCGCGTCGATTTGGTGTGTTGAATTTGTACAGTCCTAATGCGTTGCTGTTCCCAGATCGTTGACGCATCTTGTATGGGAATGTTTTAGGGTTAACCTCTGACCAATTAATTTCCTCTGGATTAACCGTCGTTGGTGTATTCCATCGTTCAATGATCTCTATTTTATTGTTTGATAGGTAGCTTTCATCTTTCTTCACCTGAGGAAGGATATCTTCAACCATGATTTTTCTTGGTACATTCCACGTCGGGTTAAGAATCAACGAATCGAGTTTTGTGTGCATCACTGGCGTTTTACGAGAGGTACGCCCTACCACAACCTTTGACTGAAACACCTCTTCACCTAAATACCAGTACTGCATGTTGAAACTAGGCACATTCACCAAAATCATCGTATCGCGCTGCATCGGCCAGAGGCGAGAACGTTCTGCGTTAAGCGCTAACATCGACAGTCGTTGCTCGGGTGAGATATTCAGCCACTTCAATGTTTGGGCGCCAATGATGCCATCTTCTTTAAGCCCATGAATGCGTTGGAACTCTTTAACAGGCTCAACGAGAGATGCATCGTACCAATTCACGTCACTGCGGATCTGCGAGGTATCGATGTTCACAACATTGAGCCGCTGAACTAACGCATCTCGGTATGAAAGCTTGTCCCCTATTTTTTTTAACGAACTCTGATGGTAGGTCGGGATCGACGTATTCTCCAACCGTTTAAGATGGTCATAAGAGGCAATAATTTGTCGATAATCGGCGCTGGATGGGGTGTAGCTATCAATTAAATCTTCTAAGTCATGCAGCTCTACGGCAATCAGCAATGAGTTTACCGACCCAACAGACGGTATCGGCAATTTTGATACTAGCGGCTGATTAAAGAACCAAGATTCACCTATCGTAGCCGCCTGCTCGGCGTAGCTGATGTAAAGAAGCAGTGTATCGGTTGCCAGTAGATCGTATTCAAACCAACGGTTTTCAGTCCTAAATTTCTTTAAGTGAGACAACTGGTTAGAGAAAAGTGGGCTAAACCCAGCCTCTTCTATCATTTCCAGTTGCAGCTCCAATTTTTGAGTCTGTTCAATATCAAACCAAATCAGCTGATCATCGTTTTCTTCGTAGATTCTATTGAGCAGTTGAGGGTACTGTATTAACTGTGCTGTCGTTGAATTGGGCTCTAACCATGTTAACCGCTCAAAACGCTCTAACGCATGAGACGAAAGAGATAGAAGCAACAGGGATAACACAAGCAGAACTCTCTTTTTCATTCTCATACACTCCGTTCTCTTATTGATTTAAAAGTATGGCAGAAAAATGAGCAACCGTATGAGGAACAGAAAGCAAAAAGCCCCGGTCTCCCGAGGCTTTTTAAAACTAATTCAATAAAACTAAAGCTTTAAATTGTGTTTGCCGTGAGAAACTTTTGCTTGTAAATAACTTTCGTTACCCGACTTAACGTGAGCCGAGGTATTCACTACATCAGCAACTTCAATGCCGTTTTCCTGCAACTCTCTAATTTTCTTAGGGTTATTAGTTACTAGTCGAATCTTATTTAGATTCAGAGCTTTCAGCATTTGAGCCGCTTCGGTGAAGTCACGTAGGTCATCACCAAACCCTAGGTGATTGTTCGCTTCGTACGTGTTCATGCCTTCACTTTGCAATCGATAGGCGTCAATCTTGTTATAAAGGCCGATTCCACGCCCTTCTTGACGCAGATAAAGAATGATTCCGCCTTCGTCACCCATTTTAACAATCGTCTCTTCCAGCTGCTCACCGCAGTCACAACGAGAAGAGTGAAAAACGTCGCCCGTAAGACATTCTGAGTGCATGCGAACTAACGGCACTTCACCTTTGCTATCTGCTTGCTTAAATACAATGGCAATATGCTCTTTTTCTGTTTCAAGACCATGAAAGGATAAAATTTCTGCATCAATGTTACTTTGTGAGCCAACTTTAAGGTCAACTCGGGCACGAACTTCCGCCATATTACTACTCACTTCAATGTTTGCTTTAGTACCCATAGCATCAGATTGCCATGCTCCTATTGAGTCTAACTATGGGGATTGTTAAAGAGTTTTTCAATGTTTCATTGAAAATGAGAACACGCTCGAGCAGACACGAGACGTTTTCACGCAAACTAATGGAAAGAAAGTAAATAAGGCGTAACGGGATATAAGGATAAAACGGCAGAAAAGCGGGATTTATTAAGGAAAAGAAGAGCGATTTATCGATTTTGTTTCTCTTGCCACAGAGCCAATTCGATCCAAGCCAATTCGAGTTGCTCTAACTCTTCTTCAGTCAACAAGGAGAAGGTAGGATCAACCTCAGAAAGCGATTCAGTTGGAATAAGCCCAAGCCGTACGTAAAAGTCTTCTTTCAGCTTTAGAATTAGTTTTTCCACGGCGCTTCCTGGCATGCAAATACTCAATCAATAGAGATATCAATATATTGAAAAGAATACCACATGCGGTTTCCGAGTCTTTTTTGGGCGCAAATTATGGAATTATAATCACACATATACACTTGACGTGACGGAAGGTTCAAAAAATCAAAACAGCTCTACATCACTATCACCGGTCTCTTCATCGCTGTCATTGACCAACCATTGATAGCTACACACCTGGTTTCTTCCATGATCTTTCGCGTAATAGAGAGCCTTATCAGCATGGTCGAGTATGTTTGACACAAACGACGAGGTTTTCACTGAACAAATTCCAGCGCTAAAGGTGACATTCGAGACTTGTGGAAAATCATACCCCTCGACATGTTTTCGAAAACCCTCCATTCTCTCGAGCGCATCGCTGAGCTTGGTGCGTGGGAAAAGCACCACAAACTCTTCCCCCCCAAAGCGGAACAGTTGTTCTTCATGGTCGAAATATTGCTGCATCTGCTGAGCAAATATCAACAGCACCTCGTCACCAATCATATGACCATAAGTATCATTGACACTCTTAAACCTATCGATGTCTAAGATGGCAACCCTCGGAGAATACTCGCTATCAAAGTCGCCATCTGCAACGGAATCAAAGCTAAGGGTCAGTTTCTGGTCCAGAACCTTGCGGTTGTAAAGCCCCGTCAATTCGTCTCTTTCACTTTCATGCAAAATAGTCAGGTAGTTGCGGTAGATTTGGCAAAACCCTTCCATCAGCAACAAGTAATTCTTAGGGTTGTTTCTCATTGAGACAATGAATCGCGCTGAGCTGTCGCCATCCATTTTTATAGGAAAGGTACATTGATGCAGACCGTCACCAAGTTCCTCTACGCTACTTTTGCTTAGCGAGTGGTCAAACTCCATTGAAATGGTTTTATCATCTTCATGGATCCAATGATAATTAACTTGACCATCAGCATCGACTTCTCGACACACCGCTGCAGTAAGGTGAGCGACGTTGCCAGAGTAATGGAATAAATGGACACTTTGAATCGGGATCATTTCCGCCAAGGTGGCAATAACACAGTGGGCTAATGAGATTGAATTAGTTTGCTCTGTTATCTCGATAACGGATTGAAGGATTTTCTGCTCTACACTCATTGTTCACCTGTTAGCGAGTGATTTACAGCTAAGTATAGGCAGTCAATGAGTACAAGCTAAAAAAAAGCAGCGTTATACACGCTGCTTTTTTACTTGTTCAATATCATCTCTCGGATTAGTTTCGAGTTCCGAATTTCACTTTGCCTTTTGAATCAAACCAAAGCGCTTCTTTTCGTCGACGAGCGATTAAAATCGGACCATCATCGTAAAACAAAAAATTCTTCCAATGCTTTTTAAATATCGACCATTTGGTTTCTAAGATGTTGTACTTCTCATAACAAAAGTAGACAGTAACGTCATCTTGCCAACCCAGTAGTTCTGCGATTTCTTCAGGGAACCCCTGGTCATCATCTTCCCATGGCCCCATCCAATCAAATTCACTACTCCAGTTACTCTCTTTGCTCGGCCAATCTTGCTTGCTCAGACGATCAGCATCTGGACTTTGGGCACTGATGTTTTCTTTCCAAAGCTGAGATGCTCTCGCCGCATCCATCGGCTTTATTTTTGCCATGTCCTCTTCAGGAACAGGCATAGACTGATGTGTAAAAATCCATTTTCTTTGGTATTCGTCCAAAGTCAGATACGACATTAAATTTCCTCGTTATTTCTTCAACCAGCCATTTTCTGTGGCTGTTTCTATCATTCGTTTCGCTTCATCCCACATAGCTTCAGACCCCAGCGCAATTTTGCTATTCACGGTTAACGCTTGCTCTGCTGTGACATTGTGCTCTTGCCAGCTCTGACCATCATTATGAAAGTTAAGCATCATAGGAATGATTCGATCCAGTGCTTTTGCAAATCGAGCATCGGCACTGGAGGCAGATTCAAATTCTGACCATATGGCCAATAACTCATTACCTTGGTCACTTGGCAGCAGTGCGAAGAGTCTATTCGCGGCAGCCAACTCTTTTTCTTCCTGCTCTAAGGTTGCAGCAACATCGTAAACAAACGTATCGCCAGCATCGATTTCAACGATATCGTGTAACAGAAGCATTTTTACGACCCGAGCGATATCAACAGGTTCATTCGCATGCTCTTCCATTAGTATCGCCATCAAGGCCACATGCCAACTGTGTTCTGCACTGTTTTCCAATCGGCCTTGGGCACTTTTAACTCGAGTTCGGCGTAGTACCGATTTCAGTTGGTCGAGTTCAATAACCAAAGCTAACTGTTTCACTAAACGATCATTCATCTATTTCACCGCTTTCCACTTCGAATTGATGCAACTGGTGAGTATGTGATCTTGCCACTGGCCATTGATCAACAAGTACTGCTTTGCAAAGCCCTCTTTCTCAAAGCCATTTTTCTTCAATACTGAAGCACTACGGGCATTGTTCGGCATATACGCGGCATTAATTCTATGCATAGATTGGTAATTAAACATGTAGTCAACAGCGAACTTTAAGGCACGAGACATGATCCCTTTTCCTTGGCTGCTCTCATCAAGGGAGTAGCCAACGGTGCATGTATAGCATGGAAATCGAGAAAGATTACTGAACGACACGGTACCAATCACCTTGTCGCCCGCAGGGTCAGTGAGAATGAGATAGTACCCAAGCCCCAATGAATGCAACTCTTTCAACTTGATGAGTTTCTGAGCCCAACCGGTAACGGTAAAGAAAGCCTCTTCTCGTTTAGGCTCCCATGCTTTTAAATGTGCTCTATTACGATTGAAGTATTGACTAATTCTTTCAGCATCATCGACCTCCGCCGTACGTAGTATGAAATCACCATCTTCTTCAAAGACACTTTGATGCGAGTTCACTCTATTCATTGTCGCTCCGTACAAGTCTTTCCTCACACTCTATTGTTTTGACTTTCTCTCATGGCACACCAAATTGACTCGATTTACGTCTTACGAATCGAGTAATCACGCAGCTTATTCGCGATAGAGGTGTGTGACACGTTCAATCTTTTTGCAAGCTTACGGCTTGATGGGAAGGACTGATATAGCCTCTCAAGCACTTGAGATTCATACTCTTTCATTATCTCATCAAGTGAGCCATCTAGGTTCACATTGGTCATGCCTGCCGATACCGTTTCCAGCTGCGGAAGGTGGAAAAGAGAGGCATCTAATCGCCCTTCCTGCCACTCGGTCAACGCACGTAAAACCATGTTATCGAGCTGACGCATGTTACCCGGCCATTGATAATTGGAGAGCCCATCAACAAGCTCGTCAGCCAATTCTGGCCTAGTCATACCGAGCTGATTTGCGTATTTGGCAACAAACAGTTCCAGTAGCGGCGCTATGTCGTTGGTACGCTCACGAAGAGGGGGGATACGCAGGGTTAGGACGTTAAGACGGTAGAACAAATCTTCTCGGAATGCGCCTGAATCGGCAAGCTCAGCAAGCTTATGTCTCGTCGATGCAATCACACGAACATCAACATGCACTTCATGCTCTTCACCTACGCGTCTAAACGTACCATCTTGTAAGAATCGGAGTAATTTAATCTGTAGATGCGAACTCATTTCACCGATTTCGTCTAAGAAAACAGTGCCACCATTCGCTAACTCAAAGATGCCTTTATGGCCCTGCTCGTGGTTAAACGACCCTGGTGCATGGCCAAACAATTCTGTTTCGGCGACATCGTCTGGCATCGACGCACAGCTCAAGATAAGAAAAGAAGCAGAGGCGCGATTGGAGCGATTGTGACACGCTCGAGCAAGCATCTCTTTGCCTGTGCCCGTCTCACCCTCAATAAGCAGCGGCTGATCAAGCATTGATAATTTCTTTGCTTGGCTGATTAACGCTTTATGGCGATTGGACACCCCTACAAAATGCTCGAAGCCCAGATTGTTGTTAAGCGGTAAGCTGTCATCAAACTCAGGTTTGTTGCTCCCCGAGCGAATGATCATTACCGCGCTTGCCAACGTGGATTCATTTGATTCGCCAGTGATGTAAACCGGCATGATTTCCATTGCGTAATCAAGGCCATCAATCACAATATTCTCTCGTTGGCGAGTAATGTTACCTTCAAACCAATTGGAGAAATCGAAACTTGGTAATAGCGATGAAATCTGCTGACCAATCATCTCTTCGTCAGCTTGTTTAAAAAGGTCCACCGCTGCGTGATTGGCCAGATCAATTTGACCTTTAAGGTCGATGGCAAGAACAGGATCTGGGAGGTTATTAAGCAGAGAGATAAGCTCGGTGTTGTGCCTTTCAATAGGCATAAACTGGATCTTTCTGACATCTTTCACACCAGCAATGCGGCGAATTTCTGTCATCAACTCACTAAAGGTATCAAAGTCAATATCTGGACAGTTAAGGTATATGATTCCACTAATATCGATCTCGATGCCACGAAGATCGATACTCTTAGAGGCTAAGATATCCAGTAACTCACGAGTTAAACCTAATCTATCTTCACAAAATACTTCTAGGCGCACGAAGAAATCCTAATTGAACGGTGTCAGAAAATGTTGACACTAGTTTCGCTCATGCCCTGTAATGCGTCAAGAAGTCTGGCTTGAATCCGAAGAGTACCCCACCTATTTGATTGAAATAGCAGCGACTTTGGAAACAATCTGTTTTCTAATCGTCGAAAGCGTCAGTGCATTCTCTTTTTGCCACGCTAACGGTCGAAGTAGTGAGATCGCCTTAAGGCCAACACGGGCAGACAAGATTCCTACTCCAATCCCTTGACCGGCTCGAGCTGATAATTTTCCGGCTAGATCCATGGATAGAAGATCCATACTCGCATCGATTGCCAATTCACTTGCCCCTGCAGCCGCCATATTCACTAACACTGCCTTAAACAGCGAGATACGAGACCAGTAGCCAAGCTCTACGCCATAGAGTTTGGCTAATGTGTCAATCATCTTGAAGTTACGCCAAGCCACTAACGCCATATCAGCCGCTGCTAACGGGCTTACCGCGACCAAAGCAGCCGATTCGCTGGCGTATTTTGTGACTATTTCAGCAGCTTCTTCATCAAACTGAGAAACAACCATGGATTCATAAAGCTCTAGAATCTCAATATCGCTATGGGAGTCTGAAATGCTGTTCTTCCAACGGTCGTAACTCGGGTTCTCATTCGTTATTCCACTTTCCTTGGCAATATCGACACAAAACGCCTTTGCCTGTCCAACACCGCCCTCTTTCACCAGTTTCTCACTTCGCTCTTGCGTAGAAAAATGGTGGCGGAGTTTTCGCAGTTTCCACAACTCTTTACCAATCGCGCCTATCCCTAGTATGGATAACGCCCCTGCAAAACCAGCCCAACCGATGGCTAACCAATCCCCGGTAACCAACGCCGTTGTTACTGTGTCGATTGTCTGCCACGCCAGCAACCCACCAAAAACAGAAAACAAGACTGGCGCGAGCCCCTTTCGTCCTTTTTTTGGTCGAATGACGGTATCCAATTCGACTTCAATCTGTTCCTCTTGAGCCACGGAGGGGACAAAATTTTCCGCTTGCTCAAATGCCTGATGCGTTGTCATCTCGACATCACTAGGGCTTTCATCGTCGCTTAATGTTTGGCTGAACACGTGCTTTGTTTTTAGGTCACTCATTTCAGCTTGTCTCCCAATAGGCTTTCTAAGGCTTTATCCATTCGAATATGTTCACTTGGCCCATACTGTGGCTTGGGTTTTGGCCTAAACGACGTGAATTCAAAGCCGCTTTCGGACCAATACTCCCGATTCGGCAACTTTTTAGGCACATCACCAGGAAACACCGTCAGGGGTTTGTTATCGAGCGTATCCCCTTGAATCGCAGGAAGGGTGTTATCACCAGAATTCACGAAGCCCGCCGTAGTCGCTTGAATAGATGACATGGCAATGCAGTTCATCTCAATGTTCTCAAAAGCGGCATTCTGCCATGCCGGATGAATGAGCTGTTGCAACAGGGACACCAAATTAGGGTGCTGCTCAGGTGTAACGTGATCCGCTTTTGTGGCTGCAAAAAGTACTTTATCTATTTTCGGAGAAAAGAGACGTTTCAATAACCCACTTCGCCCGTATTGAAAGCTATGCATGATTTGCTCTAACGCGTGGCTCATATCTTTGAAAGATTCATGGCTTTCATTCAGCGCAGATAGGCAATCCACCAACACGACCTGTCTGTCAAAGGTAGAAAAATACTGCTTATAGAACGTCTTCACCACTTTCTGTTGATATTCCTGGTAGCGTTTTTTCAACATCTCCAAATTGCTATTCTTGGCGGCTTTATCACCCGTCAAATTGGGGCAAGGGAAGAATTGCAGAACAGGTGCTCCTTCAAGGTCACCAGGCAACACAAAGCGACCTGGTTGCACCCAATGCAGGCCAGCGCTCTTACAACGGTGAAGGTACTGAGTATAAGCAAGCGATATCGCTTCAAGTTTTCGTTCATCACTCGTTGCGTTCAAATCCAGCTCATCGAGCAAGCTAATCCACTCATGGGCGAGATCTTTTCTTGTCCCTTTCAGTGCCTCAAACTGTGTCGCCGACCACTGTTCGAAACTGAGTTCGAGCAATGGGAGATCAAGCAACCACTCCCCTGGATAATCGATGATGTCTAGATACAAGGTTGACGTGGCACCCAATAGCTTCTTATGTCGCTTCTTAGGCTTGTATTTGATCGCCAATCGAATTTCACTGACATCTCGAGTCGGAACCGGCCATTCTGGCGGCGTTGATGAGAGCTGAGCAACCGCGTCATCGTAAGCAAACCTTGGAACCATCATGTTACTCTGTGGCACGCGCTTTGCGCCAACAATACGTTTATCACGTGCGGAATGAAGAAGCGGAAGATTATCGTGGGTTGACGTATGCAGTAGTTGATCCACCATAGAAGTAATAAACGCCGTTTTTCCTGCTCGAGATAACCCAGTAATCGCCACTCTTAAGTGTGAGTCGGTGCTTCGATGTAGGAGATCACTCATCTCCTGACCCAGTTTCTTCATTTACTCTCTCTTAAATTCGGGCTCATGCCCTGCCTCATCTTCACTAATCTGATTCAATAAGCTACATCAATGAATCTTAATCTTAGATGAATAAAAAAGCCCCTGATGTTATTCAGAGGCTCAAATTCAACGTCAACGGTTATGCTTTTTAGTCATCTTCAATCAGTTTGTAAATAACGAACAACGCAAGCTCTAACATGACAAACAAGGCACACGTTATGGTGACGTATTTGACATCAAAGATGCTGATGCCATGTAAGATCAAATCATAACCCAAGAAGCTACCCACCACGATGGCGATGGCAATTTGTAAAATTTGGATAAATCGAGGCACACTATTCTCCTATACGATTATTTATCGAGACGCTATCGCTACAAAGCCTTTAAGCTTTAAAGAAATTTCACCGCTTTTAGAAAGTTACTCACGATACAAAGAAACTGACTTTTAAAGAGACTGACAGCTATAAACGTTCAGATTAGCTGTTGATTAAGCTAAGTATTTTACTCTAGCCATCACAACAGCTTACTCTAATTTTCTACTTAGAATCTATTCTTTGATTAAGATTCCGCCTGAGCGATTTTTACTTTCCAGGTATCAGGGCCAATCTGGTGTGCATTCGCGCCAGTTGAATCGACGGCAACCGTCACAGGCATGTCTTCGACTTCAAACTCGTAAATCGCTTCCATACCAAGATCTTCAAAAGCAACGACGCGGGATTTCTTGATAGCCTTAGCCACCAAGTAAGCAGCGCCACCCACCGCCATTAGGTAGACCGCTTTGTTCTTCTTGATTGACTCTACCGTTGCAGGGCCGCGCTCCGCTTTACCAATCATTCCCATGATACCGACATCTTCAAGCATCATGTCGGTAAACTTGTCCATTCGCGTTGATGTTGTAGGGCCGGCAGGGCCAACCACTTCATCACCAACTGCGTCAACTGGGCCAACGTAGTAGATGAATTTGCCTTTCAGATCGACACCGTCTGGCAAGCTTTCACCACGCTCAATCATACCTTGTAGACGCTTATGCATCGCATCACGACCAGTAAGAATCTTACCTGAAAGCAATACTGTCTCGCCCGTTTTCCACTCTTGAACATCCGCTTGAGTCACGGTATCTAGATTCACGCGACGAGTATTGGCATCCGCTTCTTGCGTGATCTCTGGCCAATCTTCTAGCTTAGGCGGCGCAAGTTCTGCTGGTCCTGTGCCATCGAGCGTGAAATGAACGTGTCGCGTGGCTGCACAGTTTGGAATCAAACAAACAGGTTTCGACGCGGCATGCGTTGGCGCGGTTTTGATCTTCACATCCACAACCGTTGTTAGACCACCAAGGCCTTGAGCACCAATACCAAGCTTGTTGACACGGTTAAAGATATCTAAGCGAAGTTCTTCTTCCGCATTCTCCGGGCCTTTTTCAATCAGGTCTTGAATATCGATGTGTTCCATCAATGACTCTTTTGCAAGCACGGCCGCTTTTTCAGCCGTACCACCAATACCTATTCCGAGCATGCCTGGTGGACACCAACCCGCGCCCATTGTTGGAAGTGTTTTCTCTACCCATTCAGCAATGTCATCAGACGGGTTCAACATCACCATTTTAGTTTTGTTTTCACTACCGCCACCCTTGGCTGCGATTTGAACCTCAACCTTATCGCCCGGTACCATATTGATATGAACGACAGCTGGCGTATTGTCTTTGGTATTAATACGCTTACCTGCAGGGTCCATTAATACCGACGCACGCAGTGGGTTATCTGGATTGGTGTAGGCTTGGCGAACCCCTTCATCAACCATTTGTTGAACTGTTAAGTCGGTTTCCCACTTGACGTCCATACCGATATTAACGAAACAGGTTACGATACCTGTGTCCTGACAGATTGGACGGTGACCTTCCGCGGACATGCGCGAGTTGATAAGAATCTGGCCAATCGCATCTTTGGCGGCTTGGCTCTCTTCACGCTGATACGCCGCGTCTAGTGCTTGGATAAAATCGAGGGGGTGATAGTAAGAGATATATTGAAGAGCATCAGCGACACTGCTGATAAGATCTTGTTTGCGAATGACTGTCATTGCTTGCCTCGTTATAGTTATATTTCCTTGTTACCACTATTATCGTAAAGGCCGACACCGATTATCAAGCTAGGCAACAACTTCTATCGACAATACAATCAAGTAGCAACTTTTGATTTGTTTTTTATGATACTCTTGCTTTCCTTTAGGCGCTATGAAGTGATCGTTTTCTTCGTCACAAATTATACAAATGAATAAAATCCTGCATAAATCTATCCAAGTCACCCCTATTGATTACCAACAAGACCTTGCTAGCCGTGTGTTTACTCACATTCAAGACAAACCTTGGGCTATGTTTTTGCATTCCGCTTCACAAGAGCATGTCGACAGCCGTTTTGACATCGTTGTGGCTAACCCTATTGTGACATTGACGACAAAAAGCACTTCTACTCGAGTCACTACTCCTGAAGGTATTTTTGACAGTAATGACGATCCCTTTGAGCTGCTTACCACGCTTCAATCTCAATATCTTCCTGACGTTGAAAACCTGTCCGATATTCTGAGCCTTTCCAGTGAAACCGATTACCAAGACACGCCATTTGTCGGTGGGGCTGTTGGTTATTTCGCTTATGATCTTGGCCGTCGTGTTGAGGACCTGCCGAATTTAGCCAGGAACGACATTGACGTACCCGACATGGCAGTAGGATTGTACGCTTGGGCGCTGGTGATTGACCATCAAAACAAAACAGCGTGCGTTGTAGGACACCAACCTGAAAAACACTGGCAGTGGTTACTCGCGCAAACCAAGATGGCAAATGAGTCAAACCCGTTTGAGTTAACCTCTTCTTGGTCTTCCAACATGACCAAACAGAGCTACGCGGAAAAGTTTGAAACGGTCCAAAATTACCTGCTTTCTGGCGACTGTTATCAAATCAACCTAGCTCAACGTTTTGAAGCAAGCTACAAAGGGTGTGAATGGCAAGCGTACCAAAAGCTTGAAACACATAATCTCGCACCTTTTTCAGCCTTTATTCGAACCGATGACAGCGCAATTCTTAGCGTTTCACCGGAGCGATTCTTACAAGTCAAAGACAAGGTTATTGAAACAAAGCCGATCAAAGGGACAAGACCGCGCTCAGAGATTGAATCAATCGACAACCAGAATGCGCTTGATCTGGCAAACGCTGAGAAAGATCAAGCCGAAAACCTGATGATTGTCGATCTGCTTCGCAACGATATCGGTCGTGTCGCCACGCCAGGCAGCGTACATGTGCCTAAGTTGTTTGATATCGAGAGTTTTCCAGCAGTACATCACCTTGTTAGTACCATTAGGGCCAACCTAAATACTCAATACACCAATGCTGATCTGCTGAAAGCGAGCTTTCCTGGTGGCTCCATTACGGGTGCACCAAAAGTCAGAGCGATGGAAATCATCGAAGAGTTAGAGCCGGATAGACGAACGGTTTACTGCGGGAGCATTGGTTATATCAGTCGTGATGGCACGATGGATACCAGCATCACAATACGTACCCTAGTGGCTAAAAATTCGCACATTTACGCGTGGGCTGGTGGAGGCGTTGTTGCAGACAGTGAATGCGACTCTGAGTATCAAGAAATCTTAGATAAGTTAAGTCGCATTTTACCGGTTCTAGAAAAGAGCGCTGATTAATCGATTCGCATCATATCCATTTGGATATCATTTGCTGTAATCCTGAAGCGGTATAGGGCTTTGTCAGAATGTCATCCATGCCGCTTTCAATACACAACTCTCTTTCTTCAAGCGTTGTACCCGCCGTCAATGCGATGATAGGTTTTTGATACCCTTGCTGACGAAGTACAGCCGTGGCCTCAAACCCATCCATTTCTGGCATACGGCAGTCCATAAAGATAATGTCATACTCTTTACTTGCTAAGGCTTTATTTTCTACAGCCTTGATTGCCTCTATCCCGTTGCTCCCGATGTCGGCAACAAGATCAAACTTCTTCAGCATTTGATTGATGATGATTTGATTCATGCGAATGTCATCAACGACTAAGATATCCAACCCTTCTAAACTTTTTTCCTCTGGCTGAATAGAATCGTTCGACGACTGAGACGAAGACTCTTCAGCCACCTCTAGCGGTAATGAGACACGAAATGTTGACCCTTTATTCAGTTCGCTTTCGAGTGACAATTGACCGTCCATCAGCTCAATAAGTTGCTTACAAATCGCAAGGCCAAGCCCCGTCCCTTCGAAGTTTCTTTTACTCGAACTGTCAGCCTGAACAAATGGGTCAAACAAGGTCGCTTGATTTTTTCTCTCAATACCAATGCCCGTGTCGATCACTCTGAAATTGAGCTGATTATTGAGCCAGTTGACCTCTAATCGCACACCGCCTTCTGAGGTGAATTTGATGGCATTCCCCACCAAATTCACCAGTATTTGACTGATTCTCTCGACATCGCCAATCAGATTGATGGGAACCGGTGTCTCTCGGTTGATGCTAAAGTTGATTCGCTTTTCGAGCGCTTTAGGGGCAAATATCCCTTTCATCATTTGCTCAAGATCTGCCCAACTAAACTCTGCAGGGATCAGCTCCATCATTCCAGCGTTCATTTTGCTGAAATCCAGTAAGTCATTAATGATGGTTCGCAGCAGATCACCTGACTGGGTTAAGTTCCCCAGGTAGCTCGCCTGAACATCATTAAGTGGTGTATCGACCATCAGTTCTACGCTGCCAAGCAAGCCGTTAAGTGGTGTCCTCAGCTCGTGGTTTATCATCGCCACGAACTCTTTCGTCGCGCGTTCTGATTCTTCAGCGCGCGTTTTTGCATCCAAGGTTTCGTTGATCATTATTTGACGGCTTAAGGCACTGCAAAGAAGCTCACCCACAAGGCGAACTTGGCTAACAATGAAATCTTTGTTGACGTCCCCCACTATCACAATAAAGACCAGCTCCCCGACTTCAGCTTTACCGACGCGAAGAGGAAGGAATAGGAAATTATCCTGCCAGCGTACGTCTTTTGCTATCGCATCCAGACGTTTATGTTCAATACACTCAAACTCTTCAAGATCGAGGGCGGGCAATCCAGCTCCTGCGATATTGAGATACACGGAATCGATAACGTTGCTGCCAGAGAGCTGATTAAGAAAACTAGAGAGCAGTGCATCATCAAGGTGCCGGGAAAGAAACGAGCGACCAAATTGAATCAATACTTCGTCAATCTGTTGTTCAAACTCAAACTTTCTCATGTCTTTCTGATTTTGTTTTTCCAGCTGTTTCAGTGCAAGGGTGAGCTTTTGGTTTGCTTCATACAACTCTAGCCCCTTTTTCTCTAAAAGTTGTTCAGCCTCTTTCCTCGCGGCCGTTTCTCGCGCTAGCTTTCGTTCAATGGGAGAGTTACCGCTCATCTAGCTATCGACCCTCAAGAACTTAGCGTCAATGAAAAACGAACATGAGATTGATCACTAGACTGACTCTCTGTGGAAATATCAATATGCTCGTCAAAGTAGTTGCTGCAGCCCTTTATTAACCCTAGGCAAACATGAGACAGGCACCGAGCGCTTTTGTAATCAAACACCATTTGAGTTTGACTTTCAGAAATGAACTCAAATGATGGCGGCTTGGCATCGGGATACAGTTTTTTAACTTCGATATGAATGTAATCTTCAACGTGGCGAATGAATTGAAATGAATTAGAACATCGATTAAGGGCGGCGGTATTGGGCAGTGTTTTCAGTAGGTTTAGAAACACTGACTGGCCAAAGACTTGTTGCAAATCCTCACTAGATACATTGGTTTTCTTACTCAGCGCGACAATCAAAGCGACAAGGGCTTTATGATCATAGCTTCCCACCGAGGTATACACCCCACTGTCTTGTGCCTCTTCGAGTATCGAATCTAGAACTTCAAGACCAAACTCTTGCTCAACTAATTCCATGAATTCAGTAAAAATAATCCCTTTCATCTTTATGAGCTATCCTTAATATGTGTAAGATAAGTAAAGCATGATCCAAACTTACTCCTTTTACAAATTATTATCTGAGGGTAATGCCTTGTTTGAACTAAATAAAAGTGACCTCATTCAAAAGTTTCAGTTTCATCAGCCCGTCAGTTATCACGCGGAATCGACAAAACGGGTCTCTCACCTAGAAAATAATGCGTTAAGAAAGGCGTCGGTATTAGTTGGATTTATCGAAAGGCCTCAGGGGCTATCCGTCGTTTTAACCAAACGAGCGAAACATTTGAGACACCATCCTGGCCAAATCAGTTTTCCGGGCGGTAAATATGAAGAAAGCGACACTTCGATACTCTACACCGCAATAAGAGAAACCCATGAAGAGGTGGGTATTGACCCGAAATACATCAGTATTTTTGGACAGATGCCTGAACTCGTGACCGTCAGTCATTTCTCTGTCACACCTGTACTCGCCTTCATTGACCCCGATTATTCAATGTCTATTGACCCAAATGAAGTGGATGAAGTCTTCGAGATCCCCGTGAGTCACCTGCTCGACGAACATCAACTTTTTAGCCACTTATTTACCATCAATCATCATCATCATCATCGTGTTTTTGCCCTTCCCTACAAGCATCATTTCATTTGGGGAATGACTGCTCAAATCATTCAAGCCATGCAGCAACATATCATGGCCACCAATTAGAAACCCCGCCCTAAACAACCCTTAGAAAATATAACCATCATTAGAATTAATAACCCCTCCCTTTACGCAAACGTTTCCCTCAAGCTCTTATCAAATAAGCGCTCACAATCTCATCTAGATAATACATTCATTAATTAATCTAATCCAAACCAACAATCAAAATAATGAGTAGCACGTTTTTTACGTGACCCAGAACAAGTTTTTATTGATGGTTTTATAATCCCCGCAAATACATGATCTAGATCTAATATTTGTGCAACAAATCAATGCACAATGCACCCAACTTATTTCCTGTTCCCAAAAATGAGTACAAATATGAACACACAAACTTCTGCGGCTACTGCCGTTCAAACTTCGTCTAAGTGGACTTATAAAGATTTCACTTGGTGTCTTTCATTGTTCGGTACTGCTGTAGGTGCTGGCGTACTATTCCTTCCTATCCGTGCCGGTGCGGGTGGTTTCTGGACGCTAGCAATCTTAGCTCTAATCGCGTTCCCAATGACTTGGTTCGCACACAAATCTCTTGCCCGTTTCATCCTGTCTTCTAAAAATCCTAACGCAGACATCAGTGAAACAGTGGAAGAACACTTCGGTAAAACTGGCGCAAACCTTATTACATTTGCATACTTCTTCGCTATTTACCCTATCGTTCTTATCTACGGTGTTGGTATCACAAACACCGTTGACTCTTTCCTTGTAAACCAAATGGGCATGGAATCTATTCCGCGCTGGTTACTGTCTGGTTCACTCATCGCGATGATGACGGCAGGTATTCTGTTTGGTAAGGAACTGATGCTAAAAGTGACATCAGCACTTGTTTATCCACTGGTCGCGATTCTTCTAGCACTGTCGTTCTATCTTATCCCTGAGTGGAACACATCAATGATCGCTGTTAGCCCAGACTGGAGCGCAATGCCAGTGATGATTTGGTTAGCACTTCCAATGATTGTTTTCTCATTCAACCACAGCCCAATTATCAGCCAGTTCACGAAAGAACAACGCCTTACCCACGGTGACAACGCAGTTAAGAAAACTGACGCTATCACTGGCGGTGCTGCAGTGATGCTAATGGGCTTTGTCATGTTCTTCGTATTCTCTGTTGTTCTATCTCTATCTCCAGAGCAGCTATCTGAAGCACAAGCGCAAAACATCAGTGTTCTTTCTTACTTAGCAAACATCCATGAGTCTCCACTTATCTCAATCCTAGGCCCAGTTGTTGCTTTCGCTGCAATCTGTTCAAGCTACTTCGGTCACTTCCTGGGTGCTCAAGAAGGTCTAGTTGGTCTTGCTAAGTCACGCACTAACACTTCTGAAAAGAAAATCGAGAAAGGTGCACTTATCTTTATCGTTCTGACGACTTGGGCAGTGGCAATCATCAACCCTGACATCCTAGGAATGATTGAAGACCTTGGTGCACCAATGATCGCAGCTATCCTGTTCTTGCTTCCTATCTTCGCAATGAACAAGGTTCCGGCAATGGCTAAGTTCAAAACGTCGAAGGCAGCACAAATCTTCACAGCAATTTGTGGTTTTGCTGCTGTAACTTCAGCGATTAACGGTATATTCTAGAACCTACTCAGCACAATATTAGATATAATAACTAAAATAAGGCTCCGTTTTAGGGGCCTTTTCTAATGAGGTTTCACATATGATCAGTGTATTCGACATCTATAAAATCGGTGTTGGTCCTTCAAGCTCACACACAGTTGGACCAATGAAAGCGGGTAAAGAATTTATTGATGATTTACGCTCAATGGGAAAATTGCGCGACATTACTAAAATCACCGTGGACGTATATGGATCACTATCACTGACAGGGAAAGGTCACCACACAGATATCGCTATCATCATGGGTCTTGCCGGCAATTCACCAGAGAAAGTCGATATCGATTCTATCCCAGGTTTTATCGCACGCGTTGAAGAAACCGAGCGCTTGCCTGTTGGTATGCACTGCCATACCGTTTCATTCCCTAAAGAAGGCGGAATGAATTTCCACTCTTCTAATCTTTCTCTGCACGAGAACGGGATGAGCATTCACGCTTGGATTGATGACGAAGTTGCTTATTCTAAGACCTACTACTCTATTGGCGGCGGCTTTATTGTTGACGAAGAAAACTTCGGTAAAGAAGAGAAAAACCCGATCAAAGTACCTTACGAATTTACGTCTGCTGAACAATTAGTCGATCAATGTAAGCAAAGTGGTCTATCAATCAGCACACTTGTCATGGAGAACGAAAAATCACTTCGTTCAGACGAGGAGTCTCGCACCTACTACGCGAACATCTGGAAAACCATGCGCGAGTGTATGGACCGCGGCATGAATACGGAAGGTATTCTTCCTGGACCACTACGTGTACCGCGCCGAGCTTCTGCTCTGCGTCAGCAATTAATGACATCAGAAAAAACCACCAGCGACCCAATGGCGGTTGTTGACTGGGTCAACATGTTTGCCTTTGCTGTGAATGAAGAAAACGCAGCCGGTGGCCGTGTTGTCACAGCCCCGACCAATGGTGCATGTGGCATCATCCCTGCGGTATTGGCTTATTACGATAAGTTTATTCAGACCGTCACTGAAAAAGATTACATCCGATACTTCGCAGCATCAGGCGCGATCGGTGGTCTTTATAAGCGTAACGCTTCTATTTCAGGCGCTGAAGTTGGCTGCCAAGGCGAAGTGGGTGTCGCATGTTCTATGGCGGCGGCTGGTCTTGCCGAGCTTATGGGTGGTAGCCCAGAGCAAGTGTGTATGGCTGCAGAGATAGCAATGGAGCATAACCTTGGTTTAACGTGCGACCCAGTGGCAGGTCAAGTTCAAGTCCCTTGTATTGAACGTAACGGTATCGCAGCCGTTAAGTCGATCAACTCAACTCGCATGGCACTTCGCCGTTCGTCTGCACCAACGGTATCACTTGATAAAGTCATCGAGACGATGCTAGAAACAGGTAAAGACATGAACGCGAAATATCGCGAAACGTCTCAAGGTGGCCTAGCGATTAAAGTGGTTTGTTAGAAACGACTTTCTGAGTTTAAAAGCCTGAATAAAAAAGCCCGAGTTAATAATAACTCGGGCTTTTTTATCTCTTATGCCCCGTCTTACAAAACAGGTTAGATAATCTGAGAAATCAGTAAGAACAAGCCGAATAACGTTGTTATCGCAAGCATGGTTGTTCCACCTTCCGCAGTATAAGCCTCGTCCTTTATCCGATCTTTTCGAATCTTATGAACAAACATTAGGGGGATGAACACGGCTAAGAACACTAAGATTACACCAGCATAACTGAGGATCGACAAAAACTGATTGGCTGCCAATAACGCCCCAGCGAGTGGAACAATGAACGTGAGGACATAGGTAGTCAGCTTGTTTTTCTTAAATAGGTCACTGTTTTGGTGAAATAGCGCCATCGCGACACCGAAGAAAGAAGTAAGCAAAGCCAACCCCGTAAACACCGATAGAATAGTGCTTAGCCACGGAGAATGCGACTCAAAAGCACGAATCAAGTCTGATACATGAAAGAAACGGCTCAATTGTTCTAGCTGCAAATTCCCCACAACCGCAAACAGCCAAAATAGGTAACAAATAAGTGGAATCACAGACCCAAGAATAACCATGTTCCTGAGTTGCTTGTCCGTCGCTTCGTGGTTGTACGCAACAAGGCTTGGGATCACGACCATAAAGCCAAAACTCGTGAATAGTATCGCGCTGGTTTTAATGAGTCCAATGTGACTGCTATTGCTCACTTGATAGAGGTTTTCAAATGAAAAGCTGGGTGCCAACAGCAGGAGTGTCATGCCAAGGCTAGCCAACATAATGAGGAATAAACAACGATTGAACTTGTCGATAAGGTCAGTCCCGACTGCGACTAAACCACCGGCGACAAGAGTGAACAGGATCTGGCTTTGTACGGATGTTAAGTTGACACCAATACCCCCTAATAATTGAGTCACGAAATCTGCCGCACCCAATATGTACGCCATAAGCAGACAAATCAACAAGGCATACAGCAAAGCATTGGTCACGAACTGACCGCTTTTACCTAACAGCTTTCGTGCAATCGAGTTCATGCCTAAGCCATCGCCAACTTTAATGGTGGCCTCTAAGAGTAACAACGCTGCGTACGTTGTTCCGGCACAAATGCCGAGCATGAGTATGGACCCGTGCATCAGACCAAACTGGGCCAAGACCATAGGGATAGCAAGCATACCGGCACCTAGCGCGGTACCAGAGATAATTAGGGCGCTGCCTAATAATTTAGTATTCATATTTTTCAAGCACTTAATTTTCTATTGAGATGGGAGAGAGTTGTATTGCGTATGTGGGTTTAAAACATCAATACGAACAATGCGCTTGAAACGACGATAGCTGTCGCGAAAAGAACCAATAAATTGGAGATGGGCTGGCTAAGAGCTTACTGCTTACAGAAGAAATAAAAAGGCTAAATAGAGAAGTGGTAGACTGACGTTCTAAATGAGGTGAGCCTTCAGTGGGTTCAATGATTGGCGTTGTAATCTTGAATTTCATTTATTGATCCAATAAGTGACATCCTTTGTGTTTATGACTAGCTTTCCTTTCGCTAATCCACCTCCGATTAGAGGTGGATCAATCTTATCGATTAACGCTCGTATTGCAACGACTAACTGTCAATCACGCCCAATATCGCTGCGAGGCTATTCCGGTTGTACCTTTAATTTAAGTTCGTTACTGGCGTCGCGCAGTAAATTTATCGGGGATAAAACCACCCCTTTAACGGCACCTTGCGTTGCTTCCGCGGCTATTTGTTGCGTTTTATCTACGATGAGATCAGCTTTGGCCAACATTGGCGGTATGTCACTGCGTAAGAGGGCTGATTCATTCACTACCGTTGGGATGACCGTCGTTCGATAAGCCTCACTTTCAACAAGTGCAGGCGGTATAACATCGATACGATAGCGTTCAAGTTCAGCGACGGTTTGGGGAATAGCTTGAGTTCGATACAACTCCAACTCTACGAGCGTAGAAGGAATGGTTTGCTCCCGATAAGCGGTTATTTCTGAAACAATCGCGGGTATTTTTTTATCAATTGAATCCACAGTACTATTAACATCAACCAAGGTTTGGTTAACATCGTTCACTGTGGTGATCACTTGCGGAACCATCGACTCTAAATGATCTGCAAACTGCAGCCACTCTTTAATTTCAAGCTTCTCTGTTAGATCACCAATGTCCGTGACCATTTGAGGGTACTTATCAACCACCTCACCCACCTTAGAAGTAAAAGAGTGGATGCTATAGCCCAAATAAAAAATTGAAACCGCTAAAATGCACTGGATGATCATCGAAATGCGTGTTGCCATAAATCCATTTTCCCTTCTAGATCGAATAACACAATCCATACTAGCATTGTTTTTCAGGCATAAAAAAAGCGAAGTTCAACTTCGCTTCTCATTTACATCGATAGGTCGGATTTAGCTCTCACCCACATAAATACAACCTGCTGTACAGGTTTCTTTTATCTCGACCTTACTCAGCAGCGATAGGCTTGGCTTTAACTCATTCCAAATCCACTTCGCTAATACTTCACTGGTTGGATTCTCAAGCCCTTTGATATCGTTCAAATAGTAATGATCTAAACGATCATAAATAGGTTTGAACGCAGCTTTGATTTCCGAGAAATCGACAACCCAACCAGTATGTGGATCCACGTCACCTTCAACGTAAAGACGAACTAAGAAAGAATGCCCATGAAGACGTCCACACTTATGCCCCTCAGGAACATGTGGTAAGTGGTGTGCAGCTTCAAACATAAACTCTTTGTACAATTCGGCTTTCATTTTCATTCTCAAGATTTTTAAAGACGCGCAATAGTAAGGAATTCCCCTCATTGTGACAAGTTTAGTTGATAGAAAAGCCATTGATTAACTTAATCGAAAACTATGCACAATTTGAGAGTTTGTTGATTCTCAAAATTGAACACTGTTAAGTCAGAGCAATGTCAAAATGCTCACTAGAAAAACACCAAGCATTTACATCACATTTACAACGAAACCTCGTGCGAGACATCACACCAACAAGACATTCACCATATTAACCTTACTTTAATCAGGGTATATTGGCGATGTCAGTCCCAAAATTATAAAAACATCATGAAATTATCCGTCAGTTTTAAACTACTCATTACTCTCATTTCTGTTTCAGCGTTGGTATTAACGGTCTCAACGAGCTATCAATACCTTCAACAACGAAACCTAGTAAACTCCGTTCTCAGTGAGCAAATGCATGATAAGGCGAGCAATTATTTCGATAGCTTGAATATGATGATGCTTACTGGAACCATGGCTCAAAAAGAAACGTTGCGCGAAAAAGCCCTAGCTCAAGATGGCATCGAGAACGTAAAAGTTTTGCGTGCTGAGGCCGTAAACAAAATCTATGGCAAAGGCCAGCCAAACCAAACACCAGTCGATGATATAGACCGACGAGCTTTGTCAGGCGAAACCGTCATCGAACCCTTTTCTGCAGAATGGGGAAATGGCATTGTTGTTGCTCTGCCGATGAAGTCGAGTGAAAATTACCGCGGTACTAACTGTATCGCCTGCCATATGGCACAAGAAGGCGAAGTTCTTGGTGCGATTCGTCTTGAATATAACCTTAGTAGCGTCAATCGCCTCATTAATAACCAAACGCTCTTTGTTGTCGGAATAACCGCGCTCATCTCGTTTGTTGGGTTCCTTATTACTCTTTTTGTAATTAGAAAAATCATCGTACGCCCTATTCAACGAACCTCACGATTTATGCAGTCCGTTAGCCAAACTAAAGACTTATCGCAACGCATTAGCACAAAAAGTCAGGATGAAATTGGACACTTGTCGAATGCCATCGACTCGTTCATGAGTACAGTGAGTGAGAGCCTAAGCAAAGTCCAAGAAACGTCACATCATTTAGCCGACTCCGCGACAACACTGACAGACGTCGCCAAAATCACCGATCATGCGGCCAACAACCAGCAACAAGAGACCTCTGACGTTCAAGCGAACATTGAGCAAATGCAAACTCAGCAAAATCAAGTCGAACAAGCTACCATCGATGCCTCTGCTCTCATTAAACATACAACGACCATCGCGCAAGACAGTGCTACCCAAGCCCATCAAGCGAGTGAAGGGGTCAAGAATTTGGTCGGTGACATCGAAGGAGTGAAAACCACCATTTTGCAGCTCAACAATCAAACCAATGAAGTGTCGAGTATTTTGGCGGTTATCAAAGGCATCGCCGATCAAACCAATCTACTCGCATTAAACGCAGCCATTGAAGCGGCACGCGCGGGTGAACAAGGTCGAGGTTTTGCCGTCGTTGCAGATGAAGTCAGACAGCTCGCTAGCCGAACGTCTGAAGCGACTGGAAACATTGAAAGCATCATTACTCAACTGCAAGAAAACAGCGAAGGATCCTTGCAATCTGTCGATACCGTCTGTGAACAAGCTCAAGATCGCTCGGTTGTGATTGAATCTTTATCGACGGCAATGAACGACGTCGTAACTGAGATGGAACAGGCGCTGAATCATGCAAACAGCATCGAACAGCAAAGCCAGGTTTCCACTCAGCTCAACCATGAGATCCAAGGTAAAATAGAGGTCATCACGCGACACTCAGATGATACATCGAGCTCTGCCACTCAAACCCGTGAAATCAGTATTAATCTAGAGCAATTATCTGAGAAATTAGAAGCTTTGCTGAACCAATTTACCCTTTCAGAGAAGAAATCGTCATGAATGGCTGAATATTCACCAACTAGAGACGAATAAAGGTTGAAGCTAACGATATGACAGGTAATATGTCCTATCGATTTAAAATGTTTTAACTAGCCTAGTGCTTCACGATGAGTCCGATTACCTTTTTATCAACAAGGTACGACTCACCAACAAGCACTGGGTGATTTATCCCTCAATGGAGAATGAAACCAACATGACTTACGCGCCTGTAACAGACGTACTTGGCGGCAAGCTAGCGGTAGACAGTGAAGTAACTGTTCGCGGCTGGATCCGTTCACGTCGTGATTCCAAAGCTGGAATCTCTTTCCTTGCCATTTATGACGGCTCTTGTTTCGACCCGATTCAGGCCGTGGTCCCTAATAATCTTAATAATTACGACAATGAAGTATTAAAGCTAACCACTGGCTGCTCTGTTGAAGTAACAGGTAAGATTGTTGAGTCTCCTGCGAAAGGTCAAGATTTCGAACTTGCTGCCACTGACGTTAAAGTGGTTGGTTGGGTTGAAGACGCTGACACTTATCCAATGGCTAAAACACGTCACTCTATTGAATACCTTCGTGAAGTTGCGCACCTTCGCCCACGCACTAACGTGATTGGCGCAGTAGCACGTGTACGTAACTGTCTATCTCAAGCGATTCACCGTTTCTACCACGAGCAAGGTTTCTTCTGGACGTCAGCTCCGCTTATTACGGCTTCTGATGCAGAAGGCGCTGGTGAGATGTTCCGCGTTTCGACACTGGACATGGAAAACATCCCTCGCACTGAAGAAGGCAATGTTGATTACAACGAAGACTTCTTTGGTAAAGAGACGTTCCTAACGGTTTCAGGCCAGCTCAATGCAGAAGCTTACGCTTGTGCTCTTAGTAAGGTTTACACGTTCGGTCCTACGTTCCGTGCTGAAAACTCGAACACGAGCCGCCACCTAGCTGAATTCTGGATGGTTGAACCTGAGATTGCTTTTGCCGATCTTGATGATGCAGCCAAACTTGCAGAAGACATGCTTAAGTATGTTTTTGCTGCAGTTCTTGAAGAGCGTCGTGATGACCTTGAGTTCTTCGCTCAACGCATCGACAAGCAGGCGATCACTCGTCTAGAGCAATTCGTTGACGCTGATTTCGCGCAAGTTGACTACACAGACGCAATCCAAATTCTTCTCGACTCTGGTAAGAAATTTGAATTTGACGTTGAGTGGGGCATCGACATGTCTTCTGAGCATGAACGTTACCTAGCGGAAGAGCACTTCAAAGCGCCGGTTATCGTTAAGAACTACCCGAAAGACATCAAAGCTTTCTACATGCGCTTAAACGACGACGGCAAAACAGTGGCTGCAATGGACGTACTTGCACCAGGTATTGGTGAAATCATCGGTGGTGCACAACGTGAAGAGCGTTTGGATGTTCTGGATGAACGTATGATTGCGATGGGTATCGACCCTGAGCACATGAGCTGGTACCGCGACCTACGTAAATACGGCACAGTGCCGCACGCTGGTTTCGGTCTTGGTTTTGAGCGTCTAGTCTCTTACGTAACTGGTATGGGCAACGTACGTGACGTGATTCCATTCCCACGTACGCCACGAAGCGCAAACTTCTAAGTCAGTAATGATTTAAATTAAAAGCCGGACATCACACAGTGAAGTCCGGCTTTTTTGTATCTGGTTAGCGGTCATCAAACTATCGTACTCGCAGTTTCTTGCCCGATACTACGCCTCTAGTACCCGCACTTGCCCTTTATTGGCTTTCTTCGCTTGATACATGGCTTTATCCGCCAGCTTCAAACTGTCGTGAAGGTTTGTCTCATTCGTAGAGGTAAACACCACGCCAATACTAGCGGAAACCGAATGCGTGATGTCCATTAGGCTCTCTATTTTGTCGTCTTCAAAAAGCGCGATGACTTCTTTTGCCAATTCAGTGGCTCTTTGATCCCCTTCAGGTACATTGCCAATAAACACCGCAAACTCATCGCCGCCTAAACGAGCAACATCGTACTTTCCAAGCTCTTCACCGACAAACTCCTCAGCCAATTGTTTCAAACGTACGCCAAAATCTGACAACACACTGTCACCCTGATCGTGACCATAGTCATCATTAATCTTTTTAAAATTATCCAAATCTATGTAGATTAGAGCCGAACGCTTGGTTTCATTTCGGTTCATCGTTCGTTCCAAGATTGAGCGAAACGTGGAGCGATTTGCAAGTTGAGTTAAACCATCGAAATAGGCGAGTTTGTGAATGTCTTCTTCATGCATTTTGAGGATATAATCATCGGCTTTACTTTGAAAATAGATAAGAATGTGACACATAATACTGAGCGCAAATAGTGTAATCACAAAGCGTATTTTCACTACATCACTGTATTCCGCGATAACCCAATCATTCATTAAAATAACGGACAGGAGTACAATAAAAGTGATGCTAAGCTTTAGCCCTTGTCGAAACGGATTAATGAAAATACTGATAGCGGCCAAGAGGTAGATCCACAACGTTCCGGTATTTTCATGACCGCCAGAAATAACCAGATAGAAACTCAAGGTGTAAATAATGGTGGTCAACCCAACCAACCCTGCATTCCTCCATCGGTTCATCACATAAATATTGCCAAGTGATGCAATCGAAAAGAAGAACAAGGTTGTACCCAGAACATCGTTTTGCATACTGAAATTGTAAAAACTAAACGAGAACAAGAATATCAAGCCAAATGCGGTAAAGGTGTTCACCATCGTGCGTTGACGACGATGCTTATCCTCAACAACTTCCACCAGCTTTTCTGCGATAAAATTATGCGTCTTCAATGGCACTATGTCTGTCTCTACTGCTCATTATAATAATGTTTAAAAATTCATGATAAGCACACGGTTTAACTTAGGCACTTATCAATTATTGGTATATTATTTGGGACGATATTAACATTATTAGCAGTACATCACTCGGTATCAACTCACAATTATCAACATATATGCAACATTGCTATCAATGGCACTAAATGTACTAACCTCTTAATAAAGATTCGTTTTTTCTAACTATTCCATTAGATACAGTATATTTATAAATGTGAATTGAAATCATTTGCGTAGTGGTTCGGTCTATTAGAGTGATAAAAATTGACAACGAAATACCAATAATAAGCGCATAAAAATGCATAAATCATGCGATAAGGTTCAGGCTGGCTATGACTAACTTTCACTACGATGTATCGAAAACGATAAAACTCTACGCAATTGCCGCGGTCGTGTTTGCGCTCTATGGGGGACGTGTATGCCCATTTATGGAGACACTCAGTACCTTTGAGATTTTCACTCACGTGGGCATTACATTTTTAACGTTGACCCTAGTTAGACACTGGGTTTCTTCGAAAGAGCTCGAATCACGACCAAATGACCTTATCTCACTCGATACAGGGTTGTTTTTCATGTTTAGCCTTCCACTCGCACTCTATTACAACATGAGTTACGACTTTCCATTGGAGAGTAACGTCAAAGTGCTAATAGGCATGGCGCTGTTTGGTTTTTTTACAGGCACAATATTGCAGTTAGATGCGAAGCTTCATCTCTTCTCACAAAGAGAGCACAGCACTGACGATGGAATACTCGCAAGCCAGCGACAATCATTAGTTAAACAGATGATCATGATGATGGCGCTACTCTTGGTGACGTTAACAACCATGCTTACTATGGTGGCAGTCAAAGACATTTATTGGCTAGAACATAACCCAGCCCGCGTGCTCGATGGCAGCGGTTCGATTAGTGTTATCAAGGAGTTCATCTATATCACTTGTGTGCTTGGTGCATACGCAGGAAGCATATTGATCTTGTGGACTCGATTAATGAAGAAAGTTCTATTGAGCCAAGAGTGCGCCCTAATGGAAGTGACGCAAGGGCAAACCCATAAGCGAATTCCTGTTTTCGAGCATAATGAACTGGGTTCTATGGCTTCGCTCACCAATAAAATGCTCGACAGTCTTCAATCATCTCAAGATGAAGTTAAACGAACCCGAGACGTCGCAATTTTGAGCTTATCTGCACTCGCTGAGTCGCGAGACAATGAAACGGGCGCACATATCCTTCGTACTCAAGAGTACATTCGCGTATTGGCCCATGAGCTCAGTAAAAACGAACGCTATCAACAATTGCTCACCCCAAATTATATTGAGTTACTGTACAAATCCGCCCCGCTTCACGACGTAGGAAAAGTTGGCGTTCCTGACAGCGTACTGCTTAAACCCGGTAAATTGACCGACGAAGAATTTGAAGTCATGAAACAGCACCCTGAGATTGGCGCGAAAGCCCTATCAATGGCGGAAAAACAGCTAGGAACCAGCTCCTTCTTAGAAATTGCCAAAGAGATCTCTCTTTCTCACCACGAAAAGTGGGACGGCAGTGGCTATCCAAACCAGCTTTCTGGAGATGATATACCGTTGTCAGGCCGTCTGATGGCACTTGCCGACGTTTATGACGCCTTGATTTCTAAACGCGTTTATAAAGAAGCCTTCAGTCATGAGAAAGCGCGAACAATCATATTGGACGGAAAAGGAAGTCACTTTGATCCATTGCTTGTTGATACGTTTTTGACTGTTGAAGAGCAATTCGTCGAAATAGCATCACACTACCAAGACTAGTGCTTTTGAACCTCGGTTCAAACAGAGATAGAGCACACAAACTATTAGGCAAAAATGGCGAGTTTTCATCGTATAAGGGTCGAGAAATAACGATTTCAATCAGAAAACACTCGCTGTAATATTTTTTTGTGGTTTTCTGTTTTGTTTCGGTTGTTTCAAAAGGCACACAAAGGTATAAATGATGAAGTTAGAAAACTCACCCTCACTTAACACGGATGAAGATTATGTTTGAAAAAGTTCTCGCAGCACCTGCTGACCCTATCTTAGGCCTAACAGAAGAGTTTAAGAAAGATACTCGCGCTGAAAAAATCAACCTAGGCGTTGGTATTTACAAAAACGAAAATGGTGAAACGCCAGTTCTTGTGACAGTAAAAAAAGCTGAAGCAGCGTTGCTAGAAAACGAAAAAACGAAATCTTACCTAACAATTGAGGGCACGGCCGAGTACGGTGTTGCTGTTCAAAAGCTTCTCTTTGGTGATGACGCTGAGATTGTAGCTAATAAGCGTGCAAAAACAGCACAAGCTCCAGGTGGTACAGGGGCTTTACGTGTTGCTGGTGAATTCATTAAGCGTCAACTTGGTGAAGTAAAAGTTTGGATCAGCAACCCAACTTGGGCAAATCACAATGGTGTATTTGCTGCAGCAGGCATAGAGACAGCTCAGTACGGCTACTACAACGCAGAAACGAAAGACAAAGACTTCGATGCAATGCTTTCTGATTTAAGCACAGCCTCTGAAGGGGATGTTGTCTTGCTTCACGGATGCTGTCACAACCCAACCGGTATTGATCCAACCGCTCAAGAGTGGGAAACACTAGCAAAACTGATTGCAGACAAAGGCTTGCTGCCAATGTTTGATTTTGCTTACCAAGGTTTCGCCACTGGTGTTGAAGACGACGCAATTGGCCTACGTACCTTTGCTAGATACAACAAAGAAATCCTTGTTGCGAGCTCATTCTCTAAAAACTTTGGCCTTTACAACGAACGTGTTGGTGCATTTACGTTGGTTGCTGAATCTGAAGAAGTCGCGACAACAGCATTCTCACAAGTGAAAGCTATCATTCGTTCGATCTACTCTAACCCACCTGCTCACGGTAGTGCTGTTGTTACTCACATCCTTAACGATGCAGATCTTCGAGCGGAATGGGAAGCGGAAGTCGCTGAAATGCGCGACCGTATTCAAGAGATGCGTGAGCTATTCGTTGCGACTTTAAAATCTGAAGGTGTAGATGCAGACTTCAGTTTCATTGAACGTCAAAATGGCATGTTCTCTTTCTCTGGCTTGTCTAAAGCGCAAGTAACGCGCCTTAAAGAAGAGTTTGCCATCTACATTGTTGGTTCAGGCCGTATCAGCGTAGCGGGAATGACAAAAGCGAACATGGGCCCTCTATGTAAAGGGATTGCAGCTGTTTTATAATTAAATGGCCACTCTTTAAAACACAAAAGCCAGCTTATCGCTGGCTTTTTTATTTCTTATAACTAAACGACGCTCGTTTACTACTCGCTTAGAGAAAAATATCAAAACTAAAAGTAATAACGAAGAGAGATCCCCCCTTCATTGGTTGTATTACTCATCATATCTCTGTGAGTATAAAATCCACCAACCGTCATCTTCTTAGAGAAGCGATAATCGCCACGAAGTGTCAAAATATTCTCGTCAAAATGTTCACTTCGAATCAACTCGCCAATCGCGGCCAGTTCCAACTTCTTGGTCCACTGATACGCGAGTTTAAGATCGCCGCCATAGATGAAATCATCATGACGAAGCAAACGCACATCGCTCTCTTCCTCAACCGTATTAAGCCGCTTGAAACCAACTTTTGCGCGCGGTGATAACTCAAGCTTTGGCATCAATTCAAATCGATACCCTATGGCAGGCTGCATCGTGTAATACTCATCGGTCTCATTGTCTCGATGAGCAAATCGTGCAGAGTAATCAAAACCCACAAGCCAATTTACGCGATAAAGTGCACTAAAACCGATAGCGAGAGCCGTCACATTACTATTGACCCCGAGCGTTTCATCATAAGAGCCAGAGCTAAGGTCGGCGTAAACGTAATTGTAATTGTAATTGATGACAGAAGAACGCGGTGAAGCCCCCTCAATAACTTCATCAGAAATGACGGGGAATACCGTGAATGGGAAAAGAAAAGTAAACGCTATCCATCGCTTTATCATCGTCTAACCTCTATAACAAACAAAGAGTTGCTCTATTGAGGATAGACTAAATAAATCGTTACAGAATGAATTTTTCTATCAAAAAAAGCGTTTGGCTCATCGCTGAGTTAAACGCTTTTTGAAATAAAAGAAACCGTTCGTCATCGTTCTTACAAATAGAAATAGATTGGAGAATATAGCGCTACGCTATAGGTGTAAAACGAACTCTTCTTGCTGTTTATTATCGATCGCCAGCTCGCACTGTTGCTGAATAGCATCAAGCTGTTCTTGTTCCAATGAATAAGGCATAACGACCTTTAGCCTGTCAATACCCTCCCCTTTCGCCAACTTAACTAACGTGAGCAAATTCATTTCATCACTATAACTGGGTGAGAGTGACTGCAATGCTGATGCCCAAAGGCGATCTTCAGCAGACACCGGCTTTTCTGATGACTTACCGAATCGCTCTGAGAACATAGGGGCGATTGAACTCATTGCTTCCAAAAACGTCCATTTCTTTGTGCATGAAGCGCCAAGAAAAGACGTATAGTCAAAAACTATGTACTGCTCTGCTTGTTTATCCATCACTTATAGACTCAATCGTTTGGTTAGATGACTAATATCAAACATTTGGTTTTCTATATCAATAGGATATAAGGCATTGGTCTTTTATAGCTAAAAGTAAGGTTAAAAGGCTATATAAAAACCTGGAATGTAACAAATGATGCACATCATTTAACCATTTAACCTGTTAATGGTTAATATTTTTTAGCCAAAATTAAAAAATGTGACAACTGTTAGATCACTTAATATCGATAACTCTGCTCGCCTTACGATAACGTATTCTCCACCCAGTCCAACGTGGTAGCTCCCACCTTTTTGGGTCCCCTTTACGAAGACCACTTAGGTAATAAACAATAACTAACTTTTTAGCCACATGGTATTCAACACCCAGATTAAGATCTCCTAATGTAAGTTGATACGGGTATGTTTCCGCGAACTCTTGATACTCCCAATAAGGGATCCCCTCAAACTCGAAGTCTTCAGCGGAAAAAAGCATCAAATCCTCTATCGATGAAATCTCTAAATCGGTGAGTAACGCAGAGAACCAGGACTCAAATGTGACATCGCCATGTTCATTGCTTTCAGCAAGGCCAAGCTCAACATATAGTTTCCAAAGGTTTATCTGCTGTATTCTTTGTTCTGCAAAGTTCGGCAGTAACCCACCCGCCAGTACTTCGTCAATCAACGGCTTATGAGCAAGCTCGCCAATGGCAGAAACACGTTTCGTGGCAATGACTCTATTGGCATAGTGGAGCGTCATTAGGCTGTAAGCTTGACCATTTTCCACTTCGGTCTCTCCTTGATGCCACTCTCCTACTCCAGCCTCGACGACATCAGCGATGGATATTGGCAGCATCACCGTCGCTAAATCTAGTGTCTGCTTCACACCTCGACCTGGTAAACTGTGGAACGAGAGTACAACAGCCGCTTCTGCTTGTTCTTGGAATCGACTGCCTCTTGCTGGCAAGACTTCCATTTTTCCATTCCCTAGCGCATCTCGTCGCTTTTCTCGTCGAAGAAACACCAACTCAGGTTGAAGCTTCGCTATTTGTGTCACTAAATCTCTGTGGCTGTAACGGGAAGCGACCTCTAACATTGGCAAATGAAAGATTTCCCTCATTTGTGCAGCTAACCCCTGAGCCTCTTTAATCGCTTCAAGGTTCGGTACGACACCATCAAATTTCTCGCCACGCACAAGTTTGATGAGTAAGTTTCCATCGCAACCGTATTTCTCTTGTTGATTAAGATGTTCAATGGATTCACTGTTTTGACTTAGCGTAAATAAAGAGCTGGGTACAGACATCGCCGCGGTCAGGTCGATTATCGCTTCTTTTAATGCTTTTTTATCTAGGCGAGTTAACAAGTCAGCATGCAAGGCGTCGATCGGTAATGGGTATAAACGCTTACCATGTTCGGTAATGTCTCCATCTTTATCGATGGCCGACATCGATTCGAGTGACGACTTGGCGAGGTCTAGTGATTTACTTGGGATAGGGTCGAGCCAAGATAGGCGCTCTAATGAATACCCGCACATAGCCGCAGTCAGCATAGGTTCGATAAGTGATTCGCGCTGAAACTCCGGTGGAGTCATTGTCTCTAAAGCAGCATGCTTTCCATAAAGCCGAATACAGTGACCATTCATCACCCGGCCTGCCCGTCCCATCCTTTGTTTTGCACTGGCCTGAGAAATGTGGGTGAGCATAAGCGCTGTTCGGCCATTACGCTGAACGGTTCGTCGCTCTAACCCTGAATCTATGACAGTGGATACATTCGGTATTGTCAGCGATGTCTCCGCGACATTAGTTGAGAGCACGACCTTCTTCTTCCGATTAACACTGAGCGCAAGTTTTCGATCTTCATCGGACACTGAAGCATGCAGCGGTAGGACTAACGCCGAGGTCTGATTTTTCAGTTGTGCTAGGCACTGTGCGATCTCTTTTCTTCCCGGTAAAAACACCAATATATCGCCAGGTGACTGGTCAATTTGATTGATGACTTCCTTGCATATTTGCTGCTCAATATTTCGGCCATTGGGCAGCTGATTAGAATCGAGAGCCCGGTAGCTAACGGCCACAGGATACACACGTCCTTCTGCTGTCAGTTTCGTTCCACCAATGTAATGCTTAAGACGATCAGTTTCTAATGTCGCAGAGGTTATAATCAGACGATGCTGATCAGCCTGCTTCAACATGGACACCAACAGATCGGTGTCCCACCTGCGCTCATGAAATTCATCCACCATAACGATATCAAACTGCTCTAGTCGATCTTCAGCAAACCATCTGAGCGCCACGCCTGGAGTGACAAAAACAACATTGGTTTGAGCGCTGTATCGATTCTCAAGTTTAATCGCGTAACCAATACGTTCGCCGAACTTGTCATCACTTTGCTCTGCAAGATATTGAGCAAGTGAGGTACAAGCTATTCGTCTAGGTTCCACAACCAAAACCCGCCCTTTCTCACTCGCCCAGATAGGCAATCGGGTTGACTTTCCCGACCCTGTTTCCGCCTCCACGACTAGGTGGTTATTGCGTAACTGTTGGTGAAACTCGCTTTGAATGGCGTCGATAGGAAGAGATTGCATGAGGGAACTCAAAAGAGAAGTTTAGAATGTCTGGTGTCCATATTATCGCGTGAAGCGTATTTCTAACAATATTATTCATTAAGGTCATTGAATTCACGGCTAACCGTGGCCTGTTCTATTTACAACAAGATAACTTATCCCTATCATTTTAAGTGTCCCTTCACCCTACAATAGGCATAAAATGAAAAACGATAAACGCCCTCTCTATATTACCTACGCTGGGCCAGCTCTCCTTAGTACGCCACTACTGAATAAAGGCAGTGCATTTACCGCTAGCGAGCGTAGCTCTTTTAACCTTGAAGGGCTATTGCCGGAAAGCACAGAAACCATTCAAGAGCAGGTTGAGCGTGCTTATCAGCAGTACACCAGCTTTGAGAGTGATATGGATAAACATATCTACTTGCGCAATATTCAAGACACCAACGAAACGCTTTTTTACCGCTTAGTTCAGAACCACATCTCTGAGATGATGCCTATTATTTACACGCCAACCGTCGGTGCTGCGTGTGAAAACTTCTCGAATATTTACCGACGTGGCCGCGGTCTATTTATCTCATACGCAAATCGCGACCGTATCGATGATCTACTGAACAACGCAACAAACCACAACGTGAAGGTTATTGTTGTAACAGATGGCGAACGAATCCTTGGTCTCGGTGACCAAGGAATTGGTGGTATGGGTATCCCTATCGGTAAACTTGCACTATATACGGCATGTGGCGGAATCAGCCCAGCTTACACGCTTCCAATTGTATTGGATGTGGGTACAAACAACCCACAACGTTTGGCTGATCCTATGTACATGGGTTGGAGAAACCCAAGAATCACGGGTGAAGAATACGATGCATTTGTAGAAGAATTCATGCAAGCCGTTCAGCGCCGTTGGCCTGATGCACTGATACAATTCGAAGATTTTGCTCAGAAGAATGCAATGCCATTGCTTGAGCGTTATAAAGATCGTCTATGCTGCTTTAACGATGACATTCAAGGAACAGCGGCCGTTACCGTCGGCTCTCTACTCGCGGCCTGTAAAGCGGCGGGCAGTCAACTTTCAGAGCAACGTGTGACCTTCTTAGGTGCAGGTTCAGCGGGTTGTGGTATTGCTGAGGCCATCATTGCGCAAATGGTGTCTGAAGGGATCAGCGATGCACAAGCACGATCGCAAGTATTCATGGTTGACCGTTGGGGACTGCTTCAAGAAGGCATGCCAAACTTATTGGATTTCCAACAACGTTTAGTACAGAAAAATTCAGATACTAAAGAATGGAAAACAGATGGCACTGCATTCTCTCTACTCGATGTAATGAGCAATGCAAAACCAACAGTTCTTGTTGGTGTATCTGGCGCACCTGGTCTGTTTAGCAAAGAAGTCATTCAAGAAATGCATAAGCATTGTGAACGCCCAATTGTCTTCCCACTATCAAACCCAACCAGCCGAGTCGAAGCAACGCCGAACGACATCATTCGCTGGACAAACGGTGAAGCACTTGTCGCAACAGGCAGCCCATTTGAACCTGTTGTGCATGACGGAAAAACGTACCCAATCGCCCAATGTAACAACAGTTATATCTTCCCTGGAATCGGTTTAGGTGTGCTCGCTGTGAACGCTAAGCGCGTGACGGACGAAATGTTAATGGAGTCGAGCCGAGCTCTGTCTGAGTGTTCTCCACTGGCGATCAATGGACAAGGCGCTCTTTTGCCGCCACTTGAGTCTATTCATTCCGTCTCTAAAAAGATCGCATTCGCGGTCGCGAAAAAAGCGATTGAGCAAGGTGTTGCGCTAGAAATCACAGACGAAGCATTAGAATCTGCAATCGACCAGCATTTCTGGCAGCCTGTCTACCGTCGCTACAAACGAACGGCGTTCTAAACCGAGTTATAAATACCGATTCTGGTAGATATACAGAAGTTTAAATGCCCATCGCCCTTACTGGCTAATCGCACACTATTCGCGACCCTAGTGAGGGCTTTTTGTTTTCAGGTCCCTTATTGATTTAGAGATTACTATGTTTGATTTATTAGCCCCCTTGGGCCGCTACTTAGCGCCTTATTTACTGGAAATATCCACGGCATTGATCGCCTGCGCACTCGTGGTGTTTGGTTCTGACATCAACCGTATGCTTCGTCACGCACTACGCGCACATCATTTCATCATTCGCACCATTATTTTCGTTTTAGTGAACGCGTTTGGCTACGGCTTAATTATCGTAAAAGCAACACCTTACCTGTCCCGAACACTTTCCGGGTTGAACTCTGGTATGATGTTTACAATTGTACTAGTAAGCTTTATCTTAATTGGGTTATGGGCGCAGCGAAATCGGCAAATATAATCGTGGAATTGATAGTTAAACTTAACTCTCAGATAACTTGGAAGCGCAGCTTTCAAGCGCTTCGATATGCCCTAATATTTTTACTCGTCAGTATCAGCTTGCTCGCTCTCATCGATCGATGGGTAAGCTGGAAAACATCCGACACTATCATCTCGGATAGCCAGCTTGTAGAACGCTATGACGTCGCCGTTGTTTTAGGCACGAGCAAGTACCTTGGCCGAACTCTAAATGAGTACTACCAACATCGTATCGATGCAGCGATCGAGTTGTTTGATCAAGATAAGATCGATGATTTTCTTCTCAGTGGTGACAATGCCCATCGCTCTTACAATGAACCCTGGACAATGAAGCGAGACTTATTACGGGCAGGTGTTCCAGAGCAAAACATATACTTAGATTACGCGGGATTTAGAACCCTAGATTCTGTAATTAGAGCCAAAGAGATATTTGAGAGTGATGATTTCCTTATAATCACTCAACGCTTCCACTGTGAACGCGCACTTTTCATCGCTAAACATCACAATATCAATGCGCACTGTTTAGCCGTCTCTGGGCCTAAAAATCATTCTGGCTACAAGGTTCGATTAAGAGAAGTGTTTGCTCGTGCTAAAGCTGTACTCGATTTATACGTCATCAATACCCAGCCTAAATTCTTAGGGCCAAAAGAACCCATCATTAACGAAAGTGTGCTCGTTGGGCCTCCTGAAGAACAAGCCCCACTTGAAACTACCTCAGAGAATCAAGAGTAATCGACCTTCCCTCTCCCAATAACCATTGCTGAATATTAGTCACAGGAAGGAACTTCTTGATCGCTTGCAAGTTCAACACGATTTCGTCCTAAATGTTTCGCCATGTACAAGGCTTCATCCGCGCGAGCAATGGCTTCGGTTGATCGCTCATTCGTCAGCAAAGCAACGCCAATACTACAAGTCAGCGGATCGCCATGAACCCAAATATGGTTTTCAACACAGTGGCGAATAAGTTCTGCAAGCTCGACGGCTTCGTCAGACTCCATCGATGAACAAAAAACAATAAACTCCTCGCCTCCCCAGCGAACGAGTCGGTGTTCTTGTCGAATCACACTAAAAATAACCATGACGAATTCACGTAAAATATCATCGCCAATATTGTGACCATATTGGTCATTTACAAATTTGAAGTAATCGATATCCATATACAGAATAGCTACAGAGTTTGGTTCGCTTACACATTTATCCGATTGAACCTTAAGCCAATCTCTAATAGCATGACGATTCATTGCCCCTGTTAGAGCATCCCTGTGGGCAAGCTCTGCATACTGAAAATTCTGCGCGCGTAAGTTTCGGTTTATATTCCGAAGGTGTTCTTGCCTTGCCGCAGACTGGCTTATTAAGCGTCTATTGCGTCGTATTTCCCCAAGCAATAAAACACTCCCGCCAAATACCCACATGAAAAGCAAAGACATGAATAACGTTTCACTTGGTATGTACTCGCCAACCAGAGAAACCTCTTTAATCTCCATTCGGTAATGACCGATACCAGCGCCAGAACCCGTTGCAAACTCAATTTTGTTCACATTTGAAAACTCTGGGGCGGAATGCTCGATCGGTACATTGTTATCCACTAGCCACCAAGTCATGACTTGCAAGCTATAGAGAGGGATCTCTAATAATCCTTGCCCTTGAGCCGGTGAATATTCTATCCCGTTATATTTATGGGTGTACTCGTCATCAACATCCGAATAAATGGGATTGAAATTGCGCATATAAAAGCGCATTTTCGGATGAGAATGGTCTTGAAGGTTGACTAAATCCACATCTAGCCGAACGGTATGATAGGACGAGAGATCGAGGCCCTTATCTTGTTCATCATGAAGATGAATAGAGACACCACAATAAGGCCAAGGATAGTCGCTTTTCGTCAGTTCACAGCTCAATATTGCAGCCGTCCCTTCAATAGAGATTTCAGCGGTGGAAGTGCCATTATTCGCGGAGTCACTGGTCGCATAAAAGGTATATAAGCTAGGCGGAATTAACCTAACTCTGCCATCCCCATACCATCGGTACAGCTGAACGGTCATTATGGTAATCGCTACCATGAAAAGTACAGATTTATGTATAAACTTCATACCGTCGTGCTGACTCCACAGCCAAGTAAGCTAAAACATGATTCTTACGATGTCGAAACAGAGTGTGTTGTTCACTGCATGCAATACTTCCGCAAACCAGATAGAAATGCCACATTGGTGCAATAAAACCGGAATATAAGTGACAAATTGCTTATCTATTTACGAGAGGTGTCACAATTTAAACTATGCAACAAGTAATACAAGTATAATCTACTATTGATATTTCACATTTTATTTAGCGGCTCGATGTTTGCTAAACTGGCACTACATTCTAAAAACAACGAGCAAAGTCATGTCATTAACAATACAAGGCACATTAAAGAAGATGACCGCCTCTCTTGATGGGAAAGTGAGCTATCAGTTACCCGTCGGCAGCGATTCTATCGATCTTAACCCTCTGATTGGTAAACCAATCACTCTCACACACACTGGCAATATTTTTTGTAGTTCATGCGGCAAGAAAACCAAAAAAAGCTATTCACAAGGCCACTGCTTTGTATGCATGAAGAAATTGGCGAGCTGCGATATGTGCATCATGAAACCTGAGACGTGTCACTATGACCAAGGAACGTGCCGCGAGCCGCAGTGGGGCGAAGAAAACTGCATGGTCGATCACTTTGTTTATCTCTCGAACACGTCTAGCATGAAAGTTGGCATTACTCGCCATACCCAGATTCCGACGCGTTGGATTGATCAAGGCGCGACACAAGGCCTGCCAATATTTAAGGTGAAGACTCGACAAATCTCTGGCTTGATTGAAGTAGAACTAGCAAAACACATCGCTGATAAAACAAACTGGAGAACATTGCTAAAGCAAGACGGCGAAGATCTTCCTTTAGAACAGCGTTTTGCTGAGCTTCTTCCTCTTGTACAAGACAAAATTGACGAGATAAAGCAACAGTTTGGCGATGACGCCATCCAGATTTTAGACGAAAGCATCACACCTCTTGAATTTCCAGTGACCCAACACCCAACTAAAATTGTTTCTCATAACTTTGATAAAAACCCTGAAGTGACCGGTGTGATTCAAGGGATCAAAGGACAATATTTGATCCTCGACACAGGGGTTATCAACATTCGAAAATTCACCTCTTATGAAGTGGAAGTAAAAGCGTAGCCCCCCTTGCCTCTTCCGAATTCTTTGGGAGAGGCAGTACCCCTACTCATTCAGAAACGCCATCACTTGTGCTTTTTCATTCACGGAATATCACGTTGTCGATAATTAAGCGCTCTGACTGAATTATTCGTTCTAACCTATTCCCTTTTAATCACTTAAAGCCCCTTGTTTGCCCTTTCTTTGCCCCCATATCTTCCATACAATCATCCCAATTAGCATTCTAATTTTAAGTATTGGAGCCAGAATGAGCGACGTAAAACATTGTAATCTATTAATTCTTGGATCAGGTCCAGCTGGGTACACTGCCGCTGTTTATGCCGCTCGTGCAAACCTTAACCCTGTATTAGTAACGGGTATGCAGCAAGGTGGCCAGCTAACCACCACCACAGAGGTTGAGAACTGGCCTGGCGATCCTGAAGGCTTAACAGGTCCAGCTTTAATGGATCGTATGAAAGAACACGCCGAGCGTTTCGAGACCGAAATGCTGTTCGACCACATCAATGACGTCGATCTAAGCCAGCGCCCATTTCGCTTAAAAGGTGACAGTGGTGAATACACTTGTGATTCACTGATCATCTCGACGGGCGCATCGGCAAAATACCTTGGCTTAGAATCAGAAGAAGCGTTTAAAGGTCGTGGTGTTTCGGCGTGTGCCACTTGTGATGGATTCTTCTACCGTAATCAGAAAGTAGCGGTTGTCGGCGGCGGCAATACGGCAGTTGAAGAAGCGCTGTATCTATCAAACATTGCTTCTGAAGTGCACCTTATTCACCGTCGTGACACGTTCCGTTCAGAAAAGATTTTGGTTAAGCGATTAATGGACAAAGTCGAGAATGGGAACATCATTCTCCATACTGATCGTACTTTAGAAGAAGTGCTTGGCGACGATATGGGCGTAACAGGCGTTCGAATCAAAGATACGCGCTCAGACAGTACGGAAGATCTAGAAGTGATGGGCGCATTTATCGCAATTGGTCATCAACCAAACACGGCGATATTTAAAGGTCAGCTAGAAATGAAAGACGATTACATCGTTGTGAAATCGGGTCTAGATGGCAACGCAACGCAAACCAGTATTGAAGGCGTGTTTGCAGCAGGTGATGTAATGGATCACAACTATCGCCAAGCAATCACCTCTGCAGGTACGGGTTGTATGGCCGCGCTTGATGCAGAACGTTACTTAGATGGATTAGCCAACAAAGCTTAATTGTTAATCTTGATATTAAATGTAAAACACTGAAGCCCAAAGGTATGCCCTTTGGGCTTTCTTTTGTATAATGGCGCCTCAAAATTCATAATAATTATCATTAAGTTTTCAAATGGATAAGAAAAAACAGCGCAGCTTGAATAAATGGCTCAAACAGCAAAGTAAACTAGCAAAGCGCTGGTTAATGATAACTGTTGGTCTAGGCGTTCTTTCAAGTGTGTTTTTGTTGGCTCAAGCGGCTCTACTTGCCTCAATTCTCAGCCAGCTCATCATAGAACAAGTCGATAAAAGTGAACTTATTCCCTACTTTGCCGCTCTCGCTGCCACCATTGCCGTTCGTGCCGCGTGTGCTTGGGGACGCGAGGTGTCAGGGTTTCGTTGTGGTGAGCAAATTCGCGTCTACATTCGTCAGCTCATCCTAGATAAACTTCGTGAATTAGGGCCAGCCTATATCAAAGGAAAACCCGCAGGAGCCTGGGCAACACTGTTACTCGAACAAGTCGAAGATATGCAAGACTTCTTCTCTCGCTATCTTCCACAGATGTCGTTATCGGTATTGGTTCCGTTCGTAATTCTCATTGTCGTCTTCCCAATCAACTGGGCTGCCGGGCTGATCTTCCTCATTACCGCGCCGCTCGTTCCGTTGTTTATGGCGATGGTTGGAATGAAAGCGGCCGATGCAAATAGAAAAAACTTTAAGGCGATGCAGCGCTTATCCGGTCATTTCTATGACCGTTTACAAGCCATGACAACCATTCGCCTGTTTGATCGTACTGAAGCAGAAACAGAGGTTTTAAAAGGCGCGTCGGAAGTCTTTAGGGTTCGTACTATGGACGTTCTAAAAATCGCATTTCTTTCGTCTGCGGTTTTGGAGTTCTTCACTTCCATTTCGATCGCCATCACTGCCGTTTACTTTGGTTTTAGCTTCATTGGTGAATTGAATTTCGGTCACTATGGTGTCGGCGTTACCCTGTTTGCCGGCCTATTTATATTGATTCTAGCGCCTGAATTTTACCAACCACTTCGAGATCTCGGCACGTTTTATCACGCCAAACAACAAGCTGTGGGAGCAGCAGAAAGCATCGTTGAATTTTTGGACACCGACATCAGCCAAGTCCAAACCGGGGACACCGCAATTCATAAAGGCGACAGCATCTCAATCTGTGCAAAAGACTTAGAGATCCTCAGCCCGGAAGGTACAAAGCTGGTTGGCCCAATTTCCTTCACGATTGGCTCAGCAACAAGTACTGCACTGGTCGGTCAAAGCGGTGCCGGTAAAACAACCTTCGTCAACGCTATTCTAGGTTTTATGCCCTATCAAGGCAGCCTCAAAATCAATGGCACAGAATTAAACCAGATTGATCATTCGAGTTGGAGAGAGTGCGTCAGTTGGGTTGGGCAGAATCCATTACTTCTTCACGGTAGCATTCGCGATAATATTGCACTGGGTAATGAAGACGCATCTGAACAACTGCTTAATCAGATATTGGAAGACTCATACGCGGCTGAATTCGTGAATGAACACGGGTTAGACTATTTGATTTCTGATCGCTCTGGTGGCTTATCTGTCGGTCAAGCACAACGTATCGCTCTTGCTCGAGCGATGCTACAGCAAGGGCAATTTTGGCTTCTCGATGAGCCAACCGCTAGCCTTGACGCTCGTAGCGAGCAACTCGTAAATCAAGGTTTAGCTAGCCAAATTAAAGACAAAACAACGCTTATGGTGACTCACCAACTTGAACCGCTCAAGAACATTGACCAAATTCTCGTGATGAAAGATGGGCAGATCGTCGAAAGCGGCAACTACCAAGAGTTGGCCAATAAAAATGGGCTTTTCCAGAATATGCTGGCTTCAAATGCGACACTCAGCCAATCGAATAAGGGGAATTTAGATGCGTGATTTACTCCCTTACCTAAGACTTTATAAAAAGCATTGGTTTGGCCTTTCACTTGGCATGGTGTTGGCCTTTGCTACGCTATTCGCATCGATTGGGCTTTTAACACTGTCAGGCTGGTTCTTGTCTGCCGCAGCGGTCGCTGGTTTAACCATCGCTCGTGAAACCTTTAATTACATGCTACCGGGCGCCTTTGTTCGTGGGTTTGCAATGGCCCGTACCGCTGGTCGATGGGGAGAGAGAGTCGTAAGCCACAATGCGACGTTTAAACTTCTCACTGATCTTCGTATCTTCTTCTTCAAAAAGCTCGCGCCACTGATTCCTGGTCAAGTGTCAAACCTGAGAGATGCCGACTTATTGAACCGCTTAGTGGCCGATGTGGATGCGATGGACCACGTATACCTGCGTTTACTGAGCCCAATCGTGGTGAGCTTTTTTGGCATTGTCTCCCTTACGGTTTTCTTAAGCTGGTTTGATCTCACACTGGGGCTGACGCTAGGTTCTATACTAATGTCACTGCTCATCATCTGGCCAATCGTGTTCTATAAGCTGGGCAAGCATAACGGGCACCAGCTGACTGAAAACAAATCCAACTTCAGAATTGCCACCCTTGATTGGATAGAAGGCTATAGCGAATTAACGCTATTTGGCGCAGAAGAAACCTATCGCAATGCAATCATCGAAACGCAAAACAAGCTCCTCAATAATCAATTTATCAATGCGCACTACACTGGCCTAGCGCAAGCATTACTTATGCTGGCTAATGGATGGACGTTGGTCGTTATTATCTGGTTAGCTGCAGACGGTGTCGGTGGTAACCCACCAGGCCCAATGATAGCCCTTGTTGCATTTGCAACCATGGCAAGCTTTGAACTGCTCATGCCAATTGCTGGTGCTTTCCAATACCTAGGGCAAACGCTGACATCGGCTCGAAGGCTCAATGAAGTGACATTAGCAACGCCTGACGTCATCTTTAATGAAAGTCCTACAAGTAATGTTGATTCACACGCCATCGATTTCAAAGGCGTGAGCTTCCACTACCCTGATAGCAATCAAGCCGTTCTCAAGTCTGTCGACCTGCGCGTAGAGCATAATGAGCGTATCGCGATTGTTGGTCAAACGGGCTCAGGAAAATCAACGCTGCTTCAGTTACTTAATCGATATTGGGATCCTCAACAAGGCACCATTTCTATTGGCGGAAAAATATTGACCGGATGGAATGAGAGTCAGTTACGTGCCTCTATTTCGGTGGTTAGCCAAAGAGTCGATGTTCTGAATGGTACATTGAGAGATAATCTGCTCATGGCCAAACCGAACGCTGATGATGAAGAGCTTTCCAACACTCTCATCGATGTGGGATTGGACAAGTTGCTCGAAGAGTTGGGCTTGGATACCTGGTTAGGTGACGGAGGCAGACAGCTGTCGGGTGGTGAAAAACGCCGTATCGGTATTGCCCGTGCACTGTTACACAATGCGCCAATCTTGTTGCTCGATGAGCCGACAGAAGGCTTAGACAAGAAAACAGAACAGCAAATAATAGATCTGCTCGAAAAGCACTCTATCGATAAGACCGTCTTGTTTGTTACGCATCGATTGGTGAACCTTCACAAGATGGATAAAGTGTGTTTGATAGAACAAGGCGAGATTGTTGAATTAGGCAGCCATGAGGCTCTACTGGAGAAACAAGGGCGCTATTACCAATTAACGCAAACCTTGTAGTCACTGTTCATGACTAATTCAGTGGGTAAAAACCTTCTTTACTCACTGAATGAATGCGACCCCAGCTAAATACTTTCAATTTATCCTTACTTAAAAAACGCATTCATAGAGCGTAAAAACAAAAAAAGCTGATAGTAAACCTATCAGCTTTTTACGTATTAGACGTGAGTCTTTAGAGAATATAGCTCAACTAGCGGCGGTTCTTGCTACGAGCACCTGGTTCGCCTGCAGACTTCTTCGTCGGTTTTTTGCTACGAGAAGGGTTATTGCTGCGACCTTTCGGGGTGCTAACACGCTCTTCGTGACGCTTAACCGCACGACGAATCTTTTGGCTACGAGAACGTTCACGCTTGCGAGATGTATTGTCTTTTGATTCATCCAGCATGGTGTTTTTCTCTGGAGCAAGTTCGACTAACTCGCGAAGGTAGTTCACTTCCTTCAAATCAAGTTCAGTCCAACCGCCACGTGGCAATTTTTTGTCTAGATAAATATCACCATAGCGAACACGCTTAAGACGGCTAACAGTTGTGTCTTGAGATTCCCACAAACGACGAACTTCACGGTTACGACCTTCATTAATCGCAACATAGAAAGTGTGGTTCATGCCTTCGCCGCCAGCGTACACAACGTCTTCAAAGCGAGCCATGCCATCTTCTAGCTTAACGCCACGAACTAGGTTCTTTACTTTGTCTTCGGTGACTTCACCGAACACGCGAACCAAATACTCACGCTCAACTTGACGGCTTGGGTGCATCAAGCGATTCGCTAACTCACCATCCGTCGTAAACAGAAGTAAACCAGAGGTGTTAGCATCAAGACGGCCTACAGAGATCCAACGAGAGCCACGGATTTTAGGTAGTCGATCAAAAACCGTACGGCGACCTTCAGGATCATGTCGGGTACACAGCTCACCTTCAGGTTTGTAGTAAGCAAGTACTCGACAAACTACTTCCTCAGAAACTTTAGCGGAAACACTGTGACCATCAATACGAATGATGGCACTTTCATCTTCTAGACGTTCGCCCAGTTTCGCCACCACCCCGTTAACACTTACACGACCGGATTTGATTAAAGTTTCAAGTTCACGACGTGAGCCATGGCCTGCACGTGCTAAAACCTTCTGTAGTTTTTCGCTCATTTATTTACCTAGTAGTTGTCGTCTTCACAGACGTCGAAAGAGAATAGCGACCAAAAATCGCGGGCGCGTATTATGTCAAAACATTCACCAAAAAGCATTACTTTTCGATTATTCAAACGGTGAAGGATCACCTGACCCTACACGGGCGACCACTGCATCATCGTCGCTAAAGTCAATAACGGTTGTTGGCTGCTCACCCAAATACCCACCGTTCAGTATGCAGTCAACCGCGTGCTCGAGTTGATCGCGTATTTCATCTGGGTCCGATTCCGTATGATCGTTGCCAGGCAGAATAAGGGACGTCGACATCAACGGTTCACCCAACGCTTCAAGTAAATCTAACGCAATCGTATTATCAGGGATACGGATACCAATGGTCTTACGTTTTGCATTCATCAAACGACGAGGGACTTCTTTTGTCCCTTTAAAGATGAACGTATATGGACCTGGCGTGTTGCTTTTCAGCAATCGAAAAGCAGTATTGTCAACTCGAGCATAAAGCGCGATTTCAGATAAATCACGGCATAATAGGGTAAAGTTGTGCTTGCTGTCTAAGCGACGAATCTGACAAATACGGTCTAAAGCCTGCTTATTTTCTAGCTGACAACCCAGTGCGTAACCTGAATCTGTCGGGTAAATAATAACGCCGCCATTACGAATAATGGCAACAGCCTGATTGATCAAGCGAGCCTGAGGATTGTCAGGGTGTAAATAAAAAAACTGGCTCATGGTAATTCCTCTTTATCGAGTCTCTCGACTCTATAGTGTTTTAGAGATTATAGGGTTGGTTCATCATCTTGTGTCACCGATGTCGATGAGATAATAGTCCAATCTTTCCATACTGGCTCGACGCCCGAAGGCAGCCATAGATTTCTACCTAACTCCGTCCAAGGAGAGGGATAGTGAAAATCGCTGCCTTGCGAAGCTAATAGTTTGTATTGTATCGCATAATCTGCAAGTGTGCGTCTTTCTTGTTGAGCTTGTTGAGGCAAAGCAACTTCCATTGCGTCTCCCCCTGCCTCACTAAAAGCAACGAGTAAACGTTTTATCCATTTAGCGGTTAAGTTGTAACGACCAGGATGCGCAAGTACAGCAGTGCCTCCCGCATGATGAATGGCATCAACAGCGTCTTTCATTGAGCACCAATTTGGTGGTACATACCCAGGGTTATTGCGAGTTAGGTATTTTTTAAATACTTGCTGCATTGTTTTTGCGTAACCATTATCCACCAGCCACTTCGCGAAATGTGCCCGAGTAATAGGGGCGTCTCCCGCGATGGCTTGAACCTCTTCAAAGACACCCTCTCGCGTCGCCTTCTGCAAACGTTGAGCAATCAACTGCGCTCTTCCGTGACGATGTAACTTTTGTTGTTCAATAAGCGCAGTAACCGCGGTGTCGTGTTGATCGATATTCAAACCGACAATATGAATGTCTTTGTTCTGCCATACCGTCGAAAACTCAATGCCACTAATAAGTTGGATGGGCAATTCATTCTGTTTGATGTGCTGCTGAGCTGGAGCTATGCCGTCAATTGTATCGTGATCAGTAATAGCCATGACTTTGACATCAAAGCTAACCGCTCTATCTATCAAGTCTTGAGGGCTCAAACGTCCATCAGATGCTGTCGTGTGACTATGTAGATCAATTTTCATATTTTTTATTCATTTTGTTTGACTTTCTTTCACTGAACTAGTTAACTAGTACACAAATGCAAGCACGTTTATTAAGGCTCACTATGTTACAAGAATTAAACCAACTGAATAAAGCGAAAGTTTCTGCTGTTAGCAGTGAACTGCGTTGGTGGCGTACTTGGACATGTTCTGAGTGGGTAACCGTGTAACAAAGCAAGCCAGATTGTTTCACTAAGCCCGCTAAATTAGCGGGCTTTTTTATTTTGTCGACTAACTCACACTCAACTGACTAACAATTCAACAAATAACCCATATTGTTCATTGGGAGTCTAGGTAGAGTATGCGAGTATGTACGGCAGGAAGATCCAAAAAATTAGAAGGAAGTCTTGTGAACAAGACCATAGATATTAAAGAGCTAGGTAATATTGAAATCATCAATACTACTGTTCCGTACTCTCAAGACCCGACCCAACTTTTTCATACTATCTGTGCTGACAAGCGCGATAGCTTGTTGCTCGAATCGGCCGAAATAGACTCAAAGCAGAACCTAAAAAGTATGCTACTTATTGATTCTGCAGTACGAATCATCTGTTACGGTCACCAAGTAACCTTTCAAGCACTGACTGAAAACGGCCAGAGCCTGCTCCAACATATACACGCGAATGTAAAATCTGACATTCAATCAGAGTTTAGCCCAAAGACGCTTATTCTGACATTCTCCCAAGCCTGTGACACGTTAGACGAAGACTCTCGTTTACGTGAACCTTCATCGTTTGACGCATTACGCCTAGTACAGCATAGCTACAAAAATAACCCGGAAGAGAAGCTTGAACTTTTCCTAGCGGGCTTATTTGCTTACGACCTTGTGGCAAACTTTGAGCCTCTTGGTGACGCTAAAGCCAGCAACCAGTGTCCAGACTATGTATTTTATGTTGCCGAAACTCTGCTTAGGTTTGACCACCAGTTAGAACAAGGCCACTTACACGCAAGTAACTTCAGCCAAGACCCTGCGGTAAAAGAGACCTTGGAAGCGCGTTTGGCCGAAATTAAAAGTCTATGCGAACTGCCAGCCGTTGATGTACACGCTGAGAAACTGGCTGAAGTCAATGTCGTACCAAGCGTGTCGGATGAAGACTTTTGCCAAACCGTTCGCGATTTAAAGCAATACGTCATTAAGGGCGACGTGTTCCAAGTTGTCCCTTCACGCCGATTTACGCTCCCTTGCCCTTCTCCATTGGCGGCGTATAAAGAGCTAAAACAGAGCAACCCAAGTCCTTACATGTTCTACATGCAAGACGAGCTGTTCACTCTATTTGGTGCTTCACCTGAAAGTGCACTCAAATATGAGACCGACACCAACCAAGTCGAAATTTATCCTATCGCAGGCACTCGTCGTCGCGGAAAACGCCCTAACGGAGAGATAGATTTTGACTTAGATAGCCGAATCGAACTTGAGCTTCGTACCGACACCAAAGAAAATGCCGAACATATGATGCTCGTCGACCTGGCTCGTAACGATGTTGCTCGAATCTCTCAGGCGGGAACACGCCATGTGGCAGACCTTCTTAAAGTGGATCGTTACAGCCACGTAATGCACTTAGTCTCTCGTGTTGTTGGCCAACTGCGTGAAGATTTAGACGCGTTGCATGCTTATCAAGCGTGTATGAATATGGGAACCCTAACGGGCGCACCAAAGATTCGCGCAATGCAGCTCATTCGTGACGTCGAAAAGAAACGTCGTGGTAGCTACGGTGGCGCTGTAGGGTACCTCACTGGCGAGGGCACACTGGACACTTGTATCGTCATCCGTTCCGCTTATGTTGAAAACGGCGTAGCTCAAGTTCAAGCCGGAGCCGGTGTTGTCTTTGACTCCGACCCTCAAGCAGAAGCTGATGAAACTCGTGGAAAAGCACAAGCCGTTATTTCTGCAATCCAAGCGGCACATAAGGAGTAGACGATGACTACACAGCAAACAACCAGCGCTAATATCGTTTTTATCGACAACTTCGATTCGTTTACTTATAACCTTGTGGACCAGTTTCGTTCCCTTGGCTACCCAGTGACCGTATACAGAAACAATATTGCAGCAGAATCCGTTGAACACGCGATTAAACAACTCGATAACCCAGTGGTTCTGTTATCTCCAGGCCCAGGCGCTCCGGCAGACGCAGGCTGCATGCCTGAACTCATTCAACGCCTAAAGGGCAAAGTGCCTATGATCGGTATCTGTCTGGGGCATCAGGCCATTGTTGAAGCGTATGGGGGGACCGTTGCCGGTGCGGGTGAGATCATTCACGGTAAGGTATCGATGATGGCTCACGACAATCATGCAACCTACCGAGGCCTGCCCTCTCCACTCGCGATTGCCCGCTATCATTCGCTCGTTGCCACTCATGTGTCTCAAGAGCTGACCATAACCGCTAAAGTCGATGGACTTGTGATGTCAGTCGTCAACGAGCAAGATAAAGTGTGTGGGTTTCAATTCCACCCCGAATCAATCATGACAACGTATGGAGCAACACTGCTATCCAATGCGATAGAGTGGGCGCTTGAACATGAATTTAACCACGAAAAGACGGCTTAATAAGGACAAATTATGGAAAATATTATTAACAAACTGTATGAACAACAGCCGCTTAGCGAAGAAGAAAGCCAACAACTCTTCGACGTCATCATTCGTGGTGAACTTGATCCTATTTTAATGACGGCTGCACTGACTGCTCTAAAAATCAAAGGTGAAACACCGGAAGAAATTGCCGGTGCAGCAAAGGCTTTATTAGCCAATGCAAAGCCGTTCCCTCGCCCTGACTATGACTTTGCTGACATTGTTGGAACCGGCGGTGATGGACACGATACGATAAACATTTCAACCACAGCAGCATTCGTTGCTGCGGCATGTGGCTTAAAGGTTGCCAAGCACGGTAATCGAAGTGTATCCAGCAAGTCTGGATCATCGGATTTACTCGACTCTTTTGGTATCAACTTAGCGATGAGTGCAGAAGACACCCGTAAAGCCGTCGATGACTTAGGCGTCGCTTTCCTGTTTGCGCCTCAATACCATGGCGGCGTTCGACATGCGATGCCAGTGCGTCAAACGCTAAAAACGCGCACGATCTTCAATATCCTTGGCCCGCTGATTAACCCAGCACGCCCAAACATCGAGCTTATGGGCGTCTACAGTGAAGAGCTGGTTATGCCTATCGCTGAAACCATGCTAAAAATGGGCATGAAGAGAGCCGCCGTTGTTCACGGTAGTGGGCTTGATGAAGTCGCTATTCATGGTCTAACCAACGTTGCCGAAATTAAAGATGGTGAAATCACACAATATACGCTGAGCCCTGAAGACTTTGGCCTAACGAGTCACCCGCTAGAAGCGATTAAGGGCGGCGCACCAGAAGAGAACCGAGCCATCATCACGAATATTTTGACAGGCAAAGGCAGCGATGCTCAAGTTGGTGCGGTTGCCGTCAACGTTGCGCTACTGATGCGCCTGTTTGGGCATGAAGACCTAAAAGCAAACACACAACACGCGATTGCTGCGATGAATTCAGGTCAAGCCTTTGAACTTGTACAGCAACTAGCGAGCCGAGGTTAAACCATGACACAACTTTCAGAGCACGTATCGGTCAAAGAGACCGAAATGGCCGAAGTACTAGCTAAAATCGTTCGCGACAAATACTTGTGGGTTGAAGAGCGTAAAACCTCACAGCCGCTTGAAGCGTTTAAATCTACCTTGGAGCAATCCGACCGCGGCTTTTATCAAGCACTTGAAGCGAACAAATCCGCCTTCATTTTAGAGTGCAAAAAGGCATCGCCTTCTAAGGGATTGATCAGAGACGACTTTGACCTGGAAGAGATTGCAACGGTCTACAATCGCCATGCAAGCGCGATTTCTGTTTTGACCGACGAAAAGTATTTCCAAGGTAACTTTGATTTTCTGCCAACAGTACGCGCAGTGGCTCAGCAACCGATTCTATGTAAAGACTTCATGGTTGATACCTATCAGGTCTACTTAGCACGCCATTATAGTGCAGACGCGATATTGCTTATGCTCTCAGTGTTAAACGATGAGCAATACAATGAGCTTGCGAACGTGGCACACGCGCTAGGCATGGGCGTGCTCACCGAAGTCAGTAATGAAGAAGAACTAGAGAGAGCGGTCGCGTTAAATGCTAAGGTGATTGGTATTAACAACCGTAACCTGCGTGACCTTTCAACCGACCTCAATCGTACTAAACAACTGGCTCCAATCATTAAAGCGAAAGCACCAAACGCGATTATTATCTCCGAATCAGGCATCTACACCCATCAGCAAGTAAAGGACTTAATCCCTTATGCTGGAGGCTTCTTAATTGGTAGCTCGTTGATGGCGGAAGATAACCTTGAACTGGCGGCTCGAAAAGTCATTCTAGGCGAAAATAAGGTCTGCGGGCTTACACACTCTGATGATGCGGCAAAAGCCTATCAAGCGGGCGCTGTGTTTGGCGGGCTCATTTTTGTTGAAAAGTCGAAGCGATGCGTTGATATTGAAGCCGCTCGATTGACCATGAGCGGTGCTCCTCTTCACTATGTTGGTGTCTTCCAAAACCACACCATCGAAGACGTTACGCACATCGTCTCAGAATTAGGCTTAAAGGCGGTTCAACTGCATGGTGATGAAGATCAAGCGTATGTTAATGCGCTAAAGGATCAGCTTTCACACTCAGTAGAAATTTGGAAAGCCTATGGTGTGACTGATTCAATGCCATCGCTCCTTGATAAAAACATTGATCGCCACCTATTAGACACAAAGGTTGGCAACCAATCGGGTGGCACTGGACAAGCGTTCAATTGGGACATCATTAACCAAACACAACAAATTATGCTTGCGGGTGGGCTGAATGCCGACAACGCACAACAAGCGGCCCTGCTTGGCTGTCTCGGTCTGGATTTAAATTCAGGCGTTGAATACCAAGCAGGCAAGAAAGATACCGATAAGTTGCAACAAGCATTTGCAGCAATCAGAGATTACTAAGGATCATTACCATGGCTAAATTAGACGCCTATTTCGGCGAATTCGGTGGGCAATACGTTCCACAAATCTTGGTCCCAGCACTGGACCAACTCGAACAGGCATTCATTGATGCGCAGGAAGATCCAGAGTTTCGTGCAGAATTCATGTCTTTACTTCAAGAATACGCAGGCCGACCAACGGCGCTCACATTGACCCGCAACCTGACTAAAGGTACGAAAACCAAACTGTACCTAAAACGTGAAGACTTGCTGCACGGTGGCGCGCACAAAACAAACCAAGTGCTTGGTCAGGCTCTACTTGCTAAGCGCATGGGTAAAAAAGAAATCATTGCAGAAACGGGCGCAGGACAACACGGCGTTGCAACAGCCCTAGCGTGTGCACTTCTCGATCTTAAATGTCGCGTTTACATGGGCGCAGTAGACGTAGAACGTCAAAGCCCGAATGTGTTCCGCATGAAGCTAATGGGCGCTGAAGTCATCCCCGTTCATTCTGGTTCTTCAACGCTAAAAGATGCGTGTAACGAAGCATTACGTGACTGGTCAGCAAGTTATGAAGACGCGCATTACCTTCTAGGTACAGCAGCAGGTCCTCACCCGTTCCCGACTATCGTTCGTGAATTCCAACATATGATTGGTGAAGAGACGAAGCATCAGATCCTTGCTCGCGAAGGTCGCCTTCCTGATGCCGTGATCGCCTGTGTGGGTGGTGGCTCAAATGCGATTGGTATGTTCTCTGATTTTATCGAGGAAAAAGATGTCCGCCTTATTGGTGTTGAACCGGCAGGTAAAGGCATTGACACTGACCAACATGGCGCGCCTCTCAAACACGGTAAAACCGGTATTTTCTTCGGCATGAAAGCACCATTAATGCAAGACCCTGATGGACAAGTTGAAGAATCTTACTCGGTTTCTGCTGGGTTAGATTTCCCATCAGTGGGGCCACAGCATGCACACTTAAATGCCATTGGTCGCGCCGAATACGACAACGTTACTGACGATGAAGCGCTAGAGGCGTTCCAAATCTTGGCACGCAAAGAAGGTATAATCCCTGCTCTAGAATCGGCACACGCGCTTGCACATGCTCTTAATATGGCTCACGCGGAACCAGAAAAAGAGCAGCTTCTTGTGGTGAACCTATCGGGGCGTGGTGACAAAGATATCTTTACCGTCCACGACATTTTAGAAGAGAAAGGAGTCTTATAATGGATCGCTATCAATCAATGTTTACTCGACTTAGCGAGAAAAACCAAGGCGCTTTCGTTCCTTTTGTTACGGTTGGAGATCCTAACCCTGAGCAATCGCTAAAAATCATGGAAACTTTAGTTGAAGCTGGGGCTGATGCTCTGGAACTGGGGATTCCATTTTCTGACCCTTTGGCTGATGGACCGACGATTCAAGGCGCTAATATCCGTGCTTTGGACTCTAAAGTAACGCCAGACATCTGTTTTGAGCTAATTGGAAAGATCCGAGCGAAGTACCCAGAGTTGCCAATCGGCTTACTCATGTACGCGAATCTGGTTTATTCCCGTGGCATCGAGAATTTTTATCAGCGCTGTGCTCAAGCGGGTATTGATTCGGTACTTATCGCCGACGTACCAACCAATGAAAGTGAAGAGTTCGTCGCCGCCGCAGAAAAATACGGCATTCACCCAATCTTCATTGCACCACCAACAGCAAGTGATGAAACGCTTTCCTCGGTTGCAAAACTAGGCAGTGGCTACACATACCTTCTGTCTCGAGCTGGTGTTACGGGCGCAGAAACCAAAGCGAACATGCCTGTCAATGCGATGCTGGATCGCTTGAATAAATTTGACGCGCCACCGGCATTACTTGGTTTCGGAATCTCAGAGCCAGAGCAGGTGAAACAAGCGCTATCAGCCGGAGCTGCAGGAGCAATTTCAGGGTCGGCCGTTGTTAAAATTATAGAAAACAACATCGAACAACCTGAAAAGATGCTGTCTTCACTACAAAACTTCATCTCATCAATGAAGAGTGCAACACAAAAGTAGAGCATTACTGTCTTATCAAAAGGCCTCCAATGTTGCATTGGAGGCCTTTTTGTTAACATTTAATGTGAGCTCCCGCAAATTTACAAACCCGCCATCATTCCTAGCATGAATCACTCAAACGCAAGCGATTCACCCGCAATATAGCAAACGATTGCATCAATCAATAAAAAGCCTACTTAAGTCAAATAAACTCATTTAAATGTGAAGATCTCTGTCTCTTCTTGTTGCTAACAGCCTCCGATAGGTGTAAAAAGCACAACGATATATTTATCTAATAATCTAACGACAGTTAGAGTGTAATATTGGAATTTTACATTTAAGCAGCACAGGAGTAACAAAAGTGTTAAAAGATAAGAATTTACTAAGCAACATAGGCGTGCAAGTTGTCATCGCTATGATCCTTGGTACTGTCATTGGCGGCATGATGGGTGAAAGCGCGACTGTCTTTGCTCCAATGGGTGCTATTTTCATTGCATTGATTAAGATGCTCGTCATCCCACTCGTAGCCGTAGCTTTAATCTCTGGTGCAGCTGGTCTAGGTAGCAGCCAATCGGCAGGTAAAGTTGGACTAACAACTTTGGGCTACTTTGGTATCACTTCTGCCCTAGCGGTCGCACTTGCGCTTATCATGGGTGAAGTCTTCAAACCAGGTATGGGTATCGATGTATCTGCGGTTGAAGGTATGTTTTCTGCTGGCGATTTAGCGAGCAAAGGTGAGCTTCCTACTTTCTGGGCAACCATCACTGGTATGATCCCAACGAACATTTTCAGCTCATTGAACGATGAAAACATCCTTCAAATTCTAGTATTCTGCCTATTCTTCGGTGTGGCTTTATCTCAACAAGCTGCCGAAAAGCGTGATCCTATCATTGAGGGTGTGAACACCATCGTTAACGCTATGGTATGGATGATCAACAAGGTTATGATCATTGCACCACTTGGTGTATTTGGCCTAATGGCTGAAGCGGTTGGTACATTCGGCTTTGCTGCTCTAATGATCGTCTTCAAACTGTTCATGGTTTACGTTGCTGCGATTCTAATCTTTGGTTTTGTCGCATACCCACTGATGATCCAGATCTTTACCAAGACGTCTGCGAAGAAATTCCTAAAAGCAATGAAGAAGCCTCAAGCGGTTGCACTGTCTACTGCTTCTTCAATGGCAACTCTGCCTGTAACAATGGATACGGTTAAGAAAGAACTGGGTGTGCGTAACTCAACAGCATCATTCGTTCTTCCGCTAGGCGCGACAATCAACATGTCTGGTAACGCGATTTACTACGGTTTGGTTGCAATCTTCTTTGCTCAGCTATTTGGCATCGACCTAAGCATGGGCGCATACATCGCGATCATCCTAACGTCGACTCTAGGTGCTGTAGGTCAAGCAGGTGTTCCTGGTCCTTCATTCCTTGTTGTTGCGGTACTTCTCGCTGCGGGCATTCCAATCGAAGGTCTACCACTACTCTTCGCTCTTGACCGTGTATTCGACATGATTCGTACTGCTCTAAACATCACGGGTGATGCTGCGTGTGCTGTCATCGTTGATTCGCTTATTGAAGAAGAAGCGGTAGAAGCTGAGCTTCAAAAACAAGAAGCGTAACGCTTAAACAGCGGTGACTAAGGCAACGCACTCGCTGCCTAATGTCATTACACTGTTATACAAAAGCCCTAAGGTTTGAATCTTAGGGCTTTTTTGGTTTCTAGCTTTGCTGAGATCTATCGCACGCTTCACTCAATATGCATTCGCTCGCATTTATTACTATTGCTATGCTACTGAACCACTATCAGCACTCTATTTCTCTAACCTAGGATTTAGCATGGCCGCGATTAATCAGTTGGATGACAAGCAGTCTCGTCTTTTCAGGGCATCCTTTCAAGAACACTGTTTCACTCTTGCACAGACCATCGAGGCTAACTTGTCGACATCGTTCTGTGAGACCATTTTAACTGACCGTTTAGCCATTGCTCACTCTATAACCCCGAATACAAAGATACTGAGCATTGCGTCGTGCATCGAGACAACGGCCTACCAAAAGGCGCTAGAGGTCGACATATCCACTTGGCCAAAAGAGTATCGACAAATAGAATCGCTGGCGATTGAATGTTTTGGGCACTGGACGAAGTTTTGGTGTGAATACGAAATTTACAAAATCAAACAGCGCTATCCGTTACAAGCCTGTTCACCCTCGTATGACTTACCAATGGATGAAAGCCGATATCAATCAGAAGTCATCGAAGAAATAGAAGCATCGAAACAGCATTACCTTACACTCCACCACCAATCCCCAATGCTCCTCTCAGATGCGATAGCGTTGATAAACCTTAGTACGCTTGTCTCTGAGAGTAAGTGGTATGAGATACTCCCCTGTTTAAAAATATCGATGCAAGGCTGCCATTTCGTCTTAACTCATCACTCACTGGAAAACTGCAACCTACCAAGCATCATCGTCTCATCTGCGCGAATACAAGACTGGTCTACCGCTGAACAATGGCTCTACTTCACCCCGTTTTTTCGGAATAGAAACTGGACGCTGTGCTTACCGGATAACCTTAACGAACGCTGCGTTCAACTGGACCTTTATCGTGACGCCTTTAATTTTGACGAAACTTGCAATCAAAGCTTTGAAGATGGCTTCAGTCAGCATATATTTGACAAGCAGAAGATATGCGAAGTGTTGCGCTTAACCGTAAGCGGCACAGCAACTCAGGGGACATTTTTCCTATTTTTGGCCCAAAAACGAATCATGCCGCTACTTGATGAAAAGCAGATAAAAGTTGCCTATACCGTCATTGAACAGCCTTGGATGATTCGTTTTTATGAAACATTGCAGCATGGCGGGTATTTTCATAGCAGTTGTAGAAAAGTAGACGACTCAAACCACTATACCTATAAGGGTTTCTGGGAAGTTCCAAGCCTTCGCATAGAGTTGGATAGCCTGAGCTATCAATCATATAAACGTCGCGTGATTAACCAAGTAAAAAAAGCAAAAGAGATCGACTATGTTTGATGTGCTAATTGCACCACTACTGTATCCAAAAGCTCTGGTTCTCATTGGAATCTCTCTACTGATTCTTGGATGGGTTGGGTATTTTCTCTACTCTCTAAACAACAATACCAATTCGAGTAAAACCAAGACTTTCCGCTTCTATGTCATCTATTCGGTTGGGTTGTTTTTCTGGATTTTAAGCAACGCATATTTCCATACCGACTTCTTAGTCCTTTTCCCGAATGATGTTGCCGTGTTCATGGCCATTTTTGCTAATTTATCCGCTTTTTTGGCCTTTACGTTCGCTTTCTTATTCTCTTACCAATTACGATCCGAACTGTCTAAAACCCCCACGCCTAGGCTGCATTATTTTGTCTTGGGCCTGTTCGTTATCTACGCTATTACGGTCAATATCATTCCAGACTTGACGGTTGTTGATGTGCACGTCAATGCCGCGAGCGATTTTATCATTGTCTTTGGTGAGCATACGCAAGGTTTCTTCACTGTTCTGATGTCGTTGGTCATACTGACGTTGACTAACCTTGTCTATATTAGGCGTAGCGCAAGTAAAGTTGGACAAGCTCGGATCAGTTACATGATTTTTGGGATCGCCATTTTCATGATTTCAACGGCGATTATCCAACTTGGCTTTACCTATCTTCTTAATGACTTTTCATTGACTTGGCTGCCACCTGCTCTGTCGATCAGTGAAATGCTTATGGTCGGATACGCCTTAATTACAAAACGATTCTTTAGTGGTCGATACGTCGTTTTTGTTGGGCTGACTCTATTGCTTACCAGTAGCCTCTATACCGGTATATACCTATCGATTTCTCAGTTTGTTTCTCCTGCACAAATGACGATAAAGGCCATCATTTGGTGCATGTTTATGGGCGTCACTTGGCGTTACGCGTATAGCGCTATTAAACGTTATGTCAGCCTTATTGTGTATCAGTCAAAAAGAACGCCATTGGATGATATCAACTCTCTTGTTTCCGAATTTCAATCGTCCCCTTCTGTCGCGATGAATAAACTGTCTCTGTTACTCGATGTGCCGCAATCTCAAATCCAACTGATTCAAACCAGTGAAGAGGACGAACTTTATACCGAACAGATTCATTTGAATGGTAATGCACTCATCGCTGACGAGATACAAGATCAAATAGAACGTTCAACAAGCGAGAACCCGAAGGACCTTGCTAAGCTGTACCGTAAAATGAACAACACCGACGTCGCGATGATGTTACCGCTATTCGATGATAGCCAAGACGTGTCGCACTTTTTGATCTCTACTCGCAAGAAAAGTGGTCGCTTGTTTTCCCAAGAAGAAATAGTCGCACTGCAACGCATGCTAAAAAGAGCCCAAGGCTATATCAATATGGAATGTAAGGTCCGTCAATCTCAGGCACTGGCCAATACGATCGCTCACGAGATGAGAAACCCATTGGCTCAGGTATTGATTCACTTCGAGACACTAAGAACGAAAATCGAACAAAGCGCCTCTGCTCAGCAGATAGAGCGAGAAATAGACAATGGTAAAGACGCGGTAGAACGTGGCAAACAACTCATCGATATCATTCTACGCGAAGTGAATAGCGCATCTCTTGATGACGAGCCTTCCTCACCTTACCGCATCCATAGTTTGCTAGAAGAATCGCTTAGCCAATATGGTTTTGAAAATAATCAGCAACGGGCTCGGGTGCACTTAACAGTAGAAAACAATTTTGAAGTGAAAGTGAACGAGACATTGTTTAACTTTGTGATCTTCAATTTATTGCGAAATGCTATTTATTACTTCGATTCGTACCCTAATAGTCAAATTGAGATAACCGTTTCTCAAATTGACAGTCAAAATACGGTAGCAATTCGAGATTCTGGCCCTGGGATACCTCAAAAAATACAATCTCGTATTTTTAATGACTTCTTTTCTCATAATAAGAGTGGCGGGAGCGGCCTAGGGCTCAGTTACTGTCAGCGAGTCATGACCTCGTTTGGGGGCACTATTCAGTGCATCTCAAAACCTGGAGAATTCACCGAGTTTCAGCTTGTTTTCCCTATTGTTGCCGCAACGAAACCGAGCGAGAAAACAGAACCAAAAGAGCCGAATACCAAAATGGCTCACTCTTTTGACAAGCAGCAGCTTAACCATAAACACATCCTGGTCGTCGACGATAAAGAAGTTCAACGAGCACTCGTTACCCTCTACTTAGAACAGCTCGATTTAGGCTTGAATATTATCCAGGCAAATAACGGACAAACTGCAATCGACATTTTCAAAACCAACCCGATCGATCTGGTCATCATGGACATTCAAATGCCTGTAATGAATGGATTTGATGCCTCAATAGAATTGAAAAAAATATCCCCTACCACACCGATTATTGCTCTATCTGGCGAGTCTGGAGAGAAAGAACTGTCGATGATAACCAAGTTAATGGACGACCATTTAAGCAAGCCTACGGGCCAAGAAGCGTTAGAAAAAAAGGTCATCACATGGTTAACCAAAACAAAAGATATTCAAACGGTTCAATAGTTGGCATTCAATATGCTTAATTCCTAATAAAGCTGCTGTGGCATTTTATTGGCTATCAAAGTGAAAGGCAGCCAATTAGTTTAGGAGTATTCATATGGACATTCATCGACATACCTATTACGGATTGATTCATCATGGCATCAAAACACTTCTTGTTGACCGAATCGGACACTTCACCGAAATGGAATACCATGAGTACTTGAGCCTGATGACAGGTAAATCAAGCTGCTTTTCAATGAGTGATGCAGAACTAAGGTCGGCAGTCGACAACCTGCGTTGCGAAGGTTATTTAGAAGATATGAAACGGCTCATTCCAGAACTGCAAGCTTCTGGATTAGAAAGGTAGTCGCCCCTTTATGACAACGAAAAGCCACTCCGAATAGTAAGGACGGCTTTTCGTCGCTCTCTCCTTGCGCACCAACCCTTGTTTTTCCCTACCTAATTGGATGGAAATTGAGCGCTAATACGGACAAAGACGCAAACAAGTTCCGCAAGAGTTCTCATGACCATTCCTCATAGCCGCCATATCCATTACACTAGTCGTCCTCGCTACCCAAGCGAACTTTATCGCTCAATTTATCTATTACTCAGTTTTTTTCAGTGATTGATTTGATCACTGTTATGTATGGAACAAACATGAACAATGAAACCAATGCCCCAAGAGGGCAACTCCTACTTCGCACTCTTGCAATGCCAGCTGACACTAACGCCAACGGCGATATTTTTGGTGGTTGGATAATGTCACAATTGGATTTGGCAGGCGGCATCCTTGCTAAAGAGATCTCTTCCGGTCGTATCGTGACCGTGTCGGTATCCAGCATTACGTTTAAAAAACCCGTCAAAGTTGGGGATGTGGTGTGTTGCTACGGTGAGTGTACTAAGATTGGACGCACGTCCATGTCCATCAAGCTAGACGTTTGGGTGAAACCAGTTAAAGAAGAAGGTGTCGGTGACCGTTTTCAGGTTTGTGATGCGACGTTTAATTACGTGGCGGTCGACAGTAAAGGCAAACCTCGCCCAATCAAACAGCCGTAAACTCACATTACCATTACATTGCTGCTGGAAAATCCTGTTACTTTCGGTACATTAACGTTTCAGGAAGCACTTTTCGGTGTATTTATCTCTTTCTTATAAGGACATTTTATGTGGTACGTTATCTTCTCTACTGATGTTGAAAACTCTTTAGAAAAACGACTTTCAGTACGCCCTCAGCACCTAGAACGTTTACAAACACTGCAAGACGAAGGACGCCTTCTTACAGCGGGTCCAATGCCAGCGATTGATTCAGATAACCCTGGTGAAGCTGGCTTTACGGGTTCTACCGTTATTGCTGAATTTGGTTCTCTTCAAGAAGCACAAACTTGGGCTGATGCTGACCCTTACATTGAGGCAGGTGTTTACGCCAATGTCGTTGTGAAGCCATTTAAGAAAGTATTCTAATCATGCCTAAGATCATCATTGCCTTTCTATTTTCACTGCTAGTTATTGGCTGCTCATCAAATGCGGAGCAACAACGGCATTTAGAATTGCTTGCCAATAATAGAGCAAATGTATTGAGTTCCGAGCTACCGTTAGAGCACGGTCCCCTTTCCATCATGCGAGCAACAGCGAAAGGAACAACCATTGAAATCATGATGGTCTATAACGACGATGCTCGCGGTGCGAAGCCAGTGCAGCAAGTGATGAAAATGAGCGTGAACAGCTATTGCAGCAACTCTGAAGTGAAAAGCAATTTAGAAGTTGGTATCAGCTATCGCATAAAAATTCGCAATAGCAGAGGCCAACTGATGGTCGATGAATACATCGACATCAATACCTGTCGTTAACTTTTTGAGGCTCTTTTTCCGAAAAATCAGAGCCTTTCATGTGTGATATTAATGCAATCTCTCTAGCCAGTGCGCTTGCATACTCCATAGCACACATATACAGTATGCGAGTCAGCTCTCATCTTTTGATTCTGATTACACTACTATTAATCAAGTCACCTTATATAGTTCGGAGTCTCCATGAAAAAAATTATTTCTGCTCTTGCCGTTACTGCTGCTCTATCTTCTTCAGTGGCTTTCGCTTCAACGCCAGTGATGTTCTCATCGATCAACAACTTTAATGCACCCGATGAAAACGCGGTGGGCGGTGTTCGTGTCGCTGCTCTTTACGGTAAAGTTAACGACTTAAAAGGGGTTGACCTAGCTATTGTGGGTTTATCTGAAACCAACAATACGACGGGTGTAAATTTAGGTATTTTTGGTGCATCAAAAGTGAATGAGTCAATGACTGGTGCGTCTTTGGGTTTCTTCAACTGGAATACAGGGCAAACAACAGGGGCTAACCTGGGTGCCGTGAATATTACCAACGACGTTAAAGGCGCCAACGTGAGTTTTGTAAACTACTCAGAAGGCAACACTATGGTTGATGTTGGTGCTGCAAACCTTTCTGAAACGTCAACCGTACAGGTTGGTATCTTTAACAAAACAGCAAAAATTGAAGGCGTTCAAATTGGTCTACTTAACTGTGCCGATAATGGATTCTTTAAGTGTTTCCCAATCGTTAACTTTGCGAAATAATCCAGACTTAGTTAAGTGATTTAGGCGCCGATAACCCATTCGGCCACAATAGAAAATGCCGCTCTATCAGCGGCATTTTTGTTTTTATTCAATCGACGTCTAAGGCTGATGCCCCTTTATGCCGGTTCTGCCCACTCCTTTCTAAGCGCTTTTGCGGCCGAAACAAGATTTGTTAACGCCTGTTCTGTCTCTGTCCAGTTTCGTGTTTTTAATCCACAGTCAGGGTTGACCCAAAGTCGTTCTGCCGGAATCTTCTCCGCGGCTTTTTTAAGGAGATCTTGTATCCACTCTTCTGATGGGATGTTTGGAGAATGAATATCATACACACCAGGACCAATCTCATTCGGATAATTAAACTCTTCAAATGCGCGCAATAATTCCATGTTTGATCGAGATGTTTCAATGGTAATCACGTCAGCATCAAGCGCGGCGACGGAGTCAATAATCTCATTAAACTCGCTGTAACACATGTGGGTATGAATTTGAGTTTCTGGCTTGGCGCTGGCCGCAGAAATCTTAAACGCATCCACTGCCCAGTCGAGATACTCCTTATGATCTTGCTTCTTAAGCGGCAAGCCCTCGCGAATCGCAGGCTCATCAATTTGAATAATGTTAATGCCTGCATCTTGCAGGTCGGAAACCTCATCGCGTAAGGCAAAAGCAAGTTGCTGAGCAATCTTCTTGCGCGATATATCTTCACGTGGGAACGTCCAACACAATATCGTCACAGGGCCTGTCAGCATCCCTTTCATTTTCTTGGACGTTAAAGATTGCGCGTAGGTCGTCCAATCCACACTTATCGGTGCTTCCCGCTCAATGTCAGCAACAACAATAGCCGGTTTCACGCAGCGAGATCCGTAACTCTGCACCCAACCAAACTTCGTTGTTTGGAAGCCCGATAAGTTCTCAGCAAAATACTCAACCATGTCGTTACGCTCTGCTTCCCCATGTACGAGCACATCAAGGTCTAGCGCTTCTTGACGCTTCACTGCATCCGCAATATGTCCTTTCAACGCTTGTGTATACTCAGCTTCGTTTAACTGTCCCTGTTTATATGCGCTTCGCAGTGCCCTTATTTCCCCGGTTTGCGGGAAAGAGCCAATTGTCGTCGTCGGCAATAAAGGCAAATCGAGTACATTCGCTTGATGCTTGGCACGAGTCGCATACTGCTCGCAGCGATCAATGAGTGACTGAGTTATGCTATTCACTCGCGCTTCGACTTGCGGCTTGTTAACTTCCGTCGACGACCGTCTTGCAACAATAGGTTGGCTATACGTATCGCAAGCTAGAATGGCATGACTGTCTCCATCCAAAGCCGCACCAAGCAACGCCACTTCTTTTACTTTCTGTTTCGCAAAAGCAAACCAAGAACGTACCTCTTCGCTCAGTTCACTCTCTAACTCTAAATCAACAGGGCTATGCAATAGCGAACAAGACGAACCTATCCACAAGCGTTCACCTAGCGCGTCTTTAACGGGTTTTAATTTCTCTATCCAAGAGCTTAAATCGGCGCGCCATACATTTCGGCCGTTAATGACACCGGCAGACAACACCCAATGCTTAGGGAGCTTAGAAACAACCACACCCAACTGCTCTGGCGACGCAGACAAATCGATGTGTAAGCCTTGCACAGGCAGTTCAACAACCTTGTCGAGCGTATCAACAACAGAATCAAAGTACGTCGTCAGAAGCAGTTTTACGTCACTTTGAATAACCTGGTATGCCAGTTTGAATGAATCAAGCCACTTGCTTTCTAACTCCAGCGACAATATTGGCTCATCAATTTGAACCCACTCGACACCTAAGCCAGCAAGCTTTGACAGTATTGCTTGGTAAGCGGTTAGGAGACGCGGCAATAAGGTTAAGCGGTCAAACCCTTCCTCGACTTCTTTTCCTAAATAAAGGTAACTAAGAGGCCCTAAGAGAACCGGTTTAACTTTGTGCCCCAGCTTGATCGCTTCATTCACCTCCTCGAAAAGCTGAGGCCAGCTCACTTCAAAGCTGTCGTCTTTGCTAAATTCTGGGACAATGTAGTGATAGTTGGTGTTAAACCATTTCGTCATGTCAGAAGCGGCATGACCGCTGCCAGTATCGCTCGTAGCACCTGTCGTGCTGCACCCACACTGATTTTGAGACTGGCCACGCCCCACCTTAAACACGGTATCCAGATCGGGAAAACCGTCGCGATGGCGTTTAGGGGTATGCCCTAATAATAATGTCGTGGTTAATACATGGTCATACCATGCAAAGTCACCCGCAGTGGCAAAGCTCAAGCCTGCGTCCTCTTGTTCGAGCCAGTTTTGCTTACGAAGAGATGAACCCACTTCTTTGAGCGCCTTTTGGTCTATCTCGCCACGCCAGTACTGCTCTAGAGCAAATTTCAGTTCTCGTTTTTCGCCAATTCGTGGATATCCTAATATATGTGTGGTCGTCGTCATGTCCCAATTCCTTCTAAAGAGATTCAATAATTCGTCATTGTCTTCATTGCTCTGAATGTCGCTTAAAGAGCTCTGGATGGCTAAACTATCTCCCCTTTGTGGATCATGAACAATCTCCATTTATTCACCTTGTTTATTAATTTTCTTCATAATGAGAAACAATATAGCCATCTAGATGTTTACACCGCCACTTAATGCGCGTAGATTAAAATGGCTAATGACACTTCAGGGAAGATGAGAGGAACTCATGATTGAGCTTAAACATTTGCGTACATTGACTTCACTTCGGGAGACGGGATCGCTCACTGCGACCGCAACCGCATTGCACCTCACTCAATCGGCACTTTCTCACCAAATTAAGGATCTTGAATCTAGAATTGGTGGGCAGCTGTTCTTACGTAAGACCCGACCGGTTAAATTCACATCGGAAGGTGAGATTCTGCTCAAGCTAGCAAATGATGTGCTTCCCAAACTCGCCATGGCTGAAAATGAGTTGGCAAGCCTAAAAGAAGATGTGAATGGTCGACTGCATATGGCCATTGAGTGCCACTCTTGTTTTCAGTGGTTAATGCCCGCACTCAAGGAGTATCAAATTGCGTGGCCAAGTGTCACCTTAGATTTCTCTTCGGGTTTCGGGTTTGAACCGCTGCCAGCGCTGATGGCGGGAGAACTCGATCTGGTCATTACCTCAGATATTCAGCCTCGGTCAGAAGTTCATTACGAGCCACTGTTCGATTTTGAAATGCGCCTTATCACCGCAACAAATCACCCATTAGCAAGCAAAGCGTCGATAGAGCCTAGTGATATTGCTGATCAAACGATGCTCTCCTACCCTGTACAAAAACAGCGTCTAGATATCGTCAAACATTTTCTAACACCTGCAGGCGTTGAACCAAACAAGTGGAAGCAAGCCGATAATACTTTGATGTTAGTACAGATGGTGTCGGCAGGACTTGGCGTTGCCGCATTACCGAACTGGGCAATCAGTGAGTTTTCCAGACAAGGGCTGATCAGCAGCAAACCACTTGGAGACGGTTTATGGAGAAGGTTGTTTGCAGCAACTAGGAATTCAGAGAAAGAAAAACGCTATTTACAGGCGTTCTTCTCAACGGCTAGGCAGCAATGTAAGAGCCACCTTGATGGCATTAAGCTTGCCTAATCTCGGAATCACTAAGACTGAAACACTACTTTGTGTTTCAGTCTTTGCGTTTCGTGAATAATGAACAATAAGGCTAGCGTTGATAAGCCTTGAACTGGTTAGTGAGCGGATCATACTGATACCCAAGCACGTCTAACTTACCAATCAAACTCTCCACATCCATTTCATACATACTGATCAAATCTTCAAAGCTGTCGCACTCAAGGCGTAGCTTTTCATTGACGATTCCAAGAAGAATCACGCTATCTAAACGGGTAACATTGCTGAGGTCCATCACTACACTCCTTGATAAAAATTGGGTACTAGACCCAATAAGTGTAGTGACTATTTTCCAGCTTATTAGTGATGAAGATCTAAACCGCGAGCAAACCTGATGAGAAGGTTGCTGAGCTCAGGAGCAATAACAAACTGACAACGAGTGGGACTTTATTGATCGCTTTCGACGTAATTAGGTGCCAGCAAGAGGACGCAACGCCCATTATTAAAAGCGCGAAAACGACGACTAGAGGCGTTAACATCAGCTCAAGCTGAGCGTCATCAACCCCGACCAGAGCAATCAACACACTGATGACAAATGCCATAGAAGCTACAACTCCTGTGACCGGCAATACTTTATGGAAGGCTTGCAAACGTGTACGCGCAACCGTGAGAAGTAGATGTGAAAAACTGGCGCCCAATAAAAACACCAATACAAAATAAGCCAGAGACTGCGCAATCGTCGCTTGCATGCTAATTTGAATGCCGACAAAAGACAGCGCCAAACCATTGGCGAGATACAGTAGCCAAACCGGACCTGAATCGCGGGTTTTGCCTGTTTTGACTTGAGAGTAAAAATAGAAAATCGCAAAAACCACCAAGAATGCTTCAATCTTTAAAGAAGCAACGGCTAACCACAAAACACCAATGACGGGAAACGTCTTGTGTATTCGACCTCGTTGGCCTGGGCAAATATCACCTTTCAGTAAAATAATCGTTAGCACAAGCTGCGCGCCCAAAAGCATCGCAGGAAAAAGAGACAGTAGATATTGAACCATAGTATTCACTATATAGATGGAATGACACGCAATGGAAAAGGATGATAGCAGACCCTAACTATTTCGATAAATGTAAATTGCCACACTCGCAACATTCATATCCATCCGAATGATTAACCACCTCTTTAGAGTGCTGAACTGAAGCAATTAGAGTATCCGTTCAGATAGAGTAACGGATTAGGACTTGGCAAAAAACATCAGTAAGTCTTGCTGCGTGACAATACCAAGATAGCTATTCGATTCTCCGACTACCACCCAAGGTGGATTAGAACCTTGATTAAGTAAGTGAGTAATGTCAGACACCTTCGTCTCATAGGGCACGCTCATGACGTCGGTACGCATAATCTGGTTCAGCGGCTTTTTCCAAATCGCGAGATCTTGGGTCGTTTCAATTTTAGTGCCTAACGTAGGGGAGAGGTAATAGTTGAGGTTGGCTCTATCGATCACTCCGATGCACCGATTGCCATCCAAAACTGGCAGCACTTCCAAGTTCAATTGAGGTGAATCCAGGTACTCTTTCGCTTGTTTAATCGTATCTAACGGAGCCATGGTCGGTATGTGCAGCTGGGAGATACTCAATATCCCAACGCTTCTAGCACTGGATTTTCGGGTTAAAAAGTCCTCAAGCTGTTCTTGATAACTCCACGCCTGTTCAAGCTCATGAAGCGGTCTAGGTTTAGAGAAAAAGTAGCCTTGAATGTAGTCAATACCAATGCCGCACAGCACTTCCAACTCTTGTCTTGTCTCTACCCCCTCAGCGACCACTTTAACGTTTAGAGTGTGAGATAAAGCCGTTATCATTTTGACGATGTGGTACTTATGGGAGTCCACTTTGATCCCAGTAACGAATTCTCGATCGATTTTTAACAAGTCAAAATTACAATCACTCAAATAGGTAAAGGACGAATAACCCGTACCAAAATCATCAATGGCGACACTCACACCATGCTGACGAATGTTTTTGATCAAAGAAGACTGGCTGGATTCGCTATCAAAGTAAGCGCTCTCAGTTAATTCAATGGTCACAAGATGCGGCGTTTTCGCGTAGTCTTCTATCATCTCTTCAGCACTTTTCAGTACGGTTTCCGCACCAAGTTCCGTGTTAAGAGAGCGATTGATGGTTAAGCCAATATCAGGGCCAAATTGTTGCTGAATAGTCACAAGATCACGCAGTGCTCGTTTGCCTACACACCAATCCAAGTCGGCCACCAGACCCAAATCCTCAGCAATCGCGACCATCTCTTGAGTATTCTCCAGCTTACCCTTATCGTCACGAAACCGGCACAGCGCCTCAAACTTAATGATGTCCCAATTGTGGGTATCAACAATCGGCTGATAAAACACTTCAATACTTTGCTCTTTGATTGCCTTTACTAAGAGATCTTCAAGCTCTTTTCGTCTGATCACCTCTCGATGAATCGCACCATGGTAAAAAGTAATCATGCCTTTGGCTTGTGAGCTTCTCTCTAGCATGGCTTGTACCGCATGCGACACCAGCGATTTCGGGTTGCTGGTATCGTGCCCTAGAATTGACACCCCCACCTTACCTCGAATGATCGCTTGATGCGCTTCATCCCCAGCGTTCAGATTGAGTGAGCTAAAAAAACGACGAATGGTCTGATGGATGACCCTAACTTGGCTCGGGCCGGATACTTTTTCACACTCTAGCGCAGCCACAAAGTGATTATTGCCAATATAGCCCACCTGAAAACTCAATCGATTCAACGCCAACTCTTCAGACAAATGAGACTTCATTTCAAATTCGTTTTTTTCATCAAACAAAGGCACAAACGCCAATGCCATAATGATTTTTTCGTCACTGTGATCCATCCAATGATTAGAGACACGTTTGATGAATTGAGATTCAGTCGGTAACTGTGTTAACAACTCAACGCCACCATGCTCGATATCAGCAACGCGATACAGATGTCTCGATAAATCCACATACCACTCTAGGTAGAATGCTCTTTCTCTGATCACGACTCGTTGCACGGTTAGCTCTTGCGGTATGGTCTTTCCTTCCAAGGTGTTTATCAGAACCACCCCATTCCAATACCCGTTCTCGGAGACCTCGGACCATAATCGCTGATAAAACGTCTCGCTGTGCTTGTCTGAGTTAATGTTATTAATTGATTGACCAACCAAGTGAAGATTGGAATAGCCGGTATGACGTTCAAAGTACTCATTGAGCAGCAACACGCAGCGTTCACTGTCTGTGATAACAATGCCATGATGCGGGTTATCTAAAACTTGCTTGAACAAAGAAGCGAATGTTTGACCTGTTGATGGGATAGAGAGAAGCGGATACAGCTTACCGTGGATCGTTTTTTCGCGACTGGGGAATATATGAAACTCTGCATAGCAAACCTTTCCTTTATCTAATGAAAAGCTACAGGCGTACTTTTGAAAGCAATGTTGGTGATAGCTTCGCCCAATCGCCTTGAACAGAAGTTCTTGGTCTTCAAAGCTAAGACAGGACAATAGGCCGCTTTTCGTTAGTGGCGGCAAACGCGACGCAAAGACTTTCTCGCACTCTTCGCGATTTACCTCAAATATCTTGTCATTGATGTGCCATTGCCATTCCACGAAAGGGAGAGAACTTTGAGCAAGCAACGATGGCAAATCAGCGCGCTGTGGCTGTGCCAAAATAACACCCTACTGTGAACATTAAGTACTATTAACCCTAGAACAAAACTCACCAAGTGACAGTTATATTAGTAACTATATTTGCAGTAGGTAATTCATTACGGCTTCAGACTCGACCACGCCTTTATAGTTGCCAAAATCATCGATCAGAACCCAAGGGAAAGGCGTCTTTTCTTCCAATAACCGATCCAATTGCGCGAGAGACAAACAATAGTCGAGTTTCGAGAAGGTCGTTCTCATCAACTGATTCGCGGGTCGTCGCCAAATCGCAGATTCTTTGCTCGTTTCTGAATCCGTTCCCATTTGAGGCGTCATATGTAAATTGACGTCTGCGCGAGCCACTAATCCAACACATTTCTTATTGATTATGACGGGAAGCGTCAACGCAGGGGCAATGTCTATAAAGTCATTCACCCTTGTTAGCGGCATTTCGGGGTCAAGCATGGGCAAGGAGGGAGAAGCCAGCACGATGAGTGTGTTCGCCTCCTTTTTTTTCTTGAATTGTTCAAGCTCAATCGCCAGCGTCATACGATAATCCAGGGCATGAGCGATATTCTCAATGCCCAAGGGTTTAGAAAACAAGAAACCCTGCATGTAATCAATATCGAGGGATTTGAGAACACTAAGCTCATCAACCGTCTCAACCCCTTCGGCAATGACATTTATCCCTAGAGTGTGAGACAAGTTCGTGATCATTTTGACGATGTGGTATTTGTCTGAACCTTTTTGAATATTTTGTACGAAATCTCTATCAATTTTTAACGTGTCAAAGTGTCTGTCGCGAAGATAACTAAAGGAGGAATAGCCCGTACCAAAATCGTCGATGGCAATACTGACGCCCTTGTCTCGTATCGCTTGCAACGCCTCCACTTGGCATGGACTGCTCTCAAAATACGCGCTCTCGGTGAGTTCAATCGTGATGGATTCAAAACTGTCTGCGTAGTTTTCTAGCATCTCTGACGTATCTTGAAGAACTTGCTCAGTTCCCAACGGCGTGTTTAAAGATCGATTGATTGTCAGCCCTATCCCTTCGCCACAAATAGCGCGAATACTTGGCAAGTCACCAAGAGCAATAACCCCAACCGCGTTATCTAAGTTGGGAATGAGTTCTAAATCTTCGGCTAGGTTAACCATCTCTTGGGTCGTAAAATCCATACCATCCACGGCAGGAAAACGGCATAAAGCTTCAAACTTTGCTATTTGCCATGTTTTTACATTGATAATGGGTTGGTAATGCACACTCAACCTTTGATTGTTAATGGCCTCTTTAGCAATCACCTCTAGCTTCTTTTTCCTCTCCAATTCTTGGTGAGTTTTACTGTGATAAAAGCTGATATTCGATTGCCCATTCAATTGGCTTTCCATCATGGCTTGCATGGCATGCGTAATCGAACGCTTTGGTATGTCCGTGTCATAGCCGATGATTGACACACCGATACGACCATTCACCACACCATGATGGATCTCTTTACCCGCTTCTGATTTCACCTCTTGAAAAAACTGTCGAATCGATTTCATTAGTGCGCGCTGAGTGCTTATTTTATTTTGACAAACGCTTTCTACACAGACGATAAACACACCACTCGATAGATAGCCAACTAAGCTGCAGTGACGACTACGCGTTAAGGTATCTGAAAAGGATTGGCGGTGTTCTAGTAAGTAGATATCTTCAAAACTGGGTTGAAGGGCAATCACAATTTTTCGACTTTCGACAGTATTAGAGCAGCACAGTTCTTCCAGCAACTCGGTGAACTTCTCTTTTGTTGGCAACTGAGTTAACAGCTCAACACCGCCTAAGCCTTTTTCTGCAATTCGATTTAGCTGGTTGGAGAGATCAACCGTAATACCAATATAGTAAACATCACCGCTGCTCATTGTTATTTTCTGAATCGTCAGCTCTTGCGGTGTAATACTTCCGGAAGCATGTCGACTCAGGATGTTCCCTGTCCAATGTCCATTCTCGTGTATGTGTGTCCACATATCGCGATAAAATTCTTCAGAATGTTTACCTGCATTGAATATATTGGTTTTCAGGCCCAGTATTTCATTCCTATCAAACCCTTTAAGCTCTTCATAATACTTATTGCAGGTTAAGATCCGCGTTTGGCTGTCAGTGACAATGATGCCGTGATGCTCATTCTCAAACAAAGCATGAAACATCTCACCAATATCACGCATAGAACTAAAACCAATCAAAGGCCGGAACGTACCGCAGATGACATTTTTTTCTTGGCGCTCCATAAACACTTCAAGCTGAAGCACACCGCCTTGTCTTGGCATTAAAATACAGGTGACATATTCGCTCTTACCCGTTTTCAGCACTCGAACCAGCGCGTTTTTTATTTCAACCTGCTGGGGAGCCGGCATGTAGAGCAGAATATCGTCCATTGAAGAAATACTATTGGGGGCATTTAACATTCTTTCGAGTGAATCTTTATCGAAGTCAAACTCTCGTTGATCTAGATCTAACCTCCATTCATACGCAACGGAAGAATCAAAGTTTTCACTCAATGTTTCAGGCTCTTCTTCAACAGCTATACTTTGACCTTCTATAGTGTGCTTTGAATCCATAATCAGTAGTCCCTTTACATCAACGATAAGTACAATGGCCGAATTTAGAGTTAAGTTGACCTCTATATCAGCACTCTATATATGAATATAGTTGAAAACATTAATTTTACTGTGGCCTTATCGGCAGTTATTGCAGCGAGTTTTTTAATAATTCCCCTCTCAAATTCAACTATGCTAGATACTCTGGCAACAAGTCGCTATACTTCGCCCTCGCATTTCTAGAGGTTAAAATATGCACAGTAAAACCACACCTATCTTTGAACATAAAAAATATTGGGCAGAGTGTTTTGGCACCGCTCCTTTTCTTCCTACCAGTAGAAAAGAGATGGATAAACTTGGTTGGGATAGCTGTGACATCATCATCGTAACGGGAGATGCATACGTTGATCATCCGAGCTTCGGAATGGCGATCATTGGTCGTTTGTTAGAGGCGCAAGGCTTTCGTGTTGGTATCATCGCACAGCCAGAGTGGAGCAATAAAAACGCGTTTATGGAACTCGGTAAACCAAATCTATTTTTTGGCATTACCGCCGGCAACATGGACTCAATGATCAACCGCTATACCTCTGATCGCAAACTTCGTCACGACGACGCATACACACCCAATAATGAAGGTGGTAAGCGCCCAGATCGTGCAACTTTGGTTTATTCTCAACGTTGTCGTGAAGCCTATAAAGGCATTCCTATCGTACTTGGCGGTATCGAAGCCAGCCTTCGCCGCGTGGCCCACTATGATTACTGGTCTGACAAAGTCCGTCGTTCAGTACTGTTTGACGCAAAAGCCGACATTCTTCTTTTTGGTAATGCCGAACGTGCGCTTGTTGAAGTGGCCCATCGCCTGGCTGATGGTGAAGAGATTGCTAACCTCACCAATATTCGAGGTACCGCGGTCAACCTTCCAGCCGCACCGGAAGGCTTCAAGATCATTGACTCGTCTCGTATTGAAAAGCCAAACAAAGCGTACGTGCCCGTCAACCCATACGAGATTGAAACGCAGTGCGAGACCAAAAAAGATGAAAAAGAAGAGGTAAAGGCGCAGCCTATTACCGTTCGTCCATCTCGCCATGATGCGAAAACGACCGCAGTTCGTATCCCAGGTTTCGAAAAACTCAATAATGACCGAATTCTTTACGCTCACGCGAGCCGAATTTTGCACCTGGAAACGAACCCGTACTCTGGTCGCGCCCTTATTCAGCGCCACGGTGACCGCGAGCTGTGGGTAAACCAAGCACCTATCCCTCTTGCAACCGAAGAGATGGACTACGTGTTCGGGCTTGCGTATAAGCGCGTTCCTCACCCAATGTATGGCAAAGCAAAAATCCCCGCTTACGATATGATCAAGACATCTGTTAACATCATGCGTGGTTGTTTCGGTGGTTGCTCATTCTGCTCTATCACAGAGCACGAAGGTCGTATCATTCAAAACCGTTCGAAAGAATCAATCCTCGATGAGATCGAAGACATCAAAGAGAAAGTACCAGGCTTTACTGGCACCATCTCAGATTTAGGCGGCCCAACGGCGAATATGTATCGCTTAGGCTGTTCTGATCCTAAGGCGGAAATCAACTGTCGCCGTCCATCTTGTGTGTTTCCAAAAATCTGTGAAAAGCTGAATACCGACCACCAGCACACCATCGATCTCTACCGAGAAGCACGAAAAGTGCCGGGCGTTAAGAAAATCATGATTGCTTCTGGTGTTCGATACGACCTGGCGATTGAGTCACCTGAATACGTACGTGAACTGGTTACACATCACGTTGGCGGCTATCTGAAGATCGCGCCAGAGCATACTGAAAAAGGCCCACTGGATCTGATGATGAAACCAGGCATGGGCACTTACGATCGCTTCAAAGAGATGTTCGAGAAGTACAGCGCAGAAGCGGGTAAGAAGCAGTATCTCATCCCTTACTTCATCTCAGCTCACCCGGGCACGGAAGATGAAGACATGCTTAACCTGGCGATGTGGTTGAAGAAACACAACTACGAATGTGACCAAGTACAGAACTTCTACCCGTCGCCTATGTGTAACGCGACGTCGATGTACTATTCAGAGACTAACCCTCTGAAACGCGTGAAGTATAAGAAGCGCGAAGATGTGCCAGTACCGAAAGGTGATCGCCAACGTCGCCTTCATAAAGCGCTGCTGCGTTACCATGATCCAGACAACTGGAAAATCATTCGTGAAGCCTTGATCAACATGGGCAAAAAGCACTTAATTGGTGATAAGCCAAACTGCTTGGTGCCTGCTGAAGACTTGGATGCTCGAACGCCAGCACAACGCAGAAAGTCTGGCCGTCATGGCGCAAATCGTTTTGCGACCAAACACACCAAGAATCAGCCGGGCTTTGGACCTAACCGATCGACGCCTTCGAGTGAAGGAAATGGCAATCAAAAGCGTAATGGTAATTCAAACGCCCAAGGTTCAGGTAAGCAAGGCAGTACCGGCAAGCCTAATGCAGGTGGAAACGCAAGCCAAGGTAACCGTGGAAATGGCGGAAATAGAAAACCGAAAAGACGCTAAACGCATCGACGCCTAAACATTAAAACGACGATAAAGCCTTTGAACGGTTTTATCGTCGTTTTCGTTTCAATACGCATCAATACGCATCAATACCGAATCAAATATCGCTTCGCGAACCATGCTCAAGCGCTCGGTCTCCCCACCTTGTCTACTTTCGCTACCTATCCAGACTGCCACGAGCTACGACAGCCACTAAGCACGATTGCTACTAAGCGCGATTGCAGTCGGCGACGTAGCCAATGAACTCTTTATCCGTTAAGGGCTTACTAAAGTAATACCCTTGTATGTACTGAATATTTTTGGCTTTGGCGTATATCAATTGCTCTAGCGTCTCAACCCCTTCCGCGACCACTGGTTTGTGCAGATTGGCTGCCAAAGAAGCGATGGAATTAAACACTGTTTGCAACTTCACATCATCGACCACATGGGTAACAAACGCTCGGTCAATTTTAATCTCATCAAAACTCAAGCGGCACAAATAACTCAAGCTTGAAAAACCGGTACCAAAGTCATCGATCGATACCTTAAACCCAAACGATTGAAACTTCTCTAGCACTTGATTCACATAGTTGAAGTTATCAATTAACGCTGACTCGGTAAGCTCTAACTTTATATTCTCTGGCATAAGATCGGCTTGCTTGATCGCCGCAAGAAGCTTATCAACGAAGTCGACATCTAAGATCTCAACCACGCTGATATTGAGTGCAAACAACAACTCCGAGGTATCCACCCCTTGAGCGTCCATATCATTGACCAATTCCCTGAGTTTTTTGATATTGAACTTCGTCAGTAAGCCTATATCCCCTATTTTCTCAGCAATCGGTATGAACTCAACAGGCGAGACCATTTTGCCATGCAGCATCCAACGAATCAGGCATTCGGCGCCTATTACTTTATGGCTGTCCGTGTCATGAACGGGTTGAAAGACAACAAAAAACGAATCGTTTAAATCAGGTTGAGAAACCGCGGCCCTAAACTCTGTCTCAAGGTTATTTTGGTGTTCTATCTGTCTCGCTAAATCCTCTTGGAACTCAGCCAATCGAACTCGCTCAGAGAGTACATCCAATATCGCCATTTCCGCCTTGTTAAGGCTTTGCTCGTGAGAGTCTCCCGCTTTTTCAAGATAATAGCCTAACGCGACATTGCTGAAAAAATGGCGGCCGTTGAAGTGGAACGGTGCATTAAGCACACTGTAAAAACTCTCGACATCAAACTGGACGTCAGGCGGGATGAAAATATTGAAGCTGTCGGTCGAATGCTTGCTGCATATCGCGCTTTCTATTTCTGTTGAAACACGAGCCAAGATTTCCATAAAGACTAAATTGGCAACCGCAGTCCCCCATATCTCATTGATTCTCTGATAGTTACAAATTCGAACACAACACACTAATCCATGCTCATACTCGCTAGCAACCTTCGCGAGAAAGGCTTCTCTATACAGAAGCCCGGTGTGAGGATCGAGCATCGATAACTGGCGATTCAACCGTCGAGTAGTGATCAATTCACCTTGCTCAAGGGCATGCAATACACAGACTTCGCCTTCGAACAGAATGGACAGTTTTATCCACTCGACGTTTTTATCTGGATAACTGACACCCACCTCAATATCGCATTCTTGTCTTGCTGTGATGGCTTGGGTGATACGCGCAGGCAATTCAATCGCACCGTATTGGTCATCAACAAACCCTATTTCTGCATCAAAAATGTAGTTTCCGACATCGGTACGAAAGAGCTTCTTAGCCTCAGGAGAAAGAGTTTGAACCGTCAAAGAGCTGTCTACAACCATGTAGGCAATTTTCAGAGCGGAAATCTGCTGAATAAATGAGTTCATTTTACCACCAGTGCCTTTTGAACTTGATAAGGTAATGCATGCAGTGAATAAACACCTTTAACGCCTTGTTTTTCAATCGCCTCTTTCGGCATGCCAAAAACTAAGCTGCTTTCTTCATCCTGAGCTAAAGTCATCGCGCCAACCTGATGCATTTCCAACATTCCTTGTGCTCCATCGCTTCCCATTCCCGTAAGAATCACACCGATGGCATTCTTACCGGCTTTCTGAGCCGCAGACCGAAACAACACATCAACAGACGGTTTGTGTCTCGATACCAACGGGCCATCCTTTAATTCTAGATAATAATGCCCAGAGTGACACTCAATCATCAAATGAATCCCGCCAGGAGCGATATATACCGTCCCAGAGATCAGGGGCATATTATGTTCTGCCTCCACGACGTTATGCTGTGTTTCATGATCAAGCCTCTCGGCAAATGCGCGTGTAAACTTTGGTGGCATATGCTGAACCACGACAATGGGAGGGCTGTTGAAGGGCGTTTTCTTAAGGAACTGAAATACCGCATCCGTCCCACCCGTTGACGCGCCCACAACGATGACACGGTCATGAGAGGCCACTTTGTCGTGGCTCACCTCGAGCATCACATCGGCTGAATTTTTTTCTCGATAGCTTTCAGTCCCTAGGTATTCCAGCGCTCGTACCTTTATGGCCGCTGCTTTCTTAATCGCTTTTAGAATGCTGGAAACTTCTTGGGAATGGAGATAATTGGACAGATTACTTTGCGGCTTGTTGATCACCTCAATGGCGCCTGATGATAAAGCCTCTAAGCTAAGTTTCGGCTTTTCCTCAGTCTTAGATGAACAGATGACTGTTGGTGTTGGGTGCGTCGACATTATTTGCTTTAGAAAGGTAATGCCATCCATTTTAGGCATCGCAATATCGAGCAGGATAACATCAGGCCACTGTTTGTTCATTTTACGCAGCGCAATAATGGGATCAGGCGCTGCGCCAATCAGAGCAAGCTCTCGATCTGCGTCGATAACCTCGCCAAGCACTTGTCGCATAACGGCTGAGTCATCCACAATGAACACGTTTATTACGGGTTTATTCATACCCCACCTTCTGATAAATGCAGTTGTCTACCAAGGTTACATTTGGGTTGTCTCGCAATATGTTCTCGCTATGCCCTAGGAATAGTAGCCCGCCTAGTTTGAGCGCAGCGATCACGTTCGCGACGATAAGTTGCTGAATTTCTGTAGAGAAATAGATAAGGATATTGCGTAGAAATATTACATCATAGAGATCTTTCCCTTTTGACTTTAACAAATTATGCGATTGGAACTGGCAAGCGTTTCTTACCGACTTAACTAAGGTGAAATGATCGGAATATTCACCAACCCCTTTCAAGCAATAGGATCTTCTATAATGAGTTGGAATCTTCTCCGCGCCTGCGAGGTCAAATTGGCACGTTTTGGCTTTTTCGATCGCCAGTTCAGACACGTCTGTACCGAGTAATGACCACCCCCCTACGCCCAAAGCATCTTGAAGTACCATGGCGAGCGAATAAGCTTCTTCACCCGTAGAGCATGCCGCGCTCCAAACTTTAACAGGTCGAATCTTAACCGTGCTTTGAAGTAGCGACTCGAGAATCTCAAACTGGTAGTCTTCACGAAAAAAGGACGTTTCATGGGTTGTCATCTTATCAATGAAGAACCAAAACTCGCCATTGACACGGCGGTCGCTCAATGAGTTTAGGTACTCATCAAACCCAGAGCTGTTGGTTTGCGCTATTCGTGCTTGCAACCGACTCTCAACCATCGTCAATTTATGTTTCGCTAGATGAATACCCGTGTAAGACTCCACCAACTGTTGAATTCGTGCAAACTGACCTTCTGTCAATTTCACCGCCATCATTATTGCTCTCGAAGACGAAAGGATGAATGCTGATTGCTTAGAATCTCCTGATTGATGGCCTCACAATCAAGCAACGCGGGCATATCTAGAATGGGGAACACCTGTTCTTTCAGTCTTATCATTTGGCTTACGAACAGATCAGGTATATGGGAGCCAAAGGCGGGTTTGTTAGTCTTCATGTCATCAGAAATCATTTCAATTGACCGTACCCGATTAACCAACAAGCCCAAAACAATGAGTTCATTGGTTGTTACATCTTCACGTTCATACAGCACAATGCAGCTGTACTTATCATAGTCTTGGGTTTGCTCCATCCCGATACGAGTTGCGGCATCAATAACAGGCACGACACTGCCACGAACATTGATCACCCCATTAACAATGCTCGAACACATAGGGACAGACGTAATTTTAGTCAGTTCAATCACCTCTTTAACCGAGTGAATGGGGATTGCGAATGCCTCTCTACCTATGTCAACAAAGAGCAGTCCAATGCCATCGAATTCTGCTATCTGATTTTCTAGTAATTCTGTCACACTACTCCCCTTTGTTACCGCTACCTCTAACTCTATACTCTTGGACGGCATCAGTACCCACTTTGCCGTTACTGGTCTTCACTTGTCTCTTTCTGATGCTTGGTTAACCACTTCCACTGACTACTCGCTAATAACTGATCGACATCGATGATCGTGAGCAATCGAGCATCTAGCTTGGCTAGGCCTTTGAGGAGTGGATTAGTCAGGTTTCCAGCTAAATCAGGGATGGGATCCAATTGATTGATGTCGATATCAATCACCTGCGTGACCAAATCCACCTTGTTACCGATGATGTAACGCTCTCCCTCATGCTCCAACTCTGTCACCACAACGCACGTTTTCGGCCCAAGCGACAATGTCTCTTTTCCTAAACACTGAGAAAGCTCGAAAATGGGTAGCAGCTGCCCCCTTAGGTTCATAGCCCCATTAATGTAGTCGGGCGCACCCGTAATCGGCTCCACTTGCGGGTACTCCATAATCTCTTTGATTTTGGAGATCGGATAAGCGAATAAACTAGAGCCTACTTTAAACTCTAGATATTTATCGCGATGTTCTGCTGGCATGACACCGTCACTCAATGTGAACTCCTAGTCTTTAAAAGGAACGTAACCCGATTCAGGGTGCGCGCTCTCTTTGCCCACGGTTTTTTCTTCTCTTTCATATCGACGATACGAGTGATCTCCTCGGCTTGATGTCAGTTTGAAAAAGCCGACGGTTTTTCTTATTTCACTGGTTTGTTCTTGCACCATCACCGCCGTAGAGGCAAGCTCTTCTGAAGCTGAGGCATTTTGCTGCGCAATTTCATCCAGTTGGGAGACGGTACGATTGATCTCTGCCACACTGGTACTTTGTTCGGTAGACGCAGCAGTAATCTCTTGTACCAAATCAGCCGTTTTTTGGATGTTGGGCACCATACGATTGAGCATGTCTCCCGCGTGCTGGGCAACCTTCACGCTATTGTCGGCGAGTGAGCTGATCTCTTGCGCAGCGACTTGGCTGCGTTCCGCCAACTTACGTACTTCATCAGCCACGACGGCAAACCCCTTACCGTGCTCCCCCGCTCTTGCGGCTTCGATTGCTGCATTCAGCGCTAACAAATTGGTTTTATAGGCAATATCTTCAATTATTCCTATTTTCTCAGCGATCGCCGTCATTGCATCAACGGTGTCATTTACTGCTTGTCCACCCTCATTGGCTTCGGAACTAGACTGAGTCGCAATGCCATTCGTCACCTTAGAATTATCCGTATTCATGGAAATAGAGGAGCTCATTTGATCCAGCGATGCGCTTGTCTCTTCTACACTCGCGGCAAGCTGGCTCGAGGTGGTGCTGAGCATTTGAGATGTGGTTGTTACTTCATTGGTACTGTGCGCGATCGACTCAACAGAGCTTTGTACATCCAGCAAGATATTTTGCAATTTATCTAAGAACCCATTAAAGCTTTGGGCCGTTTCGCCAACCTCATCAGAACCAAAATCCGGGATTCGTCGCGTCAGATCCCCTTCACCAGAACGGAGATCCTCGGCGGCCTCCGCCAATGCTCGAATTGGAATAACAATGCCTTTGATCAGGAACAGAACAATCACACAGGCCAAAATGACCGCCAACCCGAGTAAGCTCCAAACCAATGAAATACTTTCGCGCGCGGCATCAACAAGGTTGTCCAAAGACTCGACACTCTGTTTGTTCGCATTGGCACTGATTTCATCAAGTATCGTTTCTAGTTTATGAAAAACCTCGTGTTCGAGTTTGTCTATTTGAGCCGCCGCTTCTAATTTGTCTCTCGGTCGGTATGTGCTGAAAATCTTCTTACCTCCATTGTATAACTCAAGATACATGCGTTCGACCTGGGCTAAGCTCTGTATCTCACTTGGTTTTCGTTCCAAGGGTTTTATATGTGACAGGAAGTCGGCAAACGTTCGCGCTTCTCGTTCAAACGCAACAACCGCGCCTATTTCTCCACGCATGTAATCATTCAGCGCCGACATCATGTCGCCTTGTTCATCGATCAACTCTAGGTAGTAGCGAACACCAGGTAAGTCATCATTCAAGACCTCATCAAAGTCACCCTGACCCGCATCAGCCACCTCTTCCTCTTTCAAAGTGTCGAGTAAGCGCTCCAATGGCTGAGCAAACTCTTTAATCAAGTAGTTGTATTGTTTAACAGTCTCTGTTTCTAAAGAGGGATCAAATTGTTGGAATACTAAGGTTTCCATGTCTTCATAATAACGCTTAGACAGATCATCAAGCTGGCGCATCAGCGCTCTGTCGATAGAATCTAGCTGTTTAAGATCTTCAAAAAAAGTAACGAATTCATTGTAATTGGCAACGAAGTCTTCCTTCTCCTCGGCTTCTCCGGTAATGAATTCCAATACGTTCGAGTTCATATCACCGAGTTCATCAAGCATGCTAAGCGAGAGGATCGAGGCTGGAATATCACTGCTACCTACACTCAGCGCATAAGATTCGATCGTTCTATTTTTGACCTGTACGGAAATGGCGATAATCAGCAGCAAAAGCCCCATGGTGCACATGGCGATGATGATCTTATTCCGTATCGATAGTTTTCCTATCATGTCTCTCTCCTTGGCTTTGTAATCAGCGCATCCCGATCAATGGTATTTTTACTTATACAAAGCGCTCTGAAACGTCTATTTCACTGCGACTCAAGGTAATTTGAATCAATGCAAATATGTCGAGGATAATGGCGACTTCGCCACTGCCTAGAATGGTTGCTCCACTCACCCCTCTGAGACCGTCGAATATAGGCCCTAAAGGCTTAACAACCGTTTGGTATTCTCCACTTAGCGTATCGACCACTAAGCCCGCTTTAAACGAACCAAACTGAACCACTACCAAGGCTTCCTGCTCAAATGAACTCTGAGATGGCACGCCAAACCATTCGCTTAATCGCATGAATGGCAGAGTTTCGTCTCTTAAATCAACAAACTGCTTATTGGAAATGAAAGCTTCTGTTGTGACTTCTCTTAACTCTAAACACTCGACCACGTTGTCCAGTGGAATCACGTAGTTTCCACCCGCAACCTGAAACATAAATCCGTCGATAATAGAGAGTGTGAGTGGTAACCGAATAATGAATCGAGAGCCAATACCCGCTTGGGTATCGAGTTCAATGGTTCCGCGAAGAAGTTCAATATTACGCTTCACCACGTCCATCCCAACACCGCGACCCGATAAATCACTGACGGACTCTTTTGTGGAAAAACCCGGTTCGAAGATCAGTCTTTGTACATCGGTTGATGGAATGTCATTGGCAGAATCAATCAAGCCCTTCGCCTTTGCCGTCGAAATGATGTGGCTCTCATTTAAACCTCGTCCGTCGTCAGACACTTCAATGACTATCGAGCCTGAATCGTGATAGGCATTCAGCCTGATCATACCCTTGGGGGACTTGCCAACTGCGAGCCTCTCTTCTCTGCTTTCAATGCCATGGTCCATGGCGTTTCGCATGAGGTGAGTCAACGGATCGCTAAGTTTCTCTACAAAGGTTTTATCCAGTTCGGTTTCAGCGCCAGTGATCACAAGATCCACTTCTTTATCCAGCTCCGACGCTATATCGCGCACAACGCGTTTGTATTTTTTGAATGTGTCGCCTATCTGGACCATGCGCAGTTGCAATGAACTGTCGCGGATGCTTTCGACAAGTCGCTCAAGCTGAGCCATGGCTTCGATTAAGGTCTCATCCCCCGTTTCGTGAGCCAACAAATTGGTTCTTGCACCGGTGATCACCATCTCTCCCACGAGATCAATGAGTTGGTCGAGCTTTTCAGCCTCTACTCTCAAGGTTTTAGCGATGGCCACAGGCGGTGATTGCTTATTGATTGCCGCGTTAATGATGTCGGGAGAAATACGTTGGTTTTCTTCGAGAACACTGCCTAGTAAAGGCGCGGGCGGATGTGATGTGCCCAGTTGCTCTTGTATGTTAAGCCCTTGCTCGAGCTCACTCTGGCTTAGCGCACCAACCTGTACCAATATTTCACCCAACCTTTGTTTTGAGGCCGGTAATCGATGGATTAGGTCTATGTAAGTGGTTATCTGGCTGTCGGGCGGAATAATGAATAGAAGCGCATCATTGAGAATAAACTCAAAGGCATCAAGAATGGCTTGTCGGTCGACGGCGGCTTGAAGTCGAATCTCAAACCCAAGGTAGCATTTCTCAGGGTCAAAGGTATCGATACTATTGATCGCATCATCAATGATATGTACCGATTGCAACTCTCCCAACGTCGACAAATAGCGAACAAATGAGAGCGGGTCTAAACCGTCTTGATAGACGTCAGGGCCAGGATGAAAAGAGATATGCCATGTGCCCAACGATTGTTGAGCAGAATCGATAAGGTTTGCTTTCTCTTCCTGTTTTTCTCCGTCTCTTTCTTTTGTAATCTCTGGCAAATATTCAAGGATTTGATTAGATAACTCTAAGGTTTTTGACTCAATGTCTTTAGGCGCGGTAGGCGCTCCATTTTGAGGGCGAATATTGTCGACGTGCAGTTTGAGTACATCCGTAGCACCAATCAATAACGTCACAACCTGGTTATCGATATCAAGATCCTGCTCTCTAAGCCGTTCTAGCAAAGATTCAAGTAAATGACTGAAATCGACTAATTCATCGAGACCAAAAAGACCTGCACTGCCCTTGATAGTATGAACGGCCCTAAAAACCTCATGCAGCCAATCTAACTGCCCATAATTACGCCCACCTTCATTATCAATGAGTAACTGCTCGGTCTCGCTAAGAAGCTCTTCGGCTTCCAAGATAAATGTCGTGAGTGCTTGGTTTATGTCCGTACTCATGTGCGTTCACTCAAGGGCTGAGCTTCGCCACTATAAAGCTCACTCTCTAAGTGGAGCAATTCGATGTAGCTATTCACACTTGGGCTCAAAGAGGAGAAAGGAGGCTGTTGGTGATGATGTTTCGACAGCTTCGAGAACCAAAGCAGCAATTGAAAGCCAGAGGTATCGAGCTCTTCAACCTCAGAGGCATCAAGCTGCACGAATTGGGCTGACTCGATAATCTCAAGCAAGTCTCTATGCACATCACTGACTTCATAGATGGTGAGTTCCTGAGGCAACAAATACACTTGAGTACTCATTCGTTCATTACCTAGAGAGCAACTTGGATACGGCTTGCAACATCTGATCGGGTTTAAATGGCTTCACCATCCATGCCTTGGCACCCGCTTTTCGACTCTCCTCTTTTAGGTATTCTTGATTCTCAGTGGTCAGCATAATGATGGGTGTAAAGCGATATTTATCGAGCGTTTTCACTTGTTTCACAAAATCAATGCCGTTCATGTTGGGCATGTTTACATCGCTGATGATCAAGTGAACCTTAGAACCATTTAGCTTGCTCAAGCCGTCAACACCGTCTTTGGCTTCTAGCACATCATACCCTCCTCCTGTTAAGGCGATATTCACGACCTGACGCAGTGACTCTGAATCATCAACAATTAATATCGTCTTCTTCATCGACTATGTTCCTCACTAAAAATAAGTTACGCCTTCATCTTGTGCACTTGCAGCACTCTTTTCTGACATCGCATGTTCGGTTCGACTCTTAATTTTTACGAGTTCATTCATGACCCACGCTTCATCCCAATCTGCGCCCTCTTGCTCAAGCAAACCCAACTGTTTATTGATCAGGGCTAGCCCCTCAATCACACCCGCTTGTCGCTGTAAATTTCGGTCTCCATGCTGGAGTAGCTCCATGAGCTCTTTGTAGGCAGCATTCATTTTGAGTTCCAGTTGCTCGATCTCGTGTCCATGACCTTCACTGCCAAGCGCGTTGCGTTGTTTTACGAGCTCGCTCAAGCTGACGAATAGTGACGTGATCTGATTTATGGATTGATGAGAGTCGTTGTAAGAAATATCGAGCTGTTGACTTAATTCGGGAATCACCGTTTTCTGTAACGAGGTTAATGGCGTACGACTAAACTCTGAGCCCGCTTTAGGGTCACTCCTTTTTTGTAGCCAAACAAACATTGAAGTAATCATGGCTGCGGCGATGAGGCTCTTCCACCCAATACCAAATAGCACTAACAATACGATTAGTACTGAGATACCTATTTGAGGTGTTCTCCCAACCCTGCCCACTTGGTCATTCCCTATTTATTTACAATCTAGTAAATAGCCTAGTTCATATTGAAAGAAATGCTTAAATTCAGAACGCTAGACACAAAAAAGGCCAGATCACGATTCATGATCTGGCCTTACAGTTAGTAGGCTAGTTGTAGGCTGTTTATACAGATACAGCCGTTTGTACTAATTACGCAGAATGTTGCTGCTCAAAGTCTTTCATCAACTCGACAAGTGCCTGCACGCCCTCAATAGGCATGGCATTATAAATTGAAGCTCTCATGCCACCGACCGCTCTATGGCCTTTTAATGCCGCTAAGCCGCGACTCTCTGCCTGCTTTAAGAACTCACCGTCTAATTCTGGGTTGCTCAATTGGAACGGAACGTTCATTAATGAACGGTTTTCAGGGTGTACACCGTTGTTATAGAAATCAGATTGATCAATAAAGTCGTACAGTAATGCTGCTTTTTCTCTGTTCACTTTCTCGATCGCTTTGATGCCACCCTGCGCTTTCAGCCATTTGAACACCTGACCAGATAAGTACCAAGCGTAAGTAGGCGGCGTGTTATACATCGACTCTTTTTCCGCTAGGACTTTGTAATTAAGTACGCTTGGAACAAGCTTTGACGCAAGATCCAATAAATCTTCACGGACGATGACAATACAAATCCCAGCAGGGCCGATGTTTTTTTGCGCACCCGCGTAAATTACGCCGTATTTTGAAACGTCAATTTCTCGCGACAAAATGGTTGATGACATGTCGGCAACGATAGGAAGCTCCGTGTCTGGCAAGTCGTTAATCTCGATGCCATCGATCGTCTCATTTGGGCAAAAGTGTACAAACGCGGACTGTTCATCAATTTCCCACTCTTTTGCTGGCTTGACCGCTGTTTTCCCATCAAGTGTCGTTTTTGCATTAAATACAACCGCTTCACAGTAACGATCGGCTTCATTAATCGCACTTTCAGCCCAATAACCAGCATCGATGTAAGTCGCCTTGGATTTGTCGCCCATTAAGTTCATCGGAATTGCCGTAAATTGCGCTCTCGCGCCACCATGACAAAACAGAACTTTGTAATTATCGGGTACACCCAACAAGTCGCGTAAGTCTTGCTCTGCTTCATCAGCCACCTGAATGAACTCTTTACTGCGATGGCTAATCTCCATGACAGACGTGCCCAAGTTGTTCCAGTTGATAAACTCAGCTTGAGCCACTTCCATGACGGCCTTTGGGAGGCCTGCTGGGCCTGCACTAAAATTGAATACGTTATCCGACGTGCGCTGCATGCGTTTCCTTGCTCCTAAATGACTATTTCTAAATCTCTATCGAAATTAATAGCACGTTTTATACTGGATAAAAAGCAACAAAAGAGCTCCTAAGAGCTCTTTTGTTCGTATAACGATGATTTCTTACAATTTCACTTCGTCAATAAGTTACTGCTGCATCAAAACCGGCAATAAAAGGGCCATCAAGGGAATTTCCTGACCGCTTTCAAAGACCACATTCGCGTTATTCAATTCAGCCTTAATTTTATAGCCAGTTTCCGTCTGTTCGATAATCTCCATCACGATGGCTTCATCTATCCCTTGTTTAATAAAAGGAAAGTCAGTCACTAATTGATTCGAGAAATAGGTACTCAACTCACCTTTTAGCGCTGGTAAGATTTTGCTCGGGTCCTGCGAGATACTATCGGTCCCTTCAGGTACGCTCAGTTTCCACTTTGACTCAAATTCACCTTGTCCTACTTTCAGAGACATAGAATTCATCGCAAGGTAGAAACCCTTAGAAAATAGAGATTCAACATGGGGAATGGCGGCAGCAATTTCACTTTCTGTCATCATTGGGTTGCTTTGATACATCGTCATCAAGCTTTCAAACGCTAAGCTATCAATATCTCCCATTGAGAAATCAAGATTAAACGCTTCGATAGCACCATCAGGAGTCAGCATCGAGCCCATACTCACTTTGTGATTGCTATTGAGACGCCCCTCTTCATTGTTTAACGAAGAGCTAAACTGATATTGTCCGTTCTCAATTTCAAATGTTGGCTGCTGATTTGAGAATTCAGCGATGGAGAATCGCTCCATGGCGAGTGATTGATTGCCTAACCAAAATCCTTTCTCTTGCTTGCCCTCACCTTCACCATTGATACCAGATAACACCAGTTTCTCACCCGTAGCGAAATCTAACTCTATTGAAGGAATATCAAGTTGATAGGTTAATTGGCCCAGAACCGTCACGCTGCCTTTTAAGCTAGCAGGAGATACCGAGATTGCCATCTCTTCGCCATTTTGAGTTTGATAGTACCAACTGGCCAAATTCATTGTGAAATCTGTGTTCCCATTTAACTGGGTTACGCTATCCACCGTTAATGGAAAATCGAGATCTTCTAATGATGAATGCGCACTCAGACTCAATAGCCCATGGCTAACGGCACTGTTAACGACAAACTCTGTTGGTAAATCGTCCGCTTCAAACTGAGCAATCAGATCTTGGTCAAGGAGCACGTATCGCGTTTTTACATTCGAACTAAAATAGCCTCGATCATAGTCAACAATCTCAGTACTAATAAGCTCGTTGTTTATATGTTCAACACCGTCTGTAATGACATTCTGGCCGATTTGACCGACCGCTAATGGCCAACAAAGTACCATCAACACAGAGCCGCCAATCGCGCCTATCGTTTTTAGTTGCTTCATAATGTTTGGTTTTCCACCTGTTATTCGAGCCAAATTCATGGAGAAAAGATTGAGTTAAATCAGAGTATTGCTTTTATTTCTAAGAAGAGCAAATTTCTAAAACCTAGCTCTCAAACCCATTCAATTAATATTGTTAGAGTTTTCTTAGATCCGTTTGTCTGTGAGAAAGTAGTGAACTCATTTTCCTTGTTATATCTCGACAATAACCCAATCAGTGTTGAGCAGTTGCAAGCTGAGCTGAGCCCGTTTGCCGCGCGATTTGATATCCATGCCGTCGACAGTATTGAAGAGGCGCACTCGACCCTTGAGTTTTGCCAACAGCAAGGCCAGCGTGTTGCTTTAGTCATTGCGAGCCACCATTCACATTTCAATGGTGCGGAGTTTCTCATCCAATTAGACAAATCCGCCCACACAAAGAGTGCTAGAAAGATACTGCTTAGCAGTGGTCAAAATATACAAGCGATCTTAGCGGCCGTTAACGAAGGACGCTTAGATCACTGCCTAACCAAACCGCTGCAAGATAAATTAGTCTATAAAACCGTGAAAAAGGAACTCACAACATTTGTCATCGAGCAAGATACAGAACACCTTCTTTCTTATAGCCTCATATTAGACCACCAACCGCTCCTTAGGGCACATATTGATGCTCAAATGAAAAGCTATCAGGAAGGGTTCATCTCTGAACATCATCGACTCAGTGATTCAGAGCTGGCTCAACAGGTGATCAATTCTCTTAATCAGTTCTTTGCTAACGAAGACGAAACCCATGCTTGTCGAACGTATTCTGCCGATCACCTTCTAACCAAAGAAGGTGAAGATAACCAGTTCCTTTGGTTTGTCACTGAAGGAAAAGTCGCGCTTTATAAAAAAGACGATCTAGGACAGCAGCGTGAGGTGGTCAGGCACGAAAAAGGTAACATTATTGGCGGAATGTCATTTGTTACTGGCGAACCCTCTTTTTCTACAGCATTAACGCTCACGAAAACTAAAGTGATTAAAATTGACCGAGACATATTCACTAAGGTTATGCACTCTAATACTCAACTTTTGCCCTTGTTTACGAATTTGCTTCTACGCCATTTCAATCGGCGCTTACAACGCAGCATTAACACTAAGCTACAGCTACAAAAAACGTTGGAGTCATTAGAAACGGCCCACCAACAGTTGATTGAACGTGAAAAGATGGCAATGCTTGGCCAGTTGGTTGCTGGCGTTGCACATGAGCTGAATAACCCGATCGCCGCGATTTTAAGAGGGACGGAAACGCTAACGACTAAATTAGAACAATTGATAGAAATGCAGTCTGACCACTCAACCAATGAACGTGGGACGCAGATTCTAAACCGTGCACTGATATCCTCACCTACCTCTACCGCTGAGGAAAGGGAAAGATCAAAACAATTAGAGGGTGACATTAAGCATCGACTGTTAGCGAAGAAACTCGTAAAGCTCAACCTTGAAAACGACAATGAGTTAAAGACCCTGGCAAAACGTGATAGTGAGAAAGCGCTTAGTTTGGTCAACGATTATGAAGCCTATCACCTGACAGGCAGCACATTACGCTCTATCAGTGTTTGTGCCCAGCGTATCGCGGATATGGTAAAAAGCTTAAAAGGCTACGCGAGACCAGACGATGAAGTATTCCACTCAATAAACATACATGAGGGAATTGAAGATACGCTAGTGATCTTTGAAAACAAACTCAAACGGCACACTCTTATCAAAGAGTATGGCGATGTGCCTAATCTAAAATGCCTCCCAATCGCTCTTCAACAGGTTTGGACAAATATCATCGCAAACGCCATAGACGCCTTCCCAGAACAGGGGCAACTGACGATTCGCACTAGTCATACCTCTATTGATGGTGCGAACTGGGTTTGTGTCTCATTTGAAGATAACGGATGCGGTATATCACCCACTCTTCAAGAGCAAATTTTCACCTTAAATTTTACAACTAAAAAAGAAGGCAACTTTGGTCTAGGCATCGGTCTGTCTGTTTGTCAGCAGATAATCAAACAGCATAGCGGAAAAATTGAGGTTGAATCTCAGCCAGGAAAGTACACTCACATGAAGGTCTGGCTTCCTCTCCAACCAACTCACTAAGCGGCAAGGAGTAACCATGAACAAATATATGATCTTATGTGTTGATGATGAACGGGACGTACTAGAAAGCGTCTTACAAGATCTAGACTGCTTTGAAGAGCATTTTATTGTAGAAGCGGCTGAATCAGTCGTCGAGGCAAGAAAGGTCCTGGCTGAGAACAATGATGCTGATATCAAACTCGCACTCATACTCTGCGATCACATTATGCCAGAACAAACGGGCATCAGTTTTCTCATCGAATTGCACAAACAGGAAGAAACAAAGAAAAGCCGTAAGCTTCTTCTAACCGGGCAAGCAGGCCTTGATGACACCATAGAGGCGATTAATCATTCTAGCCTAGACTACTTTATTGCAAAGCCATGGAGAGGAGAGGAATTACGACAAACGCTCGTGAAGCAGCTCTCTGAATTCATGATAGAAACCGAAACTGATTTAATGCCATGGGCAGCGATTCTCGATACTGAGTTGATTTTTAATGCGATCGCTAAGAATCGAATCAGCTTTGGAGAGTAACCTTCATTGCCATACCCTATTCACAAATAGGGACAAAAAATGTGCACTATTTGCAAATACAACAAAAGAATGACATTTTTTATGGTGTCAACACACACGGATGCATTATCATGTCGTGATAAATCAGAGTCATAGCAGTCCCGCTGCTTAGGACAACGGAAATAACTAGGAATAGGTTCATCGTTACTATGCGTAAAACAATCATTGCTACAGCTTTATTGCTCGCGTCTGGCCAAGCATTTGCTGAGACAGACCCAAATAGCCCATCTGTTATGAGTAACTTCAGTTACGATTATTTTGAAGCACGTATTGGCGCTAGTCCTGTAACCTTTGGTGGTGCTATCAGTAAAACAATCCACCCTAATGCGCACGCTATCGCTCGTATCGACTCTGAGTTTGAAAGTGATTACGATGCGGCGGCTGGTTTTGGTTTTCATGCTCCAATGAACAACTGGGCAGATTTTACGGGTGAAATGCTATTTCGCATTCAGGACCAAGGCAGTACTGAGACCGGTATCGAAATTAACTTAGGTATCCGTCAATGGCTTGGCCCACAATTGGAAGTTGGCGCTAAAGGTGGCTACGTTTCAATTGACAAAAAAGACGACTGGCTTGGTTCAGCGCATATTCGCTTCCATTCAACAGAGCTTTTCTCTGTAGGTGCGGAATTACGCATTAATGATACATACGGTGAACAGGCGATGATGACGGCGCGATTCAAATTCTAAAACGCCACGAATTTTAAAATGTTCGACACAAAAAAACCGCTCCTGATGAGAGCGGTTTTTTATATCTATATATTGAACTAGTGGCAGCTTTCCAATAACTGACGCTTACGTGGCTCTTGAATCAGCTTCCAGTGGATACCTTCTACAGCACCCGCAAACTTCCATAACAGCTTAACATCAACATCAGTACCATACGCATTGCGTACCTTAGAATAAACAGCGGACGCACCTAACTGCATAAAGGTTTCAACATCGTCTATTCCGGCCTTTTTCACCATGCGCTCTAACGTCAATTGCATGTTCGGCAAATCTCTCAAACGACGGCTAGCAGAAGATTTCTGAAACTGTCGCTGATCAACTGACAACTGAATTGATGATTTCACGATTTCTCGAAGAGCGCTATGCTGCCCTACAAATATATTAGTGATGTCGTAATAATTTACGGTCGCTGTGGTTTGTTTTTTCACATGACGGTATTTCTCACAACCCAATTCATTAAGCCTTGAATCTAGCTGTTCACCACCACGAATAAATACTTTGTCACCACTTAGCAATGCAAACATTGCTTCTTTTTTAAATAAGCCAATACCACCAAACATTGAACGCTTTTGGAAATCCCCAAAAGCACCGACATACTCCATGAACTGTTGCTCTGTCATATCCATTGATCCTTCTAATCATGTTACCCCGATTATTTGTGATCACCAGATAGCAGCTTTTTTAGCGAAAAATTATTAACTCTGAGACTGATATTATTTTTGATATTGAGTTCGTCTCAGTTAGTAAAGAAATGATAGTTAACGATGAAAAATAAGTCTGTTCAAATATCACATCAATGAGCATTAAAACTCAAAATTATGGGACCAAAATCACAAACACAAACTATGACTGCTGGCTAAACATCTAACAAATATATCAATAATGATATACGAACCGTCAAACTATGTAAGTTGTTGCTAATCTAGAGATCTATTAGTTACACTGTATGGAGTATTCCCTTGGTGACCTGCTATGAATCATTTATCTTTCTATTGGCTCCCTGATAATAAAGAGGCGCTCCTCCAAAGTATTGAGAGCGAGTTTTCTGAACTTATTGCTCATTCGGTAAGTACTGGAAAAATCACACTGCCTCCTATTTCAGAAGTCGTACTGCGCATTCAGAAACTCTGTACACAAGAATGCACAGAAATTATCGACATCGCAGACTGCCTTCTCGAAGACCCTGGACTTGCGGCAATTGTTATACGTGTCGCTAACTCTGTTATTTTCAACAGACGTAACATCACTTGCACGGACTTGTTTACCGCCGTTTCTCGATTGGGCATCTTGCGCGTTCGAGACATTGTGACCGCTCAAGCTATCGAACAGTTAAAACACACGGTGAGTTTGAGTAAAGAATGTAACCGTGTTCTTGTAAAAAGTGCGACAACTTCCCGAGAGTTAGCCGCAACGATGGTTATGGTGGCGAAAGCCTTCAAAGAGGAGCGACCAAAAACTTACCGCTATCTAGAAGTAGAAAAAGCACTCCTATCCGGACTTATTGCTGATATTGGTCTTTTCTGTATGGTGAATGAATATCACCAGTACTTGGAAAACGGTAACTATCTCGACTTACAAATTGCGCTGCAAATCTTTGATTCCCAATGTTCAGATTCCAGCAAGCTTGTTCTCACTAGTTGGGGATTTGATCAAGATTTCATTAGTGTCGCCACAAACCAAAACCACGACCCGAAGAGCGACGTTCCACTCAGCTATCTAGAGCTGGCGAGAATCGCAAATCATATCTTATTGTTCCGACGTAAGGATGAGGATATTGACGACCACTTCGTAGAGTTCGATACTACTGGCGCCGACGTGTTGTACAAACTAACTAATCTCAGTGAGTTGGACTTCAACACTCAAATTAGCGAAGTTATTAACTCAAGTGGTTTGTAAGTTCAGATAAACGAATAAAGGTTGTACCTCTTAGTGTAAGAATTACAGCGTAGGAATCTAAATGTTCTCAGGGATGATTTTCATTTTTGCCCCACTTGTCGTGGGGTATTTTATTGCCATTTCTAAACCCAGTACCCTCAACTACATTAACAAAATGACGTCTTACCTCATCTATGTCATTTTGTTTTTAATGGGGTTGAGCTTTGCGGCGCTTGACAATCTTGGTCAAAATTTACAACTGATCATTAAGTTCACGGCTACTTTCTTTGTTGTCATTAGTGCCTGCAATTTAGCGGTGCTGCCCTTGATCGACAAGTTCTATCCCATCCATACGGATACCACCCATTCTAAGTTGCCTTTAACGGCAATGGCACTCGAATCCGCCAAGCTTATTTTGGTTGTCGGCGGCGGCTTAATTATTGGCCTCATTAGTAGAATGAACCTGAGCTGGGTGGATACGGCGAGCGAATGGATATTGTTTCTTTTGTTGTTCTTTATTGGCATCCAGCTTAGAAACAGCGGGCTGACTCTGAAACAAATCTTAATTAATAAGCATGGCATGATGATCGCTTTGATTATCGTCTTCAGCTCACTACTCGGTGGAGTACTTTCCGCACTGGTGCTTGATATCAGCCTCTATAAAGGCTTGGCTATGGCATCTGGCTTTGGTTGGTACTCTCTGGCGGGTATTTTAATGGGTGATGCATTTGGCCCTGTCTATGGGGGTGCTTCTTTCATGCTAGAGCTACTAAGAGAGTTAGTCGCGCTTATTATGATCCCTATGCTAATAAGACTAAAACCGTGTACGTCTATTGGGTATGCTGGCGCCACGGCAATGGATTTTACCCTACCTGTTATTCAGTCTACAGGTGGTGTAAGGTGTGTGCCTATTGCCATAGTTAGTGGCTTTATACTCAGCCTATTAGTTCCAATACTCATGCTGTTCTTTATTTCATTAGCGAGTTAAAATCTCCCCGTGAAACAACAATAAGAACAACCAAAAATAAAAGCACTTAAGTGCTATCAAAGGATTTGCCATGAAACGCATCGTGATTGCTGCACTACTCACATTATCTTCAAGCTCCGCTTTTTCTGCTGACGCTCAATGCCTTAACAAAAAGTATGACGCTTACATTGACGCTTCTCTAACCTGGTACCAAGATTTGGCCTCGCTTACTTCAGAACGTTACCCAAACCTGTCAGAAGTCAGTGAGTGGTTTTTAGAAGGTCGTAAAAACCATTTTGAACTCAACCGAGCAGCGGTTCATTACTACCTTGAAAATGATCCATCTAAACTCGCAACTGAGCAATCGGTAGAAGCTTGGTTACAGCTTGAGCAACTGGATGTCAAAGCACTTGCTGAGCGTGATGATGAATTGGGCCAAGCAGCGAAGCTGACGTTTAGCGACCGCCAAAGTACCCCGCATGAAAAGAACTATGAACTTCGCTCTGCGTTTGCTGATCTCCTTAGCCACCCGAAACAAATCGACAGTGTTTTACAGAAATACAACCAGTCAATTCTCGCTCTCGAAGAGATGAATTGTAAGTAGGTTTATTGATAAAGATTAAGAAGTAGATACGCCAAATTAAGACGGGACATTAGTTCCGTTTTCGTTTAGATTGTTCCGTCGCATTGGAAGATAGATAATAAAACGTAGCTGTATGGGATCAGAACAGAAAACAGTCGATGTGAACTTTGACAGTTTGCTTCGTATCTTTACTGTGCCAGAAGGGCCAGATTCAACGTTAACAAAAATCGAAGAGGGTCTATCAAAGAACCTCAATCAGTTTTTGCGCAAACACATTGTTGCCGAAGAGAAACCACTTCGAGATATCGAGAAAGATTTCTCTAACCCTGTGATCCCTGAACAACCCGAGTTCGTTTCCGATCACACTCAACACCTTCTAGATACCCTTGTCGCGCAGTCGGTGCACACCTCTGCCCCTAGTTTTATTGGGCACATGACCTCTGCTCTTCCCTACTTTTTGATGCCGCTATCGAAAATAATGATAGCGCTAAACCAAAACCTGGTGAAGATCGAGACATCCAAAGCATTTACACCTCTAGAGCGTCAAGTGCTCGGTATGCTTCATCGTCTCGTGTACGGTCAAGAAGACTCTTTTTATTCTCACTGGATGCATAGCGCTGGGCACTCTTTAGGCGCATTTTGCTCTGGTGGCACAATCGCCAACATTACCGCTCTCTGGGTGGCTCGAAATAATGCACTAAAAGCCCAAGATGGATTTAAAGGCGTCGAGAAAGAAGGTCTCTTTAAAGCCATGAAACACTACGGCTATGAAGGCTTAGCCATTCTCGTCTCCGAGCGAGGCCACTACTCGCTTAAGAAAGCAGCCGACACCTTAGGCATAGGCCAAGAAAGCCTAGTTTCAGTAAAGACAGATAACAACAACCGTTTGTGTCCGTCTGATCTTAAAGCGAAGTTTGAATTATTGAAACAGCAGAACATTAAAGCGTTTGCTGTGATTGGTGTCGCTGGCACCACAGAAACCGGCAGTATTGATCCACTTCGAGACATCGCAGAAATTTGCCAACAAGAACAGTGTCACTTCCACGTCGACGCCGCTTGGGGCGGTGCAACACTCATGTCCAATAACCATCGTCATATGTTAGACGGTATTGAGCTTGCCGACTCTGTTACCATCGACGCCCACAAACAGCTTTATATCCCGATGGGCGCTGGAATGGTGTTGTTTAAACAACCTGACGCCATGAGCTCTATTGAACATCACGCTCAATATATACTTCGTAAGGGCTCTAAAGACCTAGGCACTCATACGTTGGAAGGCTCACGTTCTGGTATGGCCATGCTCGTTTATGCCAGCATGCACATCATCAGTCGCCCTGGTTATGAGTTATTGATCGATCAGAGTATCGAAAAAGCCAAGTATTTTGCTGACTTGATTGAACAGCAAGAAGATTTCCAACTCGTCTCCAAACCAGAGCTGTGTCTTCTTACTTATCGTTATACGCCGACGTCAGTAAAAAAAGCCTTTGAGCAAGCAACTAAAGAGCAAGCAAACCAATTGAATGAGATGTTGAATGAGCTAACAAAGTTCATTCAAAAACGTCAACGTGAAACCGGGCGCTCTTTTGTTTCTAGAACCCGTCTAAACCCAGTCGAAATGTATCATTACAACACCATTGTATTTCGAGTTGTATTGGCGAACCCATTAACCACTTATGATATTCTTAGCGCCGTTTTATCAGAACAACGAGAAATTGCACAACAAGCGCCAAATTTATTGAAAAAAATCAACGCATTGACGCAGAGAATATGTCAAGATTAATGATAAGCAACCTATAAAATGAAAATTTATTTCTGTTTGTTGTAACTAATTCATCAGAAATGACCACTTTATAGCCAAAACACTCAAAATTATTTTAATTCTGTTGTGAAAATTGAAATTTAGTTTGAGGTTTGTCATATTCTCACCAATTGCTCACAGGTAAACCTTTTGCTTAGGTTTATACTAATTTTATGGCGCTGAGCTATTCTTTTAACCCAGACCTTTCAGGTTACTCTTGCGTTAAAAAAATATCAGCGAGTTGTTCTCTAGCCCTCGTGAACACTATGAATACATTAGAAAAAATTCAAAAAAATCTAGAAAATTTTAGCAAATCAGAGCGTAAAGTTGCAGAAGTCATTATGGCTTCACCACAAACAGCTATTCACTCTAGTATTGCTACGCTTGCCAAAATGGCAGATGTAAGTGAACCAACCGTTAACCGATTCTGTCGCCGACTAGATACTAAGGGTTTTCCAGACTTCAAGCTTCACTTAGCTCAAAGCCTAGCAAATGGGACACCTTACGTTAATCGTAACGTCGAAGAAGACGATGGCCCAGACGCTTATACTCATAAAATCTTTGAGTCGACGATGGCGTGTCTTGATGTTGCGAAGAACAGCTTAGATTCAATGCAAGTAAATCGAGCGGTTGATCTACTGACGCAAGCCAAACGTATTTCGTTTTTTGGCCTAGGTGCTTCATCAGCTGTTGCCAAAGACGCCCAGAATAAATTTATACGTTTCAACATCCCTATTACTTGTTTTGAAGATGTTGTCATGCAGCGCATGAGTTGCATCAACAGTTCAGATAACGACGTTATTGTATTAGTCTCTCATACAGGACGTACAAAAAGTCTTGTTGAAATCGCTCACTTAGCTCGTGAAAACGGAGCAACCGTAATATCTATTACAGCCAAAGACTCGCCACTTGATAAAGCAAGCTCTCTATCAATCACGCTCGATGTACCTGAAGATACTGACGTCTATATGCCAATGGCAAGTCGAGTGGTGCAAATGACCGTCATTGATGTCCTAGCAACAGGGTTTACGCTTCGCCGTGGTACTGGATTTAGAGAAAACCTGAGACGCGTCAAAGATGCGCTGAAAGATTCTCGGTTTGACAAATTAAGCCAATATCAATAAAAGAAAACGGAGCATTACGCTCCGTTTTCTTTTATTGCCTCTAATAACCACCCAACTAAGTTTGGTTTTCTTCTATCGAGTCTGACAGTATTTCGACGCGGCTTTTTTCCGGCTCATGGTCATCATGACAAGAACCTGAACAATTACACACCTGATTAAGGATATAAATTAATCTCTCCTTTGTTAGCGGCAGTGGATTCCCCTTTATTGCGTTCGACATAAGCGTATCTTCTGCGACTTGGTCAAACGAGGTAGAACACACCCCAAATTCGCTCAACTTTGGTAATTCAAGTTTATCCAGCATCATTCTGACCCACAACACGCCATCATCAACATGGACATTAGTGCGTCCGGTGACCAACTGTGCCAAGCGTATGTATCGTTGTAATACGTCCTGACGACCCGACTCTTTGGCGACTTCTATATTTTCTCTCATGACATAAGGCGCGAGTTGCCCAGTGATGACACTATGTGGCGCATTCAACTTCCCACCCAAGGCCGATGCCAGGCCATGAGCTGCCCCCAATTTGGCATTCGTGATCGCCATACCACCAAGCATGGCAGCAAAGGAAAGGTCGGATCGCGCGGAATAATCATCATGCCGACAGGCAGCAATAACAGCACCCGCCAGTTTCCTTAGCCCTTCTTCACACACCATATCCGTCAAAGGATTCGGATCACCACAGACATACGCCTCCATTAAGTGAGTAAAGACATCCATCGCGCCTCTGCCTGAGGTATAGGGATCAGTACCATACGTTAAGGTTGGGTCAACGATGGCGACATCCGCCAGCATTTCAGGACTGCGAAGGCTTACTTTCACTTTGTCTTGGCCAGACCGAAGAACTGCATTTCGGGTGACTTCCGAGCCCGTGCTGGCCGTTGTAGGAATGGCAATAAAGGGGATAGGCTTTGTTTTAAGAGGTACGTTACGACCCACCACTTCCACATAGTCATAAACGCTGCCTTGATTAGGGATAATGGCGGCCAATGCCTTTCCCATATCGATCACGCTACCGCCACCGATACTAACGACCATATCTGGCTTAAACTTCCGGCCAACCACCGCAGTTTCTTCGATCATAGTGATGTTTGGTTCACCTGAAACACTGACGTGCTGATAGCGAATATTTTGAGATTTGAGATAAGAAAGTAACGGTGATGATCGAGACTGATCTTTACCTGTGACTAATAAAACGCTGTAGCCAAATTGATTTAGTACGGACAATGATGATTGTAACGCTCCCTCTCCAAAGATGATTCGAGTCGATGTCATAAAATGGAACATACTGCATCCCTCTATAAGTTGGTCTCATTTTAGCTTGCACCTATCACACTATAATTAGTTTGACCCAGTGCAACTTGCTGCAATTCCTCTGTTTGAATGGCCAATAATTTTGGGGCATATCACGTTGATAAGAACAAATAATGCACAGGTAAATTGTAGCCAAGAAATTGATAGGCATTGCCTATTAGAGCAAGAGGTAATTGCTACTTTATTTCCAGAAAAGATTGGGGCATAGTTGCAGCATCAGAATAAAGGAGAAAAAATTATGTTCGTGGTTATTTTTGGTCGCCCAGCTTGTCCATTTTGTGTTCGTGCGAAAGAGCATGCAGAAACGTTGAAAGAAAAACGTGACGATTTCAATTATCGCTATGTTGATATCCACGCTGAGGGAATTAGCAAAGCCGATTTAGAGAAGACAGTAGGTAAGCCTGTAGAAACTGTTCCTCAAATCTTTGTAGACCAAGACCATATTGGCGGATGTGATGAATTCGAAGCATACGCAAAAGAAAATCTAGGCCTATTTGATTAATAAAACGGTCTTAATGAACAAATACTTAACCTGCCCATGACGGCAGGTTTTGTTTATTTGCCTTATGTGAAGTAATTGCAAATTATAAAAAATCTCACTTATATTTTAAGACGGATCCGCTACAATCCACCACTCAAACCTTTCGTTCCTGGCAACAAGAGCCACCTGTGAATATAGACGTTATACAATTACTCGAGCAAAACCCCATCTTACTAATCTTCGTTGCCCTAGCAACCGGTCTAGCCTTCGGAAAAATACGATTCGGAAGCCTTCAATTAGGCAACTCCATTGGTGTTCTCATCGCTTCATTGATCATGGGCCATTTGGGCTTCAGCTTTAACCCAGAAGCACTTGCTATTGGCTTTATGCTCTTTATTTACTGTGTCGGTATCGAAGCCGGTCCTAACTTTTTCGGTATCTTTTTCCGAGACGGTAAACATTACTTTATTTTGAGTTTGGTCGTGCTGAGCACGGCTTTGGCTATCACTCACTTTGCAACTCATTATTTCGGCCTCGACTACGGCTTGTCTGCCGGGATGATGGCAGGTGCTCTGACTGCAACGCCTGTTCTTGTTGGTGCTCAAGACGCTATTAATACTGGCCTTGCGACTATCCCTCGCAATATGGATTTGTCTCTAGTGCTGGAGAACTTATCCGTTGGTTATGCGATGGCTTATCTCGTAGGTCTCATCAGCATGATCTCATTCGCTAAGCTGCTTCCTAAGCTACAAAAGCAAAATCTGTCTGATTCTGCACAGCAGATAGCCAAGGAACGAGGTCTTGGCACCTCTGGACAGCGAAAAGTATACTTGCCGATTATCCGTGCTTACCGTGTGGGGCCTGAGCTGATTGATTGGACCGATGGAAAAAACCTTCGCGAGTTGGGTATTTACCGCCAAACAGGCTGTTACATAGAACGTATTCGTCGCAACGGCATACTCGCACACCCCGATGGGGATGCCATTTTGCAAGAAGGTGATGAGATCGCCCTAGTCGGCTTCCCTGACAGTCATGCTCGTCTTGATCCTAGCTTTAGGAACGGAAAAGAAGTGTTTGACCGTAACTTGCTCGATTTGCGAATCGTCGAAGAAGAGATCGTGGTGAAAAGCGACAGCATGGTAGGAAAGCGCCTATCGGAACTCAACCTTTCAGAGTTTGGCTGCTTCTTAAATCGCGTGGTTCGAGCTCAAATTGAGATGCCAATGGATTTAGATATTGTGCTAGCGAAAGGCGATGTTCTCCAAGTCAGTGGAGAAAAGAGCCGCGTATTAGGGCTTGCTGAAAAGATCGGTTTCATCTCAATTCACAGCCAAATAGCGGATTTGCTCGCCTTTTGCAGCTTCTTCATTCTCGGCCTGATGTTCGGCTTAATCACAATGACCTTTGGCCAGGTTTCATTTGGTCTTGGTAATGCTGTTGGCCTCTTGCTATCCGGTATTACTCTTGGGTTCCTTAGAGCAAACCACCCTACTTTCGGTTACGTACCGCAAGGGGCTCTAAACATGGTCAAAGATCTCGGCCTAATGATTTTCATGGTGGGCATTGGACTCAGTGCAGGCGGGAAAATTTTTGAACACCTCACACAGGTTGGGCCGCAAATTATAGGGTTTGCCTTTGTTGTCAGCGTTGTCCCTGTTGTGATTGCTTACCTAGTAGGGGCTTACATCCTCAAGATGAATAGAGCGTTACTGTTTGGAGCCATCATAGGGGCACGCACCTGCGCACCGGCTATGGATATCGTGAACGATTACGCAAAATCAACAATCCCAGCACTCGGTTATGCCGGCACCTACGCCATTGCAAATATATTAATGACCCTAGCAGGGACAATTATGATTATTCTTAGCTAAAGCTTCCTGTCGCTCAGTTAGGTCAATATTTAATGACTTAACTGAGGCTAGTGACTTTAAAAACAAACAAAAAAGGCGCTCAATGAGCGCCTTTTATTTATTCCAAATTATCTTAATCGATAATTAGATAGCGGTGATGTCAGACTCTACGGCTGGGTTAACATCAGCGTCATAGTCAACGCCTTCAACACCAAAACCAAACAGCTTCAAGAACTCTTCTTTATATTCTACGTAATCTGTAAGTTCTTTTAGGTTCTCAGTTGTTACTTGAGGCCAAAGCTCACGACAGTGTTTTTGAATATCTTCGCGAAGTTCCCAATCATCCAAACGTAGACGATTTTTTTCATCAACTTCTGCCGCGCTGCCATCTTCTTTGTAAAGACGTTGGCTAAACATACGGAAGATTTGCTCCATACAGCCTTCGTGTACGCCTTCTTCACGCATTTTCTTAAACACCATTGCGATGTAAAGAGGCATAACTGGAATAGCCGAACTAGCTTGAGTCACGACTGATTTCAGAACCGCAACATTAGCGCTACCGCCAGTTGCTGAAAGTTTTGCATTCAATTCAGTAGCTGCACGGTCTAGGTCCATTTTCGCTTTACCTAGCGCGCCATCCCAGTAGATTGGCCACGTTAGCTCAGTGCCAATGTAGCTGTACGCAACAGTCTTACAACCGTCAGCAAGAACACCCGCATCAGACAGTGCATTGATCCAAAGTTCCCAATCTTCACCACCCATTACGGTTACAGTGTCTTTGATCTCTTCTTCTGTTGCTGGTTCAACTGAAGCTTCAATGATTTGGTCTTTGTTCGTATCAACTGCTGTTGCTGTGTAGGTCTCGCCAATAGGTTTTAGAGAAGAGCGAATCAGCTCACCTGTGTCAGGTAGCTTACGTACTGGTGATGCCAATGAGTAAACCACCATATCGATTTGACCTAAATCTTCTTTAATCAGATCGATTGTTTTCTGTTTTGCTTCATTTGAGAAAGCATCGCCATTAAGGCTCTTTGCATAAAGGCCTTCTTCACGAGCGAGCTTTTCAAACGCTACTGAGTTGTAGAAACCCGCTGTGCCTGGCTTTTTCTCAGTCCCTTCTTTTTCAAAGAAAACACCGATAGTTGAAGCGCCGCCGCCAAATGCCGCAGCAACACGAGAAGATAGGCCATAACCACTTGAAGAACCAACCACCAATACACGTTTTGGTGCATTTTTAATTGGACCTTGCGCTTTAGTGTAGGCAATTTGTTCTTTTACATTAGCTTCACAGCCCACTGGGTGTGTTGTGGTACAGATAAATCCACGAATTCGAGGTTTGATGATCATATTCAACTTCCTTAAAAAATCACCGATAGAATAAAAGGTTCACGACTAGATCGCATCTTATTTCTGTCAAAACAGAGATATTCCCTCAGTGGTTGGATGTCTTACACGAGTAATATTGCAGTAAAGGACTAAAATCGCCTCTGTCACTGCAGACGTCAGCAGGTGGATCATTTCTATTGATAATTGAACGATTGCGTTAGGGAATAAATGGAAATTAAAAAAGGCCCCCGAAGGAGCCTTTTTACTATGCCGCAGTGGTGAGTTTAGGTTTGGTGTTTTGATGCGTTCTGACTTCACTGTAGTCATGGCTAAAGTCGTCAACCTGAATGGCTTTGTAACGTAGCTTGTCCGCAGCAATGATCGTGTCCACTTCTTCCTGAGTAAGGACATCAGCGGCGAGCGCTTGTGTCAATTTCTCAGCCAGTGGCGCTTTACGAACCACAGTGCCCGCTTTCACCGCTTTATTCAGTTTACGTTCAAGGCTCTTGATTCCGTACATGGCTAAGAACGCTTTCTCCATTAGGCCAACGCTGTCATCCTCACTCTCCCCCACATAGCAGAGGTGCGTGAGCCTATCGCGGCAAGCGCCTGGTGTCATCACGCTTTCTGCCAACTTAACTGCAAGCTCATCGCTTGGTTTCTCAAATCGGTTGCCAATTGGGAACACCAATAGCTTCAGTAAACGACCCACCATTTTTTGCGGGAAGTTGCGGTACGCTTCTTCTAACGAATTTGCGCCTTTATGGAAACAGTGTTGAATCGCATAGTGCACGTAATCTAAGTCTTGTTGCTGACGCCCTTCGTCCTCGTACTTTTTCAGTACAGCAGACGCCATGTATAAGTAGCTGAGACCATCGCCCAAACGCGCTGAGATCATCTCTTTACGTTTCAAATCCCCACCGAGCGTTAGCATGGCAAAGTCAGCACTGACCGCCAATGCGCGACTTAAACGAGTCAGGTCTTTATAATAAACCTGCGTTGGGCCGCTCATGTCCGCTTTAATAAAGTGAGAGCCAGTTAATGCGGCACCAAATGCACCAAGTGTATTCTTGGTAGCATGTCCAATGTGTTTGAACAGTAGCTTATCAAACTCCTCCGCCCCTTCTTTTTCATCTGGGTTGGATGCCGCTTCCATCTCTTTCAATACATATGGATGACAACGCGTTGCCCCCTGACCGAAAATCATTAGGTTGCGAGTTAGAATATTCGCCCCTTCTACCGTAATCGCAACAGGCACACCAAGGTAAGCCGAAGTCAGGTAATTCATGGGCCCTTCTTGAATTGCTCGACCAGAGTGAATGTCCATCGAATCATTGAGTATGGTTCTCGCAATTTCGGTCATGTGATATTTTGCAATCGCCGTAACAATCCCTGGTTTTTCTTTCATATCAAGCGATGTGGTTGTGAGCGTTCGAGTGGCTTCTAGCAAGTACGTTAGACCACCGATGCGACCGAGCGCTTCCGCTACTCCTTCAAACTTACCGATCGACATACCAAACTGCTTACGAACATAGGCATATGCGCCGGTCGTTCTAGAGGTAAGGTGACCAATAGAGGTGCCTAACGCTGGCAGTGAAATACCTCGCCCTGCAGAAAGACATTCCACCAACATTCTCCAGCCTTTACCGGCATAGTCTGAACCACCAATTAACCACTCAATTGGAATGAAGACATCATGTCCACGGGTTGGGCCATTCATGAACGCCAAACCAATAGGGTCATGGCGCTCACCCACTTGTACCCCTTCATGCGATGTCGGAATCAGAGCACAGGTAATGCCTAATTCTTTCTTGTCACCTAGCAGACCTTCAGGATCGTTTAACTTAAACGCTAGCCCCAGAACCGTTGAAACGGGTGCCAATGTGATGTAACGCTTGTTCCAGTTAAGGCGAATACCTAGAACTTCTTTCCCCTCATGGGTGCCGTAACACACTGTACCTTGGTCAGGGATACCACCTGCATCAGATCCGGCTTCAGGGCCCGTCAATGCAAAACAAGGAATGTCAGTACCGTCAGCAAGACGCGGTAACCAGTAGTCTTTTTGATCTTGCGTACCGTAGTGAGAAATAAGCTCACCTGGGCCTAAAGAGTTTGGCACCATCACTGTTACAGCGGCACTAATGCTGCGGGTCGCTATGCGAGAAACAATCGTTGAGTTCGCAAGAGCTGAAAATTCACGTCCACCGTACTGCTTGGAAATAATAAGTGAGAAGAAACGTTCTTTACGCAAGAAGTCCCAAACCTCTTTTGGTAGATCACGATCTTTTTTCACGATCTGATAATCGTCAAGCATCGCCATTAGCGTTTCAAGTTCGTTGTCCATGAACGCTTGCTCTTCATCCGTCAAGCTCGGCGCAGGATACTGATGAAGCTTCGTGAAATCGGGTTTACCAGAGAATAACTCTCCATCCCACCATACACTACCGGCCTCCATCGCCTCTTTCTCTGTATCAGAAAGTGGTGGAAGAACTTTCTTAAAAAATTTGAACGCTGGGTCACTTACCCATTTTCTTCTTAGAGAGCACATATTCAGATCCTTTTGTTCACGTGTACGTGTCATTTTATATTTATTATGTTTTATCTATCTTTAGTTTAGTCAGTCGACCGCATCTTGGTTAATCCGCTGCGACGCCGGCTGACAAATAAGGGATGAGCATATCGACCACGGCTTTGGCATCGACTTTCGAACCAAAGTCATTCTCAGCAATTTCCGCCAAAGCTTGGCTCGATGCCATCGTGAAGACACAAGTTCCTAACGTGAAATGAAGACGCCAGAACAAAGTCTCTTGGTTAAGGTTTGGGTTGGCTTTCAATACCGACTGAGTAAAAAGAGACAACACTTCTTGATAACGAGTGGTGATAAACCAGCGCAAGTGGCCTTGAACATCGGTATATCCTCGGCCAATCAGCAGCATAAAGCGGCTGGTTCCATCGGGTCTAACGCTATTAAGAGAGCGCAAAGGTTGACGCAAAGACTCAAACACATCCGCGACGGTGTACTCTTCTCTTGTGTTGAGAGACTCGAGTGAATCTTGCAAAGCGGGCATGAACGCTTCTAGGTAACGGTCCAGAACGGCCCTCACCAGCGTTTTTTTATCGCCAAAGTGATAATTCACCGACGCCAGGTTGACCCCAGCTTTACTCGTAATCGTTCTTAGTGACGTGTCATTAAAGCCCTGCTCTGAAAAAAGCACTTCAGCCACATCTAGAATCTTATTTTTGGTATCGCTCTTGGCTGCCATTTCAATCACTCGTATTAAACATCTGTTTGAAATATACCGTTCGATTACAAGGTTAACAAGCCATTAACATCACATTTATCAACATTGGTCCGACCACAAGCTAGTGAATATCGGTAATCGTTTGAAATTATTAGAGATTAAAAAAAGGGCATTTTTTATCGATGTTTTATGGAACTGTTTCGAAAAAGGCGGGTCTGATTAAGTGTAGAAAGCAGGGATTTAAAGAGTTTTTCTGGCCGTCAAACTTGATTTTATACTGCGACTACAGTTCAAGCTGCTTTTTCATATTAACTCCTGTGTTTGTATCTGCCCAGAACCTATTTGTTCTGGGCTTTTTTTATTCCTACCACTTAATTTATCTCTAGAATAATCCATAGGGAAAACTCATACCCAAATTGTTATAATCTAATCATCTCCCATGTTTGAACGTAACGATGATCCTAAATAACTCTCCCGTCACTCAGCATAGTTTCGAAGGTATCGAGTTTTTTCTAAAACGCGACGATAAGCTTCATAGCCAATTCAGTGGCAATAAAGCGCGAAAATTTAAACAGCTTCTGAGCGTTGACGACCCAGCTATTACGACCTTAATCAGTTACGGTTCAGCCCAAGCGAATTCGCTAAACTCTCTTGCGGCCTTAGCGCGGATTAAAGGATGGCAGTTGGAGTTTTACGTTGACCGAATTCCGAACTGGCTAAAGAAAAACCCTATCGGGAACTATCGAGGGGCGCTAGAGATGGGTGCAAAAGTCATCGCGGTCAGTGAAATATCTCAAAATACCCTGCACCCTCGCGACTATATCGATACGGTCAGACAGCCAACTGAAACCTGTATTTTTGTTCCCGAAGGTGGCAGAGCCGCAATGGCGGAATATGGCGTTAAAGAGCTCGCGCAAGAAATACTGCAATGGAGTCAATACGAATCGGCACGTGAATATGTGGTCGCTTTGCCTTCTGGAACGGGAACGACTTCTTTGTATTTAAGCAAATACCTTAAGCCCCATGACATTGATGTCGTCACGTGCCCATGTGTCGGTGGAGAAAAGTACCTAACAGAACAATTTCTGGAATTAGAAGCAGCGTCTCATCCCAACATATTGACCTTAGAAGAGAAGCATCATTTTGGTAGGCTGTATCAAGAAGATTACCTAATTTGGCAGCAACTGCTCGAACAAACCTATGTCGAGTTTGATTTGCTCTATGATCCTTTAATGTGGCGAAGCATTTTACAGCACCGACACAAGTTTGAAGGCAAAACCCTTATTTACATCCATCAAGGTGGCCTTCTAGGTAACGAAAGTATGCTGCCTAGATACCAGCGAAAGTGGGATTAACACTCTACTTGGGAGAACGTAATGAAGAAGTTATTTCTATTGGTTGCAACGCTCATGATTGCACCGAGCAATGCCAATGTTATCTCGACACCAGGGAAAGCAATTATTGCCGTCGATGGCGCCAACGCCGCGAAACGAGTGTGTTACTACCAAGATCAAGCGTATTCACTCGGATCCATTCTTCAAGTTGGTGAGCACTACATGATTTGCAAAGAGGCCAATGATTTTGAAACCAATGGTGCGCTTAGATGGTTCCCTTTGGAAAACAAGTAAAAGCGAATAAAGACAATTAAAAAAGCGCTACCTAGAACGAGGTAGCGCTGTGATGCATCTTACGGGGGTTACATCAAACAATCCGACTACGCGGTCACCGCTTCTTTTTGCTGCTCTTTTTGTTTCAAGAACGCGTAACCAAAGCCTGTTACCGCAGTACCAGCGGCAATCGCGACTAGGTACATCAACACGGGTGAAATAGCGCCAGGAATCAACAATACAAACAATCCGCCATGTGGTGCCATCAGTTGAGCACCAAACAACATAGAAAGCGCACCCGTTAAAGCGCCGCCAGCCATGCAGGTAGGGATGACTCTCATTGGATCTTTCGCTGCAAATGGAATCGCGCCTTCGGAAATAAAGCACAGTCCCAGTACAAATGATGCTTTCCCTGCTTCTCTCTCACCGGCCTCAAACTTATCTTTCGCTAACCATGTTGCAAGGCCCATTCCCAACGCAGGCACCATACCCGCTGCCATAATTGCCGCCATTGGTGCGTACGTTTGAGAAGCCAGTAACCCAACGCCGAATGTATACGCCGCTTTGTTGATTGGTCCGCCTAAATCGAAACACATCATTGCACCGAGAATAACACCCAATAAAACGGCATTCGCTGAGCCCATGTTATTCAAGAAATTTGTCATCGCTGACATGATGCCCGATACCGGACCACCAACAACATAAATCATGACTAAGCCAGTAAACAGGCTTGCTATAAATGGAATGATTAGAATGGGTTTTAGGGCTTCCATCGACTGAGGAAGAGACACTTTGTCGGCAATCAGCTTAGCAGAATAACCCGCAATAAAACCTGCCGCTATCCCGCCTAAGAAACCTGCCCCTGTTGAGCTTGCCAGCATCCCACCAATAAGACCCGGCGCTAGACCTGGTCTGTCTGCTATTGAAAAGGCAATGAACCCTGCTAGCACTGGAATCATTAACGCAAAGGCTGAACCACCGCCTATCGTCATAAGCGCAGCCGCCAATGTTCCTTCTTCTTTGAACGCCTCGATGCCGAAGATAAAAGAAATGGCAATAATCAATCCACCTGCGACAACAACCGGGAGCATGTGAGAGACGCCAGTCATCAGGTGCTTGTAGGCGCCTTTTTTCTCTTCACTTTCAGATACGTTCGTAGACTGGCCACTATTTTGATACGGTTTGGCTTCTTGGAAGGCTTTGTTTATCTCTTGTTCTGTTTTCTTTAATGCCAAACTCGTGCTGGTTTTGTACAACGACTTGCCATTAAATCGATCAAGCGGTACTTCGATATCCGCTGCGATAATCACAAGATCGGCTTGCTCTATTTCTTCCGTCGTCAGTTGATTTTTTGCCCCAACCGAACCTCTTGTCTCGACTTTGATCTCATGCCCTAGCCTAGCGCTCTCTTTTTCTAGCGCTTCTGCGGCCATAAAGGTATGAGCAACGCCCGTTGGACAAGCCGTAATAGCAACGATTTTCTTTGCTTCGTTGCCCGATTTCTCAGCTCGCATGATTGTGGATGCTTCTTTAGTCAACTCGGACGCTTCTTTCACTGCTGACGTTAAAAAAGAAACACTGTCCTCTGTGCATTGAGAAATATCCGCTTGGTAAACTCGCTTGCCAATGAATCGAGTCGTATCAATTGGTGTACTAGCAACAATCACAATCGCTTGGGCGTCGGCAATTTGCTGTTCAGTTAAGTGTTTTGTTTCGACAACGCTTGAGTGACACTCTATATTGGCACTGTAATTGAGTTCTACTGCGGCTTTTTCTAATAAACCCGCTGCAATCACGCTGTTGGCAACACCGCTTGGGCAAGCGGTAATGATGGCAATATTCATAATGTTGACCCTTTTCCTTGTTGGCCTGATAGCAGTTGCTACTGGCTTATAATATTTACTTGAGTTTGTTGCTGTAGAGTTTGTAGGTGTTCTATTGATGTTATTCCGACGCCAATTTGAGAGACGGCCAACGCAGAAAGAGCCGTAGCAAATTGAAGCAAATCTGTTTCATTCATTTTTGTCATGTGACCCCAGCACAACCCTGCGACTAACGTATCGCCTGCGCCTACGGTACTGACCACCTCCATTTTTGGTGGTTTGGCTTGAAGCCACTTCCCTTTGTTAAGCCACATCACACCGTCAGCGCCCATAGAGACGACAATGTTGTCAATGTTCTTATCCGCTAGCGTCTCAGCCGCCGTCATGCACTCATCGAATTCAGTTAACTTTGTCGCCATTAACTGAGAAAGCTCTTCCTCGTTCGGTTTTATCAACCAAGGCTTGGAGTCAATGCCAGCCGCTAATGCCTCACGACTGCTATCGAAAATCACTTTCTTATCCAACGCGCGAAGCTTTTCAATCCAACTCGCGCACAACGCTGGCGATACACCTGGGGGAAGGCTACCGGCAATAACAAAATATTCATGATCTTCGGCGAGTTTGAATAGCGTCTCTTCAAACGAAGAAATGGCTTCTTTAGTCACGGTTACACCAGGAAAATTTATGTCACTGACACTGCCCGACGCTTCAACCAACTTGACATTAATTCTTGTTGAGCCTGAAACTCGAACAAACGCGTCTTTTGCGCCTAGTCGCTCAAAAAGTTGGCAAAACAGTTCTTGGTTATCCGACCCTAGGAAGCCCGTGACCGTGACTTCAGCACCGAGCTCAGACAGTACCTTGGCAACATTCACCCCTTTTCCTGCCGCATGCAGTGAACCTTTATCGACCAAACTCACGCTGTCCGTGTTGATGCTCTGTAAGTGACCCGTTAGATCCAACGCTGGATTGAGCGTGATCGTGACTACTTTTTTAGTACTTGTCGTCATTGCTTACCCCTCACCCAAACCAGACTCGATCGCCTTACCAATCGACTCAATCGCTTGCTTTGCATCTGCCCCATCGGCGGTAAATTTCAGCGTGAAGCCGTGTTTCACCCCGAGAGAAATTACTTTCATGAGGCTTTTCGCATTCACCTGCGCGCCGTCACCGTCGAGGTTTGAAACCTTGATTGTCGATTCAAACTTTTTCGCTTCGGCGACCAGCATTGCGCCAGGTCTCGCGTGCAGGCCATGAGCATTTTTAATTTTAAATTCGCCGCTGAATAAGCCATCAGAATCAATGGCCTGCGTTAAATCTGTCGCTGATGTTTCAAGCTGGGCATCACGACTCGCAAAGAATTGAAGCAATTGAGATTCAGTCATCGATAAGAGAGTCGACTGCTGCTTATTGAAGACAAGTTCCGTTAATTTTTTTAATACGTCTTGATGCAGTTGGTTGCACGCTGAAATAGCGATTAAGGCGCTGACTGGCTGTTTGTCTACCGTAAACTCGTTGGCGGTGATGAACGCCATCGCGGTTTTCTTCACGCCGATTTCACTGCTAATAAGCCACACTCCACCGCCTAGATGAGTCGGTTGTTTAGCAATAACATCTGCAACGAACGTTGAATCTACGCAGCCTCGATTGCGCATCAGCCCACTCGCAACCGCGCTAAGTTGAATCATATCGGTCGCCGGAAACTGGAGTTGGATTAGTTCATGGTCGAAATCTAATTCGCTCTGGGTTTGACCATTCAGGATGTCGATCAACTGTTGTTTGGAATTCGCTCGCTGTAGCTGCTCTTCGACACCGTCACCGGAAAGCACATTGGTTAACTGTTTTAGAATACCGAGATGCTCATCCGACTGCGCGGCAATACCAATTGCCACGTAAACGGTATTACCATCTCCCCAATCCATCCCTTGCGGAAAATGATGCAAGGAGACACCCGTTTCACCGACAAGGTGGCGAGTTTGAGTGGTGCCGTGAGGGATAGCGATACCATTACCAAGGTAGGTAGAATTTTGAGACTCACGTGCCAACATCCCCGCTTCATAGCCACTCTTAACATAGCCTTTAGAGGTGAGATCCTGTGCGATGACTCTGATCGCGTCGCTCTTGTCTTTAAAAGACTGGTTTAAAGTGATGTCATTCGTTGTCAATGTGAGCATAACGGCTTGCCTCAGTAAAATGCGAAGTGACGTCGCATATCTTGTGTTAGTGTTTTGCTTAAATGCTGAATCGATTCAGCATTTAACTAAAAAAAACCGACATAAAGCGTTCTCTTTCTTTATGCCTTAGGAATATCAACAAAGCTCAATAAGTAACAATACTCACTATTTTTCTTTTTTGTTAACCTTGCTGAATCCTTTCAGCTTTAATACTGAATCGATTCAGCGTATAATTCAAGCCTAGCTAAATACTAATAATTATAAATTTGATCAATGGCACAAAAAGGATCCAAAATGACGTTAGATGAGATAGCAAAACTAGCTGGAGTGTCTAAAACAACCGCCAGTTACGTCATCAATGGCAAGGCTCAAAAATACCGCATATCGCAAAAAACCCAACAGAAAGTGATTGCTGTGGTTCAAGAGCACAACTACCGACCAGACCACGCAGCCTCTTCATTGAGAGCGGGAAACAGTCGTTCATTTGGCTTGATCATTCCGGATCTAGAGAACACCAGCTATGCGAGAATCGCTAAAATTTTGGAGCAAAATTCACGGAAAGCCGGCTATCAAATCTTGATTGGTTGTTCAGACGATGATGCCGAAACAGAAAAAAAGGTAACCGAAGCGTTAGTTTCACGCCGTATCGATGCGCTTTTTGTCGCCAGTGCCCTTCCTGACGCCAATGAGTTTTACCTTTCGATTCAAAATGCAGGCACACCAGTCATTGCGATTGACCGTCCACTTGATGATGAACATTTTGCTTGTATCGTCAGTGAGGATTTTAGTGCTGCGCTTGAGCTCACTCACTCCGTTATCGAAGCGACAACTCAAACCGTTGGGCTTATCGGCGCTTTACCAGACTTAAACATATCCAAAGAGCGTCAGCTCGGTTTTGAGTCCGCAGCCAATACAAACAACGTAAAAACACAGCTTGCTTACGGGCAACACTTTAACCGACAAGACGGCTATGCGCAGATGGCCTCATGGATCGAATCGAATCAAGTGCCAGATGCGATTGTAACGACCTCTTACACGTTACTCGAAGGCGTACTCGATATGCTGTTAGAAAAGCCAGAACTAATGAATCAAATCAAGCTGGCAACGTTTGGTGATAATCGCTTGCTAGACTTCTTGCCGATTAAGATCAATTCACTTCCTCAGCAGTTTGACTTGATCTGTGACAGTGCTTTAGCGCATGCCCTCAATGCCTCACAAAAACGCTACAGCCCAGGCGTTGAACTCGTCTCTAGAAAGATCATCATTCGATAAAAGCCTGTCTAGTCCAACTCAAAGAGATGGCGTCTTTCACTCGGGTTCACCGCTCCAACGAGAAAGGAACCCGAGTGCAGTTACTGGGCGGGCTACTCTAGGAAATCTCGCTGTACCTTGTCATGGAACAGCGAAATTCGACGCAGCACATTTCTAAGATTCTGCTGCTCTAACTTCGTTAGATCGCCGAGTGCGAGAACATCATTCACCTTGCGCAGATCGGTATATTCAATGATCTGATTCATAAAGCGCAATTGCCATATGTGGTCGAAGATGTACACCATTTCGCGAAAAGTTGTCGCATCAATTTCATTTTGCGCCAACAAGCCCTTCAAACGTGCCATGGTATTGCTCTCACGGATATCGTGCTTCAACGCGTATATCCGGCAGAACACCTCCATTGGCCGCAAACACTCTTTAAGGTTCAATGAGTCCCGACCATCATAAAGTTCGGTTTCTATCTCATCAGCGGTGTTAAGCGGGACTTCATGGGTAAGACAATTTTTCGCATACGTGAACAAAAACTCTGGCTTAGCCTTTAGTAAACTTTGAATATGTGACTGAATGCCATTCACGAGCGAACTCTCACCGTAGGTCGAGCGAATATCAAAGAAGACATTTAACTCAAGAATGGCCTCAGGTGTGGCTTGCGCGATCCATAAGGCAAAATTCTCCTCCCACTCTTTTTGGCTCAGACACCATTGATGATTGGTCGCCATTATCAACCCATCACAATACTTGTAACCCGCTTGGTTGAGCATCGCGCATACTTTTTCTGCCAGGTGCAAGAAATAGCGCCGAATTGATTTGAGGTCAGCATCTTCTGGCGTTTCAAACACGATTGCATTGTCTTGATCCGAAAACAAGGTCATGTCATGTCGAGCATTACTACCGAAAGAGATGAAGGAGAATCGCACTGGTGGCTCTCCTATATCTTTAATGGTCAAATCTATAAACTGGCATATTGCGGCATCGTAGGTGCTACCGATGAGCCTTCGCAAATAGTCAGGACGATTACCCGATTCAATCATCTCCCGTATTAGATCGGGCAGTTGATTTAATGACTCGACGACCTGCCCATGGCTCACTCCGTTTTCTATCTCAGACACAATATTGGCACTGACTTTTTGGTAGTTAGAAACTCGGTTCGCTACTCCAAAGCTTCCACCATAGATCTTTCGAACAATGGGGCGAAATGAGATCACATGTCCCAGTTTTTCCGACAGAAAGATCCTTGATGTGCTTAAGATAATGTCGATGGGTTTTCCGCTTTTGGTCTGGATCTGAGCTTCAAATTCACTCGGTTCACTTTCATTGTTAAACAGCCGCTGTAAATGCTGAGTCACTTCGCTATTTTTCGAGGTTTCAGTAAACAGTTCTTGCCAGATAGAGTGGGACTGCAGTTCTGTACTGGTATAGCCAAGCAATTGATGAAGCCGGCTGTTTGAGAAGATGATCTTTCCATCAGCTTCCAGAATGTACCCTTCATTCGATGACTCAACCAAAGCTCGATATCTGTCTTTGGCTTCATGCAGTGCCAACTCAGCGCGTTTTTTACGATTCTCGATCACCTTCGACTGGGAAATAACGTAACTCATGATGCCAACCAGCCCGATCGTAATAACAAGGAACACGCGATACAACGTGCCTTCAATGCGATCGATCCCCTGTTTTACGTCTTGATAATAAGCGCCTGTTCCAATGATCCATTGCCACTCCTCGACTCCTTCAACGTATGTCATTTTAGGGGCGGTGATATTGGGGTCGTCTTTCCATTGCCATTGATACTCTAAGTAACCGTGCTGATCCTCTTTCACTAATTGAGTTATCTCGGCAAATACTGGAAAGCCCGTGGTATTTTCACTGTCTCGATAGTTGGTAAGATCCTGACCTTTTAAATCACTTCGATAAGGGTGCATCACCATGTAAGGGTGCATGTCTGTGATAAAGAAATAGTCTTTATTTTCATCCCCATAGCGCATCGTTTTAATTTCATTGGCAGCCCGCTCCTGTGCTTTTTCTAAACTCAGTAGACCTTGCTGCTCTAACGTAACGTAACCATCAACGATACTGACGGCCGTTGACGTAAGTTCCCTAAGCATCTGTCGTTTTTGTGCCACCATAGAATTTTCCACCAACGGAACAATCACATAGATGATGGAAGTGATAAACAGAACGATGGCGGCAATGGTTGGGGTAACGATTCTTAGACTGAAACTCGAGACTGAAGTTTTTCCCTCATTCGAAGCCGAAGGTAAGCCACTGAAATAGTCGGCGAGCTCTCTGGCATCCAACACTTCTTTGAGTTCTTCTCCGTGTGAGACATCATGATATTTTGCGGTAAACGTGCCATTTTCGAAGTCAGTGCGTGATGGGAGGTAGCCTTCGTAATCATCACGTATATGTGTCTCAAACACGTTTTTGATTTGTTGGTTGGTGTACTTGTCACCAAACTCTTGGATCGCTTCGGAGAGTGCTTCTTTACAATGACGAAAACGGCGATGATCGTACGGGTCGTAATCAAGATCTTTGGCCATTCTCAAAGAGTGATCACTGCCATTCGGGTCAAAAAATCCATCGATCCATTGATGAATGTCTTCAGCGCGTAGGTTAAAGAGCTGTTCGGTTCGATCGGCGTGTTCTGTTATTTTCATTAGCTATAAGATTCAATTGTAATATTGATAAAACACTCAAAAAGTGCGCGCCACGTAACAAGTTTGCTTAAAAAATTTACATTACACCCAAACTTCCTTTGAAAAACTAACCTAAATCAATAGTCGGAACTATTAGCTTTTCTAGACTGAGCCTCTCAAATTGAAATGAATTCTAATAGCAAGGAGATGCCTTGCTGTTTTTATCATCGAGATAAGCCAACCATCATTTCTCTCTTTATTCGCAAAGAAATAGAGATGCAAGGTAACGTCTGGGATGTCGTCTCGCACTGGTCGAAGGCTAGTGTACCAAGCGCAAGTGGAAACAAGCTGGTTATGGTGAAGCTCAAAACTCTAGTAAAGGGAAGACACCATGTCTAAACAAAGTAAGACATTTTATAGAGATATGCGCCGTAAAGCGCAAGATTTTGAAAGTCGAGAAGAATTTCTGAATCACGACCTTAAAATCATGAGTTTCAAGCGTTGGGGCATTCACCTACCCTCACGTGATTACAGCATTGAAATTGAAGACTGGGTACCGGCACTGGCGGCCACAATCGGTAAAGTCGTGATGGTGACAGCAATGGTGGCTGTTTTTGCTGCTCAGTTCGGTTTATCACAAGAGTTTGTTGCTGAAAACGTGCGCTATGAGCTACTTATCGCTGGCGCACTGTTCGTTATTCTATTCTCCGCAATTTTAAACCCGAACGCTAACCTAGCGGGTACTCACGGCCCAATGATACCGCTCATTCCCCTTATTGCCGCTGCTGGAGGCCACCCATTAGCACTCGGGATCATGGTGTGCTTGTTTGGCCTAATACTCGCGTGGACCAAAGGGGGGTCGAAATTAATGACGCTCACCGGCGTGGGGGTTCGAGGAGGCTTGCTTATTTACCTAGGCGCCGTTGGATTAATCAGTCAAATCAACAAAACCGAAGCTTGGGCTTCAAGCAGCGATCAAGGCTATATCTCTTTTGCCGTAATTGGTATTACGGTTCTGGTCTACGCGTATCTAGCAAAGGTAAACAAACGCTGGTTGGCGATTCCACTATGTTCGCTGATTGCCGGTGTTGTTGCATTTGTGATGGGCGCTGAGTTTAGTTTTACGACTGAGCCTGGCTTACCACATTTCAGCCCTTTTTATTGGTGGGGAGAAGACACAGGTTGGCAGCTGGGCTGGCCGAATCTAGAACACTTCATTGCCGTCACCCCTTTCGCACTGCTTGCCGTTGCGATGTGGTCACCCGACTACCTTGGACACCGGGTTTTCCAAGAGCTTAACTACCCTAAAGACGCAAAAGGCGTACTAATGGATGTTGATGACACGATGATGGTCGCGTCGGTTCGTCAGGGGGTGGGGACATTATTGGGCGGGGGTAACCTAGCATCGTCTTGGGGGACTTATATGATTCCGGCCGCTATTGCTAAGCGCCCTATTCCTGGCGGCGCTTTACTTACTGGTCTCATGTGTATATTTGCCGCGATCATGGGCTACCCTATGGATCTTGCTATGTGGGAACCTGTACTGCGTGTTGCTCTGATTGTCGGTGTGTTCCTTCCCCTACTTGAAGCGGGTATGCAGATGATTCACAAGCACAAAGACTCACTCAGTGCAGGCACCTGTATTTTTGCCTGCGCCTTTGTAAACCCAGTATTTGGTTGGGCAACAACGATGCTACTCGACAACATGGGGCTCATTGGCGATAGCGAGCGAGCAAAAACTTTGTCTTTCAAAGATAAGTACGTCATTCCAGGCGCTGCTTTCATCGTATGTGTAGGTTCACTCGCCATTGTTGGGCAACTGCCTGGTATTCCTGCATTGATTGGTAATTAACATTTCCCTTAGCGGAAACGAAGAAACCCCAGCATTTCTGCTGGGGTTTCGAATGTGGCGGTGAGTGAGAGATTCGAACTCTCGATACGTTGCCGTATACACGCTTTCCAGGCGTGCTCCTTCAGCCACTCGGACAACTCACCGAATTGTTTGTTAACGATGTGCGTTAACGAGGCGCTAATTTAATGATTCTGCGCTACTTGGTCAAGCGCTATTAGTAAAAAAAGTCATCATCATTGATTAAGTGCTTACTAATTGACATTAAAGACCATTTTTTCAGCACTTATGATTACGCCTGTTGGCAATAACCCGCCACTTTAAACCACTTGCGACACATATCAAGAAAGTAACCGTAGAGCACACCCATTCCGCAGGAAACAACCGCGTTACTCGTAACAGCAGTAATAATTTGATCTGTTGAGGCGCCGACAACAAACAAAATCGCGGCATATACTGGCGATTGAAACAGTACATAGGCGATGAGATCTGAGATGTTCTTCGCCAACCCAGTATCAGAGAAACTGCGGCCTTGTCTAAGTACAAAGTCTCTGAAAATGCCATAAGGCCAAGCAATCGCTATGTTAACGGGGATAGATAATGTTCTAGAAGCCAGTGACTGCTCAAAGGTCATACCCGATATGAAAATTTCAATGATCATTCCTGAAACGAAACAAAATACAACCATCGCAAATGTATCTGCCGCGGCATGGCGAATACAAAAAGGAGCACGAGCCTTCATCCCTATCCTCTACAAAATTTAAAACTGCTTTAATAACAAAAAACACACCGAACAAACCAAACATTATTTAATGGCTGGTTTATTCGGCTATTAAAGCACACAAAAAGTAGAGGTTGATTTCAAATATTTTATTTTATGGTAAATAAATAACTAGTTTCCAAAGGGAATTCAGATACTTTAACTATTTTTATAGATACAGGTCACATTCCAAGCACTGAGACTCGCCAATAATGAAAGTTACTTACAATATTCAGCCAACATAACCGTAATCACATCCACGTCCTCGTCACTAGGCGACTCCTCAAGCTCCAAACATCGCTGAATGTTCATTAAGCGATCCATCAAGGTAGGATCTTTACAATCCTCGAGAGCATCTAGAATCGTTTCTATCGCCTCTTTGGCTCTTAGGTATTGTCGATTCTCGAGTTCAACATAAAGCCGAACTAACATATCTTCAGAGAGTGATGCCGAAACGGGTTTACGGGTTTCAGGATGGTACTGATACAATTTGGACGCATACCGATACAAGGCATCATCAAGCTCTGATTCGTCTATCGGTTTTGAAATAATGTAGTCAACACCCGCTCCGAGCATACGTTCGCGTGTTTCTTTAAACACATCAGCAGTGCAGCCAAAGATGAGTACCTGAGCCATCGCACCACTCATTGATCGAATGCCTGATGTCGCTTCCACACCGTCCATCACGGGCATATGGTTATCCATTAGAACCAAGTCATACTGGACTTGTGCAACGGCCTGTAAAGCCTGTTCTCCATTTTCAACGCAATCGCATGTAAACCCTTTATTCTTCATGAAGGTCTCGATGATAATCGTGTTGGTTCGGTTGTCTTCAACCACCAATACCTTAAGTCCGTCATAGTTGAGCTTTCTATGTACCTGCATTTCAACAGAGCCTGCTGCTGTAGGTTGTATCGCTAACGCCACATCGAAACTCGTGCCAATCCCGATCTCACTGGTTACTTCGATATCTCCGCCATTCAAATCAACGATCTGTTTAACGATGGCAAGCCCTAGCCCTGTTCCTCCAAAGCGACGAGTTGTGCTCGACTCTGCTTGTTCGAAGGGTTTAAAAATTCGCCCCTGGGCTTCTTTAGAGATCCCAATACCTGTGTCCCTGACCTTAATAAGCAATTGAACGTCTTGGCCCACTTTCTTCTCTTTTAGGTACACTTCAACGAAACCACGCGAGGTAAATTTGACGGCGTTATTGATGAGGTTAAACAGAATTTGCCTGAGGCGCGCTTTGTCAGCGTGATACCAACGCCCCGAAGGAATTTCAGAATAGACTTTAAACTGCAGGCCTTTCTCGGTGCATAGTGTGTGGTAAACGCTGTTTATGCTGCCGATGATAGAATCTAAAGGAAAAGCAGTGCGGTCAAATTCAAGGTGTCCCTGCTCTATCTTGGAAAAGTCTAGGATCTCATTAAGCAGTGTCATCATGTGATCGCCAGATTCGTACAAGCTGTTTAGGTGCTTACGCTGATCAGCCGTCAGATTATCTTTCAATAAGATTTGAGCCGTACCCAGCACACCATTCATGGGCGTTCGAATCTCGTGGGATAATGTCGCTAAAAACGCACTTTTTGCTTGAGCAGACACTTGAGCTTTTTCTTTCTCTGCCTCTATAAAGCCCGTTTTTTGGTTGAAAGTATCAATAAGCCTGCGTATCTCATCGTGGCTACGATAATTGACCTCGATGATGCCCCCCTCTTTTGAGTCATCGACTTTTTTAGCAATGAGGATTATAGGCTTGATCAGGTACTGATTGATGAGGTAATAACCCACCATCACACAAAGAAGCATGATGGGTATGATTCCCAACTCAACATTAGAGACAAGTTCATAGACTTCATCATTGACGGTGCGCTTTGCGTTCACCACATCTATCGACCAGTTAAACCCACCAAACTGATGGCTACTGATATAGATGGTCTGAGATTTTTTAAAATTGTACTCGGTGATGACATCGTTGAAGCCATCTTTCAAGATAACACCGAGGTCGAATTCTGACGCGTGCCTGCGGACAAAATTGATTAGATTAACCAGTGATAAATCGACGGTGGCAACTCCCGCGAATTTACCATCGATGTAGTATGGCGACGTTGCTGTTATCATTTGAACATGGGTATACGCATCAATGTAAACTTCGGACCAAAAAACACTCCCGGCTGGTTCGTTTACCGCAACGGTATACCAAGCCTCGTTATCATATCCGCCAGCTGAAGCGTTGTTCCATGACTCTATTTTATCGACTTTTCCATCACTCGCCCGATTGTAGAACAAGCTTTTATACGCTTCGTTTTGATCGACAGTATAGGGTTCAGGCCAAACCCCCCCACTCACCGCGATGTTATCGAGTGTTTTAAATAGGGAGTAAAGAAATTTTTCTTGAATAGGTTGAGGCTGGTCGGATTCACCCAAACTCGCAATACTGTGAAGGACGCCAATCGCACTGTTAAGTGGCTCTTCAACTTGGACTGCAAGAAGCTGAGTTTTTAGGTCTAAGTTTCGCTCTAGTTTATCTCGAACAGGCGGTTCAACAACGAGATAACTCACCGTACCTATCGTGGCGATGAAAAAGCACAGGTAAACCCCTAATGCCAAAATACTCTTTCTTTTTAGCGAAGAACTTATTTCCATATAATTACTTGAATTATTTTCTATTTGTTAAAAATTATAGCGAATATAATCTCGCATCAACTCTTTTTCGTTAGTATGTGAGTTGTTACTATAGTAATTACATTAATACCGAGCACGAGTACTCATTTTGAATTTAGAAAATATCCTCTCTTTGCCTGAGTTTGACGGCAAACTTCTTAATGAAGCAAAAACTCAGGGATTTGTCGCTTCAATGGCTGCGGCTCCAAATATTCTTCCTCCCGAGGAGTGGCTACCCTTTTTATGGGGCGGCGAGGATGTTGCACCATTCACTGACGGTGAACAACTAGAGCGATACATTGAGCTGATTATTCAGATGTGGAACGCTTATCGCCCTGCGCTTCTTTCGGGCGAATGGGAATGGCCACTTCAATGTGAGCTAGATGACGAAGATGTCGTAACTAACCAAACGCGAGATTTTTGCGAGGGTATGCTTCAAGGTTGGCAGTTGGCGCGCGATGACTGGGAAACAATAATGCCAGAGCAAAGTGAAGACAATGCCCTACTAGGAGGCGTTCTGCTTTCTCTTAGTATGCTTTATGACCCAGAAACATCGCTGGCGACATTGTCTGAGCAAGGTATCGAAGGAATGGAGCAATTCGAAGAGATCTTCAAGGCTATTCCCGTCATGCTATGCGGCCTAACCCAACGCGGTGTTGCCCTCGTCGAACAGCAGTAAGTAATTAATTAAGACTCAGCGAATTTTTCCAATCTGATTTGGAATTATACCAATCGCTGAAACTCAGAAACCTACGATATCGTCGTTCTTCCATCGTAGGTTTCAACTTCCCTTTCAGCCTTTATGCTTATTCACCTACACTATATTGCGAGCTTTTGCCAATCAAAGCGCTCAATGCGTTCATCGGCAATGTAAAACAGCTGTGCTCCTGGTGGAACTTGTCGCTCTAATTGAGGGTTAAGCTCTATGCCTTTGCCAATGTCCATGGCAATCAAGGTCGCGTCATGGTTACGTTTCATAAAGCCAAATACCGCGTTTACATCTGTCTCTTCATTTGTACTTGGGTAGTGCGTAGAGTACTGAGTCATGCCTCGTGTCGACGCCAACAACTCTTGGTGCAATACACTTGATCCCGGATCAACCGCGGCTTTTGCTAACATCTCAGCGCCTACTGCGGGAATACATTCGGCATTCGGGCAGTGTTGGCTCAGTAAGTCACTCAGGGCTTCATCTTTAAAGTAAGCAAGGAGATGCGCTTTAGGGTTGGTATTAGCGCTATAGAGAGCAGCTGACAGCGTTACATCGTCTTCTAAGTTATCCACGATGATACAACTTGCTTTATCAAGACTTACTTTTTGCATTTCAAGCGCATCGGTATAGCTTGTGACTCGTACAAAGCCAATTTCACCTGGTAATGGGTTTTCAATATCTGAACGACTGCAGAGGGTGATGGGCCTTTTGCCATGCTCTTCATGCTGAAGCATTCTGATAAGATGCATTGTACGTTGGCCGTTCCAACCAAGTAATAATATGTGGTTTTCCACTCTCATTCTCCGTTTCCCTAATATTCCTGCGCGCCAATATTCAATCGCTGAACCGGCTGCTCGTCCTAACAATGCTGCAAATAAACTCAATCCACCGGGGATAACAAAGAGCACCACGGCCCATTTACCCATGTCGCTTTGAGGAGAAAGATCTCCATAGCCGACGGTCGACGCTGTCACCATTAGATAGTAAACAAATGTCGTAAAGCTCTCAGTGAGCGCTTGTTCATCCGCGATAACAAAAAGTAACCATGAAATAGCCACATAGAGTAGAAGCAGTATCACTAGATTTCGATTGTTTATTTTAAAGAGGCTGGCATTGAGCCATTTTTTCAAATGTAGCCAAAGGGTCATCATTGATCCTTATTGATTCCTATTAACCTAGATATAACAGATAGTAAAAAGCCAGTCACAAGGACTGGCTTCAATTCTGTGAAATAGTTCAACTATCTGAGCGTCATTGACACGCTACGCGTTTCCCTTCACCTTGATATTCAATTGTTCTGCAAAATCTAGCATGCGATTTAAAGGGATCAGTGACTTAACGCGAAGCTCTTCATCGACAAAGATTTCATGTTGTTCACCGCCTGAACGAAGTGCCTGCTCAATCGCTTTCAAGCCATTCATTGCCATCCAAGGACAGTGGGCACAGCTACGACACGTTGCGCCGGCTCCTGCTGTTGGTGCTTCAATCAACTCTTTTTCAGGTACCAGTTGTTGCATCTTAAAGAAGATGCCTTTATCGGTCGCTACAATCAGTTTTTGCTGTGGCAACTCTTTCGCTGCTTTGATTAATTGGCTGGTTGAGCCAACAGCATCTGCAAGTTCAACAACGCTCGCTGGAGACTCTGGGTGCACCAGGATTGCCGTATCAGGGTAAAGCGCTTTCATTTTACGCAGCGCGTCGGCTGAAAACTCATCGTGAACCACACACTCGCCTTGCCAAAGGAGCATATCGGCTCCGGTTTGATTGGCAATGTATGAACCGAGGTGACGGTCTGGTCCCCAAAGAATCGGCTTGTCTTCACTATCAAGCTGTTCAACGATTTCTAATGCGATACTTGAGGTAACGACCCAATCCGCTCTCGCTTTGACGGCAGCAGAGGTATTAGCGTAAACCACAACAGTATGGTCAGGGTGCGCATCACAAAATTCTGAAAACTTATCCGCAGGGCAACCTAGATCAAGCGAACACTCCGCCTCTAAGGTTGGCATCAAAATTGTTTTTTCTGGCGTCAAAATCTTAGCCGATTCACCCATAAAGCGAACACCGGCAATGATCAAAGTACTTGCGGAGTGACGGTTACCAAACTTGGCCATTTCTAATGAATCGCCAACAAACCCACCAGTTTCTTCGGCTAAGGCTTGGATCTCAGGATCGGTATAGTAGTGCGCGATCAATACCGCGTCTTTCTCAACCAGCAACGACTTAATGCTAGCAATATAGGTTTGCTTTTCTGCATCGTTCAATGGAACTGGTTTTGGTGGAAATGGATAAATAGTGTCTACTGTATCTAATATGTGGCTCATTGCTCATGCTCTATGCAACTTCCATGAATCCGAGCATTGTACACCTTAACGACAGTTAGGATCAAAGGAGATTCAGAACCTAGTTTATATTGGAGATATAATAAAAAAAGAGGCGATAACGTCGCCTCTTTTTATGTGCATTAATGAATCTCACTAGTTCAGTCAGAAACTGACAGGAATCACTTATAAGTTCTTCTCTGCTAACTTAGCGGACGCACTATTCGGGTACTCATCAACGACTTGTTGATAGTACTTAGCCGCTGCCGCTTCATTATTATTACGCTTGGCGAGATCGCCCAACTTAACTAATGCGTCAGCCCGCTTATTCGAATCTTTGTAACTGATCACCGCTGCAAAACTCTTCACCGCATCTGTATCTTGCTTCTTAGCAAAATAGAGCTGTCCTAGCCAATAGTGAGCATTTGAAGAGAACGTTGAATCAGGAAAATCTACTTGAAATTGCTTTAGCGCAACGATTGCTCCGGCGTAATCTCGTTCCTTCAAAACAAGATCAACGGCATTTTGATACGCTGTCTGCTCATCAACATTAGAACTGAATGTCCCTGTTGATTGAGTGTCCTCGGCCGCTACGATAGGTACTTCTGCTGTTCTGATTTCACCGCGTACCTTATCCAACTCAATAAATAGCTCTCGTTGGCGTTGCAACATTTGTTGCATGTCGTAACTGTTTTTCTCGAGTTGGCCGCGAAGATCACTAATCTCGAGTGACATATCGTCAATTTGCTGCTGCATATTCAACTGAACGCGATTTCGATTATTTAAAAGGCGCTCAAGACGTTGAATATCAGTCTCTGAAGAGTTTTTTGAGGAGGTAGATGTTGATGTAGGCGTCGCCGCCGTCGTGGTAGTACTGCTTAAGTCCGATACTGGAGCTGGTGCAGCGAACGATGTGTTCGCTGCACTTGCCAGTAACATAAGCGTAAATACTCGCTTTGAGTTACTGAACATGAGGCTATCCCTCTATTTGCATAAGAGAATTAGTATACTAGAACTGAACGACGGTTCTTAGCGTATGCTTCGTCAGATTGACCTAGTACAAGAGGCTTCTCTTCACCGTAGCTTACGATAGAAATTTGGTCAGCTTGAACACCAAGAGCTTGTAGGTAGTTAGCTACAGCTTGTGCACGACGCTCGCCAAGAGCGATGTTGTATTCAGGAGTACCGCGCTCATCAGCATGACCTTCAACCGTTACACTTAGGTCAGAGTCTTTGCTTAGGTAAGCAGCGTGAGCAGCTAGCATCTCTTCGTAATCACCAGCAATCGTAGCGTTGTCGAATGCAAAGTAGATCGTTTGAGTTTCACGTAGAGTCTGCTCTTTAAGCTCTTGCTCAGTTAGCATGCTTTCTGAATCTACTGGCGTCACAACCGTTGTGTCTACGTTGTTCTCAGTACCAGAAGTCGCTTGGTTTGTTTCAGTACCAGAAGCACTTGTTGCTTCGTCACTTGAACTACAAGCCGTTACTGCTAATACTGGAAGAGCGATCAGTAGACCTTTAAGAACTTTATTAAGCTGCATTATATTTTCCTTACTAATTAATACTTATTTGCTACAAAAACGGTGACCAAGCAGGGGCTCTTACACGCCCATTTGTTGCCGGTAATCTAGCTTTAAAACGTCCATCTATCGACACCATCGAAAGTACATTCGTTTCGTTGTAGATAGAGCTATAAATGACCATGCCGCCATTAGGTGCAATACTTGGAGACTCGTCAAGCAACGTACTTGTTAGTACCTGCATTGCACCAGTTTCTAAATCTTGTTTGGCCAAATTAAAGCCTGTGTTACTGCGATTCACCATCACTAGGAATCGACCGTCAGGAGTTATTTGTCCACCTAAGTTTTGGCTGCCTTGCCAAGTCAGACGGTTGGTCGCACCATCTGCCAAATTTACGTTATAAATCTGTGGTCTACCACCTCTATCGGAGGTAAAGATTAATGATTTTCCATCCGGATGCCAATAAGGTTCCGTATTATTTGATCTGCCGCGGGTAATTTGCGTCAGTTTCTTTGATCTTAAGTCCAAAGTGTAAACTTGCAGGCTCCCTGATTTCGACAGTACAAGTGCCAACTGACTGCCATCAGGCGAGAATCTTGGCGCACCATTATGACGAGGGTATGACGTTACTTTCTCTCGTTCGCCAGAATAGATGTCCATGATGAATATTTCTGCTTGGCCATTTTGGAAACTAACGTACGCCAATTTCTTCGCATCAGGTGACCAAGCTGGAGACATCAGCGGCTGTTTCGAGCGTAAAACCAAACGCTCGTTGAAGCCATCATAATCAGCAACACGAAGTTGATATGGGTATGGGTCGGAATCTTGAACAACCACATAAGCAACACGAGTCAAGAATGCGCCGCGTTCTCCCGTTAGCTCTTCATAAACTAAATCAGAAATACGATGAGCGTATTCACGCAATCTTGGGCCTGGCACTGTCGCTTTCTTATTAAATAGCACATGGTCTTTCGATAGCACGAGTTGGCCATCCGAACTCAGCGCCTTACTTTGGCCTTGAGTTAATTGACCACGTACCACATCAACAAGCTGGTAATTTACAATGTAGTTGTCGCCTTCTCCCTGCGTGATTGTGCCAGTAAGTAAAGAGTCAACACCCAACCCCGTCCATGAACCAAAGTCAATTTCTGACTCCGAGTATGGTGTTTGTGGCATGTTGCTTGTTGCAACAGGGCTAAACTTACCACTACGCTGTAAGTCTGAAGAAATAACCGCTGACACATCATGTGGCAATGCTTTATCACCCTTCCACTGAAAAGGAACAACCGCAATGGGTCTAGCTGAGTCAATACCATCCGTAATAACAAGTTCAAGCGCCGCGTTGGCCAGTTGAACTGTACTGGATAGCAGTAACAAACATCCTAAAATTATTCGTTTAAACACGTGTTTTCCCTTAATACTGTTACAGTTCAACGGTTAAGTTAATGTTTTTTAGTTGCTCTACAACGCTAGGTTGCTCGGCGGGTAATGGAAACGAGTTAACCTGCGCTACAGCACGCTTTGTGGCCGCACACAGTCTGTCATCTCCATTGACTATTGAAAGCTTACCCAATAGGGCGCTGTCGCCTGCAGGAATCAAGCGAAGATTAACCCGGCAAGACTTTCCCTTAAAGGCTTCCTCTACAAGTAAGTTTTGCTTGATCATCTGCTTATAAATTTCACCATAACGAGCGGCTTCAGACTGAGCAAATTTAGACTGCGCGGAAGAGTTACGTTCGTTTTCACTCTCCATGCCAGCAAAAATATCATTCAGTGCGGCTTCTTGTTCTTTACGCTCTCTTTCAAGTTGCTCTAAACGAAGCGTTTCCTGACGCGCTTTCTCTGCGGCTTCTTTTGCTGCTTTTTCTTCAGCCAAACGAGCTTGCTCAGCACGCTCTGCCGCTTCCTTCGCTTCTCTCGCGGCCTTCTCTTGCGCAATTCTTTCTTGTTCAGCTTTCGCTATCGCAGCTTCCTTTACCACTCGCTGCTCTTCAGCGCGTTTGATCTCGGCTTCTTTCGCTTTTCGCTCAGTTTCTAGTTGCTTCGCTTTCTCACGCTCTTTCTTAACGCGTGCTTCTTCAGCCTTACGTTCTTTTTCAACCTGAGCGCGCTTTTTCTCTGCTTCACGTGTCGCTTTTGCTTCTTTTACTTGCTGCTCTTTTAGGCGTCGAATACGGTCTTCTTCTGCCTTGCGGTTTTTCTCAAGCTGCTCACTTTCTCGTTTTAACTTGTCTAAACGCTCTTGCTCTTTTTTGGCCGCAGATTCTCTTTGATTGCGAATTTTCTGTGCTTGCTGTTTTACCAAATTAGGGTCAATAACCACGGCCTGAACCAATTGTCCACTAGGCTCTGGTTTCGACATATTGAAGTCTGTACCCCATAACAATGCGACAACCAAGGCAACGTGCATTGCTATTGAAATAACAACAGGGTTTCGATAACTGGTCTTCTTCAATTTTGATTCTTTCATAAGAATGCGGATCTTAATCCCTTATATCCGTTAACAGCCCTACTTTCGGGATCCCTGCTCGGCTTAATTCATCTAACACCAAGACCACGTCTGCATAGGGTGTCGCGGCATCACCGCCAACAGCCACAGGTGAATCTGGCTTTATGGATAATTCCGCTTTCACTCGTACGATTACGTCTTGTAGAGAAACGCCACGCTGTACGTCTTCGTCATTGACGCTGAGACCTAAGTTTCCGTCGCGATCTATCTCAACGATAATAAAGCTACTTTCCGTGTCACCAGCAAGCTCGGAAGCAGGGGTAGCGCTAGTCGTCTTCGGTAACTCTACATCAACACCTTGCGTAATGAATGGCGATGTCGCCATAAAAATGATCAACAGCACCAACATAACGTCGATATAGGGCACAACGTTGATCTCTGCGGTCATCTTACGTTTTTTTGGTTGATAGCCAGCCATGGTTAATCCCTGCCTGCCATTGCTTGACGGTGTAGAATACTGTGGAATTCTTCAGAGAATGTTGCGTAGTTATGCTCTAGCTTGCCCACATTGCTGCTGAAACGGTTGTACGCCATTACTGCTGGAATTGCGGCAAATAAGCCCATAGCCGTCGCGATTAGTGCTTCAGCAATACCTGGTGCAACCATCGATAACGTCGCCTGTTTCACTTCGCCCAATGCGATGAAGGCATGCATGATGCCCCAAACCGTACCAAACAAACCAATGTACGGGCTGATAGAGCCAACGGTCGCTAAGAAAGGTAAGTTAGTTTCTAGTTCATCGACTTCTCTTGCAACGGCAACACGCATTGCACGCCCTGTTCCTTCCATAATAAAGGCAGGAGATTCAGAATTAGATTTACGCAAGCGAGCGAACTCGGTGAAACCAGAATAGAATATCTCTTCAGTCCCTGAAATCTCGTTTTTACGCTTCTTCACGTCTTGGTAAAGAATCGACAAGTCGGTCCCTGACCAAAACTTATCTTCGAATGTCTCAGCATCTTTAGACGCTTGAGACAAAACTTTGCTGCGCTTTATGATCATTGCCCAAGAAGCGACTGACATACCCAACAAGATCAACATAACCAATTGAACTAGAATACTGGCTTCTAGTATTAGCTCTACAAAAGAAATATCAGCAGTCACTTTTTGTTAACTCCAAAGCTATAGATTGAGGCATTGCTTTTGGCCTCATTTTCACATTGTCGATACATGCTACCTTAACCATCGCTTTACACAATATCTTGCCGTCGAGATTTACGATCTCTTGACAGAAGGTCAGTGAGGCTTTTTTCTGTTCATAAACAGTGGTAGCGACATTTAGTTGTTCATCAAGGCGTGCGCCTTGCAAAAAATCAATATCGATGTGTCGAATCACAAATGCGATATTGTCTTCCAACAAGGTATGCTGAGACACGCCAATACTGCGGAGCAGTTCCGTTCTTGCTCGTTCAAAATACTTTAGATAATTGGAATGATATACCACACCACCCGCGTCGGTATCTTCGTAATAAACCGTCACTGGCCAATGGAAAACAAAGGCATCTCGCTGCAAAATAATACCCATTATCAATTCAATATTGAATGTACTATAACGCAACTTGTCACTATTAGTACAAGCGCTATCAACGCTTTTTCTACCTCGCAGATAAAAAATTAGCGCTGTCTCAAAGAGGCAGCGCTAAGTTGGATGTTATTTCATCGTTTTGACGCGAAAATTGTATCGAGTTATGTCTTTTTCAGTAAAAACACCTCTGAGTTCAATTTGTTATTCGCTATCTTTATCCATCATTTCTGTATGCTCTAACCAAAGAGCATTGATGATGCCAAATGCACAAGCGAGTAATACGCCTAAAATCCATGCAAAATACCACATAACGTTTGCTCCTTAGTAAAGTGACGTTGAGTTGTCTTCAATATGTTTGCTATCGATACGGCCGAACATTTTGTAATAAGTCCAGGTCGTGTAACACAGAATAATTGGCACCATAACGAACGCAACGGCAGTCATTAGGTTCAGTGTTAACTCACTCGATGTTGAATCCCACATTGTTAGGCTGTGCCCTGGAATCAAATCTGACGGCATAACAAATGGGAACATCGCTAAACCAGCAGTAAAGATGATGCCGGCATTGGTTAAGCTCGAAGAAACAAACGCAAAGCCTGGCTTATTCAAACGAGAGAATAGCGATGCACACAAAGCGCCTAGAACACCAATCGCTGGTGCGGCCCACATTAATGGGTAAGTGTCGAAGTTGTTCATCCAAGCCCCCACTTCACGAATCACTTCTTTATTCGTTGGGTTAGATGGCGCCATCGTATCAATCACACCTGAGATAACAAAACCTTCGATCGATTGAACCCAAACACCCGCAGCAACAAACAGAGCGAGAAGCACTAGGCCAGCCACTTGAGCAATACTACGTGCACGCTCACGAACTGAATCTGTTGTCTTCATTTGCAACCAAGTGGTCCCCTGAAGAATAAACATCAGTAAAGCCACAACGCCACAAAGCAAACCAAATGGGTTGAGCAGTCCAAAGAATGTTCCATGATACGTCGGCATCAAGAAGTCGTTAAATTGGAATGGCACACCTTGTAAAAGGTTACCAAAAGCAACACCAAAAATTACTGGCGGTACAAAACCACTGATTGAAAGACAGATATCCCAAGTTTTACGCCACTTAGGGTCTTCAAGCTTTGAGCGGTAATCCAGTCCAATGGGTCTTAGCCACAATGCGGCTAGTGCAACAATCATAGCAAGATAGAAGCCAGAGAATGACGTTGCATAAACCTGTGGCCATGCAGCAAACAAGGCGCCACCAGCGGTGATCAGCCATACTTGGTTGCCGTCCCAGTGTGGTGCGATAGAGTTAATCATCACTCGGCGTTCGTTGTCTGATTTGCCAACGATAGGCACAAGCGCACATACGCCCATGTCAAAACCATCTGTTACTGCAAATCCTACGAACAGGACACCAATTAAAACCCACCATATAAGGCGTAACGTTTCGTAATCAAACATATTTAACTCCCTACCTATGCTTCTACTTGGCGGCTAACTTTGTCTTCAGCAGACTGCCCATTTTTTTCAAAGTGATATCGACCTGTCTTGAGACTGCTTGGACCTAAACGTGCAAACTTAAGCATTAGGTAAACTTCCGCAACTAGGAACACGGTATACAGTGCAACGATAGCAATGAGTGATGTCCAAATTTGTCCTGCCGTCAACGCGGACGCGGCGACATGCACGGGTAGAATTTCACCTACCGCCCAAGGCTGACGTCCGTACTCGGCGACAAACCAACCGGCTTCAATCGCAATCCATGGCAGTGGAAGGCTGAACAGAGCAGCTTTTAAGACCCAAGGCTTGTCTACAATTTTCTGACGACACGTTTGAACAAACGCAAGGCCAAAGACAAATAGCATGATAAAGCCACACGCGACCATGATTCGGAATGACCAGAACAGAGGCCATACGGTTGGGATAGAGTCATCAGCAGCAGCTTGAATCTGCTCTTCTGTCGCATCAACAACATTGTCTGTGTATCGCTTCAATAATAAACCGTAACCAAGATCAACCTTGATTTCATCAAACGCATTTAGGTTCTCTTCAGTACGTTCACCCGCTCGAATACGCTCGAGTAGATCGTACGCCACCATACCGTTACGAATACGCACAATGTGCTCGTCTCGTAGATCACGCAGGCCCGTCACTTCAGTATCGGTAGAGCGAGTTGCGATGATACCCATGACGTAAGGAATTTTGATGGCGTAGTCGGTTTCCATTGTTTCTTGGTTTGGAATACCAAAGACAGTAAACGCTGCAGGTGCTGGCTCTGTATGCCATTCTGATTCAATCGCGGCAAGTTTCACCTTTTGAACGTCACCCAATTCATAACCAGATTCGTCGCCAAGAACGATAACCGAAAGAATCGACGCCATACCAAATGAAGCAGCAATAGCAAACGAACGACGAGCAAACGCTAAATCGCGACCTTTTAATAGGTAGTACGAACTGATAGCAAGAACGAACATAGAACCGGCTACGTAACCAGACGCCACCGTGTGTACGAATTTAACTTGCGCGACAGGGTTTAGTACGACTTCCGCAAAGCTAACCATCTCCATACGCATGGTTTCGTAATTAAACTCTGCGCCAATTGGGTTTTGCATCCAGCCGTTAGCGACCAAGATCCACAGTGCAGATAGGTTAGAACCTATTGCCATTAACCAGGTTACCGCTAAGTGTTGGCGTTTTGAAAGTCTGTCCCAGCCAAATAAAAACAGGCCAAAAAGAGTAGATTCAAGGAAGAAGGCGACAAGTGCTTCAATCGCGAGGGGGGCACCAAATATATCGCCTACATAGTGAGAATAGTAGGACCAGTTAGTACCGAATTGGAACTCCATTGTAAGGCCAGTTGCAACGCCTAACGCAAAGTTAATAGCGAATAACTTACCCCAAAACTTTGTCATGTCCTTATAGATCTGTTTATCGGTCATTACATACAGGGACTCCATGATGGCAAGTAGAAATGCCAATCCTAAAGTCAACGGTACGAACAAGAAGTGATACATCGCGGTCACTGCAAACTGCAAACGCGACAGATCGACTACGTCGATATCGAACATTGATTACTCCTTTGTGCCGGCTGAAGGCACTTTCTCTGTGCGATAATACCCTTATAACGCACTGAAAGGCCGCCTTAGGGTGTTACGCAAAGTTTATTTTATTGTTAATTCCGTGTTACACCGTAACGGCGTAGAGCCACTTGAGTTTACTCCTGAAAGTTTAATTATTCAAAATAATTTGAGCTGTTAAAGGTCAAATATTTAGATAAAAATCGTTAACGATTGTAAAACAAAGAAAATTTAGTTTGTATGACTAAAAAATAGTTGAGCGAATTACATACAACGCAGCAAGTAAAGGTATAAAAAAAGCCAAGTTAGACTTGGCTTTCCTATTAAACATCTGATTTACCTTTGTTCTTTCTCGATTCCAAAGTGGAGATAGGCTCGGTCAGTGGCTATTCGGCCTCTTGGAGTACGCTGTAGGTAACCCTGCTGAATCAGGTAAGGCTCTAAGACATCTTCTATTGTGTCTTTTTCCTCACCAATGGCCGCTGCCATATTATCAAGCCCTACTGGGCCACCACCAAATTTTTCCATTATTGCCAGCAATAGCTTTCTATCCATGTAGTCGAAGCCCTGAGCGTCAACATCCAGCATATTCAGCGCTTTATCAGCGATGACTTCGCTGATATGGCCTGTGCCTTTAACTTCCGCATAGTCTCGAACTCGGCGCAGTAGACGGTTGGCAATACGAGGTGTGCCTCGTGCCCTACGTGCGATTTCCATCGCCCCTTCCGGCTCCATAGACAAGTTTAGGCAATCTGCACTCCGCTGAACAATATTTTTCAGATCAGCAATCTTGTAATACTCAAGGCGCTGGGTAATACCAAAACGATCACGTAGAGGAGAAGTAAGAGACCCCGCTCGAGTGGTCGCTCCAATCAAAGTAAAGGGAGGTAAATCTATTTTTATAGAACGCGCTGCTGGCCCCTCACCAATCATAATATCCAATTGATAATCTTCCATTGCTGGATACAGCACCTCTTCCACCATTGGACTCAAGCGATGAATTTCATCAATGAATAGCACATCGTTCTCTTCCAAGTTCGTCAGAAGCGCAGCTAAGTCACCCGCTTTTTCTAATACAGGCCCTGAGGTGGTGCGAATGTTCACTTCCATTTCATTGGCAACGATATTCGCTAGCGTTGTTTTACCTAACCCTGGAGGCCCAAAGATCAACAGGTGATCCAGTGGTTCATTTCTTAACTGAGCCGCCTTAATGAAGATTTCCATTTGGTCTTTTACATGGTCTTGTCCCGTGTAATCTGCCAACTTTTTTGGCCGTATTGCTCTATCAATAACCTCTTCTTCTTTATAAACAGGGCTATCTGGGGCAATGAGTCGATCGGCTTCAATCATAGCTATAACGTCCTATTTACTTTAAACCATCGACTTAAGAGCATCACGTATCAGTTGCTCGCTTGTCATGTCATCACGTGCAATTTGTGAAACTACTTTCGACGCTTGTACTGGTTTGTACCCCAACGCCAGCAGTGCACTGACGGCTTCATCTTTCGCGTTCTTAGGGTTATGAGCCGATACCGTGTCTGATGGCGCTGCATCGGTAGCTGGAGTAAACAAGTCGCCTTCTCCCCAACCTTTCAATCGGTCCTTCATTTCAACGACCAATCGCTCAGCCGTTTTCTTGCCAACACCTGGTAGCTTAACCAGTGTCGAGATATCTTCTCGCTCTACACTGGCGACAAATTGGCTAGCCGACATACCAGACAAGATACCAAGACCAAGCTTAGGCCCTACTCCATTTGCCTTGATCACTTCTCTAAATAAGGCACGTTCTTTCACGGTATTGAAGCCGTATAAAAGCTGTGCGTCTTCTCGCACAACAAAATGAGTATAGATGATCGCTTCTTCACCCAACTCTGGTAATTCGTAAAAGCAACTCATCGGCATTTGGACTTCATAGCCAATGCCGTTGACTTCAATTAATAATTCAGGGGGCTGTTTTTCTATCAATGTGCCGCGAAGACGTCCAATCACGTGAGTTCTCTTTCGAAGATTATTTGCGACAGAATAATAAAGAACTGGATAGACATCCAGTTCTTTATGCAATGGTGAATTAAATTTTGGACACGACCATATCCAGTTGATGCGTGAGATCGCGAACGGAATCCACTTGAGTGTTTAACGCATTGCCATTTTCAGCCACGACCTCAGATATCGCTTTGGTATTCACCACACTTTGGGCAACATCACTGCTCGCTTCATCGAGTTCCTTTAATGACTCAGTTTGATTGGCCATAATATCAGCCAGTCCATTAACATCCGTCGAGATGCTAGTTACCTGACCAATAATCGCGTTCATGCGGTCAGCACTTTCCGTCACCACTTCTTGCCCATGTTTGACTTCCTGCTCACTTCGGTCGAGTAATGTGCGAATTTCAATCGCTGAATGACTGCTCTTCGCCGATAACTCACGAACCTGCTCGGCCACAACCGCAAAACCCCTGCCTTGTTCACCAGCTCGCGCTGCTTCTATGGCGGCATTTAATGCCAGTAGGTTCGTTTGCTCAGCGACGGAAGTAATGAGATCCGCCACTTTCATGATCTCTTCTTGGCTGCTAAGTATTTTACTCATTGCCGACGTTGACGCCGACAACATCTCAGAGCTTTTTTCTGCCTGCTGATGCACTTGGTGACTGCGTTGGTGTAATTCATCGACAAACTTTCTTGATTCTTCAACCCCAACGGCCATTTGATGTACCTGTTGGCTCATTTCCTCGGCGGCGCTGGCTTGCGACTCGCAGTTGAGGTTTAGGTCGCTGACTTGCCCATCAAGCTGTTTAGATTGAGATTCCAGTTGCTCAGAAACATTCTTAAGCTCTGTCGAATTCGTGGTCGCTCTTTGCAATACATCAGCAAGGCGGTGTGAGCCCGCTTGAGCATCCGCGGCTATTTCTTCGCTTTGTTGTTTTGCCAGTTCAGCTTTCTCTATCGCATTATCACGCTGCTTTGCTGTAAATGATTGAGCAATGCAAATGACAACCAAGGGAAGAACCGTCCCTGACCACACTTCCACACGTTGTGCAGAATCACTGAGTTCTAAAACAGGAAAAGTCACACCAGAAAGGTGCTGGTAAGTCATAAAGGAGGCGATGGCAATGACAAAGAGGCTCCACGCCAATGCCATAACTCGAGTTCCAGAGAGGAAAAAAGCAACGATAAGAAGGGGAATCCAGAAGGCTTGAGTCGACTCTACAACCCCACCACTCTGATAAATAATGTTAAGGGCATGCAGTGCCATGCCAACGAAGCCGATATTTAAGGCGACAAACGGATTCTTTAACCAACGAAGCGTTGCAGCAGACACCATCTCTAGCAGAATAAGAGCGGCGGAAGTCATTACAAGTGCATCATGACCGTTCTTGTTCCATTTGATAAGGCTATACAATCCCACAAGAAAAGCGATGAAGGTAAACAGAGACAATATATCCGCTTGTCTTTGCTCTTTTCGACTCCATTGGTGATTGACTGGCATACAAGCCATTCGCCATAGCGTGGCAGGGTTCATAAAAATGCATCCTATAAATAAGCTTCTAGTTAGACCTCCGACCACTATATTTATTTAACATTTTCACAACAAATAAAAGCATTAGAACTGCTTAACATGTCTCATTTTTAGTAACGCTGTACGCTAAATTAGCGATAGCGCCCTTTCCTTGCGCCGCTCGCTTTCCCTGCGAGTGCTGCTAATGTCTTGTTTGTATTGGCATGGCAAATCGCTACACCGAGCGCATCGGCTGCATCGGCTTGTGGTTTTGCGGGTAACTTAAGCATATGTTGAACCATATGTTGAACTTGCGCTTTATCTGCACCACCTGTACCAACGACTGCCTGCTTAATAGAACGAGCTGAATACTCAAAGACAGGTAAGTCACAGTTCACCGCGGCAACAATGGCACTTCCCCTTGCCTGCCCCAATTTAAGGGCTGAATCTGGATTTTTAGCCATGAAGACTTGTTCAATGGCAAACACCTCAGGTTGAAACTGAGTGATGATTTCAGAAACACCGGCGTAGATCTGTTTTAGCCGACCAGGTAGCTCTTTCTCAGACATTCGAATACAGCCACTGCCCAAATAGTGCAGGTGACGTCCCTGCTGAGAGATTACGCCATAGCCTGTGATTCGTGAACCTGGGTCTATGCCTAAAATTATTGTCATTAACTACTACCTAACCAAGTGGTTCCACTTTTCATTTTATCGCAAGTCGCATGATACCCAAGCTTTTATCTCACGATACTTTTATGCTCGTAATGTCTTCTGCACGGTATACGAAGCACGTACCTCAAATACAAAAAATGCCCACTAATGGGCATTTTATTACTATCTATGTGTCGCTTATAAATCGAACGACACACTAATTCACGGTTTGACACTCACAACCTCAACAACTGATCATGCCAATTGCCTATCGATTATTCCGCGTCTTTCTGAGCTGCAGTCACGGCAATGGCAAGCTCTTCCAACGAAGCAGGGTTCGCAACACTTGGTGCATTAGTCAGTAGACACGCTGCTGCTGTTGTTTTAGGGAATGCGATAACATCACGGATGTTTTCAGTGCCACATAGCAGCATTGCCAAGCGATCAAGACCGAATGCTAAACCTGCGTGAGGTGGCGTGCCGTACTTAAGAGCATCAAGTAGGAAGCCAAACTTCTCTTGCTGCTCTTTCTCTTCGATACCTAGAATACCAAATACAGCCGTTTGCATTTCAGCGTTGTGGATACGTACAGAACCACCACCCACTTCATAACCGTTGATAACCATATCGTACGCGTCAGAGTTTACGGCAGCAGGGTTTGCTTTTAGCTCGTCTGCGTTAACACCCAGAGGTGACGTGAATGGGTGGTGCATCGCGTGCAGATTACCCTCACCATCTTCTTCAAACATTGGGAAGTCGACAACCCAAAGTGGAGCCCAAGCGGACGTATCTGTCAGCTCAAGATCAGTACCCAGCTTGATACGCAGTGCGCCCATTGCTTCAGCAACGATATTCGCTTTGTCAGCACCAAATAGGATAATGTCGCCACTTTCCGCTTCAGTACGCTCAAGAAGACCATTCACTACGTCTTCATTAAGGAACTTAGCCACTGGAGATTGAACGCCTTCAAAACCCGCCGCGCGGTCATTTACTTTCATCCAAGCAAGACCTTTCGCACCGTAAATACCTACGTACTTACCGTATTCATCAATTTGCTTACGTGACAATGAAGCGCCACCCGGTACACGAATAACCGCAACACGGCCTTTTTCATCGTTCGCTGGGCCAGAGAACACTTTGAAGTCAACGTCTTTCACAAGGTCTGCAACATCGACAAGCTCAAGAGGGTTACGTAGGTCTGGCTTATCAGAACCAAAGCGACGAATCGCCTCGGAGAAAGGCATCACAGGGAACTGACCTAGCTCAACATCCAACAGCTCTTTCCACATATCGTGTACTAGCTTCTCGGTGACATCACGCACTTCTTGAGAAGACATGAATGATGTTTCGATATCGATTTGAGTAAATTCAGGCTGACGGTCAGCACGCAAATCTTCATCACGGAAACATTTTACGATTTGGTAGTAGCGATCAAAGCCAGACATCATTAGAAGCTGCTTAAAAAGCTGTGGAGACTGAGGAAGCGCGTAGAAGCTGCCCTTGTGAACACGGCTTGGTACTAAGTAATCACGAGCACCTTCAGGTGTCGCTTTCGTCAGTACTGGCGTTTCGATATCTAGGAACAGGTTTTCATCTAGGAATCGACGAACAAAGCTAGAAGCGCGGGCACGTAACTTAATACGATCGCTCATTTCTGGACGACGAAGATCAATGTAACGGTACTTCAGGCGCTGTTCTTCAGAGTTAGTTTGGTTGAAGTCTAACGGCAATGCATCAGAGCGGTTGATGATCTCAAGGCCTTTCGCCAATAATTCAACTTCACCCGTCGCCATGTCTTTGTTGACTTGGCTTTCAGGGCGAACGCGTACTTCACCAGTGAATTTGATACAGAATTCATTACGCAGTTGACTTGCAACTTCGAATACATCGGCCATATCCGGATCGACAACAACCTGAACAATTCCTTCGCGATCACGCATATCGATGAAAATAAGACCGCCTAAATCACGGCGACGGTTAACCCAGCCGCAAAGTTCTACAGTTTGTCCTGCAAGGGACTTGTTCAGTTGACCACAGTAATGGGTACGCATAATGAATTTCCCAATCTCTCTATCGGTTTTATAAACCAGTTATCTAATTCCAAGCTGAAGGTGGTAGATTTCCACCCTACAGAGCAAAGGAATATTTATACGCGGAAACTCGCTTAAAATCGACCTTCCACACTCGAATTTGTTGTGTTTTATCTGGCTTTGCTGCTTTTTAGTACGCCAAGCGGGTAAATAATCATCAAAACCAAGAAAATTGTGCTAATTATATCTCGAAAGTACCGATTTCAGCAAAAGTCTCGTACAGTACTTTTTCTTAACTCACTTATTTGGAATACAGGGGTTTCATGAGCAATCTACCTTTACGCCTTGGCTTAACGATGTGGTCGCATTCTGAGTGGCAACCAACCTTTTATGGGAAGGGAACCAAGCCAGCAGAAAGGCTCGAAAAATACGCCTCTGTCTTTCATTGTGTCGAAGGTAATACGACCTTCTACGCCACGCCTTCAATGAGTACGGTGCGCAATTGGTACGACGCGTCTCATGACGATTTCCATTTCACCTTCAAACTGCCTCGCTTCATAACGCACCAGCAGCAGTTAAGGCATTGCCAAGCAGAGCTAACCGATTTTTTGAACACCATGGAACCACTGCATACCAGAATAGGCCAGTGGACCATTCAGCTGCCACAACACTTTGAACCTCGTTCTCTCGATACGCTAGAGCGGTTTTGTAAGCTCTTTCCAAAAGAAATGAAATTAGGGGTCGAGGTTCGTCACTTGGGCTTTTTCGACAAGGGTGACAATGAAAAGCGCTTCAACCACTGGTTGATCGAAAACAACATCAATCGAATTATCATGGATAGCCGCCCTGTCTTCTCTGCGCCTCCGACGACAGAAGCTGTGATTGATGCGCACCAGAAAAAACCCAAAGTTCCCGTGCACGCGATCGCCACCGCCGATCAACCGATGATTCGCTTCATTGGGCACCCTGTTCAGGATACAAACGTTGAGTTCTTTCAACCCTGGCTGAAGAAGATCCCTGAGTGGATAGATCAAGGGAAGCAACCTTACGTCATGATCCACACGCCTGATAACGCCGAAGCGCCACAGCTTGCCAAGCGGCTTTATCAAACGCTCTCTGAGAATGCATTACTGCCTGAGTTAGAGGGTTTTCCAGCCCAGAAAGGTGACCATCAAATCTCAATGTTTTAATCAAATTCGGACCAAAACTTCATCAAGTCTAAGTTTCGCTCCCCTCTCTTCGAAGTCTGGGTGACAGAAACGATTAAATTACGTAAAATACGCCACCCTTAAAATGGGGATAGGCCTTTCTATCCTCGGCATAGACAGTCATGAGAGAACATTATGGGCAATAAAGACACAATATTTTCAGCACCAATTGAAAAGATGGGTGATTTTACCTTTGATGAGCGCGTTGCCGAGGTTTTCCCCGATATGATTCAGCGTTCTGTTCCAGGGTATAGCAACATTATTTCAGCGATAGGCATGCTCGCTGAGCGTTTCGCGAAACCCCACTCTAAAGTTTATGACTTGGGGTGCTCTCTTGGGGCGGCCACACTCTCAATGCGTCGCCATATTAACCAAGAGGGCTGTCAGATTGTCGCGGTCGATAACTCAGCCGCCATGGTTGAGCGCTGTAAGCTTCACATCAATGCCTATCGTTCAGATACGCCCGTAGAAGTAGTCGAGGCTGATATTCGAGACATTGAAATAAATGATGCCTCTGTTGTGGTTTTAAACTTCACACTCCAATTCTTATCGCCTGACGATAGACGTGCGCTATTAAACAAAATCTACGCCGGATTACGAACTGGCGGTATTCTGATTTTATCTGAAAAATACGTTTTTGAAGATAGTACGGCGAATGAGCTGTTGATAGACCTTCACCATGATTTCAAGCGCGCCAATGGGTATAGCGAGTTAGAAATTAGTCAAAAGCGCAGCGCGATTGAAAATGTCATGCGTCCAGATTCCATTCAAGATCACAAGCAGCGCTTCAACGACATTGGGTTCTCTAGCAGTGAAGTCTGGTTCCAGTGCTTTAACTTTGGCTCTATGTTCGCCATCAAATAAACAGTCGTCATCCATTTCAATTGGCCACCAACGATTGTTTTACCTTTTTATAACGGCACGACGGGAACTTTACACTCCAACTCGTGCCTTACTTTGCTTAGTAGTATTACGTTTACTAATTACTTACAGAATTAAAGTAACACCAACAGGAACACACACATGTTCGATTTTGCAAATTTCTATCAACTCATCGCGAAAGATGATCGTCTTCAGCCATGGCTTAATACACTTCCGCAACAGCTAACGGATTGGCAAAATGCAGAACATGGCGATTTCGATCGCTGGCTTAGAGCACTCAAGAAAATCCAATCAGGGAAGCCTGATACGATTGATTTAAAAGAGTCGGTGTCACTGTCAAACTCTACACCTTTAAGTTCTGGCGAAACGAAGAAACTTGAGAACCTACTCAAGACTTTCCACCCATGGCGTAAAGGCCCATACACAGTTCACGACATTCACATCGATACCGAATGGCGCAGTGACTGGAAATGGGATCGTGTTTTACCGCATATTTCACCGCTCAAAAACCGCAATGTTCTAGATGTAGGCTGCGGTAACGGTTACCACATGTGGCGCATGCTAGGTGAACAAGCCCGTCTTTGTATTGGTATTGACCCATCTCATCTATTTCTTGTGCAATTTGAAGCGATCAGAAAATTGATGGGCGATGACCAACGCACACACCTATTGCCACTTGGTATTGAACAAATGCCGAAGCTAGAAGCGTTTGATACTGTATTTAGCATGGGTGTGCTTTACCATCGCCGTTCACCACTCGATCATTTAATCCAACTCAAAGATCAACTCGTTTCTGGTGGAGAATTAGTACTGGAAACATTGGTCATTGAAGGTGACGCGAACACTGTATTAGTGCCAGTTGACCGTTATGCGCAAATGCGAAATGTCTATTTCTTCCCATCGGCACTCGCCCTAAAAGTTTGGCTAGAACAAGTTGGCTTTGAGGACGTTCGAATCGTTGACGAAAATACGACAACAACGGGTGAGCAACGCACGACAGAGTGGATGACGCACAATTCACTGCCTGATTACCTTGATCCGAACGACCCAAGTAAAACTCGCGAGGGCCACCCTGCTCCGCGTCGTGCTATTTTAGTCGCAAAGAAACCATAATTGACAATACTCTAACTTGTCTTTTATTCGATAAGATATATCTTCTGCTGACATAGGACGGAGAAGCTTAAAAATCCGCTCTATCTCAGCAAAATCATAACTAACAATGCTCAATAGTCCTTTAAGGTTTTCAATGTTTAAAAGATTAGCGCCAGTCCTCGCTCTAGGATTGCTTTCCGGATGTGCTCTTACTAATAGTGAGCAAAATCATCAAGAAACCCTATCTGCAATTAATGATTCAAACGCGCACCTCACTAACAGGCTTAACAATCTGGCCCTTTCCGTTAGCAATCAAATGGATTATGTCGAGAGCTTAGAATCGGAAATCGTCTACCTTCAAGAGCAGATTGAGCACGCGACCATTACGCTTTCACAAGCGAACTCTCCTGTCGTTGCCGCAGAAGAGGAAGAAGAAGTCGCACCGGCGCCAGCTAGTGAAGTATCACCACCTACGGATAAAATTGTATTAGGTGCAATTGAACGCGTTCATATCGACGCCATTAACCAGACGTTCGATGCCAGAATCGATACGGGTGCTGCCACCTCTTCATTAAATGCTATCGACATTGAGTATTTTGAACGAAATGGGAACAACTGGGTTCGCTTTCACCTTGCTGATGGTGTTACAGAGTTAACAGACGAAAACTGGATAGAGCTTCCTATCGTTCGTTTTGTAAAAATTCGTCAATCAACCAGTGATAATGTTGAGCGTAGAGCCGTGGTCGAACTTTGGGTCAGAGTTGGCAAAATTCAAGAAAAAGCGCAATTTACGTTGGCAGACCGCTCTCAAATGAGTCATCCTATCTTACTAGGACGTGAGTTCATTCGCGACATCGCGTTAGTAGACATCAGTCGAAAGTACATACATACGGAAAGTAAATAAAAACAATAGGTAGTTTATGACTTCAAAAATACCATTTTATCTATCAGTCGCTCTTCTGATAGTTGCAGGGATTGCATTGAGTATTATGAGACATGATACTTACGGTGTGCCTTGGACCCCAGGAGAAACACGTCAAGTTTGGGACATCGAGGCTCGCGTAGAGTTTACAGCTCAAAACAAGCCCGTTAAAGCATCACTTGCAGCGCCACTTACTCAAGCTGGTTATACGCTCATTAGTGAATCTGCATCGTCACCAGGTTACGGCGTATCTTATCTTAATACAGACTCTGGCCGTCGTGCAGAGTGGTCCATTCGCCAGGCTAGTGGTTCTCAAACCATTTACTACAAAACTCAGTTCTTAGTTGACCCTCAAGCCGTTGTTCAAGACACGCAGCCAACGGACGAAATAGTAAAACCAACTTTTGATGGCCCAATGGAAGCCGCTGCGAATGCACTCATTGAGCGAGCAAACCAGCGCTCAGCCGATGACGTAACCTTCACTCGTGAGCTTATCAAAACACTTAACGACAGTGAAAGTCAGAACTCCGCATTGGTTCTAAATCGTTTATCCAAGGTTGAAGCCGTTGATAAGCTACTGGCTTACGCTCAGATCCCAAGTAAAGTTGTTGGGGTTATCGAGCTAGAAGATGGGCGTCGCCGTCAAAGTATTCAGCAAATGAACCAAGTATGGGATGGCAAAAAGTGGGAGCTGTTTAATCCAACATCCGGCACTCCTGAAACCCAAGAAAACTTGCTCATCTGGGATGAGTCTAACGTATCGCTTCTTGATATCGTTGGCGGCCAAAATAGCCAAGTTCATTTCTCGATGATTGCGCAGGAAGTGTCCCCTAAGCAGGCGACAAACGACAAGGTCGAATCTGATGGTCTATTGAACATTTCGATTCACAGCCTTCCTCTTGAAGAACAAGCGATGTTTAAAACCATCATGCTGATCCCAATTGGTGCGCTACTGGTTGTATTCCTTCGCGTCATTGTCGGTCTAAAAACATCGGGCACGTTCATGCCGGTTCTTATCGCGGTCGCGTTTGTACAAACGCAACTCGTGACCGGTATCGTTGGATTCTTGCTGATAGTTGGTACAGGTTTGGTTATACGAAGTTATCTCTCCAAGCTAAACCTTTTGTTAGTTTCTCGAATATCCGCTGTCATCATCACCGTTATCATGATCATTTCAATCTTTACGGTCATTGCGTTCAAGATTGGTCTGACTGAAGGTCTATCGATTACGTTCTTCCCTATGATCATTCTATCTTGGACGATCGAACGTATGTCTATTCTTTGGGAAGAAGAAGGTCCTAAAGAAGTCGTTCTTCAAGGTGGTGGCTCATTGCTAACTGCGGTACTCGTTTACCTCGCAATGACAAACAGCTACGTACAGCACCTTACGTTTAACTTTATTGGTCTACAGCTGATTGTACTCGCAGCTATCTTGCTACTTGGTACCTACACAGGTTACCGCTTGACTGAGCTACGTCGCTTTAAACCACTAGCGGAGGACTAAATATGTTTTCACAATTTACGTCTCCGAGTAAGTTACGCCATAAGGGTATTATGGGCATGAATCAACGTAACCATAGCTTCATCGCTCGTTACAATGATCGCTCTAAATACCCGCTAGTGGACGACAAGCTTAAAACGAAAATCATCGCTGAACAGGCTGGGTGTACAACACCCGCTTTGATTGGCGTGATCAGTCATCAAGCCGAAGTGAAAAGTATCCATAAGATGGTGCTAAATTGGCCAGGCTTTGTTATTAAACCGGCTCAAGGGAGTGGTGGTAAGGGTATCCTTGTGATTATTTCTCACAAAGACGGTGTCTATACTAAACCTTCAGGTGACACAGTCGGCAAAGAAGATGTAGAAAGACACATCAGTAACGCGTTGGCTGGTCTGTTTTCTCTTGGCGGCAAGAACGATGTTGCTGTAGTAGAAAACCTGATTAAATTCGACTCTTGCTTTGATGGCTATAGCTTCGAAGGTGTGCCGGATGTTCGTATTATCGTATTCAAGGGTTACCCTGTCATGGCGATGATGCGTTGCTCTACAGCCGCTTCCGATGGCAAAGCTAACCTTCACCAAGGGGCGGTGGGAATCGGAATCGATATTGCGACAGGCAGAGCCGTGCGCGCTGTTCAATTTGATAAACCCATCACGCACCATCCAGATACCGATCAAGAGCTTAGCCAGCTTCAAGTCCCTCACTGGGAAAAGCTTCTAACACTCGCTTCGAGTGCTTGGGAAATGACGGGGCTTGGGTACATGGGAACCGATATGGTTCTTGACCAAGAAGAGGGCCCTATGGTTCTCGAGCTGAACGCTCGTCCAGGCCTTGCTATCCAGATCGCCAATGGTGCAGGTTTACTGCCGCGTCTTCATCATATCGAATCACTAGGAACGCCAGCCGAGTATCCAAAACCGGCTGAACGAGTCGCTTACGCTGCGAAGCAATTTGGTATCTTTAGCGATAAGATCCCAGAGTAAACACGCAACAATAAGGGCTTTGATTTTATAGATGGGCTCTGATAACAAGCTTTGACACAAAAAATGCCTTCCACTTGGAAGGCATTTTTATATCAGCGAAACACTAACTAACAGAGAGCTCACCTATAAAGACGAACCTTCTGCCAACTCTTCCGCTTCAATCGCATCTAACAGTGGGGTCTGCTTTGGTGTCTGACCAAAGCCACGCAAGCCAACGACATGCACGTGCTCATGATCTTTAAATATCTTACGCACCAACTTATAGGTGGTCCCCTTCTCTGGGCTGATGTTCTCAGGGGCAGCAATAAGTAACTGCATATCTAGGCGATCACACAGCTCAAACAGCGTGGAGATAGACTTACTATCCAATCGTGCCGCTTCATCCAGGAACAGTAAGCGACAAGGTACGATATCTTTACTGCGTAGGCGGCGCGACTCTTCTTCCCAGCTTTGAATGACCATCAATAGAATAGATTGCCCTGTACCAATCGCCTCACCCGTTGATAGCGCTCCTGATTCTGCCTGTAGCCAGCCATCAGAACCACGGTTCACTTCAACACTGAGCTCTAGGTAGTTGCGATAATCGAGCAGTTCCTCACCCAAAACTTGAGGCGAACGTTGCCCCATATCAATATGAGGGTTCACACGTTGGAACAATTTGGCCATCGCTTCTGAGAAGGTAAATCGTGTGCTTTCAAACAGATCTTTGTGCTGCGTTTGTTGATCTGAAAGCCCTGCCAATAAAATTTCATGGCTTTCTCTTACTTTCACATTAAGGCGAACACCTTTGACCTGACCAAACCCAATGTTCGATAAGCCTTGGTTTAGCATACGAATGCGATTTTGCTCTCGTAAGATGGTTTTCTTAATGATATTGGCAACAGAGTCTGAGCTGATCGCTAAGCGGTTTTCACGCAGTGTTAACTCTTCCGTTAGTCGAGCAAGTTCAACTTCCATCTCTTCAATGGCTTCAACAGGATCGTCTGTGCGGATAATATCCTGACGAATTCGCTCGCGAAGGTGCTGATACACCGCAATGTAGAAAAGAACTTTACGCTCTGGATGCGCGTTGTCTTCCGAAAGACGCAATGCATCTCTCAGGTCATCGTTGCCTGCAACGGCTAAACGAAGCGCGCCCAACGATTTGTCAGACATAGAACGAAGCTCACCTGCTGAAAGGTAAGCAAGTTCGCGTTTATGTAAGCGGCGCTCCACATCATTCTCACGAGCCAAACGCAACACCGAACACCAACCCGCTTTCGCAGCAACCACGAACGTGCGCAGTTCGACATACTCTTTCTGAACCTTTCTAAGGCGCTTGCTCAGCCCTTTCATCTCTAATTCAGTCGAAGTGATCGTACGGTCACACTCACTCTTTCTATTTCGAGTGGTATGCAATTGTTCATGAAGTTCATCTTTACGACGCTGAGCACGCTCCAATGACTCTTCATCTGCGCTAACGCCATACTCTTTAAGCTCTTGCTTAAATTCTTGTACCGTCTCTTGCTTCGCTTGATGCGAGCTTTTCAGTGATGCTAATACTTGCTGGTACTGGCTCATTTGGCCTTGTACCTGCTTGTACTCTTCACGGTGTCTTGTTCGAGCGCGTTCCGCATCAACTAGCTTCAATTTAAGCTGTTCACTTAGCTCACTGCTTTTACTTAGCAGGTCAACGGAATCGGAATAGGCGAAATACTGGCGACGCTCTACTAAGTCAGAGACGGCAAAGATCTGAGCTTTTAGAGTCTGAAGCTTTTCATCCGCGTGTTTGTAGTCACTCGCAAGCACGTCAAATTGCTCTGGATCACTCTCTAACGCATTCACAACGTTAGACAGTTGCTTCGCATTTTGACCGTGGTTGGTTAAAAATGCCTTCGCTTCACTAAGTGTTGCCACTTTGGTTTCGAGTTCTTCAAAGCGGGCACTGAGTTCTTCATCTTCAATCAGCGCCATCATTGGTGCTAGCTTGTCTAAAACAGTAAGTGCGTGCTTACTTGCTTGACGTTGAGTGCTAAATTGCTGCTCTTTCGCTTCTAGATCGGAAAGTGTGCGAACAATGGTATTTAACAAATCTTTTTGCTTAACCAACGCTTGTTCTGGATCGTGCTCAAATGCGATTTGTATATGAGAAGAGACAAATCGGTTGAAACTTTGGTATAGACGCGCCAATTTTTGTGAATCAAACGCTGCCTTAGCGTGGTTCTCGACGACTTCTTCACGTTCATCACGAAGAAGCTCTAATCGCTGCTCTCGTGCTGCACGGCCAAACAGAGGGATCTCAGGAAGACGTGAGTAGCGCATCTGTCGTTCGTTAAGCAAAACGCACACAGCGCCTTCAAGTTCATCGGCATTAAATGAACTGTCATCAAACGCATCAATGTCACCCTCAATGATGTACAGATCTTCTGGACAGTCTTCGAGGTCAACCAGCTTTTCTTTAATATCGGTGAGGTCGGAAACCACGATCGCATGACGAGCAGGCCCGTACATGGCACTGAAATACGGTGCATCATCAATGGTAATATCATCATAGATCTCTGACAGCAATACGCCACCGAGTGTGTCTGCTAAGCCCTTTAGGCGAGGGTCATTTGAGCCACCAGGCGACGCAAGACGTTCGATATCAGAATCTAGTTCCGCGCGGCGCTGAGCAAGTTTATCTTTTTCTAACGATAAGGTTTTCTCTTGCTCTAACACCTGCTGCATTTGATGCATCACAGCATGACTGTCATACAACTCGGCGTCACTTTGCTCTTTCAATGACGTAAGCGCATCATTTGCCGCAATCCAATTCGGAGCGATACCCTCTAGCTTCTTGATCTCATCTTGAACAATCTGCTGCTTGTTACGCTGATCGCTGCGCTGCTCTCGCAGTTCCTCTAAAGAAAATTCTAGGTTTTCAATCTGTTCAGAGTGATGTTCACGCTCTTGCTCTAGCGTCGTTTCATCAACAAGCTCAACGTTGAACTGTTTTTGATACTCGGCAATTGAGGTGAGTAGCTGCTTCTGTTGGGCAATTTGACGCTCAACATCTCGATACTGTGCCTTCCACTGCTGTTCATTCTGGCGAGTCTGCTCTGCATCGCGCGCTTGTTGTAAAATACGTTGAGCCGTAGAAGCCGCATCACTGCGCTCTACGTTGCCCGCAATTTGCTTAACCAGTGCGAGCGCGGTTTCAAATTGCTCTGCAGCGGCAGAAGACATGTCGAGCTTGTGCTTAACCGCTAACAATTCTGTAGTACCCTGCGCTTCAGCAACCTTCAGCTCAGACAAGATAGAAGGGGAAGATTCAGGACTTAGCCCTTCACTATCAATAAGCTTCTTAGCCTTGTTTAAGGCTTCCATTGCTTGCTGATATTGAAGGGCACGCGTTTGCTGAACATCCAACGCTTGCTGGTAATCGGCGAGCTGCGTTTTTAGGCTATCCACTTCATCTTCAGCGATGTGTGTTTGTTGCTCTACGGTTAGAAGTTGCTCTTGAGCTTCTTCCACCACCATCAGTTGCTCTTCTAAACGCTCGTTGAGCTCTTCCAAATCGCTTTGGTATCGCTCTACTTTTTCTTGCTGTCTTAGCGCGGTTTGAACGAGTTGAAGATGGTCAGAAGCACCTTGATGGTCTTGCTCTAAGGCCCCTTCACTCTCGACAATCGCCTCAAGCTCTTGCTGAACATTGGTCAGCAACGTGTGCTGTTCAATCAGGGTGCTACGAGAGCTAAACAATTCAGAGCGCAATGCCAACGTGTTATCAAGCTTAGTTTTACGGTCATTAGCATGGCGCATATAGTCCGCAGCAACATAATTCGTCGACTCTGTAATGAGATTCTTGAAAAGATCGCGATCCGCTTGTGTGGTTTTTATCGCCTCAAGCGTCATGCGGTTTTCACGAAGGGCAGACTCCATATCTTGGAATGCCTTCTTTACACCGCCATTTTGCGGCAATAAATAATCTCGAAGTGAGCGTGTAATCGCACTTGAGATACCGCCATACAAAGAGGCTTCAATTAGACGATAGAACTTAGAACGATCACCACTGTTACGTAGCTTTTTCGGTACCACACCATATTCAAACATTTGAGCATGGTAATCGACGATCGATGTGAAGGCTTTGAAATGAGCCCCTTCGTACTGAGCAGCAACCTCTTTCACTTCATTAATTTGACGAACGCGTGCGTGATTATCAGAAACACTTTCGATCAGAACATCCGTCGGTTTGACATGGCTCGGCAGTCCTTGAATAACGAAGGGTTTGATGTCGACTTTTTTATCTCGACCCGCCACTTGTTGCAACTTTACGGCAAACAGTAGGCGCTGATTCTTTGAGTTGACGACATCCAGAGCGGCATAACATGCGCCCGGTTGAAGCTTACCGTACAAGCCTTTATCTCTGGATGCTTGCGAGCTACCTGCTTCCGTTGTGTTTCTGAAATGCAGCAAACTTTGATCAGGAATGAGGGCAGTTATAAATGCCGCCATCGTTGTCGATTTACCCGCACCATTCCCACCTGATAAAGTGGTCACCAAATCATCAATATCAAAGGTACGAGCAAAAAAGCCGTTCCAGTTGATCATTGTCAGAGATTGATATTTTCCTCGTTCAATCATGCGTTATCTTCCATATCTTGTTGCTCTACTTCCACACTGCTGTCTTGCATTTCGTCGTCTTCGAGTAATTGCCCTTGGCTTGGCTTTTGCGAGTGCACCACGGCCTCACCATCTCTGATAAGCCTTAGCTGTGCTTCTCGAATATCATCGCCAATACGTACATCGGCGCCAAAACGGAACACAGATTCACTTATCTGGAATTTTCCAGACTCGCCTACGCTAATGACCATTCCTAATCGGCGTAGTCGGCGCAAAGAGGTTCTCACCTTCTCAAATAATTTCTCTCGATCTAGATCTGAACCCGACGCTCTATTTGTGACGAGTTTCATCAGCTTAGTTTCATCGGCTAGATTCAATAGCTCATCGTAAAGGTCTTGGTTTGTGAATATCCCTTCGTGGGCCAAACGTTCAGGGCTGAGATAAAGAAAACACAGAACTTTACCCACCAGCATATCAAGCTCAGAAAGTACGCTACGGTTAATCAGCGATGTTGAACGTGGACGAAGGTAGAAGAACCCTTCAGGCGCTTTCACTAATTCAACGTTATAGCGTTGATAGAAAAGGGCGAGTTCTGTTTCGAAATCGGTTAATAACGCATGCTTATCGAGGTCTTCACTCGAAATGTGACGACCTAAGCGAAGTACGCTATCAAGCTCGGGAAAGAGTGGATTTGAGATTGCTTTGGCCAGATTCTCTGGCATGTATTCATTAATATCGGTCGATGACATTTGCTTGTACCTTTGCGCCAAAATCGTTAATTGCTTGCCAATCAGGTTGGATAGCTCGGTAGTCAGATTCTGAATATCCGAGTCGAACCGCTTGATCGATAACCATTCGGGCTAAATCAAAATGTTGAGTCTGTGGGTGAGTATTGAGGTAGTCGCGCAGCACTTGGCCGAGGTCGATAGCACTCCCCTGCTCTTTGTGAACTTTAAGCATCGAACTTATTCGGTTCGATAGTTCGTCGTTAATCTGTTGAATCTCTTCATATTCAACCTCTAATGGCACTTGACCGGTCACTTCATCATCGCGAAGCACCAAGGCTTCATCGCGAAGATCGCTTAAGCGCTCTGCGTCGGCATAGGTTAAATACCACGGAGTATCAAAGTAGTCAGAAACCGACTGTCGAAGTCGTTGGCTGAATGCACGGTTTTTATCCATATCAATAGCGGTACGAATAAATTTATGCACGTGACGGTCATAGCCAATCCATAGGTCAATCGCTTGCTGTCCCCAGCTGGTAATTCGGTCTAATTTCGTCTGGAGATTAAACAGCGCTTCTTCTACATCTTCATGCTCAGACTGACTGTAGATAAGCCCTTGAATGTCTAAGATTTGGGTTTGGATCTCATCACCAGCGGCTTGCAAGGTGTCTTGTAACTCTTTCAGCGTCGATGATGTTTCAGATAGCAAAGATTCACAGTTGTTGATGGCTTCACGCCAATCTTTGTTTAAGAGTTCTGCGATTTGTAATTTAACGCTCTGCTGCTGCTCATCCATAACGCGCTGATTGAGATCGATCTGATCAAAGATTTCGGCAACGGAGTATTTCAATACGCCGTAGACGCGCTTTTTCCAGTGCGAAGCATCACCACCTTCATTTGCAGCTTTAGAGGCTTTAGCCATCTCATCCGCCGCCATTGACAGTTGAATCGATAACTTAAGCTTGGAGAATTCTCTATGTCTTACGTAGTAATCGGTGATGCCAACGGCGAGTGATGACAGTCGGTAGATGCTTGCGCCATCATTCACTTCGCTCGTAAAACGACTGATCAAGCGTTGCTTAACCAATTCATTGATGGCGTTGTTCGCTCGAAACGCCGATGCTTCACCAGTGCTTTCAAACATTCGGGTGACAATAGTAAACGCATCATGCAGTTCACCTTCACCTAATTCTTCGTCAAACCTATTGTCGTTGAGTACCGCCAGTGCAATTAAAAATGCGAGGCGTTCATTCGACAAGTTTAATGAGAAATCGTGCTGCTGAACCCAGCCAACCAATTCATCGATTGGCTGCTCAGCAACATTGAGAGTCTTCTCACTCATTCCTATTCCTGCTTTCTATTTCTTCTTTGCCGATACATGAATGTATCGGCCTAATGAGAGGTACGGCTCTTGTCGACATAACTGTTTTTCGAGAGCTAATACGTCTTCGTACTGGTAATCCCCCATGTACTCCATATTCCCTATGTAGTCACTAAATGAACGGATTCCCGATTTACCACAGATCACAAAACCGGCATCTTCAATCCATTGATAGACGTCTTCTGGCTTTAATCCTTTCTGAGGCTGAAGTTTAAATCTTTTCCGGTGTGGCAAGCCATCCAAAACATGTGGAATGTTGCCACAAATAACATTCTTATAAACTAACCCATGATGGTTATAAAACATGATCGATGCCATACCACCAGGCTTCACTTGCTCAAGCACTTTTTCAAGCGCAAACTTTGGCTCAGCGAGCCATTCCATAACGGCATGAAACATCACTAAATCGACGGGCTCAACGAGATGGTTTTCGACAGTTTGCACTGGAGAGTGGATAAATTGATAGCGCTCAAGCAAATTGTTTTCTTCAACGTCTTTCTTCGCCAGTTTCAACATTTCTGACGACAGATCACATAACGTTACATCGTGTCCAATATTCGCAAGCTTTTGTGACATTTGCCCCAATCCGCCACCGGCATCAAGTACTTTTAGTGGTCTATCATGAGTATTAAGCTGCGCTAAGATAACTTGAAGGTCTTCCCAAACAATGACTTGGCGAATCTCACCTTTATCGGAACCATAAATATTTTTTACAAATTTGTGGGCAATATCGTCGAAATTACGGTCTTCAGTCACAGCAGTTAGGTTATCATAATGGATTGTCCCGCTATTCTGTCATAGGAATGGTAGGAATAGAGAAGGATTCTCTTATATTTATTATCAAGTGGTGTTTTTTCGGACTATTTTTGTATGTTTGAGCTGAAAAAGATTGTTTCTTCATTGCTAATGCCTTTACCTGCAATGCTTATTGTTGGTTTTTTAGGCTTAATGCTTATCATGTTTACTGCTAAGCGAAAGACAGGATGTTTCGTCGTATTGTTCTCTCTTTGTGGTATTTTCCTTATTGCTTTTCAACCCGTTTCAACCCGATTACTGATGCCAATGGAACGCACTTATTCTGCGTTTCTCCCAATAGATGAGCCCATTGACTACATCATGGTTCTTGGCAGTGGCCATGTCGTCGACGACCAAATTCCACCCACCTCTGAACTCAGTCGAACTGCTTTGATGAGATTAAGTGAGGGTATTCGCATCTCTCGCATGTACCCGGGATCTAAACTCATTTTGTCTGGTTATGCAGGAGGTTCTGAATTCAGTAATGCCCGCATGATGGCAAAAGTTGCACTCGCATTGGGTGTGTCTAAGTCAGATATTATTTTGCTTGAAACTGCGCAAGATACGTGGGAAGAAGCTCGACAAGCTGCGGCATTTGTTGGGCAGAAAAAGCTTATTCTCGTTACGTCAGCCAGCCACATGCAACGCTCGCTAAATGAGTTCCGTTCTGCGGGTATTAAGCCGATCCCAGCACCAACGAACTATTTAGCGCATCAAAATATCAATCAGGCATGGGAAAAGTACACGCCAAAAGCACGTTACTTGGAACAAACAGAGCGTTATTGGCACGAAACGTTAGGCACGATCTGGCAAACGCTACGAGACAAGGCCGCCACTTATGAAGACGATGTACTTAATGAGACAGAAGAGACACCTAAAGCTCTTTAGTTAAAAAAACAGCATTAAAAAAGCCCGAAATAGCATGTTATTTCGGGCTTTTTTGTCACTATTTTTGTCAGTTTAGTCACCCGCGAACATGTAACCTTCTCCATGAACGGTAACAAAGATCTGTGGATTCTTTGGGTCGTATTCCATCTTCGCTCTCATCCGGCGGATTAATACGTCAATGGTGCGATCATTGGGCGCATCAACACGGTGGCTGATCATATTCAAGATTCTTTCACGGCTTAGTACTTGGTTTGGGTGAGAGGACAGTGCAACAAGCAGTTCATATTCCGCTTTAGTTAACTTAACAGGAACACCCTCACGGGTCAGAGCACGGCGTTGAATATCGAACGTCCATTCACTGAAACGCACTAGATTTTCATCGGCTACTGCGCTTTCTACTGACTGGTTTGCGTTTTTTGCGGTTGAAATACGCCACAGCAGATTTTTAACTCGAACCAAGAGCTCTCTTAACTCAAACGGTTTGGTTACGTAATCATCCGCCCCCATTTCCAAACCAACAATCTTATCGATGTTGTCGGTACGACCCGTGACCAGAATAATGCCGATATCCGACTGGCTACGAAGCTCACGCGTCAACATCAGACCGTCTGAACCGGGTAAATTGATATCAAGCATCACCAAGTCTATTGGTGATTGCTGTATAGCGGCTCGCATTTCATCACCGTTTTCAGCCTCACTGACGGTGTAACCTTCATTTTGAAAGTAACCAACAAGCTTACTTCGTGTTACGGCGTCATCTTCAACAACGAGTACATGATAAGTCATTTACACCACTTAATTTATTAGTCTGAATGATTTTACAGCCATCATTCTATTCATAATTAATCACAATTCTAGCGCTACACTGGAGATTTGGAAAATTTGTGCCCCTTTCTTGATTCAAAACAACCTCCCCTTCTCTGTTCATATTTCTCTATAATCTTCTAATTTTTATCATAGTCGTAGTTACCGCTATTCACTTTTATTCGTTAAACTAATAAAAGAATTTCTGTAAAGGCAAACTAAAATGCAAGAAATAAGAACATTCAATGAGAAACGCGCTGAAATATACTGGTGGTTATCGAGCCTCTTTGCAAAAGAACTGACGGAGCAAGATTTAAGTCAGTACCAGACTCCCCAGATCCGCTCGTTCCTCGCCGGGCTCGGTGAGAATGAAACGCTCAAATCGGCTGTCGATAGCCTGGTTGATGCACTCAATCGTTTACAAGACCGAGAAGACGCGCAATTAGAACTTTCTGCCGACTTCTGCGATCTGTTCTTAAAGTCAGATCGAGACTCTGCATTGCCATATGCCTCGATGTACATTGGGGAATCTGGGCTACTTAACGACACTCCAGCAAAAGAGATATCAGAGCTAATGGCCAAGCACGGAGTGGCTGTTCAAGAGTCTTTGAACGAGCCTGCTGACCACCTAGCCATTGAACTCGACTTCCTTGGGAACCTCATCATTCGTTCTAATGAATTCGAGCAAGAGAAGCACATGGATGAAGCTTTGGTTGAGCAAGAACAATTTATTAGCACCCATTTACTGTCTTGGACACCGCAATTTAACCAAAAGTGTCAGAAGCTTGATGAGTTTGGTTTCTATTCAGCTGTTTCTGAATTGCTTTGCGCATTTTTAAAATTGGATAGTCGTTACCTGAAGGGCGAATAACGCGATGTCATAAAAATGCCACTATATTGTCTAATTATCGTTTTAGATCACGTCAGAATCGTCGCTTTTCGTTGCTTGTCGTGTCCATGAGGTCTAAAATTAGCTGCGATAATGACAACTATATTAAAGAACAAACCGCTATTTATGGCGGTTTTTGTATTTTTAATCTCTTGAAGACTTTGGTCGTTTAACACTTTCAAGCGAGGTGAAATACAATTGTTTGTAAGTGCAACTCGATTGCACCGCACTTAACAGGAATAAATTATGGCCACGATTAAAGATGTTGCTCGTTTAGCTGGCGTCTCAACAACTACTGTATCTCATGTAATCAATAAAACTCGCTTTGTGGCTGAAAGCACCCAAGAAAAAGTCAACAAAGCCGTTGATGAACTTAACTATGCCCCTAGTGCTGTTGCAAGAAGCCTAAAATGCAACACGACTCGCACTATTGGAATGTTAGTTACTCAATCAACAAACTTATTTTTCTCAGAAGTTATCGATGGCGTGGAAAGTTACTGCTATCGCCAGGGTTACACGCTTATTTTGTGTAATACCGGCGGCATTTATGAAAAACAGCGTGACTATATCCGCATGCTAGCAGAGAAACGTGTCGATGGTATCTTGGTGATGTGTTCTGACTTAACGGAAGAACTGAGAGAAATGCTAGACCGTCATGCCGACATTCCAAAGGTCGTCATGGACTGGGGGCCAGAGAGTTCTCAAGCAGACAAAATCATCGATAACTCAGAAGAAGGTGGGTATTTGGCGACAAAATACCTCATCGATAAAGGGCATACAGAAATCGCGTGCCTAAGCGGTCACTTCGAGAAAGCAGCATGCCAAGAGAGAATTGCGGGCTTTAAGCGTGCACTCACTGAATCAAACCTCAAAATCGATGAAGACTGGATTTTGGAAGGTAATTTTGAATGTGATACCGCTGTTTTAGCCGCCGATAAAATCGTTGCAATGGACGACAAGCCAACCGCGATTTTTTGTTTCAATGACACAATGGCTCTAGGTCTAATAAGTCGCTTAGGGCAACGAGGCGTCAACGTACCGAATGACATTTCAGTCATTGGTTATGACAACATTGAGCTAGCAGAATATTTCTCTCCACCGCTAACCACTGTCCATCAGCCTAAACGACGCGTAGGAAAAAATGCTTTCGAGATCTTGCTTGAACGCATCAAAGACAAAAATCATGATAAACGCGTGTTTGAAATGCATCCTGAAATCGTAGAGAGAAATACCGTTAAAGATCTAACTAAATAATACTTATATCAATTATCGAGACTTGCGTAATTTATGATATAGTTTAGACTCATTAATGAGACATATTTATTGAATGAATATCACTATAGCGAAACGTATATGTGACTTTCATTCAAACAAATCTCATATTGATTAGAAGTCACGCACAGGGCAAACCATTTGAAAAAATGGGACGCAAAGCCTCCGGCCTAAACCAGCTTTTCTGGCTAATAACAGAATTTCTGATAGGTAGCGGGGTTGCCGATGGCAAACATGCAAACACCAAGTTTACTTGTAAATGACACAGTTTCTGCATATTTTGCTAACCTCTCGGACCTGATTTGGTGGCGTATTAGACATACACCGAGAATATACAGCATGGATAAACCAGTACTAAAAGACTCAATGAGGCTGTTTGAACAGCTTGGACGAGTAAAATCTCGCTCAATGTTTGGCGGCTTTGGCATTTTTGTAGAAGATACAATGTTTGCACTTGTGGTAAACGACAAACTTCACATTAGAGCCGATAGCGACTCTGTCAAAAAATTCCAGCAACAGGGTTACCAACCTTATGTCTACAAAAAACGTGGGCACCCAGTCGTAACTAAGTATTATGCTTTGCCAGAAAACTGGCTGGATAATCAGTCTACAACTCTTTCTGAAGCAAAAAACTCTCTAGACATTGCTAAAAAAGAGAAAGAAAGCCAAGCCGCAGCAAAGCCAGATAGGCTTAAAGACCTACCGAATCTAAGACTCGCTACTGAGCGGATGCTGAAAAAAGCAGGAATAGATTCAGTATCAACTCTTGAACAGAGAGGCGCTGTAGAAGCCTACAAAGCAATTCAACAATCTCACGCCTCTGACATTGGCCTAGAGCTTCTTTGGGCGCTAGAAGGCGCAATAAAGGGCACCCATTGGTCTGTCATACCTCAAGCGAGAAGAGACGAACTCGCAGGGCGATTAAGATAACTCAAAAAGCCAACACAGATGTGTTGGCTTTTTTTATGGATTAACTAAGTTTCCACGTAAATGTTGAAATTTTTCTACCTTACTGCTGTTCTTTATAGGCACACCTAATTTCATTGGCCTTTTACTATGAACAAAAAAATTCTTATCGGCATTCTTCTCCTTGGTACCATACTCTTTCTGTCCACCAACTACGGCCACTTGCTGACTCTTGAAAACGCAAAAGCGCAACAAGAATTGTTAGCAGACACTATAGAGTCCAATTTCGTTACGGCTGCGTTGAGCTACTTTGCTGTCTATATCATCATTACCGCTTTCTCCATTCCAGGCGCCGCCGTCGTTACGCTACTAGGAGCAGCTTTGTTTGGGTTTTGGACAAGCTTGATTTTGGTTTCTTTTGCTAGCTCAATTGGCGCAACTCTGGCGTTTTTAAGCAGTCGCTTTTTACTTAAGGAATGGGTTCAATCTAAGTTTGGGGAAAAGCTCTCAACGATTAATAAGGGCGTAGAGAAAGATGGGGCTTTCTATTTATTCTCTTTACGTCTCATTCCTGTCGTTCCTTTCTTCTTGATCAACCTGCTTATGGGGCTGACGCCTATCCCAGCATCACGTTTCTATCTGGTGAGCCAATTGGGTATGCTTCCAGGTACCGCCGTTTACCTCAATGCCGGCACTCAACTCGCTAGCATTGACAGTCTATCAGGCATCGTTTCACTTCCTGTTATCCTATCATTTGTTTTGTTGGGTCTGTTCCCTATCATCGTTAAGAAGCTAATGGGTGTGCTAAATCGAACCACAAGTGAAAATCATACCGGTGCCTAGTCACTCTCAATTCTCTTTATGCCTCTTTTTTACCTTATGCATAGATAAAAAAGACCCACTGAACAGCATTGTTCAGTGGGTCTATTAGTTCTGGAATGGCAATACTTAGCGGCGACTGTTTTGAATAAACTCTATCGAGTGTCGATTAAATTCTTCAGGCCGCTCTACATTGCACACGTGCCCGCAATTAGGGATCTCAAGTAGGTGGCTATCACTGTGCGCTGCGACCATCTCTTTTGCTGGCTGGATAAACATATAATCTTGTTCACCCATTAGATATAGAGTTGGAATAGGTAACTCTCTATGCTTAAAGTAACGCATCAGCGGGTTCACTTCTGCCGTCAAAATAAACCATCGCTTAAACTCTTTCTGACAAAGCTTTTTGGCCTCTCGAACAAACATGTGACGCGATTCTTTCTGATTTTTCTGAGGCATAACAACGTAGGCAAATAGCCTATACAGCCACATATAAGGGATGATGTGCTTACTGAGATCACCAAGCTTAATCAGAATTTGAGAACGTGTATTTAAACGAGTGACGGCACCACCTAGAACCATACTCCGAACCCGCTCAGACGCCATTTCCGCAATGTTTTGAACGATAATCGTACCAAGCGACATGCCAACAAAGTGTGCGGATCGAATCTTTAGGTGATCAAGCACTTTAAGGATATCGAGTGTCACTTCTTTAAAGGTATAACGGTTCGAAATAATATCTTTGATGAAATGATTAGATTTACCATGCCCACGCAAATCTAGAAGCAAAATATTAAAGTGCTCTTTGTAAGCCTTTATCTGCTTAAACCAGATCGACGAGCTTCCTCCGGCACCATGCACAAAGACCACCCACTCGTTGCTCGTCGGATGTTCGTATGTTTTATGGAAGAGTAGCGCTTGTGACATAGCTCAATAAACCCTCAATGCAATACCAATTAGATCAGAGATAGAAGCCTACCACATAAATGAAGAAATGCTATTCATCGCCTGTCAAAGATAAGTGAAATGAATTTCTATCTGTTCTCTTTCGTAACAAATAGTGACGATAAAGCAGCATACTAATTGGACTTAAGGCAGTATTGCTGCAGATCTGACCACATAAAAAAAGCACCCATCGGTGCTTTTTAACTCAACATCTAATGCGAAATAAACTCTAGCTACAGGGCACTTCTGTACATTGTCAGATAGTGTTTTGCGGCATCATCCCAGCAAAAATTCTGTTTCATAGCTTCTAGCTGCAGTCGACGAATCTCAGCAATATTCTGTGCATGCAAAAGTAGTGAACGTAACAATGTGTTCAATAGTGCATTTGCCGTTGGTTCAGTGAATATAAAGCCTGTACCGCGATCTTGATCATCATCATAATCGGTTACACTGTCTTTCAATCCACCAACGCCACGAACAATTGGAAGCGTACCGTAAGCCATGCTATAGATCTGATTCAATCCACACGGTTCAAACTCTGATGGCATGATGAAGAAGTCTGATCCCGCCTCTACCCAATGGGCAAGTCTGTTATCGTAAGCCTCTACAAACGCAAACTTGTTGCCGTACTGCGCTGCAATGTCTTTTAGCTGGCTAGACAGAATAGGATCGCCCGTCCCAACTATCACAAGTTGGACATCATGCTTTAAAAACTCACTCAGTATAGGTGTTAGATAATGAATACCTTTCTGATGAGTTAGGCGGCAAACCATCCCATACAGCGCAACGTCCTGAACAGGAAGCCCGACTTCTTCTTGCAGTGCTTGTCGGGTTACTTTCTTACCACGAACCATGCTCTGTTTAGTTGCTCGATATTTCTTCGGCAAATAATCATCCGTTTCTGGATTCCAAGACGAATAATCACACCCATTCAAAATACCGACGAGATCATCTTTACGCGATATAAATTCATGCGCCATACCATGGCTACCCAACTCAGTCTTAAGCTCTTCCGCATAGGTAGGACTAACGGCATTAATTTTATCCGCGCACATTACCCCAGCTTTGAGCATTGTAATGTGAGTCTCACTTACGGCCGCTTCAGGAACATGTCGCGTAGCAAACTCAGGGACAGACTGCAGATCATCGTAGCTAAATACACCCTTAAACACAGCGTTGTGGATTGAAATAACACTGCGTATCGACTGGTAGAATTCATCGGATTGATGACGAATTTTCAGAAAATACGGAACAAGCCCTGTATGCCAGTCGTTAGCGTGAACAATATCTGGTTTAAACCCAAGCTTAGGTAACATATCTAAGCTTGCAGCACTAAAAAATGCAAATCGCTCGCCATTGTCTGAATAAGCTTGGTTGTTTTCTGCGTACATCTCTTTACGGTCAAAGTACTGATCACAGCGTATCCCATAGACAGGAACGCCTGCGACTTCAGTTTCAACGACTTGATACTCGGTGTGAGGCCAGCTTTCAAGCTTAGTGCTCAGTAGCACGTTAGCTTTTTCAATGTTCGGAATCTGACTATAGGCCGGAATGGCCAATTTCACGTTCTGCTTCAAACCCTGTAAAGCTTCAGGCAGTGCCTTAGCGACATCCGCTAAGCCACCACTTTTGATCAATCCTTCAACTTCAGATGCAACAAATAGAATAGAGAGTTTCTTAGTAGCCAACTTTAGCACCTTTCGCTATGACGACTACACCATCTTCCGAGACGTGAAAACGCTTTTTGTCTTCTTGAAGATTGACACCAATCTGTGTACCTGGCGCAATGTCTGCGTCTTTATCAACAATCACTCGACGTAGTACACAACCTTCGCCAACCTTTACATCACCCAACAGAATACTTTCACTGATATCACACGCCGAAGCAATGTTACTTCTGAAACCAAGTACTGATTTTTCAATTCTAGAGCCGCGAACATAGCTACCATTGCAGACTAGGCTATCGATAATTTGTACTCGTCCATTCACTGAATCAGTAAACGTTGCTGGCGGTAAAGCTGGGTAGAAAGTATGTAGGGGCCACTTACGATTATATAAAGAAAAAGGTGCGTCTTTCTTCAATAGATCCATATGTGCTTGCCAGTAAGCGTCGATAGTACCGACATCTCGCCAATACACTTCTTCCTTTTCACCAGTAATCTTGTTGGTGCTGAAGTCATAAACAAAGACGTCGCCGCGTGGGTACATATTTGGAATGATGTCTTTGCCAAAATCGTGAGAAGACCCTTCTTTGTCCGCGTCTTCAATCAATTCTGCGTACAAGTTCTTAGCTTCGAAAATATAGTTACCCATGGACACTAACGCGTGCTCAGGGTCACCAGGAATTGATTTTGGATTCGCAGGTTTTTCTTCAAACCCAACCATACGACCTTCCGCATCAACTTCAATAACACCAAATTCAGAGGCTTCTGACAGTGGCATACGCAGTGCTGAAACGGTTAGCGCGGCTTCTTTTTCTTTATGGAAGTCGAGCATTTGCTTGATATCCATCTTATAAATATGGTCAGAGCCGAAAATACAAACCTGATCAGGTTCAGCCAGTTCCATAAATCTCAGGTTTTGATAAATTGCGTCCGCTGTCCCTTCATACCAACGCTTCCCCGTTCTCATTTGCGCTGGAATAGGATCGATAAAACGATCGGTAATACCGCTGATGTTCCACCCTTTTTTCATGTGGTGGAATAGCGATTGAGATTTAAACTGAGTCAGTACGTATATACGCATCAAGTCAGCATTGACGAAATTATTTAAAGCGAAGTCGATTAAACGATAACTGCCTCCGAAAGGAACCGAAGGCTTACTGCGCGATTCAGTTAGAGGTCTAAGGCGAGAACCCTCACCACCAGCAAGGATCATTCCTAATACACCAGCCATTTTTTTCTCCATTTAATTATTTTATTTTTATGAGCACCACAATTATTAGTTTTTGGGGGTACGGTGCTATTTTCATTTTACTAAAGCCAACTTAATTCATAGCTTTTTTACAAACTAAGCTTCTACACGTTAACGGCTTCGAAAATAATTACAATTTCAAATATGCAATTACGTTAATTGATCGTTGTTTTACTACACACACTCTTGCCTAGCTCACATATCTAGAAGTACAAGAAAACAAGTTAGTAACATTTACAACACAAGCACTCTATAACCATAGAGCCCTTGCTCTACCTGGGTTATACCCGAATGAACAACTTATATTGAGCACTATATCAGTTGTTGAATAACAGCATAAGAACACCAATTGACACCAAGAATCTAAAGGACGCTATCGATTCAAAATGGATATCCTTTAAGTGGTGCATCTATACAACAAATGTTCAAATGTTGTAATTTCAAGACATTTGTAGAGGCTGAATTTTGCGATGACTCACTCAGAATTCCATCAACCGAGAACATTCAAATGCCGTAATAATTGACTATATACATATTTTGTTACACTTAGTTTGTGCTATTTCAAACTTATGGAACTCTATGTTTTATGTCGGGTGGGAGCTGCTGGTTAACGACCGGAAGGTGTGTTACTAAAAGTCGAAAAAAAAGGCAGCTCATTGAGCTGCCTTTATCTATTTTTTCTTGTCTTCTTTTTTGGGCTTCTTACGCTTGTCGGTAATTTCCCATTTCCCATCTATATAGAGACCAGTCCAACCCGAAGGCTTCCCATCGATCTCTGACCGGATATAGTTCTCTTTTGATTTACGACTAAAGCGTACTACCGTTTCGCGACCATCAGGATCGGCAGTCGGTGCATCTGCAAGATACGTAAATTTAGGCGACAATCTGTCCTTAAAACGAGCCAGCTCAGAAACTAATGGCGCTCTTGTTTCCCTTGATTTAGGGAAATTACTCGCTGCCATAAATAACCCAGAAGCACCGTCTCTCAATACAAAGTAGGCATCAGAATTTTCACAAGGTAGTTCTGGTAAATGAACTGGATCTTCCTTCGGTGGCGCAACTTCGCCATTACGTAAGATCTTACGCGTGTTCTTACATGTTTCACTGGTGCAATCCATGTATTTCCCGAAGCGGCCATTCTTTAGCACCATGTCTGAACCACATTTGTCACACTCAACCAGTGGTCCATCGTAGCCTTTTACTTTGAACTCACCAAACTCGACGACATAGCCATCACAGTTAGGGTTGTTACCACAGACATGCATCTTGCGCTTTTCGTCAATCAGATACGCGTCCATTGCCGTTTCACAAATTGGACAACGCTTCTTAGCACGCAATGCTTCAGTTTCAACGTCTTCTTCAAGTACGTTGATTATACCTTCTTCATCACCTAAATTGATGGTGGTCTTACAACGCTCTTTCGGTGGCAAAGCATAACCTGAACAACCTAAGAACACGCCAGTGGAAGCCGTGCGAATTCCCATTGGGCGAGAACAGGTTGGGCATTCAATATCCGTTTCTACGATATTGTTTGGTTTCATGCCGCCTTCATCTTCATCAAGACCGGCCGTATCTAAATCACCCGTAAAGTCAGTAAAGAAGTTATCCAGGACTCCTTTCCAGCCCGTATTACCTTCAGCAATTTGGTCTAACTTCGCTTCCATACGAGCGGTAAAGTCGAAGTTCATCAGGTCATCAAAACTATTGTCTAGACGATCGGTAACGATCTCGCCCATTTTCTCTGCGTAGAATCGACGTTGATCGACCTTGACATATCCACGATCTTGAATCGTAGAGATGATTGACGCATAAGTCGAAGGACGGCCAATACCTCGTTTCTCGAGCTCTTTAACCAAAGCCGCTTCGGTAAATCGAGCAGGTGGCTTAGTAAAGTGCTGTTTAGGCTCTAGCCCTTCAAGTTTTAGCGTATCGCCAACTTGAACATTAGGAAGAATTTGGTCTTCATTTTTACCTAGTGGACGCTGTACACGTGTCCAACCATCAAACTTAAGAATTCGACCTTTTGCTTTTAGCGTGTATTCATCAGCTTTGACACTGACGGTTGTAGAGTCGTACTTCGCTTTGGTCATTTGACAAGCGACAAACTGATTCCAGATCAAGGTGTAGACTTTTTGAGCGTCTGGTTCCATGCCTTGCAGATCTTCAGTTTTCACATCAACGCTTGATGGACGTATCGCTTCGTGCGCTTCTTGCGCCCCCTCTTTGCTTCCATAGCGCAATGGGTTTTCAGGCAAGTAGCTTTCGCCATACTCGCTATTGATAAACTCTCTCACAGACTCTACAGCCTCTGAACTCAAGTTAGTCGAGTCAGTACGCATGTAAGTGATATAACCGCCTTCATAGAGCCTTTGAGCGAGCATCATGGTCTTTTTAACGCCATAACCTAAACGAGTACTCGCCGCTTGCTGTAGCGTAGACGTAATATACGGTGCAGAAGGCTTACTTGTTGTTGGCCTATCTTCACGTTTACACACTTCATAAGCCGCTTTTTCTAACGTGCTTACCGCCGCAAACGTGTCTGTCTCGTTGGTTGGCTTAAACGCCACGCCATCTTTCTGAGCAACCTGTAGACGGAAGTTCGTCTTAGCATCGGTTAATGTATTCGCATGAATATCCCAGAACTCTTCTGGAATAAACGCTTTGATTTCACGTTCACGTTCAACAAGCAGCTTAACGGCAACAGATTGAACTCGACCAGCAGACAAGCCGCGCGCGACTTTTTTCCACAATAGCGGAGAAACCATAAAGCCCACAACACGGTCCATAAAGCGACGCGCTTGTTGAGCGTTTACACCATCCATATTCAGTTCGCCCGGTTTTTCGAAGGCCTGTTGGATAGCATTTTTAGTAATTTCATTAAAAACTACGCGCTTGTATCGCTCTTCATCACCGCCGATGATCTCACGAAGGTGCCATGCGATAGCTTCTCCCTCGCGGTCCAAATCGGTTGCGAGATAAACGTAATCTGCGTCTTTGGCTAGTTTCTGTAATTCTGCAACGACCTTCTCTTTGCCCGGTAAAACCTGGTAATTAGCTTCCCAATCTTTATACGGGTTAATGCCCATCTTTTTGATAAGCGCTTTACGGTCTTTCTCTTTTTTTATGCGTGCTTTTTCTTCTGCACTCATACCCTTGGTAGAAATAGCTGCAGCTTTCTTGCCGGTGCTTTGACCAGCCGTCGGAAGATCGCGGACATGACCGACGCTAGATTTAACGATGAAATCTTTACCAAGGTATTTATTTATTGTCTTTGCCTTGGCTGGTGATTCCACTATAACGAGTGATTTACCCATAATTGACTCAAATGTCCTTTATCGCTGCGCGAATTTATCGCATGACATACTCAAATGCGTGTTCTTTTTTTACTATCGAGCGAGATTACAAGAAGATCAATATCTTTTTTGAAAAAATAAATTCAACTGGTCGACAATTCAACAAAATCACGAGTTACTCAACTGGAAAGAAATGACTCATGTCTCAATAAGTTGGCCCATACTAAACGTGCAAGTGATTGTGTTTCTAGTACTTCACATAAAACTTAGTCGTAAATCACAAAATGCAAAGTCACAATTTCGATTGAATTTCCTTTTTTCTGACATAAACTAGGGTCAACTTTGATTCAGCAGTAAGAACTCATCATGTCCACCAAAAAGCCAATTGCCCAATTTGACCTGTTATTAATTGCAAACCAAGTCATTCAAGAACATGACGATTATATAGAAGGAATGCGCGCTACTTCAGTAGAAGAAAAAGACGAAGTTTTGGTCTTTAAAGGCGAGTATTTTCTAGATGACGGCGGACTCCCAACGGCCGACACAACCGCCGTGTTTAACATGTTTAAATACCTAGCACACCACCTGTCTAAAGAGTTTACTCTTATAGACTAAAAAGCTTGCCTCGAAGGCAAGCATTTTTTATTTCGTTAGTCTCGAGATAGCCTATCTAAACGCTGAGTTCTGCTAACTTTTCAAAATATCCAGGGAAGGTTTTTGATGTGCATTTTGGATCGTTGATGGTGACAGGAGTATCACTCAAAGCAACCAGTGAAAAACACATCGCCATGCGATGATCATCATAGGTATCGATTGCAGCATGCGTCAGCTGAGTGGTTGGCTTAACAATAATGTAATCCTCCCCCTCTTCAACCTCAGCACCAACTTTACGTAATTCTGTCGCCATAGCGGACAAGCGATCGGTCTCTTTTACACGCCAGTTATATACATTGCGGATGGCTGTTGTCCCTTTAGCGAAAAGAGCTGTCGTCGCTATAGTCATCGCAGCATCAGGTATGTGATTGTAATCCATATCAATACCTACAAGCTCACCACAACGAGAGATTACATAATCATCTCCCCATTCAATTTCTGCACCCATTTTTTCAAGCGCATCGGCAAATTGCACATCCCCTTGAATGCTATTTTTGCCAATTCCCGTCACCTTAATTTCGCCACCTTTAATGGCAGCAGCGGCTAGGAAATACGACGCTGAAGAGGCATCGCCTTCAACAAGGAAGTCCCCTGGTGCAACATAAGATTGACCGGATTTAACAACAAATGACTGGTAGTCATTATTAATGACTTCAACACCAAACTGCCTCATGATGTGGAGCGTAATATCGATATATGGTTTTGATACCAACTCACCCTCGATGTTGATGGTAATATCGCCTTTCGCCAGTGGCGCTGACATTAAAAATGCTGTAAGAAACTGACTAGAAATAGAGCCGTCGATCGCAACAGTGCCAGCTTCTAATCCGGTCGCATTAATTTTCAGTGGCGGATAATCTTCGTTCTCAAGGTACTCAATATTAGCACCCGCTTGGCGAAGCGCATTTACTAAATGCCCAATTGGGCGCTCTTTCATTCTCGGCTCACCGGTTAATACGAATTCCCCAGTGCCAAGGCATAACGCCGCCGCCAAAGGTCGCATGGCGGTGCCTGCGTTACCGAGAAACAGTTCTTGTGCTTGCTCTACGTTAAATGCCTGACCTAAACCCACGACTTCACATTCTGTTTTGTCTTGCGATAGCGTATAGCTCACACCGAGTTTCGTTAGCGCATTGAGCATATGACGAATATCATCACTATCAAGCAGGTTAGTTAAACGTGTCGTCCCCTTCGCCAATGCTGCAAGAAGCAACGCACGGTTAGAGACGCTTTTTGAACCAGGTAAGTTCACGACACCATTCACTTTTTCTATCGGTTGTAACGTAAGGCTTTCCATTAAAATTTTTTATCCTTGATTTCATTGCTGGGCTTGCGAAAATCGAGCAATGTTGAAAATTTTTCGTACTGGCAGACTAACCAAAATAAGGGCTGAACTCCAGATCTAATCCACGAATCGTTAGAAATTATTTACGCCTCAATTTAAATTTTTAACCTTGCCATTCTTGACATCAACGCGGAACGATAAAACGCGAGCAAATACGAACAAAGTTCGTTAAAGTAAACGCCTTTATTGAACAGCGGTTTCCCAACAATATTCCATCGTATGGCTATCTATTTAACCGAACTATCACCAAACGAACTCAAATTTCCGTCTCCTCATGAAGCCATGTCAGAGCCTAATGGATTACTCGCGTTTGGAGGAGACCTTTCCTCTGCCCGTATTTATACTGCGTATCAGCAAGGGATCTTCCCATGGTATGGGCCTGGTGAACCCATCTTGTGGTGGAGTCCTGCGCCAAGAGCGATATTCAATCCATTAACTTATGCGCCTTCTCGCAGTGTCATCAAGTTTCAAAGGAAACATCAGTATCGAGTTGGTGTGAACCATGCCACTGAGCAAGTGATTAGAATGTGCGGTCAAGTAAGGCCAAAAGAGGAAACTTGGTTAAATTCTGATATGCAGAATGCCTATATCGAACTGGCTAACCAAGGAAAATGCCACTCCATTGAAGTGTGGGAAAACGATGTATTAATTGGTGGATTGTACGGCATTCAAGTGGGTCAATTGTTTTGTGGTGAGTCGATGTTTAGCTTAAAAGACAATGCATCTAAAATCGCACTTTGGTATTTTTGCCATCATTTTCAAAAACATGATGGAAAGCAAATTGATTGCCAAGTGATGAATCCTCACCTCGCATCGCTTGGCGCTATTGAGCTTGAACGTGACGAGTTTTTGGATTCATTGCTATTATTAAGAGATAAATCCGTCAAAGACACTTGCTTTCAAACCCAGTGGCTAGCTTCTCCCATTAGAGGATCTTAGATGAGCTCTGATATCCAACAGATCAGAATTGGTTTAACTGATAGCCACGCGTGTAGCTATTTAGACAATAAACAAGAACGTGTCGCCGTGGCACTCGATACACAAATGCACTCGCCTTCAAGTTATGAAGTGTTACTGGCAAATGGGTTTCGTCGCAGTGGTGACACTATCTACAAACCTCATTGCGACAGTTGTAATGCGTGTAATGCTTTAAGAGTCTCAGTTCCAGATTTTCTGTTATCTAAGAGCCAAAAACGCCTTAGATCTAAAGCCGTTAGTTACACTTGGGCACTCAAAGACGACATGGATGAAGAGTGGTTCACACTGTACTCTCGCTACATTAATGCACGACACCAATCAGGTAGCATGTTCCCACCTAAACGTGAAGAATTCGCTCGATTTTCCAATTGCGCATGGCTCAACACTCAATTCCTTCACATTTATTCTAATGAAAAACTCGTTGCTATCGCGGTCACTGATGTCATGAGCAACAGCGCCAGTGCCTTCTATACCTTTTACGACCCGGACGTCGCCATTTCCTTAGGCACTCTCGCTGTTCTATGCCAAGTTGAATATTGCGCAGATCAAGGAAAACAATGGCTCTACTTGGGCTACCAAATCGATGAATGTCCGGCAATGAACTATAAAGTCCGCTTTCATCGTCATCAAAGGCTAGTAAATCAACGTTGGCAAGGGTAGAATACGCTCCAACTTTACATAATTCCCATTTTTTCGGTATTTAAGAGCCGTTAAAATTGCCAAATTTCTAAAGAGGATTAAATGGCTAAAGAAGACGTAATTGAGATGCAAGGCACTGTCCTTGATACTCTTCCAAACACAATGTTCCGTGTTGAGCTAGAAAACGGTCACGTAGTTACAGCTCACATCTCTGGTAAAATGCGTAAGAACTACATTCGTATTCTTACTGGTGACAAAGTAACTGTAGAGATGACTCCATACGACCTATCTAAAGGACGTATCGTCTTCCGTGCTCGTTAATCTCTGACTGCCTTGAGCAATCCGAATTAGTCGAATACAACAAAAAGCGGAGCCAGTGGCTCCGCTTTTTGTTGTCTGTAATATTGGCAGTAATTATTTACCCAATGCTTCTTTATAGTGAAGACGACACGCAGATACATAGCGATCATTCCCACCGATGGCGACTTGATCACCCTCTGCTATCGCATTGCCAGCTTCATCAGTTCTGATCACCATATTCGCCTTGCGACCACAATGACAGATTGTTTTGAGCTCGACCAATTTATCCGCCCAAGAAAGAAGGTACTTACTCCCTTCAAACAATTCACCAAGAAAGTCCGTCCTCAACCCGTAGCACAATACTGGAATGTTGAGCTTATCTACGACTTCTGTTAGTTGATACACCTGTTCTTTTGAAAGGAATTGACACTCATCCACCAGCACACAATGACGTTTTTCAGTCTCATTCAAATGCGCGATCTCTTCGTAGAGATTGCTATCTGATCGAAACAGCTGAGCTTCAGATTGCAAGCCAATCCGTGAGCTCACCTTACCAATACCATAACGATCATCTAATGCCGCGGTATAAATCACCGGAGTCATTCCTCGCTCTTGATAGTTAAACGAAGACTGTAAAAGTGTTGTTGATTTACCCGCATTCATTGCCGAGTAATAAAAGTACATTTGTGCCACAGAAAGTCCTACGGTGCTATTTAGTCCAAAATGAGATAAATAATGATTCCAAAATAATAAATATTGAATAATGAAAGTCATTACTAAAAAGATCTACGCATAAAAAAGGGCTAACTAATTAGCCCTTTCTCTTGTCATTATTTACGGCGCCATGTCGTGCCGTCTGCACCGTCTTCTAAAACGATGCCCATTTCATTTAGCCTGTCTCTCGCCATATCTGCGTTAGCCCAGTCTTTTGAAGCTCGAGAGTCGTTACGTAACTTAATTAGGGCTTCTATCTCAGCCACTTCATCGTTGTCACCGGAGTCGCCTTTTAGGAACGCTTCTGGATCTTGATGCAAAATACCGATCACATCCGCCAGTTCGCGCATTAGGCTACCCAGCTCACTCGCCTTCTGCATATCTTCGGTCTTGATACGGTTGATATCACGAGCCATCTCGAACAGTACAGAATAAGCTTCAGGCGTATTGAAGTCATCGTTCATCGCCTCAGAGAAGCGAGAAACATACTGTTCGCCACCCGCAGCAGGAACCGTTAAATCCAAACCACGTAGAGATGTATACAAACGCTCTAATGATGCTCGCGCTTGGTTTAAGTTCTCTTCGCTATAATTGAGCTGACTGCGATAGTGCCCTGACATCAAAAAGTAACGCACTGTTTCTGAGTCATAGTGATTTAAGACATCGCGAATCGTGAAGAAATTGCCTAATGACTTCGACATTTTCTCTCGGTCGACCATCACCATACCGCTGTGCATCCAAGTATTCACATATTTGGTGCCATGAGCACAGCAAGATTGCGCGATTTCATTTTCATGGTGTGGGAACTGCAAATCAGAGCCACCACCGTGAATATCAAAATGATTGCCTAGAATCGATGAATTCATTGCGGAACATTCAATGTGCCAGCCTGGACGACCTGGTCCCCAAGGCGATTCCCATGTTGGTTCACCCGGCTTAGACATCTTCCAAAGAACGAAATCCATACCACTGCGTTTTACACTGGCTTCTTCCAAAGTCACGCGAGATCCGGCTTGTAGCTGCTCTAGATCCTGACCAGACAAACGACCATATTCTTCATATTTCTTTACTTCGAACATAACATCACCATTACTGGCAACGTACGCAAAACCGCGTTCTATCAGCTTTTCAACCAGCTCGATGATCTCTTTAATGTATTCTGTTGCACGAGGCTCAACATCTGGACGCTTCATATTCAACGCATCAAAGTCTGCGTGCATTTCCGCGATCAAACGTTCCGTCAATGAATCACAAGACTCGCCATTTTCCGCCGCACGCTTAATGATTTTATCGTCGATATCAGTAATGTTGCGGACAAAGTTCAAGTCAAAACCAAGGTAGCGCAAGTAGCGTGAAACCACATCAAATGAAACGAAGGTGCGGCCATGTCCAATGTGACAGAGATCGTATATGGTTACCCCACAGACATACATGCCTACTTTCCCGGCATTGATTGGTTTGAATTCCTCTTTCTGTCTCGTGAGCGAGTTATATATCTTTAACATGATCTCTATCTAATATTAGGTGAAATAAAATAGTGGGTCAGTATATCAAGTCATGGCTTTTTACGTAATCCCATCGGAGGGAAAAACTCATCATAAACGGGGATTGATTGAACGTTTCTATGATAATCCACGTATTAAAATGGACACAGTTGATATAGAATCTTGCCCTAATGTCAAAAACATGAATAAAGGTAACGTCATGATCACTCTTCATACTAATTTCGGGGACATCAAAGTCCAACTCAATGAAGAAAAAGCACCAGAAACAAGTGCTAACTTTTTACAGTACTGCCGTGATGGATTTTACGACAACACACTTTTCCACCGTGTTATCGATGGTTTCATGGTACAAGGTGGTGGTATGGAGTCTGGCTTACGTGAAAAAGCGACTCGCGCTACGATCAAAAATGAAGCAAACAATGGCCTAAGCAACAAAATAGGTACATTGGCAATGGCTCGTACTATGGAACCACATTCTGCTAGCTCTCAATTCTTCATCAATGTAAATAACAACAACTTCCTAGATTTCCGCTCTGAAAGCATGGACGGTTGGGGTTACTGTGTATTTGCAGAAGTTGTTGAAGGCATGGACGTTGTTAACCAAATTAAAGGCGTTAGCACAGGCACTATGGGTATGCACCAAGATGTACCTCTAGAAGAAGTTGTCATTACTGGCACAACTATCGAAGAGTAAAAGAGTTAGGAGAGCACGCTTGTTGCTCTCCTTTTTTTCATTATGACAACACTATTTATTTCCGATCTACATCTATCCCCCTCTCGACCAGACATCACCCAATGCTTTATTGACTTTATGAGAAATGAAGCAATTCACGCGACAACCCTTTATGTGCTCGGCGATTTGTTCGAATTTTGGATTGGTGATGATGACAACAGCGAATTTTCACTTGAGATTCAACAAGAATTTAAGCGGTTAACCCATGCGGGTGTTACGTGCTTTTTCACTCAAGGAAATCGAGATTTTCTCGTGGGCAAGCGCTTCGCGAATAAAACAGGAATGAGCTTACTTCCAGATGAAACCGTCATTGACCTTTATGGAAGAAAAGCAGTCATTTTGCACGGGGATACCTTGTGTACACTCGATGTAAAATACCTTGAATATCGAAAAAAAGTCCACCAACCTTGGCTGCAATGGTTTTTTAACCGAATCCCTTTCTTTATTAAAAAGAAGATCGTCTCAAAGGTTCAGTCAGATATCAAAGAAGATAAGCAGACTAAATCGCTCGACATAATGGACGTGACGCCTGATGAAGTTGTTTCAGTGATGAACCAACATCACGTTAATTTAATGATTCACGGACACACTCATCGCCCAAATATTCACCAACTAAATACCAATTCAGGTGACGGTACCCGCATTGTGCTCGGAGACTGGTACACCCAAGGTTCAATTTTGGTCTATGATGAAAATGGCTTTGAATTAAAAACAAAACCTTTTACGTAAATCTAAACTCGACTAATATCAATATGAGTTAACACTCATATGTATACCAACGTCGATTTTAGCCCACTGTATGAAGTAAGAGATTAGCATTGAAATATTCCTATATTGCTAGGCAACCTATCTTAGATCGAGATAAAAAGACTATCGGCTATGAGTTGCTATTTAGAGACGGCCTAAATAATAGCTTCCCAGAGATTGATCCCGACTTGGCAACTAGCCGGCTTCTCTCTGACCACTTTTTATCTACTCATTATTCGACGCTAGGCAATCATCTGGGGTTCGTGAACTTCCCATACCAGAGCCTCATCAATAGAGTTCCGAGTCTATTTCCTGCTGATAACTTGGTGATCGAAATCCTTGAGGATTGCCAGCCAACAGATGAGCTACTTGCAGCGATTAAAGAGATGGCAGAGCAAGGATATACCATTGCACTTGATGACTTTGTTCCTAGTAAAGAATGGAAGCAATTTCTTCCCTATGTCTCTATTATCAAGTTTGATATACGCATCGTCTCTATTGCCAAATCAAAACAATTCATTCAAAAAATACCCTCAGGGAAAATTCTTTTCTTAGCGGAGAAAGTAGAAACACACGAAGAATTTCAACAAGCGAAAGATGCTGGCTTTGATTACTTTCAAGGGTATTTTTTCAGTAAGCCTGAAATCATTCAGCGTAAAGCTCTCGAACCCTCACTGATTACGCTTATTCAGCTGTGTAAAGAAGTGGCCAAAGAAGACGTTAACTTTCAGGCAGTTGAAGAGCTTGTCAGCACCGATTTATCGCTATCTTACAAGCTGCTTACTTTCGTCAATTCTTCGTCTACTGTCAGTACTAAAATCGCTTCATTTAAGCAGGCAGTTGTCTACCTTGGTACCGCTAAACTGAGAAAATTCATTTCCCTTGTCGCAATAGCTTCAACTCAGGAGTCAAAACCTGACTATCTCTATGGCTTATCCATTCAGCGAGCACGCTTTTGTGAACTGCTGTATTCTAAATACCAAACGAAACAGACGGAAGGTAACGCTTTTCTCACTGGGATGTTCTCACTACTCGACAGTTTACTTGACCAACCGCTAGAAGACTTGGTCAAAGAGATGCCAATAGAAGAAGAAGTGAAAGAAGCATTAAGCTACGAGTCCGGGCAGCTCGGTCAGATTTTATTGCTTGTTAAAGCTTATGAGAAAGCAGATTGGAATCAAGTCAGTTCTCTATCTGACCAACTAGAATTGACCAATGATAGTGTCAATCGAAGCTACGATGAGTCGGTTAAATGGACCGCAGATCTTCTCGACGCTTGCTAACTCTGTGAGTTTCGCAACCATAGTCTTAGAAAGAATTAAGGCTATGGTTCGGTTTTACATACAGCCAACCGCCCACTAAAATAGCCAACCTAAATATACCTATAAATATCCTGGAATTTTTGATGTCTAAATGCCCTTGCGGTAGCGCAGCGCCCTATCGATTATGCTGTGAGCCTATCCACCTCGATCAACATTCTGCAAAAAAGCCGGAACAAATTATGCGCGCGCGATATAGCGCTCATGTTTTGAAGTTAGTTGATTTCGTCATCGATACTTACCATCCAAGTTGCAACGCGCACGAGTCACGTGACGGTATCACCGAGTCCATCAACTCTGACTGGCAAAAACTTGAGGTAATCGGTACAGAAGAAGGCGAGAGCAGCAATGAAGGCTACGTTTCATTTAGGGCCTATTTCAATGAGGGGCAACAACAGTATTGTATGCAAGAGAAATCTCGCTTTGTTAAACACGATGGTCTCTGGTTCTATATTGATGGCGTAGTCGAAGGGCAAGAAGAAAGTGTAACGCAGCCTAGCGCGAAAGTGGGCCGAAATGATCCATGCACTTGTGGCAGTGGTAAGAAGTCTAAAAAGTGCTGTCGCTAATGTACCTGTAACAATTGCGTACCAGCGATATCCGTCATTAAGCTGGCGACAAAGACAAAAAAGCCGACAAATAATTCTGTCGGCTTTTTCAGTATACAGTTAGGCAATTAGCCGATATGAGTCAGGCCGCCCATGTATTTTTGCAATACAGTTGGAATTGCAATACGGCCATCGGCTTCTTGGTTATTCTCTAGAATAGCTACCATAGTACGACCTACAGCGAGGCCAGAACCGTTCAGTGTATGCACTAGCTCAGGCTTCTTCTCACCCTTACGGCGGAAACGCGCCTGCATACGACGAGCTTGGAAATCCCACATGTTAGAGCATGAAGAAATTTCACGGTATGTTTCTTGTGCTGGAACCCAAACTTCTAAATCGTAAGTTTTACGTGCACCAAAGCCCATGTCACCAGTACAAAGAACCACTTTGCGGTATGGAAGCTCTAACAACTGAAGTACTTTCTCTGCATGACCTGTCAGCTCTTCAAGTGCATCCATTGAATCTTCTGGCTTCGTAATTTGTACCAGCTCAACTTTGTCGAATTGGTGCATACGAATAAGCCCGCGTGTATCACGGCCATAAGAGCCAGCTTCAGAACGGAAACACGGTGTGTGAGCTGTCATCTTAAGTGGAAGGTCCGATTCATCAGAGATCGTGTCACGAACCATGTTAGTCACAGGTACCTCAGCCGTAGGGATCAAAGACAGCTTACGCGGCTCTTCATCACTAACTTTTTCGACAAGTGGTTCTGTATGGAACAAGTCTTTACCAAATTTAGGTAACTGACCGGTACCAAATAAGCTATCGGCATTAACCAGATATGGTACGTACATCTCTGTATAACCATGCTCATCAGTGTGAAGATCCAACATGAATTGTGCAATTGCACGGTGTAAACGAGCAAACTTGCCTTTCATCACGATGAAACGAGCACCAGTGATCTTAGTCGCGCTCGCGAAGTCTAACCCACCGCTTAGTTCGCCTAGATCAACATGATCTTTCACTTCAAAGTCGTAGCTCTTAGGCTCACCCCAGCGAGAAATCTCAACATTCTCACTTTCGTCTTTACCGCTTGGCACAGCATCGTCAGGCAAGTTTGGTACAGAAAGAGTGATCTCTTCAAGTTTCGCTAGAAGCTCTGCCAAATCCGTTTTTTTAGCTTCTAAATCGCTACCTAGAGTACCGATTTGCTTCTTGATTTCCTCTGCACCTTCTTTATCACCAGAAGCCATTTTTTGGCCGATCTGCTTCGAGATGGAGTTACGCGTGGATTGCAAATTCTCAACTTCTACTTGAATGGATTTACGTTGCTCTTCAAGTTGACTAATAGTTTCTACGTCAAGTTTAAAACCGCGACGTGCTAATTTTGCAGCTGTTTCATCCAGCTCAGTGCGAAGTAATTTAGAATCCAGCATTGCTAATCCTATGCCTTATGGTTGTGAAAAAACGCATTGAAACAACACCTAAACGGTGACCAATACGTAGAGAAATTTTAATCGAACAAATGTATCCAAAAACACTCACTTTTCATAGCGCTTTTGTGGGCTTTTTGCGTCTAAACTAGCCAAGTAATCTAACTTTTCGCCAATTTTTGTCTCCAAGCCTCTATTTGTTGGTTGATAGTAACGTACATGGCTCATTTCTGGTGGGAGATATACCTCGCCCGCAGCGTAAGCTCCTTGCTCGTCGTGAGCATAGCGGTACTCTGCACCATAGCCCATATCTTTCATCAAACTGGTCGGCGCATTTCTTAGGTGAACCGGCACGTCATATTCGGGATACTCTTTTGCGTCTCTTAGTGCCTGTTTCCATGCGTTATACACAGCATTGCTCTTCGGCGCGCAAGCCAAGTAGACAACAGCTTGTGCTATGGCTCGCTCACCTTCTGCTGGCCCAATTCTGGTAAAACAATCCCACGCCGACATAGCGACCTGCATTGCTCGAGGGTCGGCATTACCGATGTCTTCGGAAGCAATGGCCAGTAATCGCCTTGCAATATAAAGTGGGTCGCACCCTGCCGAAATCATTCTGGCTGACCAATAAAGTGCGCCGTCGGGGTTAGACCCTCGAATAGACTTGTGAACGGCTGAGATTAGGTCATACCAAATATCGCCTTTGTTATCGAAGCGCGATACTTTTTCACCAGCGACCTCAGCCAATAGAGGAAGAGTCACTTGCTTTACGCCCTGCTCCTCTTCTGCCATATCAAAAAGAAGCTCTAAGTAGTTAAGTGACATACGAGCATCACCATTGACCAACTCAGCCAATCGATCTAGGACACCATCGTGAAATGTCGCTTTGATCTTCCCCATCCCTCTGTCGCTATCTTCTAGCGCTTGAGTTAAGGCAAGCTTAATCTCTTCAATAGAGAGCGAAGTGAGTTTATAAACCCTAGCTCGAGACAATAGTGCATTGTTTAACTCAAACGATGGGTTTTCTGTGGTCGCGCCAATGAAAGTAACCGTGCCATCTTCAATGTGAGGTAAAAAAGCATCTTGTTGAGATTTATTAAAACGATGAACCTCATCAACAAACAAAATGGTTCGCTTACCTGCCATTTTGTTTTCACGTGCTTTTTCGATAGCCGCTCGAATATCCTTAACACCCGAGGTGACAGCAGAAACTCGCTCAACTTCGGCATCCGCATAATTGGCGGCGACTTCAGCGAGCGTCGTTTTCCCAGTTCCAGGGGGGCCCCAAAGAATCATTGAGTGAATTTGACCGGCTTCAAGCGCTCTTCTAAGAGGCTTACCGAATCCAAGTATGTGCTGTTGCCCGATATACTGCTCAACCGTTTCGGGGCGCATACGAGCGGCGAGTGGACGAAAATCTTCCTCACCCGAAAAGTCGAGGCTCAAGTTACTCATTATTAGTTCCTTTGGTCATCGACCTCGACCCCTTCAGGGATGACAAAAGTAAATTTATCAGAATCAGGACGCTCTATTTTTACATTTTTAAAGCTAAACAGTCCGCGCTGTCCATCTTGCTCTATGACGTTAAACCCTTGAACAATGCCCTTGGTATCAATATCAATTTGAAATTGGCCTTGGTTTGAATCAACAGCCGTTGGCGTTAATGTAAAGCGATCGTCTTGCTGCGACACGCTATAGTTATCCCAATCACTCTCAACATTGCGTGTTAACAGAACGAAAGGCGTTTGTTCTACTGCTTGCGCTTGCCAATATACGCTGACCTGTTCAATGAAAGGACTGTAATACCACAGTGTTTCACCATCCGAAATCAATGCGTTCTCATCAGGAAAAGTGGTTTCCCAGCGGAACTGGCTAGGACGAGCAATATCAACTTTCCCTTCCCCTTCCATAACGACATCGCCATCGGGACTAATAATCTGCTGACTAAACTCGGCACTAAAACCATCATTTAGGGCAAGACGATTACTGAGCTCTTCTTTCGGTGTAGCCAAAGCAGAGAAGCTGGTCAGCAGTGAACACTTTACCAAAAGTAGAAGACACCAATTTTTCATTTAAATACTCCGAGTTACTGCAAAATGATTATTCAATGTATTGAGACAACAAATCTGGCCAATGTTCACCATAGGCACCTTTTTATTTACTCAACCATGACGAGCGTTTATTTACCGCAGCATTGCTTAAACTTCTTGCCACTATCGCACGGACAAACATCATTCCGACCGATTTCTTTATAAGGATTCACGCTTTGACTTTTGCCACCAGCGAGCAATTCGTCCGCAGCCAATGCAACTTCAGCCACCATGAGATCAATTTGTCCAACGAGATCGTTTAATGCAGGCGGTGTTTCAATTCCAGCATTTTTCATCTGCTGGTGTGTCTGCTCTTCGTCAATCGCTAACATAAACGTGGTCAACAAGGCTTGTAGCATACGTAGAGAACCATCATTGGGTTGAACATCTGCCCAATTTTCCTCAATGATCGGCCATACCGTCATAAAGCCTTCTGCAAAATCAGACAAGCCTTCCATCGTTTCTTCAAGATTTAATAGAGTGGAAACGTCGAATTCGCTTCTTTGTAATCGATTGAACTGAATATGAATCTGTTCTGTGATTTTTCCGACGGCCTCTGGCGTCACTTCCGTAAGTATCTGGCCTAGCCACTTTTCTGGCGCCGTCGCTTTTACTGCAAAGTTTGCCGCAAGAATTGCCCCTTCGATATATTCCGGTGATTCGTCACAAGGCAAGGCATCAAGATTTAAAAACTCGTAGGTCATGTCATTTTTTAAGTTGGAGAAAACAGCGGTTATTATAGCCTGAAGCAAGCGTTTAGTGACAATCTATTCGAGAGTCTCTACAATCTCGCATCGAAATTCTTCCCACAGATAACTAAAGGCAACAGCGTATGCGTGTCATTCTTGGCCCTATGGAGGGTGTGTTAGATCACTTAATGCGAGAAATTCTTACTGATATCAATGATTACGATCTTTGTGTCACTGAATTTGTTCGTGTGAGTGAGCAAGAGCTGCCCGATCACGTTTTCCACCGCCTTTGCCCTGAGCTACTCACTCACTCTCACACCAAGTCAGGTGTTCCAGTCCATATCCAGCTTTTAGGTCAACACCCTAAGTGGATGGCTAGAAACGCAATCAAAGCGGCTAGCCTTGGAGCGAAAGGGATAGATCTTAACTTTGGTTGCCCTGCTCGTCTGGTCAATAAAAGCCGAGGAGGAGCTGCGTTACTTCAGCATCCAGAACTCATTCACGATGTTGTACAAGCTTGCCGAGAGGCCGTTCCTCAGCATATCCCTGTATCCGCCAAGATTCGATTGGGTTGGGAGAACCCGGATGATTGTTTCAAAATCGTCGAATCGATTGAGGCCGCTGGTGCCGATGAATTGACCGTACACGCGAGAACAAAGGCAGGTGGCTATAAGGCGAGTGAGATAAAGTGGGAATACATAAATGACATTCGAAAAAATTCTACTATCCCCATTATTGCCAATGGTGAGATATGGAATTATCAGGATGGTCAACGCTGTATCGAAACCACGGGAATAGACTCATTGATGGTATGCCGAGGCGCGTTCAACGTTCCAAATTTAGGTAATGTCGTAAAGTACAACCATTCACCTCTTCCTTGGAATGAAGTGGTTGATTTACTTCTCGCGTATTCCAGCTACGAAATGGAAGGGGATAAAGGGATGTACTACCCAAATCGCGTTAAACAGTGGTTTGCTTATCTAAAACAGCAATACCCAGAAGCTAACGCGTTATTTCGAGAAATTCGAACCTTCAAAACCGCAGAGCCTATTGTTGAGCATATTAAACGGTATCAACAAGCTTGCGTGGTAACAGAAGAAAACTAAACATCATTCAATAAACAAGCTTATTTTTACCTGATGTTTTTGCTTGATAGAGCTTCTCATCAGCCGACTTGATGAGTTGTTCAAAGTCAAACCCGTTACCAGGGGAAACGATTTCAACACCGCCTGAAATGGTAAAACCTGCCGCCACCACTTTATGCGAATCTGCGCAAATGGCGGCTTTTACCCTTTCAAGAATCTTCATCAATTGCTGAGTATCACTCCCTTTTACATAGACAACAAACTCCTCTCCGCCAAATCGAGCAGCCGCGTCATTGTTTCGGATATTCAGCTCTAATTTATCCGCCACATAACAGATAACATCATCACCGACATCATGCCCATACGTATCATTGACTTGTTTAAAGTTATCGATATCAAAAATGGCTAAAGCAAAGGTTTTATCATGGATCGTTTTTGATAAAAAGGCGTCAAACCCTCGACGATTCAACAATCCAGTCATCGCATCTTTCGCAGCTAGCTCTTTGAAGTGACTGCGTTCCATATTGATGTTGACGTAGAAAAGTACCAATACTAGAAAGATGTAAATAAGAAAAATAACAATCAATGTGTACTTTTCAAATTCAAAAAAGAAAGAGATCTCTTTTTTTATATCAAGGTCATAAAAAAAGACGTGATTCGCGACAACACCTTCAAAGTCTACTTCTTTCGTTCTAATGGCATTGCTAGGTACAACATCTAATTCTCTATTAATAATTCGAATTTCACTACTGAGGCTTGTCCCTTTGTCTAGCAACACATCAATATCTATATTTAATGATATGACCCCTTGAAACTCATCGTCCAGATGAACAGGAACCGTCATCGACATCACTGTCTTTCCTAACAGTATCGAATTTATCGGGCCAGATACGGTCACGCGGTCGCGGTTACGAGCAGTTTGCTTCCAATAGGGGCGATTTTTTAAAGAGACTAGATACTCTTTAGTTACATTCTTCACCATCGTATCGGGAGAAGAGAAGACATACCCTTCAGTATCAAAGTAATGTATCCCCAATAGGTAATCGTCTAGGTCATGCAAAAAGGAAAGCACGGGGGCAAGTGAAACTTGCTTAGAAGCTCGTTCAAAGAGTGAGCTACTTGGGTCGCATATAGAGGCGTCGCCCACAAGTCGATAGTCAATATCGACGGCAGTCATAGTATCCGACTTCCCTCTAGCACGGAGTAAGGCATCAATGGGCCAAACATGACACAATCCATCCATTATCTGGCTATTGTGCTCTAATAACAGAACACCATCCGTTTGATAATAGTTGGTAAAGCTATAATCCAACGCTGCTAGAATTTTAATCGAGCGGGTTAATGATTCATTGAGTCGCTCGTATTCCGTAGTAATCCCTCGATCAATCACATCATAGTGGCTTTTCATAACAAGGCCGGCCAAGACAAGTGAGACGATCATAGGAACAAAGAAGACGAACTTGAGACTATAGTGCCGCTGCAGTTTCATTAAAACGATTTTACCTATCTATGAAGAAGCCATGAAAAAGCCCATTTAATATTATTAACAAATGGGCTTGTAAAGTATAGACACATGTTGGACTCAGTGGTGAGTCACTAGTTCAGCAGCAAGCTATCGTCCGATAACTCTTCACCTCTTACTTTGCTAAACATCTCTAATAAATCAGGAACATTCATATTAGCGCGCTGATCGCCCGATACGTCTAACACTATCTCGCCTTGGTGTAGCATAACGGTCCGATCGCCACACGCAAGTGCATCTTTCATTGAATGCGTAACCATCATTACCGTTAAATTAAACTCGTTGATAATGGTCTTCGTTAGGTCAATAACAAAGGCTGCCATTCTCGGGTCTAAAGCGGCGGTGTGCTCGTCGAGTAGTAAAAGCTTGCTGTCTGACAATGTCGCCATTACAAGGCTAACAGCCTGACGCTGCCCCCCTGATAGCAAACCAATATTGTCACTAAGGCGATCTTCCAAGCCTAGACCCAAAATACTGATTCTTTCTTGAAAAAGTTTCCGTCTTTTGGATGACAAAGACAGACTCCATCCCCTCTTTTTCCCTCTCATAAACGCAAGAGCCATATTCTCTTCGATTGTGAGGTCAGCACAAGTGCCAGCAAGAGGGTCTTGAAAGACTCGAGCACATTGTTTAGCTCGTTGATCTACCGTTTGGCGAGTCACATCAAGCTCATCGATGATCACACTCCCCCCCACCATAGGAGTTTCACCTGTCACTGCGCCTAACAGCGTTGACTTTCCAGCACCGTTTGAGCCAATCACCGTTAAGAATTGATGTTCTGGTACTTCCAAACAGACGCTCTTCAACGCTTGGTTTTCTAAAATTGTTCCAGGGTTAAATGTTACCTGAATATCCTCTAAGCGAATCATACCGCGTCTCCTGAGTCTCTTACCTGCTTAGCCCTACCCTTCATTTCAGATGTAGTAGCCCTAACAGGTTTAACGGACTTTTTTGACTTAAAATTTCCTTTTATCTTCGGTGCTATAAGTGCAACCGCCACAAGTACTGCCGTTACCAAGTTTAGATCTGACGCTTGGAGTCCAAACATGCCACTGCTAAGCGCAAACGCGACAGCTAACCGATAAAGAACCGAGCCAACGATGACAGCCGTAACCGCCACCCATATTTTTCTACCCGGTATCAATGTTTGGCCCAAAATCACCGCAGCCAAGCCGACAACAATAGTACCAACGCCTGACGTGACGTCGGCAAAACTATTGGTTTGAGCAAACAAAGCCCCTGCGAAGCCGACAAAACCGTTGGAAAGAGCCAGACCAAAATAAGTGTAAAATGAAGTACTTCCACCTTGAGCTGACACCATTCGGGCATTAACCCCTGTCGCCCTTAGACCTAATCCAAAATCACTGTTCAACAGGCGCACAACTCCCCAAGCAGAGAGCAGTACAAGAATACCAACGGCAATCGGCCGTAAGTACATCGCATCACCTAAGGATTCGAAAGGTGTCAGGATGGTATCTTCACCCAAAAGTGACATATTTGGGCGCCCCATAATGCGGATGTTAATTGAGAAAGCCGCGATCATGGTGAGTATTGAGGCAAGTAAATGCAGGATTCCGCAACGAACAGCCAGGAACGCAGTCACCCAGCCTGTCGCGGCACCAGCTAATATCGCCATCCCAGTGGCTAGCCAAGGGTTAACGCCAGCAACAATGGCTGTTGCTGCAACCGCGGCCCCCATAGGAAAACTGCCGTCGACACTGAGGTCTGGAAAATCCAACACTCTAAACGTTAAATAAACCCCTAAAGCGACAAGCCCATAAAGAAGCCCTATTTCTAAAGCTCCAAAAAACGCAAAAGCAGACATAACCACTCCCTTTCTGCTAAAAAACCAGCCCCCTTAGATAAGGAGGCTGGCTTTAATATGAGCTACTTTACGCTTGTGGCGCGTTCGAGAATTGACTGAGGTATAGTGATACCGAGTTTTTTCGCCGCCGCCGAATTAACTACGAGATCAGAGCCTTTAGCGACTTTTACATCAAGCTCACCTGGATTTTTCCCTTCCAAAATCGCTGCAACGTAATCCGCTGTTTGGTAACCAACTTGATAATAATCGAAACCAAGACTCGCGATAGCGCCTTTATCAACATAAGATGTTGCGCCGCCTAACACTGGGGTATTGGCTTGATCAGCAGCTACAATCATTCCCTCAATGGCACTTGCTACAGTGTTATCAGTTGGTGCATAGATAACATCCGATTTCCCTGCAATGGCCTGAGTTGCTGACTTCACGTCTGCACTTTTTAAAGCGGTCGCTTCAACAACCACAAAACCTTGTTCCTGAGCACTCTGCTTGAGCAGTTCAACTAGCGTTACCGCATTTGCCTCACCTGGGTTGTATACAACGCCAATCGATTTCGCATCAGGAAGCAGCTCTTTCACTAGCTCTACATGCTGGCTAACGGGCGACAGGTCTGAAAGCCCAGTCACGTTCTTCCCTGGCTGTTCCATTTGTTTAACAAGCTTCGCGCCAACAGGATCTGTCACTGCAGTAAAAACCACCGGAATATTTCGAGTTGCAGAAACCAGTGCTTGAGCCGTTGGAGTCGCAATACCTACAAGCACATCAGGGCTTTCGCCGACAAACTGACGCGCGATCTGCACTGCAATAGCAGGGTTACCTTGCGCAGTCTTATAATCAAATTCTAAGTTTTTACCTTCTTCGTAACCTTTTGCTTTAAGGCCGTCGAGTAATCCCTGTCGAGTCGCGTCCAGAGCTGGGTGCTCTACTATCTGAGAAACGGCAACTTTGGCAGTTTTTGCCATGATACTTGTTGATGAGAGTAATGCAGCGCTGGCAAAGAGAGCCGTTGCTAGAATTTTACCTGCTTTCATCTTAACTCCTTGATTTAAGCAACTTAGTAGTGAATGTTGTGTTGGGTTATTATTATCACTGTGCATTTTATATACGCACTCAATATTATTACCAGTTACTTAAAACAAAGGGAAGAAAGCGTTAACGTTACCTTAACAAAAAAGAGACATTGGGACGGATTATCTACGATATGCATGCAGTAAAATATTTCTCGGGGTAACTTGGCGGGAACAAAACTGTGATAAAGAGACGTTATAATCATGCTGTTCAAGGTATAGCGCCTTATCAAGCACCAGCCACAACTCTAATGGACGACGAAAAAGTTGCTGAACTAAGCTAAGCCTTTCCATATGCCAAAATCGCTGCTGTCCTTGTTCCAGATAGCAGTCAAAGTCTACGTAAGGGAGTGTGATACCTTTCTGCCTTGTCGCCCAAAGGCAAAAAGACTCAAACCCCGTTGAGAGCTGTGATTTTTTGATACTTGGGATAGGTAAATATTCTTCCGCCAAATTTTCTTCGCGAAGTAATATATCAAGCCCTAAGCGGTAACTCATTTCAAGGAATCTATGCCTTTTTACTCGCTCACCACCGGTTACTGTTTCTTGTAATGGGATTCTCAACTCCTGTTTGGTCAATTCCAATAGAGATGAGCATCCGTCAACAGACATAGCTTGATACTTATCCGATGCAGTGAGGTGGTAGCAACAAGGGGATATAGTGATAGCGGGAAGTTTTTCCTGAACGGCTTTATAGAGCAAACTCACATGTAAATCACCGCATGCATGGAGTGCAATGGCATGTTGTTTTTCAGTCATGAAAGGCATTTTTCGTTTATCTAAAGCATCGCCTTGAATAAACGTCATCGGTAAGTTCAATTTATTTGCGCTTTCCTGCCCAGATTCACACAAACTAGTCTGGTATTCGAGGCTAGTGACCTTTTGCTTAGTGCGTGCAGCTAGTATGCGCCCTAAGTAGCCCTTACCCGAACACCATTCTAACCATTCTGTCCCTCGATGCAGCTCAACCGACACCTCGCCCATTGAGCGTATCTGTTCAAGCTTCCTTCCTGGTACACCAGTAAAAAGATGTTTATCGATTTCGCAGGCATTCTCGTCCCTTTCCGGCAGGTGAACCAAGGCGGATAAAGCGGTTAGCTCGGGTAAAAATTCGGAAAGTGGCTCGATAAGTAGAGAAGGATCGGACTTGAAGTATTCAATCTCACTAGGGGTAAGTTGATCGAGCCAAAAAGAGAGTTTTGGGTGACTTTCATCCCACGGGTAATGGGATTCAGAACTCGAATGAAAGGGCTCAAAACGCCAAAATAGTGTATGTGCGAGTAGATTTTGACTCAGTTTTTCAAAGGTATGTTTCATGACTCCCCCTAGCAATTGTGTAGTTTAAGGGGAAGCCATTGGATTAGAAAGCAGTTATCGTACAGGGAGATCGATATCTTTAAACATTTCTTCAATTTCGGCATTAGATTTTAGCGAGATAGCGCGTTCAACAACAGGTCGAGTTAGATGAGGGGCAAATCTTTCCATAAAATCGTACATATAAGTGCGTAAGAAAGTACCTCTGCGGAATCCAATGCTCGTCGTACTCGCACCAAAAATATGGCTGGCATCTATGGCCACTAAATCATCGTCAGTTTCTCTATCAATCGCCATACTAGCGATGACACCCACACCAACCCCCATTCTTACGTACGTCTTAATGACATCCGCATCCGTTGCAGTGAAGACAACTCGAGGTGTTAACCCTTCATTATTAAACGCGGTATCAAGTTCTGAACGACCTGTAAAACCAAATACATAGGTAACCAATGAATAGCTCGCTAAATCATGAATAGTCACTGTTTTCTTAGCGGCAAGCGGATGGTCTTTCGGCACGACAATCGATCGATTCCAGTGATAGCAAGGCAGCATGATCGCATCTTGATATAAATGAAGTGCTTCAGTCGCAATCGCAAAGTTTGCAGTGCCTTTTGCTATCGCTTCTGACATCTGGCTAGGCGTCCCTTGGTGCATATGCAGGGAGACTTTAGGATAACGAGACGTAAAGCCTTTAATCACACTCGGCAACGCATAACGAGCTTGTGTGTGCGTCGTTGAAATGTTCAGCGTCCCTTTCTCTGGGTGAGTATGCTCGCCGGCCACCGCCTTAATGCTTTCGACACGAGACAGGATTTCTTGGGATATTCGAATAATATCAATGCCAGCAGGCGTGACTTGAGTAAGGTGTTTACCACTACGCTCAAAGATTTCGATACCAAGTTCATCTTCCAGTAAGCGAACTTGCTTACTAATGCCAGGTTGAGATGTATAGAGACTTTCTGCAGTAGCTGACACGTTTAAGTTATGGTTCACAACTTCAACTATATACTTGAGCTGCTGTAATTTCATTTTATGACCTCGAAATCCTTGCCGATGGCCTACTAGGCACTAATAATTTATAATTATTAGTTATAACGCTATTGGACAACAATTGGTAGGAAAATTGGGCACAGGGATATCATTCGTTCATTTGTCGTTCTGAAGTATGGTGAGTTTTGCTAGCTAACCCTCATATTACTGTGCTAATTCTATTTTTTGGTTAATAATCAAGTAACAAACAGTAATAATAAATGTGTCGATATATTGGTGCCGAAAGCGAATGGAATCGTGTATCCTAAAATGCTAACCGACCAAAACACAAAGATTTGGAATTTATGAATATTGGATTAATTATTGCCCTAGTCGCTATCTTGTTAGTGTTGGTACTTGGTTACAACATCATGCTGCAATACAAAGTAAAGGTAGAGACAGCGAAAAAACAAGAGTCCTCTCGCTACATCGCCATTATAGATGCGACGGAAGACTTGATTGGTAACGCACATCATATGCCCTTTAGTAAAGAGTTGCTTGTGTGCCTAAACAACCGAATTCTTGATGCTTTGAGTAACATGTTTGAGCTCGACCCTAAGAACAAGCAATTAGCCCAACGAATTGAAAACATGACGCAGCAAATCGCACAGCTTCGCGATAATTACCAAGGCGGAGACAGCACTAGCTTTAAAGTGCCTAGCAGTGATAAGCAGGCTATCGTAATGCTTAAACTCGTCAAAAGACTGCGTGATACAATTCGCAGCGAACACAATAAAGGACGTTTCGAGACTCAAGCCTACGTGGCCGAAAATGCTCGATTAGAGTCTATCCAGGTTCGTATCAATATCGAAAATGTTATTAAACGTGCCAATGATGCGATTGTTCGAGGGCAACCAGGAACAGCCATTCAATTGCTTAAGAAAGGGATAGATGCGCTTAGCTCTAAAAATGATGCTTACTCAAATCAAGCCAGAGAAAAACTTCAGACAATGTTTGACGAGCTTGAATTAAAACGCCAGAACAAAAGTGCAGAAGATCTGCAACATATCGAAGAAAAAGAGAAAGAAGACGATATGGACGCACTATTTGGCGAAAAGAAGAAATGGTAATAGCCATATAGCACAAGGGCCGCTCTTAAGCGGCCTTTTTTAATTCCAGCGATATAGATTTAAAAAGACTATTATGAATACCCAAAACCTGCTCGCCCCAATTCTAAACTTTTTACACTGCCCAACACCGCCAGAGTGGATAGCTCAAGCGAAACGCAGCGAAAATCTAAATACAATTCTAATTGACCATCTTTTATGTGAGCTAAAAGCTGGCCAGTCTGCAATGTATCTACTCAGAAAATACGCTGTTGATAAGAGCAGTGCCGACCTCCTCCTAGAGTGGTTTCAACCATTTGAGGCGTTTGCTTATAAAAAACAAGGTACGATAGAAACCTTGAAAGGCAAGAGTCAAATAAGCAAGAAACTAAAAGCAAAGGATAATTCCCCTTATCATCAAGATCTCATAGACAAGATGGTACTACTAATAAAAGAGGAACTTCATCATTTCTACCAAGTCTTGGAGATCATGACAGACCGAGGTATTGAGTACCATCCAATCCCTGCAAGCCGATACGCCAAAGGTATGCTAAGCAAAGCCGCTACACACGAGCCACAAACACTCATCGACAAATTGATTATAGGTGCTTACATTGAAGCTCGGTCTTGCGAGCGCTTTGCGTTACTAGCCCCACACCTCGATAGTAAAATGGAGAGTTTTTATGTGTCGCTCCTTCGCTCTGAAGCAAGACACTATAAAGATTATTTGACACTGGCAACAAACATTGCAGGTGAAGATATCTCTGAGCGAGTCCAGTACTTTGGTGAGATTGAAGCTGAGCTTATCCTAGCCGTTGATGAGGATTTCAAGTTCCACAGTGGCCGTCCGGTATAAAGACGAAAAAGGTCAGCAATTATGCTGACCTTTTTGTACGAATCTATAAGACTAGATTTACACTAATGATTTATTAATTTCAGCTAGAACTGAAGCCGGATCTGTCGCCTGAGTAATTGGGCGTCCTATGACTAAATAGTCAGAACCAGCTTGAATCGCATCGACTGGTGTCATGATTCGTTTTTGATCGCCAACAGAAGCGCCTACCGGACGTATTCCTGGTGTGACAAGCTTAAATTCCTGCCCCAGCTCACCTTTTAACATCGAAGCCTCTTGAGCTGAGCAAACAACGCCATCTAAGCCAGAGTTTTTAGTTAATGAAGCTAAGCGGATCACTTGTTGTTGTGGCTCAATATTAAGACCAATGCCTGAGAGATCACTTTGCTCCATGCTGGTCAACACGGTAACACCAATCAATAGTGGGCGATCTTTACCATAGGGCTCTAAGATTTCACGCGAGGCTGTCATCATTCGTTCACCACCACTAGCATGAACGTTAACCATCCACACCCCAAGCTCAGCGGCGGCTTTTACTGCTTTAGAGCAAGTATTAGGGATATCATGAAACTTAAGGTCAAGAAAAACAGAAAAACCGCGTTTATGAAGTTCTCGGACGAAGTCTGGTCCGAACAAAGTGAACATCTCTTTACCCACTTTAAGACGGCAAGAGGTAGGGTCGATTCTATCAACAAATGCTAAGGCATCAGCTTGCTTGTCATAATCAAGCGCAACGATCACTTTTTGGTCGGTCATTTCTTCTCCTAAATTTTCATTATTACTCTAAATAACAAATTACGAGGCTTAGATTCAAATAACCTCGCTAATTTGCGAGGCTATTGTATCCATTTTTTTATCTAAAACTAGTTTATTCGCCGTCTAAGCCCCTAATCGGTTTAATCACTCCCCAACCTTTACAAGATGGACAGTGCCAATACATAGAATGAGTAGAGAAGCCACATTTACGGCATCGATAATGCGGCTTGAGTTTGAGCTGTTCGCCTACCAACTTTTGCAATGTGCTTAAACTTTCCTTAGCTCTGCCTTCTTCAGCGTTAGCTAAGTGATAATCCATAAGCCTATAGAAGCCTTTCATGGTCGGATTTTTAACCAGTTGGCGAGTCAACAACTCTTGAGCGGAGGCTGTACCTTCATGCTGAGCGACCAATTGAGCAAGCATCAACTCCGCCGAAACACCCGCTTTTTTGGAAATACATCGCCTTAGAAACTCGACTAAACCATGCTCATTACCAATATGATAATAACAGTCCGCTAGTATTGGCAAAACTTCACCAATAAAGTCACTGTCTTGATCCAGTACGTTTTCAAGGTATTCAACAGTCAGCTGGTAATCTTCAGATTCCAAATATTGTTTACCCAACAGTATACTTGCTCTCACACACTTAGGATCTTCACTCAACGCCCGTTGGTAATACTGAATCGACTTGGCTACGTTACCGTCCTGCTTTTCTTGAATAGCAAGTTCACACCAATAGTGAGCAATAGTAGAACTGATTCGAGGCTTGCCCAGTTTAACTAACAAACCCGCAAGATGTATGGCTTTAGCCCATTCTCGAGTTTGTTGGTATATAGAAACGAGCTGTTGCAGCGCAGCTTCACGATGGTCAGGTTCTTCGATAAGCTGTTCAAAAATCTTTTCTGCACGATCTAAAAAGCCTGAGACCATATAGTCTTTTGCTAGCTGCTGAAGGGCTATATTCTTCTGATCGATAGTCAACCCAGAACGAGAGATTAAATTTTGGTGGATACGTATCGCACGATCAACTTCTCCTCTAGAGCGAAAAAGGTTCCCTAAAGCGAGGTGAGTATCAATTGTATTGTCATCGACTTGAAGCAGTTCGATAAAATGATCAACCGCTTTATCCGATTGATCAGAAAGAAGTAGATTTAGACCGGTCACGTATTGACGTGATATCTGATTAGACTGCTTTTGCTTGTCTTGCTGCGCACTACGATTACCCATGTACCACCCATAAGCAGCGGCAATTGGTAATAACAAGAAAAGTATCTCTAACATCTAATGGAGTCTACCGTATTTATGCTTTGGGCTGAGCTGGGACATTAGTATCCACCGCCGCTTTTTTTAGTTTCTTGGTGAGCTTTCTAACTTGTAACTGAGACTTGAAATGAAGGCTACCAAAAATTAACCAAGCCAAAGCAAAGCCTGCTACAAAGACACTGCCTAGCAATGTGGATAAGTGAAAATCACCTTGAGCTAACAGGTAATTAAAAGTCACAACAGCTTGGTTTTGAGATCCTAAAGCGAGTGCAATAAGAAAGAGTGCAAGAACTACAACGATTTTAAGAACTTTCATAATCTGTTACCCTCATTATTCATAGCAGGTACGATTATGCAGGAAAACCACCTTACAAACCATGTCTATTATTCACATTCTCTTGATAAAAAAAACGGCTAACATAAGTGTTGGCCGCTTTCTAACAAACTTCTAATTTGCTGATTAAGATACGTTAACTCGCTCGCGTAATTCTTTGCCAGGCTTGAAGTGAGGGACATACTTACCTTCTAGCTCTACTTTATCGCCAGTTTTTGGATTACGACCAACACGCGGTTCGCGGAAGTGCAGCGAAAAACTACCGAAGCCACGGATTTCAATGCGATCACCGCTCTCAAGAGTTGTTGCCATATGCTCTAATATATCTTTAACAGCATCTTCTATTTCTTTCGCAGACAAGTGTGTTTGCTCAGAACAGAGTCTTTCAATCAATTCAGACTTAGTCATAGTTTTCCTCGTTCACTTTTCTTTTTAGAAATTATAGACCTATCGAGAAAATTAGCAAAAAAAAAAGGAGCCTTTCGGCTCCTTTCTTAGCTAACAGCTAATATTCTCTTAACGAGAAGCTATTATTCGCCTTTCGCAGCTTTAAATGCGTCAGCCATAGCATTACCGAACCCGCCGTCTTCAGACTTGTTCAGAGAAGCCATTGCTTCTTGCTCTTCAGCTTCATCTTTAGCTTTGATAGATAGGTTGATTACGCGGTTCTTACGGTCTACACCAGTGAACTTAGTTTCAACGCTGTCACCAACGCTTAGGATTAGAGATGCATCTTCGATACGGTCACGTGAAACTTCAGAAGCGCGGATGTAACCTTCTACGCCATCTACAAGCTCAACAGTAGCGCCTTTAGCGTCAACTGCAGTTACTGTACCGTTTACTAGAGTACCTTTCTTGTTGTCAGCAACGTATGCATTGAACGGGTCATTTTCCATTTGCTTAACGCCAAGAGAAATACGCTCACGCTCTGCATCTACTGCTAGAACTACTGCAGAGATTTCGTCGCCTTTCTTGTATTCACGAACAGCGTCTTCGCCAGTTGCGTTCCAAGAAATATCAGATAGGTGTACTAGACCATCGATGCCGCCGTCAAGACCGATGAAGATACCGAAGTCAGTGATAGACTTGATCTTACCAGTAACTTTATCGCCTTTAGCTTGCGCTTCAGCGAATGACTGCCATGGGTTAGCTTTACACTGTTTCAGACCTAGAGAGATACGACGACGTTCTTCGTCAATCTCAAGAACCATAACCTCAACTTCGTCGCCTACATTAACAACTTTAGAAGGGTGGATGTTCTTGTTAGTCCAATCCATTTCAGAAACGTGTACTAGACCTTCAACGCCTTCTTCGATTTCAACGAAGCAG
>MPDB01000010.1 GCA_001874155.1 Vibrio sp. MedPE-SWchi
TAAGCACCTTATCAACAAGAAAACTGTAGCGAAGCGAGCTGAAAACATGTTGTGGCACAAACTACCTAAGTCTATCTACTTCCGTCGTGGTAGCCTTCCTATCGCTCTTGGCGACCTAGAAGGTAAGAAACGCGCATTCCTAGTAACTGACCGTTTCCTATTCAACAACGGCTATGCTGATGATGTTGTTCGCCTTCTTAAAGCACAAGGTATCGAAGTTCAAGTATTCTTCGATGTAGAAGCGGATCCAACGCTATCTGTTGTAGAGAAAGGCGCAGAAGCAATGAAGAGCTTCCAGCCAGACGTTATCCTAGCGCTAGGTGGCGGTTCTCCAATGGATGCGGCTAAGATCATGTGGGTAATGTACGAGCACCCAGACACTCACTTTGAAGAACTAGCAATGCGCTTTATGGATATCCGTAAACGTATTTACAAGTTCCCTAAAATGGGTCAAAAAGCTGAGCTTGTTTGTATTACGACTACTTCAGGTACAGGTTCAGAAGTTACGCCATTCGCAGTTGTTACAGACGACAAGACTGGTGCTAAGTACCCACTAGCTGATTACGAAATCACGCCAAACATGGCGATCGTTGATGCGAACCTAGTGATGAACATGCCTAAGTCTCTTACAGCGTTCGGTGGTTACGATGCAGTAACTCATGCTCTTGAAGCTTACGTATCTGTTCTAGCGAACGAGTACTCAGACGGTCAAGCTCTACAAGCACTTAAGATGCTTAAAGAGTACCTACCATCAAGCTACAAAAATGGTGCGGCTGACCCAATCGCTCGTGAGAAAGTACACAACGCAGCAACTATCGCTGGTGTAGCCTTTGCGAACGCATTCCTAGGTGTGTGTCACTCAATGGCTCACAAAATTGGTGCTGAGTTCCACTTACCACACGGTCTTGCTAACGCACTGCTTATCTCAAACGTTGTACGTTACAACGCGAACGATAACCCAACTAAGCAGACTGCTTTCTCTCAATACGACCGTCCACAAGCACGTCGTCGTTACGCAGAAGTTGCTGACCACCTAGGCCTAAGCCAAGCTGGTGACCGCACTGCACAGAAGATTGAGCGTCTATTAACTTGGTTAGAAGAGCTTAAGAAAGATCTAGACATCCCACTGTCTATTCAAGAAGCGGGTGTTAACGAAGCAGACTTCATCGCGAAACTCGATGAACTAGCGGTAGAAGCGTTTGATGACCAGTGTACTGGTGCAAACCCTCGTTACCCTCTAATTACTGAGCTAAAAGAAGTTCTAACAACGGCTTACTACGGTAAAGCGTACGTTGAAGGTGAAACTTTCGAAGGCACAACAGTAATCAAGAAAAAAGCTGACCAAAAGCCAGCTAAAAAGAAGTAAGATACTTCGTTAAATAGAGAATGTTTCGCTAGCACGAAATATTGATTCTAAGCCCCGACCTCTTGGTTGGGGCTTTTTTTATTCGGTAGAAACCTAGTTTCTTCGAGGAAGATTTTTAATTTGGAATAATGGATATTCCACGTTTTGCTAGTGCGTTTTATACACTCGTCGACTTACGTATACGTCAAACTAGGAAACTGAAATGAAGCAGAAAGCTTTACTCACTGTAACGCTCTTTTTTGCGATGAGCAGCCATGCCAATTTGATTATCGATAAAAACGGCGTTAATGAGAGAGATTATGTCTTTGACATGTACCAATGTGAAGAGCTATCGCATCAAGTTCAAAAAGAGATTCGCTCTCATGGAGAGATCGGTGGCACGTTAAAGGGAGCAGCTATAGGCTCTGCTGGGGTGGCTATTGCAGTCGGTTGAGGCACTGAAGGTGCTAAGAAAGGCGCTGCTGTTGGGCTAGGCGCAGGGGTAATAGGTGGCAGTCGAGACCGTCGACAGAATCAAGCAAACTACGAACAAGAGCGACAGGCTGTAATGAGAAACTGTATGACCAATAGAGGCTATACCGTGCTGAACTAGGCTGTTAGTAGATGAATGTTCTCATTGGTGATAGTGAAAGAGTTAAGGACAGGTGACTATTCAATGCTTTACTCGGTACTAAACAACAAAAAGGCCTACCTGATGGTAAGCCTTTTGATTTTTCAACGGTGAGAGGAATAAGATTAGCCAGCCAAAATGTCGGTTGCGACTTTGTAGCTCGGGTCCTCTTTCACATTAATTTCAACTAAGCTTCCGGCCTTATGGAGTAGGGCACGACAATCTGGGCTTAGGTGGCGTAAATGCAGTGTTTTTCCTAGTGTTGAATAGCGTACTGCTAATGTCTCAATGGCTTCGATTGCTGAGTGGTCAGCAACGCGTGAGCCCGCGAAGTCGACAATGACGTCATCTGGGTCATTTTTAAAATCAAACAATTCTAAGAAATTCGCTGCAGAGCCGAAAAAGATAGGACCATTGATGTGGTACTCTTTCGAACCTTCTTCATTTACCTTACTGCTCGCGTAGATGTGTTTCGCGTGTTCCCAAGCAAACATGAGAGCAGAAACGATAACACCAACCGCAACCGCAATCGCAAGGTCGGTAAGTACTGTTACGATAGTAACGAGCACGATAACAAAGAAATCTTGCTTAGGTACGCGGCGTGCAAGCTTAAACGTTGCCCATTCGAAAGTACCGATAACCACCATAAACATAACCCCAACAAGTGCAGCCAGTGGGATCATCTCGATCAGTGCAGCAGCAAATAGGATAAATATCAGTAGTGCGACGGCTGCGACAATACCTGAAAGACGACCACGACCACCTGAGTTAACGTTAATCATCGATTGACCGATCATTGCACAACCACCCATCGCGCCAAATACCGAACAAGTAACGTTAGCAAGACCTTGGCCAACACATTCACGATTTGATTGACCGCGTGTGTTGGTCATTTCGTCAAGTACAGTAAGCGTTAGTAGAGATTCGATCAGACCGATAGCCGCAAGAATAATGGCGTAAGGTAAGATAATCTGAAATGTCTCAAAGTTAAACGGTACCATCGGAATAGAGAATGTTGGCAGTGAACCTGCCAGTGTGGCATTTTCATCGCCTGACATCGTGCGAAGGAAGTCAACCACCGTATTGGTTTCTAATCCAAAGCCCATCACGATGAGTGTCACTGTAACAATCGCAACGAGTGAAGAAGGTACAGCAGTCGTTAGCTTAGGTAGGAAGTGAATGATTGCCATTGTCAGCGCTACCAGGCCTAACATGACCATCATTTCACCTTGTGGTAACCAGTCTAAAACTCCAGAAGCATCAGGTGTTTTAAATTGCCCAAGCTGCGCGAGGAAAATAACGATAGCTAACCCATTAACAAACCCGATCATTACAGGGTGTGGCACCATGCGAATGAATTTACCGAGTTTAAAGAGTCCGGCCGAAATTTGAAGTAAACCGGCAAGCATGATTGCGGCAAAAAGGTACTGAACACCATGGGTTGCAACCAGGCTAACCATGACAACGGCCATAGCACCTGTAGCACCAGAAATCATGCCTGGTCTGCCGCCGAATATCGACGTGATTAGGCCAACGATAAATGCAGCGTAAAGACCAACCATAGGGTCGACACCAGCAACAAATGCAAAGGCAACAGCTTCAGGAACAAGCGCTAACGCAACGGTCAGCCCGGAAAGGACGTCATTTTTTACGGAGTGCTTAGAAAATTGTGGGAATTCAAACATGATTACTCAGTATCGTCAGTTATGGGTTTATCCTTAAACAACACTTCCCTATTAATCCTTAAGCAAGATTGGGCAAAATAACAGATAGACTAACAATCTATATTGAAGTGTGAGTAAGTGTTAATAAGTATGAATCGGCGCATGCTACCGAAAAGTGTGATTAAGTTCAATGATTAACCTAGTATAGATGACTTTCATTATTAGCTAATTTGATTAAGCAAAAAAAAGGCTGCTCGAAAGCAGCCTGATTCATCTATCTAAGCGTTTAAACCGCGTGGCTTAGTAGCCTTGAGGCTTGGTCATTCCTGAGCCTGCTTGACTGCGTGCAACTTGACTTCCCGCACCTTTTGGCTCGTAGCGTTCCGATTTAAACGGCATCGCTACAACCTCAATCTCTTTAATTTCTTGAGGACCAGGCGCTTTTGTCATTCCAGAGGTTGCATGAGCTTTGATCTGAATACCTTTTGTTGAAGGTGCTTTAGCTGGAGAAGCTATTGGCGCTTCTTCAACAGGCGTTTCAACAACGATTGCTGGTTCAGCAACCACTTGAGTTTCAGCTTCCACTTCTAGCTTGTCTTCGACAGTTTCGGCAATCGGAGCAGCCACTTCTTCTGCAACAGGTGCAGACTCAACCGCATCAGTTACTTGCTCTACTGTTTCCGTGGTAACTGTTTCAGCTTGAACTGGAGCAACCTCGGCAACCGTCTTCACTTCTTCAACAGCTGCAGCTACTGATGAAGGCTCTTGGTTTAGCATTGTAGGGCGTAGTACAATTTTACCCATTGCCATCTCAGGCATAGCAAAACCAGAAAGAGTGTTTGGCTGTTGTGCGATTTCCACATCAGCTTGTGACTCTTGCTTACGCTTGCTAGCTGGTTTAGCTAGGTCATAACGAGGCATCACTTTACCCATTGCCATCTCTGGAGAGGCAACACCACCTTTACGTAGGCGGAATGGGTTAGGACGGCGATCGCGTCCACGACGACGACGTTGACCACTTGCACGAAGGTGACGTGGAGAACGGCGATTGCGACGTTGCTTCGGCTGCTCTTCTTGAGTCGCGTCATTTGCCTCAATATTCGCCTCTACTTGCTCAGCGACCGCAGCAGAGATCTCTTCAGCTTTTGCTTCTTCTTGCTGTTGAGCTTTAACACGAACTTTTTTGCTCAACTGACGGCGTTGACGGCGCTCTTTGATTTTTGCTTGCTTAGCATCAGTGCGAGCTTCTTGACGCTCATTCTGTGCATCTGCAGCGATTTGCTGACCTTGCTCGGCAACTTTCGTGTTTTTAACTTCTTCACGGTTGTTGCGACGATCATTTCTAGGCTTGCGATTGTTAGGCTTACGTTCTTGTTTTGCCTTCTCATCACCAGCATTGGCCGTATTACCAGTAGTCGCTTGCTCTTCACGAGCAGGTTTACGCTTGTTACGATCGCGGTTATCTCTATTCTCACGATTATCGCGATTGTTACGACGACGCTGATCATTACGATTACGACGAGGGCGCGTATTGCGTTGCTCAGCAGGCTTCTCTTCTTTCACTTCTTCTTTTGCTTCTTCTGGCGAGCCAGAGAAGAAATCGCTCAACGCTTTGAGCATACGTGAAATAAGGCCAGGTTCTGTTTTCTCAGCCTTCGCTTCTACTTTAGGCGCTTCAGCCGCTTTAGGTGCAGGCGCTGGGGTAGCAGCCGTTTGAGCTGGAGACGTAAACCCTTTTAGAGCGGGCTCTTCAATCTTGCGCAGTTTTACTTCTTGTTCTGCTGGTTCTTTGCTTTCTGCTTCTTTCAGAGCATCTAGCTTTTTAGGGAGCAGGTAAGAAAGTAGGTCAAATTCTTCGCCTTCGCGAACACGGATCACTTCAAAGTGAGGGGTTTCCATATCTGAATTTGGAACGACCGTGATCTTCACTTCTTGATTCTTCTCAATGTGGTTCACTGAGCGACGCTTTTCGTTGAGCAAGTAAGAAGCAATTGGAACAGGTACGACAGCTAAAACTTGAGCTGTGTTGTCTTTAAGCGCTTCTTCTTCGATAAGACGAAGAACAGAAAGGGCTAAAGATTCATTATCACGAACAACACCAGTACCTGTACAACGCGGACAGATATGGTGGCTTGCTTCAGCGAGTGAAGGGCTCAGGCGTTGACGAGACATTTCTAGCAGACCAAAGCGCGAGATACGACCAATTTGGACGCGAGCACGGTCAAGACGAACAGCATCACGTAAACGGTTTTCTACTTCACGCTGGTGACGAACGGGCGTCATATCGATGAAGTCGATAACAACCAGGCCACCTAGGTCGCGTAGACGCAATTGACGAGCGATTTCGTCTGCTGCTTCTAGGTTGGTATTCAGCGCTGTTTCTTCGATGTCTCCGCCTTTTGTTGCACGAGCAGAGTTAATATCGATAGACGTCAGTGCTTCTGTCGGGTCAATAACGATTGAACCACCAGATGGTAGACGAACTTCACGTTGGAAAGCTGATTCAATCTGGCTTTCGATTTGGTAATGGCTAAAGAGTGGGACTTCACCATCGTATTTCTTAACTCGGCTAACAAAATCAGGGCGAATTAGGCGGATGTGCTCCAATGCTCGCTCATAGATAGTGTTGCTATCAATAAGGATCTCACCAATATCACGACGTAAGTAGTCACGAATTGCGCGAACAATTACGTTACTTTCTTGGTGAATAAGAAGAGGCGCTGAGTTGCTGTCAGATGCTTGTTTGATAGCACCCCAGTGGTTCAGTAGAACGTTTAAATCCCACTCTAGCTCTTCTGCACTTTTACCTACACCTGCAGTACGAACAATCAATCCCATTCCTTGAGGAAGGTCTAGAGTGCTCAAAGCCGCTTTTAGTTGAGTGCGTTCATCCCCTTCGATACGGCGAGAAATACCGCCAGCTCGTGGGTTATTTGGCATAAGAACAAGGTAACTGCCCGCAAGTGAAACAAAAGTGGTTAGCGCAGCACCTTTGCTACCACGCTCTTCTTTTTCAACTTGAACGATGACTTCTTGTCCTTCCTTTAATACCTCTTTGATATTAGGACGGCCTTGGTATGTGTAACCAGCAGGGAAGTATTCGCGAGCAATTTCTTTTAGAGGAAGGAAACCGTGTCTCTCGGCACCATAATCGACAAATGCAGCTTCTAAACTTGGTTCGATACGGGTGATACGGCCTTTATAGATATTTGCTTTCTTTGATTCGTGTCCAGGACTTTCAATATCTAAATCAAACAGTCGTTGACCATCCACCAAAGCAACACGCAACTCTTCTTTTTGAGTTGCGTTGATTAACATTCTTTTCATTTAATAATCTCGTTATCTTTCTTTATATTGATTGTGCTTATTGCTTTAGTTCGTTTTCACGGTGCCAGATCCCATGGCTAAAAAGTGCAGCCTCCCGGCTGGAGGGGATGCTCTGTGGGCACGTCAGTTGTCACAAACATGATGCTTGTGACCCGCGAGTTGCGGAGAATACTCAGCATGAAAATACGACGAGTAGGCAATAAGTTTGACTAAATTCAATAGAGTCTTACGCCAGTTGCGGCACTATGAAATGAAGTGATCTACTCGGTTAACTGTGCGACTTCGTACTTGATTTTGTTTAAATAATCATCAAAGCAAGAATAGCAGCTGTGAACTATAGCAGTGCAAAGAAATCACAGCAATCTGCTTTGTTATAAACAGGCAAAAAAAAACGAAGCGCTTAAGTTAATGAATGCGCTATTCGATTGTTTTTGAAGCGTTTTGGCGCTGAAGCTAGCGAATGATACTTGGGGTGTTTGTTTTTTATCCACAGCTTCTATATTGGTGCTACTAAAGTAGTATGTGTGTGCTATTTCATTCCGAGGAGATTGAGAATAATGGTAAAAATTGCAGAGTTTGGATGATACACTTACCAAATGAGTGAAATTAGAACTAAAGTCCAGTTTGTCGACATTGACGACGACATGGCGGGTCAGCGAATAGATAACTTCTTACGCAACCAATTGAAAAACCTTCCTAAAAGCATGATTTATAGAATTGTGCGCAAGGGTGAGGTGAGAGTAAATAAAAAACGCATAAAGGCAGAATATAAGCTGCAACCAGGGGATATTGTCCGAATTCCACCAGTCACACTGGAAGAGAAAAATGATGAACCAGTGATCAGTACTAAGTTGAACAAGGTTGCTTCTCTTGAAAGCAATATCATTTTTGAAGATGATCACGTTTTGATTTTGAATAAGCCGTCAGGCCTTGCTGTTCATGGTGGTAGTGGACTTAAGTTCGGTGCTATTGAGGCTCTTCGAGCTTTACGCCCGACAGCGAGATTCCTTGAATTAGTTCATCGTATTGATCGTGATACTTCCGGTATTTTATTGGTAGCAAAGAAACGTTCTGCATTGCGACACCTGCAAGCTCAGTTTCGAGAGAAAACAGTTAAAAAATTCTATTTTGCTTTGGTCATGGGGCAGTGGAAGGCAACTTGTAAAGCCATTAATGCCCCTTTGTTGAAAAACGAAGTGAACAGTATCGTACGTGTAAACCCGAAAGGGAAAGCGTCAGAGACTCGATTCAAGATTCTTGAGAAATTCGATGAAGCGACGTTGATTCAAGCCAGTCCGATTACCGGTCGAACGCACCAAATTCGTGTTCATACCCAGTATGCTGGGCACCCAATCGCTTGGGATGATCGTTATGGCGATCGTCGATTTGATGCCTATACCGGAAAGTGTGGCTTAGATCGATTGTTCTTACACGCTGCAAACATCAAGTTTGTTCACCCTTCAACTGAGAACGTCGTTGATATCAGTGCGCCGCTCGAGTCGAAAATGGAACGCGTGCTGAAGTCTTTGCGAAGCACCAATTTATAGTAACATTCGTTCATCGTTTCCCTTGAGCATTCGAGGGAAACAACTCTTACTCGGTTCGAACATTTAAGCTAAGACGTTAAAGCCTTGGTTATTTAGCAATGTAATCAAGTCGATGAGTGGTAACCCAACTAATGCGTTGGGATCTTTTCCTTCCAGACTGTCAAACAATGCAATTCCAAGCCCTTCAGACTTAAAGCTCCCTGCGCAATAAAAGGGTTGCTCTTTGTCAACATAGCTTTCGATGGTCGCTCTATCCAATTGGCGAAAATGAACGTTAAATTCATCAACAATCGTTTCACTGCTTTGAGTCGAGGTGTTGTAGAGCGACAATCCGGTGTAGAACGTGATGGTTTTTCCACTTTGAGCCATCAGTTGGTCAATCGCATTTTCTCTGTTTAATGGCTTACCAACGATAGCGCCGTTGATTACGCAGACTTGGTCACTGCCGATAATCAAACTTGGCGTGAGCGTGACGCAAGACTTTGCTTTCGTTTCGGCTAATCTCGCAACCAAGTTCCGTGGTGTTTCGTTTGGTAATGGGGTCTCGTCGCAAGTGGGGCTCACGGTTGAAAACGGTATATTGAGTTTATTGAGAAGTGCTTGCCTAAATGGTGAGGTTGACGCCAATAATAGTTGGTAATTGTGCATATTTAGATACAATGTGAAGGTTTTAGACCACAGCATAACTTAATCGGAGCTGTGGTTTATAATTCTCTCTCTTGAAAGGCAAAAAAGTGCAACTTTTTCACCTTTTTCTTTGACTAAACGTATTTTGAAAGATAAGATTCGCGCCCTATGCAAAAGGTAAAAATACAACGCACGGTTCATCCTGCAAAAACAGCCCAACGAAGAACAGACATCGATGGCATCATCCAAGTCAGTCTTCTAAAGCGTTTAAAGGAAGCAACCGAAGGCGTTAAACGCGACGCAGAAGTCTCAATGTCATTTGGGCTTGATGAACAGCGACTCGTAGTTATCTCTGGTAAAGCTAACGTCGATGTCGACTTGGAATGTCAACGCTGTAATGAGGTTTTCACACACAGTTGTGAAGTCCAATTCACTTATACTCCTTCTAACGAGAAGAGTGAAGAGGAAGCACCGGAAGAGTACGATTTGGTAGATCTGAACGAGTACGGTGAGTTAGACCTTATTGAGTTAGTTGAAGATGAGTTCATCTTAAGTTTGCCTCAAATTGCAATGCATGACGAAGCTGATTGTAGCGTTGATTCAAATAACATGGTGTTTGGTGAGATTCCTGAAGAAATAATTGAGGAAGAAAAAAAACCGAACCCCTTTGATGTCTTAAAAAACTTAAAGAGCTAACTTACAAGTAAGTATCTTTAGGAATTTACATAGGAGTAGGGTCAATGGCCGTACAAAAGAGCAAGAAATCACGTTCAATGCGTGGCATGCGTCGTTCACACGATGCACTAACTACAGCTGTCAGGTGAAACTCACCTACGTCACAACGTGACTGCCGAAGGTTTCTACCGCGGCAAAAAGGTTATCAACAAGTAAGGTTGACCTTTGCAAACTATAACCGTTGCGCTTGATGCAATGGGCGGGGATTTCGGTCCTCGTGTAACAGTGCCTGCCGCCGTGCAGGCACTGTCGTATTTCCCAGAGCTCAAAGTTATACTAATTGGTGATCAAACCTCGATCACGACTCAATTATCTTTACTTGGTTATGAACCCAATGATCGCCTGGTCGTTGAACATAGTGACCGAGTCATCTCTAATTTCGAAAAACCTTCTTTAGCACTCCGTAATAGTAGCGGTTCTTCAATGCGCATGGCGATTGACGCCGTCGCCAGTAATTCAGCTGATGCTTGTCTCAGTGGCGGTAATACCGGCGCACTTATGGCTCTGTCACGCTTCCGCTTAAAGCTACTTCCTGGAATTGAACGGCCAGCACTTATTTCTGCATTGCCTACTGCGCAAGGAAATAAGACTTGGATGCTGGATCTCGGAGCGAATGTGTCGAGTGATGCAGATTCACTGTTTCAATTTGCCGTTATGGGAAGTGCGTTAGCAGAACAATACCTCTCTCGCCCCGCTCGCGTCGCGATTCTAAATATTGGTGCCGAAGAGATTAAAGGTAACGATCTTGTTAAACGCTGCTCAGAAATGCTGTCTCAAACCCAATCTGTGAACTTCATTGGTTATATTGAAGGCAATCAATTGTTGCATGACGCCGCTGACGTCGTAGTGTGTGATGGTTTTGTCGGCAATGTCTGTCTCAAAGCGTGTGAAGGGACGGCTCAGCTCTTTATTGATAAACTGAAATCAAGCATGATGACCAGTACAATAAAAGGCTGGATTGCAAGGAAGTTGTTTTCAAGCCTATTTGACGAACTAAAAACATTGAACCCCGACCAGTATAATGGTGCAAGTTTGCTAGGATTGCGCGGCATTGTTATTAAAAGTCATGGAAGTGCCGATGTATCAGCCGTTGTGAATGCGATAGGTGAAGCGGTACATGAGGTCAAACGACAAGTTCCAAGTCGTATTAGCGATCGCTTAGAGGCGGTTTTACTCGAGAGGCATTATTAGTTTTCATGAATAGCAGAATATTAGGTACAGGCAGTTACCTGCCATCTCAAGTGCGTACCAACGCAGATTTAGAGAAAATGGTAGAAACAAGCGACGAATGGATCGTTACTCGCACGGGAATAAAAGAGCGTCGTATTGCGGCCGAGAATGAAACCGTTGCTGATATGGCTTATATCGCTGCTGAAAACGCCATTGAAATGGCTGGTATCGATAAAAACGATATCGATTTGATCATTGTTGCTACAACGAGTAGTAGCCACGCATTCCCATCATCTGCTTGCCAAGTTCAAGGTAAGCTAGGTATTAAAGGCTGCCCTGCATTTGATATTGGTGCTGCGTGCTCTGGATTTGTCTACGCACTGTCTGTCGCTGATCAGCACATTAAAACGGGCATGTGTAAGAACGTATTAGTCATCGGTGCTGATGCATTATCAAAAACATGTGATCCGACTGACCGCTCTACTATTATCTTGTTTGGAGATGGAGCAGGGGCCGTCGTGGTTGGAGCAAGTGAAGAGCCAGGTATTTTGTCCACTCATATTTACTCAGATGGTAAATTTGGTGAACTACTTAGCCTTGAAGTGCCTGAGCGTGGTGGCGATGCTGACAAGTGGCTGCACATGGCGGGGAACGAAGTATTCAAAGTCGCTGTGACTCAGTTATCAAAATTAGTCAAAGACACCCTTGCTGCAAATGATATGGATAAATCGGAACTTGATTGGTTAGTCCCGCATCAAGCGAACTATCGTATTATTTCTGCAACCGCGAAAAAGCTAACTATGTCGCTTGATCAGGTCGTTATTACCTTAGATCGGCACGGTAATACGTCTGCAGCAACGGTTCCTACCGCCTTAGATGAGGCTGTACGTGATGGACGTATTCAACGTGGACAAATGCTATTACTTGAAGCATTTGGTGGCGGATTTACCTGGGGTTCAGCACTGGTTAAGTTCTAAACTCGAGCTCTAATTTTAGGTAAAGGCGCATTTATTGAGGCGAGATCGACTCTTTGTGTGCCTTTTCTCTTTCATAAATATGTTTAAGGAAAACAACATGAGCAAATTTGCTATCGTATTTCCAGGTCAAGGCTCTCAAGCGCTTGGTATGCTAGCCGACTTAGGTGAGCAGTATGATGTCGTTAAGCAGACGTTTGCTGAGGCTTCTGAAGTACTTGGGTACGACCTTTGGGCTTTAGTACAAGAAGGCCCAGCCGAAGATCTCAATCAAACTTTCCGTACGCAACCAGCTTTACTTGCGTCTTCAGTTTCTATTTGGAGAGTATGGCAAGAGCTTGGGTTAGAGCAACCAGCCAATTTAGCGGGTCATAGCTTAGGCGAGTACTCTGCTTTAGTTTGTGCCGGTGTTATTGATTTCAAACAGGCAATTAAGCTTGTTGAGCTGCGTGGTCAACTGATGCAAGAAGCAGTGCCTGCGGGTGTTGGTGCTATGTATGCAATCATTGGCTTAGATGATGAGTCTATTGCCAAAGCGTGTGAAGAAGCGGCACAGGGGGAGGTAGTTTCTCCTGTGAACTTTAACTCTCCTGGTCAGGTTGTTATCGCCGGTAATAAAGACGCGGTAGCTCGCGCTGGTGCACTTTGTAAAGAAGCGGGTGCCAAACGTGCACTTCCTCTTCCTGTTTCAGTACCCTCTCACTGTGCTCTAATGCAGCCTGCTGCTGATAAACTAGCGATAGCTCTGGAAGATATTGAGTTCAATGCACCAACACTGCCTGTCATTAACAATGTTGATGTTATCGCAGAAAATGATCCCGAGAAAATTAAAGCCGCTCTGGTTCGTCAGCTGCACAGCCCAGTTCGTTGGACTGAGGGCGTACAGCTAATGAGTGAACAAGGCGTTGAAAGATTATATGAACTAGGCCCTGGTAAAGTACTTACCGGCCTAACTAAGCGAATCGTAAAAACACTTAGCGCAGCAGCAGTTAATGACGTTGCTTCTTTAGAATCAGCAAAATCTTAATAGACTAAGCTCTAACGCTAAGACAATAAGGAAAATTAAATGATTAACCTAGAAGGCAAGATCGCTCTAGTAACAGGCGCGAGCCGTGGTATTGGCCGTGCAATTGCAGAATTGTTAGTTGAACGTGGTGCGACTGTTATTGGTACTGCGACAAGTGAAAACGGCGCAGCTGCGATCAGTGAGTATCTTGGTGAAAATGGCAAAGGTTTAGCACTTAACGTGACAGATGTTGACTCGATCGCGTCGACATTAAAGACAATTAATGATGAGTTTGGTGTCATTGATATTCTAGTAAACAATGCTGGTATCACCCGTGATAATCTTCTCATGCGTATGAAAGACGACGAATGGAACGATATCATTGATACCAACCTCACGCCTATTTTCCGCATGTCTAAAGCGGTACTGCGTGGCATGATGAAGAAACGTAATGGTCGAATCATCAATGTAGGCTCTGTTGTTGGTACAATGGGTAATGCTGGCCAGGCAAACTACGCAGCAGCAAAAGCGGGCGTGATTGGTTTTACTAAATCTATGGCTCGTGAAGTCGCTTCTCGTGGTATTACCGTTAATACGGTTGCGCCAGGTTTTATCGAAACGGATATGACCAAAGCGCTTAATGAAGAGCAGCGTGCGGCGACATTATCGAACGTCCCTTCTGGTCGTTTAGGTGACCCTCGTGAGATTGCTTCAACAGTCGCATTTTTAGCGTCTGCAGAAGCGGCGTACATCACAGGTGAAACTTTGCATGTTAATGGCGGCATGTATATGGTTTAATACCAAAGTTTTCTACATAAGAGCGAGCTTGTTTCCAAATTTGCTCTACAATGTGGGGAATATGACAGTATCATGCTCAACATTTGTGCATGATATAAGTCAAAAATGTACTGAATTTCGGTTAAAATCGCTAAAATTGTGGTTTGACCAGCAAGGTCCCCCTTGCAACTTTCAATAGTTTGAATAAACTACGGAAACATCGCATTTAGGCGACATCTGTAAAGGAAAAGAAAAATGAGCAACATTGAAGAACGCGTAAAAAAAATCATCGTTGAACAGCTAGGTGTAGACGAAGCAGAAGTTAAAAACGAAGCATCTTTTGTTGACGATCTAGGTGCAGATTCTCTAGATACAGTTGAGCTAGTAATGGCTCTAGAAGAAGAATTTGATACTGAGATTCCAGACGACGAAGCTGAGAAGATCACTACTGTTCAAGCTGCAATCGACTACGTAAACAGCGCTCAGTAATATCTCTCCCAGGCGGCTTTCTAGCCGCCTGTGTTTTTTCGTATTTCTATACCTCTCATAGAACCATTACAATTCCGGAGAATTATATCGTGTCCAAGCGTCGTGTTGTTGTCACTGGCATGGGTATGCTGTCACCGGTAGGCAACTCTGTAGAATCTTCTTGGAAAGCCCTGCTCGCCGGTCAAAGCGGTATCGTTGATATCGATCACTTTGACACTACCAATTTTACAACTCGCTTTGCAGGTTTAGTTAAAGACTTTAACTGCGAAGAGTATATGACTAAAAAAGATGCTCGTAAGATGGATTTATTTATCCAGTACGGCGTCGCGGCAGGTATCCAAGCAATGGATGACTCTGGCCTACAAATCACTGAAGAAAATGCTCCACGCGTTGGCGTAGCAATTGGTTCAGGTATTGGTGGCTTAGAGTTAATTGAAAAAGGCCATAATACTCTTCTTGAGAAGGGTCCTCGTAAAGTAAGCCCATTCTTTGTTCCATCAACTATCGTAAACATGGTTGCTGGACACTTATCCATTATGCGTGGCTTACGCGGTCCAAACATTGCTATCTCTACAGCGTGTACTACAGGTCTTCATAATATTGGTCATGCGGCTCGTATGATTGCTTACGGTGATGCCGAAGCGATGCTAGCTGGTGGATCTGAAAAAGCATCATCAGAGCTAGGTATGGCTGGATTTGGTGCTGCTAAAGCACTTTCAACTCGTAATGATGAACCTCAGAAAGCTTCTCGCCCTTGGGATAAAGACCGTGATGGTTTTGTTCTTGGCGATGGTGCTGGCATGATGGTACTTGAAGAGTATGAACACGCGAAAGCTCGTGGTGCGAAAATCTACGCTGAACTCGTTGGCTTTGGTATGTCTGGCGATGCTTATCATATGACGTCTCCGAGTGAAGACGGCTCAGGTGGTGCGCTAGCAATGGAAGCAGCAATGCGTGATGCAGGTGTGACAGGTGAGCAGATTGGCTACGTTAATGCTCACGGTACTTCAACACCTGCTGGTGATGTTGCTGAAGTGAAAGGCATTAAGCGTGCTTTAGGCGAAGCTGGATCAAAACAGGTACTTGTCTCCTCTACTAAGTCGATGACGGGTCACCTTCTTGGTGCTGCTGGTTCAGTTGAAGCTATCGTTACTGCGCTGTCACTGGTTGATCAAGTGGTTCCGCCAACGATCAACCTTGATAACCCTGAAGAAGGGTTAGGCATTGACCTCGTTCCTCACACTGCTCGAAAAGTAGAGATGGAATATGCGGCATGTAACTCATTCGGTTTTGGTGGTACGAACGGCTGTCTAATCTTCAAAAAGATCTAGACAACCGCGAGCCAAAATTGACTTGTATTAGAACGGCTTGATGCTTAGCATTAAGCCGTTTTGTTTTTTAGGGAATGGATCCCAACTAAGGACAGGTACAAAAGCATGTTTTGGGTAAATGGATATCCTAGTAATCATATTTCTCTCACTGACCGTTCTTTTCAATATGGTGATGGGTGCTTTACCACAATACTGACCTGTCGGGGTGAGCTTGTTCAGTGGGCGCTGCATCGAGCTAGAATGGAAAAATGCTTAACCGTATTAAATATCCCTCAGCCAGATTGGAATCAAGTACATGATTGGCTGAGTAAAGCAGCACTAGGTGCTCCAAAGGCTGGCCTTCGTTTGAATATAACCCGTGGTGAAGGTGGGCGAGGTTACAGTTCTTTAGGTATATCCGATACTAACATTGTCATTAGTCACTTTGATTATCCAGAGCACTATACTCAGTGGGCGCGAACGGGCATAGAGCTCGGCATCAGTGAGAAGCGTCTCGGGATCAACCCGCTATTGGCCGGACACAAGCACAACAATCGATTAGAGCAAATATTGGCAAAGCAGGATATAGATAAGCAAGGGCTTGTTGATGGCTTGGTGCTTGATATCTCGGGTCATGTTGTAGAAACGACGATGGCCAATTTATTTTGGCTCAAAGACGGGAAGTTATATACTCCGTCAATGGAAAAGAATGGTGTTTCTGGTGTGATGCGCCAACAGGTCATCGAAGAGCTAACAACCAAAGCTATTTCGGTAGAGGTTGGACACTACAAGCTCAGCCATTTGTTGAACGCAGACGAAGTGTTCATGACCAATTCAATTTGTTGCGTTATCCCAGTTAATAAAATCCTAGATAAAACCTTTGAGGTTGGCGCGTTGACACGAGATCTTCAGGAGAAATTCAGTTCGTGATTAAAAAGTTATTCATCCTATTTATTTTGGCTGCCGTGTCGGCTTTTGGTGCATACATTTATGTGACTGGAGAAGTCGATAAACATTTAGACCAGCCGTTGAAGGTAGAGAATCCGCAAGTTTTCACTATTAAATCAGGCACCAGTTTCAATGGTGTGCTTAATCAGTTCTCGGAATTGGGCTGGATAGAAGAGGGTGCATTCGAGCCTCTCATTCGCCGGTTATACCCCGAGTTAACACAAATTAGAGCAGGAACGTTTCAATTATCAGCGGGTATGAGTTTACGTGAAAGCTTGCAGTTCTTAATCGAAGGTAAAGAACATCAGTTTTCTATCACCTTTGTTGAAGGAAGCCGGTTTGATGAGTGGCGTGAATCGCTGGCTGCTTCTGAACATTTAGAACACACTATCGATGAACTCACCGAAGAAGAGATCGCTGAGGCACTAGGCAGTGAACATAAAAAGTTGGAAGGTTTGATGCTAGCGGAAACCTACAACTACACGTTAGGTACGACAGACCTTGATATATTAAAACGTGCCTATAACAAGCTTCGTGAGACACTCGAGAAAGAGTGGCAATCTAAACAGGCTGATCTTCCCCTAAAGTCTCCATACGAGGCGTTAATCTTAGCCTCAATCATTGAGAAAGAAACGGCCGTTGAGTCGGAGCGAGAGCGTGTTGCATCCGTGTTTGTTAATCGCTTAAACAAGCGTATGAGGTTACAAACCGATCCAACTGTAATCTATGGGATGGGCGATAGCTACCAAGGCCGAATCGGTAAGAAGGGTTTACGTACTCCAACACCTTATAACACCTATACGATTTATGGTTTACCACCGACACCGATCGCGATGCCAGGAAGAGCTTCCATTGCAGCGGCTCTAAATCCGGAAGATGGTCAGTACTTGTATTTTGTTGCAAGTGGTAAAGGTGGGCATGTTTTTTCTAAGAATTTGAGAGATCACAATAGGGCGGTTCAGGCCTATTTAAAAGAGATAAGAAGTCAAAAATGAAGTCAGGTAAATTTATAGTTGTAGAAGGTTTGGAAGGCGCAGGTAAGAGTACCGCGATTAATGCCATTCTAGAGACGCTGCGCGACGCTGGTGTGTCTAACATTACTCAAACGCGTGAGCCTGGCGGAACGGTATTGGCTGAAAAAATGCGAGCGTTAGTCAAAGAAGAGCATTCTGGTGAAGAACTCCAGGATATGACTGAATTACTTCTCATGTACGCCGCTCGAGTTCAGTTAGTCGAGAACGTCATCAAGCCAGCTCTACAAGAGGGTTCTTGGGTCGTTGGTGATAGGCATGACATGTCGTCACAAGCGTATCAGGGGGGAGGACGACAAATTCCTTCAACAACCATGACGGCTTTGAAAGAAACGACTCTGTCTGGATTTAAGCCAGACTTTACTCTGTATCTGGATCTTGACCCGAGAGTCGGCTTAGAGCGGGCGAGAGGGCGAGGCGAACTCGATAGAATAGAAAAAATGAACATCGAGTTTTTCGACCGAACACGAGATAAATATTTGCAGTTGGCCAATGACGATTCAAGTGTCGCAATCATTAATGCAGAGCAAGAGATAGACGGTGTGGCGTTAGAGATTAAGAACGCACTAACAGCTTGGTTGAACGAGAACTCATAGTATGGCGAAGCTTTATCCGTGGTTAGAGAGCACATGGCAACATTGGCAGCGTAATCTTGCCAGTGATTCTTTCACCAACTCAGTTCTGCTCAACACCCATGACGGACTAGGCGCAGAGAGTTTGGTTGAAGCATTCAGTCAGGCACTGATGTGCAGCAATGATAAATCCCAAGCGTGTGGCTTTTGTCATGGCTGCAGCCTAATGCAATCTTCTAATCACCCTGATGTTCATATCATCGAGCCTGAGAAACAAGGGAAAAGCATAACCGTTGAACAGGTAAGGCAATGTAATAAACTGGCTCAAGAATCCTCTCAGCTGTCGGGTTTTCGTTTGTTTGTCATCCAGCCTGCTGAGGCAATGAATGAGTCGGCGGCGAATGCGCTTCTAAAAACATTAGAGTCTCCTGCTGAGTTGTGCGTCTTCTTACTGGTGACTCAAAGAAAAGAGCTTCTGTTGCCCACGATAATCAGTCGCTGCCAACAGTGGGATATCAGTGCTCCTAGCTCAAGCGAAGCGTCAGAATGGGTAAGCCAGAAAGTAAGCCAGCCAGTCCCAACCTATATCGCTGAACTTAATGATAACGCCCCTCTCAGGCTAGAGTCATTCATCAAGCAAGACAAGCTGTCGACTTATAGCCAAATTGAGCAATCAATGCTGTCTTTAGCGAAAGGTGAAGAGAGTTTTATGGCGTTAGCTAAAGTATTAAGCGATGAACCTAATGAAAGGCTCCAATGGTTATGGTTTCTATTATGTGGCGCTCAAAAAGCGCATTTCGATATTACCCACGATTCATTAAGTCCTGTCGCTAGTCAGTTAGTTGAATATATGAGCTATGATCTACTGTACAAGCAAAGTAAGAGCCTTATGTTGCTGATCACTCAATTGAGGACGTTTCCCGGACTCAATGCAGAACTGTTGATTTCAGACTGGCTAATTAAATTTAATGAGGAATTATGTTCGTAGACTCTCACTGTCATTTGGACAAACTCGATTATGCCGAATGCCACTCAGGTATTGAAGATGTTCTTCAAAAGGCAGAGAAGGCGAAAGTCACTCAGTTGCTTTCAGTCGGTGTTACGTTAGATTCGTTTCCAAAGATGATTGAAATGATCAGCCCTTTTGATCACGTAAAAGCGTCGTGTGGTGTCCATCCTCTTGATGTGGAAAGTGAATTCGCTTTGGATGTGCTTCATGAATATGCACGCCATCAAAAGGTGGTTGCGATAGGGGAGACGGGCTTAGACTACCATTACAAGCCTGAGACCGCAGAGCTGCAGAAATTGCGGTTTGCTCAACAGGTTGAGCTTGCTGTCGACCTGAATAAACCTCTGATTATTCATACTCGAAACGCTCGTGAAGATACCCTGTCTATTCTTAAAGAGGGAAACGCTCAGAAGTGTGGCGGAGTTATCCACTGCTTTACAGAAGACTTGGCATTTGCTGAAGCTGCGATGGAGCTTGGATTTTACATTTCTATCTCTGGCATTGTGACTTTCCGCCAGGCTAAAGAACTTAAAGAAGTGGTCAAAACGTTACCATTAGAACGATTACTCATTGAAACGGACTCTCCTTACCTTGCGCCCATTCCTCATCGCGGAAAAGAGAACCAACCCGCATACGTTGTTGAAGTCGCAGCGTACATTGCGCAGCTTAAAGGCTTGGGGCTAACGGAGGTCGCACAGAAAACCACCGAAAATTACACCAATCTTTTTTTGCGATAGAAAGTGTCAATTGAATAAAAAAAGAGCAAGAGCTCTTTTTTTTTGTACCAAAAGTGACGCTGAGCATGAATAAATCATTGTTTACTAAATATGTTGAAAATATCGCATGAATTCTTGTGAATGTAATTTTGTTACATGAAATAACAATTGACGTTATTTTATTTACTTAGTGAAATTAATGCTTTTGTAAAATATGTTAATTATATTCAATGCCTTAGGTGATATTGAGGTGTATATTAGTCCTCTTGTTGACTGTGATCTATCTAGTGTTTTGAAACTAAATTTCGTAACCGTATAGAAAACATGAGAAGCATCAATATATATTTAGAGCCGAAAAATATAATGCAATACGTGGTTACATTTTCGTTGGGTGCTAACATCAAAGCTACGGGGGTATGCCGTTAACGCCCAGAAAAATCTAATAATTAATTCAGGAGCACAATTATGTTTAATAACCTTTTTGCTAACTTGCAAAAAGTCGGTAAATCTCTGATGCTGCCAGTATCAGTATTACCGGTTGCAGGTATCCTTCTTGGGGTGGGCGCTGCCAATTTAGGTTTCATTCCAGACATTGTTTCAAACTTAATGGAACAAGCTGGTGGTTCAGTATTCGGTCAAATGGCTCTACTCTTTGCAGTAGGTGTCGCACTTGGCTTTACAAATAACGACGGTGTAGCAGGTTTAGCGGCTATCGTTGGCTACGGCATCATGACTGCAACGCTTAGCGTTATGGCTGGTGTTATGGGCGTTGAAAGCATCGATACTGGTGTTCTTGGCGGTATTCTTGTTGGTGGTGTGGCTGCATGGGCTTTCAACCGCTTCTTCAAGCTTCAGCTTCCAGAGTACCTAGGTTTCTTCGCGGGTAAGCGAGCGGTGCCAATCATTACTGGTTTCACTGCTATCGGTCTGGGTGTTGTACTTTCTATCGTATGGCCACCAATTGGTGCGGCTATCGGCTCATTCTCTCACTGGGCTGCTGATCAAAACCCACAAGTAGCATTTGGTATTTACGGTATTGTTGAGCGTTCTCTAATCCCATTTGGTCTTCACCACGTATGGAACGTACCATTCTTCTTCGAAGCAGGTAGCTGTGTAAACGCTGCTGGCGAAACGCAGAACGGTGTACTTACTTGTTACCTAGTTGCTGATGAAGCATCTCGTGCAGCAGGTAATGGCTTCGGTCAGCTAGCGGGTGGTTACATGTTTAAGATGTTTGGTCTTCCAGCAGCAGCAATCGCAATTGCTCACTCTGCGAAGCCAGAGAACCGCGCAAAAGTTATGGGTATCATGGCTTCAGCGGCTCTAACTTCTTTCCTAACAGGTATCACTGAGCCAATCGAATTCTCTTTCCTATTCGTAGCTCCAGTACTTTACGCAATTCACGCTCTACTTGCGGGTTCTGCATTCTTCCTAACGAATACGTTTGGAATTGTACACGGTACTTCGTTCTCACACGGTTTGATTGACTTTACAGTCTTGTCTGGCAATGCACAGAACATGATGTTGATGGTTGGTCTAGGCCTTGTTTACGCTGTGATCTACTACGTAGTGTTCCGTGCAGTAATCAAAGCGATGGACCTTAAGACTCCAGGTCGTGAAGATGAATCAGATGACGTGACATCAGTAGCAACAGGTTCTGAACTTGCTGGTGAGTTAGTTTCGGCATTTGGTGGTAAAGCGAACATTACTGGTTTAGACGCTTGTATTACTCGTCTACGTGTTTCTGTAGCGGATACTGAAGTTGTAGACCAAGACCAACTGAAGAAGTTAGGCGCAGCAGGTGTTGTTGTAGTATCAGGCGGTGTTCAAGCTATCTTCGGTACTAAGTCTGACAACCTGAAAACGGATATGGATGAGTGGATTCGCAACAACGCGTAATCACTACCCAATCAGTTTAATTGGTTAATATTGAAAAGGAGGCTTAGGCCTCCTTTTTTTGTTCGGCTAAATACACAGTTTCTTCCTGTCACTAACGTTCCCCTGACATCTTGCCATCCAATAAAAATACAATGCTCGGATTATTTTTGGAGATCATGATGAAAAAGCTCATACCTTTATTTGCAACCATTGCTTCCTTTTCTGCTCTCTCTGAAGAGTCTTCTGGCGCTAGTGGCTTTTCTGTAGGAATGGCAGTCGATCAACAGCTGAGTGTTGTTGTTGAATTAGACAGTCAGTATCGCTTCACCATTGGCAACAAAGGGGCTGCGTTTGATTACATTATTGAACGTGGAGGCTTTGATTCTGACTTACCGCTGTCATGGTATGTTGGAGCAGGTGCATGGGGAGAATGGGATCATGACTTTGGTGCTCGTGTACCTCTTGGCTTGAAAGTTGATTTACCGAAAGGATGGGACGCGTATGCTCAAGTTCATCCTGAGCTTAATCTATATAAAAAGCCAGAGCTTCAAATTGGTGCAGCCATTGGGATTAAGTATTCTTTCTAGACTGAGTTAGTGCGTACTCCTTGATCAAAAAAGCCAGCTTATTGCTGGCTTTTTGTTACCTAAGATGGCGTTACTGCTTATTCATTGCACGTCGAATACAGTAAATGGCTCCACCCCAAGTGATACCAAGTCCTAAAACCATCATGATGATTGCGCTAGTTGTCATAATTAAGCTTCCTTCTTGCTCGTTAGGTTGATGATCACACCACCCACGAATAGTAATGCCAGTAAACCCCAACCAAGCATAAGTAGGTCAGATTGAGCGTAACCGCCGTAGCCTTCAGTTAATGTAGTTCTTAACGTGTTAAAGACAATAACCGCTAAGATTGCTGGGCTGATGAAACGTAAGCAGATTTCAAACCAGCTTCCGATTTCAAAGTCAGACACTTTGTTTACGTAGCTGCGAACATTAGAAATCTTAAACACCCAAACCATCAGCAGCAGCTCGACAAAGCAGCTAACAACGATACCAATGTTATTAGTAAAGTAATCCACAAGATCGAGAAGCAGTAGGCCGCCATTGGTAGCAAATGCAAGTGAAACCACAGCACCAACACCACATACTACGGTTGCTGCCTTTTTACGGCCCCAATTTAGTTTGTCGATAATTGCTGACGTCACAGCTTCAATGATAGAGATGTGAGAGCTAAGACCTGCGATAGTCAGGGCTAAGAATAACAGTGGACCTAAGATATAAGGCGCTGGTAATTCATTGATTGCGGCTGGCAGTGTTACAAACGCAAGACCAACACCGGCAGACACAACATCAGTCAATTCTTTACCTTGTTCATGAGCCATGTAGCCAAGGATAGAGAAAATCATAATACCGGCTAGAATTGAGAAGCCACAGTTAATCAATACTGTCATAAAGGCATTGTTGTTGATGTCTGACTTTTCAGGCAAGTAACTTGAGTAAGCAAGCATGATGGCAAAGCCAATGCTGAGGGTGAAGAATATTTGTCCGTACGCTGCAGCCCAAACTTTAAGATCCCAAATTTTGCTAAAGTCAGGTTCAAACAAGTAGTTCACACCGTTAAGTGCACCAGGTAAGAAAATCATGCGACCAATCAGCAAGATAACCATGATAAATAACACAGGCATCATGATTTTTGCTGCACGTTCAATACCCGATTTAACACCGCCGACAATGGCAGCATAGGTCACAGCCCATGCAATAAGCATCGCCCCTGCTATTTTCCATTGGATTGAACCCAGGTTAGAAGGTGAGTTGTCGCCAAGCTTGAGGTATTCACTGAAGAAAAACGCGTTAGTGTCTGTTCCCCAGCTTTGAGTAAATGACATGCCTAGGTATGAGATAGACCAACCGATGACCGCTACATAATATACGGCAATAGAGGCAGCGATTCCCACTTGGAACCAGCCTAGCCATTCGAATTTACTGCTGATTTTTGACAGTGAGATAGGTGCCGAGCCACGATTGCGTTGGCCCATGCTAAATTCCATGATCATAAATGGAATACCCGCGGTAAGCATGGCAAATAGGTAAGGAATGAAAAAGGCACCACCACCGTTTTCATAGGCCATATAAGGGAAACGCCAGATATTACCTAATCCGATTGCAGATCCAACTGCGGCTAGAATGAATCCAGCGCGTGATCCCCATTGTTCTCGCTTCATAATAAACTCCTTTTACAACTCCCTGAGGAATGAAGCTTTTCTTAGGTTTAGTAAGCAAATAAAAGGAATGATAGGCATAGCTGATTTATTTCAGCCTCTTGGGTTGCGTTATCATCCATGATATTGCGAAAAATTAGATTTAAACTCTAAATAACGTAAGAAAACTCAGAATATTGTTCTTTATATATCAAATTGTGTTTGCGTAAACTGAAATAATTCACTACGCAGTGAGCGAGAGATTACCGATTAAACTATTGCAGTGCAATACAATCTGTCTTTGTTAGGGGGCGGTCAAAATAGTAATAATGTTGATATGGGTCACTTAAATTGGTTGGATCTGTTGGTCGGTGGGTTAATTTTGGCTTGATAAACTATCTGTATGAGTATGGTTAGTCTATTAAACTTTTTTTGATTTTAGAGTATATGACTGAATTCCCACCAGAGTTCGGTATTAAATCAGTCAATAGAGAATGAAAACTGAATCAGAGTTAAAAACGCATGACGAGACCGATGTTAGCTGAGAATTGATTCATCCAGTCGGTTTTGAAACGAATAACGCATGATTCAGAAGACGGCAGGTTACATACGCCAGTGGTCTCGTTATCGACCACGGTACCAAGCCAGCGCAGTTGACTATTTAGTGCAATGGTATCGCTTATTTGATACTCCAAGCCACCAAACATGCTGGCCGAAAAGCCATACTTGCTGTCTGCCCAATTCACATCCACGTGAGAAACTCCAAGCCCTACGCCCACGTAGGTTTGAATTTTATCCTGTACGGGATAATAAATGCTGCTCTGAAAATGAAGGTATCGAATCGCACTCTTTTCATTGAGTTTTTCTATCTCACTGTTCTGTTGCCCGTAGAAAAAACCAATCCTGCCTTTATCAAGAGTTGCCTCGAGCGTTAGTGCATAGCTTTCTGAACCCTTAAGGTCATACTCGACGTCATCCTGGTCAATCACTGATCCACCGCCTGTGTAACCTACCCACGGTGATAGATAAATATCGGCGTAGCTCGGTGCACTGGCGATAAAAGTGAGTAATGCAGTTAAGGCTATTGGTCGTTTCATATAGGGAACTCAGTTGGTTAACCATTAAGCAAGTGTGAGACTAACAGCATAATTGTGCACGAAAAATACGCATAATTTGAAGATGCTTCACACTGCTGTTATTACTTTAATACACACAAGGAGGAATCTATGGAACAAGATTTAAAGTACGCACTTTTAATCGTTACAACCATTGTGACTATTTTGGCTGTATTTGGAGTAATTGTAATCACTCACTAGTGGAGTGCCTTCTATGAGAAATTGTGGTTTAGTCACCAATTTGTCAAGCCAAGTTGATCAACATCGACTTTCTCAATATATCTTCGGTAAACACGCACTCGTTGCTCAAGGTGGCGGGCAGCGAAGTATTTTTACTGCGGGCGTGCTGGATGCGTTCCTCACTGCTCAATTTGACCCTTTTGAAGAGTTTTATGGCACTTCAGCAGGCGCGCTTAATTTGTGTGCTTACCTGTGCCGTCAAAAAGGTTTGGGCCACTCTTTTCTTATTGATTTGACCACTGATGACCGCTTCTTTCACCTTTTCCATTATATCCGCCGAAAACAGTATCTAGGCATCGAATGGGCACTTGATACCATTAGCAGCCCTCCGTATAAGCTCGATATAGAGATGGGCAAAAGGGTGCTGGGGGAAAGAAAAGCGTTTGCTGCTGTGACGCATGGTTCGACATTACACGATCACTACTTACCCTTACTCCAAGACGATTGGTATAAAGTCATGGTGGCGACCTGTGCCATCCCTCGCTTGTACCCTTCTGAAGTTGAGATTGGTGGCGAAGGGTATGTGGATGGCGGTGTGTCCGCTGCGATTCCAGTTCAGCAAGCATGGAGAAATGAAGCGCGTTGCATCGTTGTGATACGCACTGAAGGAGCAGACATAGAAACGGAGTTGGATGCTCAGAATCCATCCGCTGACGTGCAGTGGTACAGAGAGTCATTGAATACAATTCAAGAGCAGTGGCAAGAAAAGCTAGGGCAGTGGAAGCTCGATTGGAATGGCTTCTTTCAACAACAAGTCACGAAATCGAAACAGCAGAAAATGGATCACCAACACTTGGAATCCATCAATGGTGGGCGTTGGTTGTTCGGGGCGGATGATATTTATCGGCTAAGTCACTTGGTTGGTGATAAGTTCGACTCTGGTTTGGCTGACATGCTGATGGCGCACTATCAAACCTATTCACTAACCCAAGATTTCCTTCATCACCCACCGGATGATTGCTTTATCGTTCAAATCAAACCCGATAGCCCATTAAGGTCAAAGTCTCTAATGAGTGACAAAGACGATCTTCTTCATGACTACCAATTGGGGCTAGATGCAGGTGAACAGTTTGTTCGAACGTATTTAAGTGTGAAGAGTGAAGCGATTGATGAAAGAGGCTCACAGAATGAGCCTCCGCAGACAGAAGTTGATGAGTTATAAATAACTTACCTTCTCAGTATTGCCTAGGTCACCGGCAAAATTCTTAAGCAGTTGGTTGAACCCGCAACATCCATAATGTCACCTTGGGTCATTATCAATATGTCACCAAATTCAACCAGTTTTCTTTCCTTGAGTGAATTCAACGCGTCAATGGCGATATCAACGCCTGTTTCTTTTGAGGTGTCAAAATAGAGTGGGGTGACCCCGCGATATAAACTACAGCGGTTTAGCGTGCCTTCATTTCTTGATAAAGCAAATATGGGTAAACCAGAGTTCAACCGCGACATCATTAACGCCGTTCTACCCGATTCAGTTAGAGCGATCATCCCTTTGATGCCTTCCATATGGTTGGCTGAGTAGATGGTGGCCATCGATATGGTTTCTTCTGCGGTCGCAAAGGTTCGATCAATGCGGTAGCTCGAGGTATTTTCCAGAGCTTTCTTCTCTGCGCCAACACAGACCTCTGCCATGGATTTCACAGTCTCTACTGGGTACGAACCCGCAGCGGTTTCACCAGATAGCATTACCGCATCGGTTCCATCTAAGACAGCATTCGCAACGTCCATGACTTCCGCTCGGGTCGGCATGGGTGCGTTGATCATTGACTCCATCATCTGAGTGGCGGTAATGACGGTTCGGTTAAGGGCTCTGGCACGCTGTATAAGCTGTTTTTGAACACCGACGAGTTCTGGGTCGCCTATTTCAACACCAAGGTCTCCACGAGCTACCATGACGGTATCTGACGCCATAATGATGTCATCAATGTTCTCGACGGTGGCGACGGTCTCTGCTCGTTCTACCTTAGCCACTAAGTTGGCTTCTAAACCTGCATCTCTAGCAAGGCGTCGAGCGTACTTCATGTCTTCACCATTTCGTGGAAAAGAGACCGCGAGATAGTCAACTTTCAATTCTGCCGCGAGAAGAATGTCTTTTTTGTCTTTTTCGGTCAGAGCGTCAGCAGATAGGCCGCCCCCTTTCTTGTTGATGCCCTTATTGTTTGAAAGAGGGCCTCCGATAACGACGGTGGTATGAACTTTGTTTCCATCTACGGATATGACTTTGAGTTGAACACGACCATCATCGAGAAGCAAAATATCGTTCGGTATGACATCTTTAGGCAGTTCTTTGTAATCGAGCCCAACAGAATCATTGTCTCCCTCGCCTAAACCTAAGTCGCTATCGAGAGTAAAGCGATGTCCTTCCTCGAGTACTATCTTTCCATCTCTGAATGTCGACACACGGATTTTCGGTCCCTGCAAATCCCCAAGAACAGCAATATGGATCCCTAGTCTGGCTGCGATTGCGCGGACTTGCGCTGCTCGATTTTTGTGATCGTCTGCTGTACCATGCGAGAAGTTCATGCGGACAACGTTTGCACCTGCTTTTATTATCTCGAGTAAGTTGTCATCTTTATCTGTGGAAGGGCCAAGGGTAGTAACTATCTTTGTTCTTCGTGTCGCTGGGGTCATCCTGTTCTCCTAAATTACACTAAGCTCTTTAAGTATATGCGGTGTTTGTAATTTGGCTGACTAATCATTCACTTTCCAAGTCGTGTCGCTAATTACTTCGCGGAATTAAAAAAGTTTTGAGTGTTTATTCCCTAACAATTCGACATATTCCGCAAAGATGAATCTTTCTACGTGATACTTGTCACGGCAATATATCAAAGCACTTCACAATTACTTCGCAAAGTAAAAAAATTAATATGTTGTTGAATTTTGGAGTACATCATGTACATGGCCCAACCCGGTCACATTGATCATATTAAGCAAGTCAATGCTGGTCGAGTCTATAAACTCATAGACCAGAAAGGTCCTATATCTCGAATCGATCTTTCGAAAGAGAGTGCGCTTGCACCCGCAAGTATTACTAAAATTACTCGTGAGTTAATAGAGTCACACCTTATCCATGAAACCACCGTGCAAGAGTCAACCAGTCGAGGAAGACCTGCTGTAGGTTTACAGGTGAATAATCAAGGTTGGCAATTCCTATCGATGCGTTTAGGGCGTGGTTATTTGACCATCGCTTTGCATGAGTTAGGTGGTGATGTGCTTATCGACACGAAAATTGATATTCATGAACTTGACCAAGATGACGTTTTATCTCGATTACTCCATGAAATTGATGAGTTTTTTCAAACTTACTCAGAGCAGCTTGATAGGGTAACCAGTATTGCGATTACTCTACCGGGTTTGGTCAATTCTGAAGATGGTATCGTCTTGCAAATGCCTCACTATAATGTCAAAGATTTAGCGTTAGGGCCTGAGATCTACAAAGCGACGGGGCTTCCTGTTTTTGTGGCGAACGATACTCGAGCATGGGCACTAGCGGAAAAATTGTTTGGTCATTCTCAAGATAATGATAACTCGGTGCTGATTTCCATACACCACGGTCTTGGCGCAGGCATTATTTTGGATGGTCGAGTACTGCAGGGGCGTCACGGTAACATTGGTGAGTTAGGGCATATTCAAATCGACCCTAATGGTAAACCTTGCCATTGTGGTAATCGTGGGTGTCTTGAAACCGTGGCAAGCTCTCAAGCCATTCGAGAAGAGGTCGTTAGGCGTATTGAGAGTGGAGAAGAATCTTCGCTGAGCTCGCTCGAAGAGATGACCATAGAGTCAATTTGTTCGGCAGCTGCCAATGGTGATCCACTCGCTGTTGATGTGATCGAAAAGCTTGGTCGTTACTTAGGGGCAGCCATTGCGATTGTGATTAACCTGTTTAACCCAGAGAAAATACTCATTGGTGGTGTGATCAATCAGGCGAAAGAGGTGCTGTATCCTCAGATTTCAAACTGCATTAAAGAGCAGAGCCTACCTGTTTATCATCACGATCTAGAGTTGGTGGAATCTCGATTTTACAAACAAGCAACCATGCCTGGTGCAGCTCTGGTGAAACAAGCGCTTTTTGATGGCTTACTATTGATGAAAGTGATCGAAGGCTAATACGCGCTATGTAACGCATTAAGAATAACCCACGTGACAAGTCTGTCATGTGGGTTTATTTTTTGTCTAAGCCTCTTACTATGGACTATGTTATTTATAGGCCACCAATCCCGAGAAATTCTATGTCCGGAGTTCTAAATTCAGTTGACCAACGAACAAACCTCGTCGGCGAAAACCGTCTTGAATTGCTGTTGTTCAGTTTAAATAGCCGTCAAATATTTGCTATTAACGTTTTTAAGGTCAAAGAAGTACTTAAGGTTCCTCTGTTGACAAAAATGCCAGGTTCTCACTACAACATCACCGGCGTAGCCTCTCTAAGAGGCGAGTCTGTCCCTGTGATAGACCTTCGTAGTGCGATTGGTTTTCCGCCTGTCCGAGGCGAAGCCGATGAGCAAAACTTGATCATTACCGAATACAATCGCTCAACGCAGGGATTCCTGGTGGGCCAGGTTCGAAATATTATTAATACGGCATGGACAGAAATTCAGCCGCCACCTAAGACGGCTGGTAGAGCAAACTACCTCACCGCAATAACGCACATTAAGGAAGAAGATCAGTCTCATATTGTTGAGATCATCGATGTTGAGAAGGTGTTGGCTGAAATCATCGATTATGACGTTTCCATCTCTGAAGGGGTTCTAGACGAAGAGCTTGCGGCGCAGATGATTGGGCGTAATGTGCTGATTGTGGATGATTCTTCAACAGCGAGAAATCAAGTCAAAGGAACGCTCTCTCAGCTTGGGCTTAATATCATTGAATGTAATGATGGCCTCGAAGCGCTGAACTTACTGAAATCATGGTGTGACGAAGGTAAAGACATAAACTCTGAATTACTGTTGATGATTACTGACGCAGAAATGCCGGAAATGGACGGGTACAAGTTGACCTATGAGGTGCGCAATGATCCTCGAATGAAGGATCTGTATATCACCTTGAATACCTCTCTAAGCGGTAACTTTAATGAAGCGATGGTCGAGAAGGTTGGCTGTGATCGATTCATTTCTAAATTCCAGCCTGATCTCTTGGTTGAAGTTGCACAGGATCGATTACGGTCATTGCTGACTAGCTGATTGATCGCGACGAATACACCTATTTAGTATAGGGAGGTCACTCCCTATTTTTATGGGTAAAAAATGTACCTGGTGTTAGTGGAAATCTCGAGAGTGCGTATCTAAGCGTTCAAAGTGTTCGGTCAAGTCGATGAGACGCCCAGCAATCACGTGAGTGACTTCGCCCTCTCGTTCTAATATTCCCTTTACCATTAATACTTTGGCCGTTAAATAGGCTTGTTTTTGTGCTCTTGCTGTTGCCTTCCAAACCACCACGTTAATGTTGCCAGTATCATCCTCAAGAGTGAAGAATGTGATCCCAGCTGCCGTGCCGGGAGATTGCCTGCCTGTGACGACACCCACGACGGTAATCATGGATTGATTCGCTTTTTTCAATAGATCTCTTTGTCGAGTAAATGTCCCCAGTTGGTTCGCCTTGTCGAGTAAAGTAATGGGATGCTGAGTCAGAGAAAGACCTGTTGAGGTATAGTCTTCGACTAGGGTTTGCATCGCATTTGGCCCTGCTATTGGCTTTTCATTGATGTCATTTATATTCTGGAACAACGGAAGATCGGCCATTGAATCCATCATGCTCCAGCGAGTTTGGTAGCGATTGTGCGCAAAGGTATGCATGGCATCGGCTGAAGCCAATCGCTCCAAATCTTTCTTGTTGAGTCCAATATGCTGAAGTTGATTCGGATGCTGATAGCCGGCTGTTGGTCTCGCTTTAATCAATTGTGTCATTCCATCTTGACTGGCACCTTTGATTTGTCGTAAACCAAGTCGAATCGACAGTTTAGAGTTATCACGAATAACTTGGTGCTGATAATCGGAGTGATTGACGCACACAGGCAGTACGGTGATCTTGTGCCGTTTAGCGTCTTGGATCAGTTGTGCCGAACTATAAAAGCCCATCGGTAGGCTATTGAGTAAGGAGGTATAAAACGCTTCTGGATAGTAGTACTTGAGCCACGCTGAACAGTAGGCTAGAACGGCAAATGATGCTGAGTGACTTTCTGGGAATCCATACTCACCGAAACCACAGATCTGATCAAAGATACGCTCGGCAAACTCTCGCTCATAGCCTCGGGCTAGCATTCCGTTAATCAGCTTGTTCTTGAATTTAATTAAGTCGCCATTTTTTTTCCATGACGCCATTGCTCGGCGCAGTTGATCTGCCTCGCCACCGCTAAAGCCAGCGGCGACCATGGCCAGTTTGATCACCTGTTCTTGAAATATAGGCACACCCATAGTGCGAGAAAGTACAGCGCGTACTTCTTCGGAAGGATAGGAGACACGCTCGACCCCATCTCGTCTCTTTAGGAAAGGGTGCACCATGTCCCCTTGGATGGGCCCCGGTCGCACAATCGCTATCTGAATCACTAGGTCGTAGTAACATTTGGGTTTGAGTCGTGGCAGCATACTCATTTGCGCCCGAGATTCAATTTGAAAAACGCCAATGGTATCGGCCTGTTGAATCATACGATAAACATTACGGTCATCTTCTCCACGAGTAATGTCTGCGATGGTTAACGTTCGTCCGTAATGTTGCTCAACCAATGAGAAACACTTACGAATTGCGGTCAACATACCGAGCGCCAATACGTCCACTTTCAATAAACCAAGGCTTTCTAGGTCGTCTTTGTCCCATTGAATGACGGTGCGTTCTTGCATGGCCGCATTTTCTACAGGAACCAGTTCGTACAAGGGGCCAGAGGAAATCACGAACCCACCCACATGCTGAGAAAGGTGGCGAGGAAAGCCAATGATTTCATTAACAAGCGAAATAAACTGCTCACCCTTGAGAGAATCCGGTTTTAAACCCAGCTCAACCAACTGAGCTTGCCAACCCAGCTGTCGATCGCGACGATTAATGTTCTTGATAAAAAAATCGAGCTGAGTTTCATTAATGCCTAGTGTCTTTCCTACATCCCTAAGCGCACTTTTAAAGCGATAAGAGATCACTGAGGCTGCGAGAGCCGCACGTTCTCGACCGTATTTTTTATAGATGTATTGAATGACCTCTTCGCGTCGTTCGTGCTCAAAATCGACATCAATGTCGGGCGGCTCATTACGTTCTTTACTGATGAAACGTTCAAATAAAACCGAGACTTGTCGCGGGTCGACCGAGGTGATCTCAAGACAGTAGCAGACGACGGAGTTCGCTGCAGATCCCCGCCCTTGATAGAGAATTCGCTGGTTTTTGGCGAACATGACAATGTCGTGGATAGTGAGGAAGAAAAAAGCGTAATCAAGCTGCTCAATAAGCATCAGCTCTTTCTCTATGGTCTGCTCAATGTCGGCAGGAGTCCCGTTAGGGAAACGCCTTCTTCTTCCTTGCTCAGTGAGTTGACGTAAATAGCCAATAGGAGTGAGTTGATCTGGAATCAACTCACTTGGGTATTCGTAACGCAGTGAATCCAATTCAAAATCACAACGCGCTGCGATATGACGGCTTTCGGCAATCCACTGTGGCTGAAATAGCTTTGTTAGCTTCTCTTGGCTGCGTAAAGCGCTTTCTGCATTGGTCAGCATATGTTGACCGATGGCATCAACCGTGGTGCCGTGTTTGATTGCCGTGAGTGTGTGTTGAAGGGGAAGCCGAGTTGCCGTATGCATTAACACTCCACCACACGCCGTGATGGGTAGATGGAATTCAGCCGCCAATACTTCACAATGTGCGATGTACTCTTTGTCATTAGATTTGAGGTGGCGCTGTAGGCCTAGCCAAAGCCGGTGAGCGTGATGTTGGCTCAACCAGTTTCCCCAATGGTGGTCAGCGTCAGAATAGCGGGGCAGCCAGATAATGAGGCAGTGCTGTATTGACATGATGTCCCACTCAGAGAGTTGATATTCCCCTTTGCTGGCCCGTCTTCTTGCGTTAGTAATGATCCGACACAGCTCAGCGTAAGCTTCTCTGCTTGGGCAAAGCAGTACCAATTGACAGTCAGTATTGAGCCAAAACATACTGCCAACGATCTGCTTGATCGCCAGTTGATGATCTTTAATTGCCGTATGGGCTCTGACAACCCCTGCAACTGAGCATTCGTCTGTAATCGCAATGGCTTGATAGCGTAAAAAATCCGCCTGGACGACGAGTTCTTCAGCGTGTGAAGCACCCGTTAAAAAAGAAAAATTACTCTGACAGAATAGCTCTGCATATTTCATCGCATGCCCCAGTTAGCTGAATTGGCCATGTGAAAACCAACGCTTTTGTTGATCGCGAAATACCCATATCCAACGACCTTCGATACTGCGGGCAATGAAGTAGTCGCGCGCCATGTCATCCCCATCCCACCAACCTGTAACGATACGTTCAGGGCCACTGATGATAGAGATGTTTTCTGTCAATGGCAGTGGCTCAGGAAACAGAAATGAAGGGCGAAGCCGAGGCTCTGTATGAGTGTGTTGGTGGCGTTCAATCGGTGTACTTGGGTCGTACAATAAGGTCGACTTCTCTGGTCTTGGGTCATCCGTTTTTTGGATTTTACAGACCCGCTCCTTTCCCAACTTCGCTTGCAATAAAGAGATCAGTTCTAACTCAGTCTGTTGCCCTTTCGTGCCGTTGAAAATATCTTGTGTGGTGCTTTGTCGTTCTCCACCTCGAGCAATCGTAAGGGTGATGCCATGAGTCGGTGCGTGGAGTGCTATTGACTCTAAAGACAATCGGCACAGCGTTGACCATTTATCGGCAAGGTAGTCACCGGCTGCGGAGGTGAACGTGATCATTTGGTCATCATGATCGCGAAGGTGAAGTGTTAGACACAGCTCATAGGCAACCTGGTTACGCAGTGTTAAAAACAGCTCTAATCGGTCTAGTAGCTTCATTAATGGCTTTTCTAACCATTGCACGTTATCGATATCAAACAGCAGTTCTAAGTAGCTTTTAAAGGCTTCAGGAGGGTGATAGAAGATTACTGGGTGCTTAAACTGCCCAAGCAAACGACCCACATAGTTGACCAAATCAATATTGAAACGCTTAGCAAGTTCCTGCATAGGGAGCGCTAACAATTCTTGGAAAGTATTAATGCCAATTCGACTGAGTTGTTCTATTTGCTTTTTATCCAGTTCACTAGCAAGAATTGGGTGTAAGTTTATTTGGTTAAGTATCGACTCTTTGCTGTTAAAAATCGCGTTCTTCGCTGATTTGGCGAGTAACATGGCAGAATAAGGTGAAAACCCTGTTGAGAATTGATAGCGAAGCTTAAGCTTATCAAGGTGCTGATGTGTGGCTTGCCAGTAACTCTCTATGTTTTGATAAAGAGAGAGCATGTTGGTGACTTTAAGCAGAAGCCCTTGAGGCGGATAAAGCGTAATATCCGAGGTTTTCAAGTACAACCACTGTGCAATATTCGTTAGGGTTTGCTGCTCAGCTTGGTCATCGTATTCATGTACTTGTAAGTTAGAGCAAAGAGCGGCCGCGCTTCCAAGGCCCATCCCCATTTCAATGCCATGATTTTCCGCCGCTTGGTTTAGCTGGACGATTCGGTGTTTTTTTGTTTCAACGATGACCAGAGGCAGATCGGAATGCTGAGAAAAAAGCGCATCCAACTGCAAATTCGGGAAATGTAAATAAAGCCAGAGTTGCACAATTTACCCTTGCTTGAGCATAGGAAAAGGAACCACAACGGGCGCATTTTGCTCAAGAGTGAGATTGGGCCATAAGTGACTCATTGATAGAGTAAATTTACCTTGGGGCCAGCCACCTTTTCGTTTGGTAATCGCCACTTCAACGCCATGTCGGTGTGGTGAGAGAGTCATGCTCAAGCTGACAGGCAGTGAAAATTGCCCTTGTTGCTGTTGGCGAAAGATAAATTGCAAGCAATCGCCTTCCTCACTGGCGACTTGTAACCGTCTGGCGTGGTGGACTTCTAGCTCAGACTGCCAGAGAAAAACATGACTGCATGCACCACTTTTTAGGCACTGCTCCGCCGCCCACAAGGCGTGCTGTGGGGTTTGAGGATAGATCACGACGACATTTTTCTGGTCGATATTTTCTGAGGCAAGTTGTTCGGCGCATAAGCACCCTGGTGGTTGAATAAAAACCGATAACTTGTTTGTCTCAGATTGTCTAATGTGGGGAAGCATCAAACGAAGCTCTCCAATGCCACTGGGCGATTGGATCTCAACGACTCCGTGCTTTGGGTAGCCGCCCTCAAGCTTATTATCTAAAGTATCGAAACCCGTAGAGAGGTATTCTCCAAGAGTCGGGGTATGAGTGCCTTGCCAGAGCAACTGGCTGCTTTTTAATTGTTCTATTAATTCGTACATAATACACATATAAATAACTGTACATACATACAGTATATATCATGTGATTTATGCGGCAATAAAAAGATCAGTGAACTGCAGTGAAAGGGATTGAGAGAAACGAGAGTCGCCGCCAATAAAAATGCCTTGCGGTGAGGCAAGGCATTGTTTTTATGAGATTAACGGTTCAGATTCGATGTTGCTGTAAGCGCCATAACAAAGGGCCTAGCGAGCAAAACGTTATTTCGGCTGTGCGTCAATACACTGGCCGTGAAGCTCTTTGCCTTCAGGGGCCATGAGGTACAGGTACAGTGGAATAATGTCTTTTGGCGTTTTCAGCAGCTCGACATCTTCTGCAGGGTAGGCTTTAGCGCGCATCCCTGTACGTGTACCACCTGGATTAATGGCGTTGACTCGAATGGGTGAATCCGTGACTTCATCGGCGAGGACTTGCATCATGCCTTCAGTTGCAAACTTCGAGATAGCGTAGGCACCCCAGTAAGCTCGTCCAACATGGCCAACCGTTGAGGTCGTAAAGGTGATTCGTGCATCTTGAGATTTATGCAGCAGTGGAAGTAGCGCCTGAGTCATGATGAACTGAGCTTTTACATTCACCTGCATCACTTCATCAAACGTGTCTTCCCCAATTTGATCAAACGGACTGATAACGCCCAAAAGGCTCGCGTTATGAAGTACGCCATCCAAACGTCCGAACTGCTCTTTTATGGTATCGGCCATATCGACGTAGTTTTGTTTAGAGGCCCCTTTCATGTCTAGAGGCACAATGGCTGGTTGGTTAAATCCAGCATCCACGATTTCGTCGTAAGTTTGCTCAAGCTTTTTCACCGTACGACCAAGTAGAATAACCGTTGCTCCATGCTCAGCAAAACTCAAGGCTGCTTGTTTGCCAATGCCGGCGCCAGCGCCTGTCACCAGAATAACTTTATCTTTGAGGGCGTCTGCAGAAACTGAATAATCCACCGTAAGCTTCCTTATTGTTATGATTTTCTTTTTTTCTTTATGATAAGACGGTTACAATAACCGAGTAGAACGAACAATACACTAATTCGCACAATTGAGGATAATGACATTGGAATTTTTGTTGGACTATGGCCTGTTTTTGGCCAAGATTGCGACTGTCGTCGTCGCGATAATTGCGATTTTAGTGATTGCTAAAGGCGTTGGTAGTAAAGGTGGCGCTAAAGGTGAGTTGGAGATTACCAATCTGACAGAGCAACACAAAGAGCGTGTAGAACAACTCGAACACCACCTGCATGATGAGGCGTTTATTAAGGCGCGTGACAAAGCCGAGAAGAAAAGCGAGAAAGAGAAAAATAAATCTCGTGAGAAAGACATTAAGAAAGCCGTTAAAGATGGCGAGCTAGACTCAAAACGCGAACCTCATTTATTCGTTCTCGATTTCAACGGCAGTATCGACGCAAAAGAAGTGGCGTCACTGCGTGAAGAGGTGACGGCTATTCTCGCTGTGGCTCGTGAAGGCGATGAAGTTTTACTTCGTTTAGAGTCGGGTGGTGGCATGGTTCATGGGTATGGTCTCGCTTCTTCTCAGCTTGATCGCATTAAAGCGGCGGGTTTACCACTGAGTATTTCTGTCGACAAAGTGGCGGCAAGTGGCGGTTACATGATGGCGTGTATTGCTGACAAAATCATCTCCGCGCCGTTTGCGATTGTTGGCTCTATCGGTGTGATTGCTCAATTGCCTAATTTCAACAAACTGCTTAAAAAGCACGACATTGAATTTGAACAACTGACGGCTGGTGAATACAAACGCACATTGACCATGTTTGGTGAAAACAGCGATAAAGCGCGTGACAAATTCAAGCAAGAGCTCGAAGAAACACATGGCTTGTTCAAAGACTTTATTCGCGAGCGTCGCCCAGAACTTGATCTTGAAAAAGTGGCAACGGGCGAACACTGGTTTGGTACGCAGGCCAAAGAGCTGGGCTTAGTTGACGAAATCAAGACTTCGGATGATGTCGTGGTAGAAGCGTGTAAAGACAAAACGGTTCTTTCTATTCACTATGTGCAGAAGAAGAAAATCACCGACAAGCTGGCTGGTGTTGCAGGTGAAGCGGCTGATAGCGTACTGATGAAGCTGATCAGTCGTGGCCAGAAGCCCATCGTGTAAAACGATAAACACAGAAAGATAAGATGAAACGCCTCGCTAGAAGCTCATTAATGAGTGAAAGCGAGGCGTTTTAATTTCAACAGCCAAATTTTAAGCCTCATATTCCCTATGACTTGGATTCTTTATTATTCAGTGAATCGCTAAGGTTAGAGAGGTAGGCGAGGAGCAGTCCTGAAGTCGCTCCGAAGAGGTGAGATTCAATGGCGACGCGCGCTTCTATTAATCCACTCGTAACCGACGATACACCAAAGCTAAATTCCCAAGCGATTTTCCCTAGCAATCCAAGAACCAGCAACCCGCTGCTTTTTCGTCCTTGCAATCTCTCACGCAACGCATAGTAACCAAATAAACCGTGGAGCGTACCGGATAAGCCCACGTAAATGTGCATATCAGAAAAAAGATTGCCAACACCTACCGCTATACTGGTGAGAAGGAGAGGTAACAGCACTGTTGTGCTCTTTGGTTTGAATATAAAGCAGATAAGCCACAGCCCAACGAGGTTCATTGCTAAGTGAGCAAAGTTGGTATGGGTGAAGTTTCCTGTTACGATTCGCCACCACTGACCAGATTGAATGGCACTGCGATGCCACTCAACATAAGGCTGCATGGTTTCATGCTGCAGACCTAAGCAAATAATAGAAATAGCAGATAAAAGAAGGTAAACGCGCAAGATATGTACCGATATTGTTCACAATGTGGAAAGTCACACAAAGCGTGTATTTGTCGTTGGATAGAAAGCCTATCATCGAATGTCGAACTTATCATCCTCCAGCACGCTACCGAGTCGAATCGCCCAATGGGCACGGCAAAGATCCTGACGCTGTCTTTGGACAATAGTTATTGCTTTGTAGGTGAAGACTTTACGCAGCATCGTGAGCTTAATGCATTATTGACTGACTCGACGTATTCCCATTACATCATGTACCCTTGCGACCACTCGCAATGTGTTTCTTCTCTTGTGGGCAATAAACAAGATCTTGGTGCAGCACGTGAGGAAGCAACGAGTAAAAAAATCAGAGTGATTTTACTCGATGGCACATGGAAGAAAGCGTACAAAATGTGGCAGCTGTCTGAGAACCTTCAAGGATTGCCAATGCTGCATTTACCGAAAGGCCTCAAAGGCAATTACCGTATTCGCAAAGCCCCAAGTGACAACAGTTTGTCAACGGTTGAGGCTGGCTATTATGTGCTGTCTATCTTGCAGCCAGAACGAGATTTCTCTCCATTGCAGTCCGCATTCGACAACATGATTCAATTTTATATCGACCAAATGCCGGAAGGGGTATTTGAGCGTAATTACAAAAAGTCACTGTCAGAGTAGAAGTAAGCAAACAACTCCTAGCTGCTTGCAAACAACTGTTGGTGGAGTCGTTGTGCGTGTCCATCCGTCATACCTGAAATGTAATCAGCGATAACACGCAGTTCTTGGCTTTGATTACCTTTAGAAAGCTGCCATTTACTGCGCTCGATATCAGGCAACAAGCGTTCAGCATTGGCGCTTAATGCTTCGAATAAGTCCATGATTATCTGCTGCCCTTTGTATTCAACAACCTGAACCTGTGGGATTTGGATAACATGCTGGTTAACGAAGCGTTTCAAAATAGTCAGCGCTTTATCCATATTGCAATCTAAAAAGGCATTGTAGGCCAGTAGTTGGCATTGGAAATCGGCTTCTACAGGCTTGATGGTAATACTGGTAAGCAGCGCATTAACCATTCCGCCAATCGCATCCTTACGCTTATGGTGTTTACCAGAAAAAAGCATCTCCGTGATCGATGCAATATGTTCTTCAAACCAGCTTTCGCCGCACTCAGCTAATTGGCTGGCCGCGGCCTCTACCCACTGATTACGGTTGATCATGCCAAGCGCAATCGCATCTTCTAAGTCGTGTACCCCGTAGGCAATATCATCGGCCAGCTCCATGATCGAGCAATCGAGTGACTTAAAGCGTGTCTTGTTGTGTTGACGACTAGACAGTGGCGCAGACCGCAATTGGCTTAATTGATCTTGGTCGTTGTTAGACAGGGGTTTTATCACCCAGTCAAAGAAGTGTTGATCACAGTCATAGAGGCCTTTGGCTGGCATCCAATCCTTCGCATTGAGCCTTCTCTGATCAAAGCTGGCTTTGGCTCTGTCTTTTGATTGAGTTTGGCTTAGGTAGGCTGGGTACTTAATCAGCCCTAAAAGTGCGCGCCGAGATAGATTCATACCAAAGTGTTCGGTATAGGGCTCTAACTGAGTCACAATGCGAAATGTTTGAGCATTACCCTCAAAGCCGCCATGATCTCGCATCATATAATTTAGGGCAATTTCGCCACCGTGCCCGTAGGGTGGGTGGCCAATATCGTGGGCGAGGCAGAGTGAGTCGATCAGACTATCAGAAGGTAGCAACGCTCTAAAGTCAGGTTGCTTCTTCTTCAATTGAGCCACAATACCGGTGCCTAATTGTGCTGCTTCAAGAGAGTGGGTTAAGCGTGTTCGGTGGAAGTCATCAATACTGTTTCCATGAACCTGAGTTTTCGCTTGTAAGCGACGAAATGCCGCAGAGTGAAGAATGCGGGCACGATCTCGCTGATAGGGGCTACGATGGTCATCGCGTCTGATCTTATGTTCGTCATCGTGTCGGTCTTGCCAGAGAGGGCTTATCTCTGTATCCATTCTGCGTGTCCTTTTCGGCTTGTCAGTACCTCAGCAACGAGTCAACTTGTTGAAAGTAAATTCGCTATTCATCCTCTAATGTACGGTCATTACGAAAGTTTACAAGCTCGTCGATAGGGATAGGCTTAGAAAAATAGTATCCCTGGCCAAGGTTACATTGGTATTGATTGAGTTTTTGATACTGCTCCAAAGACTCAATTCCTTCTGCGACAACTTTTAAGGAATGAGAGTCACCAATGGCAATGATCGCTTTAACGAGGGCATCACTTTGCTTACTCACGAGTAACTTATCGACAAAGCTGCGGTCAATTTTGATTTCGGTGATAGGCAAATTACACAAGTAACTGAGTGACGAGAACCCTGTACCGAAGTCATCCAAAGAAATAGAGAACTGGCATTCACGGATCTGCTTTAATATCGGTGTCACGACTTCGAGATCGTTGATCAAGACGTTTTCGGTAATCTCAACCGTAATGCGCTCTCTGTCTATGCCGTACTTGTCGACAATGGTCACCAGATCATTGATGAAGTTCTTTGCAACCAGCTGGCTTGGAGAGACATTGATGGATAAAGCGATACTGTCTTCGCCATTTGGATAGTGTTCGATGATTTGCTGGCAAGAGCGCTCAATGACAAATTGCCCGATTTCATGAATCAAACCGATTTCTTCCGCCTTGCGGATAAGCTCTACAGGTGAGACATGCCCCAGTGTTGGGTTTTTCCAACGAATGAGCGCTTCAACACCCTCTAGTTGGCCTTTGTTTAGGTCAATTTGAGGTTGGTAGAGCATGTAGAGTTCATCTCGTTTCAGTGCATTACGCAGCTCTTTTTCAAGAGAGAGTTCGTACTGAACTTGCTGATTAATCGATTCATCGTAAAACAGGATATGCCCTTTTTTTCGTGCCTTAGAGGTATACAGAGCCGTATCTGCTTTGGAGATGAGTTCCTCAGCCTCTTGGGCATCTTGAGGGTATATAGAGACACCCACACTACAGCTTGATGAAATGATCTTCCCTGAAATCATAAACTCTTCTTGGAAGACCTTGTAAATCTCTGCACCTTTGCGTTCGGCGTCGCGAGCGTTGGACAGATTAGAGAAGCAGAAAACAAACTCATCGCCTCCAAATCGAGCAACAATTTCGTCGTGACTGAGTAGAGTCTCAAACCTAGAGCCAATTTTGGCCAAAAGTTGATCGCCAGTAGAGTGACCAAAGGCATCATTCACTTTTTTGAAATCATCGAGATCTACAAACATAATGGCGAGGTACTGCCCATTTTCTTGGCATTTCTTTATCTGTTTTCTGATAAATTCTATGAGAAACAGACGATTAGGCAGCTCGGTAAGGCTGTCATGTAGGGCTAGATATTGCAGCTTGTTCTTGGTTTCTTCTAACTCATGGAAATCGTGTTTTATTTGTCGTTGTAAGCGCAGGAATCGATGACCAACGGCGTTACCAATGAATAACGACAAAGCGGCAAGCACCAGTGATACCACTAAGCTAAAGAAGATAATCTTTAAAATCTCTTCAGAGTTCTTTTGCTGAATAGATTCTTCTCTCTCCTTTAAGAAACCTTCAATTTTTTCGGTATAGATACCCGTGCCAATAATCCAATCCCAATCGGGAAGATAGCTGATATAGCTTAATTTATCCGGAGTTAATGTGCCAACTGGGGTGAAGCTTGACTGGTATTGCACAAAGCCTCCCCCTGCACGCGCTTTGTCGACAATATCCTTTACGTAGTAAGCGCCAGTACCATCTTGTGCATCAAGCCGTTCCACACCAATCAAAGATTTATTAGGGTGTGAAAGTAACGCGCCTTTACTGTTCATAACAAAGATATAGCCGCCTTCACCATAGCTATAGTCAGAAAATCGCTGCAGTAATCGAGTTTGGATATCGTGCTCAACATCCACCACGTATTCACCCGTTCCAATGAACCAATTGAAGGGTTTAAAAAGCGAGACATAACCGATTTTATCAAACTCTTTATCAATCGCCCCTGGCTTTACCCACCACCAGCGATGAAAGGCTTGGATTTTCTCTTGGGCTAGTTTTGCTGTATCTCTTATGACATAAGCGCCGCGAGCATCCTGCAAATCCCACAGGGACTTTCCTTCAACATGCGGCAATATGGGGTGCATAACATTGGTGCCATCGAGCTGATAAATGAAGAAGTAGCCTCGACCATGATTGAAGCGAACATCTCTAAGCGCATCGGTGATCATTTCGCTAAGGACAGACTCCTCAAGATGCTTATTCTGGCGGTAAATGTTGTTGGCTATTGCCATGGCTTCATCAACGCGACTTTTTATATCCTCTTTGAGGATCCTTTCCGTAGTCTCTTTCTCAAATTCAATCTGTTCGACTATGTTTGTGATTCGGTATTGAATTTCTTCACGCTGGTTTTGGTAAAAGCTCTGGTGCAGAGTGGTGATATCTTCTTTTAAAGCGGTTTGGTTGGCGGATAAGACAATCGCGACGAGCACCACGACAAATAGACCAATAATCATCATTGGCAGGTATTTTATTAATCGTAAAAGCTTTTGATCGCTAGTTAAAGACACAGTCAACCTATACGTTTTAAGAGTTAACTAAAAGTGTAGTTAACCTTTGCTTAAATGGTTAATAATTAAGTTATTTCATCGACTGAAGGCACATTTTTGGTCGCTACGCGCCTTAACGACTCTCCAAATATTCTTTAATCTTAGCGCTCGTGTTTGTCATATACTTAATGGCTTCAAAGTGTTCTGTTTTATCGACGTGATGGGTCACGTAACTGGCGGTGCGAAGAACATCTCTCCAACGGGGTTTTTTAGGGAGAGTCTGCTCAAGGAAATATTTATCCATTGTCCGAGTTTGAGCTGAGCTTCGGTCAAGGTAGACACTCCAGATCTTGCTTTGTTCAGCAAGGCAAATCTTTGACTTTCCAGTTCCTTTTTGCCAAACACTTAATGCCTCATTCATTAGCAAAACGAGGTTCTTACGAAAGTCAGACTCATCGTTAACAACAATGGCGGGAGACGAGGTGCTGTGGGTTGCAAGCATTAAGTGCCATTCTTGGTGTTGGCCTTGTCCACTGCTAAACAGTTGCGCTTGTACCGCATGTAGGTTGCCGTCAGCGCAGTGCAGTTCAATGTTGGTATTTCGATAAGATTCAGATGTGTTGATTGAAGGGTTCACACTGCGTCGTTCAATTTCTCGAACGCCTTCTATCCCTATAAAACGCCCAATATCATCGCCAATTACGTTGGCCGCCTCAAAACCGAGAATATTCAGCGCCGCTGGGTTTACATAGATCACTTGTTTAAAAGCATTCACGCTGATGATTGCTTCATCAATATTCTCAAGCAGCTGCTGCATCCTACTTTGCCCTTCTTTTAAGTGAGCTTCGGATTCAATTCGCTTTGCCACTTCCATTTTTAGTAGGCGATTTTCTTCCACGCGTTGGTCTGTTTGTTTTGCTTTAAGCAAATGGCTTACACGGGTTAGTAACTCATGCTGTAAAAAGGGTTTGGTTAGGTAATCATCTGTGCCGCATTCGAAGCCTTGGAGGAGGTCTTTTGTTTGCGTTTTCGCTGTTAGCAATAGAACGGGTAGGTCACTTAAATTGGGCTGTTTGCGGATCTCTTGTAGCATCGATAAGCCACTAATTTGTGGCATCATCAGATCCAAAATCAGCAAATCAACATCGTTTTGTCGTAAGTAGTCGAGGGCTTCTAGACCTTGGCTGCATAAAACAACTTGATAGCCAGCGAGCTCTAACTGATTTTTAAGCACCTGTAGATTCATGATTTCATCATCAACGACGAGAACTTTGCTGCCTTCTTGCTGGCCTACATAATCTTGAGTAGATGAATGATTCGTCTCACTAATATTATTGATAATTTGCGCGGGAGCGATCCAATGGGATTGAGCAGGGCTATCGAGTTCTGAAATCGAATGACTTTCAAAGCGTGGTAAGTTAAAACTAAAACAGCTTCCGCTGCCTACCTCGCTTTGCACTGTGAGTTCGCCACTCATCAGTTCAACTAACTGGGAAGAGATCGCTAAACCTAATCCGCTGCCATTCTGTGCTCGAGTCACACTCGCATCAACCTGAACAAATGGGTCAAATATACTCACTTGATCAGTGTGAGCGATACCCACGCCACTGTCGGTGACAGAAATCATAAGCTGTTTATTTGATCCTTCTTCTAGAGAGAGAATGATGCTGCCATGTTCGGTGTATTTAATCGCATTACTTAATAGGTTATATAGGACTTGTTCAAGCCTTGCCGTATCGGCTAACGCAATGACATTACTCTGTGGCAATCTGACTTCTAGGGTCACGGGCTTACCGCTAAGTTGATAACGCGACAGTGCCACAACAGTGTCGATACAACGTTTAACATCGACAGCATCGAGTGTTAAACGAAGTTTATTGTTCTTAATTTTATGAAAATCGAGCAGGTCATCGACTAAGTGCGCTAAACGCTGGGCGCCATTTTGAACCATCAATAGCTGTTCATGCTGAGAAGCATTTAATGGTCCCGCGACACCTTGTAATAAAGACTGGCTGATCCCAATGACGCCAGTGAGTGGCGTCCTTAACTCATGCGAGGTATTGGCAAGAAACTCATCTTTAATCTTATCCGCTTGTCTTAATGCTTCATTCTGCTGGTGAATCACACTAACGTTTTGTTCTAGTTGACTTTTTTTGTCACGAATCACCGTTATTTGCCGACTGACTGCCTTCGCCATGACTTCAAATCGTGAGGCGAGACGGCCTATTTCATCATTACGCTTAACGCCGATTATAGGCGGTGTATTGTCACCATAAGTGATCGATTCTGTTGCTGATATGAGCGAGTTCAGTGGTTTGGTCAGTGAACGAGACAACCAATAGATTATCGCGATAACGATGAGAATGAACCCAGATCCTATTAAAAGGATCTGTTTCCCAAATCGTGAGCTTTCGGCTTGCGCGTACTGCTGCTCTTGTTCCGCAATAACAACCCAGCGTAGCGGTCCAACATCAACGTAGCCAAAGGCAGAAAGTACCGGTTGAGACATATAGTTCACGCTTTGCATAATGCCACTCTCGCCTAGAATTGCGCGATCTACGGTTGGCATTTCAAGGGCTGGTCGCTCTATTAAGAGCGGGTTGTAGGCATTGTCTCTCGTTGATAATTGACGCAATGCTGAAATGGGTTGAGAACGAGTATTTAACACGTAGACCTCAGCGCCTTCGCCTAGCCCCGTCTCTTGGGCCATAAGTTTCGTCATTGACTCACTTGGTAAGGCATAAACGACATATCCAGAAACCCGAGAGTGATGCTGAATGGGATTAATGAAATAGGCTTGCATGTGATCAGTAATAGGGTCCGATGCAAAGTCACTCAATACTCTGTGTTCTTTCACTGGGGTCGAATAAATAGCGGGATTTGGCTTAGGCATACTGGCGGTTAAATCTTGAAATGCAGCGCCAAGTGGACTGTCAATGTAGGCCGGGTCATTAAGGTTAGCAGCAAAGTAATGATCTTTTTTCTGGCTATAAATCACGTTACCTAATAAGTCGACTAATAATAAATCGCTGAACTCACTTCGTTGAATAAATTGCTCAAACCCCGGATGAAAACGGTCATGGACTTGTTGGTAGCTTCCTGCAACACCAGAGGTTTTGACGGGTAGATTCTTAAAGTGCCCATATTGTGTGTAATGGGATTTCAGTTTCTGAGTTACCTTTTTTTCATCATCAGAAATCAAACCAAAAGCATAGGAAAACCCATAGAACCGACTCATTGAGTAGTTAACGAAGTCTGTTTCACTATGGTGCGTGGTTTGTTGGCGAAGGTTATTAATATGCGAAGTAATCGCCGCTTGTTTGGCTTGCGCGACAGAGTAGAGGTTGTCGTAAACTTGCTGCTGGGTACTAGAGATAAAAGAGGAGTAAAAGATACTGGAGATAAGCAGCATTGGCCCTATGGAAAGGAAAAGAAACGCTAAAACGAGCTTATTTTTAAAGCTTAAATTTCTGAATTGATAGGCCAAATGAACAGAATTCCTGAGGGGGTAATGAAAGCAAGAGGATCAGTCTTCATGAGCCAACGTTAATAATAAAGAAATATCGTTAATATAGGCGTTAATTCTTGAACTAGTTCTCACAGCAGTGAAAAGATGGAGTGCATCTAAAATTACAAGGAAAAGTCATGCAATCTAATGCTCAAAATCGCTATGCTCGCTCCCCTTTAGTCATCGGTTTCCCTGGCTCAGAGTTTACTCACCAGCAACTAGAGTTCATCCGTGAGTTCCGCCCATTTGGTTTGATGATCACTCGGGATAATATTGTGAGTAAACCTCAACTTGCTGATCTAATTAAGACCTTTAAGCAAGCGGTCGGTGAGGAACTTGTTATGGTCACAACCGATCAAGAAGGAGGGCGCATTCAGTATCTAGAAGGGAATGAATGGCAAACCTATCCTATCTACGGAGACTTTTCTCAACTGGCAGAGCGTGATCTTGAGTTAGCGAAAGAGGCGGCTTATAAAACCAGCCACGCGATGGCAACAGAGATGTCACAGCCGGGTTTTAACGCCAATTGTGGCCCTGTCCTTGACTTGTTGGTGGGAGGGGCTGACGCAGTCATGTCAAATCGTTGTTTTCATTCCGACCCTAAAATAGCGGCAGAGCTCGCCAGTGTCTATGTTCAAGGTCACTTGGATGCGGGTGTTATGCCAATGCTTAAGCACATCCCTGGTCATGGGCGAGCCACAGAAGACAGCCATAAAACAACGCCTTGCATAGACACCCCGTTAGACGAGCTTGATCGCACCGATTTCTTCCCATTTTCACAGCTCAAGAGCGCGCCTATGGCAATGGTGGCCCATGTGGTGTTCTCTAATGTGGACGATAAACCAGCAAGCATTTCAGCAAAAACAGTGGATGAACTGATACGCAAAAGAATTGGTTTTGAAGGCTGCTTAATCTCTGATTGTGTTTACATGGAGAGCTTGACGGGTCCATTAGCGCAGCGTTGTCAGCAAGTCCAAGATGCTGGCGTTGATCTGGTTTTAGCGTGTCATGGTGATGTGGAAGAGTGGCAAAAATGGCAAGAAAACCTGCGTCCACTCTCAGATGAAAGCCTAGTTCGCCTCGAGCGAGCGATGCTAAACACGGCGCATGCCAACCTTGAAAAAACAATCAATATTGCCGATGAAGTGGCTGAGGCACAAGTGATGCTGACTACTGTGTAATCGTATGATTGTAGCGTTTAAGTTAACGGGTCTTAGCGTGATTGTGACTTGAGTAAGGTTTTAAATAAGCGAATTCTCAATATGTTTATGTTAACAAATACAGTTACTTAACTATCTACTTTTACGTTATTGACGCTAGTTTAACGACTTTATACTTTGCCCAAAGCGACGATGGCGTGATTGAATGAAATCACGCCAATGCAGATTTACATTGATATGTTTATGATTTGTAGATTGGCGCCTCGATATAATAATTCAAGGACGTGAAACACATGAAAAAGCTTCTCTTGACCACGAGTATTACAACGATACTTGCTAGTGCAGCAATGCTGCCTTCAATGGCGACTGCCAATGATGATGTGGGCGCAAATGCTGAAAAATCAGTGTTGAATATTGCCCCTCGTATGCGTACCTCATGGGTTCGTAACTTTAACCCATATAACCAAACGACGTTTCTTCCGACGACCAATGAGTTTGCCTATGAGCCACTGGCGATATTTAACTCTATGCAAGGGGGCAAAATTCATTACCGCCTTGCTACGTCTTTAGAGTATGCAGATGACTTGAAGTCTGTAACGTTTACTATCCGTGAAGGTGTTAAATGGTCAGATGGTCAAGAGTTTACCGCGGAAGATGTGTTGTTTAGCTTCAACATGGTAAAGAGTAATCCAGCACTCGATAGTCGTGCTATTTGGGAGCGCATTAGCGGCGTTGAACTCATTGACTCTCATACCATAAGATTCGATCTCCCGATGGCGGATGGCGGAGCAGCAATGGAAATCGTTCAAGTTCCTGTTGTTGCTAAGCACGTATGGAAAGACGTCAGTGATCCTATTTCATTCACTAACGAAAACCCTGTTGGCACAGGCCCAATGACCGAGATTGAGCGTTTTACGCCGAGAGTATACGTGCAGTGTCGTAACCCACATTACTGGGATGCAGAGTCTCTGAAGGTGGACTGTGTTCGCTTACCTCAGCTAGCAAACAACGACCAAGTATTGGCACTTGCGAAGAAAGGGGAACTCGATTGGTTTGGTTCATTCTTACCTGATATCGACAAAACGTATGTTGCCGATGATGAAGACAATCATAAATATTGGTTCCCAGCGGGCTCGATGGTCGCGTTTAACTTTAACCTTGAGTCTCAACACGAAGGGAATCGACAAGCCTTTAATAATAAAGAGTTCCGTCGAGCACTTTCAATGGCAATGGATCGTGAGGCGATGGTTGATATTGCGGGTTATGGCTACCCAACCATCAATGAATACCCATCCGGTCTCGGTGCGGGCTATCACGCATGGAATAATGACCAAGTTGACCAGAAATTTGGGCAGTTTACAAAATATAACGTGAAATCGGCTAAGGCACTTTTAGAGTCAGCGGGCTTTAAAGATACCAATGGCGATGGTTATGTGAATAACGCTGACGGTTCAAAAATTGAATTCAATATCATTGTGCCAAACGGATGGACTGACTGGGTTAATACGGTTCAGATTGCCGTAGATGGCTTACAAGAAGTTGGTATCAATGCGAAAGTTCAAACGCCAGAAGCGCCAGCTTGGACTTCGGCACTCATTGATGGTAGCTACGACGCGGGTATTAACTCTTACTATCAAGGTACAACGCCACACTATATGTACAACTCGGCGTTCAATGGTGAGCAGCAAGGTAAATCGCGCTTTGCGGTAACTCGCTTTAGTACCCCTGAGCTAGATACATTGCTTGATAGTTTTTATCAGACGATTGATCCGACAAAACAGAAAAAAGTAATGGATGATATTCAGTATGTGATTGCTGAAAACATGCCTTACGTGCCTGTTTTCAATAACCCGACTTGGTATCAATACAATGAAAAGCGCTTTGAAGGCTTCTTTAGTGCTGACAACCCAGTGGCTCGTCCTCAAGTTCACCCAGGTGTGCCAGAGCGTCTGCTGCACCTATTGAGTATTCAACCTAAGTCTTAGTCGTTTCGTCATCAGTGTGGCTTCTTTAGCCACGAATGAGCTAGGCAATGTCGCCTAGCTCATTCCCCCTTTCCCAAGAAACACGATAAGCTCAACCGTATTAGGGAGTGAGATATGGATTTTGTGCTTCGCCGCCTCGCGTTTTACGTGATTGCATTCTTCTTTGCGGCTACTTTCAATTTTTTTCTGCCCAGATTAATGCCGGGTGACCCCATCATGGTGATGTTTGCTTCTCAAGGAAACCCTTTACCAGTTGAAAGTTTAGAGTCATTAAAACAAACGTTTGGCTTTGTTGATGGCCCGTTATATTTGCAATACTTTACTTATATTAAAAGTGTATTTACTTGGGATTTAGGTATCTCAGTAAAATTTTACCCGCTAGAGGTTAATGAAGTCATCGGTCGTTCGATGATCTGGACACTGTTCCTTGTTGGTACATCAACCCTTATCAGTTTCTTTATCGGCTCAATCTCAGGCATTGTTGCTGCGTGGAACCGTGGTAGCTGGTTGGACACCATTTTGTCGCCCCTTTCGTTAGTCCTACAGTCGATTCCGGCTGTGGTACTTGCACTCACCTTTATGTTCATTTTTGGCGTTGCATTGAATTGGTTCCCGTACTCTTATGCGTACGATATTGAACTTGACCCCGCGTTTACATGGCAATACATCTCCAGTGTTTTAGAGCACGCCATGATGCCCATTATCTCTTTGGTTATTGTGCAAATTGGCGGTTACTTGCTGACCATCCGTAACAACTTAATCAACATTCTTGGCGAAGACTACATCATCATGGGCCGCGCAAAAGGAATTTCAGAGCGTCGTGTCATGTTTAATTACGGTGCTCGTAACGCCTTGTTACCCTCAATTACGGCTTTTGCCATGACCGTTGGTGTTGTCATGGGGGGATCGTTAATCACAGAGGTGGTCTTTAACTACCCAGGGTTAGGTAACACATTATTTGAGGCGATTGTCGCTCGTGATTATCCGGTTATTCAGGGCCAGTTGCTTATCATGACCATTGCGATGCTCAGTGCCAATTTTGTCGCCGATATGGCCTACGTTTATCTTGATCCTCGTTTACGTCGCGACTAATAGGAATTTATTATGAAAGGTTTTATTAAATTACTGGGTCGCAATAAAAAAGTTGCGTTTGGCCTGTCCATTGTCTTGTTTTATATCGGAATAGCGCTCGCAGCGCCGTTGTTGACCAGCCACGATGCAAACAAACGCGTTGCTCGACCACATCAAGCGCCAAGTGCTGAGCATGTGATGGGGACGACGCGGATGGGGCGCGATGTCTACCATCAGTTTATTCAAGGAACGGCGACCTCATTATCTGTTGGTTTGAGTGCGGGGATCATCATTGTGATTCTAGGAACAGCACTGGGTGTATCGGCGGGTTACTTCGGTGGCAAATTTGATGATGCGGTGAATTTAGTCACCAATATTGCCCTTGTCGTCCCTCAGTTACCGTTATTGCTGGTTTTAGCTGCGTTTATTGGAGAGGTCAGCCCCTTTACCATTGCTCTGATTATCGGGATGACAAGTTGGGCATGGGGAGCAAGGGTGACTCGAGCGCAGACTCTATCGCTGCGTAATAAAGAGTTTATTCATGCCAGCGAACTGGCTGGGGAGCCGACTTGGCGGATTATCTTTGTCGAGATCTTGCCTAATCTAGCATCGATTATTGGTTTGAACTTCTTAGGCTCTATTATTTTTACCATTATTACCCAAGCAACGATTGAGTTCCTTGGCTTGGGTGACCCACTGTCGATTAGTTGGGGAACCATGCTGTACAACGCTCAGAACTCATCGGCCTTGATTGTTGGCGCATGGTGGGAAGTGCTGGTGCCATGTGTTGCGATCGCTATTTTAGGGATGGGACTTGCTCTACTCAATTTCGGTATAGATGAATTCTCTAATCCACGATTACGCACCTTTACGGGTATGAAAAAGTTCAAGCAACGTATCAAGCTTATTGAAGAGCGCAAAAAGCAAGCGATGAAATCGCAACCTGATTTAGAAAAAAAGGACGTCATCTATGAGTAATACATTAGAAATTAGAAACTTATGCGTTGACTACTTATTAGAGGAAAGCGAATTTACTGCGGTCAATAATGTCAGTTTCAATATCAAAAAAGGCGAGATTTTTGGTCTTGCTGGTGAGTCTGGCTGTGGAAAAAGCACCATTGCATTTGCCGTCAGTCGCCTGTTGCAGCCACCTGCTTACATCTCTCAAGGAGAAGTGCTGCTAAACGGCGAAGATACCTTAAAGATGAATGACAAGCAGATCGCCAATCTGCGTTGGAATAAAGTTAGCATGGTCTTTCAAAGCGCCATGAACAGTTTGAATCCAGTCATTACGGTAGAAGAACAATTTCGTGACATGTTCCATAAGCATCGTGGTTATAACCGTGAACAATCGGCTGAAAAAGCCCGCGAGTTATTGACGTTGGTGGGCATCAGCGGAGACCGCTTATCGGATTACCCTCATCAGTTTTCCGGAGGGATGCGTCAGCGTATTGTGATTGCGATTGGCCTAGCACTGAAGCCAGACTTGCTCATTATGGATGAACCAACCACGGCGCTAGATGTGGTCGTTCAGCGTGAAATTTTAATGCAAGTGCATGCGCTACGTAAAGAATTTGGCTTTTCGGTATTGTTTATTACGCATGATCTTAGCCTGATGACTCAATTGTGTGATCGAATTGGTGTGATGTTAAAAGGGGAGTTAGTGGAGATTGCGAAAGCGAAGGATATTTTACTTAACCCACAACATGCTTACACCAAGAAACTGTGGCAATCCATTCCTGCTGCCTTTGAAAACAAGATGAAACAGGAATTAACTGAGGGGGCACTAGCATGAGCGAGCTAAACTACGGTGAAACGATTATCTCAGTTAAGGATATGGTTAAAACCTTTCAAACGGGCAAAGGCGTCAAGAAAAAAGAGGTTAAAGCGCTACGTAATGTTAGCTTCGATTTAAAAAAAGGGCGAGCGATGGCGTTAGTCGGGGAAAGCGGTTCAGGGAAAAGTACAGTTGCTCGATTATTGACCAAAATGCATCAGCACACCAGCGGAGAGGTTTTTTTTAAAGGCGAAGATATTAATCAGATCAACAGCCGTAAGCAGCTAATGGAGTATCGAAAACAGATCCAGATGATTTTCCAAGACCCTTACGGTTCGCTTAATCCTGCTCACACTATTTACCATCATATTGCTCGACCGTTATTGACGCACAACCATGTGAAAAACAGTGCCGAAGCTAAAGTTCGAGTCAATGAATTGTTACAAATGGTGGAACTGGACCCTGAATTGACCGTATCAAAGTTCCCACATCAGCTTTCTGGAGGACAACGACAACGTGTTTCTATCGCAAGAGCGGTTGCGGTGGGTGCTGAGGTGATTCTCGCTGATGAACCGACGTCTATGTTGGATGTATCGATTCGACTCGATGTGTTAGACCTTCTTAAACGACTTAAAGATGAACAAGGGTTTACGTTTTTATACATCACGCACGACATCGCGACAGCTCGTTATTTTGCGGAAGAGATTGCCATCATGTACCAAGGACAAATCGTTGAATTTGGCGACACAGGCAGTGTGATTGATAACCCGCAACACCCGTATACTCAACTGCTGCTTTCAGCGATACCAAACCCATACATCAGTTTTGAAGAGGCTGCGGAAAGCGGCGCGGAATTGTTAGCAAAAGCGAATGTGATTCGTGAGGCAAGTTTTGCCCCAGTGACTGGTTATAAGCAGTTTGATCATAACCATTATGTTGGCGACATTGAGATGGTTTAGCGCCCGAGATTTAATACGATAAGAGCGCAGAACGGTTAGAGTAACTTAACGCTTAAAACAATGATTAAGGGCCACTGATGATTCAGTTGCCCTTATACGTTTTTATTAGGTTATTTCGTCGAGTGACAACTCAAAGCTTGGTGCAAATGTCTCTAAGAAATAGACCATCTCTTCGGTTTGGCGATCTTTCAGAGTGATGTCTAAACGTTTTTTGGCAAGTGCATATTCGTGGTTGCCTGCGCTGAGCTCTTCTAAGCATTTTAGATACGCACAAATAGTGTCGGCTTGTTTTACGACAGCGGCGTCTTCTGGGTGAGCGTCTTGGCTTGTGAGGTAAGGAGCAAAGTCTTCTTGAAACTCTTCTGGAAGCATTGAGAGCAGTTTTTTCTCTGCCGCAGCTTCAATCTTTTTATACTCTTTTGCTATTTCTGCGTTGTAATATTTTACAGGGGTAGGGAGATCACCCGTTAGCACCTCACTGGTGTCGTGGTACATCCCCAAAATAGCAATACGTTCAGGGTTCAATTGACCGTTAAATTTCTTGTTTTTAATAACAGCAAGCGCGTGAGCAACAAACGCGACCTGAAGACTGTGCTCCGAAATGTTTTCTGTCGAAACAGAGCGCATGAGTGGCCAGCGCTGGATCAGCTTCATTCGCGCCAGATGGGCAAAGAAGTGGCTTTCTTTTGGGTTGTGATTCTCGTCCATAACAGCGTGACTCCTTATATCTGACTTATCAGTCTATGCTTGTTTGGCCCAAATAAAAATGGACACTTTCTCACTTTAGCAATATTGCCAAAATCAAGACAGTGTCCATGAAGATGTCACCAAACGCTTATTGGTCGTTATTGACGATAGGTTGTCAGGAAGCGCTCAAAACGGCCGATGGCGGTTTCCAAATCTTCAATGTGTGGCAAAGTCACGATGCGGAAATGGTCGGGTTTTGGCCAGTTAAAACCACTGCCTTGAACGAGCAACACTTTTTCTTGAATTAAGAAATCCAACACCATTTTTTGGTCATCTTTGATGCTGTATTTTTTGGTGTCGATTTTAGGGAACAGATACATGGCCCCTTTTGGCTTAACGCAGGAAACGCCAGGAATTTGATTGATGAGTTCCCAAGCTCTATCCCTTTGCTCAAGTAAACGGCCGCCCGGTAGAATAAGCTCGTTGATACTTTGATAACCACCAAGTGCGGTTTGAATGGCGTGTTGCATCGGTACATTGGCACAAAGGCGCATTGAGGCCAGCATCTCTAAGCCTGCAATGTAACCCACAGCCGTATGTTTTGGGCCGGTTAAAAACATCCAGCCCCCGCGGAAACCACACACTCTGTACGCTTTCGAAAGGCCGTTAAAGGTGACCACTAACACATCTTCAGTCAGGGTTGCGATAGAGGTATGTGTTGCGCCGTCGTAGAGAACCTTATCGTAGATTTCATCAGCGAAAATGATCAGCTTATGTTTACGAGCAATCTCGATAACCTCAAGTAGGAAATCACGGCTGTACACCGCACCTGTTGGGTTATTCGGGTTGATTAGAACGATGCCGCGAGTTTTTGGACCGATCTTCTTTTTTATATCATCAAGATCGGGATACCAGTCGGATTCTTCGTCACACATGTAGTGAACGGCTTTACCCCCTGACAGCGCAACAGAGGCAGTCCACAGCGGATAGTCGGGCGCAGGAACAAGCATTTCATCGCCATTGTTGAGCAGAGCTTGCATCGCCATAACAATAAGCTCTGAAACCCCATTGCCCACGTAAACATCTTCGACATCGAGTGAATGAATGCCTTTTTTCTGGTAATGCTGAACCACCGCTTTTCGAGCGGAGTAAATGCCTTTGGAATCACAGTAACCTTGCGATGTTGGAAGATTACGGATTACGTCAACAAGGATTTCATCTGGGGCGTCAAAACCAAATGGGGCGGGGTTTCCAATATTAAGTTTAAGAATTTTATGCCCTTCTTCTTCCATGCGTTTAGCATGTTTGAGCACTGGACCCCTAATGTCGTAGCAGACATTATCGAGTTTTGACGACATCCCGATATTTTCCATTGTGTAATCCCTGAAAATGATTCAAATCTACATTTAAAGTATCCCATTTTTTGATTTGATAGAATTAAAATCTGCTATTAATTGAATTGATGATTATTCTTTGTACGTTTCTTATCACAGGAATCCTTAAAATTTAGTAGACAACCTTGATCTCATTAAGGTCTATAAATAGAGTATCCACCTAATAATAGTAATATCATCGATATACGAGGTTGGTTTGGCTCAATTTCATCAAGCAGTGACTGAACTTATTGCACGCGTAAAGAACGCCAAAGAAGGCCAAGTGCGTGTCGTTCAAGTTCTTGAGAAAAACCCTAATATTGCTTTTATTGATTGGTTGGAAGCCCAGCCCATCTTTCCCAAATTCTATTGGCAGTCGCGTGATACACGTGAAGAAGTCGTCGCCCTTGGACAACTCTATACTTTTTCCGATCTTGCTCCAGCATACGCTATTTTGGGCGCTGATCAGCGTATATGGGGCGGTCGTTCATTTGATGGAAACACTGAAAAAAACAGGCGCTGTATGCCGTCTTTTTTCTTCTTGCCGCAAGTCGAGTTGATTCGATTTGACGATACCTGGGCATTGGCGGCGAATATCACAAGAGAAAAAAACAGAACACTTGCCACACTCAGCAAGCTGCACAGTGACGTATCGCCTATTCACCCGCTTTCTTCCCACATAACAAGCATTGAACACACGCCTAGCAATAATGAATGGGATCAGTTAGTGGGGAAAGTGCTCGCGGGTATTGGGCAGGGAGACTTCAAAAAAGTCGTATTGGCTAGAAAAACGGTACTCGATCTTGATAAACCCGTCAGCGCAGCCCAATTGCTTAAGGCAAGTTATCAGCAAAATCATCACAGCTTTCACTTTCTCATGTCGTTAGACCAAAAACACAGCTTTATGGGGTCTACGCCTGAAAGGCTCTATTCACGAGTAGGGCAAGAACTCCATACCGAAGCGCTTGCTGGAACCATTGGTCGTGGTGACAACGCTACGCAAGACATGAAGTTGGCTAACTGGTTATCCCAAGACACTAAAAACCTGAATGAAAATCAATATGTTGTGGACGATATTGTTGACCGTTTATCACCGCACTCTGAAGAGATTGACGTTGAAGCGGACACCCGCTTAGTGAGGCTGCGCAAGGTTCAACACCTCAAAAGAAGCATTCGAGCGCAGCTTTATAAAGGCACGAATGGGGTTCAATTATTAAGTGCTCTGCAGCCAACAGCCGCAGTTGCTGGGCTTCCTCGTGAAGAATCCATTAATTTCATTCGCGCGAACGAACCTTTTTCAAGGGGTTGGTACGCAGGCTCTGTGGGCTATGTCAGCCATCAAAAGGCTGAATTTTGTGTCGCCATTCGTAGCGCTTTGGTGGTGAATAACCAAGTTCAATTGTTTGCGGGCGCTGGCATTGTTCCTGGATCCGTTGCGAGCCATGAATGGCAGGAGTTAGATAAAAAAATGTCAACGCTACTTTCTCTCATTTCCGACAGCGCACCATTAGGAGTGGCTTCATGATCCCAAACCAAGCGGTGATGAATCGAATTTGGTGTGAGGTCATTTTAGAAGAGCTAACTCGCTTTGGTGTGAAAGACATTTGCATCGCTCCTGGTTCACGATCAACCCCATTAACATTGGAGGCGGATGCCAATGAGACTTTGGCGATTCATACCCATTTTGATGAACGCGGGTTGGGCTTTTTTGCACTAGGTTTGGCGAAAGCCAGTAATGCGCCCGTTGCGATTGTGGTTACCTCAGGCACCGCAGTGGCGAATTTACTCCCTGCGATAGCAGAAGCAAGACTAACGGGTGAGAAATTGGTGGTGTTAACGGCTGATAGGCCACAGCAACTCGTCGGTTGCGGTGCCAATCAGGCCATTCAGCAGCAGGGTATTTTCTCTACACATGTCATCGCTGCGCTTAACCTGCCTAATCCTTCTAAAGATATTGGTCTGCATTGGCTTTTGACCAGTATTGATGAGGTTATGCATCAGCAAAGTCAGCAAGGCTCTTCGATACACATCAATTGTCCATTCCCTGAGCCGCTTTATTCAACCAGCGATAAGACGATGTACCAAGATTATGTAAATAAAGTCGAGGCTTGGCGTGTATCGGAGCAGCACTATACCCAAGTGATTTTGGGAAAAACCGAGTATGTCGTTCATGATGATCTTCTTGTCAAAAAAGGGCTTATCATTGTTGGCAGTGTTGACTTGAATGATGCAGTTAAAGCGCTTGAGCTCGCCACTAAGCTCGATTGGCCGATACTCTGTGACCCCCAGTCAGGCATTCGCAGCGACTGGGCACACTACGATGTGTGGCTTCAAGTTGATGAGGTGTCTAGTCCGCAAAGAACAGTGATGAGTCAGTGTGAAGCGATTGTGCAGTTTGGTTCTCGGGTAGTATCGAAACGGCTCAATCATTGGTTAGAGACCCATGTTTCAGAGTCAGGCTGTGATTACTTTTACGTTTCCCCCAATGCCGATAGAAACAATCAATTTCATTTGAAGCAGACACACTGTATCGCAAATGTCGGTGAGTGGATTGAGTATCATTTGGAGCAAATTCCCAAGATAGAGGAGACGTTACAGCGTGGCTGGGGCGAGCAGCTTAAGACGCTTTCGACCGCTGTGAGCGATAAGGCTCAATCTCTACGTGAAAAAGATGACTCAATCAGCGAGTTAGGCTTCGCCTACTCAATAACAAACCTACTGGAAAATGTACCAGGTAAGTTGTCGCTATTTATTGGTAACAGCTTGTTCGTGCGCTTAATGGACATGTTCACAACGCTGGATAAGCGTGAAGTTTACACCAATCGAGGCGCATCTGGCATTGATGGGTTGGTGGCGACGGCCGCTGGTGTTCAAAAGGCTAAGTCTCAACCTTTGATACTGTTTATTGGTGATACGTCACTGCTCTATGATCTCAATTCGCTCGCGTTGTTCACTCATCAAAAGACACCGACTGTCATCGTTGTGACAAACAATGATGGTGGGGCAATATTCGATCTTTTGCCCGTTCCCCAAGCACAAAAACAATCCCTTTATCAAATGCCGCATGGCTATCAGTTTGAACATTCGGCAAGGCAATTTGGGTTGGGTTACGATAGGCCAAATACACTGTCTAGCGGCTTAAAAAGTATCGTTACGCACATTCAACAGGGGAGTGGCGCACTCGTCGTTGAAGTGGAAACTAAGCCTGGTCACGCATCCGCGCAGCTAAAAGAGTTCTATAGTCGCATTCATGCTAAATAGCCTACATCACCATCAAGCCGGTAACCTGAAAAGACCAACCTTGGTTTTTCTTCATGGTTTGCTCGGTGACGGCAGTGATTGGGCTCAGGCTATCGTTAAGCTTAACCAATTTACATGCATAACCATTGACCTTCCTGGTCATGGCCAAAGTAAAGAGGTTTCGTGTGCCAATTTGGATGAGTGCTGCGCGTTGCTTACTGCCACTTTGAAGTGCCTGTTAGAAACAAATCAGCCCATCTTTCTTGTTGGTTACTCTATGGGGGCGCGCATTGCCATGCATGGAGTAGCGAATGATCTCTTCCACGATATTAATGTCCAAGGGCTCATAATTGAAGGCGGGAACTTCGGTTTGAAAACGGCCGAAGAAAAGCGTGTTCGATTAATCAATGATGAGAAATGGGCGAATAGATTCATTCATGAGCCAATTGAACAGGTATTATTCAATTGGTATCAGCAAAGTGTCTTTTCTTCACTAAATGATGAGCAAAGACAATCTTTACAGCGCAAGCGAAGTGATAATCTTGGTGTTTCTATTGCGCATATGTTGCTTGCGACATCGCTGGCCAAGCAAGACCCGCTTCTTGAAAGGCTAACGAAAGGGTCGCTGCCAATACACTACATCTGTGGCAGTAAAGATAATAAGTTCAAAACGATGGCACGAGAAAGTGGCTTATCTTTTCACGCTGTCTTAGGGGCTGGGCACAATGTACATCAAGAGTGCCCGGACGAGTTTGCAACGATCATTATTGATTTTATACAGAATCAATAACCATAAAACGAATAATATAGGCTCGTATTGAACGGGCAATAAAACGAACAGATGGATAATTAAAAATGGCAAAAACAGTAGGCATTACCGAAGAAGAACTTTATGCACCCGTTGATTGGAAAGACTGTACGGGTGAGTACGAAGATATTTACTACCATAAATCAGCGGATGGCATTGCGAAGATCACCATTGCCCGTCCACAAGTGCACAACGCCTTTCGTCCTCAAACCGTAAAAGAGATGATTGATGCGCTGGCCAATGCACGTTACGACGAAAAAGTGGGCGTAATTATTCTTACCGGTCTTGGTGAAAAAGCATTTTGCTCTGGTGGTGATCAGAAAATTCGCGGTGACTACGGTGGCTATAAAGATGACTCCGGCACCCATCACCTAAACGTTCTCGATTTCCAACGTCAAATCCGTACCTGTCCGAAGCCGGTAATTGCAGCGGTCGCAGGATGGGCTGTGGGTGGTGGTCATGTTTTGCATATGATGTGTGACCTGACGATTGCCGCTGAAAATGCTCAATTTGGTCAAACAGGGCCAAAAGTGGGCTCGTTTGATGGCGGTTGGGGTGCCTCTTATATGGCAAGAATTGTCGGTCAGAAGAAAGCACGTGAGATTTGGTTCTTATGTCGATTCTACGATGCGAAAGAGGCCTTAGACATGGGGCTAGTTAACACCGTCGTTCCAGTTGAAGACCTTGAGAAAGAAGCGATACGTTGGTCTAGAGAAACATTGCAACATAGCCCAATGGCTCTTCGCTGTTTGAAAGCGGCATTGAATGCAGACTGTGACGGTCAAGCAGGCCTACAAGAATTAGCCGGTAATGCGACCATGATGTTCTACATGACCGAAGAGGGTCAGGAAGGGCGTAATGCGTTTAATGAGAAGCGTCGCCCTGATTTCGATAAGTACCCGCGTAACCCATAAAACACGGTGTATCGATGCAATAAATTAAACCATAAGTCATCTAAGTAAAAAGGATTAGACGCAGTGAGTGGAATGAGGGTCAAGCCTTGTTCACTCCTTGCTTTTGAGCGATGGATTGTTTTGATCTAGAAATTAGCAAAACTAAAAATGATCCATGCGATCGAACGGTCTGTATCAGTTATTGATGAACTTATGGATGGGTATGACGGTCTATGTATTAGTCATGATCGCGTATCACTAAAGCGGAATCTTATATGAAATCAGCCAAACTCTACCGTTATCAACTACCTATGGATAGCGGCGTTATTCTGCGTAACCACAAGCTAACCGAGCGTGTCGGATTTATCGTAGAATTGAATGAAAATGGTCGAATTGGCCGAAGTGAAATAGCACCACTCATCGGTTTTAGTGTTGAAACCACCGAAGAAGCCGGCATTCAAGCGCAGCATCAACTCGAGATGTGGGCTGCTGGTGAAAACTTTGAATACGACGAACTCTACCCTTCGGTCGCCTTTGGCCTGTCGATGGCTGAGCTTGAGCTATCGGGCGGGTTACCACAGGAAGGAAACTATCAAGTCGCCCCTTTGTGCAGTGGAGACCCAGATGAACTTCTCCCTGTTTTAAGTGCGATGGAAGGTAAGAAGATCGCGAAAGTGAAAGTGGGCCTGTATGAGCCTATTCGTGACGGAATGATTGTGAGTTTGCTTCTTGAGTCCATTCCAGACTTATCACTGCGACTTGATGCTAATCGTTCTTGGACGCTCGAACAGGCTCAGCAGTTTGCCAAGTATGTCGCTCCTTCACTTCGTCAACGCATCAACTACCTTGAAGAGCCCTGCATGTCGCCTGGTGAAAGCTTTTCACTAGCGATGGATACGGGTATTGCCATCGCTTGGGATGAAACCCTACAGCACGCGGTACAAAAACACGGATTCTCATTAGAGGATTTGACCGGCGCTAAAGCGATTGTGATTAAACCTATGCTGATTGGTTCGGTGCAGCGATGCATAGACTTGATTGAGAAGGCAAAGGTGCTGAGTATACAAGCTGTGATCAGCTCAAGTATTGAATCAAGCTTTGGCCTTGACCAGTTAGCACGATTTGCTCAATGGCAACTTCCCGATGAAGCGCCCGGTCTAGACACGCTGAGTTTGTTTAAGACTCAGCTAGAAACGGAGTGGCCAGAGTCGAATCTCCCTGTCGCCAGGTTAAGTGAGCAACAACTGATGTGGCAATCATAGTGTTGACGATTCAATCATCAATTAGACATTGGGCTCAGCGGAGCCCATTTTCTTGCGCATTGATCACGCCAGAGAAAAACTACTCTTGGGTAGACCTTCAGCAACAAGTGAATCAGATGACTCACCATTTCATGAGTCAAGGCGTAGGCAAGGGCGACGTCGTCACTCTGGTCGGAAAAAATCAACCAGAAATGCTGTTCGCGTACTTGGCTTGCTGCGAACTTGGGGCTATTGCTGCGCTCACCATGCCTCAACCATATACCAACTTGACCCTCAAACTTTCGATGTTATATCACGAGTCACAGCCGCGGTATTTGTGGTGTAGCCGTGATGTTTGGCTTAGTTTCTCTGAACAAGAAAGAGCCGATATAGAAGATCGAAATCAGAGGTTAAACGTCGATAGCCCAGCAGAAAATACACGGCTTGAGGCGCTCGAAGAGAGAAAGCCAAGCGAGTTAGCATCAATCGTATTCACATCGGGTTCAACAGGGCAGCCTAAAGCGGTAGCGCACTCTTTTGAGCAGCATTTTGCTTCTGCGTTTGGCTTGCTCAGTGTCTTTGATTTCGGAATCAAAGACACATGGCTACTTAGCCTTCCTATGTATCACGTTTCCGGGTTGGCAATCGTGTATCGATGGCTTGCTGCTGGTGGATGTTTAAAAGTGGGGACGGGGGATCTCAAGCGAGATATCCAAGAGGTCACGCATGCCTCGTTGGTGGCAACTCAGCTCAGGCAACTGATTGATAGCCAACAGCCTTTGGCGCTGTCCAGAGTATTGCTTGGGGGTAGTCACATACCGTCAGAGCTTGGGAAAATGTGCGCTGCTAAAGGGATCGATACCTGGCTCGGGTACGGCATGACAGAGGCTGCGTCAACGGTAACAGCAAAACCGATTGATGATATCGTCAGTGCAGGTCAGGTGTTGCCTAATCGCCTCCTCAAAATTCAAAACAATCGGATATTTATTGGCGGAAAAACACTGGCTAATGGGTATTTCTTTCAAGGAAAAGTAACGCCGCTAGTGGATGATACAGGGTGGTTTGATAGCAAAGATTTGGGGCACTGGGTTAACGATGAACTTAAAGTCATTGGGAGAGCCGACAATCAATTTATTTCTGGTGGTGAAAACGTTCATTGTGAAGAGATAGAAGAGCAGCTCAATCGACATCCGCTGATCATGCAATCGTTCGTCGTCCCAATTGAAGATGATCTGTTTGGCCATAGGCCTGTTGCTGTCATCGAATCGACTAATTTAGTGGGTGGAGAAGAACAAAGGCAAGAGTTTGGTCACTCAATGAAAATTGAATTGGACGAATACTTGAAAAGTCGATTGGAGAAATTCAAATGGCCGATTCGTTATTATCAAATGCCTTCTGATCTGAAGGGTACTGGTATCAAGGTGTCTAGGAAAGAGCTCAAGCAGTGGCTAGTGAATAAAATCAAGATGAGTGGATAAATCTAGGTATTTAAATCTACGTGCTTAAATAAAATGAAGTGCAGAATCGGTGACTAGTCGCTTCTGCACTTCGGGGGGCGTGGTGGAGGTGAGGCCACCACAATTTTTAAATAGAGTTTTCTATCAAGGGAATCTAGTTCGCCAGAGCAACTTTCATTTGAGCGGCTACTTTATCAACCTTACCCAGGCCGATGATAACTTGTAGTCCACCTTTGCCAACTTTCACAACACCCGCCGCGCCAAGTTTCTTTAGCGTGTCGCTGTCTGCTAAAGAAGAGTCTTTAACGGTTAAGCGAAGGCGAGTGATACAGTTATCAACCTCAAGGATGTTCTCTGCACCACCAAGAGCGGTAATGTAGTTTTCTGTTAGCGCTGCTAGGCCTTCTTCAGTCGTACCTGCTTCACTTTCTGCTTCCATCTCTTCACCACGCCCTGGAGTAGGCAGGTTGAATTTAACGATAGCGAAGCGGAATACAGCGTAGTAAATACAGAAGAATACGAGACCTTGAGCAATGAGCATGTACCAGTTAGTTGCGAGTGGGTTTTGGCTTGAAAGCACTAGGTCAACAAAACCTGCTGAGAAGCCAAAGCCTGCCATCCATTCCATGCTTGCTGCGATGTATAGTGAAATACCCGTCAAGATAGCGTGGAAAAGGTACAGTAGTGGCGCTAGGAACATGAAGCTGAATTCTAGAGGTTCAGTGATGCCTGTGAAGAATGAAGCTGTCGCTGCTGCAATCATGATTGCGAATACTTGGTTCTTGTTTTTAGCGTCAGCACAGTGGTACATCGCCAATGCTGCACCTGGTAGACCGAACATCATGATTGGGAAGAAACCAGCTTGGTACATGCCTGTTTTACCTGGGATACCAGTACCGTTAGCAATAGATTCTGCGCCGCCAAGGAAGTTAGGGATATCGTTAATACCAACAACGTCGAACCAAAATACAGGGTAAAGAGCGTGGTGCATACCAACTGATAGGAATAGACGGTTGAAGAAACCAAATAGACCTGCGCCTACTGCGCCCATGCTTTCAAGTTTGATGCCTAGAAGAACAAGTGAATCGTAGATAGCTGGCCAAACGTAAAGCAATGCAAAGGATAGTACCATACCAGCAATAGATGTCAGGATTGGGACTAAACGCTTACCACTGAAGAATGCGAGTGCTTGTGGAAGCTCAACCGTTGAGTAACGGTTGTAGATCTCAGCAGAAAGAATACCAACAAGAATACCGATAAATTGGTTGTTGATCTTACCAAAAGCTGCGGGAACCGCGTCAGCATCGACACCCGTTAATTGTGCTACTGCACCCGGTGCGAGTAGCGTCGTCACGACTAAGAACATGACGAAACCAGAAAGCGCGGCAGAACCGTTTTTATCACGGCTTAGACCAAACGCAACACCAACGGCGAATAGCACAGACATGTTGTCGATGATAGCCGCGCCAGATTTAATAAAGAATGCAGCTAGGATACTTTCAGAACCCCAACCAACAGGGTCAAGCCAGTAGCCGACCCCCATTAGAATAGCTGCAGCAGGTAGAGTAGCAACTGGAACCATCAGTGCCTTACCTACTTTTTGCAAATAACCAAGAATATTCATGTATGCCCCTAAGTTTGTTATCGATTTTTTTTCTAATTTGAGAAAGCGGAATCAAATATAGTCAGTAATTGATGTCGCTATCATTTTTGTCGTCTGGGTATATTTAGAACTTATTTATCGATGCAAACAAACGAAATGAATAGTAGTATGTATTAAAATTTTTAATGCATAAGTTCTTATGGCTAACAATCAACTTCTTCTTCGAAATCTACACACCTTTAACGTTGCGGCACAAAAGATGAGCTTTACCTTAGCCGCAAAAAAATTACACCTTACACAAGGGGCAGTAAGCCACCGAATCAAGGTGTTAGAAGGGGAGTTGGGGTTTAATTTGTTCGTACGAGGCACTCGACAGCTCGAGCTCACAGAGGAGGGGGAACGATTTCAACGAACCTTATCCAAATCGCTGAGCTCTATCTTTGGTGAAATAGAAGACATCAATAATGCCGACCTTTATGGGCAGATCAACATTGGGACTAGCCCTGCTTTTGCAAATGACTGGTTAATTCCGAGAATTGCAGATTTTAAACAGCGTTACCCTAAGTTCAATCTCAATATTTTTTCTCAAGAAGAACAGAACTTTCATCAAAATCATTTAGATATAGCAATTTACTATGGTGCGAGCGACCTCAAAGATATGTATCGCCGTAGAATGTTTGATGAAAAATATGTGCCAGTTTGCACGCCTTCTTATGCAAAAAAATACGGAATATTTGAGGATGGCTTGGACTCTCTGCACCGAATTAACTTCATTCATGCGCTAGGTTCGGATGTTTGGCAGCGATGGATTAAGTATTTTAATCTAGATGTAAACCTGTTCACCCAATTTTATTGTGTGAGTCACCGCGATATGGGGGTGAAATGCGCACTTAATGAGGTTGGTGTTGCGATGGGACGTTTTCAGTTTGTGAAAAGCTACATCGAGTCAGGTGAGCTTGTTACGCCTTATCCTAGTATGGATACTGACTTAGGGTATGAGTTACTGTGCCCCCTAGGTACAGAAAAAAGACCAAAAGTCCGCACCTTCATTAATTGGATAGACGATCAGTTAGCTCAGTAAGGCGAGTTAGTTAATTTTGGCATTAACTAGTCCAAAACAGAATTTCACACTATATAACCATAACTCATAATAGAAGGTATGAATCAATGGATTTTGAATATAGGCGTAGAGATGAAAGCAATGTTTTTGGTCGGGATTGTATCGCTGATCGCGTTAGCCATAAATAGTGAAGGGTTGGTTAGAGCTTTGGCGGAGCTGTTCGCATTCCTTTGCTTAATTAGTTTTGTTATCAGTGTTAAACAGAGCCGAAAAGCGAACGCACAACAAGTAGAGGCTGAAGAGTTATAGATGACTTCAGCCTTGTATCTTTTGAATAAGAAAACGAAGTGGCATTAAACCAGCGTCAACCACGCTAATGATGTTGTAGAGATCAGCACCCAAAGAGCTACGCCAAACAATAAAGGCTTAGGGCCAGCCGCTTTAAGTTTGTCAATCGAGATGCCACAGCCAATCAAAAACAAGCAAACCACCAAGGCTTGTTTAGCAACGGTAAAAATACCTTGATATAGCACGTCAAATTGAGGGAGTAAGTCGCTCACCATGATTGCTGCACAATAAAACACAATGAACATTGGAATGGAGACTTTCTTCGACTCGTTACTGAAAATAAACGAACTGATCAAAGCGACAGGTACTATCCATAATGCTCGAGCTAGCTTCAGTGTCGTCGCCGTTGTCAGCGCTTCCTCACCATACGCGGATGCTGCCCCCACCACTGATGAAGTGTCATGAATCGCGATCGCAGCCCATGTGCCAAAGGTGTGCTGGTCGAGCCCCAAAGCGTGCCCGATGACAGGAAATATAAACAGCGCAATAGAGTTAAGAACAAATATAACCGCCAGTGCTAATCCGGTTTTGTCATCATCTGCTTTAATAGCGGGCGCAACCGCCGCAATCGCACTTCCACCACAAATTGCTGTTCCTGCTGATATCAGATATCCCGTCACCTTCTCAAGCTTAATCAATTTGGCAAAGAACCAGCCTATTATCAATGTTCCCGCAATGGTTGAAATGATGATCCCAATACCATTGGAAGTCACTGCGATGGCTTCTTCAAATTGAATACCAAATCCCAACCCGACAATAGAAATAGCGAGCAGTTTCTTTGTCATCTTTCCAATAGGGAAAGAGCTTGGCACAAGGCCAAAGCTTGCCAATAAGAACCCGACGACAAGGGCAGTAGGCGATGAGGCGTAAGGGGTTAAACAGAATAAGCCCGCAAGCCAGAATGGTAATTGGTGTTTTAGCTGGTTCATAGTTTAGGTCGGTGAGGAAATGAGTGCCCAGTGTATAGGAAAATGAAGTTCAGTCAGTCTCAGTGTTTCGAACAGGCGTTCAGAAAAACTAAACGCCTGACTCTAACTCTCTGATTGAGTGAGTTCAACACCGCGTCGTTAGCGAAACTCGCCTCGAAGCTGAGCAACCTTGTCACGCATCAGTTCTGTCGTCGCATGATTTGGGGCAACAGGTTCGCCGGCCTCAATTTCAATCTTAGACCAAAATCGATTGGGCAACCCTTTACAGGCACGTCCTTTAAAGCGGCTGAAATAGCTTCCCCATAGCCCTTTCAGAGCTACAGGAATCACAGGGAAAGGGCTACGCTTCAATATGATGTCCATACCGCGCATGAAGTCAGAAACCTCACCATCAGACGTTAAGCTGCCTTCTGGGAAGATACAGACAATGTGTCCCTCATTGAGCGCGACTTCAACATCTTGGAATGCGCGACGAATCGATGTTCGACTACTTGCTGAGATAGGGATAACGCCAGCACGGTTTAAAAACCCTCTAAGTGGTGGAAGGTTGGCATAGTCTTCCTCCATAACAAATCGAATCAATCGTGGGCAAACGGCACTAAGAAGCAAGGCATCCATGTAGCTGACATGATTACAAACAATCAGCGCCCCACCTTCTTTTGGTAGGTGATGCAGGTTCTTATGCTTAACGCGATACATGGTGTGGGTGAGAACCCAAACTAGAAAGCGAGTAACAAATATTGGAACCTGGACACACAGGTAAATAGCGACCAACAGGTTTAGTACCGCCAATAGAGTAAATAACTGAGGAATACTCAGCTCAAGAACACTAAGGAAGACAATGCCTAAGACAGCACTGCCAACCATCAACAAGGAGTTGTAAATATTAAGCGCGGCAATGACTTGGGCTCGCTGTTTTGGCTTCGCACGCAACTGAAGAAGAGCATACAAAGGAACGATAAAGACACCGCCTGATGCGCCAAGCAATAACAGATAAGCGAATACCGGCCAAAGAGGCTGGTAAGAAACAAAGTCAACGAAAGTCGTGAAGTTGGGTAAAGACTCAGGAATGGCAGCGATCATCAGGTAACCAAAAATGGTGATACCGAGACTCCCAAGCGGAACGATGCCGACTTCGATTCGATGATTGGAGAGCTTGTCACATGCCAATGAGCCTAAAGCAATACCAACAGAAAACAGAGCAAGCAGAAACGAAACGGCGCTCTCTTGACCATTTAAGTGCAGTTTAGTGAAGTTAGGAAATTGGGTTAAGTAGGTTGCACCTAAGAACCAAAACCAACTGATCGCCATAATTGACTGGAAGATCACGCGATCAGATCTCGCAATGGCAAGCGTTGCTTTGGTTTGCTTAATGGGTTGCCATTTAAACTCTAACTCAGGTGCGCTAGAGGGCGCATGTGGAATGGCGCGACTCGCAAAATAACCAATGATGGATGAAACAACGACACAAAATGCCGCGACGTATTTGGCGTGCTCGGTAGAAGCAATCACCCCTGCGGCTAGTGTACCAAGCAAAATGGCTAAAAACGTGCCTGTTTCGACCAACGCATTGCCAGGAACGAGTTCTTCGGGCTTCAAATGCTGTGGTAAGAGCGCGTATTTTACTGGGCCAAAAAAGGCAGATTGCGTCCCCATTAAAAATAACAGAATGAGCAAGATGAAATAGCTTTCCGTAATGAAGCCGATGGCACCAAGGCACATAATGACAATCTCGAATGCCTTAATGATTCTGATGAGGCGAGATTTCTCATATTTATCCGCTAACACACCGGCCGTGGCGGAAAACAAAAAAAACGGCAGAATAAAGAGTCCAGCCGCTAAATTTATAAAGAGGTTACTCGAGAATGGCAAGCTACCAACCGTCGCAAAAGCAACAAGTAGAAGTAGCATGTTCTTAAAGATATTGTCGTTAAAAGCGCCAAAAAACTGAGTGATAAAGTAGGGTAAAAAGCGCTTTTTTGTCAGTAACGAAGCCTGAGGCTGTTCTGGCATTTCTGGTCCTTATTATTACCAGTTGCTTAGGTAATTTGAGAGTAAGTTTTCGATGAGTTCTTTGCCATCAATCGGGCTTGAGGCGAAGAACTTGTCATCAACACTTAAAAGTGTAATACCGTGAACGCCGGACCACAACACACGGCTCGCTTGTAACACTTCACTTTCTGTTCTTTGAGGAGCCAGAATCCTAAGTAGGCTTTCTAGCATCCCTGTCATATTGTCAATTCGCTCTGATTGCCATTGTGGCAACGTTTCACCATTCATATTATGGGCAAATATCAGTTGCCATCTATGCGGGTGTTTCTGCGCAAAATCATGGTAACAGTAGGCTAAACCGTACAATGCCGCTTTATGGTCAGCACTTTTTTCAACGACTTCGCGAGCTTCAACGCCTAATTCATCAAGGGTTTGTGCGACAGCGTGAAGCAGCAACAAATTATAATTGCCAAATACATTAACCAATGTACTCGGTACATAGCCGATCAAATTCGCAATCTTTCTTAAGCTAAGATCGTGATGAGGCTGTTCAGCCAAAAAGTCTTTTACGGTATTAAGGGTAAGAGCTACAAGCTCTTCACGAGTATGATCGTTTCTACGGGCCATGATAAATTTACAATTATGAACAACGTTCAATATTCTAGGGAAGGGAGGCCGAAGCGTCAACTAAGCAGACCTGTTTTTGCAATATTCTGATACATACAATCTAAGTTGGATGTTTTAATAGTCATCGGAACTGGTTATGATTAATCTGCTCATATAATAATTACCCTAAGGAAAAGCATGAAAAAGATTTTTTCGCTCATAGCACTACTGATGGTATCAGTTGCTGTAGCGCCATTAGCTGAGGCAAAAAGGTTCGGTGGTGGTAAGTCATTTGGTAAAAGCTTTAAAACTGCGCCTGCGCCAAAACAGCAAACTACCAACACCAGTCGAGTTAATCGCGATCAAGGTGCGGCACAGAACACCAGTCGTAAAGGTGGCCTAATGGGCGGCTTGATGGGTGGACTACTCGCAGGTGGTCTATTGGCGGCATTCTTTGGTGGCGCTTTTGAAGGCATCCAGTTTATGGATATCCTCATCATGGGCTTAATCGCATTTTTTGCTTTTCGCTTTCTTCGCGGCATGCTGGGGTCAAAGCAAGGCAGTATGAACCAGCATCGTCAGCAACCTGCTTTTGGTGGTACAAACCAAAAATTTGAGCAGCCGAACGTTCATAACTTTGAGCAGCAAGCGAATACTGGTAATTCAACCGCGAACAATACTAATGGTAGCTTTGGTTTTGGGGCGCAAAGTGATGTTCCGCATAACTTCCCACCATCGTTTGACCAAGCGGCATTTGTTGATGGTTCCCGAGAGCACTACCGTACGCTTCAGGGCGCATGGAATCACAATCAGCTGGATACTATCGAAGAGTATGTTTCACCAAGCCTGTTTGAAGACTTGAAAGCAGAACGCGCAAAAGCGGAAGGCGATCAACATACTGAAGTCATGTACGTAGATGCTGAGATTGTGCGTGCTGATTATGACGCAACGAAAGCACAACTAAGCTTGCAGTTTAGTGGTCGTTACCGTGATTCAGTGGAAGGCGTAGAAGAAAACATTGAAGATATTTGGCACCTTGAGCGCGACTTGACTCAAGAGAATGCGCCTTGGTTGATTGTCGGTATTCAAGGTTAAGTAATATGAGTTAGGTGCTTTGCCACTCAATTTAGTCTCTATGAAAACGCCCAGATCTCGGTCTGGGCGTTTTTTTGTTTGAGTTTTTAAAGCAAAAGAAGATAATCAAACGATAAATAAAACAACGGAAAAAGGAATGTAAAGTGGCTGAATTCAAATACAAAAACTTATCTCAACAAGAACAAGATGCATTGGATGCCGCGGTATTTCGTCGTTTGCTTGCTCACTTAGATGAGAATAAAGACGTGCAGAACATTGATTTAATGATTCAGGCGGGCTTTTGCCGAAACTGTTTCAGTAAGTGGTACAAAGCCGAAGCAGAACAAAGCAGTCTCGACATTGACATCGATGACGCTCGTGAGCGTGTGTATGGCATGACCTACGATGAGTGGAAGCAAAACCATCAGCCGAAGGCAACGCCTGAGCAACTTGCTGCCTTTGAGGCGCGACAAAATAAAAATTAAAGCGGAATAAGAAAACACTGCAACAAAGCCCACTTTATAGGTGGGCTTTGTTGTATCTAAATCACTCTTGCATAATAAGTTACTCTTTATAACAGGGCACTGTTGCATAATTAGTCGGGCTCTTTAATGGCACGCTCGTAACCCTTCTAGTCAATCTCTCCAATGTCGTCGCCTTTTATGACATATCTACTTACATAGTGACTTAAATCTGCAACCGAACCTGAAGAAATCTGTCACGATTCGTCGTTAGATTATCGGCTCTAATTTGTATTCCTAATGAGTCTTAAAATGAAACTAACGAAGTCACTTCTATCAATGAGCATTGTTTTGTCAGCGAATGCTTTTGCTTTAGACGCACGCTATGAAGACCGCACAGGTAATCTGGTTGCTGATATCCCAACAGAGCAATCTCAATGGTCTGATCCTTCGACACTTATTTTTGCGTATACGCCAGTAGAAGACCCAGCAGTGTACGCCGATGTATGGAGTGAGTTCATCTCGCACATGGAAAAAGAAACGGGGAAAGACGTACGTTTCTTCCCTGTTCAATCAAACGCAGCACAAATTGAGGCAATGCGTTCTGGTCGACTTCATATCGCTGGATTCAATACAGGCTCAACGCCACTTGCGGTTAACTGTTCAGGTTTTGCCCCATTCGCAATGATGGCTGGCGAAGATGGTTCTTTTGGGTATGAAATGGAGATCATTACGCATCCTGAGTCTGGAATTAATAATGTTGAAGATCTGAAAGGTCGAACGCTTGCATTCACAGCGCAAACATCGAATTCAGGCTTTAAAGCACCGTCTGCAATTTTGAAAGCGGAATATGACATGACGCCGGACAATGATTTCAAGCCTGCTTTCTCTGGTGCGCACGACAACTCAATTCTTGGCGTGTCTCATAAAGATTATGATGCAGCAGCCGTTGCAAACTCGGTACTCAATCGCATGTTATCTCGTGACGTGGTATCTGAGTCGGCAGTGAAGTCTATCTATAAATCGCAAACGTTCCCGACAACCTCATACGGTGTTGCACACAACTTAGCACCGGATCTGCAAGAGAAGATCAAAGGCGCATTTTTCTCGTTTGATTGGTCTGGTACCAAGCTTGAAGAAGAGTTTACGCGTAATGGTGAAAGCCAGTTCATCCCAATTACTTATAAAGAACATTGGGAAGTGGTAAGAACCATCGATACCGCAAACAACGTTAGCTATACCTGCAGCTAGGATTACCATGACAGCACTTACACTCAAAGGCTTAACTAAGCACTATTCAAGCTCGGATAAAGCATTAACCAACGTCAACTTGACGATTAATGCGGGTGAAGTTGTTGGACTTATCGGCCCTTCTGGGGCCGGTAAATCAACACTAATTCGATGTATCAATCGTTTGACTGAGCCGTCATCTGGCGAGGTTCACTTTAATAAGCAAGATCTTGTACAGCTTTCAAAGGGTCGATTGAAGTCTGCTCGTCGCGATATCGGGATGATCTTCCAAGAGTACGCACTCATAGAGCGCTTAACTGTAATGGAGAATGTTCTATCGGGTCGACTAGGGCATGTTTCATTTTGGCGCAGTTATCTACGAAAATTTGAAAAAGCCGATATTCAATTGGCTTACCGCTTATTGGACCGAGTTGGGCTACTGCAACACGCGAATAAACGTGCCGATGCTCTATCAGGTGGTCAGCGACAACGTGTCGGGATAGCAAGAGCCTTGGCGCAGCAACCTTCATTACTATTGATTGATGAACCTACGGCCGCCCTTGACCCTAAAACAGCACGTCAAATCATGCGTTTAATCACGGAAGTGTCGAAAGAACAACAGCTTCCTGCGATCATTAATATTCATGATGTCAACTTAGCCAAAATGCACGTAGATCGTATTGTTGGGTTAAATGCAGGACAAGTTGTTTTTGATGGCGCTCCGTCTGAACTGGATGATGCTGCACTGACTCGAATTTACGGTGAGGAAGATTGGAAGCTTGAAACCGACAAAGAGCAAGAAGAAGCGACGGCTCTGAATTATGCATCGACGCTGGAGCCAGCACTATGAGTTCGGCGTATTCTTCTCAGTGGGTAAGACCACCTCTAATAGAGAATGCCTGGATCAGACGCAGTATTTGGCTTGCAATCGCAATCTACTTGTATCTAGCAACACAATCGATTGAACTTAACTGGGCTCGAATTGCAGAAGGCAGTGAGCGCGGGCTGACGTTTGTGAAGGCGTTTTTAAACCCAAACTTTAGCGACCGTTGGGATGCGATTGTTCTTGGCTTGATTGAAAGCTTAACCATGACGTTTACGTCGACAGTGGCCGGCATTCTACTGGCTATTCCCTTTGGTTTAGGCGCGGCTAAGAATCTTGCACCGAAACCGGTCTATTACTTCTGCCGTTCGTTTATTGCGGTATCGCGAAGCCTACAAGAAATCATTATCGCAATATTATGCGTCGCCTTGTTTGGTTTTGGTACCTTTGCCGGATTTATTACGCTCACTTTCGCTACCATTGGATTTTTGGCAAAGCTTTTTGCTGATGAGATTGAAGCACTCGATCCAGCGCCATTGACGGCACTGAGAGCCACCGGTGCCAGTTGGCTGCAGCAGGTAAATTATGCGATTCAACCGCAGGTGATGCCTCGTGTCCTTGGCTTATGTCTATATCGATTCGACATTAACTTCAGGGAATCAGCCGTAATCGGAATAGTCGGAGCAGGGGGTATAGGTGCAACATTGAATACCGCAATGGATCGCTATGAATACGATGCCGCCGCCGCTGTATTACTCATTATTATTGCCATCGTTATGTTGGCGGAATACACATCAACATTGATCAGAAAAAGGGTTCAATGATGGAAACGACAAATTCACTTACCTGGAGCAAGTACGATCAACAACAATCTTTGATACGTTTTGCTAGTTGGTTAGCGTTTGTGATGCTGCTTGTTTACTGCTGGCAGGTAATGAATGAGCAAACAATCTGGTACTTTGTAACAGATGCTCCTAATCAATTTTCAGACATTACCTCGAGAATGTTTCCACCAAGATGGTCATATCTAGGTGATTTGTGGCAACCGCTTTGGGATACCATTAACATTGCCACGTTAGGGACAGGGTTAGGCGTTCTAATCGCGGTGCCAGTTGCTTTTTTAGCAGCAAGAAACACGACACCGAGCACGGTATTCCTTCGACCTATTGCGTTGTTCATTATCGCCGCTAGTCGTTCGATTAACTCTTTAATTTGGGCAATCCTTTTGGTTACCATTCTTGGCCCAGGTATTCTTGCGGGAATTATTGCGATTGCTCTGCGCTCAATTGGCTTTGTTTCTAAGCTACTTTATGAAGCAATAGAAGAAGTGAATGAAGGGCAGGTTAATGCTATTCGAAGTACCGGAGCGTCTGAGCTGCAAATTTTGAACTATGCAATTGTCCCTCAAGTACTGCCTAACTTTATTGGTACGACTTTGCTTCGTTGGGATATTAATATCCGCGAGTCAACAGTATTAGGCTTGGTTGGTGCGGGAGGCGTGGGCCTAAAATTAGAAGAGTCAATGTCGATACTCGCTTGGCCTCAAGTCGCCGTTATATTCTGTGCCATTCTATTAACGGTTGTTGTTTCTGAGTGGATATCGGCAAAAGCGCGTAAAGCTCTGATCTAGGTAAATTAATAAACGGACCAAAAGGTAAGTACGAGTGTATTTGGCTTTTGGTTTACGTTTACGTCAGTCGCTGAGGAACAGCAGAGGAGTTCTTAGGTTAAACGTTCAAGTTCAGTGAGCGCAGTTAACGCACTTTGATTGGTTGTGCCACAAACATCTGGGCAAGCTTTGAACATGTGGCACACCTTTGGTCTTTCGGGCTTGCCGAACAGCTTACATAGATTATCGTCGTTCAACTGAATACAGCGTACACCAGCAGGTTTACCGTTAGGCATTCCAGGAATAGCGGAAGAGATACTTGGCGCTATACAGCAAGCACCACAACCAAGACGACAGTCCATATTGATAACACCGTAAATAGAGGGGAGCGGATGATAGCAAATATCCAGCCTTCTTTGCTAGCCGCTTGCGGTACTTTCCTATGACGTGGAAGATTAAACTTGAAGTTTGGGTGCGTCAGCGGTATAAAACGCATCCGTTTTGAATCGAAGATAAAGTTATGACTTCTCCATTTTGGCAAACTAAGCCCCTCCAAGAAATGTCTGAGCAAGAGTGGGAATCTCTGTGTGACGGTTGTGGCAAATGTTGCTTACATAAACTCATGGATGAAGACAGTGATGAGGTGTATTACACCAACGTTGCGTGCAGTTGGTTAAACGACAAAACCTGCTCATGTAAAGATTATCCAAATCGTTTTGAGTCGGGTGAAGAGTGCTTGAAGCTTACTCGCGACAAAATAGAAGAGTTTCATTGGTTGCCTGACACGTGCGCGTATCGCCTTCTTGCTGAAGATAAGCCTCTTCCAGCTTGGCACCCTTTGATTACAGGTTCGAAAGCCGAAATGCATGCGGCGAGTGAGAGTGTTCGAAACAAAGTGGTTTACGAAATAGACGTTGTTGATTGGGAAGATCACATCATTAATCACCCAAATCGATAGTTTTATTGCCGATATCTATAAGCACAAAAAATCACAAACCGTTAGGCCTGCTTTAAAAAAGAAAAGGCAGCTCGTATTAGAGTTGCCTTAATTTAAGCCAGCATCAATAGAATGCCACCAATGGTTGCCGCAGCGGAAAGATATTGCCCCGCTGAGTAAGAACCATCACTTTCTTCTTTAATTTTGTCAGGGTGATCCATACCTAACGCACCGTGCGCAAAGGATTCAACCTTTGATGTCGTGGTTTTTTCTGCATCAATTCCTTCTTTCTCAATATCCTTGAGAGCAGCAAGTAACGCTTTGCCTTCTTCAGACAAAGTGACTTTGTTTTGTTCTACTTTAAGAGGCGCTGCGCCTTTCTCTGGTGTCGCTTGGCTACCTTGAGGCTTGACCTGTTGGGCTTGGACCAGTTTAGCTGGCTCCATTCCTACTGGTGTCATACATATCTCCTTTACTCGCCTTCAGTCATTGTATCGACCAAGATATGAAAAACTTGTGTAAATTTATCCATAAATCTTATGAGTAAGAGATAAGCAAAAACTGAGCCTATTTGTCAGGTGCTGTTTTGTCTTCTTGAATAGATGATAAAATTGAGAGGTTGCGCGGTGAATCAAGCCAAGAGAAACCGCGCCAATGTGTTTATTTCTTTCTGTATACTCTGAGCATAAAATCCGCTTCGCAGTGAAACGCTTCTGCGTTTAGCAGTTCTGCTTTAAGCTCTTCTGTGGCTTTCCAAGCAAAAGGGGTCATTTGCAAAAGTTGCATGGCTTCCCCCTTCTTTAATTCCATAATGTAGTTTAGTTTATCTTGATGAACTAATTCAAACCCATCGATGATTTCAGGCTCTTCACTGTGGAGGCGAACATCAGGGTAGATTTTTTCTCGTAGCTGATAAAGGTGCCTTGCCGCTGGCGTTACTGTAATGACCTTACCATCTTCGTTAAGTGTTCGAGAGAGTTCTTCCGCCTTACAAGGCGCGTATATTCTCAGTATCGTATCTAAAGATTGGTCTGAAAACGGCAATCGATGGCTCGAAGCTACACTAAAATGGCATTGCGTGTACTGTTTAGCGGCGTATCGAATGGCAACTTTGGATATGTCTAGACCGTACACGGAGGGATGACGAGACGCTTTTTTTAATGTCGACGCAACTAGGTCTGTGTAGTAACCCTCGCCACAGCCAATATCCAGCAATTTCGAGTTGTCTGATGTCGTATTATCTCGACACAAAGCAGCTACCGCCTGACGCATTGGTTGGTAATGCCCCGCCTGCAAAAAAGCTCGGCGTGCTTGCATCATCTCTTTATTGTCACCTGGATCTTTTGAGCGTTTGTGCTGAACTGGCATAAGGTTGATGTAGCCTTCCTTCGCCAAATCGAATGCGTGATTATTCGCACAGCGATAAGTGCGTTCAGTGAGTGCAAGTGGCTGGTGGCATAAAGGGCAAGAGTAAGACATAAACGTTTCTGGTCGATATTGAGAGCCAGAAGTTTAGCAGGAAGCGTATAGGAGCACTAGCAATTCACACGCTTAGAGTAGAAAGCAAAAGGGTAGCAACACTAGCTACCCTTTTCATTGCGGGTTAATTAATGGAAGAAATTGACTTGTTGTTTTAAAGACTCCGCTTCCGAATTTAAGCGCTCAGCACTGTGTGTGGTTTTCTCGCTGGTGTCGCGACTTTCTCTATTTAACTCACTAATAGCGTTTGCACTGGCGGAAATTTCTTGGGATACGTTTGCTTGCTCTTCAGATGTGGCTGCGATGGTATCCGCTTGCGATGCGATAGATTCGACCTGCGAAGCGATAGCCTCTAACGCCGTGCCAGCTTCTTGAGCCTTATCTAAGACTTGGTTAGCACTGGTTTGGCTTTGGTTCATTAGATTGACGGCGGTACCCGTTGATGTTTTAAGCTTCTCTATAATGGAGACCACATCTTGAACGGATGTTTGAGTTCGATGGGCAAGCGTTCTAACCTCATCTGCTACAACGGCGAAACCGCGCCCTTGCTCCCCGGCTCTCGCAGCTTCAATCGCAGCGTTAAGGGCAAGCAAGTTCGTCTGTTCAGCGATCTCGTCGATCATTTTCGTGACTGTTTGAATGGACTGGCTGTCTACATTGACTTGTTGAATCGCTCGCGCTGAATTATCGAGTTGGTCATTAAGCTGAGCAACGTCAATACAAACATTTTCAACGACTTCCAATCCAGATTGACTGTCACTGTTGGTTAGGCGAACATTTTCCGCAATGGCTTCAACCTGTTGTGCAACCGACTGAGCCGATGATGCCATCTCTTCGATTGCCGTCGCGACCTGTTCTACTTGCTGTTGCTGTAAGTCTGACTGGCTCAAATTGGCACGCGCATCTTGAGAGACACTTTCTGATGCAGCCTGTACCGAGTCACTGGTTGTTCTAATCTCGCCGACCAAAGAGTCGAGCTGCCCAGCCATGTTTGCGACACCATTGTTGAGGCTTATGATCTCATTTTTCGACTCTTTTCCAGTGTTAGGAATCGATAAACTGACTTCGCCTTTTGCTAAACGGCTCATGTAGGTGTTTAGCGTCGTGAGGGGCTTGAGACTCCGGTTCAAGAATATAGTGAGAATGATGAAGGTAAGAACCGCGACAATAGAAGCGATAGTGATGATGAGTTTCAGCAAGGTTTCGCTGCCTTTCGTTACTTCAGTGATAAAAGTACCGCCTAACAACTTCCATTCCCAGCCTGGCACTTCTGTGTAGACAAGGTATTTTTCGCCAATCGTGCCATTGTATTCAAATGGGTATCGAATTAGACCACTTTTTTGTTGGAATACTTGGTGGAAGGGCTGGTTTCCTTCGTAATCTTTTACGTCGATAATTGAGGGGGAATTTTCGTCGTGAACGGGGTGTAACAAGTATTTTCCTAGACTCTCTTCTCTATTGTCTACGATGATGCTGTAACCCGTGTCACCCCAGGTAACAGAACCGAGTGAATCAAACAGTTCCTGAGTGACTTGTTCAACGGGAAGCCCGATAAAAGTAATGCCAGTAACTTTGCCTTCAAAATCTTTCAAAGGCGCGTAATAAGTCAGATAGTTGATGTCGAATAACTTTACTTGAGCGTAGTACGGCTGACCGGCCATGATCTGGTTGAAGCCTGGATGACTGCGGCCGAGTGAGGTGCCTATAACACGATTCCCTTGATGATCTTTGAGGGAGGTTGAAACTCGAATAAAATCCCCATCTACAGGCGCAAATAATGTCGCCACTGCGCCGGTATCACGAGTAAAACTGTCGACAAGCTTTTCATCATTGATGAGGCTTTCACCGTATTGTGTAATATTGGCGATCTGTTTCCCTTTAAATTCAACCTTATAGTCCTCAATATAGACACCCGCCAAGTAGCCATTTCTAAATGTCGACTCAAGGACTTCAGCCGTATGAAGGTACGCATCAAATTGTCCCGCAATGGTCATCGCCATCGATTCAACCTTAGACTGATGACCTTCTAACGTTGTATTGAGTAGCACTTGCGAGGCGTTTCTATAGACCAGTGTCGCGGTACCAACAAATGACACGAGCAAGCAAAGGAGAATCACCAGTTTTAGTTGGAAGCCAACGCTTTGGTTTTTAAGTTTATTAAACATTTAGAGTTATCCCGTCTTTTAGACTTTTATTATTCGTGGTTTTCTATGTGCAGATGCAGCGAATGTATAATATCTACTTATAGGTTGTCAGTAATTGATTCTTATTAATTATTTAAACAATTAACAACGGCATTGCCTAACGAGCTTTACAAGTGCACAAGAGGGGGACCAGAGGAAGAGGGATATAATTTCGAGAGGAGAAATTGTCCCACGGCCAGACTAGACCGTGGGTGAATGGTTACTTACTTGATATTGTCGTAATAAGTTGATGGGTTTCGTTAGGCTGAAGTAGAGTTCCTGCGTCTATTGAGTCTGCATTTAGAGTGGACTCGACACAGAGGAAGCCAAGGTAACCGTCATCCGCCATATCGCCCATTGCCGATGCACCTTCAAGCCACGGGTTCCATAAAACAGCAGAATTATGGCCTTTGTTTTCGATGAAGGTAGAGCGTTGGCGCTTCCCATCTTTCACTTCAATAATAGCTTCTGGTTGAGTGTATACGCGGTCAATGGTGCCGGTTAATACAAGTGGGTTCTCATCATGGCAGATTTTATTGTCTTGTAAGCTATCGATGTATTCTTTGCCCATACCAACCGTACTTGCTTCACGAATATCACCAACCGTTAGGTAGGTGTGTAATGCGCCAGAGAATGTCCATGCATGATCATCAGTGTTGGTGACTTCTAGTGTCACCTTCAGTGTCTCGGTGATCTCGACGTTTAAACGTATTTCAAATTGATGTGGCCAAAGCGCTAGGGAAGCGTTAGATGGCGCTAAGCCTAGGCTAATAATAACCCCATTATCATTTTCTCTATGTTCAACCAGTTCCCACTCGCTAGTGCGTGCAAAACCATGGGCAGGTGCAGCAATGCGTCCAAACCAAGGCCAACATACAGGAATGCCACCCCGTAATGCGGCTTTTCCGTCGAAAATAGCGTTGTCACTCATCCAAATAAGGTCGTCTTGACCTTTTGGCGTAAAAGATACAACGTGGCCACCATGCAAAGCGATACCCGCTGTTGCTTTATCATGGATAACACGTACGATTTTTACCTTATCTTTTTCGACAATAGTGACGTTGTCAGAAAGTACAGTGAGTGCAGGAAGGGATAGTAAGTCCATTGGTATCTCCAGGGGTTGAGAAATTACAGTTCAATACTCAGTTCGCGCGATGGTTGAATAGCTTGTAAGTGGCGAAACCGCTTTAGCAAGTATTGAGCTGTAATCTAAACACAAAATTCAGATAACAAAAAGGCGACTCGAGAGCCGCCTTTTTCATGTCTTATGTTTCAAACACAAGTTACACTAATTGGTTACAAATCTAAATTACTTAGAGATGTGTGCAACTAGGTCTAGAACTTTGTTTGAGTAACCGATTTCGTTGTCGTACCAAGATACAACTTTAACGAATTTGTCAGTTAGAGCAACACCAGCTTTAGCATCGAATACTGAAGTTTGAACTTCACCGATGAAATCTTGTGATACAACTTGGTCTTCAGTGTAACCTAGAACACCTTTAAGCTCGCCTTCAGATGCTTCTTTCATAGCAGCACAGATTGCTTCGTAAGATGCAGCAGTCTTAAGGTTAACAGTTAGATCAACTACAGAAACGTTAGCAGTTGGTACACGGAAAGCCATACCAGTTAGAAGGCCGTTTAGTTCTGGAAGAACAACGCCTACAGCTTTAGCAGCACCAGTTGAAGATGGGATGATGTTTTGAGAAGCACCACGGCCACCACGCCAGTCTTTAGCAGAAGGGCCATCTACAGTTTTTTGAGTCGCTGTAGTTGCGTGAACTGTAGTCATAAGACCAGATTCGATACCGAACTTGTCGTTAAGAACTTTAGCTACAGGCGCTAGACAGTTAGTAGTACAAGAAGCGTTAGAAACGATGTCTTGACCAGCGTAAGTAGAGTCGTTTACGCCCATAACGAACATTGGAGTTGCGTCTTTAGAAGGACCAGTAAGAACAACTTTCTTAGCACCAGCAGTGATGTGCTTACGTGCAGTCTCGTCAGTTAGGAAAAGACCAGTTGCTTCAGCAACTACGTCTAC
>MPDB01000011.1 GCA_001874155.1 Vibrio sp. MedPE-SWchi
GTTTGCTGGGTTGTGGTTCAAATGACCACGCCAAAGAACTTCAGCGATGTCAGCCATACCCATAGGTGCACCTGGGTGGCCTGAATTTGCTTGTTGAACGCCGTCCATGCTAAGTGCGCGAATTGCGTTGGCTAGATCTTTACGAGAAGGCATGTCTGCTCCTGAGTACATAAGCGATTTAAAAAATAGTTGTCGCTGAATTATTCGAAGAATTCAGCGCGCGGTATTCTCTCAAAGCCCCCCAATGACTGCAAACGTTTTACTGGTGATTTCGGTTAATTTTCCAACTATTTTCACAACTCGATACATTCATCTTGTCAAAGCCTAAATTTAATACGCAAACGTTTAGTTATGAGATATCCAAAAAAGAGCTTGTAATTCACACTTTCAAAATTAGAATGGACGTCTAGATGTAGAAACACCTACAGTAATTATTAATTATTTTTTGTGATGAATGCTAAAATTCATCAACAACCCAATTTAGTGGAGCTCTCATGGCTAAGCACCTATTCACTTCTGAATCTGTTTCAGAAGGTCATCCAGATAAAATTGCAGATCAAATCTCTGATGCTGTTCTTGATGCCATCTTAGAACAAGATACAAAAGCTCGCGTAGCGTGTGAGACTTACGTTAAAACCGGCATGGTAATGGTAGGTGGTGAGATCACGACCTCTGCTTGGGTTGATATCGAAGAGATCACTCGTGAAACTGTGCGTGAGATTGGCTATGTACACTCAGACATGGGTTTCGACGCGGATTCTTGCGCTGTTCTAAACACGATTGGTAAGCAGTCTCCAGACATCAACCAAGGTGTTGATAAAGCTGACCCGAAAGAACAAGGTGCTGGTGACCAAGGTATTATGTTCGGTTACGCGACGAACGAAACACCAATTCTAATGCCTGCACCTATTACTTACTCTCACCGCCTTGTTGAAAAGCAAGCGGAAGTACGTAAGAGCGGCAAGCTAGACTTCCTACGACCAGATGCGAAATCTCAGGTAACGTTCCAGTACGACCAAGGCAAGATCGTTGGTATTGATGCGGTTGTTCTTTCAACTCAGCACAGTGATGATGTTTCTACGCCAGACCTTCGTGAAGCGGTAATGGAAGAGATCATCAAGCCAGTTCTTCCTTCTGAGTGGATCAATAAAGACACAAACTTTTTCATCAACCCAACCGGTCGTTTTGTAATCGGTGGTCCAATGGGTGACTGTGGTCTAACGGGTCGTAAGATCATCGTTGATACCTACGGCGGCGCAGCGCGTCACGGTGGTGGTGCATTCTCTGGTAAAGATCCATCGAAAGTTGACCGTTCAGCAGCGTACGCAGCTCGTTACGTTGCGAAAAACATTGTTGCGGCTGGCATGGCTGACCGTTGTGAGATTCAACTTTCTTACGCTATCGGTGTTGCTGATCCAACGTCTATCATGGTTGAAACGTTTGGTACTGAAAAAGTATCGCACCAAATCATCGTTGAAGCGGTTCGTCAAAACTTCGACCTTCGCCCATATGGCCTACAAGAGATGCTGAACCTTCTTCAGCCTATCTATAAGAAGACGGCAGCATACGGTCACTTTGGTCGTGAAGAATTCCCTTGGGAAGCGACAGACAAAGCTGCATTACTTCGTGAGTTTGCTGGTCTGAAATAAGCCCTGACTCAATAAGTTATCGTTATACTAAGAAGCCCCTGCATTTATGTAGGGGCTTCTTCTTGTTTTCGATTAATTTTTCACCTAAATATTTGTGTTTTTTTCTATTCACGCCAATAGTTAATAAAGTGTTAAATGTACTTTATCCCTTGATAAGCATTCATAGTTAGATCATGTCTCTTTTGGGATCGAGTGAACTGATATTGAAAGATAAAATCCGGTTTACAGCCTGCATTTCACACTTAAGGTTACTTATTGACGTAGATTGCGGAAAAACAGACTCGCATTCCACACCTTTGATAAACCACCTCAAATTCGTCAGTCGGCACACGAAATGCCGTCAACAATTAACGAGAATAGATCAAGGAGGGTGTATGCCTCGTACGGTGAACCCATCAGATTTTGAAGAAAAAAATAAGAAAATCCCTGATAGCGAATATGCACGAACCCTGCCCTGTAATCAGCTAAGCGTTACCGCACCTTTTCACTGGTTGTCTTTAGGGGTAAATGACTTTATACGAATGCCAATCATCAGTATGTTCTACGGGACCTGTTTTATGGCAGCAGCCATTGGTATTGTGCTACTAGTACAGTGGCAAGGCACACATTCGCATTTAGTGGTGATGCCAAGTTTGATTGTTTACATGCTAATTGGTCCGTTTCTAGCGCTTGGTATGTATGATGCTAGCTGGGAAAGAGAAAAAGGCCACCAGCCAAGTTTAATGCACTCAATGCGCGCGATTACACGTAACTCCACCTCACAATGGGCATTTGCGGTATTGTTGACAGTCGCGATGATTTTTTGGATGCGTGTCGCTGCTCTCATTCATGCACTATATCCCGCAGTACAAGGCGCTTCACTCACCGAGTTTGCTCCCTTCTTAATCATCGGTTCTATTGTTGGATTTGGCTTTGCCGTCATCATCTTTAGTATTTCAGCCTTCTCCATCCCACTGATGATGGAAAAGCGTGTGGATGTAATGAGTGCCGTTTTCTCAAGTTTTAACGCGGTCAAAAGTAATGTCCCTGCGATGATTGTTTGGGCGCTTGTTATTACTGGCGGTATTCTCATTGGGTTTGCTACCTATGGTATTGGTATGTTCTTCACCATGCCGATATTGGGCTATGCCACTTGGCACGGTTACCATGAAACCATCAAGAAGAAGCATCACCTCTAAATAACAATCCTTATATTCAACCCTATATTTGATGTTATTATCGAAGCCTCAGCAGAAACGCTGAGGCTTTTTTATTGCCGGTATGCTCAATAAAAAAGCCTCAAATGAAAATTAACCAGGCTAGGAAAATCAGTGAAAGACTTTGAACTTCATTACCGCGCTCAAAGCAAACTAAAAAAGTGTATAGAGCAAGCCGCCCAATACTTTCAGTACCCGTTTACTCTCCCTGATCTCAACTACAAATTACGAGGCAAGGCTGCAGGTAAAGCCTACCTTCAACTTTGGGAAATACGTCTAAACCCTGTTCTTTTTGCCGAAAACACTCAAGAGTTTATTGATGAAGTCATTCCACATGAAGTCGCACACCTGATCACGTTCAATCAATTTGGCAAAGTAAGGCCACATGGAAGAGAGTGGCAAGCAGTGATGAACGAAGTGTTTCATCTCGAAGCGAAAACCACACACAGCTTTTCAGTTCAATCGGTGCAAGGAAAAACGTTTGAGTACTCCTGTGGTTGCACCAACCATAAACTCTCCATTCGACGTCACAACAAAGTACTTAGGCAACAAGCAAGCTATCGCTGTCAGTCTTGCCAAAAAACCTTGGTTTACTGCGCTATTTAAGTCCTTACACTCGCACTCATCAGGCATAAGTAATAACGACTTTAATCTCCCACAAACCTTGTTTTTTCAGCATAAAGCATCCATGTTAGGTCTAACTATTTATCATTTAGGAAGTCTCAATGAGAACCCCTCGTATATATCATTCACAGCCCATCTCTGAGTTAGGCATACTTAACCTTGATGATGATGCAGCAGGCCATATTGGGCGTGTTTTAAGGATGAAATCGGGGCAAGAGATTTTGCTATTTGATGGCAGTGGCGCAGAGTTTCCAGCCACGATTCAAGAGATCACTAAAAAGCATGTTAGCGTCAATGTGCTTGAGCGCGTAGAGCGCAGCAGCGAATCCCCTCTTGACCTCCACTTGGGCCAAGTGATCTCGCGTGGTGACAAAATGGAATTTACGATCCAAAAGTCGGTTGAATTGGGCGTTAACACCATTACACCACTTATCTCAGAGCGTTGTGGTGTAAAACTGGATGCCAAGCGCTTTGAAAAGAAACTCGCTCAATGGCAAAAAATAGCCGTCAGTGCTTGTGAACAGTGCGGCCGCAATACCGTTCCTGTCATTCGTCCCATTATGCAGCTAGAACAATGGTGTGCAGAGGAAACCGATGGTTTAAAGCTCAATCTGCACCCAAGAGCAAAATATTCAATTAATACACTGCCAGAACCAATCAGCAAGGTACGCCTATTGATTGGTCCTGAAGGTGGGCTGTCTTCACAAGAAATCGATATGACTCAAGAATATCACTTTGAAGAAACCCTACTAGGACCACGTGTGTTACGTACAGAAACCGCAGCGTTAACTGCAATTACCGCCCTACAAGTTCGTTTTGGCGATCTCGGCTAACTGGAGAATTTCAATGATTAAACTGGGTATTGTGATGGATCCAATCTCATCCATTAACATTAAAAAGGATTCAAGCTTTGCCATGATGCTAGAAGCACAGCGTCGAGGCTATGAAATCCACTATATGGAGATGGATGATCTACACTTAGATCAAGGTGAAGCCATTGCTGACACCAAAGTTGTCGAACTCAAAGAAGATCCAAACGGTTGGTATCAATTCAAATCGAAACAAACGATCAAGATCTCTGAATTAGATGCTGTTCTGATGCGTAAAGATCCTCCTTTTGATACCGAGTATATCTATGCGACGTATATTCTAGAAAGAGCCGAAGAGAAAGGAACACTGATCGTTAACAAGCCTCAAAGCTTGCGTGACTGTAACGAAAAACTGTTCACGGCTTGGTTCCCAGAATTGACGCCGACAACCATAGTAACGCGCAAAGCAGAGAAGATTAAACAGTTCCAACAAGAGCACGGCGACGTGATTTTAAAACCACTCGATGGTATGGGCGGCGCGTCAATATTTCGTGTTAAAGCCGATGATCCAAACGTATCGGTGATCATTGAAACACTGACCAATCACGGTCAAAACTATGCAATGGCACAGACCTTTGTTCCAGACATCAGTAATGGTGATAAGCGAATTCTTGTTGTCGATGGTGAGCCTATGCCATACGTTCTGGCTCGAATCCCAGCAAAAGGGGAAACACGTGGTAACCTAGCCGCTGGTGGCCGTGGTGAAGCTCGCCCACTAAGTGAAACCGATAAACAGATCGCTTTGGCTATTGCGCCAACATTAAAAGAAAAAGGGCTTATCTTTGTAGGCCTAGACGTTATTGGCGATAAGTTGACTGAAATTAACGTAACGAGCCCAACGTGTATTCGCGAGATAGAAGGCGAGTTCGGCATTTCAATCACAGGTAAGTTGATGGACGCAATCGAGCGCCGCTTGAAAGCGTAAAGTATTTGGGCAGTTCGACACCACTGGGCTGCCCACTTCATGATTGGAGTAGATATGAACCTGACAAACCACTTCTTAGTTGCCATGCCTGGGATGGAAGACCCTTACTTTAAACACCGTGTTATCTACGTTTGTGAGCATAATGAAGACGGTGCTATGGGATTGGTCATCAATGCTCCTATTGATATTACTGTCGCGGGTATGCTGAAAAAGGTTGATATTGAGCCAGCGAAATCTCATACCAACGGTAATAGCTTAGAGAAGCCAGTGCTCAATGGCGGACCAGTCTCCGAGGATCGCGGCTTTATTCTTCATCAGCCGAAAGATGAATACGAGTCGAGCATCAACATGACCGATCAGATATCAGTCACCACTTCAAAAGATATCCTTGAAGTATTGGGCACAGATGCTGAGCCGAACCACTATTTGATTGCTTTAGGTTATTCAGGCTGGGAAGCAGGGCAACTGGAAGTTGAGCTTGCAGAAAACTCGTGGCTAACGATTGAAGCCGACCCAGAGGTGATTTTTAACACCCCTATACGCGAACGTTGGCGCGCTGCGGTTCAAATGCTTGGCATCGACGCGGCGCAACTGTCAACTCAGACAGGCCATGCTTAAGCCATAGTCTCTATTGGTTACTTAACCACGATTAAACAGATACAGTCCAACTTGGAAAAAGAATGTCTCGAACGATAATGGCGTTTGACTACGGTACAAAAAGTATCGGTAGTGCAATAGGCCAAGATATTACTGGCACCGCTTCACCACTCAAAGCCTTTAAAGCAAAAGATGGCATTCCTCAGTGGGATGACATAGAAAAGTTAATTAAAGAGTGGCAACCTAACCTAATCATTGTCGGCCTACCAACCGACCTGCATGGTAAAGATTTAGCCACCATTACACCAAGAGCCAAAAAGTTTGCAAACCGCCTATTTGGTCGCTTTGGTGTGCCCGTAGAGCTGCACGATGAGCGTTTATCAACGACAGAAGCTCGCTCGGACCTATTTAATATGGGTGGCTATAAAGCGCTTAGTAAAGGAAATGTGGATTGCCAGTCCGCTGTCGTCATCTTAGAGAGCTGGTTTGAATCCCAATGGGGTGAATAGAACATAAGCCGGACAGCAACGGTTTTCCCTGACTAGATTTACCTCAACAAAAAAGCTTGGTTCACGCCAAGCTTTTTTTCTGTCATTTTCGATATTCACCTAATCTTCTTAGGTACCTACTCCATGTCGATCTTCACGTTGTCTAAACTTCCCGAATCAAAGCTTTCGCCACGCTGAGTTTTTAACATTAGCCTTAGATCATTCGCAGAATCTGCACTGTGCATGGCGTCTTGCTCACTGATCTTATCCTCTATCACTAACTGATAGAGTGCTTGATCAAACGTCTGCATGCCGATCTCTTTAGACTTACCCATGGTTGCTTTAAGCTCATGAAGCTCCCCGCGGCGAATAAGGTCTGAGATCCTAGGGCTGTTTAATAGCACCTCAAATACACCATGACGCCCTTGACCGTTTTTATCTCGGATGAGCTGCTGACCGATCACCCCTTTCAAGTTCATTGAAAGATCAAACAAAAACTGCTCTTTTTGCTCTTTAGGCACAAGGTGCAGAATACGTTCTAACGCTTGATTGGCGTTGTTCGCATGCAGTGTCGCCATACAGAGGTGCCCTGTTTCCGCAAATGTCATCGCGTACTCCATGGTTTCACGGCTCCGGATTTCACCAATTAGGATCATATCTGGCGCTTGACGTAGAGAGTTCTTCAACGCGACTTCATAGCTTTCCGTGTCTAAGCCAACTTCCCGTTGAGTGACAATACAACGCTGATGATCGTGAACAAACTCGATCGGATCTTCAACCGTGAGAATATGCCCTGTTCTGTGCTTGTTTCGATAACCGGTCATGGCAGCCATCGTCGTTGACTTACCTGAGCCAGTAGCCCCAACCACAAGCACCAGACCTCGTTTCGCAATCGAAAGATCTTGTAGAACATCGGGCAACTTTAGATCATCAAAGCTTGGAATATTGGTTTCAATTCGACGAATCACCGCGCCGGGAAGCTCTCGCTGATAAAAAGCGCTCACGCGGAAACGACCAATGTCTCTCACAATGGCAAAATTAGCTTCTCGCGTTTGTTTGTACTCTTCCGCTCGCTCTTCATCCATCATTGTTGACAGCAGGCCATGCACTTGAGCCTCATTAAGCTTGTCACCTTGGGCTCTCAGCTCACCATCAACACGAAAGAGAATGGGCGCACCAACAGTGATGTAAACATCAGACGCCTTTTCGCTGAGCATTCCTTGCAAACACTGGTCAAGTTCCATCTTTACTTCTCACTAGTCTGTTCATTCAAAATGGCTCTGCCGTATTAAAACGGTGAGCTCTCTATTTCGATCTTCTTCTGCACTTCTTCAACGTCGACTAAACCTTTGGCAATCAGCTGTTTGGAGTTTTGCTCCATCGTCTGCATACCATGAGCCGCGCCCGTTTGGATAATGGAGTACATCTGCGCCACTTTATCTTCACGTATCAGGTTACGTATTGCAGGCGTTGCTAGCATGATCTCATGACACGCGACTCGGCCCCCACCAACACGCTTGAGCAGCTTCTGAGCGATGACTGCGCGCATCGATTCAGACAACATAGAACGAACCATGTCTTTATCACTACCCGGGAAGACATCAATGATTCTATCCACGGTTTTCGCTGCCGAGCTGGTGTGCAGAGTACCAAACACTAAGTGCCCTGTTTCAGCTGCTGTCAGTGCCAAACTGATCGTCTCTTGATCTCGAAGCTCACCCACCAAAATAACATCAGGATCTTCTCGCAACGCTGAACGTAATGCGTTTTTAAAGCTGTGTGTATCACGGTGAACTTCACGTTGATTGACCAAGCATTTATTATTCTCATGCACAAATTCAATCGGATCTTCAATCGTCAAAATATGCTTATTGTGATTACGATTGATGTAGTCCACCATGGCTGCAAGCGTGGTTGATTTACCCGAACCAGTAGGCCCAGTCACCAGCACCAACCCTTTTTCATAATTGGATATCTTTTCGAATATCTCAGGGGCATCAATCTGTTCTAAGGTAGGAATCTCAACCGGTATAGTACGGAAGACAGCGGAACTGCCACGCGCTTGATTGAAAGCATTAACACGGAATCGCCCTACGTTCGGCAGTTCAAACGAGAAATCCACTTCTAGCTTCTCTTCAAACTCACTGCGCTGCGCATCATTCATGATTTCAAAAACCAATCGATGTACATCAGCGTGAGAAAAAGCGGGGACTCCCAGCTTTCGAACTTCACCATCTATACGTACCATTGGAGGAACGCCTGCAGAAAGGTGTAGATCTGACGCATTATGCTTTACACTAAAATCCAGTAACTCTGCGATATCCATTAATTTTCCTTAGTAAAGTAGCCATGAGTAGTATTCAACAAAATATTGAACAGATCACCTCACAGATTGAAAGCGCACTACAAAAGTGTGGACGACCTCGAGAGTCGGTGCAACTTTTAGCCGTGAGTAAGACTAAGCCTATCGAAGCAATTCTCGAAGCGGCACAAGGCGGGCAACGCACATTTGGTGAAAACTATGTGCAAGAAGGCGTTGATAAAGTAAAACACTTCAATCAAGAGCATCCTGACTTAGATTTGGAATGGCACTTTATCGGGCCAATCCAATCCAATAAAACTCGTCTTGTTGCGGAGCACTTTGAGTGGGTACACACACTCGATCGTGCTAAAACAGCCCAACGATTGAGTGACCAAAGGCCTGCTAACATGCCGCCTTTACAAGTGCTCATACAAATCAATACCAGTGGTGAAGCGAGTAAATCGGGCATTAGTGGTGATGAAATATTTACCTTAGCTGAGTTGATTTCATCGCTACCAAACCTCACCTTAAGAGGAGTGATGTCAATTCCGGCCAATGTTGCCGATTACCAATCCCAATTGGCGGAATTTGAAAAGTTGGCAGAATTGAAACAGCAGTTAGCTGACAAGTATACCGACATTGATACGCTTTCTATGGGAATGAGTGGCGATATGGAAGCCGCTATTCACGCAGGCAGTACGATGGTTCGAATTGGAACGGCCATTTTTGGTGCTCGCAACTATACAAAATAGTCTCGACGCAAAACCAAATAACTAAACACGCATACTCACATTTAGGTTGAACAAAATGGAACAGAAGAAGATTGCCTTCATCGGCGCAGGAAACATGACACGCTCAATCATCGCAGGACTTGTCGCCAGCGGATACCCTGCTTCATTGATCACGGCAACCAACCCTAGCCAACCAAAACTTGATGCTTTGCACGAACACTATGGCATCAACACGCAATCTGACAACCTCAGTGCGGTAATAGACGCTGACGTTGTAGTGATGGCAGTTAAGCCACAGTTAATGGCAGTCGTTAGCAGTGAATTACGCAATGTGGATTACAACAAAAAATTGGTAATCTCTATTGCAGCGGGTATTAACGCAGCCCGCTTAAATGAAATGTTTGATACTGAATTAAGCCTTGTGCGTGTTATGCCCAATACCCCTTCTCTGCTTGGTCAAGGAATGAGCGGCCTATTTGCAGCAGACGATGTTAAACAGCAAGACAAACAGTTTGCTGCCGATCTTATGAGCGCGGTAGGAAAAGTGAGCTGGGTTGAACAGGAATCTGGCATTAACAATATCATTGCTGCAGCGGGCAGTGCCCCGGCTTACTTCTTCTTGTTTATGGAAGCGATGCAGGCGGAAGCCATGAATCAAGGGTTTGATGAACTAACAGCGCGCATGCTGGTTCAGCAGTCAGCACTAGGCGCCGCAGAGATGGTCGTTGCTAACCCTGAAACTCAGCTGTCTACGCTGCGTGAACAAGTGACCTCAAAAGGCGGCACAACTGCTGAAGCATTAAGAACATTTAATCAACACCAACTTTCCGATATTGTAGCTAAAGCGATGCAAGCTGCTGTTGCTAGAGCACAAGAAATGGAAAAAGAATTTTAATTTAACCGTTTGATATAAACGATTTCACTTTGTCTTAAGGACTAATTATGAGCTCAATGAGTTTTTTAATTTCGACGTTATTTGACCTTTACATCATGGTCGTCATGTTGCGTATTTGGCTACAAGCTTCACGTGCAGACTTTTACAATCCGTTTTCACAATTCATCGTAAAAGCGACTCAACCCGTTGTTGCGCCACTTCGTCGAGTGATCCCATCCATTGGTAGTATCGACCTTGCAACCATTCTGTTTGCTTACGTACTTTGTGTGCTTAAATTTGTTGCTTTAGTCCTTGTGAACTCAAGTGGCTCATTTGTATTCAGTGCTGATTTCCTATTCCTAGGCTTGCTATCACTGCTTAAAGCGGCAGGTGGCCTGCTATTCTGGGTTCTATTAATTCGAGCTATCTTAAGCTGGGTAAGCCAAGGCCGCAGCCCAATTGAATATGTCTTCCATCAATTAACCGAGCCAATGCTGGCACCGATTCGTCGAATTCTTCCTGCAATGGGCGGCTTTGACTTAAGTGTTCTGGTGCTCTTTATTGCTCTGCAATTTGCGAACTTCTTGATGGGTGATTTAATCGGTCCAATCTGGCATCAGCTATAATGCCTTTAGTTGCTGTTAAAGAATTAGCAGCTTGGAAAGAAGATGATGACATTGTATTGCGGCTCTATATTCAGCCAAAAGCGAGCCGAGACAAGATAGTCGGTGTTCATGGCGATGAATTAAAAATCGCCATTACCGCGCCACCGGTTGATGGTAAAGCCAATGCGCATCTGACTAAGTTTCTTTCCAAGCAATTCAAAGTAGCGAAAGGCTTTATCAAGATTGAAAAAGGTGAGTTAGGGCGGCACAAACAGATAAGAGTTCAGCGCCCTGCTCTCATCCCAAATGAAATAAAAGCCATCCTTTGATGGCTTTTATTTTGAATAATGAACCTATAGATAAACGATTACTCAAGGAAATAGCATGAAGCAATGGATCGTCTTACTCATAAGCACTCTACTCGTCGCCCCTACATGGGCTGGTCAATTTAAGACCATCAAAGATGTAGAGGTGCATTATTCAGCCTTCAACTCTACCTTCATCACCAAAGAGGTGGCCACAAGTTATAAACTAAAGCGAAATGGGTATTCCGCTATATTAAACATTAGTGTGCTTGATAACTCTTTAGCTGGTAAGCCAGCGGTCACTGCACAAGTAAGTGGTAGCGCGAGAAATCTGATTGGACAAACACGCCAACTGACCTTCCGTGAAGTGAAAGAGGCAGATGCTATTTACTATCTCGCTGAGTTTCCAATTAGCAACGAAGAGAATCTGACTTTTAATATCGATATTCATGCTGGAAATTCAGGCGCAGGTCCGTTAACGTTCAGCCAAAAATTTTATGTTGAAGAGTAAAGCCCTTCATCCACTACATTTGAGATAACCATGAAAAAATTAGTCCTCGCAACCGGTAACCAAGGCAAAGTTCGTGAAATGGCGGACCTTCTCTCTGACTTTGGATTCGATGTTGTCGCTCAAAGTGAATTCAATGTTTCAGACGTTGCTGAAACGGGCACGACATTTATTGAAAATGCCATTATCAAAGCGCGTCACGCCGCCAAAGAGACAGGCCTTCCTGCTATTGCCGATGATTCAGGGCTAGAAGTTGATTTTCTTCAAGGCGCGCCAGGGGTTTACTCTGCTCGCTATGCCGGTGAAGAAGCAAGCGACCTTGAGAACCTCGAGAAACTCCTTAAGGCGATGAAAGACGCGCCACAAGATCAGCGCACTGCTCGCTTCCACTGCGTCTTAGTGTTGATGCGCCATGAAAACGACCCGACCCCAATTGTATGTCACGGTAAGTGGGAGGGGAGCATTCTTACGCAGCCTGAAGGCGAGAACGGTTTTGGTTATGACCCTATCTTCTACGTACCTGAAGAAGACTGTGCATCTGCGCTATTAGACTCTGTGCGTAAAAAGCAACTTTCTCACCGTGGTAAAGCGCTCAAAAGCCTGTTTGCTGCACTTGAAAAATAAGCGAAACACCATGCTAAAACCACCAGCCCTGAGCTTATATGTCCACATTCCTTGGTGTGTACAAAAATGCCCATACTGCGACTTCAATTCCCATGCGCTGAAAGGGAATATTCCAGAGCAAGAGTACATTGATGCGCTTCTGGAAGATTTGGATAGCGATATCGAGCGATACCAACTCAACGATAACGTGCGCCCTATTCACTCTATCTTTATTGGTGGCGGTACACCGAGCCTTATTTCTGCACAAGGCATCAACAGTCTGCTGCGTGGGATAGAGTCTCGAATTCCATTCAAAAGTGATATTGAAATCACCATGGAAGCGAACCCTGGAACCGTTGAAGCAGAGCGTTTCATTGGGTATAAAGCGGCGGGGGTGACTCGCATATCAATCGGCGTTCAGAGCTTTGAACAAGAAAAACTTGAGCGTCTCGGTCGCATTCATGGTCAGCAGGAAGCGGTGAATGCCGCTAAATTGGCTCACGAGATTGAACTGAATAGTTTCAACCTTGACCTAATGCATGGTCTACCCAATCAAAGTATTCAAGAGGCTCTGAGTGATCTTGATAAAGCGATAGCGCTGAATCCGCCGCATCTCTCGTGGTATCAGCTCACGGTTGAGCCCAACACTCTGTTTTACTACAAAACACCGACGCTACCTGATGATGATGATCTGTGGGACATTTTTGAACAAGGGCATCAGAAGCTCAGCGATGCCGGTTATGTTCAATATGAGATTTCTGGGTACAGTAAACCCGAATTTCAATGTCAGCATAATTTGAACTACTGGCGCTTTGGCGATTACTTAGGTATTGGTTGCGGCTCACATGGAAAACTCAGCTTTGCTGATGGTCGCATTGTGCGTACCACCAAAGTTAAGCATCCAAAAGGCTATTTGGCTGCCTATCAAAATCTTACAAAACCCTATTTAACTGATGAGACGCTTGTGGAGCATCAAGATCGTCCATTCGAGTTTTTCATGAATCGTTTTCGTCTAATGGAAGCGTGTCCAAAGCAAGACTTTATTGATACGACTGGATTACCTTTAAGCACAATCCAGGCAATCATCAACGAAGCCTTAGAGAAAGGTTATTTGCTTGAAACAGACATCGACTGGCAAATAACTCAGAAAGGAAAGCTGTTCCTTAACGATCTGCTCGAGTCATTTATGTAATAAAAAGGCACAAATATGTGCCTTTCCAGTTTCTAACGTCAAATGCTATCACCAACTGCCTCCTTTCATGCGACACATTTCAACTGGGATATAGTCCATATCACCTTGAGGTAATGTGCAATCAACTCTGTCGCCCATATTACCGGTGCCAGAGTTCGCATGTACTGAAAATGACAATAGACCAGTAACTAATATTGCTAATAGCGTTTTCATAATAAATCCTTCATCTGATAAAAAACCAGTAGGCATACGTTCAATGCCTTACTCGAATATAGACCCAGACAGTCAAAGAAATCATTCAATACACTTATTTTTCATCGATATTTTATTTCGAGAAATAAAACAAACTCGCCATATAAAACCTAAGATTGAGAGGAATTCAGACAGATACAATGGGTAGATAGTCATTAGCTGATGAGTTTATTATCCGCACTAATAAACAAAAGCGCCGACAATCATTTGGTTAACCTAAATGGTAATTAAAACACCCACAATGAATGAATAAAACATACTAAAAAAGGAATAAAAAACCACAAGTGAGATTTTTCATTCCTTTTCAAAGCGTTAATTATTTTTGATTTTCGGCTATTTAATTTAAAAAATCGACCGGCCAATGCGTCCGGAGAGCAATTCTAATGCTTGCGTACCCGCTAACGAGTTCCCTGAAGGATCCAATTCTGGCGACCAAACCGCTATACTCATTTCGTTGGGAATGATTGCTACGATCCCGCCACCAACCCCCGATTTTCCTGGCATTCCGACACGATAAGCAAACTCACCCGCACCGTCATACAACCCACACGTCGCCAAAAGTGCATTCAATTGCTTAGTTTGCGTTGGGGTAATGATCTGTTTACCTGTTTGTACCGACGTCCCTTTATTCGCTAAATAACTGAATGTTTTAGCTAAGTCCACACAGCTCATCTTCAACGCACAAGCGTGAAAGTAGTTATTTAGAACCGGGATAACGTCATTCTCAAAATTACCAAATGAGCGCATTAGGTAAGCAATCGCTGCATTCCTATCGCTGTGCATCATCTCAGAGGCTGCTACGACCTTGTCATAGACAATATGTGTATCACCTGAGAGCTGACGCACAAAGTCCAATAAACGCTGTCTAGGGGCTGATAGGCGGCTTTGAAGCAGATCTGCAACCACTATGGCCCCAGCGTTAATAAATGGATTACGAGGAATACCGTGTTCCATCTCCAACTGAATCATTGAATTGAACGCTTGCCCAGATGGCTCTTTGCCTACTCGCTGCCAGATCTCTTCAGGTTTGTACAAGGTCATCGCTAGAGTCAGACTTAACGCTTTAGATATCGATTGGATTGAAAACGCAATATCAGCATCGCCAGATTTAATCACTTCACCTTGATTGGTGTAGACCGCTATCGCCAATCTATCATTCGCAATCTTCGCTAAGGCTGGGATGTAATCGGCAACCTTACCCTGGCCAATTAACGGACGAACTTCTTGTAAAATATCATCTAAGATTAATTGTGTTGGTTTCATTTAATGCTCAACTCTAATCGTAAAAGACAAGGTTCAAAGGACAAAAAAGCCAACATAACATGCTGGCTTTTTCAGTACTTAATCGAAATAAAAGATTAAGCGGTACGACGATATTTGATGTCCCAAACACCATGCCCTAAACGATGGCCGCGCGCTTCAAACTTAGTGAGTGGGCGCTCATCTGGACGAGGGATATAATCACCGTCAGTCGCGATGTTGGCAAAACCCGGCGCTTGCTTCATCACGTCAATCATGTGCTCTGCGTAGTTTTCCCAATCTGTTGCCATGTGGAAAATACCCGTTTCAAGCTGAAGCTTGCCGCGTACCATTTCTGCGAATTCTACTTTAACAATACGGCGTTTGTGGTGACGCGCTTTGTGCCAAGGGTCAGGGAAAAACAGTTGCAGTGTATGCAGGCTATCATTTGGAATCATGTGCTCGAAGACTTCAACCGCATCGTGACACATCACACGTAAGTTAGTCACACCCGCATCACGAGCCGTTCCTAAACATGCGCCAACGCCAGGGCTGTGGACTTCAATGCCTAAGAAGTTTTTCTCAGGTGCGTTCTTTGCCATCTCAACCAATGAAGCACCCATACCGAAGCCAATCTCTAGTACAACAGGGTTATCATTGCCAAACACATCACTCCAGTTAAGTAGCTCAGGGTTGTAATCGATACCCATTGTTGGCCAGCATTCGTTCATCGCGTTTTCTTGGCCTTTTGTTAAGCGGCCTTCACGACGAACAAAACTGCGGATCTTGCGAACCAGTTTGCCGTCTTCAGTGTATTCGTTGGTGGTCACTTCACTCATTGGTCTTTGCCTGCACATTGATTAATCAAAGCGGGGATTATCCAAAGAATCGCCTCGGGTGCAAGTCTTTCTACAGATAAATTCCCACACAGTTTGTCGGTTTTACATCCAACCGTAATTGTGGTGCAATTTTAGACCTATTAAAAGAAAAACATCGAGCATGTCGTGACTCCTTTCGCAAACGCCATTTTAGAATGGTATGACGCCTACGGGCGAAAAAGTTTACCGTGGCAACAGAACAAAACAGCCTACAGTGTTTGGCTCTCTGAAATCATGTTGCAGCAGACTCAAGTGGCTACCGTCATCCCGTATTACGAACGTTTTTTAAAGCGCTTCCCAACGGTTGTGGACTTAGCCAACGCCAATCAAGATGAAGTCCTTCACCTATGGACTGGGCTTGGTTACTACGCGAGAGCAAGAAACCTGCACAAAGCTGCGCAAATTGTCGCGACTGACTACAAGGGGGAATTTCCACTTCAGATTGAAGAGATGAATGCCCTACCTGGGATTGGACGCTCAACGGCAGCAGCCATTTTGTCTTCCGTTTATAAGCAGCCTCATGCCATCTTGGACGGTAACGTTAAAAGAACTTTGGCTCGCAGCTTTGCTATTGATGGCTGGCCTGGGCAAAAGAAAGTCGAGAATAAACTGTGGGAAATTGCAGAAGCCCATACGCCTTCCCATGATGTCGACAAGTACAATCAAGCGATGATGGATATGGGCGCCATGGTTTGCACACGAAGCAAGCCCAAGTGCACGCTTTGCCCTATCGAGACATTATGTGTTGCCAATAAACAGGACAACCCGCTTGATTATCCGGGCAAAAAACCGAAGAAAGAAAAGCCCGTGAAAGAAACTTGGTTTGTCATTTTGTATTTCAATGACCAAGTCTGGCTAGAACAAAGGCCACAGAGTGGTATCTGGGGAGGGCTATATTGCTTCCCTGAACATACTGATTCAGGCTTTGAACAGCAGCTGGATAATCGAGCTATTTTAGAGAAAGACGTAAAGAGACAACAGACACTCATTTCATTTCGCCATACCTTCAGCCATTACCATCTCGATATCACACCAATATTGGTCGAGCTGTCAAAACAACCGGATTTGATAATGGAAGAGGCTAAAGGTCTTTGGTATAACTTATCTAAACCAGATGAAGTCGGTTTAGCTGCTCCAGTAAAACAATTGCTGGAAGGTTTGCAATTCGAACTTCAAACACCATTTAAAAAGGAATCATTATGAGCCGCACTGTATTTTGTGCTCGTTTAAACAAAGAGGCTGAAGGGCTGGACTTTCAACTTTACCCTGGCGACCTGGGAAAGCGTGTTTTTGATAGCATTTCAAAAGAGGCATGGGCACAGTGGCAAAGTAAGCAGACCATGCTGATCAATGAAAAGAAACTTAACATGATGGACCCTGAGCACAGAAAATTGCTTGAGACTGAAATGGTCAACTTCCTATTTGAAGGTAAAGACGTTCACATCGAAGGTTACACTCCACCTAGCGAATAAACTCAACTCACCCTCTTAGACAGAGCGCCAAACTCCTTTGGTGCTCTATTCTTTCATTCAGTTTAAGGCATTTCGAGAATAGGAAATCTATGAAAAAGTTAGCTTACTTTTTTACCGCCGCACTTGTCAGCACCACTGTATTAACAGGCTGTAGTCGAGAGTTTGTGGAGAGTATTTATTCCGTTAACTATGAACCTACGAATCGATTTGCGACCAACCTTGCTGAATTGCCCGGTCAATTTGAAAAAGATATTGCGGCTTTAGATTCTCTTATCAGCAGCTTTAATGGAAACATTGAAAAACGCTGGGGCAGTCGAGAAATTAAAGTGGCCGGTAAAAGTAACTACGTTAAATACATAGACAACTATTTAAGTCGCTCTGAGGTCAACTTCGATAAAGGCACGATTGTTATTGAAACCGTCTCACCAACGGATCCCAAAAAACATTTAAAGAACGCCATTGTCACAACTTTATTGACCCCGGACGATCCTGCCAATGTCGACTTATTCTCCTCTAAAAGTATTAAACTTGAAGGGCGTCCTTTCCTGTATGAACAGGTTGTCGACCAAGAGAAAAAACCAATTCAATGGTCTTGGCGAGCGAACAACTTTGCCAATTACCTTATAACTAACCATTTGAAAGTAAAGGATGTAGATTTCAAGAAAGCGTATTACGTTGAGATCCCCATGGTGGAAGATCAAGTGGCGATCCGCAGCTATAAATACGCAGATATCGTTCGACGTGCCTCTAAAAAATACGATATACCTGAAGATTTAATCTACGCCATTATTAAAACGGAAAGCAGCTTTAACCCTTACGCGGTGAGCTGGGCTAACGCTTATGGATTGATGCAGGTGGTGCCTAAAACAGCGGGTCGTGATGTCTTCAAACTGGTTAAGAAAAAGCCTGGAGAACCTACTCCAGAGTACCTATTTGACCCAGAAAAGAATATTGATACAGGCACTGCCTACTTCTACATTCTCAAAAATCGTTACCTCAAAGACATCAATAATCCGCTGTCGCTTGAGTACAGTATGATTTCTGCCTACAACGGTGGAGCAGGTGGAGTATTAAACACCTTCAACCGGAATGACAGAAAGAGAGCGATGCGAGACCTCAACTCTCTTCAACCAAGTCAAGTTTATTGGGCGCTAACCAAAAAGCACTCCAATGCGGAAGCTCGCCGTTACCTAGAAAAAGTTACAAATTACAAGAAGGGTTTTAACTCTGGGAAAACCTAAGTGAAACAGTTGGCTAAATTAACAGCACTCAGTCACTTTTTTTCATTATTTTTAAAAAACCTGTTGACGCGGTAGCAGAAAATCCGTTTAATAGCGCTCCGTTGCCCGGATAGCTCAGTCGGTAGAGCAGAGGATTGAAAATCCTCGTGTCGGTGGTTCGATTCCGCCTCCGGGCACCACAATTTGATTTGTTGGTGTCTAAGTAAAATTAAACACGAACAGAAGCATTAAGAATTTAGTGTGCCGACTTAGCTCAGTAGGTAGAGCAACTGACTTGTAATCAGTAGGTCACCAGTTCGACTCCGGTAGTCGGCACCATTCTTTTGCCTCGATAGCTCAGTCGGTAGAGCAGAGGATTGAAAATCCTCGTGTCGGTGGTTCGATTCCGCCTCGAGGCACCATTATTTGGTGCTTAACAAATAATGGTCTTTTAGACCTGATGTTGACACAGATAATTCCCCTTTAGTTCAGTTGGTAGAACGGCGGACTGTTAATCCGTATGTCGCAAGTTCAAGTCTTGCAAGGGGAGCCACTTTTAAAAAGGCCTCATCATTTGATGAGGCCTTTTTGCATTCTTGCTTCTAGAAACATGCGTCACTCCTCGCAACTTCTTTTCCAGATCACTCAATACCATTACTGATATTTAACTATCAACAGATATAAACCGTTTGTTCACTACAACTTACCGCAATACTTTTTTCGCGTAAGAAATTTAATCTTAATCATATTTTCAAACTAACCAGATATTCGTAATGCGAGTTCTACACTATGATTATCGAATTGTTACAAATTGAAGATCTGTGTCATTTCTAGGAAGCAGATCGATTTGTGGAGAGAACTAGATGAAATTAAAGACGCAAGCATACTTACTTTCAGGCTTAGTCCTGATTGCGCTACTAGCACTTACTATGACAGGCTTATGGACGCTTCGTGTCGCCAGTGATCTCGACAACAAAGCTCGAGTCACTGAGTTATTCAAAAGTGCCTACAGTATTTTGACTGAAGTAGAGAAAATGGCGGCAGATGGCACCTTAGAAGAAGACCAAGCGAAGCAGCTAGCCACTCGTCTACTGCGCAACAATATCTACAAGGATAATGAGTACGTTTATGTTGCCGATGAAAACATGATGTTTGTCGCGACGCCACTAGACCCGCAGCTTCATGGCACCAGCTTCCATGACTTCAAAGATGGTGATGGCAACAGCATTGGTGAAATACTGATCAACGCTATTCGAAAAACACCGTCAGGTATTGCAGAGTATGAGTGGACCTCAGCCTACCCTGATGGCTCAATTGACTACAAACTCTCTATTGCCCAAAAAAGCCCTCGATGGGGTTGGTTTGTAGGAACGGGGATCAGCTCTGATGAAGTAAACGAACGATTCTGGTCGACCGCTCAATGGCAACTGATCTTGTGCCTAATCATTGCGGGTTCAATCCTTACTATTGTTATCGTTTCGATTAGAAAGATCTTAGCGCTGCTTGGTGGCGAGCCACAAGAAGTAAGCGATGCTGTACAAGCAGTAGCAAAAGGCAATATCCAGGTATCGTTCGACAACGAAGCACCGAGTGGCAGTATTTATCACGCAGTGCAACAAATGAGTCGTTCTTTAGCTGAGCTGGTAACGAACCTTGATAGCTCTATGCACGCGTTACGCAGTGAGTTAAGCCTTGTAGAGTCACGAGCAGGCAGTATTGCCTCTTTAACCGAGACTCAGCAACAATCAACGGAAATGATTGCAACTGCCATGACGGAAATGGCCTCCTCTGCGAACAATGTGGCAGACTCTGCGCGCGACACTGCAACCAACACCGATGAAGCAGACAAACAAAGCCAGCACACTCAAACACTCATTCACAATACAGTCGACAATATTGAGGGCCTTGCCACTCAGCTTGGAACAGCGAGTCAGGCAGTTGCAGACCTAGATAACGACGTGAACAGCATTGTTAAGGTACTTGATGTCATCGGCGATATCGCTGAGCAAACAAATCTTCTCGCCCTAAATGCAGCGATTGAGGCGGCTCGTGCGGGCGAACAAGGGCGCGGCTTCGCCGTTGTCGCGGACGAAGTTCGTAACCTTGCAGGTCGAACTCAAGAGAGCACCAAAGAGATTCAGCAGATGATCAACAATCTCCAAGAAGGCTCTAGAAATGCAATCAATACCATGGAGATATGTGCAGAGACCAGTCAAAGCACGGTAACCGAATCTCAAAATGCATCTGACGCGCTACAACAAATCGTGGTTGCACTTGAGTCTATCTCAGCGATGAGCCATCAAATTGCAACGGCTGCCGCAGAGCAAACTCAAGTTGGCGACGATATTTCTAAACGTATCAACATGATTGAAGAGAGTGGAACTCAGCTTAGCGGTGTCGTTACAGAAAGCCATAACAGCACACAAACACTGACTTCGCTGTCAAATGAACTGGAAACGTGGGTCAACAAGTTTACTGTTAAGAAGTGATCTCCTTGTGAGATCGTAAAAAGCACGCCTCTCGCGTGCTTTTTTTATATTTATTTCCAACGGTCACTTCAGTAAATTCTCCTAGCAATGACCATATATCGTCGTTTCGCTAGTAATAACGAGTAAAAATGCCTCACTGAGTATAGAAAAACACCAAACGATATTTTTTTTGCAATTTAGTGTTGACCTGAAAAGAGAAAAACCGTTTAATACACCTCGTCGCCCGGATAGCTCAGTCGGTAGAGCAGAGGATTGAAAATCCTCGTGTCGGTGGTTCGATTCCGCCTCCGGGCACCACTATTTAAAATTGTTGGTGCTTAGACATCGACAGTTGTAAAGTAAGAAGAATATAGTGTGCCGACTTAGCTCAGTAGGTAGAGCAACTGACTTGTAATCAGTAGGTCACCAGTTCGACTCCGGTAGTCGGCACCATTCTTTTTATGCCTTCTCAATATGAGAAGTAAAACCTGTTCCCTTTTAGTTCAGTTGGTAGAACGCCGGACTGTTAATCCGTATGTCGCTGGTTCAAGTCCAGCAAAGGGAGCCACATTACAACTAACGTGAAAACGGTAGTTAAAAAATACGTGCCGACTTAGCTCAGTAGGTAGAGCAACTGACTTGTAATCAGTAGGTCACCAGTTCGACTCCGGTAGTCGGCACCACTTCTTTAAGAAGATACAACCTGTTCCCCTTTAGTTCAGTTGGTAGAACGGCGGACTGTTAATCCGTATGTCGCAAGTTCAAGTCTTGCAAGGGGAGCCACCTTCTAAAAAGCCTCATCATTTGATGAGGCTTTTTGCTATCTGATACTAAATCCATTTTCTGTATCCTGCCTTGAACGCTAGTCAGCTAGAGCTTCAGAAACTAACGCCTATTAACTAGGGCGTTAACTTAGCTCTTTCCAATCATAGCCTCTGTATCGCTTCACATTCATCCCCAATATCCAATCGAGCAATCGACTTCATTAACTATTAAAAGCTCCTCTACATCTTGCTCTGATAGCCTTATCGGTATGAGTTTAAAACACTCTCTAACGCTATCTTTTAAGCACAAAAAAGCCAGCATCGTGTGCTGGCTTTTTACTGAATGTTATAACCGATACCGAGCTAGTCTTTCACCGCTCGAGACTGATTGAGTATCTCTACTTCATTGTCTAATGCTGCTAGTTTCTCTTTCATTTGCTCGCGACAATCATTTGCAAGCTGACGAAGATTCTCTTTACTGTAACCTTCCGTACTCACTGGCGGCAGCATCTCTACGATAACGTGACCATTATTCCAACGATTAAGCTTAACTCCGTCAGTCGAACTGCAGACGATTGGGATGATTGGCACCTCAGCACCAATAGCCGCGTGGAAAGCGCCTGTTTTAAACGGTAGAAGCCCGCGCCCTCTTGAACGAGTCCCTTCTGGGAACATCCAAACAGAAACACCGCTTTTCTTTATGCTATCGACTACCTGATCAATCGTACCCTTTGCTTTTGAGCGATTAGCGCGGTCAATAAGAATATTTCCCGTTAGCCAATAAAGCTGACCAAACAAAGGCATCCAAGCCAAGCTTTTCTTGCCAACCGTGACTACCTTTGGCGTTACCGCTGAAGATATGGTGAATAGATCCCAGCTATTTTGGTGGTTAGCAATGTACACATGCTGCCCGCGATCATAAGCGTCTTCTGGAATACGCAGCTCTAACTTAATACCGAAAACTTTAGACATTCGGCCAAAATAACGACCAAAGGTAAATACGTGCTTAGGGTTGCGAGGGCTAAACAAACAGTAGCCGCAACCAAAGACAAACATGACGATGGCAAAAATAGCCAAGGCAAGTACACGTAGTAGTGCAATCATTTCTGTTCTCCAATAGAACCTAATAAAAAAGCCGAAACATCATATCTAATCAGACTATTGCTTATCAGACTAAGGTTTCGGCTCTAATTGTTTCGATGATACTAACCCGATTCTCTAAATCGCTCAATATTTGCGCCTAACACTGACAACTTATCTTCAATCTTATCGTAGCCACGATCGATATGATAAATACGGTCAACAATGGTTTCACCCTGCGCAATACAGCCAGCAATCACTAGACTTGCAGAAGCACGAAGATCGGTGGCCATCACTTGAGCACCGCTCAATTCATCAACATCACCACAAATAACCGTGTTGCCTTCAATTTCAGCTTTCGCGCCCATACGCATCAGCTCAGGCACGTGCATAAAGCGATTCTCAAAGATATTCTCGGTGATAACGCCACCGCCTTTCGCCATTAGGTTCAACAGCGTAAATTGCGCTTGCATGTCGGTAGGGAAGCCAGGGTGTGGAGCAGTACGAACGGTCACGGCTTTGAGATCACGCCCGGTCATGTCGACACTTATCCAATCGTCACCGGTTTCAACATCGGCCCCTGCCTCTTCCAGCTTAGCCAATACCGCTTCCAATAAATGAGCGTTGGTATTGCGACACACGACTTTGCCACCAGACACTGCCGCTGCAACAAGAAACGTGCCCGTCTCAATACGATCGGCAACGACTGCGTGCTTACCACCACTTAAGCGTTCAACACCTTCAATAGTAATCGTATCAGTTCCAGCACCACTGATCTTTGCACCTAATTTATTTAGGAAATCTGCCGTATCAACGATTTCTGGTTCACGCGCCGAGTTATCAAGAACTGTCGTTCCTTCCGCTAACGTCGCGGCACACATAATCGTAATAGTCGCACCTACGCTGACTTTATCCATGACGATATGCGCACCTTTAAGGCGACCATCGACTGAGGCTTTAACATAGCCATCTTCGAGTACGATCGTCGCACCCAACTGCTCTAGGCCATGGATATGAAGATCAACAGGGCGAGCACCAATAGCGCATCCACCAGGCAATGAAACCTGGCCTTCACCAAAACGAGCAACCAGTGGGCCAAGCGCCCAAATTGAAGCTCGCATGGTTTTGACTAAGTCGTAAGGTGCGCAGTACTCATTAATATCACTGGGATCGACATGAACCGAACCGTTACGTGAGACCTTGGCACCTAAGCGTTTAAGCAATTCCATGGTGGTATCAATGTCACGCAAACGTGGAACATTGGTTACTTCAACAGGTTCTTCAGCAAGAATAGAAGCAAATAAAATAGGCAGTGCTGCGTTTTTAGCACCAGAGATCGTAACTTCACCGCTCAACGGTGCTTTCGATCCAATTACGCGAAACTTTTCCATTAATTTACCTTACAACGACATCAGTTTTTTATCGCGAGCCCATTCATCAGGCGTGAACGCTTTTATTGATACTGCATGGATGTCGTTTCTTTGAATGAATTCCATCAGAGGTGCATAAATTAGCTGCTGTTTTTTAACGCGACTCATCCCATCAAAACAAGCATCAACAGCAACGACTTCGTAATGGCTACCCTCGCCTTTTACGTGCACCTCATCAAGGTTTAACGTCTCTTCTAATATCTGTTGTACTTTTGCGCTATCCACAATTCACCCCTGCTTTTTGTGTATATGATCAGTTAAGATCGATTCAATATGACTTAACTTGAATAAGGTGCTCAGCTGTTCTGGCACGAAGCTGAGCATTATATGACAGTTTTGTTTTTTTGCATGCTCTATTAGGTGAATTAACATCACCATTCCTGCAGAATCAATTCTTTCCACACTTTTTAGCGATATTTCCACCTCATTCTGGTTTGGCTGCCACGTTTTAGCGTATGTCCATAAAGAGGGAATGGACTCTCTATCTAGCGTACCAATCAGGCTAATGAGTTCGAAACTGGACTGTTGCCATTGAGGATGACTCATCACTGCGTTCTCTCAAACTGGATAGGTTGTGTTGACAGTGTTTCCAACTCTTTGGCTACTGCTAGGATGCCTTCCTGGCGCAGCTTTCCACTCCACTCAGATTGCTTGCTCGAAAGTAGGCTTATACCCTCAGCGATAATATCAAATGCCGCCCACTCCCCAGTTCTATTGTCTTTGCGTAACTTAAATTCAAGTTGGATGTTGGGTCTCGGACTATCAATGATATCCACCTTGATAGAGGTGATTCGCTTCCCTTTAGCAATTTTTGGTTCAGGCCCTAACTCAATCGTTTGTGTGGTATATAGCGTTAGCGCTTGAGCGTAAGAGGTAACTAAGTACTTGCGAAAAGCCTGCATAAAGACACCGACATCCGCTCTGTCTGCGCCTTTCGCATTTTGTCCAAGAAGCTTTAGCGCCGCATATCTATCATTGACGTAAGGCATCAGCTCTTCTTCGACAATCACTTTCAGATGTTCTGGATTTTCTTGGACTATCTCCTGCTCAGACTTCAACCGAGCAAAGGCTTGTTCAGACACCTGCTTCATCATTTGATATGGCTGGCTTTTATCTATCTCTGACGCATGTACGGAAAATGAGATGAGGATACAACTCAGTAAGGCCGTTAACTGCTTAATTGACCAATACTTCCACATACTATTCTCCTTTCTCACTATCATCAGAACCGCCTAGGCTATACAACACTTGCCCAATTAGGTTTTCCAAAACTAATGCAGACTTAGTGTCTTCAACATAATCACCATCGACTAGCATCTCTTCATCATCAAAAACAAAGCCAGGGACTAAGCTGACGTATTGCTCACCGATCAGCCCTGACGTCAGGATTTGAACGCTCGACGTCTCTGGAAACTCTTGAAAGTCACTGCTGACGTTCATTGAGACCAAAGGCAACAAATTATCTGGGTTTAATCCAATACTTGTTACTCGCCCAACCACCACGCCACCAACTTTGACAGGAGAGCGAACCTTCAAGCTGCCAATATTGTCAAACTCAGCATGCAGTGTGTAAGTATCATTTGAACCGAGGCTTTTAACGTCAGCAACTTGAAAGATCATTATCAAAACGGCGCAAATTCCCACCAAGACAAAGCTACCAACTAAAAATTCCATTTTCTTGTTTTGTTGCATGATTAATTCCCAAACATCAATGCGGTCAATATAAAGTCTAGCCCTAATACAGCTAGAGATGAATGCACAACCGTGCGGGTTGTTGCTTGGCTAATGCCCTCTGACGTTGGAATAGAGTCATAACCATTAAATAGTGCTATCCAAGTAATGGTAAACGCAAACACCATACACTTAATGAAGCTGTTACCGATGTCTCTTCCCAATTCTACCGAAGACTGCATCGCTGACCAAAAGCTGCCATGATCAATGCCTTTCCAATCGACACCAACCAACTGCCCACCCCATATGCCAATCGCCATGAAGATCATAGCGAGCAGCGGCATGGATATAATACCAGCCCAAAATCGAGGTGCGATAATACGTTTTAGTGGATCAACCGCCATCATCTCTAAACTCGATAGCTGTTCCGTCGCTTTCATTAACCCAATTTCAGCCGTCAATGCCGAACCTGCTCGTCCCGCAAACAGCAGAGCGGTGACAACAGGACCAAGTTCACGCAATAACGAGAGCGCCACCATTTGGCCCAAACTTCCCTCAGCACCGTAATCAACCAATACGACGTAGCCTTGAAGGCTTAATACCATGCCAATAAACAGCCCTGACACTAGAATAATCGCTAACGATTGAACACCAACACTGTGCAGCTGTTTCACCAGCAATGGAAAATTCTTAATTGGTTGAGGTTTGGTTATCAATGCGCCAAACAACATAAAGCTGGCGCGACCAAATGCTTCACATAAAGAAATCGTTCGCTGACCTACATTAGATATAAACGCCATCAATGCCGTCACCATTAAAATAACTCCTGTTTAATATCACGAGCTGGATACCGAAATGGAACGGGTCCATCAGCGATACCCTTTAAAAATTGCACAACCTTCGGATCTTCATTTTCTTCGAGCTCTTTCGGCGTCCCTTTCGCAATGACCTTGCCATCCGCCAATAAATAAACCCAATCGGCAATACTCATGACTTCCGGAACATCATGAGAAACAACGACCGAGGTGACACCCAGTGCCTCATTTAAGCTTTTGATGAGTTCAACTAATACACCCATAGTGATTGGATCTTGCCCGACAAAAGGTTCATCGTACATGATAAGTTCAGGGTCTAATGCAATAGCTCGAGCCAATGCAGCTCGTCTTGCCATTCCGCCAGAGAGTTCACTTGGCATCAGCTGCGCTGCACCACGGAGACCAACAGCTTCAAGCTTTAACAGCACCAAGGTACGAATAAGAGTCTCATCAAGAGAGGTATGTTCGCGAAGTGGGAAAGCAACATTGTCGAATACAGTTAAATCGGTGAACAACGCCCCTGATTGGAACAGCATGCTCATTTTCTTTCGAACTCGATAAAGCTGTTTTCGCTTCAATTGAGGTATATCTTGTCCATCAAACCAAATCTCACCAGCATCAGGCATCAACTGCCCACCGATCAATCGGAGCAGCGTCGTTTTACCAATGCCAGATGGCCCCATTATGGCGGTGATTTTTCCAGTAGGTACGGTTAAATTAATATCATCGAATATCGTTCTTCCCGACCGAGAAAAGCTTAACTGATTGATAGTAATGAGATCACTTGCAGGCATAAGCACTCAGTATCATCCATAAATGTGCATCTATTAGATTATGAATCATAAGCATAATGTCCATGAAATTAAAGTTTTAGACCCATAATTCCTTATTGCCTCGAAATTATTTACCTAACCCTTCCCCATAAATGAGTAAGATAACAACTAACTGTTAATTAATTTCATCTATATCTTCCATTTTACTGTTCAAACCGTCAAAATTAACGGTTAACTCATCATTGAAATTTTAGGAATCACCATGCTGGAAGCTGTAGCATTTCTCGTTGTCGGACTCGTATTTTTGGTATGGAGTGCAGACAAGTTAGTTTATGGTGCTGCTGCGCTTGCCCGAAATGTCGGCATTTCTCCGCTCGTTATCGGGATGACTATTTTGGCAATGGGCTCTTCCGCCCCTGAAATGATGGTTTCTGCCACTGCGGCACTCGAAGGTAAAACTGATACCGCAGTAGGCAATGTTCTTGGATCAAATATCGCCAACATTGCTCTCATTCTCGGCATCACTGCTTTGATCAAACCCCTTTCCATTAGCTCCGCCGTATTAAGACGTGAACTGCCACTCATGATTGGCGTCACTCTTGTTGCTGGTATTATTCTTTGGGATAACCACCTAGGCCGTTCTGAAGGCATCTTGCTGTTCGTTCTATTCGCCTTTTTCATCCTTACAATGCTGAGAATAAGCCGAAATGAAAAGAAAAATGGTGACGCACTATTAGATGAACAAGAGTCAGAAGTCCCTGAAGGCGTTAGTAACGGAAAAGCGGCGATGTGGGTCGTTATTGGTTTAATTATTCTTCCTATCTCAGCAAACATACTGGTCAACAATGCGGTTATTATCGCGAAGTTCTTTGGTATGAGTGATCTCGTCATTGGTTTGACCATCATTGCCGTAGGAACCAGCCTACCTGAGTTAGCCGCCTCTTTGGCTGGCGTTCTAAAGGGTGAGGATGATATGGCCGTTGGTAACATCATTGGTTCGAACGTGTTTAATATCCTAGCCGTTATGGGAATCCCAGGGATTCTTAGCCCATCTATCATCAATGCTTACGCTATGGACCGAGATTTCTGGGTCATGTTAGCGGTCTCATTATTACTTGTTGTCATGGCTTTAGGTAAATCACGCAGCATTAATCGCATTGAAGGTGGCATTTTGTTCACCATATTTATCGCCTATCAAGGCTATCTCATCATCAACATGACTGCATAACGCAGAATTGGAGTAGCGCTATGTCATCAGCATTTGACTACCATCGAGTCGCCAAACAGGTTTTAACCACTGAAATTCAAGCTTTGGTTCAGCTAGAGCAGTATTTTAATCAAGATTTTACTGGTGCCTGTGAACGCATTTTGAACAACCAAGGAAAGGTTGTTGTCATGGGGATGGGAAAATCTGGACATATTGGTAACAAGATTGCCGCTTCTTTAGCAAGTACTGGGACATCGGCGTTCTTTGTCCATCCTGGTGAAGCCGCACATGGCGACTTAGGGATGATTGAATCCGGAGATATCGTTTTAGCAATCTCCAATTCTGGAGAGTCATCCGAGATCTTGTCCCTGTTTCCGGTACTGAAGCGTCGTAACATCTGCATCATCAGCATGACCGGAAAACCAAAATCTAACATGGCGACGTTGTCAGACTTTCACCTACAAATCACCGTGCCAAAAGAAGCTTGTCCACTTGAGTTAGCGCCAACATCAAGCACTACAGCCACCTTAGTCATGGGCGATGCCCTAGCCGTAGCTCTAATGGAAGCGAGAGGCTTTACCGCTGAAGATTTTGCCATGTCTCACCCAGGTGGCGCGCTTGGTCGAAAACTCCTGTTGAAACTTTCCGACATTATGCATGCTGGCGACGCTCTTCCAACGGTGACACCAAACACATTGATTCGAGAAGCACTACTCGAAATTAGTCAAAAAGGCCTTGGTATGACGGCCGTTATTGATGATAACCACCATCTCGTCGGTATATTTACCGATGGTGATTTAAGGCGTATTCTTGATAAACGTATTGATATTCATAGCTCAACCATCGGTGACGTGATGACTCAAAATCCAACGGTTGCCCACCCTGATATGTTGGCGGCTGAAGGGCTAAACCTAATGCAAGAAAAAAGCATTAATGGCCTGATCCTTTGCCGCGAAGGTCGCCTTGTTGGCGCATTAAACATGCACGACATGCTGAAAGCAGGAGTAATGTAATGAGTACTCAAGCTTCTAACGCTCAAGTTGAAACACTGTATGGCCCTGTCGATACAGATATACTCGCGATGGCTAAAAAAATTAAGTTACTCATTTGCGATGTCGACGGTGTCTTTTCTGATGGCCGTGTCTATATGGGCAATGATGGCGAAGAGCTGAAAACCTTCCACACTCGTGATGGCTATGGCGTGAAATCGCTGATGAATGCAGGTATTGAGATCGCTATTATCACCGGCCGAAAATCTCAAATTGTGGAAAATAGAATGACAGCTCTTGGTATTTCTCTCATATACCAAGGACAAGATGATAAGGTAAAAGCTTACTCTGACATCTGCAAAACACTCAATATTGCTCCAGAGAACACGGGCTACATCGGTGATGATCTAATTGACTGGCCAGTAATGGAAAAAGTGGGACTGAAGGTTTGTGTGGCTGATGGTCATCCGCTACTACGTCAGCGAGCCAACTTTGTCACCACCATCAAAGGCGGACACGGTGCTGTCCGAGAAGTGTGTGACTTAATATTAGAAGCACGCGGTGAACTAGACTGCCACAAAGGTTTGAGTATATGAGTCTGTCTCGTATTCTTTACGTTTTACTGCTTTTTGTCTGTACATGGTCGGCGTACTACCTGTACGACAAAGAGCAGGAGTTCGACATTCAAGTCGAGCCAAACCAAGAGCTCCCGATGTTTACCGGACGAGATATCATTAATACCTCTTATACTGAAGAAGGATTAAGAAGCTATATCATCACGTCGGTATATTTAGAGAACTTCGCTGAAAGTGGTGATACTTGGTTTGATCTACCTGTTCTAAAAGTGTACAAAGATGGAGAGATCCAAGAATGGGAGATCACCGCAGATAGAGCGCTCCTCGATAACGATCAAATTCTTACACTGTATGATAATGTCATCGCGCATAACTTACTGGATGAGTCCGGTTTCGACACGATGTCGACAGAAGAACTCAGCATTAAATTAGCCAACCGTGATTTTTGGGCAGACAACCGAGTTGTCTTAGTGGGTCCACAATTTGAAACAGAAGGACAAGCGATGAAAGGTAACTTCGCCGATAATCACGCTGTTCTTTACAACTATGTTCAAGGTAGATATGAAACTCTCGCACCTTAGCCTGATTGCTTGCTTGGTCGCTTCAGGTAGCGCTTTCGCGCTTTCAACAGACAAAGACCAACCTGTATACATTGACTCAGACAGTCAACATCTTGATATGCAAAGCAATAAGGTTACTTTTATTGGTGATGTAAAGCTAAAGCAAGGCAGTATCAATATTGACGCAGACAAGGTCATAGTTTTGCGTAACCCTGAAGACGGCACAATTGAAGAGATCGAAGGTTACGGTGATCTTGCGACCTTCTCTCAGTTGACCGATGACGGTAAAACCCTCTATGGCGAAGCTGAAGAACTCTATTACAAATTGGTTGATGACCGCTTGACTATGATTGAGAGAGCCATGCTTTCTCAAGACGATAGCATTACTCGTGGTACTAAGATCCGCTACCAAATCACCGAGCAAAAGCTGATTGCTGACGGCAAAAGCGGTGACCGTGTTTCTACTGTACTTCAACCTCAAACCGTTCAAGAGTAATCATGTCGATATTAAAAGCTGAAAATTTAGCAAAGAGCTATAAAAATCGTCGAGTTGTTTCTGATGTTAGCCTACAGGTTGAATCTGGCCAAATCGTCGGATTACTTGGGCCAAATGGTGCAGGAAAAACAACATCGTTCTACATGATTGTTGGGCTCGTCGCTCGCGATGAGGGCAAGATCAGCATTGATGGTCAAGACATCAGTATCTTGCCAATGCACAGCCGTTCACGTATGGGAATTGGCTACCTTCCTCAAGAAGCCTCTATCTTCCGTAAGCTATCGGTAGAAGATAACATTATGGCTGTTCTTCAAACGCGTGAAGAGATTACCCATGAAGAACGTCAAGATAAGCTGGAAGACTTGCTAGAAGAGTTCCATATTCAACACATTCGTAAAAGTGCGGGTATGGCCCTTTCTGGGGGAGAACGACGCCGAGTAGAGATTGCTCGTGCACTTGCAGCCAACCCACAGTTTATTTTACTCGATGAGCCCTTTGCTGGTGTTGACCCAATATCGGTTATCGACATCAAGAAAATTATCGAGCATTTACGCGATCGTGGCCTAGGCGTGTTAATCACCGACCACAACGTTCGCGAAACCCTTGATGTATGTGAGAAAGCCTACATCGTAAGTCAAGGTCACCTTATTGCTGAAGGAACTCCCGCAGACGTTCTCAATAATGAACAAGTAAAACAAGTTTATCTCGGTGAACAATTCCGTCTATGATTAAATAGAGAGCGAAGTGGATTATAAAAATAACAAGGTAAGCGATACTGAATGAAACCCTCATTACAGCTCAAGCTAGGTCAACAGTTAGCCATGACTCCCCAATTGCAGCAAGCGATTCGTTTGCTGCAATTGTCGACTCTCGATCTCCAGCAAGAAATCCAAGAAGCGCTTGATTCAAATCCACTGTTGGACGTAGAAGAATCCAATGATGATCCTGCGGCGGCGACAGCAGACAAAAACACCGTCGAAGAAAAAGAACCAACTGTAGAAATTGCAGAACCTGATTTAAAAGACAGCTCTGAGTTGATAGAGAAATCAGAAATCAGTAACGACTTGGAAATCGACACTACTTGGGAAGACGTTTACTCTGCAAACACAGGGAGTACAGGGATTGCGCTCGATGACGATATGCCTGTTTATCAAGGTGAAACTACGCAATCTCTTCAAGATTACCTTCTTTGGCAATTGGATTTAACGCCTTTTAGCGATAACGACCGAACCATCGCTCTCGCAATCATTGATGCTGTTGATGACTATGGTTACCTCACTATTTCACCCAATGACATTCTAGACAGCTTCGACAATGAAGAGATTGAACTCGATGAAATAGAAGCCGTTAGAAAGCGCATCCAACAGTTTGATCCCCTTGGCGCAGGTTCCGTTAACCTGCAAGACTGCCTACTGCTGCAACTCGCGACTTTTCCAGAAGAGACTCCTTGGTTGTCTGAAGCCAAATTAGTTCTCAATGATCACATCGATCAGCTTGGTAACCGTGACTACAAATTGATCATCAAAGAAACCAAGTTGAAAGAAGCAGAGCTTCGAGATGTTTTGTCTTTGATTCAGCAACTTGATCCTAGACCGGGTAGCCGTATTACTCCCGACCATGCTGAATACGTAATCCCAGATGTGTCGGTCTATAAAGATCATGGTAAATGGGTAGTAACAATCAACCCAGACAGCGTACCTAGGCTCAAAGTAAACCAGCAATACGCTAGCTTAGGCAAAGGGAACAGCCCCGACAGCCAGTATATTAGAAGTAACCTACAAGAAGCGAAGTGGCTGATAAAAAGCTTAGAAAGTAGAAATGAAACGTTGCTCAAAGTAGCGAAATGCATCGTCGAGCATCAACACGGTTTCTTTGAGTTTGGTGAAGAAGCCATGAAACCAATGGTTCTCAATGACGTCGCTTTAGCGGTTGATATGCATGAATCAACCATATCTCGCGTTACCACGCAAAAATTCATGCACACCCCTAGAGGAATATTCGAGTTGAAGTATTTCTTCTCTAGTCATGTCAGTACCGACAATGGAGGAGAATGTTCATCTACTGCAATACGTGCTCTTATTAAGAAGTTGGTGGCGGCAGAAAACACCGCGAAACCACTCAGTGACAGCAAAATTGCAGCCTTACTGGCTGAACAAGGGATTCAGGTTGCTAGACGGACGATAGCGAAGTACCGCGAATCTTTGGGCATTGCCCCATCAAGTCAGCGTAAACGCCTGCTATAAGGCCAAAACTGAAAAGGAAAGTCTATGCAAATCAATATTAATGCCCATCACGTTGATCTTACCGATTCAATGCAAGACTATGTAAACACTAAATTTAAAAAGCTCGAGCGATTTTTTGACCACATAAATAGCATTCATGTGGTATTGAAGGTTGAAAAAGTAAGCCAGATCGCTGAAGCTACGCTGCACGTAAATCAGGGAGATATCCACGCAACCGCAGAAGATGAAAGTATGTATGCGGCTATTGATGCACTCGTGGATAAACTCGTCAGACAACTCAACAAGCACAAAGAAAAGCTAAGTAGCCATTAACCATGCAATTAAGCGAAGTATTGTCATTGAACTGCACTAAGAGCGCAGTTCAATGCACCAGCAAAAAAAGAGCCCTAGAGATGATCAGTGAGATTGTCGCCAATCAAACTGGACAGAACTCCACCGAGTTGTTTGAGTGTATGCTCTCTAGAGAGAAAGTAGGCAGTACAGGTATCGGCAATGGCATTGCTATACCACACGCTCGAATGAATTCGAGTGATCATGCTATTGCGGTTCTTCTGCAATGTGAAGAACCGATTGAATTCGATGCTATCGATAATCGCCCTGTCGATCTATTGTTTGCTCTACTCGTACCAGAAGAGCAGTGTAAAGAGCATTTGAAAACCTTGTCATCGATGGCTGCGCGCCTGAATGATAAACAAGTCTTAAAGCAGCTGCGTAATGCTCAAAATGACGAAGAGCTTTACAACATCATGATCAATCACTGAGTTCAGCTATTATGCGTTTAATTGTTGTAAGTGGTCACTCAGGAGCAGGAAAAAGCGTTGCTCTGCGTGTCTTGGAAGATCTCGGTTACTATTGTGTTGATAATCTCCCAGTGAACTTGCTCGACGCCTTTATGGATTCAGTCAGAGACAGTAAACAAAATGTCGCGGTCAGCATCGATATTCGTAATCTCCCCAAAGAGCCTAGCTTGGTTGACGATCTTATCGCCAAGTTCCAACAAAACAGCAATATCAGCGTACTGTTTCTTGATGCCAACCAAGAAACTCTCTTAAAACGCTATAGCGAAACTCGCAGAATTCATCCTTTATCGTTAAGCACGTCTAAGCCGTCACTTGCTCAAGCCATTGAACTTGAGAAATCCGTGTTATCTCCAATCAAAGAGCATGCTAACCTGTTCATTGACAGCAGTAACCAATCTCTGCATGAGCTAAGTGAAACGGTAAGAGTGAAGGTAGAAGGCACTGAAAGCAAAGAGCTGATCATGGTCTTTCAATCGTTTGGGTTTAAATTTGGCCTACCGAATGATGCCGATTACATTTTTGATGTCCGCTTCCTTCCAAACCCGCACTGGGAACCGAATCTTCGACCTATGACGGGTATCGATAAACCTATTATTGAGTTTTTAGAAAGCCACAGTGAAGTAACTGAGCTAAAAGAACAAATCCAAACGTTCATTACTAATTGGCTGCCCAACCTCGAAAACAATAACCGTAGCTATCTAACGGTCGCTATTGGTTGTACGGGTGGAAAGCATCGCTCAGTTTACTTAACGCAACAAATTGGCGAGTATTTTGCTTCGCTAGGCAAACAAGTACAAATTCGTCACGCCTCTTTAGAAAAACACCACAGCTAACACTCAGTTCAGTAGAAGGGATAAATATGCAGCAACATAGTCGTACCGTTTTAATTCAAAACCGTCTAGGACTCCATGCCCGCGCTGCTGTTAAACTTGTCGAGCTTGCTCAATCCTTTGATGCCGTACTCACTATTGTCAACCATGAAGGCACTGAGGCAACAGCAGACAGTGTTATGGGGCTTTTGATGCTGGAATCAGCGCAAGGCCAACACGTGACGATCAATGCGGAAGGTAATAATGCGAATAATGCGCTAGAAGCCGTCTGTCACTTGATCGAAGACCGATTTGAAGAAGACGAATAATTCGAATTTGTTGCTCTATTTCCGCACCATTATATAAATCAAATATTCATCACAATTGTAGTTGCTTAGGTATAGAATTAAGTTACTATTCAAAGCATTGTAAGTCTCGAGAATTAGGAGGAATCCATGGCAGAGCAGATAGAATTTGACCAAGCTCACCAAACCCTCCAAGAAGTGACCGACGCACTCGAAAACGGTCGCTTCGTCCATGTCCGCCGCCAGCTACAGGACATGGAACCTGAAGATATCGCCCACCTACTTGAAGCCTCGCCTCGAAAGAGCCGTGAAGTATTGTGGCAGCTCACTGACCCAGAAGATTACGGTGAAATCCTCGATGAGCTAAGCGAAGATGTCAAAGATGCGCTTGTCTCTAAAATGGCACCAGAAACCATTGCTGAAGCGACAGAGGGCATGGACACCGACGACGTTGCTTACGTTTTACGTAGTCTGCCTGATGATGTCTCTCGTGAAGTTTTATCACAGATGGATCTTTCCGACCGTCTGAGAGTAGAAACAGCACTATCCTATCCAGAAGATACCGCTGGCAGTATCATGAACACCGACGTCATCACCATCCGTGCGGATGTCGATGTTGATGTTGTTCTGCGTTACTTGCGTATGAAAGGTGAGCTTCCTGATGCGACGGATTCACTTTACGTCATCGACCAAGAGAGCCGCTTGATTGGTCAGTTGCCTCTGATCGCTTTGTTAACCACTCAGCCAGACATACCAATCCTAGACGTGATGGACGATGTCGATGAAGCCATTTCTGTTGATGCAAGTGACTCTGATGTGGCGAGCTTATTTGAGCGTCGTAATTGGGTGTCTGCGCCAGTTGTTGATAAAGAACAGCACCTTGTCGGACGTATCACTATCGATGATGTGGTTGATGTTATCCGTGAAGATGCCGAACACTCAATGATGAGCTTAGCGGGTCTTGACGATGATGAAGACACCTTCGCCCCTGTGGTTAAATCAGCACGAAAACGTAGTATTTGGCTTGGTGTGAACGTACTGGCTGCGCTTACTGCCGCGTCAGTTTCCAACATGTTTGAAGCAACGCTAGAACAAATGGCAGCCATAGCCGTTTTAATGACCATCGTTCCTTCCATGGGTGGTGTTGCCGGTAACCAAACCGTTGCACTGGTAATCCGAGGGTTAGCTCTTGGGCATATCGGTGACTCGAATAAGCGTGAATTACTCCTCAAAGAGGCGGCTATCGGCTTTTTGAACGGCATACTTTGGGCATTGATCATCGGTGCTATCGTTGTCGCGTGGAAAGGTGACTGGGTGCTTGGAGGCATTATATCTGCAGCCATGATGGTGAACCTACTCGTGGCTGGTATTGCCGGGGTTAGCATCCCTATCATGCTTAAGAAAATGGATATCGACCCAGCCTTAGCGGGTGGAATGATGCTCACGACCATAACCGACGTGATCGGTTTGTTCGTCTTCTTAGGTCTAGCGACTCTCGTTATTTAGACAAGTTCGGTACCAAACAAAAAGGCTTAACAATCATTGTTAAGCCTTTTTTAGTTTTCTCTTTAGTACTCGCTCAGCGTCATCGTAAAGAACCGCTACTCACCGGCAACTTTCATTGAATCAAGCAAGATAGAACCAGTTTGAATCTGAGAGCGCGTTTCAACATCACTACCAACGGCAACAATATTGGACAACATAGTAGGTAGATCACCAGCAATAGTCACTTCAGACACTGGGTACTGGATCTCACCATTCTCAACCCAAAAGCCTGCAGCGCCACGAGAGTAATCACCCGTCACAATGTTTACACCCTGCCCCATCACCTCAGTGACAAGGAAACCAGTATTCAGCTCTTTCAGCATTTTTTCAAAGCTTTGACCCGTCGATTGAACAAACCAGTTATGAATACCACCAGCATGGCCGGTTACCTGCATATTCATTTTACGCGCGGCATAACTGGTGATCAGGTAAGTCGCAAGCTGGCCATCAGTAATAATCTCACGATCTTGGGTATATACCCCTTCGCTATCGAATGGGCTCGATGCTAAGCCGCGCAGAATATGTGGACGCTCTGAAATGTTGAACCAATCAGGCAAGATCTTCTCACCTAACTTATCCAGCAAAAACGAAGACTTACGATATAGATTTCCGCCACTGATCGCCATAACAAGATGGCCAATCAAACCCGTCGCCACATCGGCTGCAAACATGATCGGATAGCTTCCCGTCGGCAGTTTTTTTGCGTCCAAACGGTTGATGGTTTTCTCTGCGGCTTGTTGCCCAACAGTTTCAGGAGCCCAAAGCTCATCGCGATGGCGCGCTAACGTATAGCTATAATCACGCTCCATCTCGCCATTTTGACCTTGGCCGATAACACAGCAGCTCGTGCTATGGCGACTAGAGGCATAGCTAGCCAGCAGGCCATGGCTATTCCCATACACTTTTACACCGTAATGGCTGTCGTAGCTTGCACCATCACTCTGCTTTATCTTATCGCTATATGAGAGCGCTTGTTGCTCAGCAGCAATGGCAATCTGAGCGGCATAATCAGGATCAGGGGTGTCGGGATGAAAGAGATCAAGATCCGGGATATCTGTAACCATAAACTCTTTCGGAGCAGGACCTGCATTTGGATCTGCAGAAGTATACTGGGCAATATCTAGCGCCGCAGCGACCGTTTGTGCGATGGCTTTATCACTCAGATCAGAGGTTGATGCACTGCCTTTCTGTTGATTACGATAAACGGTAATACCCAATGCACCATCACTATTAAACTCAACATTCTCCACTTCGCACATTCGGGTAGAAACACTGAGTCCCGTAGATTTGGTAATCGCAACTTCTGCGGCATCGGCACTGACTGAAGCCATTTCAAGGGCTTTAGCAACTGCAGCTTCTAAATCAACGCGCTGTTGAGCGACTTGCTGTTTTACATCCATATCTAATCTAAGTCATTTTTGAATTATATTGACTAAGGATAACAAGAATTTCCCAATCTCCCCACGATTGTTGTTAAAATAGGCCTAATATTAGTTTAAGACAGTGATATAGGCAGAAAAGATGGCCCGTAAAAACCAGAAAGCGCCTTGGGAACCGGAAGAAGAAATCATTTGGGTAAGCAAAACCGAAATGAAGCACGATATGGAAATACTGCAAAAGCTGGGTGAAGAGCTTGTGTCTCTAACGCCAGCGATGCTGAAAAAAATCCCAATGAGTGAAGATCTTGCTGATGCAATTAAAGATGCACAGCGCTTCAAGAATGAAGCAAAGCGTCGTCAGCTACAGTACATTGGCAAAATGATGCGCACGCTCGATACCGAACCCTTGCAAGCAGGATTGGATAAAATCCGTAACAAGCACTCGCAAGCCACGGTCGAATTCCACAAACTGGAAAAGCTGCGTGATCAAGTGATTGAAGGGGGAGACAGTGCAATTTCTGACATCATGGATCTGTACCCATCTGCCGACCGCCAACGCTTACGTCAGCTAGCTCGACAAGCAGCAAAAGAGAAAAAAGCAGGTAAGCCGGCGAAGGCTTTCCGTGAAGTCTTTCAGGTTCTAAAAGAACTGCACGAAGACGCTCAAGGCTAACACCTCCAGCATTGAACTGATAAAAGGTTGATAATCATATGTTTATCAACCTTTTTTATTTCCGTCTGTTTTTATGACCCAGCTTGCACGAATTCGGCCAGCTGACGGTTCTCGTGCTGGCTGGTGAGTCGATTTATTTCGCCCACGGCATCGACCCTATAATTGGCAATAAAGGCGAAGTGGCTAGCAATAGTTATCGCGTCATTAATATGATGCGTCACCATCAGTACCGTAATATTCCGTTCACTGGCGAGCTGCTTAACCAACGTGAGCATCTCTTCCCTTAGAACAGGATCTAACGCCGAAAAAGGCTCATCGAGTAACCAAATTGAGTGTGGTTGAACAAAGCAACGAGCAAGAGCCACACGCTGTCGCTGGCCTCCGGATAAATGCTCGGGCAACCTATCCAGTAAATCTTCCACTCCAACCTGCCCTGCTGCATCGAGCACCTGCTGCTTCTGAACACTCGTCAATTTTAGCCCTGGGTGCAACCCTAAACCGATGTTCTCTCTTACGGTGAGATGCGCAAAAAGATTGTGCTCTTGAAACAGCATTGAGAAAGGTCTCTGATGTGGCTCTTTTCCTATTACCGATTGACCCGCAGCTTGAATCTCGCCAGAGACAGGGGCGATAAACCCTGCAACTAAGCTTAAAAGCGTCGACTTGCCCGCGCCACTGGGGCCCATTAGAGCAATGATAGCGCCCTCTTCTATCGCTAAATCAAACTGGAAACACTCTTGGTGGTAGTGGTAATCAACACTTTTAATCTCTAGCACGACGATGATCCTTTGTTCGCTCTAAGCAGCGTTTCAATTAAGGCAAAACAACTCACACTTAACAGTAGGAGTGTAACGGAAACGACAGCGGCAGCATCCATCTGATAACTTCCAAGCAATTGAAATAGATACAATGGCAAGGTTCTAAATTCTTGGCTACCAAACAGAGCAATAGCACTTAAATCCCCGATAGAGAACATAAAGCTAATCGCGAACGCATGAGCAAAAGGTTTTCTCAGTGCTCTAAATTCAACCACTCGCAAGCGTTGCCACCCTTTCATCCCTAAGCTGGCACACACGTATTGATATTGTTGCCCTATATGCAGCATTGGTTGCGCCAGCGTCTTTATCACAAATGGAAGCGCCATCAAGGCGTTCACGGCAATCACCACCACACTGGCGGCACTGAACACATCGGTAAGATTTCTAATAAGGAGAAACAACCCCGTACTAATAACAAGACCAGGGGTAACTAAAATAATTGTCCCCATCATTTCAATCTGATCCGCACTGCGATTTTTGTTTCTTAATCTCATGGCGCGACTGGTTATTAAAATGGAGATACCGACACAAACGGCGATTAAACTCGCAAGGCTGGCGACTTTAATGGACGCGCCAAAGGCAGACCAAAACCTAGCGTCAGTGAGTACATGAGGGAGTTGGCTGTTCAGCCCGCTTAGGATAACCATTAATAAAGGAGGGATGACGAGCAATAGAGCACCCATGATCCAAAAGCTATCCCACCCTTTTGAAAGCCAAGTATCACGGCTCAGGTAGATCTGTTTGTGTATCGCACCAGCGGTCACAGATAAAGGCTTCGACAGCCTTTGAATCGTAAACGCGATAACGGCACACAAAAGCATTTGCCACATGGCAAGCAAAGCCCCAGCTTGTAGATCAAAATCAAACTTTATCGCCTGATAAATAGCGAGCTCTATCGTCGTTGATTTTGGTCCGCCACCTAAAGCCATAACCGTAGCAAAGCTGGTAAAACACAACATAAATACAAGGCCAAATACATGGGGCAATTGCTGCTTTAACCTAGGCCACTCAACCCACTTAAATTTATCCCAATGGCTCATACCCAAATGTGCACACAACTTATGTTGCTCCGTCGGTACCGTATCCAGAGCTTGGATCAGTAATCGGCTCGCATAAGGAAGGTTAAAAAACACGTGCGCAAGGAGAATGCCATTTAAGCCATAAATCGAAAACGGGAGTTCGCTCCCTATACTCTTCAGCCAAGTAGACAGCCATCCACTGTTCCCATAGATCGCTAACAGTCCAAAAACACCCACCAAAACAGGCAGTACTAACGTAGTCGCAAAGAGCTTCAACAGCAGTTCTTTGCCTTTAAACTGGCGGCGAGATAGAGCATGAGCAACAGGTATAGCAAAACCTACGCTCAATAAAGCCGAGAGAAACGCCTGATAAAAACTGAACTTGGTGACATGCCGATAGTAGGGGTCACCCCAAACTTGGCGTATGTCCAATGAGGGCGTTTCAATAAGCAAAGCCGCCAGTGCAGAAATGACAAAGGTCGCGATAATTAACGCGACCCATATGCCTACTTTAGGGATGGAGTTCAATCTCGCTCCTCAGGGAAAATCATTACATTGTTAATGCGCTTTGCCACTCACGAATCCACGCTTTACGCTCGGCTGCGACATCATCAGAACTAAAACTTAATGATTTTTTCGGAATCGTCAGTGTTTCGTAGCCTTCAGGTAGCTCGACACTAGTGACTGGATACATCCAGTTTCCGGTTGGCATCGCTGACTGGAACTCATCGCTTAAAATAAACGACATAAATTCATCCGCTAGTTGTTCATTGCGAGATCCTTTCACTTTCGCTGCCACTTCAACTTGCGTGTAGTGACCTTCAGAAAAGTCTGCCGCCGCATACTTCGCATCATTCTCGGCAATTAAGTGATATGCCGGAGAGGTCGTGTACGACAATACAAGATCAGACTCCCCCTTCAAAAACATAGAGTAAGCCTCTGACCAGCCTTTAGTCACGGTCACTGTTTTCTTAGCCAGCTGTTGCCATGCTTCACTGCTCTCGTCGCCATAAACAGACTTCATCCACAACAACAACCCCTGTCCAGGTGTCGACGTTCGTGGATCTTGGTAGATCACTTTCAGATCATCACGCTCTTCAACCAACTCTTTCAGGCTTTTAGGTGGGTTTGATAAGGCTTCTTTGTTATACACGAATGCAAAATAGCCGAAGTCATAAGGCACAAACGTCTCATCGTTCCAGCCATTGGGTAGCGTCACACTGGATGTATCAACGTCATGGTTCGCTAGCAGCCCCGTTTCTCTCGCCTCTGCCATCAAATTATTATCAAGCCCAAGCACGATGTCAGCTTTGCTATTGCCTCCCTCTAAACGAAGGCGATTTAATATAGAAACGCCGTCATCCAGTGCCACAAAGTTTAAGTCACAGCCACATTGAGCTTCAAAAGCCTTTTCAACGGTAGGGCCAGGGCCCCAATCGGAAGCAAAAGAATCATAGGTATAGACGGTTAGAGTGTCCGCGGCTTGAAGCGGTAAAGATAGTACGGATACCGATGCTATTGTCGCAAGGGAAATAGTATTAAGAGGGGTTTTCACTGCTCGCTCTCCTTAATTGAGCAGCGTAGAAACCGGGTGAATGCGTAAACTTCGATGAATCGAAGTCTTTAACCTAGTTAGTTAGACTAAAAGTCGCGCTCCACACTCAATTCCTACGCCAGCATTATCTGGTTCAGGTTAATCACTGCTTGATAAATCGCTGTCTGATGGTCACAAGCAGTAGTGCGGGTCCCAAGCTTCGCTTGATCTCAGCGGATACATTCTATGTATCAGGCTCCCCGATGAGTTATTGACGATTGTAATTTGTATTGAGTCACTTATCCATAAAGATTAACCATTCATCAACAAACTGGATAACTATTGCTATAGGAGTGATTGAGCATTCTAGATAGAGGTTGTCTACTTAGAGTAACCCCAGCGTGGCACTAACCCTTGTTCAACGCCCAAATGATCTAATATTCTTGCGACCATGAAATCGACCAAATCTTCAATCGACTTTGGCTGATGATAAAAGCCCGGGGCAGCAGGCATGATGGTCACGCCCATCTGAGACAATTGGTGCATGTTCTCAAGGTGCAAAGTGGAGAATGGTGTTTCACGAACCACGAGTAACAACTGGCCTCGTTCTTTCATCACCACATCAGCCGCACGCTCAATCAGATTGTCTGACATACCATGTGCAATTGCAGCAACGCTTCCCGCAGAACAAGGACACACCACCATTTGCTTAGGAGCCGCGGACCCTGAGGCTACAGGCGAAAACCAATCCTCTTTACCACACACTTCTAGATTATCTGCGTCACACCCTAGATGCTCAACTAAGGCTTTTTTACACGCATCCGGCCCACTCGGTAGCTTCAAATCATGCTCCGTTGCAAGCACTACTCGCGCCGCGGAGGAAATCAATAAATAGACTTTATAGTCAGCAGCTAGAAGACACTCGAGCAAACGAATGCCATAAGGCGCACCAGATGCGCCAGTAAACGCCAGTGTAATGCTTTTATCTTGGGCGACTCTTTGGGTCATATTATTCTTCATTTATTTATCATTTCTTAAACTATTATCGAGTACGGTTTATGCCGTTAGCGAATCGAGTAATTTGCCGTGAATGCCTTCAAAACCGCCATTACTCATGACCAGTATTTGGTCTCCAGACTGCGCCTCTCCGCTAATTTTAGCGACTAATTCATTAATATCACGATAAACAAATGCATCTTGTTGGCAATTATCCGCGATATCCTGAAGTGACCAGTCAATCGTATCGGGCTGATAAAGATAAACGACATCCGCTTTGGCTAGGGAACTCGCTAATGTGTCTTTATGAACTCCGCGCTTCATCGTGGCTGATCGAGGCTCTAAGACGGCAATGATTTTTTCATCGCCTACTTTGTTACGTAACCCATCTAGGGTCAGTTCAATCGCAGTTGGATGATGCGCAAAATCATCATAAACCGACACACCATTAACGATGCCTTTTAACTCCAATCGGCGCTTTGTGTTTATAAACTCGCCAAGAGCTTCGCAGGCTAAATCGGGCGTAACACCCACATGTCTTGCTGCAGATATCGCCATTAAGGCATTCTCGACGTTGTGGTCACCCACTAAATTCCACGTCACTTTGCCAACACATTTGTCATACAAATAAATCTCAAAGACAGAGCCATCTTTTACCACTTTTTCAGCGCGCCACTCGCCATTTGCGCCTGTAAACTCGGTTTCACTCCAGCACCCTCTGGATAAAACATCATCAATATTTGTATTATTATTGGGGGCGAGTATTCGTCCATTACTAGGGACGGTTCTGACTAAATGGTGAAATTGACGCTTAATCGCCTCTAGATCATCGAAAATATCAGCATGATCGAACTCCAGATTGTTCATAACCAATGTGCGCGGGTGATAATGGACAAACTTAGAACGTTTATCAAAAAAAGCACTGTCGTATTCATCAGCCTCAACAATGAAAAACATGCTATCGCCAAGTCGAGCAGAAATACCAAAATTACCAAGCACTCCACCCACTAAGAATCCGGGGTTGTAACCACACGATTCCAAAATCCACGCCAACATACTTGAGGTTGTTGTTTTGCCATGAGTTCCAGACACCGCCATCACCCAACGGTCATGAAGCAAGAACTCTTGCAGCCATTGTGGTCCAGAGGTGTATCGCAAATTGCTGTTTAGCACATGCTCAACGCAAGGGTTACCACGACTCATTGCGTTACCAATCACCACGAGATCAGGCTTAGAGTCGAGCTGAGATGGGTCAAAGCCTTCTATTATTTCAATACCTTGCGACTCTAATAAGGTGCTCATCGGGGGATATACATTGGCATCAGAGCCTGTGACTTTATGCCCTAGTTGGCGAGCTAACACCGCTGCGCCGCCCATGAATGTGCCACAAATGCCCAAGATATGAATATGCATACACGCTAGCCTTACGAGGTAGAAATCGATTCAGAGTCTCATTATCTCTATTTCTTTCGTAATTGAAAGTGGGATTGCAAATCGCTGACAAACGACAAATGATTTGAGATCTCAATCGGTTACTTCATTACCATAAATAAGATCTAACGCTTACACTGTATTTAGTGTGATTGCATAAAGCCCAGCTAAGAGGCAATCGTTATCGCACACGCCCCCATACTCATAATTGTAAAGGATATAACATGTCTGAAATGCGCACCCTTGGCGAGTTCATTGTCTCCAAACAATCGGACTTCCCCCACGCTAGCGGTGATCTTTCATCTCTTATCTCTTCGATTCGACTTGCTGCAAAGATCGTTAACAGAGAAATAAATAAGGCTGGCTTAGTTGATATTACTGGTGCTGTTGGCACCGATAATATTCAAGGTGAAGAACAACAGAAGCTGGATCTATACGCAAACGAAAAGTTTAAAGCGGCACTTGAAGCGCGCGATCAAGTTTGTGGTGTTGCGAGTGAAGAAGAAGACGAAGCCGTTGCGTTTAATAAAGAACTCAACAAGAACGCTAAGTACGTTGTGTTGATGGATCCTTTAGACGGTTCTTCAAACATTGATGTGAATGTTTCTGTCGGTACTATCTTCTCTATCTATCGCCGCGTATCTCCGGTTGGTACTCCACCAACACAAGAAGATTTCCTTCAGCCAGGGAATAAGCAAGTAGCGGCAGGTTATGTCGTTTACGGCTCGTCAACTATGTTGGTTTACACCACAGGTAACGGCGTTAATGGCTTTACCTATGACCCATCGATTGGTACTTTCTGCCTATCTCACCCTGACATGATGACGCCTGAGAACGGCAACATTTACTCCATTAATGAAGGCAACTACATCCGCTTCCCGACTGGCGTAAAGAAATACATCAAGTACTGCCAAGAAAACGTACCTGAAGATGGTCGTCCATATACATCTCGCTACATTGGCTCACTGGTTTCAGACTTCCACCGAAATCTACTGAAAGGTGGTATCTACCTTTACCCGAGCACGCAAAGTCACCCAAATGGTAAGCTTCGCTTGTTGTATGAATGCAACCCAATGGCCTTTATCATTGAGCAAGCAGGTGGTACGGCATCAGACGGTGTAAATCGCATTATGGATTTGAAGCCAACGGAACTTCACCAACGAGTGCCTTTCTTCACAGGCTCCAAGAATATGGTTGAGAAAGTCGAAGAGTTCATTAAGAACAATCAAGACTAGTTTTCTGTAAGCTTAAAAGGTAAGCGATAGTGTCTATTGCTTGCCTTACTTCCTTTAAACACTCTTCGCCATTAATGACTTCCTAGCCTCAAAAACTCAACTCGTAGCGCTGCTTTTCAGTCAGCACCAACTCGTCAATCTGATTTCATCCTCTCGATCTTTTTCAATTTCAAATCTACCAACTAGACTTACAAAGCTTACTTACCATTCCTTAGAGGAGCTCGAGATGAGTCTAAACACCGTTCCTGCTGGCATTGCTCTGCCAGACGATATTTATGTCATTATCGAAATTCCCGCGAACGCTGACCCTATCAAATACGAAGTCGATAAAGATTCTGGGGCTGTTTTTGTCGATCGCTTCATGTCCGCCCCCATGTTTTATCCGTGCAACTATGGCTATATCAATGACACGCTGTCTTTAGATGGCGATCCTGTTGATGTCCTTGTGCCAACCCCATTTCCACTGATTCCTGGCTCAGTCATTCGCTGCCGACCGGTTGGGGTATTAAAAATGAGTGATGAGTCTGGTGAGGATGCGAAAGTCTTTGCTGTACCGCACGCCAAAATTTCTACCGAATATGAACACATTCAAGATGTTGACGACATACCAACGTTATTAAAAGCACAGATCACACATTTTTTTGAGCGTTATAAAGAACTGGAAAGTGGGAAGTGGGTCAAGGTAGAAGGGTGGGAAGATATAGAAGCGGCAAAAGAAGAAATCATGCTTTCATACCAACGAGCCAAGTAACTTAAAAGTGATAAAAGAGGCGTCTTGGGTAAACTCAAGCCGCCTCTAGTTACAACGGCCAAGGTTTTCAGTGCAACCTCGCGGTGCAGGTACCATCTAAAAAGTACTCCCCGACTCACGGCCAGCATTGTAATCTTGACGGAACCAGACGTCGACATCATCGCAGATACCTCGATATGGTTTTCCAGCGACACCTAGCATGCGTGCATCTTGTGAGCAGTACTCTGTCTTTCCGTCACCGTAACCTTGTTCATATGCCATATACAGCTCGTCATTAAGTACACCATTCAGATCTTGCTTTGCAAGCCGATCTTGAGAGTCTTGCCAATGACCTTCTAAGCCTCGCTGTTTTCCATACTCAGTCCAATCGTTTGCTGCCATGGATGTCGGCGTGGTTACTTGAGCACAACCAACCACGAACAAAGCGACCAGCAAAAATAAATATTTCATTGTTTCTTCCTCTATTAGATGAAGTGCAATAAGTAAGATGACAATTGATCACCTTCCAATACCATAAGACCCACTTGGTATCGCTTATATTTCAACCATACGGTTATTTAGCAGAAAGCGATCACTCAAACTCAAACTGATAAAGCAGGTCAACCGCGTTATCAACACCTGACAACACCTCAACATAGAGATCCGTCATTAACCGGTATCGAACCGTAAATTCACCTACTGAGTCAAAGATGCCAACGCCATACTTTACCTGCAAACCTGGCAGCACGTAGCCACTTACCGTCACCTGAGACTCATCACCTGACCCTGCCGTATCGAGCTGTAAATCTTGAACGCCGAATGCTTCACCAATTTCACCGACGACCTTTCCGCTCTTAGCGAGACTGAGACCAATTAAGGTCGTTGTCATGGCATTGCCACCGGTTTCTGCATCAATATCTTGCCCACGTAGCAGGTACGAAAGCGCGTTAGCTTGAGGCATGGCTGGTTCAGAGAAAATAGTCACCGCCGGTTCATCAGCGGGGCCATCCACTCGGACTCCTGCAACAACATCATCACGCGTGTTTTCTGGGTTTCGAATCGCACTGATAGAGACGTAAGGTTGATCGACAGGGCCGTTCATGAGGATTTTTCCTTCATTGATGATCAGGTCTTGGCCAAAAGATCGGTACGATCCGTCTACAATGTTGATCTCACCTAGAATGATCGGCCCTTTATCCCGTTGAGTCACGTTCAACTGGCCAACAAGGTTACCCTCTAGTCCGAAGGCTGAAAGAGTAAACTCGTCACCGATCGTGATCTGAATGTCGGTTTCCAGCGCAAATACGCTATTGCTCGCATCGTCGATGGGTTTAAGCATTTCATCCAATAAGACCTGATCCTTCGACACCCCTATGGCGCTTGGTGGAAGGTCCTCAACCAATATATTCCCCCAAGGAAGATCGATTGTGCCCGACACCTTGGCTAAATCAGGTGCAAGGTTGATTGTCATATCAGGCGTGACCTTTACTTTTAGCATAGGCGGTTGACTGACAAGTAACTCTTTCGCAAACACGCGAATATTGCTGCTCCAAGCCTCTAAATCAGCCCAATCGGCATCCCCTTCAATGTTCAACGGACCATCTGGCGTTGTGATGTTGGCTTGTAAATTTGCTTTCGTTCCAGAAAAGTCAGCCACGATCTGACCACTATTGATATCTATTGGTGACAATTCACCGAGTAACAACAGCTCATCAATTTTTAGCTCACCCATGACGTTGGGTTTAGTTAAGTCTCCATTCAATGAGAGCTGAGAGTTCACCTTTGCATCAAATCGGTTGAACTCTCCAATGAGAGGCGACAAAAAGGCGAGCCCAATTTGAGAGATACGTACGTTGCCTTCTAAACCATTATCCAGCTGCTGAATGTTGGGAAGCATAATGTCCCCAGATACTTCACCATTATCAGTGAAATCAAGTAACCAATTGGCGTTCAGCTGGTCATTGGCTAATGCTGCGTCAATCGTAATGGAATCCCACCCAACGACTAGAGGTGCGTCAGGCAGGCCTGAGACTTGCCCTTTCGGCATGCTCAACATCAGCTCGACTTCCGGTTTGGCGTTAGGAGCCCATTTAGCCTTAGCCTGAGCATTAACTTCACCTTCGACTTGAGTACCTTGAGGAATAAACGCCGCTAATTGTTCAAAATTAAACTGATGAATAGAGAGTTGAGCCTCTCCCTTTTCTCCAACATTGATGTCTTCGTCTAAACAAATCGACGACTGCTCTTGCAACCAGCAGTGCGCAGCGACAAAAGCCTGCTGCTCATCAATATCAACACTGACCTTGGTCGAGTTATCTAGATTCCATTCGCCCTGCTGCGACTTAAGCAGTAACCGCTCTAAGTTACCTGCCCAGCTTAACGTCGGTTCTTGATTGAGGGATCCTTCAATGGCTAAGCTGGTTGAGGCGATCTCGGATATAACATCAAGCCCTAACCGGTGCTCTTCTAACGATCCGTTTAGCTTAAGATCAACCGAATCAACACTATTCTCTTGATAAAGAATGGAACTGGCTTGTAGATTTAGATCCGCTTCGATGTCAGGCAATGGTGTGACCTCACCAGAGAGCGTTACTTTTTTTACACTCGCTTCGCCACGCCAGTCAATATTATGCGCCGATAATGCGAGTTTGATGTTTGGCTCAGAAAGCTTCCCTTTTAAAGAAACCCCTCCTAATAGTGCGCCCTCTAATTCGGGTACTGATTTGATTAATTCAGGAAACGCTATATTAACGTTCATATCCCAGTTTTTACTGAGTTCACCTTTGGCTTCAATTGAATTAGGGCCATGCGCTAATATTAGGCTTGGAGTTTGAACGTAAAACTCGCCTTTGCCTTGCTCATCTGATGCCACTAACGAGCCACTGATGTTGAGAGGGTAATCTCTCAAGATCCCGTCAATATCGATCACTGACGTATTGGTTGCCCAGCCACCAGATTCAGTCAACGAACCCGCAGTCTCAATATCACCACTTATATTCCCTTCCGCTTCAGGCCAATATAGTCCAGGTTGGATTTGATCAAGATGTAACTTACCACTCCAGTTTATCGGCGCACTCCAATTCGCGAAGACTTCACCGTCAACCCTTCCTCCCAGAGTCACCAACGCTATCTCTTTCAAGTTGATCTGTTCGAGATCACCTTCTCCCAATACATCCACACTTATATCCGGAAACCCCACGCCTTGAATGTCAGCATCCAGAGCGAGGTCATACCCTTCTAAGCTTCCAGAGCTCGATAACGTATCAATAGAAACTTTATAATCTGCTTTTCCCATGAGCGGCCATTGTGCTCGCACATTACTGAGTAACACTTGATAGGGTAAATTGGGCTTTAAGGTGTGTAATTTTCCGTTAATATCCGCTTCAACTAACCCACTCAACTGGCTCTCAATTTCAAGTTCAGCAACGCTTCCGTTGGCTGACAGAGAAAGTTTCTGCCCCTCCGCTTGCGAGTGTTTCACTAATGCAGAGAGCTCTGCGCTAAGTGGGTAATTCCCTTCAAGCCTTATGTCGCCCATTAAGTCTGCTTCAACTTCTGGCATCTTCAACTCAAGCGAACGAACATCAATTTTGGAGCCCGATGCGCTGGCTTCCAAGCCAAGGTGATTAACCGTGATCGGCGACGCTTGTTCTAGCCTAAATTCCTGTACATCAAAGCGCTCGACTATCACTGACAGAGGCATAGTAAAAGGAGGAAGTTGAATCGATGTTTTTTCAGAGTCATTAGCGGGTGAGCTAACGTTAGCGTCTTTAGACGTAGAATCATCGTCACCAGCAGAAGGGGCTAAAGATAATGAAATGTCTCGCCAAAGCGTCGGCAACAGACGTAGCTGATTATTTTGAAACCTTGCGCCCGTATTCAAACTCTCCCATTTGACCTTGTTATTCAAGATATCCAAATCGATATTAGAGAGTCTTATTTGGCGTACAGAAATAGGGATTGGCGTTGAGATTCTTAGTGGCTTGGTACTGACTTCGGCTGGAGGCGTACTCTCGTCAGACTCAGGAAGTTGGGGAATTGAAACCGTTAACCCGTCTGCTGCAAGATCATTGATGCAGATAGAAGGCTCTAGAAAGCAGCTTGGATTAATCGCAAGCGTGACTGACTTCGCGGCAATATCAATAAAGAGATCGTCATCTTTAAAGCTGAACTGCTCCAGTGTGAATCGAGGAAATATAGCCCCTCGAGTGCTCTCAACTTGCAACTGAGGTAACGCCTTTTGTGCCCCCCATAGCGCTGCATTTAAGCCAGCATTGGTATAAAGCAGCCCAATGATGAGAGCCATTACAATAGCGACGAGCGAGATAAGCCCTGCTGAGAGCCATTTAGTCCATTTCAATACAACTCTTGTCATCTAACTTTCTTCATCGTCAGCGTATTATCCCATTGAGTTTGTTGTTCGATCATAGGTCTGGCCCTAGCGTAAAGTGGATCTTGTACTCATCCGTGCCTTCATCCGCATCCAATGCCTTAGCGACATCAAGGCGAATAGGGCCCACTGGTGAGGCCCAGCGTATCCCAACACCAGCACCAGCCTTAAAGTCTGGCGTTTCATTAAACGCACTACCGTAATCATAAAATGCAGCCACCCACCAGTTACCGACCAAACGATACTGATACTCTAATGATGTCGTTGCCAAGTACTTACCACCGGTTAAGGCGTTACTTTCATCCTTAGGGGAAATCGATTCATAGCCATAACCACGCAGGTTATTATCACCGCCGGCAAAGAACAGTAACGAAGGCGAGAGCTTTTCAAATTCATTCGCAAAGTTGGCACCACCATCAAATCGGAACAGTCCACGATGGTTTTCACCTATCCCTCGGATCCATGACGTGCCACCAACAACACGAACAACCCTCGTTTCAGAGAACAATGTTGGATCACCATACTCGAACGTGATCGTCTGGCGGTCACCCCACATCGGCATAGAGCCACCTTTGCTACGAGTTCTGGAAAAAGAGACACCAGGGAGCACGAAATGCCCCACATCATCTTGCAAACCTTGCTCGTAGTTTTCTATCAAGTAACGAACACGAACCGTTTGATGCCAACCACTATCCAGCAACCAGTGTCGGCCAACCGACAAGTTAGACTCCAAGCTTTTGGTATCTCGGCTGTCCACTTTTTTCATCCCGTATTGGATCTGGTAATACTCGTGCAAAGCATCTGCCAGTGGGATCTTATAGCCGGCAACGACACTCTGTTCCGGTATGGATAAAGAGATACTGCTATTAAAGCTGTGGCCTCTGTCGTTAACCCAAGGTTTCTTCCACTTTAACGTCCCTCTCACGCCAACATCGGTTGAATAACCTAGGCCTGTTTCAAGCTGATTTCTCGACTGTGGGGCCAGTGAAACCTTCATTGGGAGCGTACGGTCACCTGACAGTTCTGTTAAATCTGGTTCAACAAGCACCGATGAAAACCAATCGGTATTCGACAAATTCTGGTTATATTCTCCGACCTTGGAAATAAGATAAGGTTCACCTTCGTCGTAAGGGCGCAATGACTGGACGCGCTCTTCCCTGATTTGGCTTCCTGAGATAGACGTTGAACCAAAGCGATAACGAATGCCGCTATCATAATGAAGACGAACCATGGCTTGATTCAAGCTAGGCACAATTTCTAAACTACTCTGAATAAAATCGCCTTTGAAGTACCCTCTTTGCAAGGCCATGTTTCGAATGGAAGATTTAAGAGAATCGTACTGGCCGTGATTGATCGGTTGACCAAGCGTTAAACCACTGTTTGAGAGCAATCGACGAAAAGAAGGATCACGTTGAGCTTCACCGTTGATCACGATATCTAATTCCGTGATCAACACGGGATCGCCGGCATCCACATGAACATTCAGTTCACTGCCGTCAATCACTTCAAATCGAAATTCAGGATTGTAATAACCTAACGCGTTGAGGGCTTCTGTAATGTTTCTCTCTAATCGAGATTGAAAGCGGAGTGATATTTCATAGTCTGTTTCTGGAATGGATAATAAATAAGCATCGACATTACTTTGCAATGCCCCTTCTAGACCTAAAATACTTAAATCCACTTCGTCGGCCGCGACAAAGCTTGATAAGCCGAGGCTCAATATTAATACTGGAAAATGCTTAGTTATCATGCTTAATTGATAGAAACCACAATGAAAATTACTGCAAATAAAAATAATACCTAGATTACATCGGTTAGTCTTTAGCTATTCAGATAATTAGCAGGATTAATTTACCCCCACTTACTCATTAGGTCTCATATACCATGCATCCAAATACACGCAACGCTAAACAGATAATGGTCTCACCAGAAAATGCACTGATCGGTCGTGAGACACCTATAGCGCCTCCTTCTCTACACTATGTATACCAAACTCCAATCACGGAACAACTGTCTGATAATCAACAAAGGATTCTATTTGGGATGGGCTGCTTCTGGGGCGCAGAAAGACTATTTTGGACACTCGACGGGGTAGTGAGCACCAGTGTGGGATATGCCGGTGGCTTTACCAAAAACCCAACCTATGAAGAGGTCTGTTCAGCACAAACGGGTCATACCGAGGTAGTCAGCGTTATCTATGACACAACAATCCTCTCACTGGACGCACTGCTAAGCCAATTCTGGGAGCGACATGACCCGACTCAAGGCATGCAACAAGGCAACGATGCTGGAACGCAATATCGCTCAGCCATTTATGTCACGAGTGAAGAGCAGAATGCAATCGCAATCGCTTCTCAGCAGCAATACCAATCGCTATTAAACAATGAGTCGAAAGGCGAGATAACCACTGAAATCTTACCCGCAGGGCAATATTACTATGCGGAGGAATACCATCAGCAGTATCTGGCCAAAAATCCCAATGGGTACTGTGGCTTAGGAGGAACTGGGGTTTGCTTCATTAACTAGCTTACCGGTGACAGATAGAGCAAATAATCTACACAGTTCACGACTTAGTGGTTTGTTTTTCTCGATTTTTCTTAGTTGGGTATATACTTTTTTCGCTCAATCAAAAGGAAAACAATAATGAAAAACAAATCACTTCTTACCCTACTACTGGCGTGCTCTCCGCTCATCGCTAGTGCTCACAACCTCTCATTAGGAGAGTCGGTTCTCGATGTCAACGTTAACACGCATGGAGAAATTACCCTCAACGATGGAGAAACTGGCTACGCACCTTGGAACAACCAAGCCATGCTAGGCAAGGTTCGCGTTATTCAAGCCATCGCTGGACGTGGCAGCTCTAAAGAGCTCAACGCACCTCTTATGGCCGCAATCACCGCGGCTAAGTTCCCTGAAGATGCTTACCAAACAACCACCATCATCAACCAAGATGATGCCATGTGGGGAACGGGCTCTATTGTGAAGTCAAAAGCGCAGAATAGTAAGAAAGAGTTTCCTTGGTCTTCAATGGTACTCGATGCCGATGGTACAGTTGCCAAGGCATGGGGGTTAGAAGAAGAGTCTTCAGCCATTATCGTTCAAGATAAACTCGGCAAAGTGCTTTTTATTAAAGAAGGGGCTCTGAGTGACTCTGAAGTAGAGTCGGTACTCACGCTAATCCGCGAACAGCTTTAATAAACGAAAATCAATGAACCGAGTGGTGACGCTCGGCTCATGGTTCCCATAGCGATAGCATCACAACTATCGCTTTTTTGATCGCTTGAACTATTGCTTAGCTTGATTGACTAACAAAAAGTTTAGATAAACTCTGTTAATTAGTACTGACATTCACACACGCAATATTGTTATACTATAACACTTAGACTCTACTGGATTGCTCACACTGCCATGAATCAGCCGATAACAATCACACAGCGACTGATCTCACTAAGCTTCTTGATAGGGGTTTTGTGGCTAAATTTTGCCTATGTTGAACATCAATACTTAGGCCACAATGAGCATCATAGTGAGCACCAGTGTCAGCTGTTTTCATCGGCAGGCCATGGTCTTATTCAGAAAATACCAGAATGGCTTAATGCCACTGCCCCTGAAAGTTTTACTCTGATTTATAACACCGGCGCATTTGCAGCACCTTTCCTCGCCTATTTAGCGCGTTCTCCACCTAATCAACTAATCTATAAACATTAAAGTATTATTTTATTTTCAAGTATTAAGGATTAGATCCATGCAAATTAAGACACCTCTTGCTGTTAGTATTGGCTTACTTTTGAGCTTTCCAACTCTCGCAGAAAACACATTCCGCCAACACGATGCACACGTGCACGGCCATGTAGAGTTCAATATCGCTCAAGATGGGGACGAGCTTCTTATCGAGGTTACCGCTCCAGGTGCTGACGTCGTCGGCTTCGAGCACGCACCTCAAAATGACCAACAAAAAGAGGCACTCGCTAGCGCAATTAAAACCCTCGAAGATACGAATAATATCTTCACCCTCAATGCTTCAGCAAACTGCCATGTCGAGTTCAAGTCTGTCACCCATACTCTAGGTAGCGGTGAGCATGACGATCACCACAATCATGACCATGATAAGCACGACCATGACAGCCATGACCACGACAAGCATGATCATGATAAACACGACCATGACAGCCATGATCACGATGACCACGATGACCATGAAGGTCATGACCACTCAGGCGGGCACGGCGAGTTTACCGTCGAGTATCACTTCCACTGTGATGACATCAATAAACTCCAATCAATTTCGGCTGACTGGTTCTCACATTTTGAAGGGACTGAATCGATCAGTGTTAACTTGCTGACAGATAAAGCACAATCTGCGACGAAACTAACACCAGCAAGCGCTGTAATATCTTTCTAACCTGAATGGCTAGGGTAAGCTCATTACCCTAGCCTACTAACATGATCGGAATATGAGATGGATAAATCTATCGCTGAGAACACTCAATCTGTTGTCAACATCACCAATTTACGCTTTGCTTGGCCAAACGCTAGCCAAGATATTTTAAATATCCCTGCATTTTCGATTCAAGAAGGGGAACATGTCTTCATTAAAGGCCCCAGTGGTTGTGGGAAATCCACTCTTTTAGGCCTACTTACGGGAATAAATCAGGTTCAAGATGGTGTGGTTGATGTGTTGGGCACCAATATAAAGTCATTAAGTTCAAGTGCCCGAGATAAGTTTCGAGCAGACAATATTGGCTATATTTTTCAACAATTTAATTTATTACCTTACCTTAGCGTCATCGAAAATGTCATTTTACCTTGCCAGTTTTCTTCTCTGCGCAAGGCACAGCTCACACAGTCGCCACAGAAAGAAGCGGAAGAACTGCTCATGCGCCTGCACTTACCCCAAGAACTACTCAACAAGCCAGTCATTGAACTGAGCATTGGTCAGCAGCAACGCGTCGCAGCCGCTAGAGCTTTAATCGGTTCTCCCAAACTTATCATTGCTGACGAACCAACCTCTGCACTAGATCATGACAATCGAAGCGCGTTTATTGAACTTCTAATGGAACAAGCAAACCTTGCCCATTCAACCCTGGTATTTGTCAGCCACGATCCAACACTTGAAAGCCTATTTGATCGTTCCGTTAATCTAAAGCTACTCAATGAAGCAGGTGTAAACTAATGACTGCTATTACAAGCCTTGCCTGGAAAAGTGTACGCAATCGTAAAGCAACTGCGATTCTCACCATTTTAACGGTCGCCATTTCTGTCATATTACTGATGGGCGTTGAGCGAATTCGAACTCAAGCTAAGAGCAGCTTTGCCAACACCATATCAGGTACAGATCTGATCGTCGGTGGTCGCTCAGGCCAAGTGAACCTCTTATTATACTCTGTATTTAGAATAGGTAATGCCACCAACAATATTGATTGGAAGAGCTACCAAGAGTTTAGCCAGCACCCTGCCGTAGACTGGGCGATCCCAATTTCATTAGGAGATTCACATCGTGGATTTCGCGTTATGGGCACCAATGAAAGCTATTTTGAACACTATAAGTATGGAAGTAAGCAACCACTTACTTTCAATTCAGGTGCTCCCTTTAATGGCCTTTTTGAAACCGTCATTGGAGCCGATGTTGCTAAGCAGCTGGATTACGAAGTGGGCAGCGAGATTATCATTGCACACGGTATTGGCGACGTTGGCTTTAGCCGCCATGAGAACCTTCCATTCAAAGTGGTTGGAATACTCTCACCAACAGGCACACCGGTAGATAAGACGGTCCATGTCTCTTTAGAGGCCATTGAAGCGATTCATATCGGTTGGGAAACAGGGGCGAATCTAGGTAACACCCCATCGGCAGAACTGCTTTTACAGCAACAATTTCAGCCACAGCAAATTACGGCGATGATGCTGGGTTTGAAATCGAAAATTCAAACCTTTGCACTGCAACGTCAAATTAATACCTACCCACAAGAGCCACTTAGCGCCATCATGCCAGGCATCGCACTTCACGAACTTTGGGGAATGATGTCTGTTGCCGAGCAGGCTCTGATGGCGGTTTCTATTTTTGTTGTCATTGCAGGTTTACTCGGAATGCTCAGTAGCTTATTAACCAGTTTACAAGAACGTCGACGTGAAATGGCGATACTCAGAGCGATGGGAGCAAGGCCAAGACACGTATTTGCGCTACTGATCAGCGAAGCGAGTGCATTAACCTTTGTGGGTATTCTCGTTGGTGTGAGTGGATTGTATTTAGCATTAGCTATTGGGCAACCAATAATTCAGCAACAATATGGAATAACGATTACAATGAGTGCCATTACGGCCTATGAATGGATTCTGTTAGGATGTGTACAACTCGCCGGTATTATCATCGGCTTTATTCCAGCACTGAGAGCGTACAGACAGTCTCTTAGTGATGGTATGACAATCAGAATATAAGGTACGACATGAACAAGATATTCTTATCCGCAATACTGTCATTAACAGTCTTCATTCCGACCATGAGCGTCGCGACAGCATCTGATGATGTTGTGATGGAAGACGTGATGAAGTTGAACTGGATAGATTTAATTCCAGAAAATGAAAGAAATCAATTTGATAGTACTGGTATGCCAGCGCTTGACCACTCAGGTGGCACTATGGAGCAATCCATGGCGGGCTCTGTTAGGCAAGAACTAAATAATAGTGTGGTGAAAATCCCAGGGTTCGTGATTCCACTAGAAGGGGACAACAAAACCGTCACTGAGTTTTTGCTTGTTCCATACTTTGGCGCTTGTATCCATGTTCCACCACCGCCACCAAACCAGATTGTTTATGTGAAATTTCCAGAGGGTGCGCCTATTCAGCAGCTGTGGGATGTTGTATATGTAATCGGAACGTTAAAAACTGAAACGGTTAGCCACTCACTGGCTGAAACAGGCTACTTCCTAGAGGGAGTGGCGCTTGAGGATTACGATGACATGTAACCTTGGTTAATTACAACTCACCTATCAATTGTCTCCTCTACACTAGCAAGCTAGATAAATATGCTAGAACAGCCATGTATAGCAGTAAGAGCAGGACGATTGATAGGTGCTTCTTGAATTTATTCTCTTTAATTTGCTTCATAAGCCCTCACAATCAATGATAACAACTTTAACAAATTGTTATCATTTTTGATAGTCTCATTTTTTGCTGATCTTTTCGTCTTTATCTAGCCGTTGAAGCCATAACACGTTACATTTTAAAGAGTTGTAAAAAGGCTCTGTGAGATGAGGGACACCCATGGCAAGTGATAGTAAACCCGTCGTTATCGAACATGAATCAACAGATAACGCAAAACGACAGCAAGAAAAGAAATCAAGCTATATCAAAGACAGTGCAAGCTGCGTGTTAAACATAGCCCAGACATACGGCTTAGATGCGTTGCTTCAAGCTGAACCTTCAGACAAAACCCCACTTGATAGAGCCCTACAACGAGAGCGCCAGCGCCATGAGCTGCGCCAAAAAAACCTAGAACAGATCCTCAAAGCAACTCACTCAGCCTGCCGAGACGAGACCGCTGGCAAACCAGACAGCGACTGGCTTTATCGATACTTCGACATGGCACAGGAAATTCACAATCCCGCAATGCAGCGGCTATGGGCTCAAGTTCTTAAAAGAGAAGTGACCAATCCGGGTTCGACCTCAATGAAAGCCCTTAAAGTACTTCAAGACATGAGCCCTAAAGAAGCTCAAATACTGCAAAAAGCCGCCTCTCTCGCCTGCAGTTTTGGCACCGATAACAGTAGAAAGTTATTAGTAGGCTTTAAAGCTCGCAATGGTATTTTCAGCTTTGGAAAACGAGACACTACCGCCGCCGTCAACACTGGCAGTTTTAAATTGCCCTATTCCAGCTTGTTGGTGTTAATTGAATTGGGATTGTTGCATGGTGCAGAGTTAGAGTCGGGAGAGATAGAGCAGGATCCCCCGTTGCCTCTTAATTACCAAGGGAAAAACCTTTCATTACAACCTCAAGCAAAAGGGATTCGATTACTCTACTATCGATTCAGCCCAACGGGGAATGAGCTGTGTAAGCTATTGGGGAACAAGCCAAACTCTCAGTATTACGATCAAGTGATCGCACTACTGAGTCAAAAGTTCAATGTTCATACCGACGTAAAAAGCACGGTGCATCACACGGTGTAGTTATTCTTGGATGATGCCTTGCGACTTTAATTCGTTAAGGCACTGTTCGACTAGCTCATCAATCGTGAGTTGCCCAGTTAACAGATCAATTTCAGGGTTGAGCGGGGCTTCGTAGGCTGAATCAATACCGGTAAAGTTAGCAATTTCTCCTGCACGAGCTTTCTTATACAAACCCTTAGGATCACGCTGCTCACACACGTCCAATGGCGCATTGACAAAGACTTCTAAAAACTCACCACTTGGTAGCATTTCTCGCACTAATTGACGCTCTGAACGATGGGGAGAAATGAAGGCTGACAACACGATCAAACCCGCGTCTGCCATCAATTTAGCAAGCTCACCAATTCGACGGATATTCTCACGTCTATCTTGCTCAGAAAAACCAAGGTCACTGCATAAACCGTGGCGAACATTATCACCATCAAGCAGGTAAGTATGATAACCCAGCTCAGCCAATTTATTCTCTAAAGCCCCTGCAACAGTTGACTTCCCTGCACCGGAAAGGCCAGTAAACCAAAGAACTGAAGGCTTTTGCTGCTTTATTTTGGCACGATATTCTTTATCGATAACGTGTTGGTGCCACACTACGTTTTCATCTTTTTCTGGAGTCAACGTGGTCATAATTAGTACCTCAAACTATTCACTCTATTATTCAGAGCGCTCAAATCAAAATGGGAAGAAAATAGGAATTAGGCTCAATACAAGTACGGAATACACTATCGAGATGGGTACGCCTATTCTCATATAATCAGTTAGTTTGTAGTTTCCTACACTATAGACGAGTAAGTTGGTTTGATAACCGTAGGGAGAAATGAAACTCGCGCTTGCTCCAAAGAGAACCGCCATAATAAACGGCATAGGATCAACGTTGTAGCCCAATGCCATGCTATAGCCAATCGGAAAGGCAAGAGCGGCGGCGGCATTATTTGTGACCAACTCCGTTAAGATCAACGTCATCAAGTAAACTGCGACCAAGGCCCCAAAAACCCCCCAGCCATTAAAGGCCGTGATGAACATTTCCCCCATTTTCACAGAGAGACCTGAAGAGAGCATCAGCTGCGCAATGGACAGTGCAGAGCCTACAATAACGACGATATCGATAGGAAAACGGCGGCGAAGCTCATTTATCTGAACGACTCGAAATGAAAGCATAGCCAACAAGTAGACTAATAAGCCTTTAATAATGGGAACCAAATCAAGCAGCGCAAGACCGATGACAAGCGCAAAGCCTAGTAATACTAAACTCGATTTATTGCCGTCTAACTTAGCACTAGAATCTAAGTCGTTAATCAGAACAAACTCTCGGCGGTGTGCGCGTCTTTCCGTTTCAAAACGCTTACCTGGTACAAGTACCAAGGTGTCTCCCGCTGTTAATACAATATTGCCAAGTCCACCTTCTAAACGCTCATGACCACGCCTAATGGCGACAACTACAGCATCAAAACGATCTCTGAAATGGCTAGATTTCAGTGTCTTGTTACAAAAGCTTGCCGAAGAGCTGACTACAGCCTCAACAAAACCCTGTCCATTTAGGTGATGCTGGCCAAACAAGGTAAGACCTTGGATCTCTTGCAATGTTGCAACGCTCTCAATATCGCCACAGAACAGCAATCTATCTTTTGCCTGCAGAACAAAATCCGGCTCAACAGAAGGCATACTGACACCATCTCTAATGACTTCAGCAAGAAACAGTTTCCGTAGTGCCCTTAGGTTGTTTTCACTAATGCTTTTGTCTACTAGCGGTGAGCCAGGCTCAACGATCGCTTCTAAAAAGTAAGGCAAATCATCTTGGGCATGATCATCATAGCTAGGCAGTAAATAACTCAGTGGTATTAGAATCAACACCCCACCAACCAACACAGATAGACCAATCAAAGTCGGAGTAAAAAACGTGAGACTAGGCAGTCCGACATCTTCGACAAAACTGTTAATGATGAGGTTCGTCGAGGTGCCGATAAGAGTCAGTGTGCCACCCAAAATAGCAGCATAGGAAAGTGGAATTAATAACTTAGACGGGGCATGTTTCTGGTTGCGCTTAATCGCCCCAATCAAAGAGACAACAACAGCGGTATTATTGGTAAATGAGGATAGAAGCGCCGTAGAAATCCCGAGTTTCGCAACCACAGTTCCCAAACGCCCTTCAGAGATATTGCGACTCACCCAGCTGATGAGCCGTGTTTTCTCTAGTGCACAGGAAGCTAGAATCAATAATACCAGTGTTAATAAGGACGAATTAGTGAAATTAGTCGCTATCGACTTTAGCTCAATGGTTCCAGCCATAAAGGCCAAAAACGCAGCGCCAGCAAAAATGATACTTGGCTTAATTCGCGTGACTAACAAGCACGTGATGATGCCAAGCAGCATCGCCATGACCAATCCTTGCTCCCACATAATTCATCCTTAATTATGATAGTGACTACTCACTTCATATTATTGCTACAACAGCTTGGATTTCAGCACGTCTACTTTAGTAGTTGGCTAAGATCTTTCGCATCCCAATGTGGGAAGTGCTTACGAACCAATGCATTAAGCTCAATTTCAAACGCTGAAATATTGCCAATCTGTTGTTCAACCTGCGCCAGACTTTCACGTACAAGACCCGCACCAACAGTAACATTCGTCAGTCTATCAATGATGATAAAACCACCCGTGTCGGTACAATCTTGATATCCATCGACAGCCACAGATTCTGTGAATGTCCACTCACAAGAACCGATGCCATTTAGTGGAAGCTCTGCTGCTGGGTACGTAGAAAGGTTATTGATGTCATACTGGTAACGAATAGACTCAACACGTCCGACCGTTTTCTTACCAGCAATCTTGATATCGTATTCGCGTCCAGGCTGAAGTGGTTGCTCAGTCATCCATACCACGTCAGCAGCCAAGTGATTTGTCGATTCAACCTGAGCTTCATTAAGTACAATGAGATCACCGCGGCTGATATCAATTTCGTCTTCTAGCGTTAACGTGACCGCCAACCCGGCTTGTGCTTCTTCTAGGTCACCATCAAACGTCACAATTCGAGCAACTTTAGATGATTTACCAGAAGGCAATGCTTTCACTTCGTCACCGACCTTAACCGAACCAGAAGCGATAGTGCCCGCAAAACCACGGAAATCTAGATTTGGACGATTAACATATTGCACAGGGAATCTAAATTCACCTTCAAGCTTAGAACGGTCAATATCGACAGTTTCAAGCAGATGAAGCAATGTTGGACCTTCAAACCAAGTCATAGACTGGCTTTGTGAGGCTACGTTTTCACCTTCCAACGCAGACAGAGGAACGATCTGAATATCCGTTTCACCCTGCAAGTTTTCAGCAAATGCTAGATACTCATCTCGAATCGTTTCAAACGTTTCTTGTGAGTAATCAACCAAATCCATCTTATTAACAGCAACGATAAAGTGCTTAATACCGATAAGATTTGAGATGAAAGAGTGACGACGTGTTTGGTCGAGAACGCCTTTACGAGCATCGATCAAGATGATCGCTACATCACATGTCGATGCACCCGTTGCCATGTTACGAGTGTACTGCTCGTGCCCTGGAGTATCCGCAATAATAAATTTACGCTTTTGGGTAGAGAAGTAACGATACGCGACATCAATGGTGATCCCTTGCTCTCGCTCAGCTTGTAAGCCATCAACAAGCAAAGCTAAATCTGGCTTTTCACCTGTAGTACCCACACGCTGGCTATCATTGTGAACCGCAGCCAATTGATCTTCATAAATCTGATGAGTGTCATGCAATAGACGACCAATCAGCGTACTTTTTCCATCATCCACAGAGCCACAAGTGAGGAATCTAAGTAATGATTTATGTTGGTGTTGGTTTAGGTAACCTTCAATACCAAGCTCAGCTACCTGAGCTTCAATTACATTGTTCATAGTCTGTCCTTAGATCCTTAGAAATAACCTTGTCGCTTCTTCAATTCCATCGATCCTGATTGATCGTGGTCGATCGCTCGTCCTTGACGTTCGCTCGAGGTTGCTACCAGCATCTCTTCGATAATGCCTGGCAACGTGTTTGCTTCTGACTCAACCGCCCCTGTTAGCGGGTAGCAGCCTAGCGTACGGAAGCGGACATACTTCTCTTCGATCTTTTCACCTTCTTGCAACTCAAGGCGGTCATCATCAGCCATGATCAACATACCGTCACGCTCAACCACCGGGCGCTTGTCTGCAAGATAAAGTGGGACAATGTCGATATTTTCAAGGTAGATATACTGCCAGATATCAAGCTCGGTCCAATTTGATAGCGGGAAAACACGAATGCTTTCGCCTTTATTCACTTGGCCATTGTAGGTTTTCCAAAGCTCTGGACGCTGATTTTTAGGATCCCATGTGTGGTTCTTATCGCGGAATGAGTAAACACGTTCTTTAGCACGAGATTTCTCTTCATCACGACGAGCGCCACCAAACGCAGCATCAAAACCATACTTATTTAAGGCTTGCTTAAGACCTTGGGTTTTCATGATGTCAGTATGCTTCGATGAACCATGCACAAATGGACTACAGCCCATTGCCATCCCTTCTGGATTTTTGTGAACCAGAAGATCAAAACCATATTTCTCAGCCACCTGATCACGAAACTCAATCATCTCGCGAAACTTCCAATCGGTATCGACGTGCAGCAATGGGAATGGAATCTTACCTGGGTAAAAAGCTTTACGTGCAAGGTGCAGCATGACTGAAGAGTCTTTACCAATCGAATACATCATTACTGGGTTATCAAACTCAGCAGCGACCTCTCGAATAATATGAATACTCTCAGCTTCAAGTTGCTTCAAGTGGGTTAAGCGTTGTTGATCCATATCTATTTTCCTTGTAAGCCTATGGGCTTAATTTTGTCCCTAAATCTATGGTCAGGATTATATTGAGTTGGCAATAGCACTTTTGTTGAATTGAGCATTAGAAAAGATTTAGTCTAACTTTTGAGACAACATAGCCACACCACAAACAGTTCCGACATTATCTCTATGCTCTAACCGCCGACATAAAAGACCGTGAGTACAAAGACAGTTCGATTTGTCATCGCTTGTGGATACAAATTAGGCGAGCACCGATTAGTAAGTCGCCGAGATAGATGCATCCATTTTGTGTATGAAGGCATTATGACCCTCTCTTGTTATTACTTGAAATTCTAAAAGTTCATTTTTTATAACGTAATATAATAACCAAGATATTATTCTAATTTTTCAACTCACTAGGAAATGAGCATTACTTATATATTTGTGGGATCACATAGGCAGTTATTTAATCTACCAACCAGCAAAGTCACACTTTAACCGACATGTAACATGTTGTTTCAGTGTTTTTTGCTACATTTATCATGGTTATTTAATTCCCCCTTATGGAGTAAGAAATGAAAATGGCAGTGAACCCCCTTTCAATGGCAGTGCTTGGCGGTATGCTCATGATGGCTGGCCCGGTCATGGCAGACACAATCAAGCTGCGTATCATTGAAACAACCGATATTCACACTAACGTAATGGACTATGACTATTACAAAGACGCACCATCACAAAAAATCGGACTTGCCCGAACAGCAACACTTGTCAAACAAGCACAACAAGAAGTCAAAAACAGTGTTCTGGTCGACAATGGAGATTTGATCCAAGGCAGCCCAATGGGTGATTACATGGCTGCAAAAGGAATTGAGAAAGGTGAAGTTCACCCCGTTTATAAGGCGATGAACCAACTCAATTATGATGTAGGTAATATCGGTAACCATGAATTCAATTACGGGTTAGAGTTTTTGGCAACGACGCTTGATGGTGCTAATTTCCCTTACGTCAGCGCAAACGTATTTGATGAGAAAACAGGTGATCACTACTTCAAGCCTTACCTAATCAAAACTCACAGTGTAAAAGATGTTGATGGGACGCCTCATGATATCAAAGTCGGTTACATTGGCTTTGTGCCACCACAGATTATGGTTTGGGATAAGAAGAACCTAGAGGGGAAGGTGTTTGCTAAAGACATTAAGGAAATGGCAGAAAAGCTTGTCCCTCAGATGAAGAAAGAAGGGGCCGACGTCATTGTTGCCATCCCTCACTCTGGTGTCTCTACGGACGCTTACAAGCTTGGAGCAGAAAATTCGAGCTACTACCTTTCAGAAGTTGAGGGTATTGACGCGATTGCCTTTGGCCACTCTCACGCTGTGTTCCCTGGTAGAGGCTTTGACAACATTCAAGGTATTGATAACGAAAAAGGGACCATCAACGGTGTGACAGCAGTAATGCCGGGCCGCTGGGGTAGCCATGTTGGCATTATGGACCTTGTACTTAAGCAGAAAGATGGTATGTGGGGGGTCGTTGACGGACAATCTGAAGCGCGTCCTATCTACAGTAAAACAGACAAAAAATCATTGGCAGAAGCGGATGTTGGTATTGTTGAAGCGTTAAAAGAGGATCACAAGGGCACCCGTGAGTTTGTTAACCAGCCAATCGGTAAAGCAAACGATGTGATGTATAGCTTCTTGTCTCTGGTTCAAGACGACCCAACGGTTCAAATTGTTAACCTCGCTCAAAAAGACTATGTCGAGAGATTCATTCAGGGAGACCCTGATCTTGATGGTATTCCCGTCCTATCGGCTGCGGCACCATTCAAAGCAGGCGGACGAAAAAATGATCCAGCTAACTTCACAGAAGTAGAATCAGGACAATTAACGTTCCGTAACGCAGCGGATCTGTATCTGTACCCGAATACTTTAGTTGCACTAAAAGTGACAGGCCGAGAAGTGAAAGAATGGTTGGAATGTTCTGCTGGGCAATTCAATCATATCGACGCGACAACAGCTGCACCACAATCTCTCATCGACTGGGATGGATTCCGTACTTACAATTTTGACGTTATGGATGGTGTCGAGTACAAAATAGACGTCACTATGGCACCTAAGTACGATGGCAACTGTAAAGTGATTAATGCGGGTGCTCAACGCATCGTTGATCTGACTTACCAAGGTCAACCTATTAACATGAACCAGACCTTCATTATTGCGACCAATAACTACCGAGCCTTCAGTAATAAGTTCCCAGGTACTGGTAGCGACTACATTGCGTTTGAAGCTCCCGATGAAAACCGCACGGTTGTCGCTAACTACATTTCACGAGTTAGCCAAGAAAAAGGGGAAGTCACGCCAAGCGCTGATAACAACTGGTCATTTACACAGATCAAATCCGATAAATCGTTAGACATTCGCTTTGAAACTTCACCTAGCGAAAAAGCGGCTCAATTCATAAAAGACAAAGGGCAGTATCCTATGGAGAAAGTAGCCATGGATGATGTCGGATTCGCTGTCTATAAGATTGACCTACAAAAATAGCGAAGAGTTCGCTAGAGTATCAAGCCGTAGCTCTTTGCTGCGGCTTTTTATATGGAGAAATTATGACTGAGAGATTTGCAGCCTATTTGGAAGACAGTGGGTTTTCACCCTCCGATATTGAATCACTCATAGAGTCGAGCTCTCTGCTTGAATTGCCAACTCGTCACATACTCGTCAACCAAGGTGCGCATGCAGAAGGGATTTATTTTGTTCTTGAAGGCATATGCCATGCAAGCTACTTGACGGAGAAAGGCAAAGAGTTCAGCAAAGAGTTTTATTGGGAGCAGGACTGGATGATAGGTTTTGAGAGTGTCATTAAAGACCAGCCCTCCCCTTATCTACTGGAAACCTTAACTGAAACAAGCCTTATCTACCTACCGCTCAGTACCCTACACAAATGGAGGGATGAAAAGCACTCTATTTATCTTACGTTGCTTGAAGCGCAGCTCATGTACAAAGAAAATAAAGAACGATTCATGCTGTTGTTTACACCTCAAGAGCGCTACGAACTGTTTCGTCAACGATACCCCGATTTGCATTTAAGGCTTAATGATTACCAAATTGCTGCGTATTTAGGCATCACTGCAATTAGCCTAAGCCGAATAAAAAATAGAACTGACAATTAACAATTGTTAATGCCCAACAAGCAATCCTATCGTTATAGTAATTGGCCCTGAGCAATTTGGAATCGACCTACAATGACATCGATAGATTGGCAAACCCTGACATTTAATCAACTAACAACCGTTCAACTCTATGAGCTTTTAAAACTACGTGTAGACGTATTCGTTGTCGAACAAAATTGCCCCTATCCAGAACTTGATAATAAAGACATACACGAGGGCGTGTATCACCTACTTGGTTATAAAAATCAGGAATTAGTTGCTTGTGCAAGACTACTGCCGCAAGGGGTCAGTTACTCTGATGTCAGTATTGGCCGTATTGCAACATCAGAATCGGCAAGAGGAAATGGCTTAGGGAATGAGTTAGTGTCAGAAGCAATACAGCAGAGCCTTTCGCTATGGCCGAATCAATCCATTACAATTGGCGCACAGCATCACCTTGCTCGCTTCTATCAATCTCATGGCTTTGTAACCGTATCGGAAATGTACCTTGAAGATGGTATTCCACACATCGACATGACATTGGCAAAATAAAGTGAACAACCCATCGGCAAAGTCGCTCGGTATTATATTGCTTGTCATTGGCAACCTAGCGGCATCACTGTCCGATGTGGCTGTTAAACTCCTTGAAGGAGGAATGACACCCTTTCAGTATATCTTCCTGCGACAGTTATTCTCTTTCATTATATTAGTCCCGTTCTGGGTACGATTAGAAAACCAGCAAAAAATATTAACGAATCCTAAAATTACGTTAGCACGTTCGAGCCTGGTCTTGATTGGAAGTGGCTGCATGATGGTAGCAATTACTCACTTACCTCTTGCCACAGCGAATGCCGTGTTTTATGCCGCCCCGTTACTGATGCTACCGCTATCGATTTGGCTGTTAAACGAAAAGCCAAGCAAAGAAAAAGTTCTAACGACTATATTGGGGTTTGCGGGAGTGCTGATTGTATTACGTCCCTCTGAATTTCACTGGGCCGCATTGTTTGCCCTGGGGACCGCGTTTACGCTCGCGTTGTTTAACATTCTTGTAAGAAAAATCCCAAAAGAGCAAAACGTGATAACCACTCTAATGTGGACAACTATCATGTCGTTACCGATATCAGGAATACTTTCGTGGGTATTTTGGACGCCTATTAGTTGGAGAGAGTTACTTTGGGTAGGTGTAAGTTCTACTTTGATATTGGCCTATAATGGCCTTGCTGTCATCGCCTATAAAAAAACGGAGGCTTATCAAATTGCAATCGCAGAGTATTCTGGACTGGTATTTGTAACCTTCTTTGGAATTTGGTGGTTTTCAGAAACACCAACCATATTGACACTCATTGGTATCTCATTGATCGTTGTTCCTCTACTTCCAATAAAGCAAATCATTAGACGCTAAAGTAGAACAGGTGCAGTCGCTTTTTATCGCTATTTACTGCGGCCAAAACCACCATCTGACAGACGAAAAAACATGACAGAGTCTTTGCTTTTTTCAAGCTGCAATATATCCAACTTTCCATCATCAGCCAGCTTATAACGTACCAATTGCCCCTGCTTTATGCGGCTTAGTGGCTTATCATTCCCCTCAACCTGAACCAGAGCGTTAAGATCAGCCATTGGCAATCCGTTAGTTCGGAAAACCTTAGCAAGCGTATCACCGGTTTTCACAGTGTATTCACTCCAAACATCAGACTTTGGTGATGCCGATTGTGGTTTAGATTGTTCACTAAGCCCTTGGGTGTTAATGGCTATTTCAACCCTTTGATTAGGTTCAGTTTGGGTAACGACTTCGCTAGGCTCTTTTGAGCCACTTGGCATTAAGAGTAATATGAAGACAATAGGTACAAGAAACATCAAGGCGCGTTGATGTATGCGCGGAAGCTTATTCCACAGTGAAATCGCTTGTTGCTTATAGGCCTGCCAATCAATTTGCTTAACGCGATCGCGGACGAGTTCAATGTAGTCCGTTTGCTGAGGCTTTTTCTTGCGGCGATTCATCTAATATCCATCTCCTGTACTTGTTATCCATAGTATAAAAACCAACAGGGATTGAGTATATATTATTTGTAGAACCAACGTCATTGAGCAGTAAAATCTTACAATTATTGTGCTGATGTAAGATAGAGCTCACATTGTGCTTGCTTAGCAAATGGGGACCCTCTAACCCGTTTAAACCTGATCCGTTAACTGGTATCCTGTACGCCTTAAATTTCTCTAACAAAGAGTAACATTCATGTCTGAAGTAAAATTTGAAACTGTAGAGCAAAAAGCAAGCTATGGAATTGGTCTACAAATGGGTCAGCAACTTGCGGGTTCTGGCCTAGAAGGTCTTAATGTTGACGCTATCGCTGCTGGTATCGCAACAGCTCTAACTGGTGACATGCCAGCAATTGAGATTGATGAAATCAACAACGCTCTTCAAGAGCTACACACTCGTGCAGAATCTACACGTGCAGAAGCAGCTAAAGCGGCGTCTGCAGACAGCGAAGCATTTCTAGCAGATAACGCTCTACGTTCTGAAGTAACCGTTCTTGAATCTGGTCTTCAGTACGAAATTCTGACTGAAGGGACTGGTGAAGTACCAACTTCAGACAAGCAAGTACGTGTTCATTACCACGGCGAACTAACTGACGGAACTGTTTTTGACAGCTCTGTATCACGTGGCGAACCAGCTGAGTTCCCAGTGACGGGTGTAATCAAAGGTTGGGTTGAAGCTCTTCAACTAATGCCTGTAGGTTCTAAGTGGAAGCTATACATCCCACAAGACCTAGCATACGGTGAACGTGGCGCAGGTGCTGCAATCCCACCATTTGCTGCTCTAGTATTTGAAGTAGAGCTTCTAGCGATTCTTTAATTGCTCGAACTTAAGATAGCTTAAAGTAAGCTGTTAAAAAGGGTTAGCTAACGCTAACCCTTTTTTGTGCCTGTGATAAAACTAGATAGCATAATTTCTCTAAATAGCAGACACAAAAAAGCCGAGCTAATGCTCGGCTTTTTAAGTTCAATCGAACTCTTACTCAGCTGCTTCTTCTGCTACTGGGCGATCTACAAGCTCAATGTAAGCCATTGGAGCTTTATCACCAGTACGGAAACCAGCTTTTAGGATACGAGTGTAACCGCCTTGGCGGCTAGCGAAACGTGGACCTAGTTCGTTAAACAGTTTTGCAACTACTTCGTTATCACGAGTACGTGCAAATGCTAAGCGACGGTTAGCAACGCTATCCGTTTTAGCTAGCGTAATCAAAGGCTCAACGACGCGGCGAAGCTCTTTTGCTTTTGGCAAAGTAGTCTTGATAACTTCATGACTAACTAGAGAGCATGCCATATTGCTAAACATCGCTTTACGATGTGAGCTGTTGCGGTTGAGTTGACGACCACTCTTACGATGGCGCATGACCTAATCCTTCTAACTAATATCGATTAATCTTCAGCGATAGACGCTGGCGGCCAATTTTCTAGGCGCATGCCCAGAGAAAGACCACGTGATGCAAGTACGTCTTTAATCTCTGTAAGAGATTTTTTACCAAGGTTAGGCGTTTTAAGTAGCTCAACCTCAGTACGCTGTACAAGATCACCGATGTAGTGAATCGCTTCTGCTTTCAAACAGTTAGCAGAGCGAACTGTTAGTTCAAGATCGTCTACAGGACGAAGTAGGATAGGATCGAATTCTGGCTTCTCTTCCTTCTCCTCAGGAACACGTACATCACGAAGATCTACGAATGCATCCAGTTGTTCAGCTAAAATAGTAGCTGCACGACGGATAGCTTCCTCAGGTTCTAGAGTACCGTTCGTTTCCATATCGATAACAAGCTTGTCTAAGTCAGTACGTTGTTCTACACGTGCCGCATCAACAGAGTAGGCAATTTTGTCTACTGGGCTGTATGTTGCGTCAACAAGTAAACGACCGATTGGACGCTCATCTTCTTCGGTATGAATGCGAGCGGAAGCTGGAACATAACCACGACCACGTTCAACTTTGATGCGCATAGCGATCTCAGCGTTGTCATCCGTTAGGTGACAAATAACGTGTTCAGGGTTTACGACCTCTACATCACCATCATGGGTGATGTCACCTGCAACCACAGGGCCTGAGCCTGATTTGTTCAGTGTAATAAACACTTCATCTTTGCCTTCGGCAACGCGAACAGCTAAACCTTTCAGGTTAAGAAGAATCTCAAGGATATCTTCTTGTACACCTTCTTTGGTGCTGTACTCGTGTAGTACGCCTTCAATCTCAACTTCTGTTACAGCACAACCTGGCATAGAAGATAGAAGAATGCGACGAAGAGCATTACCCAGAGTGTGACCGAAACCACGCTCTAACGGCTCAAGAGTTACTTTTGCGTGTGTCGTGTTGATCTGTTCGATGTCAACAAGACGTGGCTTAAGAAATTCTGTTACAGAACCCTGCATTGTGTCCTCTCTTTATTTTAAACCTTACTTAGAGTAAAGCTCGACGATCAGTTGTTCGTTGATGTCAGCTGATAGGTCAGAACGCTCAGGCATACGCTTGAATGTACCTTCCATTTGGCCAGCATCTACTTCAATCCAAGTTGGTTTCTCACGTTGTCCAGCTACTTCTAGAGCAGCAGTTACACGAGCTTGCTTTTTAGCTTTCTCGCGAATAGAAACAACGTCGTTAGCCGCAACTTTGAACGAAGGAACGTTTACAACGTTACCGTTAACTAGGATAGCTTTGTGGCTAACTAGTTGACGAGATTCAGCACGAGTAGCGCCAAAGCCCATACGGTAAACTACGTTGTCTAGACGACCTTCAAGAAGCTGAAGTAGGTTTGCACCTGTGTTGCCTTTAAGGCGAGCAGCTTCTTTGTAGTAGTTACGGAATTGTTTTTCTAGAACGCCGTAGATACGACGAACTTTTTGCTTCTCACGAAGCTGAACGCCATACTCAGATAGACGACCGCGACGAGCGCCGTGTACACCTGGTGCGTTATCAATTTTACACTTGGT
>MPDB01000012.1 GCA_001874155.1 Vibrio sp. MedPE-SWchi
TTGTTTCTATCAAATTTGGAGCGATACATCGGGTTCGAACCGATGACCTCAACCTTGGCAAGGTTGCGCTCTACCAGCTGAGCTAGTATCGCTTTGCTATTGCTTTAAAGGAATAGACTTTAATAGATGGTGCCCCGGGCCGGACTTGAACCGGCACAGCGCGAACGCCGAGGGATTTTAAATCCCTTGTGTCTACCGATTCCACCACCAGGGCACGCAAAACTTGTTGCGATGCTTCTAATAATCGCACTCTTCCGAGTGGGTTAGACACCATCTTGTTACTTAAATACAGCACATGAGGCTATATCTTTATATTTGGAGCGATACATCGGGTTCGAACCGATGACCTCAACCTTGGCAAGGTTGCGCTCTACCAACTGAGCTAGTATCGCAAATGGAGGCGCGTCCCGGAGTCGAACCGAGGTCCACGGATTTGCAATCCGCTGCATAGCCACTCTGCCAACACGCCGCCGTAACCGAATTCGGTTCGCTTTTAAAGCGTTCCTCTTGGGTACGGGATGCATTCTACGGATTCATTCAAATGAGTCAACACTAATTTTTCTTTTTTGAATCGTTTGGCTAATTTCCATGCAATAGGCTCTATATTGAACATTTATATAGCAGTTATTAGACGAATTCTATGATTTAAACTACTGAAAACCGAATACAAAAAAACGGGCTAGTGCCCGTTTCTTCTAATGATGCTCTTCGCTGAGTAAATCGTCTTTTGCGGCCATTAAGTATTGAATCATAGACCAGAACGTCAAAATCATTGCGATGTAGATAGATGCGTAGCCTAGCCAAATCATCCAATCGTCGTATTGCCAAATAAGAACCCATAGCGCAAACATCTGACAGACGGTTTTCACCTTTCCAACCCAAGAAACGGCGACACTGGCTCGTTTTCCAATTTCCGCCATCCATTCTCTTAAGGCGGAAATGATAATCTCACGAGCAATCATGGTAACAGCGGGGATAGTAATCCAGATACTATGATAGTCGTCAGTAATCAGTATCAACGCTGTCGCGACGAGTACTTTATCTGCCACTGGGTCAATAAAGGCGCCGAAGCGAGAAGTTTGGCCAAGTTTTCGGGCAAGCATACCATCCAGCCAATCGGTGAAACCGGCCACCCAAAAAATCATAGCGGCGGCAAAAGGAGCCCAGCTATAAGGAAGATAAAAGGCTACAACAAAAACTGGAATAAGAAAAAGTCGTAGTAGAGACAAAATGTTAGGAATATTTAAACGCATATTATTTTAAAGCTCTTATTCATTGCGCGTTTATGTTGCGGGATTTTTGCTATTGTTTCAATGCTTGATAAATGTTTTCTGCCAAAGAATGGCTTACACCTGGCACTTTGGCGATTTCTTCAACAGTTGCACGCTTTAATTCTTGCAATCCGCCCATGTATTTCAACAAAGCTTGGCGACGTTTAGGCCCTACCCCTTCAATTCCTTCTAATGAGCTCGTTTTACGAGTTTTACCTCGTTTGGCTCTGTGACCAGCGATTGCGTGATTATGGCTCTCATCGCGAATGTGTTGCATCAAATGGAGAGCGGGTGCATCACTGGGTAAATGGAATTCTTCTCCTGCTGTCGTAATCAACGTTTCTAAGCCTGGTTTGCGAGTGACACCTTTAGCGATGCCTAAAAGCTTGGGCTGTTTAGGCCAGTCTCCCCAGTATTTGCTAACAATTTCTAGTGCGCGATTGAGTTGCCCTTTACCACCATCAATAAAAATAATGTCGGGGATCTTGTCTACATCAAGCTGCTTAGAATAACGACGCTCAAGCACTTGTCCCATTGCTGCGTAATCATCCCCGCCAGTAATTCCAGTGATATTGTATCGACGGTATTCTTGCTTTACAGGGCCTTCATGGTTGAAAACCACACATGATGCAATGGTGCTTTCTCCCATGGTATGAGAGATATCGAAACACTCCATACGTGAGATGCTATCGAGATCCAACACTTCCCTAAGAGCTTTGAAGCGCTGAGAGATGGTCATTTTATGGTTAATCTTGGTCGTAATGGCTGTCAATGCATTGGTATTGGCCAATTTTAGGTAGCGGCCTCTGATGCCTGTCGCATTGAGGTGAAAGTTTACTTTTCTACCAGCAATATCACTCAGCGCATCTTGCAGAGAACTTGTATCGGTCACCAGTCCTCCATTTAGCACTATACGATTAGGAACGGTACGAGCTTCATTGTGACTCAGGTAGTACTGACTCAAGAAGCTGTAAAAGACCTCTTCTTGTGTCGTGTTATTCGGGATCTTAGGGAAATGACTTCGACTCCCGAGTACTTTACCCTGCCTTATCATCAATATGTGGATACAAGCAATGCCATTCTCTTGAGAGAAGCCCAGTACATCCATATCATCCATACTGTCATCAGAGACAAACTGCTGCTCTTGTACACGTCGGATCGCTTGAATCTGATCTCTAAATTTGGCGGCATCTTCAAAACGGAGTTGAGCGCTTGCCTGCTCCATTTTTTCAATCAATAACTCTAAAACCTGTTTGTCTTTGCCCTGCAAGAAAAGACGAACATAGCCTACAATTTCATCGTAAGCTTCAGTCGAAATGATGCTTGATACACATGGACCTGCACAGCGGCCAATTTGATACATTAAACAAGGTCGCGTTCGATTGCTGTATACCGTGTCTTCGCATTGGCGGACAGGAAAAATCTTTTGCAAAAGATGAAGCGTTTCGCGCACCGCCCCAGATTCAGGATAAGGACCAAAGTACTCACCTTTCTTCTTTTTTGCACCGCGATGCATCGACAGTCGTGGATGCTTGTGTCCGCTAATAAAGATATAGGGGTAAGATTTATCATCTCTCAATAAGACATTATATTTAGGCAAATATTGCTTAATATAATTGTGCTCTAGAATCAAAGCTTCGGTTTCGGTATGAGTCACCGTCACATCAATTTTGTCGATGTTAGAGACAAGTGCTTTGGTTTTTTCACTGTCTACATTTTTGCGAAAGTAGCTCGTTAAACGTTTTTTGAGATCTTTCGCTTTACCGACATAAATGACAACAGCCTCGGTGTTATACATTCGATAAACACCGGGCTGATTTGTGACAGTTTTTAGAAAAGAAACAGAGTCAAAAGATTGAGGCACTATAAGGTCTCTGTATCGAGCATCCCATGCCGAATTGCGAGGTGTGTCAACTCTACATCACCGCTGATGTTTAACTTGCTAAAGAGACGATAGCGGTAACTATTGACCGTTTTAGGACTTAAATTCAGTTGTTCAGAAATATCAGTTACTTTTTGACCTTTAGTAATCATCATCATGATCTGAAGTTCACGCTCTGATAAATCTGCAAATGGGTTCTCTGACGCGGGCGAGAATTGGCTAAGTGCCATCTGCTGTGCGATTTCAGGAGAAATATAGCGTTGTCCGCTATTCACCATTCGAATTGCATTCACCATTTCATCGGGCCCAGCACCTTTGGTTAGGTAACCTGCCGCTCCGGCTTGCATCACTTTTGTTGGAAACGGATTCTCCGTATGAACAGTCAAAACAATGATTTTTATGTCTGGATTAAAGCGTATAATTTTCTTGGTTGCTTCTAAGCCACCAATACCAGGCATATTCATATCCATTAAAATGACGTCAACATGATTGTTGCGACACCATTTTACTGCATCCTCACCGCTTTCAGCTTCCCCTGCTACGTTCATACCACGGACGTCTTCAATAATACGTCGTATCCCTGTGCGAACCAGCTCGTGATCATCTACAAGGAAAACACTTATCAAACTTGTATCTCCACACTCATTAATTGGCTCTGCACCCACCTTAGGCAGTGGATAACAGCTTCTTTGTTTAGCTTGTCTATATCAGAAAACCTAAAACACCTCTGAACACTCATTCAACTTGGGAATTTGAGGTACTCTGAATATGTGCCTAAACATTAACTTTAGCAAGTATAAATTATCTTACTAAGTCATTAAACTCATATGAAACTATGACCTAACGACCAGGCTACCCTAACAGAAATTCAAAATAAAAAGGAGAACTTAGCTCGACTATTTGACCTTTTGTATTGATAAATAAACAAGTTGTTCGAATAACATACAGTAAATTATCCATCGTGTGATTGAGCTGTCTCAACTCGTTATGTTTGTTACTATTAATAGCAATATTATTTATTAAAAAAGTAGCTTGCCTACCACTAAGGGTCTTTTTTGAGTGTATCGAACGGATTTTTGCTAACTCGACAGGCCCGAGACATTGGCCTTCAAACTCAAATAGAATTGTGGCTTGCGACTCCTCAAGGCCCGACACAACTCATTGTAAATAAAGAAAAGCCCGTGTTTTTTATCGCTCAAGAAGACCAAGTCGCTGCGTCAAAGAGTGCAAATCAAGCAGAATTAAGTGCAACCTTTAAGCCGCTTGAACTCACAACGTTCGATGCTACTCCCCTCACCGCATGTTACTGCGATACAAACAAAGAAAGCCAACGTCTAGCATCCACACTTCGCAGCAATGACATTAATACCTTTGAATCTGATGTTCGCCTCGCGGACCGTTACCTAATGGAACGTTTCATTAAGGGGGGTATTGAGTTTACAGGTTTGGAAAGTGACAGGAAAACTCACCGCCGAATTACACAAGCTCAATGCCGACAAGGCACCTATACGCCAAATTTAAACGTTGTTTCTTTAGACATTGAATGCTCAGAAAAAGGGATTTTGTATTCTATCGGACTAGACAGCGAAATGGACAGTCGAGTCATCATGATTGGTGCAGAAGAACCAAGTGAAACGCCTATTGAATGGGTTAAAGATGAAGCAGCTCTGCTCCACGCTCTCATACGTTGGTTTCATCAATTTGACCCTGACGTCATCATTGGATGGAACGTCATTGATTTTGATTTTCGTTTACTGCATAAGCGTTCTCAATTCCATGAAATTCGACTCATTTTGGGCAGAGCCAGTCAACCCAGCTTTTTCCGATCATCGTCAACCACTCAGCAGAGTTTTATCACGATTCCTGGTCGCGTTGTGATGGATGGTATCGATACGCTAAAAACCGCCACCTATCACTTTCGTTCCTGGTCACTAGAATCAGTCTCTCAAGAGATGCTAGGAGAAGGAAAAGACATACATAACGTCCATGACAGAATGGATGAGATTAATCGTATGTTTCGCCAAGATAAACCATCATTGGCGAAATACAATCTCCAAGATTGTGTCCTAGTTAACCGGATATTTGAAAAGACTCACCTGCTCGACTTTGCCATTGAACGCTCAAAATTAACGGGAGTGGAACTCGATAGAATTGGCGGCTCGGTTGCTGCCTTCACTAACCTCTATCTCCCTCAGCTCCATCGCGCGGGATACGTTGCACCGAATCTGGAGCCGGAAAACTGGTTGGCGAGTCCCGGAGGCTATGTGATGGACTCACAACCTGGACTGTACGACTCTGTCTTAGTTCTTGATTTTAAAAGCTTATACCCCTCTATCATTCGTTCGTTTCTTATCGACCCTATGGGACTTATCGAAGGTTTGAAGCTGGAACAAGGCAAAGGAGAAGAACAAGCCGTTGCCGGGTTTCGTGGCGGACAGTTTCATCGAAGCAAACATTTTCTTCCGCAAATGATCGAAACGCTTTGGCAAGCAAGGGATGTCGCGAAGAAAAACAATGAACAAGCCTTCTCTCAAGCCATCAAAATCATCATGAATTCCTTCTATGGCGTCCTGGGTTCCTCTGGGTGTCGATTTTTCGACACTCGCCTTGCGTCCAGCATTACGATGCGTGGGCACGAAATAATGAAACAAACCAAAGTTCTTATTGAAGAATCGGGCTATCAGGTTATCTACGGAGACACTGACTCTACCTTTGTGGCTCTAAACCGGCCGTGCTCTCAAGAAGAAGCCGATCAAATTGGCCAAACACTGGTCACAAAAATCAATCACTGGTGGACTCAGCACTTGTTGGACGAGTACCAACTCACTTCTATTTTGGAGCTCGAATATGAGACCCACTATCGAAAATTCCTTATGCCAACCATTCGAGGTGAAGAGACGGGATCTAAGAAACGATATGCCGGCTTAATTGGCTATAACGATGATGAGAAGATCGTGTTTAAAGGGTTGGAAAGCGCAAGAACTGATTGGACTCCCCTTTCACAAGAATTCCAACAACGACTATACAAAATGGTCTTCCATGGGCAATGCCCGAAGCGTTACGTTAGGCAATTTGTCGAGGAAACATTGGCCGGTCATCATGACGATAAACTGGTTTACCAAAAGCGACTAAGGCGTAAATTGCATGAGTATCAAAAGAATATACCGCCACAAGTAAGAGCCGCTCGCCTAGCCGATGAGATAAACCAACAACTTGGTCGCCCCCTCCAGTATCAGAACAAAGGCCGTATAGAGTATCTTATTACTGTCAATGGCCCTGAACCCAAAGAATACGTTAAGAGCTCGATCGACTATCAGCATTATATCGATAAGCAGCTTAAGCCTGTCGCCGATGCGATACTGCCTTTTATAGAGTTAGACTTTACGCGTCTAAGTGAGCCCCAACTGGGTCTCTTTTAAGTAAGATCATAAGAGGCAATAACTACACGTTAACGGCTGAATAGGTACTACATTTCATTACCCACACATTAAAAGCTTGCAGAATTAATTAGTGTTAGCAACAGACTCATACGCTGTTTTTATTGGTTGATTTCGCGTTCGTATGTAGTCACTTAACTGGGAATACGGCAAAGACTTACTGTAATACCACCCTTGGACAGATACATCAGGCTTGTGCGGAATATTGTTGAGTTGTTCTGCGGTTTCGACGCCCTCTATCACCGTCGCCAACCCCAATTCCTCAGCAACACCAAGAAGACTATGGAACACTTTCCGGCCTTTGACTTTGTCTAACGTCAGGACAAAACTACGATCAATCTTTATCGCGTCTATATCGTATAGGCTGAGATAACCAAGAGATGAATAACCGGAACCAAAATCATCAATATAGATACTTGCGCCGACCGCTCGAAAAGCGGTTATCGCCTTATTGATAGCGTCGTGGTCTTTTAGCAGGCTTTCCTCCGTTATTTCGACATGAATATACTGCCCTACTGGCGATATATAAGTGCAAAGCTGTTGAACTAAGTCGTAATCCAACAACGTTTCCGGCGTGATATTCACACTGGTTTTTACCGCCCAGCCTTGGTTACGCGCTTCTTTTACATCAGAAACAACCTGAAGAACCGACCAACGATCAATGTCTTTCATCATGCCAGCGCGTTCAAACCAAGGTAAAAAACTTCCTGGGTATTCCTTTTGGCCATTCGCATCGAGAGCCCGTATCAAAGCCTCACAGCCTGTGACTCGATTAGTCAAAGCGCATATTTGTGGCTGATACTCTAAACAAAACTCCTTTCGACTAATGCTTTCTAATTTTCGTTCTAGCCCCATTTGTTTTTGTCTAGCGATTCCAGCGGTTGCGACTCTATCGGCTTTTAATACCAGAGCCTCTTCCTTTCTTCGCGAATAAACCGTATCGAGCGAATTAAACTGGATTGAGCGTTCGTAGTTATCCCTGTTCATAGCCATAACAAAAGGGCAATACACGAACAACGAAACCACGATATTGATCATTTGTAGCAAGGGCGCATTCAAATCTCCGCCTGTTACCAACCAAGCATTGAAAAACATTGGACTGCTAAAAGGCAAGGCAGCGGTCGGCACAGAGACATACCCCAGTGACATCGTTAGGTATGCAATAAGCAGATTACAAATAGGGGCTAAAATGAATGGGATAAACAGTCTTGGGTTAAAGATGATTGGCAACCCAAACAGCAATATTTCATTGATGTTTAAAAGCCCGAGAGGCAGGCTAGCTATTGCAATAAGTCGAAGTGGCTTCTGTTTAGAGAACAGCAATAATGCGAGAACTAACCCCAGCGTTGCCCCACTGCCACCAATAAACACAAAGGCTCCCATGAACGAAAAGTTAATCATGTAATCAGTAACGCCTGCCTGCAATAAATCGCTCTGCGCAAGAGGGATTGCTTGCTCAAGTACGGATATCCAAGGCAATAACGCGTAATACCCATGAATACCGACAAACCACAGCAACGAATTTACGGCTGAAAAGACAACACCAAAGATCACTGGGGAATCTTCGTATTGTATGTCCATAAAACTGAGCAGATTAAGTGAATCAAAAATTAACACTAAAGAACTATTTATTGAAATAACGGCTATACCGACCAAAATCGAAGGCAATATCAGGTTCAACGATTCTCGAACAATCTGACCGATATGGTCACTCGATACAATCTGAAAGAACTTATGCCTGAACAAGACGGCTAACAATGGGATTGAATACAAAGGAGTGATGACCGATATAACCAACTCTATGATTTCACCGCTCTGACTGCTTTGAAAAATACGATTAAAAATGGCCAGATATACGATAGAGATTAAGGCTATTGGTGGTCGAGGAAGTCGCCAATGCATCGCCAAAATATACGACAATGCTGCCGTGAGTAAGACCGGAAATAGACCATTAAGATAATAATAGATTTGATAGCACAGCTGCACCCATGTTTGATTCGAACCACCAACAAACTCGCTGACGGAAGCAACAAACAGCAACAGAGAAGAGATCATTAAGCATGGTAAAATCCAGAGCAACCCTTCCCTAATGGCTTGGATTTGGATGAGGAAAATCTGATAAACCCGATGCAATGATTGAACATGGGCTTTACCCACGTTATCAAATCTCTTTGTTACGTCCATGTGTTATGCACTTCGTTTTGTAATAAACAGCGCTACACTAACTAATAAATCAATACGACTCAATGGATATGCGGACAATATCAAAGACTTACTAGCGATCTCGGTCATTTAATCGATCTAGTACTAATTAATTAGTAACAACAATGAAATAGAACTAGACAACTATTGATACGTAATCGGTTTAACCTATCCGGAATTCGGTTTTTTTATATTGCTCGACGAGCCAATTGCCGAAACTATCCAGTATTCCAACCACCGACCGTTTTGCAATCACCCTTCCACTCAGCAGTATATTCAATCGCTCTATATCTTGGTGTTTATCGGGGTAAAACTTTAAGAATTGTTCGCCACACTCGCGTGGGTCGTCGAACCACCGCTTATCTCGATACATCACGAGTGAGTGGCTTGCCCTGAGCAGCTTCTTTGCGATGACTCGTTGCGATTTTATCTGTTCTTCCACAGAGTTCGATCGAGCAATACGACTTCGATAATCTGTTACCCAGTCACCGACATCCATATTCCAAAACTTAGCAATTTCCCAGCTCGGTTCGTAATCACCAAAACACTCAGACAAATCATCACCATAGATACAGACTGAACAATGTCTAAGCTGAAAACCCCATGAGAAGATGCTGTCTAGCGACGCCACGTCAGACACCAATGTGGTTTGAATTGACACCTCAGTGATGAATGAGAAACTTTGTTGGAAGCGCCACTTGATGGTGTTGAGTAACGTCGTTTTCGTGTCATTGAATGTCCGCTTTGTCACAACGATAACATCAAGGTTAGCGACTCCAGGCTTCGCTGTTTTTCTTGCCACACTTCCATACAGATAGACACTATGAAGATTATCGCCCAAACCACCTCGCAAGAATTTAATAAGATCGGTAATCGCGGGTTGGTATTCAGGCTGAAAGGGTTGCTTCGGGTCAATAACAGTAAGAGTCATGGAAAATATCAATTGGCTTAGTAACGAAAACTGGCTTTATGGTCTCTCAGCAATCGAATTCGATCAAGATATTCCTTCTTTTCACTTACTTGCTATAATGCGTCCAAATTAAATACAAAGGATCCCTCTGATGCCTAGAGCCAGCGAAATAAAAAAAGGTTTTGCCATTGAATCAAACGGCAAGACTCTACTTGTGAAAGATATTGAAGTAACCACTCCAGGTGGTCGTGGCGGCACTAAGATCTACAAAATGCGTTGTACTGACATCGCAACCGGTGCTCGCGTTGATGAGCGTCTAAAGGCCGATGAAGTGGTTAGTACGGTTGAAATGTTCAAGCGCCTAGCCACGTTCTCTTACGTAGACGGCGACGAATACATCTTTATGGACAATGAAGATTACACTCAATACACATTCAATAAGAGTGATATTGAAGATGACCTACTGTTTATCAATGAAGAGACTCAAGGTATGCACGTTGTTATCGTTGATGACAAAGTAGCTGGTCTTGAATTGCCTTCAACCGTTGAGCTTGTTATTGAAGAAACAGACCCGTCAATTAAAGGCGCATCTGCTTCAGCTCGTACTAAGCCTGCGCGCTTTGCGACTGGTCTAACGATTCAAGTTCCTGAATACATTGCAACGGGCGACCGTGTTATTGTTAACATCGCTGAACGCAAATATACAAGCCGAGCGTAACTATTATGTCTGATGAAAACCAAGTATCAGAAGATCATCAAAATCTTATCTCTTACGATGATGCCATTGATGTTGCCTACGATATCTTTCTCGAGATGGCGCCAGACAACTTAGAGCCTGCAGATGTCATCATCTTTACGGCTCAGTTTGAAGACCGTGGCGCAGCAGAGCTTGTTGAAACTGGTGATGACTGGGTTGGCCACGTAGGCTTTGACGTTGATAAAGAGGTGTATGCTGAAGTTCGTATCGGCCTCGTCAATGAAGAGAACGACGTGCTTGATGATGTGTTTGCTCGTATGCTCGTAAGCCGAGACCCAGACCATAAGTTCTGCCACATGCTTTGGAAGCGTGATTAGTAAAAACTCACATAGATTTATATACAAAACGCCAAGCGGTCATTGCTTGGCGTTTTTATTGATAACAAGCCAGTGCGCTAAGAGAGTTCGTCGATCAATTGATAGCTAATAACGTACAGCTGTTCAATACCGGGATAGATGTCTTGAATCACACCTTTCAGTACCTCTAAGCTCATGTTCTCTTGCTCTGCATGAAAATCAGATAACTGGCTGAATAAAATAGGTTCAACCGAATCAATTCTTAACTTACAGAACCACTTACCCTGCTCTAACGTACTCACATCGACAACAGACCCAACCGCATAATCTCTTTCACTTTCATCGCGGATCGTTATCGTTTTTTTACCTGAAAGAATGTCCGCTTCAAAGCGTTCAAAGAAACTCATTTGTGTAGGGTGTGACATTTTTAGCTCTCTATAATCTACAATAAAACAAGTGTACTACTCTAAACCTTAGGTTGAAATAAATGGTTAAGTGGGTAGCGTTGTTTTGGCTCATCTTATTCTCGCCAAACTCTATGGCGAAGGATATTTACGGCCCCTTACTTACCTACTCTCAGTCACCTTTCCACGTTAACAGCCTCACCCCACAACTCCGTTCTGGTTTTCCTAATGAACCGGATGTGAAAGAAATATCCATCACAGGCACAGCGGCGAGTATCTGGGTCGATACCGCTTCCTATCACGCAGACTACTATCAAAATCAACTCGCCATCGCAGGAAAGTGGCAAGTTGATGATAAGTGGTTAGTCGAGCTCAATTACCGCCTAAACTATGCCGAAAATAATGGCTTAGACGGGCTGACGAAGGCGTTTCATAACCTTTTCGGTATTGACCAAAATGGACGGGATCAAGTTGACGATGACCGGTTCATCATTGAACTCCCTGAATACGGAATCTCATTAGAGAACTTCGACGGTAAGGCACTCAGTAATGCCATCACTTCCTACTTTCAATATCAAGCCTACACTGAGAATAAACATGGCCTCACGTTTGGTATTTCCCTGTATTACAACAACGTAAACAAAGGTATATTTAGCTCCACGCGATTTGAACAAGCCATGCAATTTAACTACAGCTACGCAAACTCTCCACATCACTTTGACGCATTATTAGGACTGACACTGCGCCACTCCCCCAGCGTGTTTAAAGAGTTCCCATTAAAGAAAAACACACTCACCAGTGGATTAAGCTACCGATACGAAATGTGGGAAAGACATCATTTTGTGATTCAACTGTCGGTACTTGAAGGCGTATCTAATCGCGACGATGACTTTTCAGACCCATCCACTGAACTCATCTACGGCTATCGTTATTTGATGGACAACAGCGCGGTTGAATTTTCAATCATTGAAAACGCGCTTAACGCAGACAACAGTACCGATATCGCTTTCACACTCGGTTATCGCTACAGAATAACCCCATGAATGGGCACGAGATTCATCCTCTATCAATGCGCATTTCATAAAGTCGCATTTGCATTACTATACAAATTACCACATTATTGTATAGTCAATTAACTACGAGTGTTTCTATGGATAGTTCACCACTTTACGTTCAAATCAGAGATTACATCAGCCAAAAGATCGAATCAGGCCAGTGGTCTGTTGGGCATCAAATCACAACGGAAGTCGAGCTCACTAAGCAGTTTGATGTTAGCCGAATGACGGTAAACAAGGCGATCCGCGATCTAGTCAACCAAGGCAAATTGGTGCGTAAACCTCGAGCTGGCACGTTTGTTTGCGAGCAAATTGAGAAAGCACAATCACCGTTACTGGACATTCAAAACATTGCTGAAGAAGTAAAGTCGCGTGGCAACAAATATCACAGCAATGTCGTTCATCAGCAAGCGATTCAAGCGGATGATCGCATCGCGACTCAGCTAGGAATCATGCTTAAGAAAGATGTTTATTTTAGTAAAATCATACATTTTGAAAATAACACCCCTATCCAACTAGAGCTCCGCTGGGTTAACCCTCTACACGCTCCAGACTATTTAGACCAAGATTTTTCAATGAAAACCCCTAATCAATATCTATCGGAAAGCTGCCCACTAAGTGCGATAGAGCACACGGTGGAGGCCGTCATACCAGAACAAGAGGTTATCAACGCGCTAGCGTTAGCCAATAAAGAGCCTTGCCTCCTTCTCAATCGACGGACGTGGAGTAAAGAGAGCCTAGTCAGCACAGCATTACTCTACCACCCTGCCTCAAAGTACAAATTAAGCTCTAAGATACTTATAGAATAAAGAACAATAGACTACATAGCGATCACATTTCCATAACATTCACCTTGCTCTCTTTTCATAGTTGAACTATTAATTGTATATACATTTAATTAATAGAGAAGTTTGATGGAATCGGGATGCAACCTAACGCTTATTAACGCACGCTTAGTAGCGATGACACCGGGTGTCAGCGGGTATCAAATTAGCGAGCCAAAAACGATTCAGGTTGAGGCTGGGAAGATCGTATCCATCACCAACTCAGATAAAGCCACTCTCTCTAAAGATTCAACAAAGCCTGTTTATGATTGCCAGAACAATATTGTCACGCCAGGTCTTATCGATTGCCACACGCATCTGGTCTTCGCTGGAAATCGCGCCAACGAATTTGAAATGCGTCTCAATGGTACTCCGTATACTGAAATTGCAAAGCAAGGTGGCGGGATTTTATCGACCGTCAACGCAACGCGCAAAGCCACTGTCGATCAGTTAATTGAGCTCGCCCTACCCAGAGTTAAAGGGCTGACCCAAACCGGCGTCACCTCTGTTGAAATCAAATCTGGGTACGGCTTAACGGTGAAAGACGAGATCAAGATGCTACGAGCAGCTAAGTCGCTTGAACAGCACTGCTCTATCAAGGTTGAAACGACATTACTCGCTGCGCACACTGTTCCCCCAGAATATCAATGCAACCCTGACCAATACATAGACTTGATCTGCCATGAACTTATCCCGCTCGTAGCGCAAGAAAAACTCGCGTCTTCGGTTGACGTGTTTTGTGAATCAATCGGTTTTAATCTTCAACAAACGGAAAACGTATTCCAATCCGCCATTCAGCATGGTCTAAAAGTTAAAGGACATACTGAGCAGCTATCCAACTTGGGCGGCGGTGCGCTTACCGCTCGATTAAATGGGCTGTCTGTCGATCACATTGAGTATCTCGATACCGAAGGCGTTATCGCACTCGGTCAATCCGAAACCGTCGCCACACTTCTACCTGGAGCGTTTTATTTCCTCAGAGAAACGCAGCTTCCACCGATCGAGCAACTTAGACAACATCAAGTGCCAATGGCCATTGCGACCGACTTTAATCCAGGCACTTCTCCCTTTGCTGATTTAACCATGATGATGAATATGGGCTGCACTCTTTTCGGTTTAACCCCTGAAGAGACCTTGCGTGGCGTCACTTGCCATGCGGCTAAAGCGCTTGGTTATCCATCGACTCGTGGACAAATTCAAGTCGGCTTTGACGCGGACTTCGCGATATGGGACATCACACATCCAGCAGATCTCAGCTACCAAGTCGGTGTACCACGACTGGTCGACCGCATTATTAATGGCTCGCTCTGCCTTGATGCAGGCAAAACAATCTAAAGATCATAATCTGCAGACAAAAGTTTAAGCACCGCTCAACAAGCGGAGGGTAATGAAAATGACAAACTCACAGCACGAGACAACGCACCCAGTAGTGACCAATCAAGATTTTCATTGGCAAGGCCGACACGATAGCGAGGATGGCGATCTAGGCACCCGAGTTCATCACGTCATAAAACAAAAGCAAGCACATGAACTTAGCCATCAAAGCCATTCTGTCAGTATTTTAGGCTTTGCTACCGATGCGGGCGTTGCTCGGAACAAAGGTCGTATCGGTGCCAAGAAGGCACCCGATCTCATTCGCCGTGCGCTCGCGAATATGGCATGGCACAGCGACGTTCCCATCATCGATCTTGGGAATGTGGTCTGTGAAGACGATTTACTTGAGCAAAGCCAAATTGAAGCCGCAAGTGTTATCACGCAAGCGCTTGAGCAGTGTCCTGTGATTACTTTGGGTGGCGGACATGAGATAGCCTGGTCCTCGTTTCTAGGCCTCGCCAATCATTTGCAGATAACCCAGCCAGAAAATAAGCCAAAGATCGGCATCATCAACTTTGATGCTCATTTTGATTTACGTGCCTTTGAAAGCCATCACGCGGAGATCAAACCAAGCTCGGGGACACCGTTTAATCAAATTCACCAACACTGTGAAAGTAACGGGTGGGACTTCCACTACGCCTGTTTAGGCGTAAGTCGTGCGAGCAATACCGCCGCTTTGTTTCAACGCGCCGATGAGTTAGGGGTTTGGTATGTAGAAGACAAACAGCTTACCCATATTAATCATATCTACCACTTAACACAGCTACAGCACTTTATTGATAACTGCGACTATCTTTACCTCACCATAGATTTGGACGTCTTCCCTGCCTCTACAGCGCCTGGCGTCAGTGCCCCCGCAGCACGCGGCGTCAGTTATGAATCGTTAGCTCTGTTTCTAGAACGTATTCTTCACTACAAAAACAAACTCATGATTGCCGACATTGCTGAGTACAACCCAACTTACGACGTTGATAGTCAAACCGCGCGACTCGCCGCGCGATTATGCTGGGATATTGCCAACGCAATGGCTGAAAACGTCAGATCGAACGATATCGATGCACCATAAAAATAGATTTGAATCATCACCCTACACATTTAACACCTAACACATAAGAAAGATAAAAGGAGCTTTACATGACGGAACGCCAGACAGTAGATAAGCGTCTCGATACCTCTCGAATCATACGTGCCCCGCACGGTACAAAACTCAGTGCGAAATCTTGGCTAACTGAAGCCCCGCTGCGAATGCTAATGAATAACCTAGACCCAGATGTTGCAGAACACCCACACGCCCTCGTTGTTTATGGTGGTATTGGTCGTGCAGCACGAAACTGGGAATGTTATGACAAGATTGTAGAGGTGCTAGAGAGACTCGAAGATGACCAAACACTACTGGTTCAGTCAGGCAAACCTGTCGGTGTTTTTCCAACCCATAAAAACGCACCTCGCGTATTGATTGCCAACTCTAACTTAGTACCACATTGGGCAAACTGGGAGCATTTTAACGAGCTCGATAAGCAAGGCTTAATGATGTACGGCCAAATGACAGCAGGAAGCTGGATCTACATCGGCTCGCAAGGCATCGTTCAGGGAACCTATGAAACCTTCGTCTCTATCGCTAAAAAGCACTTCGATGGAAAGGCGAACGGGCGATGGATTTTGACTGGCGGCCTAGGTGGAATGGGTGGCGCTCAGCCTCTTGCTGGCACGATGGCAGGGTTTTCAATGATTGCGGTTGAGTGCGATGAATCAAGAATTGATTATCGTCTTCGTACTGGGTATGTCGATAAAAAAGCCACCAGCGTTGATGAAGCACTTGCAATGATACATGAGTCTGAAGAACCCATCTCAGTGGGGCTGCTCGGTAACGCTGCCGATGTATTCTCTGAACTTGTTGAACGAAACATTACCCCTGATGTGGTGACAGACCAAACATCGGCCCATGATCCACTCAACGGTTATCTTCCGCAGGGTTGGAGCATGGCCCGTGCGGCTGAAGTGAGAACGCAAGACGAAGCCAAGGTCGTCAAAGCCGCGAAAGAATCGATGGCCGTTCAAGTTCGGGCAATGTTAGAGCTGCAAAACCGCGGAGCAGCAACACTCGATTACGGAAACAATATCAGACAGATGGCGCTTGAAGAAGGCGTTGAAAATGCGTTTGATTTCCCAGGCTTTGTTCCCGCTTATATTCGCCCACTGTTTTGCGAGGGAATAGGACCATTCCGATGGGCTGCGCTGTCTGGCGATCCTGAAGATATCTATAAAACCGATCAAAAAGTGAAAGAGCTGATTCCAGACAACCCGCACCTGCATAACTGGTTAGACATGGCGCGAGAGCGTATTCAATTCCAAGGTCTGCCAGCTCGAATCTGTTGGGTCGGCCTAAAAGATCGAGAACGATTGGGCCAAGCCTTCAATGAAATGGTCAAAAATGGAGAGTTGAAAGCACCCGTGGTGATTGGACGCGACCATCTAGACTCTGGTTCCGTTGCCAGCCCGAACCGAGAAACAGAAGGCATGATGGACGGCTCTGATGCAGTCTCTGATTGGCCACTAATGAACGCGTTGTTAAACACTGCCGGCGGTGCAACTTGGGTATCACTTCATCATGGTGGCGGTGTCGGCATGGGCTTTTCACAGCACTCTGGCATGGTTATCTGTTGTGACGGCAGTGACGATGCATCAGAACGTATTGGCCGCGTCTTACATAACGACCCTGCAACTGGCGTTATGCGTCATGCCGATGCGGGCTACGACATTGCAAAACAGTGCGCAGCAGAGCAAGAGCTCGATCTTCCAATGCTTAATGAAGAACTTCGTACTCTCGTTCGTACTCAAAGAGGATAACAGCAACATCAATCCATTGTAGTGCAAAGAAGTCACTCATCCTCGATGAGTTCACCCTATAAAACAGCCCTTACTTATAACTGACGAGTAAGGGCTCAATAAAAAGAAAGTAAAGGACCTATGAAGATGTTAAATCTACTACTTAAGCCAGGGCAACTTAGTTTAAAAGAGCTACGACAAGTGAGCCGAACGCCGATTAATCTGTCGCTTAATCCAGATGCTGTTGCCGACATCGAGGCCAGTACTCAAGTTGTGGATCAGGTGATTGCGGAAGATAGAACCGTCTATGGCATCAATACTGGATTTGGCCTTCTTGCCAACACGCGCATCGCACCGGAAGATCTAGAAACACTTCAACGAAGCATCGTACTTTCTCATGCCGCGGGTATTGGCAAGCTCATGTCAGACGAAACCGTTCGACTCATGATGGTTCTAAAAATCAATAGCTTGGCTCGTGGTTATTCAGGCATTCGTCTGTCGGTCATCAACGCGTTAATAGAACTGGTTAACGCTCAGGTGTATCCATGCGTGCCTCAAAAAGGCTCGGTGGGTGCGTCAGGAGATTTAGCGCCACTCGCCCATATGAGCACAGTACTGCTTGGTGAAGGACAAGCGAGACACAACGGAAAAATCATCTCCGGCCTTGAAGCTCTTAGTATTGCAGGTATTACACCGATTACCCTTGCACCTAAAGAGGGACTTGCGCTACTCAACGGCACTCAAGCATCGACGGCATTTGCGCTTGAAGGACTGTTTGTTGCTGAAGATCTTTTTGCATCCGCAACCGTGTGTGGGGCGATGACCGTCGAAGCCGCGTTAGGAAGTCGACGACCCTTTGATCCTCGTATTCACCGCGTTCGCGGTCACAGAACACAAATGGACGCGGCCGACGCTTACCGACATATTCTTGATGCGAGCAGTGAAGTTGGCGAGTCACACACCGCCTGCGAAAAGGTCCAAGACCCCTACTCACTTCGCTGTCAGCCTCAGGTGATGGGTGCCTGCTTACAACAGATACGTAATGCAGCCTCAACGCTAGAAGTGGAAGCCAATTCCGTTTCAGATAACCCGTTAGTATTCGCAGACGACGGCGATATTATCTCAGGGGGTAACTTCCATGCTGAACCCGTCGCCATGGCCGCAGATAACCTTGCACTCGCGATTGCAGAGATTGGAAGTCTTTCAGAAAGACGAATGGCACTTCTGATTGATAGCGCGCTGAGTAAGCTTCCACCCTTCCTCGTTGATAACGGCGGCGTTAACTCAGGATTTATGATTGCTCAAGTGACGTCGGCCGCGTTAGCCAGCGAGAACAAAACCCTCGCTCATCCCGCCTCAATAGACAGTCTTCCAACCTCAGCAAACCAGGAAGACCACGTGTCTATGGCCACTTTTGCGGCAAGAAGACTGAGATACATGGCGGAAAATACACGTGGAATTTTGGCAGTAGAGTATTTATCGGCCGCACAAGGTCTCGATTTCCGAGCCCCATTGAAATCATCACCTCGTGTTGAAGAAGCAAAATCGATACTAAGAGAAAAGGTTTCTTTCTATGACAAAGACCGATATTTCGCGCCAGACATTGAACAAGCAAACTCACTAATCAAACTTGCGGTTCATAACCATCTGGTTCCTAAACATATATTCTCAAGCTATTAATCGATAAGGAATTGAGAAACCCAAGAAATGAACTTGATGAGTTACTCGCGCTAAGCTTTTGTGATTTAGCAGTAACTCATTGAGTTTAATAGAATCAACACTGGATGGACCAATTTCAATCGGCTTTTCCTATATAATCCGCAACAGTTTTTACTACCAATGATAGATTATGTTTCTGACACCCTTTGTATCAACACAAGACCATCAATTCACTTTCACTCGTGAACAAGCAAGCCACTTTGCTAAAAAAGTTGCGGGCGATTTTAACCCTATCCACGATGAAGATAACAAACGCTTTTGTGTACCTGGCGATCTACTTTTTGCTGTTCTTCTGCAAAAAGAAGGCATCAGCAAAAAAATGCGCTTTGACTTCTCTGGCATGGTTAACGACGGTATTGCATTAAACGTTGAGAACAAGTGTGAGAAAGAGAGCGCCTTGGTAGATGAAAAGGGCAAAGAGTACCTGCACATGAACCGTGAAGGCGAAACCAGCCACAACGCTGAGTTTATCGAGCACGTTGTCACTAACTACGTACAGTTTTCTGGTATGAACTTCCCGCACATCATGGTGCCATTAATGGAAGAGCAGCAGATGATGATCAACTGCCAGCGCCCTCTGGTTATCTATGAAAGCATGGAAGTTGAATTTGACCGTCTTGACCTCACTCATCCAGAAGTCGACTTTACCGGCGCAACATTTGATGTTGATGGTAAGCGCGGTATCGTGACGCTGAATTTTGACTTCAAAGAAGATGGCGAAATCGTTGGTAAAGGCGTGAAGCGAATGGTTGCAAGTGGCCTGAAGCCATACAATCAAGAGTCCGTCGATGACCTAGTTAACCGCTTTAACGAGCGTAAAGAGATGTTCTTAGCGCAGTTCGCTGCTGCTGCCTAATTCTCTATAGAAAAATTCAAAATACCCGCTCAATGAGCGGGTATTTTTTCAAACCTAAATAATCGCCGCGATTAATACAGTCACACCCAGCGCCTTACACGTTGTTTGTACTCAACATAATCTATCCCGAACAGTGTCTCTAACGCTCTTTCCTCAGCGGCAATCTGAAATCGATTCATATACCAAATAAAGCCAAAACTCACCGCTAGGCTCAACCCATTCTGCTGCCAGTAACCAATGCCAAATAGCAATATGAACAGCCCCAGATACATCGGATTGCGGGTATGGGCAAATATGCCGCTGTCCACTACCTGTGAGGCTGTTTCAGGTTTCACGGGGTTAACGGTGGTTTTTACACGACGGAACTCTTTGACACCTGATAGGGCAACGATAGAGGACACGATTAAACACGCTAGAAACACTGTGCCTGAAAGTGGGAGGCGGAGATCGGCAAACGGCATGTTCTTAGCGATATAGCTCATCATTAACACCGCTATCAGAAATACGGCGACAGGCGGTATTTTTAGCTCAAGCTTTTCCATTGGTGTCGTCGCTCCCTATTTGATTTTCACATCTAAATGTAATGTTTAAAAACCTTTGTCTAGCCAAATAAAAATAGCCCAAGATCATCACTAGGGCTATTTAGAAGTACTAGACTCTCGCTTTGAAGCGACGGCAGCCTAGACGAGTTCTAACAATGCTTGCAGTGGATGCTTCACTTTTTCCTGCTCAAATCGTTTCACTTGGCTACGGCAAGAGTATCCTGTGACAAGGCATCGATCTGCTGGCAACTCTTCCAAACGAGGTTTCCAGCTCAATTGATAGATGTCTTTCGACATTTCAAGCTTGTCTTTTTCGTGACCAAACGTACCTGCCATGCCACAACACCCAACAGGGACCGTATTCAATACTGACCCGAAGTGAGTAAAGATAGCGCCCCACTCTTTTTCTGCATTTGGCATCTTGGTTTTTTCAGTACAATGCGCAAGCAAATACCAAGGGTTATCCGTATCAGAAGCATCACGCTTAAATTCAGATAAGCGAGGCAGCAACCACTCATGAACCGTTAACACGTCAAATTCACCTCGTTCTTTCCCAAGAACCTCGGTGTACTCATCGCGATAGCAGAGCACTAATGCTGGGTCGACACCAACCAGTGGAATATCAAGATCTGAAACCATCGACAAGAAGGTCGATGTTGTTTTAGCACTTGAAGCAAACTGTTGTAAGAAACCTTTGATGTGCTGTGCTTTACCATTGGGTTTGAATGGCAACAAGATCGGCGTTTTACCCAGCTTAGAAACCAAAGCCATAAAGTCAGCCACGACTTCGGCATCATAGTAGCTCGTGAACGGGTCTTGAACGATCAGCACGTGATTGCGTTTTTCGTCCTTAGATAAACCCGCTAGATGCTGTAAATCGAACTTATGCGACTTATCGACACGAGAGGCTAACGTCGGGACCGACATTAATGGTGTATCAACGTAACCAACTGTTTTTTCAGTCAGTGACTGCACCCAAGGCTGCTTGATGGCTGCATTAACCACCTTTGGTGCTTTCGCCATGATAGGTAACATGGTTTCAATATTCGCAACTAAATAATCTTTCGCTGGTCGCTGATAACGTGTGTGGTATAGGTTTAAGAACCGAGATCGAAAGCTTGGAACATCCACTTTAATTGGGCACTGACTGGCACAGGCTTTACAGGCTAAACAGCCATTCATCGCCTCATACACCTCATGAGAAAAATCATACTCATGACGTTTATTCACGCGATTACGCACACGCTCTATCAATGATTTAACGCTCAGTCGCCCTGATAGAGTCTGCTGTTCCACATCAAGAATATCGATGCCTTGTTCTGTTAATTGGCGCAGCCACTCTCTGACCAGCCCTGCACGCCCTTTCGGTGAATGGCGTCTGTCGGCAGTAACTTTCATTGAAGGGCACATCGGTGATGCCGTATCGTAGTTAAAGCACAAGCCGTTACCATTACACTCCATTGCCTGTTTAAAACTATCTCGAACTTCGACATCGATTTGGCGATCAAAATAGCCGCGCTTAACATCAGAAACTTTAACCAATTCTGCCTGGCTGTCTAAGGGAGTACAAACTTTGCCTGGGTTCATTTTATTGAGTGGGTCACAGGCTTTTTTGACACGGCGTAGCTCTTTAAACAGAGCATCGCCAAAGAACTCTGGGCCATACTCAGAGCGGTACCCTTTGCCGTGCTCCCCCCACATGAGTCCGCCATATTTCGCCACCAACTTTACAACCTGATCGGAAACTTGATGCATCAGTTTTTCTTGTTCAGGGTCACATAAATCAAGCGCAGGCCTTACATGTAGAACACCAGCATCAACGTGACCAAACATGCCATAGTTCAGCTCATGCTCATCAAGAAGCTGTCTAAACTCAGCAATGAAATCTGCTAAGTTCTCAGGAGGCACACAGGTATCTTCCGCAAAGGCGACAGGCTTTGCTTTACCTTTCGCAGCGCCCAATAGCCCTACCGCTTTCTTACGCATGTTGTAGATCTTGTTGATCCCGGAAAGGTCACTACAGACTTGGAAACCGATAATTCCAGCTTCGCCATTAAGAATCATGGCTTCAATTTGATCAGTTAGCGATTTTACCAGGTCAGAAACGGACTCAACATCGCTGCCCGCAAACTCAATAATGTTTATGCCCAGCATTTCTTTGTTGGGAACATCGCGCAGTAAATCACTGACGGTGTGCCAAACAATGTCTTGCTTCGCTAAGTTCAGGACGCGCGAATCTACGGTTTCAACGGACAGTGCATTGGCCTCAACCATGAAAGGCGCGTTACGCAGTGCAGCATCAAAGCTAGAGTATTTAACGTTGACCAACGTTCTCGCTTTCGGAATCGGTGTCAGGTTTAGTTTGGCTTCTGTAATAAAGGCCAATGAACCTTCCGCACCACATAGCACGCGCGTAAAATTAAAGTCGTCGTTGTCATCTATGGCGTTTTTTAAATCGTATCCTGTCAGGAAGCGGTTCAGTGGCGGAAACTTTTCTAAGATTTGTTCACGGTTTTCACGACACACTTTTTCTGTGGCTTCTAACGCAATAGCTGCTTGAGTCTGTGCCTCAGGAAAGCCATTAGAAAGATCTGACTCCAGCATACTGCCATCTGGAAAAACCGCTTGAAGAGACAACACGTGATCCGAAGTTTTACCGTACTTCAGCGAACCTTGACCCGAAGCGTCGGTATTCACCATACCCCCGAGCGTCGCTCGGTTACTGGTCGAGAGGTCCGGTGAAAAGAAATACCCATACGGACGCACAGCATCATTAAGTTGGTCTTTTACAACGCCAGTTTGAACGCGAACCCAACCCTCGGTCTCGTTAATTTCCAACACCTGATTCATGTATCGAGATAAATCAACCACAATGCCTTTAGTGAGCGACTGTCCGTTAGTTCCCGTACCTCCACCACGCGGAGAAAAGGTAATACGCTCATATTCTGGTTTTGAGCTAACCTTACCTATAAGGGAAACATCTTTGGTTGTTTTCGGGTGTACAACGGATTGAGGTAACTGTTGGTAGACACTGTTGTCTGTGGCAACGGCTAAACGGCTGGCATATTGAGATTCAATATCGCCACTAAAGCCAGATTGTTTGAGTTCTTTTAGATAGCTGAGTACGACTGGGTCGACATCAGTTTGAGATTGAAGTCTTGGTAACATGTGCTTCCTGCCCCTACTACGCTGATCCAATCAGCTCTGGGTAATTGTAATTATATATATTTGAATTACGTCACTTTACAACATTTGAAAACGTGATCAAAACAGATTCTCAACCATAAAATGAAACTAATGCTTTCTTTTTTAAAACTTAAGCTTATAAATGTGCAATGCATTCAATAAATAGCCTTGACTTAGAGTGACCTAATAATGAAAAAGAATAAAATAGTAACAACTGAGGATATCCTTCTTAAATTATGCCAATCCGTTTCAGGCGTATTAACCTCTGCGACAGACACAAAAATCTCATACTCGGCAATGGTGCAAAAAATCAACAAGACAAGCTTGAAGCCTGATTTCGGCTGTTTTGTCCTTTTTGATGGTGGTTTTTCAGGTTTGGTTGTCATTAACTTCACCGCTAAGGCAGCGTTAGAAGTGTATACAAACTACATGCGCAATATGGGGATGCCAGAAGAAGAGTTAGCCGTTTTGCATACCTCAGACGAAGTGGGCGATGTCCTTGGTGAGCTAATGAACCAGCTCGTGGGTGATTTCACCAATAAAATCCGCAAAGAGCTGCAAACCAACATCACTCAAAACCAACCTAAGATGCTCGCTCTTAATAAACAAGTGATCTTATCTGTCGATACCAACCTAGACCGACCTCAAGCTCGCCGCGTCACTTTCTCAACGGCTGATAACAACATCTTCTATCTAGAGCTTGCGATGGACAAAACCGAGTTCATTCAACTTGAAGAATTTGAAGTCGCTGAAGACGAGTGCCCTGATTCAATTCTAGAAGCAACGCAAAACAGTGCGAAGAATAAGAAAGAAAAGCCACAAGCGGTAGAAAACGATATCGCGAACGACCTACTTGACGAATTAGGCATCTAACATCGGCGCTTAAGGCGTTGAACAACACCTCTCAAAAATCTTCATAAAGATCTGCCCTACATAATGACGTTTAAAAATGTCATTAGGGCAGCTTTTCATAGCCTGTTCAAATTCCCGTCACTGCTTCAGCGCTGCCCACAACCGAACATTTCAATTCAAACTTTCTTATTGCTATTACTATCAGGGATATTCAAATTTTGGTCATAAAAAGGTAATATGGCTGACTTTGAAAAAATGCCCCGACCTTGTTAATTATCGATGAATAAACAGAAAGCATTAAAGAAAATTGCTAAGTGCTTAGAACTAGGTAACTCAGCAAACGTAAATGAAGCCGCTAACGCAATTAAGATGGCGCATAGCCTGATGCTCAAGTACGGACTTGATAAAGATGATATTGAATTTATCAAGATGGGGAAAACACAATCATCCCACCTACTACCCGCCAATATCAGTTCGACTTTACTACGAGTGATCCGTGGTATCAACACTAAGTTTGGCGTCGAAGCCGTGCTTTTGAATCACAAAGGTTTGAAAAGAGTCGAGTTTATTGGTGAAGCTGACCGTGCAATCTTCGCCGCATTTGCATTTGATATTATCTATCGTGAAATGAATGAACACACAGGGCAATTTAGAAACAGCTTTTCAGGCAGTGGTACGCCTTCAGCGGAAGTGACCCGAAGAGTGAATTCATTTGTATCCGGTTGGGTAGAAGGCGCGTTGGAAAAGTTACCTGTCATCACGCCTGACGATGAATCAAACAATAAAATCAATAACTACATCGATAAAGAGTTTCAAAACATTGATCGTGAGACGTTCAAACAACAATTGAAAGAAGCGATGAAGAACCTGACTGCTGATTATGAGGTCGGGCTAAAGAAAGGGCGTAAGATTTCAGTGAACCGCCCTATTGACGGCGCACAAGCACCGAAGAAACTTCGTTAACTCGAAATCCAATCTAAAGAGCAGTCGTTAGCAGCTGCTCTTTACCGTCCAGATTATATCCAACGATAGATACAACTTTGCAGTAAAGTCAGCTAATCTTAAATGGCTTTATCGTCCCTAACGCATTAATGACTCAAGGAATGTGTCTATTTTGAAGTGGCTCTTAGCATTACTTTTCTTACTTCCAAACCTAGCCTTTGGAACGACCATACCTGATCTCACAGCGCTTGCAGAAAAAGACGATGTATCTGCTCAATTTGAACTTGCTCAACTTTATCATCAATCACCTTCAGAGGAAGACCTCAACCAGGCCTTTTATTGGTATCAACAAGCAGCCAATCAAAATCACCCTGAAGCTCAATTCAAATTGGCCACTTTGTACATTAAAGGTATAGGTACTGAACCAGATATAGGGAAAGGTTTATTCTGGCTAACCAAGCTTGCACTGTTGGGAAACACAGACGCTCAAATCGCCATTGCACAGCTTTATGAAAAACATAGTGAGTCACCTGAAAATCTCGATATGGCCGAGATTTGGTACTCCATTGCGCAACCTAACAGTGATATTGCTGAAGCTGGTTATGGTCGAGTATTAGAAGCTAAGTTCAATCAACGTAAAGCACAGCAAGTGTCTTCTCTCGACCAGCTCGATATCGCCTTTGAATCCGAGCAATCAACAGAAGGCAAAAAACCAGACAACAGCCATCAGTCGTCCAACCAAGCCATGCCAAGTTATTTATTCATTGTTGTCATTATTATCGCAATCGCTGGACTATCCGTTTTTCTAAAGCGAAGGAAACGAGGTAAACGCATCCATGACACAACGAAAAAGACCCAGTTAGAAGCGACGATACAAGCACAGTCAGTAACGATCAAGCAGCAAAAGAGACACCTAGAAACGCTATTCAGACAGGTCAAAAAGCTTCAGCAATCCAATAATCACACTAGGAAACCGGCGCCTGACGATCAAAAGCTGGCATTAGCGTGTGCCATGTTCGGTTTTAAAGTGGCGCAAGTGCCCGATCAAAAACAGATTAAAGTGCGCTATAAGCAACTTTCAAAGCTCTACCACCCTGATTTAAGCGGCAGTGATGAAGAGATGAAACGGCTCAATAATGCGTTGAAGATAATTCTAGCGAAAGTGAAACAAAAATAGCGAATGATAATAAATTGTTACATACCCAGCTGATATGAAATTGAATCGAAGTTCTTATTTATAAAGCGACGCAAGCGATTCCCCTCTCACCGATGTAACAAAGAATTAACCTTTAAAACCTAGATATGTCATAATACTCTGCAAAGATAGACAGTAAGCCTAATCCAATAGGAGAAATTCATGTTCAGCTCTGAAGGTACTTGTGACTGGTGTAAAAAGCCAAGCGTACTCACCCAATTAAAATATATTGATGGTAAATCTCATCACTCTTGTGAAGATTGCTACGAGCTTGCATCTTTAGATGTACGCCAATTTAATATTGCTGAACAACGGCATATCGAACAGCAAAGTGTTCACTGCTAGTACGTCTAAGAAAGAATTTAAAAGCCACTTAATTGTGGTTTTTTTGTGCCTGAAATTCCGCTTTCGTTTACTATTCAGTCGATAAAACAACCTTTACCTCTAACCTAAATCACATTTTGTTCAATATAACGCCAATTTTCACTTGATCCCTGCTGAAAATACAACTACTGTATACGCATACAGTATGTATAAAAGGACAGTAGACATGTTGCAAGAACAGACAAATCATTACTCTAAATTCAATACACTCGCTCAGCCAACATCTGCAATGGCAATTGATGAGTCAGTCATGTCACGACTGTCTGGTCTATCAAATACTCAGCAATGGATCTTATTTACCTCTGAGTGCCCTCGTCCTGATTTCGAACAGTTCTCTTCATTCAACATCAGCTGTAATAAAATTATTCATATGAAAGCATCCCAATCGATGTCTGAGTTAGAAACCGCCACAAAAGCAATTCAGTCTGGAAACGCAAGCGCTGTGATAGCATCAACGAATATCGATTTGGTTAATCAAGGGCTATTACGCTCATTAGCATCACACCATGATTGTGAAGTATTTTTCGTTGAAGGCAGAGGCCATAAGTACCATTAACAAGTTCGACGTCTTTTCACACTCTTTAGCCTCACTTGTTGAGGCTTTTTCTTTTTATAAGAGACAAAATACCCTTGCGTTCAATTTAGGCAAACGATTGCTTTTTAAGTGGCGAGAGAGAAAAGTTCTGGTATGATGCTTGCCATATTCACCATCTAAGTCGTGGATCTCTACACACTTAGATAGATTCTCAATGTGACGTTTAATAAAATAGGAATGTCTAATGAGCCTTGCTGATCAAGTCTTAGCCGTCAATGACGATTTACCAATCCGCACCAATAAACCTGTTCATAGCGGTAAAGTCCGCTCAGTCTACTGGTTAACTGAAGAAGACAGTCGACGTTTGATTCAAGAAAAAGGTTACGATGTTGCGCCTGATGCACCGTTGGCAATAATGGTGATCAGTGATCGTATTTCCGCATTTGATTGCATCTGGCATGCTGAAGGCAACCTAAAAGGGGTTCCAGGAAAAGGGGCCGCCCTGAATGCTATTTCAAATCACTGGTTCGATCTTTTCAAACAAAACGGTTTAGCGGATAGCCATATTCTTGATATTCCTCACCCATTCGTTTGGATTGTTCAAAAAGCAAAACCAGTGATGATTGAAGCGATTTGCCGTAACTACATCACAGGGTCTATGTGGCGTGCTTATGAAAAAGGCGAAAGAGAGTTTTGTGGCATTGAACTACCAGAAGGATTAGAAAAAGATAAAGTCCTCCCTGAGCTGCTCATCACACCATCGACGAAGGGAATCCTTAAAGGTATACCAGGTGTACCTGAAGCGGATGACGTCAATATCTCTCGTAAAAACATTGAAGACAGTTTCGCCGCTTTCAACTTCTCTAGTGCTGATGACATAAACCAATATGAACAGCTTCTTAAAGAAGGCTTCTCTGTCATTAGCGAAGCTCTTTCAAAGGTTGAACAGACTTTTGTTGATACTAAATTTGAATTTGGTTACGTCAACGATGCGGCAGGCAATGAAAAACTGATATACATGGACGAAGTCGGCACTCCTGACTCTTCACGTATTTGGGATACTAAAGAATATCAAGCGGGCAACATCGTAGAAAATTCCAAAGAAGGTTTCCGTCAGTTTTTACTCGGACACTTCCCAGACCCTGATATTCTTCTCAACAAAGAACGCATGCCGGAAAGAGAAGCGCTCGCTAGAGAAAATGCTTTACCTCTTGATGCCTTGATGGACATCTCTAAGACATACATCAATATAGCGGAAAAGATCACAGGGAAACCGATCCACCTAAGTGCGAACCCTAAACAAGAAATCATTGATGTATTGCGTCAACAATACGCCCTGATTGACTAATCAGTCATTGTCCAGATGTTAAGTTGAGAGTTGATTCTTTCAAACCAAATAAAAAACGCCAGCGATTAGCTGGCGTTTTTATTAGGGCATTGAAAAGAAGAAAATCTCTTCCAATCGAGTATTTTTATACCTTAAAGCGTCGAATTTCTTGCTGAAGTTCATCAGACAATTGAGACAAATCTGATGCTTGTGACGCTGCCTGTTGGGCTTCAGAAGAGAGCTCATTTGAAACATCGCGAATTCCCATTGTATTTCTAGAAATATCCGATGTTACCGTTGCTTGCTCTTCAGCTGCTGAGGCAATTTGTGTCGCCATATCATTGATAAGCTTCACTGAGTTTTGAATTTGCTCAAGACTTACTGCCGCTAAGTTTGCATCTTCAACACTCGTCGTTGCCAATTCTCGGCTGTGGTTCATGATGCTCACCGCCTTAGACGTGGTCTGTTGAAGCGTATCGATCATCGTTTGAATTTCGGTCGTCGAGGCATGGGTTCTCTGGCTAAGTACACGAACTTCATCAGCAACAACAGCAAAACCGCGCCCTTGCTCTCCAGCACGCGCAGCCTCAATCGCCGCATTTAGCGCAAGAAGGTTTGTCTGTTCAGCAACTCCCTGAATCGTCGCAATAATAGAATGGATACTGTTTGCATGTAATTCTAACTCTTGCATGATCGTGGTCGCTGCTTGAACTTCTGATTCCAAGCTGTTGATCGATTTATGAGTTTGAGTAACACGTTCGCTACCATGTAAGCACGCTGATACTGCTTGCTCAGATTGTTGAGCAGTGTGCTCTGCATTTCCCGCGACTTCTTGCGTCGCCGCACCCATTTGATCGATGGCGGTGGCCACCATATTAATATCATCTTGCTGGGCGACAATACGCTCACTACGCACAGTGGATTGAGTCAATGTGTCTTTCGCTTGAACCGATAGAGACGCTGAAACACTGGTTAGCTTGAGAACGACTTGATGCGTATTCGCGACAAAGGTATTAAAGTCTTTAGCAATTTTACCCACTTCGTCATCATATCGAGGGGTAATTCTTTGTGTCAGATCTGCTTCACCACTCGCAATGTTCTCCATTGCATCCGCCACTCTGCCGAGATCTTTGAAAAGGAAGTTCACAACAAGTGATACGACAAACGCGACAAAACACACAACCAAGACCGCTGTACCCGCTAGGCTAGTCAGCAAAGAGATGTTACCAGCCGCTTCTGTCTCATAATCCATCACGATGGTAAACACCCAGCTCGTACCTTCTACAGGGTAAAAGTAGAGTAGCTTTTCTCTACCATCAACAGTGATGTATTCAACTTTATTCTGTCTAATAGCGTCTTCAATCACAGGGATAGAGAGTGAATGAGACATACGACTTATTGGTTGAAGCGCTAGATGCTTATCAGGGTGAACAAGCAGAGTGCTGTCAGTAGTTTCAATCAGCATCGTATAAGCATTCTGACCAACATCTAGATTAATTAAGTCAGTCACTAGTTGGTCAATCAGTACATCGGCACCAACAACCCCTCTCAGGGTCGAGCCTTGATAAACTGGCTCTGCAATCGTAACGAGTAACTCACCCGTTATAGCGTCTTGATAGGCACTAGTAACAATTTGCTTATTTGCAATAAGAGCATCTTTATACCAAGGTCTTTCACGAGGGTCATACCCCGCTCTATTTCGTTCAGGATGTGAACGAAGCATTTCACCATCAACGGTGCCAAAGAAAATATCATCAAAACCACCAGCGACACGTGCCTGCTTTAAGAAAGGCACAACATCTGGTTGATCAATATTTTGGTTGAACGCAGTAGAGATGCTTTTCCTAATTTCAATCCAATCTGAAATCCCTTCAGAAGCCGTACTCGCAATGCTTTCCGAACGAGAATAAATGTTTTCAGTTGTTTCATCGAGAAGCTTAAATCCCGACAATGAAGTGAGAATTATCGCCATCAGCACTACTGCAGCAACACTGCAGGCGGTTAACTTATGTTTAAGAGTCAGTTTCATGTTCAATCAAAGTAAGAAAATAAAGCGCGATAGTACAGATTACTTGCGGCATATGCACGAAGTAAGATCAATAATGTTATCTCATCTAAATTGTTATTAGTTATCGTTGGAAAAATTTAATTTGCTTACTTTCTACGCCATCAATTATGTTCAATATATGACCAGAAAAACGGGCAACTATCCAAATAAGCGCTAATCTACAAAATAATGTACTATATATAAAACGACTACATGGATTCACACAATGGAAGCCGAACTTCTTGAAATTCAGAACTTTTTGTCCCAACGACCTCCATTCAATGACTTGCCTCAAGAAGTATTAGAGCACGTCACAAAACACGTTGAAATTTCCTACTACCGACAAGACACGCCAATCATCCATTTTGGCGACAGTATCCATGACCTCTATATTGTGCGTAGTGGTATTGTCGAAGTCTTTCGTCGTAAGGGTGAGCTTTATAACCGTTTGGATGAAGGTGCCCTGTTCGGGCAAATGGGGTTACTCACCAATAATAAGGTCCGTTTCCCAACCAAAGCGATAGAGGACACCCTACTCTATTGTCTTCCTGAAGCGATTTTCCAGGAACTCTATGAGAACCACGATTCATTCGCAGACTTTGTCGAAGTAGAAGACAATGCTCGCCTGAGACAAACTGTTTCTAATACGGAAGACGAGAACGACTTAACCACGTGTAAGGTTCGTACCTTGCTCACGCGTGAAGTCTTATCGATTTCAGGGAAAGAGACCATACAACAAACCGCAATTAAAATGGCGGAAGAGAATGTATCGTCAATGCTGATCGTCAACCAAAGTAAATTCGACGACGACGACGACGATGACAGCCCGGTTCTCGGTATCATTACTGACCGTGACTTATGTACACGAGTACTTGCTGAAGGCCGTAGCCCAGAAGACGAAGTGGCCAGTGTAATGACCACTGAGGTTATCTCCCTCGACCATAACGCTTACGTATACGAAGCCATGCTAACCATGCTTCGTTACAACGTGCATCACCTGCCTGTGTTAAAAGATCGCCAACCGATCGGCATTATTGAAGCGACGGACATTGTTCGCTACGAATCACAAAACTCATTATTGCTGGTAAGCAGCATATTCCAACAGCAGACGATAGAAGAGCTGGTGCAAATTTCAGAGCAAGTAAAAGACAGCTTTGTTCGTCTGGTTAACGAAGACGCAAACTCGCACATGGTGGGCACAGCGATGTCGGTTATTGGTCGTAGCTTCAAACAGCGAATCATCGAACTTGCCGAGCAAGAATTAGGGCCCGCCCCTATTCAGTATTGTTTCTTAGCACTTGGCTCAATGGGTAGAGACGAACAGCTCATTGTGACCGACCAAGATAATGCGATTATTCTGGATGACAACTACAACCACGACAAGCATAACGCCTACTTTGAGAAGTTCGCCAAATATATCTGCGACGGATTAGCCAAGTGTGGGTATACCTATTGTACCGGCGACATTATGGCGACTAACCCTGAGTGGCGCATGACTCGCAGAGAGTGGGAAGCCTGCTTCTCAGACTGGATTGATAATCCTAATCCGAAGGCGCTACTCAATTCATCGATTTTCTTCGATTTGGATGGGGTGCATGGGCGATTGAAATGGGCTGAACAATTAAACAGCTTTATTGTACGTAGAGCGAAAAAGAACAATCGCTTCCTCGCCTGTCTTGCTCGTAATGCGCTAAATAGAACACCACCACTCGGTTTCTTCCAAGACTTCGTTATGGAAAAGGATGGCAGACACAATAACTCCATCAATCTAAAACGACGAGGTACTGCGCCACTTGCTGACCTTATTCGTGTTCATGCGCTTGCTGTTGGTTCGCGCTCACGGAATTCCTTCGAGCGATTGGATGACATCATTGACGCAGGGATTTTGCCAAAAGGACGAGCACAAGATCTCAGAGATGCGATGGAATTTATTTCCATGGTACGTATCCGACACCAAGCAATAGACGTAGAGAATGAAATCGAGCCAGATAACAACATCGAGCCCGAAAACTTATCAGACTTTGAACGCCGCAATCTTAAGGATGCGTTTCAAATTTTGAGCAATGCGCAGAATTTCCTTAAGTTTCGCTACCAAGCCAATAGTACGTTTAAGTAAGGGATAGGCATGAATCGTCTTTTTCAAAAGCCGGCTATTGATTGGGCTTTAAAACTAAAAAAACAGCATGAGATTGCGGTGTACCCCGCGCTTAAACGCTTTTACGCGCAACCTATTCCCGATCCAAACACACCGATTGGAGGAGTAGAGTTTCTTGCGGTCGACTTTGAAACAACGGGGCTCGATGCTAAGAAAGATGACATCATCACCATTGGCGTTGTGCCATTTACGCTCAATCGAGTTTATCTAAATCGAGCTAAGCACTGGACAGTGAGGCCAAGGAAACAACTCAATGAAGATTCTGTCGTTATACACGGCATAACACATAGTGACATTGCCGATGCGCCCGATCTGACTGAAGTGATTGAAGAAGTTCTCGACTGCCTGTCAGGAAACATTTTGGTTGTTCACTACAATCGAATCGAAAGAGAATTTCTTGATAAGGCATTAAGAACACGTATCAACGAAGGCATTGTTTTCCCTGTTGTCGATACGATGCAAATTGAGAGCAATATCCAAGCACTTTGGGCAGGCGGTTTTTGGAACATGTTAAAAGGCAGAAAACCTCAATCCGTACGCTTAGGAAAGAGTCGATTGCGTTACGGTTTGCCTCCTTACACTCCCCATCACGCCCTCACCGACGCCATTGCAACAGCTGAACTCATGCAAGCTCAAATTGCTTACCACTATGATGTTAGTCAACCTGTTCGAGATTTTTGGTTATAGTCCAACTTGAATTAGCTCAGTTGAACTAGCCTTTCGGCATAAAAAAACTCTAGCAATTCTGCTAGAGTTTTTGTTTGTCAGCGGTATACAACCAGCATTAATTCATAACGTAACTGATTCTATTTATAACGCTCAGTACGCATACCCATCAATAGGCTCACACACATCAATAGCAAGATGAATACAAATGGTAGTGCCGTTGAAATGGCACCTGCTTGAAGTGCTTGTACCGCTTCAGTACCACCAATCCAGAGCAATGCAACCGCGATTGCACCTTCCATAAATGCCCAGAAACAACGTTGTAGCACCGGTGCATCCACTTTACCGCCCGCAGTAATGCTATCGATGACCAGTGAACCTGAATCCGAAGAGGTAATAAAGAACACAAGAACAAGTACAACAGCAATAACAGAAAGCAGTGAACCAAGTGGAAGCAAATCGAACATTTGGAACATAGCAAGAGACACGTCAGTAAGGCCTTCTGTACCGAGTGCGCCAACGCCTTCTTTCACTTGATCAATCGCCATACCGCCAAACGTCGACATCCATAAAACGGTAAATGCGGTAGGAACAAGCAATACTGCCGTTAGGAATTCTCTAACTGTACGACCACGAGATACACGAGCGATAAACATACCAACGAATGGAGACCAAGATACCCACCATGCCCAGTAGAATACTGTCCAACCTTGGAACCACGCTTCGTCTTCACGACCATGAGGGTTACTTAGAGGAATGATATTCTCAACATAAGCGGACAGAGTCGTTGGAATAGACCCTAGAGTAACGGCATAACCAATTAGACAAACAAGAACGAGCAGTACAATTGCGACCAGCATGTTGATGTTACTGATCACTTTAACACCGCCATCGATACCACGAAGAACCGACACAACCGCCAGCAACGTAACGACGGTAATAACAATGATTTGAAGTGTTAACCCAGTATCAACGCCAAACACGTGGTGAATACCACTTGCTGCTTGTTGTGCCCCTAAGCCCAACGACGTTGCTAAACCGAACAAAGTCGCGAGTACAGCTAGAATATCAACAATGTGCCCAGCCCACCCCCAAGCTCTATCACCCAAAATTGGGTAGAAGATAGAACGAATAGAAAGTGGCAGACCTTTATTGTAAGCAAAGAACGCTAACGAAAGAGCAACAACACTATAAATCGCCCAAGGGTGTAAGCCCCAGTGGTACATAGTTGCGCCCATTGCCAATTTAGCGGCTTCCGGCGTATTGGCTGCGACATTAAGTGGCGTTTCATACCAGCCCGTGAAGTAAGCGACTGGCTCAGCCACACTCCAGAACATCAAGCCAATACCCATACCCGCGGCAAACAGCATAGAGAACCACGAAATCAACGAATAATCGGCCGTAGCATCTTGTCCACCTAAGCGAATTTTACCAAATGGCGAGACAATCAGAGCTAAACAGAACACAACAAAAATGTTACCTGACCAGATAAATAGCCAGTCAAACGCACCGATGATTTTCCACTTAACACCATCCAATGCCGTTTTTGCCGTTTCAACGTCGGAAACTAGAACACCGATTAAAAACAACGCAATAAGGCCAGCGCTTATGCCAAAAACAGGGTTGTGAACATCAAAGCCCCATTTCTGAACATTATCTTGACCGACGGTATAATCAGTACTGTCGATACTGTATTTATCAATCCCTTTAGTCATTATTCCTCTCTTAAATTTAGTTCTTTATCTTTTAAATACGACCAGTAAAAATCACAAATGTAGACACAGCTATGGTCTGTACTGGTTGCAATTGATGAGTCTGTTTTCACTCACCTAATTAACGAGATAAATTAGCAACACGCAAAATAAAAGCCTAGCTTATAGCTAGGCTTAACATGATGAATTATACACTAATTTCAATCTTATATATAGAGTGTGATATAGGTCCTATCCCCGACTGGAAAATGAAAGAAGTGTCCCAGCTCCGATAAATACACCACCTGTTAATTTATTAAACAGTTTTGCTCGCCCTTTCGCCATTAGCCAACTCGATGACTTATTGCCCAAACTGACATAGAGCATTAACCAACAGAATTCGAACACAACAAAGGTAAGGCTAAAGATAAGGTATTGAACCATCATATTGGCGTTAGCATCAATAAACTGAGGAAAGAGCGCACTAAAGAACAAGATCGCCTTTGGGTTGCTGGCTCCCACGATAAAGCCACTGACAAAATGACCATGGTTTTTTAAATCCTTGTCATCAGAGTTTTGATCTAGCTGATACTCTTCTTGGGAAGAGCGAAAAGATTGAACACCTAAATAGACCAAGTAAGCAGCACCTGTCCATTTGATGGCGTTGAACAGCAGTTCCGACGACGCTACGATAACGCCGAGTCCGACAAAAGAGAACGTCAATATCGATGTGATAGCAGTTAAACTACCGAGTACCGTGTAAAAACCAGCTTTCCGACCGTGAGCGATCCCTTTCGTCATACAGAGTAATGAGCTAGGGCCAGGTGACGCTGTTAAGACCAGTACCGCGAGCAAATATACAATCCATGTATCCAATGTCATTAGCAACTCCTTTGCTATTCTTTACTTAATCCTATTTATCTAATTGACCAGAAAACACTCGCAATGTAAACCTTGTTGAGTATTCACGGTGGCAAAAACAAAAAAACCGAGCGATTAGGCTCGGTTTTTAACTCAATCAATCTAATGATTATTCGTCGTCTGACTCTGCAGCATCAGCATCTGTTGAAGGTTCATTTCCTTCGATTGGTGCACTTGCTTCATCAGTAGCGTCTGTCGATTCTTCTTCGCCAGAAAGCTCTGCTTCTTCTACTTCGTCAATGCGTTGAAGACCAACAACATTCTCGTCTTCAGAAGTTCGAATCAGCGTAACACCTTGAGTATTACGACCCACTTGGCTAACTTCAGAAACTCGTGTACGAACCAGAGTACCGGCATCGGTAATCATCATCATTTCATCGCCTTCCTCAACTTGAATAGCACCAACTACTGGGCCATTACGGTCTGAGACTTTGATTGAAACAACACCTTGAGTCGCACGACCTTTCGTTGGATATTCCGCTAATTCAGTACGCTTACCATAACCGTTTTCAGTGACCGTTAAGATTTCGCCGTCATTAGATGGAACAATCAATGAAACTACTTGATCGTCTTCGCCAAGTTTCATACCACGAACACCTGCAGCAGTACGTCCCATAGCGCGCACTTTATCTTCGCTAAAGCGAACCACTTTACCCGCTTTAGAGAACAGCATAATGTCGCTGTCGCCGTTCGTGATATCAACACCAATTAAAGAATCTTCTTCACGAAGGTTAACTGCGATTAAGCCGTTAGCACGTACGTTAGCGAATTGGTCTAGTGATGTCTTCTTCACCGTACCGTCACCGGTTGCCATGAAGATGTATTTCTCAGGGCTAAACTCAGAGACAGGTAGAATCGCCGTAATACGCTCGTTCTCTTCAAGAGGAAGAACGTTAACAATCGGCTTACCACGTGCAGTACGACTGGCTAGAGGCAGTTGATATACCTTCAAGCGGTATGTCTTACCGCGGGTAGAGAAACATAAGATGTTGTCATGAGTATTCGCAACAAGCAGACGCTCGATGTAATCCTCTTCTTTCATCTTAGTTGCACTCTTACCTTTACCACCACGACGCTGAGCTTCGTAGTCGCTTAGCAACTGGTACTTCACGTAACCTTCGTGAGAAAGCGTTACTACTACGTCTTCACGTGCAATAAGCTCTTCCATATCGATATCGTGAATCGCAGCTGTAATCTCAGTACGACGCGCATCACCGAAGTTCTCTCTGACTAGCTCAAGTTCTTCACGGATAACTTCCATCAAGCGCTCTGTGCTTGCAAGAATGTGCATTAACTCAGCAATTTCGTCTAACAGTGCTTTGTATTCGTCTAGAATCTTCTCGTGCTCAAGGCCAGTTAGGCGGTGAAGACGAAGTTCTAGAATGGCTTGTGCTTGCGTTTCCGTTAAGAAATATTGACCGTCACGGATACCAAATTCATCTTCAAGCCAATCAGGGCGAGCAGCATCAGTACCAGCACGCTCAAGCATTGAAGCAACGTTACCTAAATCCCAACCACGAGCTACCAAGCCAGCTTTTGCATCAGCAGGTGTTGGCGCGTTCTTGATAAGATCAATGATCTCGTCAATGTTCGCTAGAGCTAAAGAAAGCGCTTCTAAGATATGCGCACGATCACGTGCTTTTCTTAGTTCGAAAATAGTACGGCGAGTGACCACTTCACGACGGTGGTCAACAAAGCACTTCAACATGTCTTTCAGGTTGAATAGCTGTGGCTGACCATTGTTTAGCGCAACCATGTTGACGCCAAATGTCGTTTGTAGCTGAGTTTGAGAGTAAAGGTTGTTTAATACAACTTCACCAACAGCATCACGCTTACACTCAATAACAATACGCATACCATCTTTATCAGACTCGTCACGCAGTGCACTGATGCCTTCCACTTTCTTGTCTTTAACAAGCTCGGCGATTTTCTCAATCAATCGTGCTTTGTTTACTTGATACGGAATTTCAGTAACGATAATGGTTTCTTTACCGTTCTTTTCCGTTTCAATGTCCGCTTTCGAACGCATGTAGACTTTGCCGCGGCCAGTCTTATAAGCGTCAACAATACCTTTACGGCCACTGATCAATGCAGCTGTTGGGAAGTCAGGACCAGGAATGTAGTCCATCAGCTCATCAATAGTAATGTCTTCGTTATTAATCAGCGCTAGACAACCATCAATCACTTCCGTCAGGTTATGCGGAGGGATGTTCGTTGCCATACCTACTGCGATACCAGAAGCACCGTTAACCAATAGGTTAGGAATCTTGGTTGGAAGAACCGCTGGAATTTGTTCAGTACCATCGTAGTTTGGTACGTAGTCCACCGTCTCTTTCTCAAGGTCAGCTAATAGCTCATGGGCAATTTTTGCCATACGAACTTCGGTATAACGCATCGCCGCCGCTGAATCGCCATCGATAGAACCAAAGTTACCTTGGCCATCAACTAGCATATAGCGTAGTGAGAACGGTTGAGCCATACGAACAATTGTGTCGTACACTGCGCTATCACCATGTGGGTGATATTTACCGATTACGTCACCTACCACACGGGCAGATTTTTTATATGATTTGTTCCAATCATTGCCTAATACATTCATCGCGAATAAAACGCGGCGGTGTACTGGTTTCAGGCCATCACGCACATCTGGAAGAGCTCGACCAACGATGACTGACATCGCATAGTCAAGGTATGAACCTCTCAGTTCGTCTTCTATGTTTACGGGCGTGATCTCTTTAGCTAGATCGCTCATAGAGCCATTATCCCTCTATATTTTGATCGTATAATTATACGTACAAGGTCGGAAAATATAACACACTATTACCCTATTCGGCATCTCTTTCCCCCTCCTTTTATCATGTTGTGAGCTTGGTTGTGAATCAACTGCCGAGAATTTGCACACTTGAGCGTTACTTGATTGATTAATGGTTAAATTTCACTCACCCAAATAAGAAAAACATCTCTTCTCTAGAGTCTTTTATAGATGTGGTTATAATGCAGTCAGACTCTAGGATTTGATTGAAGTATGGATTATGACGACAAAACAAAATGTAGACCCAAGTGAAATTAAAAAGTTTGAAGATATGGCTTCACGATGGTGGGACTTGGAAGGTGAATTTAAGCCCTTACATCAGATTAACCCACTCCGCCTCAACTATGTCCTAGAGAAAGCTAATGGCTTGTTTGGTAAAGAAGTGTTAGATGTCGGTTGTGGCGGCGGAATCTTAGCGGAAAGCATGGCAAAAGAAGGTGCAGTCGTAACCGGGTTAGACATGGGCAAAGAGCCACTGGAAGTCGCTCGTTTGCATGCGCTAGAGACAGGGACAACACTCAGCTATATCCAAAGCACCATTGAAGATCATGCAAATGAAAACGTTGGAAAGTACGACGTCGTGACTTGTATGGAAATGCTCGAGCACGTTCCAGATCCTCTCTCGGTCGTTCAATCTTGTGCAGCGTTAGTAAAGCCAGGTGGTCATGTATTCTTCTCTACATTGAACCGTAATCTAAAATCCTATTTGTTTGCGATTGTCGGGGCTGAGAAGCTGCTAAAAATCGTTCCAGAGGGAACTCATCATCACGATAAGTTCATTCGACCTTCAGAACTCATCAAGATGGTTGATCAAACCGACTTGATTGAGCACGGTATTACTGGGCTTCATTACAACCCTCTCACAGACAGTTACAAATTGGGTCGTAATGTCGATGTGAATTACATCGTGCACACCCATAAATCGCTTTAAACCACTTTCATAACATCAAAGGTGACATTGCATCGGTGTCACCTTTTTAATCAATGTTTGCATACATTCTGTGCGTTTGATTCCAATTTAACCAGCCAGATTTAAGCTCCCTATTTTGATTAAAGATCAAGGAAAATATTTTCGTTTCTGGTTATGAATAAACCGATTACATAACGGTAACTTTCGACAGTCTCGCCAGTTCTTTCTTCATCAGTTAGTGTTCACTTACAGTTTTTTTTATTTTTGTCACTTATCCACAAGTCATACAAGATCTCTGCCTTGATAATTTCCGGTCATAGCACTATCTTGTAACCCACACGACGAAGCACCCCTACATGTTGTGGTTTGTACTACAATATATAGGGAGAGTTTGATCACAAAGCCAGTAAGATAATTTATAAAAATTACGCAGGAAAATGGCTTTTATCAGTTTTGTTAGGGAACGAAATCAGAATGAATCAACAACTCACTGTCACTAAACGTGATGGACGCAAAGAAAACATTGATCTCGAGAAGCTACACCGCGTGATCACATGGGCTGCTGAAGGCCTCCATAATGTCTCAGTTTCACAAGTAGAATTAAGAGCTCACATTCAATTCTACGATGGCATTACTACTTCAGACATCCATGAAACTATCATCAAGTCTGCAGCCGATCTAATCTCAGAAGAAACGCCAGATTACCAATACTTGGCTGCCCGCCTAGCGGTCTTCCACTTGCGTAAAAAAGCATACGGTCAATATGAGCCGCCTAAGCTTTTCGATCACGTCTCTAGCCTTGTAGAAGCAGGCAAGTACGATCGTCATCTATTGGAAGATTATACCAAGGCTGAATTCGATGAGTTGAATGACTACATCGATCACAAGCGCGATTTAAACTTCTCTTACGCAGCAGTAAAGCAGCTTGAAGGCAAGTACTTCGTTCAGAACCGTGTGTCTGGACAAATCTTCGAGAGTGCTCAGTTCCTGTATATTCTGGTTTCAGCTTGCTTATTTGCAAACTATCCAAAGGAAACTCGTCTTAGCTACATCAAGCGCTTCTACGATGCGACGTCTACATTTAAGATTTCACTGCCTACGCCAATCATGGCGGGTGTTCGTACCCCTACTCGTCAATTCAGCTCTTGTGTCCTGATTGAGTGTGGTGATAGCTTAGATTCTATCAATGCAACAGCAAGCTCAATTGTACGCTACGTGTCTCAGCGTGCGGGTATTGGCATCAATGCTGGTCGCATTCGTTCTCTAGGATCTGAGATTCGCGGCGGTGAAGCATTCCACACTGGTTGTATCCCATTCTACAAATACTTCCAAACAGCCGTTAAGTGTTGTTCTCAAGGTGGTGTTCGTGGTGGTGCCGCCACTGTTTTTTACCCGCTTTGGCACGGTGAAGTACAATCACTATTGGTGTTAAAGAATAACCGTGGTGTAGAAGAGAACCGTGTTCGTCATATGGACTACGGTGTTCAGCTGAATAAACTGATGTACTCTCGCTTAGTACAGGGTGGCAACATCAGCCTATTCTCCCCTTCTGATGTTCCTGGTCTGTACGATGCATTTTTCGAAGATCAAGAAAAGTTCGAGAAGCTGTACGTTCAATACGAAAACGATCCATCCGTTAAACGAGAGTCCGTTAAAGCGGTCGAGCTATTCTCTCTTCTCATGCAAGAGCGAGCGTCAACAGGTCGAATCTACATTCAAAACGTAGACCACTGTAATACGCACAGCCCGTTTGACTCGAAAGTGGCGCCAGTACGTCAATCTAACTTGTGTTTAGAGATTGCGCTCCCAACGAAACCTCTTTCAAATGTAGAAGATGACCAAGGTGAAATTGCACTTTGTACCCTATCTGCATTTAACCTTGGCGCAATCAATGAACTCGACGACCTAGCGGATCTTTCAGATTTGGTGGTTCGAGCTCTAGATGCGTTATTGGATTACCAAGACTACCCACTTCCAGCTGCGTATAAATCAACGATGAATCGCCGTACTCTAGGTGTTGGTGTGATTAACTACGCCTACTACCTAGCGAAGAACGGTGTTAAGTATTCTGATGGCAGTGCGAATGGTCTTACTCACCAAACATTTGAAGCGATTCAATACCACTTGCTAAAAGCATCGGTTGAATTGTCGAAAGAGCAAGGTCGTTGTCCTTCATTCCATGAAACAAACTACGCGAAAGGTTTGCTTCCAATTGATACGTACAAGTCAGACATCGATTCAGTGTGTGATGAGCCTCTTCACTACGATTGGGATGAGCTACGTTCTGAAATCATGGAATACGGTTTAAGAAACTCAACACTTACCGCTCTTATGCCTTCTGAGACATCTTCTCAGATCTCAAATGCAACAAACGGTATTGAGCCACCGCGTGGCTATGTATCCGTTAAAGCATCTAAAGATGGTATTTTGAAGCAGGTTGTGCCTGACTTCCTAAACCTGAAAGAGAACTATGAGTTGCTTTGGAACATCGGCGGAAACGACGGATACCTTCACCTTGTCGGTATCATGCAGAAGTTCGTAGACCAGGCAATTTCAGCCAACACGAACTATGACCCAAGTGTATACGACAGTGGAAAAGTACCAATGAAGAAGCTTCTTCAAGACCTGCTGACTGCGTATAAGTACGGCGTGAAAACACTGTACTACCACAACACTCGTGATGGTGCTAAGGACGAGCAATCAGGTTCGGTTGCAGTAGAAGAGGAAGATTGCGCAGGCGGCGGTTGTAAGATTTAACCGCTCGTTCATACGAATTTGAACGCTAATGCAATCTACTACAAGATTATGATTTAACGCCCTTCCATCTGAAGGGCTTAAAAAGGAATTGAGGCATTTATGGCTTACAGTACTTTTTCTCAAACTAAGAATGACCAACTAAAAGAACCAATGTTCTTAGGTCAATCAGTGAACGTTGCTCGTTACGACCAGCAAAAATTTGAGATTTTCGAAAAACTCATCGAAAAGCAGCTGAGTTTCTTCTGGCGTCCGGAAGAGGTTGATGTATCGAGCGACCGTATCGATTACAACAAGCTACCAGAGCATGAGAAACACATTTTCATCTCGAACCTAAAATATCAAACACTGCTAGATTCTATTCAAGGTCGAAGCCCGAATGTTGCTTTATTGCCTTTAGTTTCTCTACCTGAAGTAGAAACATGGATTGAAACTTGGTCGTTCTCTGAGACGATTCACTCGCGCTCATACACACATATTATTCGTAATATCGTGAACGACCCTAGCCTAGTGTTTGATGACATTGTAGAAAATGAACATATCCTTAGCCGTGCTAAAGATATCGCTCGTTACTACGATGAGCTCATTCAGTTAACCAGCGATTACCATCGTTTTGGAGAAGGTACGCACGAAGTAGACGGTGAAACCATCACCGTTTCTCTGCATAACCTGAAGAAGAAACTCTACGTCTGCTTGATGTCAGTGAACGCGCTTGAAGCGATTCGATTCTACGTAAGCTTTGCTTGTTCATTCGCATTTGCTGAACGTGAGCTGATGGAAGGCAACGCAAAAATCATCAAGCTGATCGCTCGTGATGAAGCCCTTCACCTTACCGGTACTCAGCACATGCTGAATATTTTACGTAATGGTCAAGACGATTTCTCATTCATGCAAATCGCAGAAGAGTGCAAGCAAGAGTGCTTTGACCTATTTAAAGATGCGGCAGAGCAAGAGAAAGAGTGGGCAGAATACCTATTCAAAGATGGCTCTATGATTGGTCTTAACAAAGACATCTTGTGCCAATACGTTGAATACATTACCAACGTTCGAATGCAGGCTGTTGGTTTAGGTGTCGCTTACCCTGAAGCCACATCCAACCCAATCCCATGGATCAACGCGTGGTTGTCTTCAGACAACGTACAAGTTGCGCCACAAGAAGCAGAAATCAGCTCTTACCTAGTTGGCCAAATAGACAACGAAGTAAACGCTGATGACTTCGAGGATTTCGAACTGTAATGGCTCAACTTAAAATCAACAAACTCGCAACGATCGAGTCAAACTCCTCGAACACTCTACTAGAGTCACTCGAGCTAGCAGGGCTTGAGCCAGAATATAATTGCCGCGATGGCCACTGTGGTGCGTGCCGCTGTACACTTGAATCCGGTGAAGTCGAGTTTGTTGGTTTTGCCATGGCTTATACAGAGAAGAAAGAGATCCTTCCTTGTATTTGTAAAGCCAAGAGCAACGTTGAATTGTCTAATGTTCGCTATCGGATTAAAGAAAAACGAGCGTAGAGATAAACGAGTAAAGTTACCCAAAGGTCAGCTATAGGCTGGCCTTTTTTATGCCTTCTAGAAAAGAATCCGCGGTAAACATAGAAACCGGCTTGTCAGCAATTTCTCTTCCATCATCATCGAACAAGGACAGGCGATACCCTTGAGCAGGCTGACAATTTTCGTCACTTGGAGCGTGTAACCAATCTGAAGCAAGATCACAACTTTCACTGCTAAATGCTTCACCTAAAACAACTTTTTGGCTTGCTACTTGATACCAAACTAAGATTTTCGATTGGGGAAACATGCTAACCTCCTTGATAGAATGTTTAAGAGAAATGTTAGTGTACAAGTAATTTTCAACATTAATAGCCTCAAAAATGGGACAAATAATCGCCACATTGAAAATCATCGACTTACATTTAGACGATTTGCTTATAAGAAATAAATATGAAAGGAGGTTTGTAATAAGGTTTAGTTTCATCACTTTATTACTGAACGGCAAACGGCGAGGATTTGACAAAGGCTACTTTTGATATAAGTAGCCTCGTAAATAGTTGATTAGATTAATGTAGAAGGGATAAACATCTCTTTCAAGCAAGTAACCGAACTGTACTGAATGATGATCGGCTTGCTAGAGAGGTAGCGTCTCAACATATCAGCCGCAATCGTCGAGATAAGCTCTTTCTGTTCATCCATACTGTATTTTCGATTAAACTGAAGAGTCTGCCCCCACTCCCCTTTTGCCGTAGAGAGCGCTACAGAAAACTTATCATCCTCCAACTTCCCTGTCACTAACGCCACATCAGTGGAACATTTCTCTCGAGTTGCTCCCGCTAATGCGAATGAAGCCGCCAGAGGGTTCTGTTCTTGGCTAGACACATCAAGCGAACTACTCATAATCCACGAGTGCCCACAAAATGGGTTCGCTTCTTCATTCGAATGGAGCCAATTTGAAAGCCAACCATGAGTAGACTGCTCAGAGATAGAGATAGACTGCTTCTTCTCTGCGATAAGGTGGCCTAGGTGCGCAAGCATATTCTCATCGACACTGACAACGTTAGAATCAATAAGCTTGTAAATCATTTGTAGAACTCGAACCCTGGTTTCCAAATCTTCGGTCGGTGCAAATAATTTAACTTCAATAAAAGGCAGGTATGAGCGATACCCAATCATGTAGCCCTTTGGCAATTGCAATTTATCCAGTTTATCAGACAAGACGGACTCAGAAGTGCCTAACGTGTACAAACGGCTGCAACTGTAACTCTCATGATCAGGGTACCGTTGCTCCATATCTGGCAAGATTTGAGTTTCAACCATCAACTCAAACTCTTTTGGGACACCAGGCGTGAAATAGAACAAGCAATCGTTGATGAGCATCTTAAAACCACAAGCCGTTCCAATTGGGTTATCAATAATTTCAGCGCTGCTTGGTAACATAGCTTGTTTCACATTGCTCTCAGGCATTGGCATACCACGAGCACTAAAGAACGCTTCTAATGTTTTGAGCCACTCAGGAAACAGTGACAGCTCTTCACCAGAACACGCTGCTGCCGCTTCAGCGGTCAAATCATCACTTGTCGGCCCTAGCCCACCATTAACAATAACGACATCACAATTAAAACTTAGCATTAGAATCTCTTCTTTAAGTGCCACTAAGCTATCGCCTACTGTCGACCTTTTGTACAAAGAAAAACCGTTAGCAAAAAAGAGTCGGGATAACCAAGCGGCATTCGTATCTACGATGTCACCGTATAAGACTTCTTCCCCAGTGCTAAGCATTGCAATTTTCGTCATTCACTTTTCCTAAGTTTTGATGCTTTGGTATTTATCATCACATAGTTTACGCTAATTTATGTACCGAAAACGGTCTTCATTAACAATTAATCCTCATAACCTCCTCAATTAGTTCATTTTGTGGTTTCTATTAATGCCTCTTTATAAGATAATTGTGATAAGGATCTTAAAAACATACTAATGGAGCCACCGTGCTAAAGAAAAACATCGCTGCAATGATGTTATCGTTTTCCGCTTGCGCAAACGCCAACAACTTTAACGTCAACCAACATATCGAGTTTTCCTACACGGTCGATTGCGAACAAAGCTTCTGCATCGAAGACAACACTTACTCTTATCAACCTAGCATCTTTCAAGAAGACCCTTTTGCGCTCTCATTGAAAGAGCCTGAACTCACTTTGAAAGACCCTGACTTACCCAAATACCTCACAATCCAGGATGAAAAGGATTGGGATTATCTAATGGGCCAAACCTACACCATTCTAGGTTTGAGTGTTGCTACAGTCGGTCTAATGACGCTGTTACCTGAATCCATCACCAAGTGGGATGAAGATGACAGAGATATGAGTCAACTGGGTAGTAAATGGAAAGATAACATTAGTGCCGGACCGGTATGGGACCGAGACGAACACTTCCTGAACTATGTTATGCACCCCTACTTTGGCGGTGTCTACTACACAGCGGCAAGACACGCTGGCTTTAATGAATTTGAGTCGTTCCTTTACTCGGCGACTATGTCTACTTTCTTCTGGGAAATGGGTGTGGAAGCATTTGCAGAAGTCCCATCATGGCAAGATATTTTCATCACTCCGTTCTTCGGTGCCGTCGTCGGTGAAATGATGTTTGAAGCCGAACAAGATATTGTCCATAACGGTGGCGAAGTTTGGGGATCTCAAGGAATGGGAAGTTTTACTCTCTTTTTCCTCAATCCCGTTGGCCATATTCACGGTTGGGTAAGTAATGCTTGGGGTGGAAGCGCCGAATTCCAATACAGCAGTACGCCTTGGTTTGGTAACTCTAATGCTGCCGCTTTCGCCATGGATGCTGGCGCCTCTTATGACCGACAGTTTTATGGTGTAGAGTTTAAAATTGGCTTCTAGGTAAAGACACTCCTAGCAGTAAGACATCACTCTATTCAAAAAGCGCCCAATACAAGGCGCTTTTTTTGTGTCCGAACACTCGTTATGACCAGTGAAGTTTCTCTTTAATTCGAAAAATTGACATCCATCAACTCTTTCCAAATATTTACTTCTACACTGAAACTATCAATTATTTTAATCACTTGGCGTAGGAGATCCATCATGAACACCACTTTTATCGTGAATTTCGTCGGGAAAGCCACGCCCGCTACTATTAAGCACTTGGCCTCTGTTACCCATGAAAATGGTGGAAAGTGGCTGATCAGTAAAGTGAACTTTATTGAAGATCAAGTGGCCGCCGTTATTAAGGTGCAATTGCCTGAAAAAAACACTGAGGTCGTAAAAAGTGCGTTTCAATCGCATGAAGAACTGCTCGTTCAAATTGTAGATTCAGATGCGATACCTCACCGCGAAGATACTATCTTCCAACTTCGTTTAGACTCCAATGACCGTGCAGGGATCGTTAACGAGATAACCCACGTGTTGGATGGGCAAGGCATAAGCATTTTAGATATGGACTGCCAGCGAGTCTTTGTCGCTGGGGGCGGTGGCGTGAGCTCTAGCCTGTTTACGGCAAACATGGCAGTGAGATTGCCTAGTGACATGCAGATTCAGGATGTGGCTAACGAACTTGAATCGTTAAGTGAAGACACTCGAGTTATCTTGGAAGCATAGACTCTTTAAAACGTAGTCTCTTTAAAACATAGCTTCGCTCTACCACCAGCTTGATTTTTACATGTAATCGATACAAAAAAGAGCAGCCTCGCTGCTCTTTTCCATTCTAGTCATCAATAAAAAGCTCGCACTCTTTAGCTTGCTAACCGACTAACTAACTGACCACTGAGACAGCGAACGTTTGAAGTCTGAATAATCAAACTCATTTAACTTTTGAACCTCACCACTGCTGCGTTCACAGTAAATCGATGGCATCTTCAAACCATTGAACCAATTCAGTTTGACCATAGTGTAGCCAGCACTGTCTAGCAAGTGAAGCTTTTGGCCAATCTCTAAAGGTTCATCAAAGCTTGCTTCACAGAACTGATCACCAGCCAAACAGGAACATGACCCTATTACGTAATTGTGCTCACCAGTTCCAGAAGCCTCGAGCACCGATGCGGGCTCATCGTAAATAAGCGTATCTAGACGGTGTGCTTCAGTAGCAGAATCGACGATCGCTGTCTTCTTCACGTTTTCAACGATATCAACAACCGTCACAACAAGGTCGGTTGTCTTGGTGATGATCGCTTCACCCGGTTCAAGATACATCTGAACACCGTGTTTCTCAGAGAAAGCTTTCAACGCCAAGCCTAATTTTTCAATATCGTAACCAGGCCAAGTGAAGAAAACCCCTCCTCCCATGCTGACCCAATCGAGCTTATCTAAGTGCTCGCCAAACTGCTCTGAGATCGAGTCAAGCAGGCCGATAAATGCATCGACGTCTTTGTTCTCACAGTTCATGTGGAACATCACGCCATCTATATCGTCAAAGATCTCTGGTTTAATATGGTCAGCTTGGACACCTAAACGTGAGAACTGACGAGCTGGATTGGCAAGGTCTTGTCCGGCATAGCTCACACCAGGATTCAATCGCAAACCAATCGATGCTTTTCCTTCGACAATGTGCCGATGTGCCGCAAGCTGAGTTTGAGAGTTAAAAATCAGCTTATCGCAAATGTCCGCGACTTCTCTAACATCATCTTCGCTGTAACCAACACTGTAGGCATGAGTCTCACCGCCAAAGGTTTCGTGGCCAAGCTTTACTTCGTACGGGCCAGAACTTGTCGTACCATCCAAATACGGCTTGATGATGTCAAACACGCCCCAAGTCGAAAAGCATTTCAGTGCAAGAACGAGTTTCACACCCGAAATGTCTTTCAGTTGCTTGGCTTTCTCTAGATTAGCAATCAACTTATCTTCGTTGATCATAAAATACGGTGTTTTCAACACGTTTTTATTTGAATCAGTTGTACTCATTTTCTATCACTTCTAAATCGAATAAAGCCGACGCTAATGCATCGGCTTATAAATCTAAATGACTTTATTAGGATCTAACAAAGCTACTTCAGTTTATGAATAACCGGCTGGCCAGGAGTGAGCTCTTGAACATGCCAATCAAGACCAATTTCTGGCATTGTTTCTAAGAACGGGTCAGGATTTAGCTGCTCCATGTTGAACACGCCTTTGTCAGCCCACTCGCCACGGAAGAACTGAAGTGCCGCTGTGATAGCAGGAACGCCCGTCGTGTAAGAGATCGCTTGGTGCTCTACGTCTTTGTATGCCACTTCATGGTCAGCGTTATTGTAGATGAATACACTGCGCTCTTTGCCGTCTTTTTTACCTTGAACCCAAGTACCAATGCACGTTAAGCCCGTGTAACCCGGAGCCAGAGAAGTTGGATCAGGCAGCATCGCTTTAAGTACATGCAAAGGCTGAACAACCGTACCATCATGCAACGTTAGCGGTTCTGGGCTTAATAAGCCGATATCACGCATACAGTTGAAGTAGTTTAGGTAAGCATCACCAAAACCCATCCAGAACTCGATGCGCTTCGCTGGAATGAACTCTTTCATTGAACGAACTTCATCGTGTGCCATTGAGTACACTTTATGCGTACCACAATTCGGGAAATCAAACTCTAGCATACGAGCATGACATGGGACTTGTTTCCACTCTTCATTTTCCCAGTAGAAAGAATCACCTTGGATCTCTAACATGTTCGTTTCTGGGTCAAAGTTAGTCGCAAACTTCTTACCGTGGTCACCCGCGTTAACGTCCATAACATCGATAGACTCGATCTCATCAAACAGGTGCTTAACCGCGTAAGCGGCAAAGATAGACACAACGCCTGGATCAAAACCTGCACCTAGGATGCCTGTGATACCGGCTTCTGCAAATTTCTCGCGGTATTCCCACTGCCAATCGTAAGCTTGTGGCACTTGTTGACCTTCAGAGCAAAGGTCTACTGCTACAGACGTATCAAGGTACGATACTTTTGCTTGGTAACACGCTTCCATAATGCCCATGTTGACCCATGGAGGACCCGCATTAATAACAAGATCAGGTTTCACTTCATTGATAAGAGCGACAAGTGCGTCAACGTCATCCGCGTTTACTTCACGCGCTTCCAGCTTCTTTGACGTGTCTTTAAGGTTATTTTTTCCCTTAATGGACTCAATGATTTTTTCACACTTACCAAGAGTGCGTGATGCAATCGTGATATCACCGAGAACTTCGTTATTTTGAGCTGCTTTATGCGCAACAACCCAACCAACACCACCTGCACCAATTTGTAGAATTGCCATTGTTATTTTTACCTTATTCTTTCTAATTCAATTACTTTAAAGAGACCCGCTATTGATTAGCCCAGCCTCTTAAGTGATTCATTTCTAATTTAATCAGCCAGCTCAAAGACTAACTGGTTAATGTCATTAATAAGTGTTTCAAAATCGGCCAGTGTGAGACACGGATTTAGAATCGTAAATTTCAGAGCCGAATGCCCTGCGACGACCGTTTCACCCAACACCGCGATACCACGGACTAATGCTTCAATTCTAACTTTCTGATTGAGCTTGTCCGCCGAACCTTCACACGTGCCGTTTGCACGAAATAGGACCGTTGAAAGCGTAGGCTCAGCCAACAGTTCAAAGCCGTCATGCTCGCGAACCAAGTCAGCAACTTCAAGTGTCTGCTCAATGATGTGATCATACATATCACCCAACGCCTGAGGACCAACATTTTGCATGGTCATAAACACTTTTAACGCGTCAAATCGTTTGGTTGTCGCGATCTGTTTATCAACCAAGTTCGGCAGTTCATCATGCTCTCGATTCAGATAATCGGCATGGTGCAGTAAAAATTTGAACTTAGACTTATCTTTTAGCAGCAGTGCTCCGCAGCTGATTGTTTGATAGAACAGCTTGTGGAAATCGACACTAATTGAATCCGCTCGCTCGACACCCGCTAGGCGGTCTTTGTGGCTGCTCAGGATCAATGCACCACCGTAAGCGCCATCAACGTGAAGCCATAAATCATTTTGCTCTGCCACATCAGCCAGAACGGTTAAATCGTCGATCGCGCCGTGATCGGTTGTCCCCGCCGTCCCCACAAGAGCGAATGGAATTAGCCCTTGCTGTTTGAGATCAAGAACGGTTGCTTGCAAGGCATTGGTATCCATCGTTCCGTTGACATGCGCAGGCACTGACACGACAGATTGCTCACCCAAGCCCATCCACGATGCAGACTTTTGCACCGTAAAGTGCGATTTCTCAGAGCAGATAATTCGCAGTTTATGTGCGTAGTCAGGGAGACCCAACTTTTGAATGGAGTGTTGAGATAGCTTATCGGCAATCCAGTCACGCGCTAGCATCAGACCCATCTGGTTGCTTTGCGTACCGCCACTGGTGATGACACCATCCGCTTGCGTGCCGAGTTCATACTTGCCACATAGCCAATCCACCACGCGCTGCTCGACATAGGTTGCAGAAGACGCTTGGTCCCAAGAATCCATCGATTGGTTCAGTGCCGCAATCATGGCTTCAGCGGCAATGGCAGGCATCATAGGTGGCGTATGTAGATGGGCAATACAATTAGGGTGTTGAGTGAAGATAGAGTTCTTTACCACGAGATCACTGGTGCTATCAATCACGTCTTTTAAACTGGCATTTGCTGAATCTAAACACACTGAATTAATTTGAGCTTCAAGAAGCTTTGGTTCAAGGCCTGAGTAAGGCTTCTCAACCTGTTCAAAGATGTGCTTCAACGCCTCAGTGGCGTGATTCATGACCGACGAAAACTCGTCAGAGCCGTTCTTACCAGCCTGAATGAAGTGCAGCTTCCACTTTTGGTTTTCTTCAACAGCCTCACGTTTGCCACCGCCAGCAGCAATAATCGCCTCTTCGATCACGCGAAGCGCGAAATCGATTTGCTCAAACGAGATGATCATTGGTGGTAGGAAACGAATAACTGCGCCATCACGGCCGCCTTTCTCTACCATTAAGCCACGCTCAAGAGCCGCGCGTTGAATTGCTAGCGTCAATTCACCATCGGCTTCTGGTTCACCAAATTTGTTGGTTGAGCCATCTGCCTTCTGAATTTCCATACCCAGCATTAAACCTTTACCGCGAACTTCAGCGACACAATTTACGCGCTGTTGAATGCTCTCAAGACCCATGCGGAGGTATTGACCCGCAATGTTTGCGTGTTCAACTAAGTTATCACGCTCAATGATTTCCAATGCCTTCGCACCTGAAACCATGGCTAATTGGTTGCCACGGAACGTACCCGTATGCTCGCCCGCTTTCCATGTATCAATCTCTTTATTGAAAACAAGGATCGACATCGGCAAGCCACCACCAATCGCTTTAGATAAGCATAAAATGTCTGGAGAGATACCCGACTCTTCAAACGCAAAACGATAACCCGTCTTACCGACACCACACTGAATTTCATCAAGGATCAGTAAGATTTCGTGCTCGTCACAAATTCGACGAAGTTCGCGAAGCCAAAATGCAGGCGCAGGGATAACACCACCCTCACCTTGCACGGGTTCGACAATGATGGCAGCAGGCTTCATGATTCCTGCCTCATCATCGTTCAGCAGGCGTTCCATGTAACGAATGCTCGCCTTGGCACCTTCATCACCACCTAGCCCAAACGGGCAACGAAGGTTGTATGGGAAAGGCATAAAGTGAACATCTGACATTAGGCCAGTACGACGCTCTTTCGTGCTTAGGTTACCCATCATGCCCATGGTGCCGTTTGTCATACCGTGGTAAGCGCCACGGAAAGCAAACATGGTATTACGACCCGTCGTCTGCTTAGCAAGCTTGATGGCTGCTTCAACGGCATCAGCGCCAGAAGGACCACAAAACTGAATCGCCGAGTTGTGAGAAAACTCTTTAGGTAGAAATGCCTTTACACGCTTAGTAAACAAGTCTTTCGCGCTTGTTGTCATGTCGAGCGTCTGGTACGGCAGACCAAGATCAAGCTGTTCTTTTAGCGCTTGATTGATTTCTGGGTTGTTGTAACCCAACGACAAAGTACCTGCGCCCGCAAGACAGTCTAAGAAAAGCTGCCCACGAGTATCTTCAACCAACGCACCGTGTGCTTGTTTGATAGCGATAGGCAGACGTCTTGGGTACGAGCGAACTTCAGACTCATGCTCTGCTTGGTCTAGCAGGATTTGGTCTGGCGTAAGATCGTAAAGACCTTCTACGTGAGGTACTTTGGTAGAAAAAGTGGTTGCGATAAGCGTGTTATCGACTTCAAAAGCTGAGCTCATTGTAATTCCCTAAAAATAGAGGATTTGCGCTCTTTTCAACACCGGTTGATAAAACAAGAGGCAAAGCAATACCTTCCGAAAACATCCATACGTTCGGGATTTAGATTGTGACCATTAGAAATGGCAAATTTGACGTGCAGGAATTCAGGGTTCGGTGATGCTACTGACGTGAAGTACAGGGCATTTAGGAAGTACGAAGCTGATTAGACTGTATAAGTTAAAAGTGTTCACTGTTGGGTTTCTCTCTCATCTGCTGCCAAAGCAACAAGGCTATCCCGTCTATCAACAAATGGCTTGTTGATACCTACCCTACGCAACAAGACAATCAGCCGAATGTTCGTTGCGCGTATCCCCCAGTGCCGCTTCAAATTTAGGCTCCGAGATTGCGCGGAAAAGTACCATAATTTCAAAGAGTCTGGCAACTGTTTTTACTAACGAATCTATAAATAAAAAGCTGGCCTCTCAGCCAGCTTATCTCTTTTAGATTACTTTATTATGCAGCGTCGGTTTTAAGTACTTGAGACAAGAGCTCCAACTGATCAAGTTGACTATTGGTAGGAATAAAATCTTCCAATATTGTCGCGCCATCTGTGATTACAATAGTTTGACTGACCTCCTCATCAGCAGAGTTCTCGGCATTGACGGTGATAACTACATCATCATCGACCACCGAGGCACTCGCAATCTCCATCAAGTCTTCAATATCAACTTCTGAATCATCATCTAAGACCCCAGTTAAATCGATGAGATCTTCATAGAGATTAAAGTTCTCAATAGTATCCGTACCATCGTTAATGGTTGAATCGCTCCACTTGAAAGCATCCGTATCTGATGTTCCGGATAGTAACTCATCCTCCAAACTTGCTGCATGTTCAACATATGGAGGAATGGTTACGGTTGCTTCTTCACTGACTAAACCTCCTGTATCGATAGCAAGATAATCAAAAGTATCGTCTTCGGTTATTGCCAATTCACCAGATAGCTCACGAAGCACCCAGTTACTACCTGAGCCCTCCATTTCCATGCCAACGATTGGGTTATCTTCCGAAGAATAAGTAAATTCCTCATAGAATTTGTGGGGGCCTAAATCTGGGTCCTTATGATACTCCTCTACCTGAGTTGTACCATCCAGGAAGGTATACGTGACTTGGATAGATTGAGCATGAACAAAAGCTTGTTGCATTCCATCCAAACCAAATGTTACTTCCTCTAAAGGATTCTCCGATAAATCAATTACTAAAATTTCATTAGCATTCATTCCGTTGCCATCTTTATCACCAATACCGTACCCTTTATGACCCTCTGCAGCATATTGTTTTAAAGGCTTACCGTTGTCATTGATCACAGAAACTCTTATTGATGTATCATTATCTAAATCGATCCTACGCTCTGTTTTTGATTCCTTTACGCCCCAATTGTAGAAACCATCTGTTTTTTCGACATCATCTGGATGTCCGCCAATAGTAAACGAGTCACCTTCGTCTTGTTCGTACTCGACTTTACTTGGATCTAATATAGTACCGCCTCGACCTTCGGTATAAAGATCTAACTCAGTAAGAGCTCGTCTCTCTCCTTCTTCATCTGTGTAATACAGTGTCCCTGTCGTTGGTAAGGAGGTAATCATCACCATCACAGATTCATTGTTTTCTGGGATTGTTTCATCTGTATCCCAAATGTGGTCAAACTCAGGATCATCAGAGTCGAACACAATCGGAATTGGTGAGTCTGGATCTCGTAAGTAGGCTTCAAAACCTTCCGCTTCTGGCGCTTCATTAACATTAATCTCGTTGAGCGTCACGGAGATATCGCTGCTATTGCCTGCCGGGTCTTCCGCTTTGACTGTGATGCTGTGGGAATTACTCGCCAACTCAAAGTCGTTGGTGAAGGCGATGACCCCTGCCTCTGTCAGACTGATGTTCCCGCTCCCGTCTATCTCAAACAATCCATCCAGTGGGTTTTCATCACCATAGACAATGCTGTAGTTCACCCCCAACCCTTCTGGGTCCACGGCGGTAACTTGACCGATGGTGTAGTTTTCTGCCGAGTTCTCGTTGTAACTGAAGACGTATTCGTCGCCCTCTTCCGGTGGATCGAACACTGGCGGCTCATTCACGTTAATTTCGTTGAGCGTCACGGAGATATCGCTGCTATTGCCTGCTGGGTCTTCCGCTTTGACTGTGATGCTGTGGGAATTGCTCGCCAACTCAAAGTCGTTGGTGAAGGCGATGACCCC
>MPDB01000013.1 GCA_001874155.1 Vibrio sp. MedPE-SWchi
TACAGATTGCAGCAGTTAGAGTTGTTTTACCGTGGTCAACGTGGCCGATAGTACCAACGTTTACGTGCGGTTTCGTACGTTCAAATTTTTCTTTAGACATTGTGTGTCCCTCTAGGTACAGATTTAAGTGGCTTGATGACCACGTAACCAAAACAAATTGGTAATAAAGTATAATTCAAAAGGAAATATTTGCTTAAGAGCTGGTGCTGATACCCAGATTTGAACTGGGGACCTCACCCTTACCAAGGGTGCGCTCTACCGACTGAGCTATATCAGCAACAAAAAGAGCTGGAGCGTGCAGCGGGAATCGAACCCGCATCATCAGCTTGGAAGGCTGAGGTAATAGCCATTATACGATGCACGCAACATAATAACTCAGGTGCTATTTTCTTTAGAATATGGTGGGGGGGGACGGATTCGAACCATCGAAGGCAGTGCCGGCAGATTTACAGTCTGCTCCCTTTGGCCACTCGGGAACCCCCCCAAATTTTTAATCCATTCCAACTACAAATGTTTCAATTGCTATGAAACAGGAAAGAATGGTGCCGACTACCGGAATCGAACTGGTGACCTACTGATTACAAGTCAGTTGCTCTACCTACTGAGCTAAGTCGGCATAAGTGGTGCGCATTCTATTGAATGATATTCGACCTTGCAATAGTAAATTTAAAAAAAACCGCTTTTTTTACACTAATGAAAATATTTGGTGTTTTTTCATTCAAGTTTGTGTTTTTTGGGGAGTTGAACATCTTTATTATTTGCAATGCTTAGCGCTTGTTGTATGTTCGCAATTCTATTTCATAATTCTAATGCTAGTGGGTACTTATGAGTCCTTATATCTCTTTTGATCGTGCTAAATGGGCGGAGCTACGTAACGCTGTGCCGATGACGCTTTCGGAAGCAGACATACAAGAACTCAGAGGGGTTAATGAACGCCTTTCTATGGACGAAGCCGTCGATATTTATCTACCACTCAGCCGCCTGCTCAACCTATATATTGAAGCTCGTCAAAGCCGAAACTCAGTATTACACCAGTTTCTCGACAGCAACGATTCTGCGCCTCCTTTCATTATTGGTATTGCCGGCAGTGTTGCGGTTGGAAAAAGTACAACGGCTCGAATTATTCGTACACTTCTATCTCGCTGGGAGAATCACCCTAAAGTCGAATTAGTGACGACGGATGGCTTTTTATTCTCTAAGAGCGAGCTCGACAAACGCGGTATTATGCACCGTAAGGGCTTTCCAGAGTCCTATGACACCAAGCGTTTGGTCCAGTTTTTGACGGATGTGAAAGCGGGTAAAGGCAACGTTCAAGTTCCGGTGTATTCACATATCACCTATGACATCACCGATGAAGTAAAACTGATCGATAAACCCGACGTGATTATTATTGAGGGGTTAAACGTTCTTCAAAGTGGCTTGGATTACCCCGATAAACCTGCCAGTACGTTTATTTCAGACTTTCTTGATTTCTCTATTTATGTCGACGCTGAGAGTGATGTCATCGAAAAATGGTATGTCGAACGATTCTTAGAGTTCCGCCAGGGTGCATTTACCAAGCCAGGCTCCTATTTCAGCCATTACACCTTGTTAAGCAAATCTGAAGCCATTGATAAGGCCAAAAACATCTGGCAGTCGATCAATGGACAAAACCTTGCAGAAAATATTTTACCGACAAAAGACAGAGCTCAATTAATTCTCAAGAAAGGGCAGGACCACGCCGTTGAGAAAGTCATGCTTCGTAAGTAGAACTTCCTATTGGCTCGTCGACTGAAGCAATGAGATTTGGAAGATATTCGATAGCACAACCAGCGGTCATGCTACCGAATAAGGCAAAAGACGAAGGTAAGCGCTATTTTATTTCGGCGCCATATTGATTTGTTTTCTCTTCACCTTTCATGAAGCCACACTCAACCAAGATCCAGGTACCACAAATCAACGCGGCGACTGACGTTAATATCTCGATGGTACTCGTCTGTGCGACGGCACTCGGATCACCTAACGGCACCGCCATTCGGCCAAATACAAGGGGGACATTGAGTAAAAGCCACCAACTTGATTTCCCCCTGTCGTGCCAACGTTTCGCTGTAATGGCTAAATCAGGAACGAGCACCATCAATAGGAACACTGGCAAGATAATATGCGCCATCGCAGGGAACAAAACATTAGAACCCGTCGCAAAGCCCATGATTGCGGCGTAATAAATGGCATTCCAGATCCAATAAGTCTTTCTACCTACTCTTCCCTCAAATGAAAACAATAATGGTTTTAACTGCATTTAACTTACCCTAAATAAACAAATAAAAATTCGGATCGTACGCGAATGAACGACATTACCCATTCAGCGTTTTTTGAAAACAAGATCGATCCATATCTCTAATATTAACGGTTAGGCTTCTTACTTGGCTTGCCTGCTCTTGAAGCACGGTCATCAATTGTCTCGATAACTCTCTTTTTTGCTCTTCTGTTCGGCCATCCAACAGCTCAAAGCCAACATGGATAAAATCAACACTATCGCCCTGCTCGCCGACCAGCCAATGATGACAACGAAGCGCCCTCGACTTCACTGAGTCTGGATCAAACAGGCTGCTTCTCAGCGCAACATCATGTAAATCTTCCAAAAGTCCTTGCACATTGACGCGCTGATCAATCGAGTTTGAGTATTCCATAACGAGGTTTGGCATTGCTTCTCCTTTTGACTTTAGAACTATCGTCAATATTTATCGCCGTGAATTCTCAACACTAATACCAAGTAACGCAGCAAATTCCGAGATAATCACTGCCAATCTGTTCGGTAGATCACTTCTAAAGATCAACATGATTAAATAATCTCATGACCCTAATCACTAACTGATGTGATTAATCTATTGTATTATTGCGCGAACGCGTTTATTTTTTATATCAATTAATTTTAAACCTCAAAATAATGGAGATTTACCTATGCGTCATCCTGTAGTTATGGGCAACTGGAAGCTTAACGGCAGCAAAGAAATGGTTACAGACCTATTAAACGGTCTAAACAAGGAACTTGAAGGCGTAACTGGCGTTGATGTAGCAGTGGCTCCACCTGCACTTTACATTGATCTAGCTGAGCGCACGCTTACTGATGCTGGCAGCGCAATCATTCTTGGTGCTCAAAACAGTGATGTAAACAACAAAGGCGCTTTCACAGGCGACATGTCTCCAGAGATGCTAAAAGAATTTGGCGCGTCTCACATCATCATCGGTCACTCTGAGCGTCGTGAATACCACAACGAATCTGACGAGTTCATCGCTAAGAAATTTGCATTCCTAAAAGAAAATGGTCTAACTCCAGTTTTCTGTATCGGTGAATCTGAAGCTCAAAACGAAGCAGGTGAAACTGAAGCAGTATGTGCACGTCAAATCGACGCTGTCATCAATACTTCAGGCGTTGAAGCTCTTGAAGGCGCTATCATCGCTTACGAACCAATCTGGGCTATCGGTACTGGTAAAGCTGCAACAGCTGAAGATGCACAACGCATCCACGCTTCTATCCGCGCGCACATCGCTAAGAAATCAGCTGACGTAGCAAGCAAGGTAGTTATCCAATACGGCGGTTCTGTTAAGCCAGAAAACGCAGCGTCTTACTTCGCACAACCAGACATCGACGGTGCTCTAGTTGGCGGCGCAGCTCTTGACGCGAAAGGCTTTGCAGCTATCGCTAAAGCTGCAGCTGAAGCAAAAGCATAATTAGAAAAACCTCTAATTAGATATAAGGCCAGCCATTGCTGGCCTTATTTGTGTTTGTAGTAAGCCAATCAGCAGCAGAAGATAGCGGCCGATGCTAGTGCCTAATTCATTTATCTTGTATCCTAGCGTTTTGATATTACTGCGTATGGACGATGCACGATAAACACGGCTTATTAACAGCGCCAATCTCTACTGTGCTACGTCAAATGACCATCCCCATGACCTTCGGTATGGTTGCCATATTGATGTTCAACGTGGTCGACACCTTCTTCATCTCACTTTTGGGGACACAATCCCTAGCCGCCATAAGCTTTACCTTTCCGGTTACCTTCGCCATTAACTGTATAACCATGGGTATTGGTATTGGTATTTCGACTAGTCTCGCCCGTTTATTAGGTCAAGGTCAGGCCAAGCAAGCCGCTTACTTCTCAACTCACGGTCTGATTTTAGCGCTTCTGCTCGTTTCTATAGCGTCGTTTATTGGCTTACTGACCATTGAACCTCTATTTTTAGCGCTTGGTGCAGAGCCGCATCTTTTACCACTCATCAATGAGTACATGGCCGTTTGGTATTTTTCGATTCCGCTATTGGTTATCCCCATGGCAGGAAACAGCGCGATACGTGCCACAGGCGATACCAAAACCCCAGCCAAGATCATGATGCTAGCAGGGCTTCTTAATGGTGTGCTTGATCCACTATTGATCTTTGGCTTTGGTCCGTTCCCCGAACTTGGAATACAAGGGGCGGCAATTTCGAGTGCGTTTAGCTGGTTTGGTGCACTACTGTGTTCGCTCTACATACTTATCAAGCGTGAAAAATTACTTTCCTTCCCAAATATCGCATCGATACTCGATGATTGGCGGCAAATACTAAGAATCGGTACACCCGCCGCGCTATCTAATGCCATGGTTCCGCTTGCCGGAGCGATTCTGATGATCTTGCTCGCGTCACATGGCACCGTTGCTGTTGCAGCGTTTGGCGCAGCTCAGCGTGTTGAGTCTCTACTCATCTTAGTTCTAATGGCGCTCACCTCTGTTTTGACACCTTTTATGGCACAAAACCTAGGGGCGAATAATCCGGCTCGCAGCTTTGGTGCGTTATTCGTTAGTATGCGTTTTGCTATTGTGTTCCAGCTGATGATATTCATTATGATGGTGCCACTCAGTGTGCCTATTGCCGATCTCTTTTCGCAAGAACAACAGGTTCAAGATTTACTCTGGCATTATCTGCTGGTTGTCCCTTTCAGCTATGGATTCCAGGGTGTCACAATGATGCTGATAGCAGGTTTAAATGCGCTGCATCAGCCATTACGTGCTTTCCAATGGGGGGTAATTAGACTGTTTGTTTTGACGTTACCTACCGCTTGGATAGGTAGCCAGTTCTATGGTGTCGAGGGATTGTTCATTGGCATTGCCATAGGAAACATTGTTAGTGGTGTCTTCAGCTATCTTTATGCGCTCAAATTACGTCGCATACACTGCTCTTAACCGCTAAAGAAAGTGAATCAAAAAGTAAAAAGCCGACACTCTCGCAGCATCGGCTTTTGATTTCTTCAATACGAATGATCATGAGTAAACGTCTTCAACGACTCATTGATTCTATCTCTAATCGGTGACTTCATCGTCTTCGTCTATCTCAAGCTCAATATCTAAAGGCTCTTGAGAGATGATAATGCCTGTATTGTCGGCATAGAGAAAATCTTCTGGCATGAAAGTAACGCTACCAAAGTTCACGGCGACATCAATTTCACCAACATCATTAGCGACTGCGCCGACAGGAATCGATGCCAACGCTTGAATACCAATACTCATGTCTTCTAGCTCGTCGACTTCTCGAACACAGCCATAAACAACAATACCTTCCCACTCATTTTCTTCAGCCAAAGCCGCTAGCTCAGCATCAATGAGTGCGCGACGAAGAGAGCCACCACCATCAATAAGCAAGACTCGACCAACGCCATCTTGCTCTAGACAAGAGCGGATAAGGCCATTGTCTTCGAAACACTTAATCGACGTAATTTGACCTGCGAACGAAGCACTGCCGCCGAAGTTGCTGAAAAGTGGTTCAACAACGTCGACTTGATCTAAGTAAATATCGCAAAGAGCTGAAGTATTGTATTCCATAGTATTTTTCCATACTGATAGTCATCTCTATCGAGTATATCGGGTCAATAAGTCATTGCAATGATAAGGCGCAATTAACTGATTAGAGTTTGAGCGATAACAATGCCGGTAAAAAGCAAATTGGTGAGCAAGGCACACTTGACCACTATAGGCAACATTGGGGCTATTTGAGCCGGTTGCGTGGCTTGCCAAACGGCTTGCCCATGCTTAAAAACAATCACTAAGCTAAAAAGAAAAGGCAGAGCGATCCAAACTGGCGCGGGCTGAATAAGCAAATAGCTTGCAAACATCACCAGAGCACCGGCCAATAAAAAGGTGTGGTATTGCTTTGCCTTGAGCTGACCTAAACGAACAGCGACCGTTTTCTTACCACACGCCTGATCATTTTCTATATCACGCATATTATTAACATTGAGTACCGCGACAGCAAAAAGGCCGCACCCCATTGCAGGTAAAACTAACGCACTGTCTACATACCCGGTATGCAGGAAGAAAGTACCTGCCACCCCCAGTAAACCAAAGAAGATGAAAACGGAAATATCCCCGAGCCCGACATAGCCATAAGGCTTATTACCCACGGTATAAGCAATCGCAGCGATAATGGCGAGGACGCCTAGCCCAATGAAGGCAATAATGCTCTGTAAGCTATCTAACGCATAAAAAACAAGACAAAGACCAGAAGCCATCGTGAGGATAATGTTAATGACCATTGCCTGCTTCATTGTTTTTAACGACACGGCACCCGACTGAATAGCTCTAACAGGACCAAGGCGATCATCATTGTCCGTGCCTTTAATGGCATCACCGTAGTCATTCGCAAGATTGGAGAGAATCTGTAACAAAGTGGCCGTAACAAATGCTAAAACGGCAATGGGAAGAGAAAACTGCCCGATGGAGTACGCCAACACGCTCCCCGTGAGAATAGAGACCAGAGCCAGCGGAAGCGTTTTAGGCCTTGCCGCATCGAGCCAGATTTGGAGTGATTGCTTCATTGTATTATTCATTTACGCTCAATATCTTAAGATTGTGTCACAACCCCTTCCTTCAAGCAAAAACTAAAAAAGGCCACCTAAGTGACCTTTATTTCATCAGATTTGAATTCAAATTGATGCGACTATTTTACTCGACCAACGTATTCCGCAGTACGAGTATCAACCTTGATCACTTCACCAATAGAGATGAAAAGTGGAACACGTACAACGGCGCCTGTTGCTAGCGTTGCAGGTTTACCGCCAGTACCTTGTGTATCACCTTTCAGGCCTGGATCAGTTTCAGTGACTTCAATCTCAACAAAGTTCGGTGGTGTAACAACGATAGGGTTGCCATTCCAAAGCGTGATCATGCAAGTATCATTTTCGACTAGCCATTTAGCATTGTCGCCAACCGCTTTCGCTTCTGCTGCAATCTGCTCGAAAGACTCGCTGTTCATAAAGTGGTAGAATTCACCATCGTTGTACAGGTAATCTAGATCGATATCCATAACGTCAGCAACTTCTACAGACTCACCTGACTTAAAGGTTTTCTCTAATACTTTACCTGAAAGCAGTTTACGGATTTTGACACGGTTGAACGCTTGACCTTTGCCCGGTTTCACTAACTCATTTTCGAGAATGACACACGGCTCGCTATCAAGCATAAGTTTGAGACCGCCTTTAAATTCATTCGTGCTAACAGTAGCCATTTTTTCCTCTTACCATTTTCGAGTTTAAATTAATGCCGCACATCATAACCCGAATTGACCAATCTGTTGAGCAAAACTGGCTCAAACAGCTAGCGAATGCGATCTCAGACCCTGTAAAGCTGCTTGAAACATTGAATATCGATGTTTCCGAATGGGAATCTGGCTTCAAAGCAAAAGCATTATTTTCGCAGCGTGTTCCGCAAAGTTTTATCAACCGAATGGAGAAAGGCAACCCACACGACCCTTTACTAAGACAGGTTCTGCCACTTAGCGAAGAGTTTGAATTGCACGAGGGTTACTCCACCGACCCACTCGGTGAGCAAAACAATCAAGTGCCCGGACTACTGCACAAATATAAGAATCGAGCACTCTTTATCGTCAAAGGTGGCTGCGCCATAAACTGTCGATATTGTTTTCGAAGACACTTCCCATACAATGAAAACAAGGGCAGTAAGTCGGTGTGGCAACAAGGGCTTGATTACCTAAAAGCCCATACCGAAATCAATGAGGTCATACTGTCTGGCGGTGATCCGCTCATGGCCAAAGATCATGAACTAGAATGGCTCATCAATGCCGTCGCTGATATTCAGCATATCAAGCGCTTAAGAATTCACTCTCGACTGCCGGTTGTTATCCCTGCAAGAGTCACCGATGAACTGCATCACTTGCTTTCCAGTACTCGCTTACAGGTCATCTTTGTGACCCACATTAATCACGTCAATGAGATTAACGATGAACTCAGCACCGCCATCGCCAAGTTGAAATCGGCTAATGTCACCATGCTTAATCAGGGCGTTCTTCTTAAAGGCATAAACGACAGTGTTGCTGCGCAAGTGGCCCTGAGCGAATCCCTCTTCACTATTGGCATCCTTCCCTACTACCTTCATGTTTTGGATAAGGTTCAAGGGGCAGCCCATTTCTATGTGTCAGATGCGAAAGCGAAAGAGATAATGTCAGGGTTAATTGAACAAGTGTCTGGGTATCTCGTCCCCACGTTAACGCGAGAAGTCGCCGGGAAGAAAAGTAAAACGCCGCTCGATTTGCACCTAGAGTAGTGCGGTACTTCGATTGATTTAAATTGAACAAGTGTGATTTACACGTTAGAACGCTTCAATTGTTATGATTGCAGCATGCTTTTTTGACGAGAAACAATGAAAGCGCCGATCACTAAATACCACCTCATAAACCGCACATTGGCTCACACCCGCAGCTACCACTTTTGTATAGGATGATCACCTAACATACATAATGGGTGAGGTAGATACATGTTTTATATACACATGTTGCTGTTGTTGTCGGTCATTTTCATTGGTATCCGCCATGGGGGTATCGCATTTGGTTTGCTAGGGGGGTTGGGAGTTTCAATCCTAGCCTTTGTTTTTGGTATCGCGCCGGGCACGCCACCTATCAGCGTCATGCTGATTATTTTGGCCGTTGTTGCGGCATCAGCCACCTTAGAGGCTACTGGTGGCCTAAAGCTCTTAGTCAAATTTGCCGAACGCCTACTGCGTAAACACCCAAACCAAATTGTATTCCTTGGGCCTCTGTGTACTTACTCTCTGACAGTACTCGTCGGAACGGGTCACTCGGTTTACCCACTTCTTCCTGTTATCTACGATGTTGCTTACAAGAAAGGTATTCGCCCAGAGCGACCAATGGCAATGGCGACGGTTGCCTCACAAATGGGGATCACCGCCAGTCCAATCGCCGCGGCCGCAGCGGTAGTGATGGCCACCGCGGCCGATAACAACCTCGATATTAGCCTAGTCAACGTTCTGCTTGTGACGATTCCTGCGACACTAATCGGGTTACTGGCTGGGTGTACTTGGAGTCTTAAACGAGGCAAAAACTTAGAGGCTGACCAAGACTTTATTGAGCGTTGTAAAGATCCTGAATTTAAGGCGCAGCTGATTGATGTGACTGAAGAGACGTCAGACAACCAAAATGATGATCAAGCAAAGAAAGGATTGGGGATTTTCTTGGCGGGTATCGCCACGGTTATCTTTGTCGCCATGTTCGGTAAAGACCTCGCGCTGCTGCCCGATGGCGTCAACATGTCGGTCGCGATTCAGTTCTTAATGCTTTCGGTCGGTGCAGTGATACTCCTCACCACAAAGGTAGACCCGAAAAAGATCGTCAACAGTAACGTATTCATTGCAGGGATGACGGCGGTCATTATCATCTTTGGTATCGCTTGGATGAGTGACACCATTATTGGTCACCACAAACCGTACCTTATCAGCCTAGTGAGTGACTTAGTTGCCGCGCACCCGTGGACATTCGCCATTGCGATGTTCGTTGTTTCCGTCTTTTTAAAGAGTCAGGCTGCGGTTTTAACCATTATGTTACCGCTTGGATTCGCCATGGGCATTCCAGCTCCTGTGCTGATTGGTGTGCTTCCCGCTTGTTACGCGTATTTCTTCTTCCCGTTCTACCCAAGTGATCTCGCGGCTATCACCTTTGACCGCTCAGGCACCACACAGATCGGTAAATACGTTTTGAATCACAGCTTCTTGATTCCTGGCTTTATTGGTGTTGTCACTGCCACCACGGTTGGCTACCTCATCTCTATGGCAATCAATGGATAAACAATCGGGTTCGCCGATAATGAGGTAAAAAAAATCCAGTTGGTTTCCCAACTGGATTTTTCATTTGTTTCTAGCTATTCAAAGCAAATGCGGAAATACACCGCCTAGCTTAGAATAACTCTTCTGCAACCTTGAATAGGTCATTACGCACAGGGCGCTTCATGTTCTCAATCGCATCGATGATGTCGTGGTGAATAAGCTCTTCTTTTTGAATGCCAACACAACGACCACCATGACCTTCCATCAGAAGGTGAACCGCGTAGTTACCCATGCGTGACGCTAAAACACGGTCGAACGCAGTCGGACGACCGCCACGTTGAATGTGACCCAGTACCGTTGCACGAGTCTCACGACCTGTCGCTTTTTCAATGGTTTCCGCTAACTCGTTAGCGTCCATCATTAATTCAGTCAAAGCAATGATCGCGTGCTTTTTGCCTTTCGCAATGCCGTCTTGAATATTAGCAACGAGTTGATCTTTATCTAGACCAGTCTCAGGCGTAATAATGTACTCACAACCACCCGCAATCGCAGACATCAAGGTTAAATCACCACAGTGACGACCCATGATCTCTACAATAGAGATACGTTGGTGAGAAGATGATGTGTCACGTAGACGGTCAATCGCATCAATAACGGTATTCAGAGCGGTCAAGTAACCAATCGTGTAATCGGTGCCTGCAATATCGTTATCAATCGTGCCAGGTAGACCAATACATGGGTAGCCCATTTCAGTCAACTTCTTAGCGCCCATGTACGAACCATCACCACCAACCACGACGAGCGCTTCAATGCCGTGTTTCTTAAGGTTTTCAATGCCTTTTTGACGCACTGCTGCGTCTTTAAATTCAGGGAAACGAGCTGAACCTAGGAACGTGCCACCACGGTTGATGACATCTGATACGCTAGAACGATCAAGCTTTTCGATGCGATCTTCAACAAGGCCTTGGTAGCCATCGTAAATACCGTAAACTTCAATACCTGCCGACAGTGCAGTACGTACTACACCTCGTACCGCTGCGTTCATACCAGGTGCGTCTCCGCCACTTGTTAAAACACCGATCTTCTTAATCATGCTCACCCTCGAATTTTGTAATTAAACTAAAATTTAGTACCAGCAGCCAAAGTGTGCCGCCAGTGAAATCCTTTCATTCTGTACCGTATGTTACCTTTACAATAAAGGAATACTACCTTTTCTTTGTCAGGCACTACGTCACGAAAACAGTTATGCTCTAGTATTACTTCTATCAGAATCGACTTCGTTGATTCATGTCAGAATCATGCTCTTTCTTTTATAGCTCAAAAGATATCGAATAGCCTGCTATTTGTCTTGCTGTTTTGATTAATATTCTATGACTAACTGCGTCACCGCTACCAATCTTCTTCTAGCTGCGACCTTTCACCATTTAAAACCACCGAATATGGATCTTGGTGGATCAGGACATCCGCACCAGGAAACTCGTTCATTAATCTCGTTTCGACATTGTCTGAGATTCGATGTGCCTCAATAAGCACGATGTTGTCATCAAGCTCTAGGTGAAGTTGAATAAAACGCGTTGGGCCAGCCATTCTTGTTCTCAATTGATGCACTCCTAATACGCCTTCAACGTCTAAGCAAGAGCGGCGAATCTGCTCCAGTTCATCATCAGGAAGTTTACGATCCAGCAAGGTTTGAATCGCCTCTGTCACCATTTTGAATGCGCTATAGAGAATATAGCAGCCAATCGCCACAGCAAACACAGCATCAGCCTGAGTCACGCCAAACCAGCTGAGGCCTAATGCCAGCATAATTGCGGCGTTCATATAGAGGTCGCTTTGGTAATGCAAAGAATCAGCAGCAATCGCTTGGCTGCCGGTTTTTTCCACCACGTACTTTTGAAAGCGAACCAGACCAAAGGTGACCATCATTGCAAACATACTCACGTATACACCAAGCTCTGGCGAGTGAAGTTCATGTGGACGGAAGAAACGATCAATGCCGTTGAGGATAAGAAAGCACGCTGAGCCAGAAATAAACATCGCTTGGGCAAGCGCGGCTAGGGATTCGGCCTTGCCGTGACCAAAGGTATGTTCTTTGTCAGCAGGTTGGAGTGCGTAGCGAATAACAATCAGGTTTACCACTGAGGCGGCAATATCCAGTAATGAGTCGATCAGTGAAGCAAGTAAGCTTACTGAGCCCGTGATCCACCAGGCAATCACTTTTACGATGAGTAACAGAGTTGCAACGGCAGTTGCCGTCCATGCTGCCATCGTCACTAAACGAGCGTATTCAGGTTTCATATCATCATAATAACTAAACGAATATGAACTGAGTATAACGTGTCAGTGAGTAAAAAAATATCAAACAAAAGGCAACCCATCGGGTTGCCTTCGTGATGACTGCTGCTTGTCGTTATGACTTTTGAATGCGCTCTTGCATTTTGTCACTGCATTTCTGCATTTTTTCTTCTTGAAGCTCAACAAATTTTGTTTTTTGCTCGTCAGTCAGAATATTCAGCATTTGCTGTTGCTTCTCTAGTGACTTAACGCGACGCTCGGTTTGCTTCTCAACCATTTGTGAAGCAAGCTCAGTGGCTGCCGCTTGATCAAAGGTATCCGCTAACACTAGCGCTTGAACTTGTTTTTGATGCGCTTGTTTTGCTTCAAGTTTCGCCCCAAAGTTCTCTTGAGCGTTGACCTTTTTGCTCGCTTTGTTGGCTTCACGTAGCTCTTTCATTTGATCTTTCTGCTCTTCCGTCAAATCAAGCTGACGCATGATGCCACGGTCGAATCCACCAGAGCATTTACCATGTCCGCGGCCGTTGTCCGATTTACCGCCAAATGCATAAGCACTCGCTGTTGCAAACGTTAGAGGAATAATTGCTGCTGCTAAAACCAATTTTTTTGTCGTATTCATAATCGTACCCTCAGTAATCTCAAAATCATTTATTGTTAATCACTGCTGTTGCAGCGCATGAGTTTAGAATACGTCGCCACGTGTAAACGTGCGTTTAGTGAGCGTAAAGGATCGTAAAGAAGGAAAATTAAGCTCTTCGCTTCGTCATTTTCACAGTACTATTAAGAAGAACAAATAAGACCGTATTTCTATCGAGGCACCTTGTTATGGCACATATTCTACTTATTGATGACGACACCGAACTGACTGGCTTACTCAAAGAAGTATTAAGCTATGAAGGGTTTACCGTCACCGAAACCAATGATGGTGAATCGGGGCTTGCCGAGGTCAGTGATGAGATCGATCTTATTCTCTTAGATGTCATGATGCCGAAACTGAATGGCATGGAGACACTAAAAAAGCTACGTGAAACCTGGAGCACTCCTGTCTTGATGCTGACCGCCAAAGGCGAAGAGATCGACAGAGTCATCGGCTTAGAGTTAGGGGCTGACGATTACTTACCTAAGCCGTTCAGCGACAGAGAACTGCTGGCGCGTATGAAGGCGATACTTCGCCGAACTCAAACGCAGGCGTCTCCGAAAATGGTCGACTGTGTGGAGTACCTCGACATTAAGGTTTACCCTGGGAAGCAAGAAGCCTATTGCCAAGAGCAACTTCTAGAGCTCACCACGACTGAGTTTGCGCTCTTAACACATTTCATCCAAAACCCAGGCGTCACCTTAACCAAAGAAACACTCAGTCTCGATGTGCTAGGGAAACGTCTCGCCGCTTTCGACCGAGCGATTGACATGCACGTCTCCAATCTACGAAAAAAACTCCCAGATACCTTGTCAGGAAAATCGAGAATAAAAACCCTGCGAGGTCGTGGTTACTTGTTGATTGAGGAAGATTGATGCGTTTACCAAAAATAACCAGCCTGTATGGCCGCATCTTTGCCATTTTTTGGTTCACCATGTTGCTGGTCCTGCTTGCAGTGCTCTCTTTACCACACCTCGATCCTAGAAAAACACGTGACATTCCACCAGAGCATCTTGAAAAGCTCATCAAGATAAAGCAGAGCATTGAAACTCGACACAAAAATGATACCGATCTTGGACGAGTGATTTTCAATCTAGAAGATCAGCGACACATGCCACGCAATTCAAGACCTCGCATTTTTATCTCTGATCTCGAAGGGAATGTACTCACCACCAAGAAACATCATGATTTCAAGATCAGGGCGCTGAAAAACTTTATTACTAGCCTAGATTCAACCGAGACGCCGAAACAAAAACTCTACGGCCAATATATGGTTGCGGGCCCACTCCCAATTACACTTGCGCAAAGAGAACTCTATCTTTACGTTGGCGTCAGGTGGGACCAGCCATCCCCATTCTTACTGCGCCTTTTCGACAAACCTTTTCAATTATTGTTTGCCGTCATGCTCGTCAGCACGCCTTTACTTCTTTGGTTAGCGTGGGCACTGAGCCAACCTGCTCGAAAACTAGAGCGAGCGGCCAGACGCGTCGCAAGGGGTGAGTTCATCGTTGACCCAGAACTCGAGAAAGGTACGTCCGAGTTTCGCCAGGCAGGAGCCAGCTTCAACCAAATGGTCGAAGCCGTGAACAATATGCTCTCAGGTCAGCAGAGACTTCTATCAGATATCTCTCACGAGCTTCGTTCACCACTCACGCGATTGAGAATGGCCAGTGCCTTAGCTACTCGAAAGCAAGGTGAAAGCGCCGAACTCACGCGCATAGATACCGAAGCTCAGCGACTCGAGCAGATGATCTCGGAACTACTGGAGCTCTCGCGAATGCAGGCTGATAGCCACCTAAAGCGAGAGCAGCAACCGCTCAGCAGTCTATGGGAAGAGCTTCTAAAAGATGCGCAATTTGAAGCGGAGCAGATCGGTAAAAATCTGAAGTACAGTGATATTCCTGAGCGCATTATCTCAGGCAGTCCAAAGCTGCTTATGAGTGCCGTAGAGAACATTACGCGGAATGCCATTTACTACGGTAAAGATCAGGTTCAGGTCACCATACTCGTCGAAAATGACACGCTCTCTATAGAGGTCGAAGACAATGGCGACGGGGTTCCAGATAACGAGATGAATGAGATATTCCGTCCGTTTTATCGCGTCTCAACCGCCCGTGACCGCAACTCAGGGGGAACTGGGCTCGGCTTGGCTATTACTGAGTCGGCAATCCGCCAACACAGCGGGACGATTAACGCTAGTCGAAGTAAACTGGGTGGGCTGAAGGTGTCCATTCAACTGCCCTTGCACAGTGACGCTTAGCACTGAATCAAATACCCACACACAATACGCAGTTGATAATGAGTTTTATTATCATTAATGTAAATCCTTCTATTAAGGAGGATTTACCATGCGCCACCAATTTCCAGAACTGCCCTACGCCTATGATGCACTAGAGCCCTACATTGATGCTAAAACCATGGAAGTGCACTACAGCAAGCACCACAGGGCGTACTACGACAAGTTTATCGCCGCAATAAAAGGCACCAAGCTCGAGTCCGCATCCCTAGAAGATATTTTCAGTTCAATCTCTGAGCATCCACCTGCAGTTAGAAACAACGGCGGGGGTTACTACAACCATATCCTTTATTGGAATTGCATGACCTCTGAGGGAAAAAAAACGCCGTCAGGCGCCGTTGCCGAAGCGATCATCTCTACCTTTGGTGGATTTGATGCCTTCAAAGAGCAGTTTACTCAGGCTGCAATTAACACCTTTGGGTCCGGTTTCGTTTGGCTCATTGTTCAAGATGGTAAGTTGAAAATCACCTCTACGGGCAATCAAGATAACCCATTGATGGACGCGGTTGCAGAGCGCGGTGAGCCAATATTGGCACTGGATGTCTGGGAACACGCCTACTACATCAGCTATCAGAACCGACGCCCTGACTATATCGATGCATGGTGGAATGTGGTCGATTGGGATGCCGTGGGTAAGAATTACGCGACAGCGCGAGCAACAAATTCGTAGTGAAACATCACTGCGCAGCATGATGACACTTGGCGGCGAATCAAAGCCGCCTTATACTCATTTTCAAATCCCCAACAACAGATACCCAGCATGTTTGATATTGCTCTCTACGAACCGGAAATCGCCCCAAATACGGGAAACATCATTCGACTTAGTGCTAATTGTGGTGCGAATTTACACCTAATAGAGCCACTTGGCTTCGATCTCGAAGAGAAAAAAGTACGACGTGCAGGCTTGGACTACCACGATCTAGCGCGAGTGAAACGTCATGCAAACCTAGAAGCCTTTCTCGACTACTTAAATAATGAGCGCGAAGGGGACTTTCGAATCTTTGCCTGCACAACCAAAACAACGGGACACCATGTAGACGCAAAGTTCGCACAAGGCGATGTGCTGCTGTTTGGTCCAGAAACGCGTGGACTCCCTGCTGATGTGATTGAGAGTCTACCAATGGAACAGAGAATCCGTATCCCAATGATGCCAGACGCCCGCAGCCTAAACCTATCAAACGCGGTTGCCATTATTGCTTTTGAAGCGTGGCGACAAATGGGATTCGAGGGCGCTTTGTAAACATTCCAGCGCCTCCAAGTTAAACATTAAAAAAGGCAGCCATTGGGCTGCCTTTTGCTATTCAGTTTACAGACGAAACACTAGTTAAGTTTGTCTCGGTCTTGATCGTCTTTCTTTTCATACTCGCCCTCAAATGTACTGCCATTTGAATCGGAGTTAAACGGGCCACGATGAAACGGGTCTTGCTCAAATGGGCTTTGACCAAATTGATGTGCCCCAAAGCCAGCACCACCGACAGACTTGACCACCATCTTACTCATCAAGTATTTAGCGATCACCGCGCGAGGAGCAGGCAGTAACACAAGCATGCCGAAAGCGTCCGTCATAAAACCAGGCGTTAACAATAAAACCCCAGAGACAGCCAGCATCACGCCTTCAAAGATCTGCTGCGCAGGCAGTTCACCCTGATTTAAACGACCCTGCACCGATCGCAATGTCTGCAAGCCTTGGCTACGAACCAATGAAGCCCCAACAAACGCTGTGACTAATACCAAGCTGATCGTTGGCCAAAGACCAAGATAATCACCCACTTGGATAAACAGACCAATCTCTATGATCGGGACAAAAATAAACAGTAAAAGTAAGATAGGAAACACAAGCCCTCCTTTGTTGAATTCAGTGTACGCGTAAACGCCTCAATAGCTCAAATGAATCGTGTAAAAAACTGTATCGCACACCGCGACTTTCACTCATTGAGTCGTGAATAGATAAATTAATAACCCATAAATCAAGATGATAAATAACCCCACTATTATTAACTGAATAGTTCAAGAAAAGTGATCCAGTTACTATTTTTATGTATCAAGTCCAGTATCATGTGCAACAGATGTTAGGAAAGATTTCCTAACCCACAATTCTGAAGAAGGGATTCTTAAACGCAGAGTTGGGGAATATTTTATTAATTTTCCAATAATAATTCTCTAAGGATCCCGTTATGGCTACCCCGTCTAATGCTACAACTAAAGCAAATCAAGCCACTCGAATCGAAGAAGATCTTTTAGGTCAACGTCATGTCCCGGCTGATGCGTATTACGGCATCCATACTTTGCGCGCAATCGAAAACTTCAATATTTCCAATTCAACCATCTCAGACGTACCCGAATTTATACGTGGCATGGTGATGACCAAAAAAGCGGCGGCGCTCGCTAACAAAGAGCTTGGTGTACTACCCAAAGATGTGGCGAATCATATTATTCAGGCCTGTGACTTGATCCTAGAAACCGGGAAATGCATGGACCAATTCCCATCAGATGTATTCCAGGGCGGCGCTGGTACCTCCGTTAATATGAACACCAATGAAGTGATCGCAAACGTTGCATTGGAGCTGATGGGGAAAGAGAAAGGTCAATACGAATTCATTAACCCGAATGACCATGTAAACAAGAGCCAATCCACAAACTGTGCGTACCCAACGGGCTTCCGTATTTCCGTGTTCAACAGCGTGCGTAAACTGATTGACGCAATTGAATACCTAAAGGGCTCCTTCGATCTTAAGAGCAAAGAATTTGAAAATACCCTAAAAATGGGCCGTACCCAGCTTCAAGACGCCGTTCCTATGACCGTGGGCCAAGAGTTCCATGCATGGGCGGTAACACTCAATGAAGAAATTCGCGCACTGCAATACACTTCTAAGCTGTTGCTCGAGGTGAACCTTGGCGCTACCGCAATCGGCACCGGTTTAAATGCGGTTGATGGATACCAAGAAGCCGCGGTGAAGCACTTAGCCGCAGTGACAGGGCACGAATGCGTTCAAGCAGAAGACTTGATTGAAGCAACCTCAGACTGTGGTGCCTATGTGATGGCGCATGGTGCGTTGAAACGCCTTGCTGTGAAGTTGTCTAAGATCTGTAATGACTTGCGTCTCCTCTCTTCTGGCCCACGTACAGGCCTTAACGAGCTAAACCTTCCTGAGCTACAAGCTGGCTCTTCAATCATGCCTGCGAAAGTGAACCCAGTTGTACCTGAGGTGGTAAACCAAGTCTGCTTTAAGGTTCTCGGCAATGACAACACCATCTCGTTTGCTGCAGAAGGTGGGCAACTGCAACTGAACGTTATGGAACCTGTGATCGCTCAAAGCATGTTCGAATCTTTAGACATCTTAACCAATGCCTGCGTTAACCTGCGCGACAAATGTGTTGATGGTATTACCGTGAACAAAGAAGTGTGTGAAGGCTACGTATTTAACTCAATCGGCATCGTTACTTACCTCAACCCATACATCGGCCATCACGAAGGTGACATCGTTGGTAAGATTTGTGCCGAGACAGGTCGAAGCGTAAGAGACGTCGTTTTAGAGCGCGGTTTGCTCACCGAGGAAGAACTTGATGACATTTTCTCGGTTGAAAACCTGATGAGACCTCAGTATAAAGGCAAGCGTTACGAGTAATTGCTAAAACAGGCTCCCAATTGGGGGCCTTTTTTGGGCTTATTGACAATAAATCAAAATAACAAATACGCATAAGCTACTCATAATAAACATTTATCTTATTTAATTTAACAATAGAAAAGAGGTGATCACATGATCGCAGTTGAACTATTCGTGGTTCTATTCTTTATTTTCATTGGTGCTCGCATCGGTGGAATAGGAATAGGTTTTGCTGGCGGTGCAGGCGTAATCGCACTATCGCTTATTCTTGGTGTTCCAACGAGCCAATCGTTCATCCCAGTGGATGTCATCTTAATCATCATGTCAGTGATCACCGCAATCGCAGCAATGCAGGTTGCCGGGGGGATGGACTGGTTGGTACAGATTGCAGAGAACTTCCTAAGAAAACATCCTGAACGCATCACTTTCTACGCACCGATTGTGACCTTCTTTATGACGCTGATGGCGGGTACAGGGCACACTGCCTTTTCAACCCTACCTGTGATTGCAGAAGTCGCTAAAGGTCAAGGTGTCCGACCTTCTCGTCCACTGTCGATTGCCGTGGTTGCCTCTCAAATCGCCATTACAGCCTCACCAATTTCAGCAGCGGTTGTTGCCTTTGCAGCCATGCTGGCACCATTTGGTGTTGACTACCTAACACTGCTTGCGATCTGTATTCCAACCACGTTCTTAGCCTGTATGGTTGGCGCATTCGTGGCTAATTTCATGGGCTGTGAATTGAAAGACGACCCTATCTATCAAGAGCGTTTAGAGAAAGGACTGATCAAGCAATCGAGTAGCCAGCAACGTGAAATCTTGCCAACGGCAAAACGTGCAACCTTTATCTTCCTTGCTGCGATAGGCTTCGTTGTTTGTTACGCCGCTGCGATTTCAGGCTCTGTTGGTTTGATTGAAAACCCGACCCTAGGCCGAAATGAAGCGATCATGACCTTCATGCTAGCCGCTGCTGCCGCGATTGTTCTGTTTACGAAGATTGATGCGTCAAAGATCCCAGCCGCCGCAACATTCCGCTCAGGTATGACAGCGTGTGTCTGTGTTCTGGGTGTGGCTTGGTTAGGTTCAACCTTCGTCAATGCGCACGTTGACGGCATTAAAGATGTCGCTGGCGCATTGCTTTCTGATTACCCTTGGATGCTCGCGCTGGTTCTATTCTTTGCTTCTATGCTGCTGTATTCTCAAGGTGCAACGACGGTTGCACTGATGCCTGCAGCATTGGCAATTGGTGTTGCGCCTCTAACAGCCGTTGCGTCTTTTGCCGCAGTCAGCGCTCTGTTCGTACTTCCAACCTATCCTACACTGCTTGCCGCCGTTGAGATGGATGACACGGGCTCGACTCGTATTGGTAAGTACGTATTCAACCACCCGTTCTTTATTCCGGGTGTTGCTACTATCGCGACTGCTGTTGCACTGGGCTTTACCTTCGGTAGCCTGCTCATCTAAAGAAAATTAAGTAAAGCTCACAAATACTTAATTAACAGGCCTGATTATTCAGGCCTGATTATTCAGGCCTGTTTCATTTCGGATGAAACTTATTCCGCCTCAAACCTGTCTGATTGAGTTAAGATATCTATTCCTTTATTAGAAAGACGGTTCGTATGCGTTTATTTACTCTTGTTTTCGCTCTGGTTTTGTCGCTCGGTATTGCACCAGCACATGCGCTTTTTTCAAACAGCTCGGATTCATTGTTCTCTCAAACAGACAGCAACACCTTTGTGCCTGTCGACCAAGCATTCCCGTTTAATTTTTATCAACAAGGCAATCGCCTCTTTCTCGATTGGCAAGTCAAAGACGAGTATTACCTCTATCAAGATCGCATTACCATCAGTGGCGAGGGCGTCACCCTCGGTGAGTTTGACATGCGAAAGGGGCAGCCTTATGAAGATGAGTTCTTTGGTAAGGTCAACATTTATACCGAGCCGCTGTTAATCAACTTATCACTCAGTGAGTATGAAGATAAAGCTCGCGTGATTGTTCAATATCAGGGGTGTGCCAAGGCAGGGTTCTGCTACCCACCTGAAACGCGCGTCATCGACATTACCCCCTTTGAGTTCTCAGACGATGCCACCGTAGCTGTTGCCGCTAAGGCCACTTCAAACAATGAACGTTCAGAGAGTGATTCAAGTCAACCCCAACCTGATCTTCAATCCTCAGCAGACGGCGAGTTAGCCAATACGCTGGGTGAAAACTGGTGGACACCCTTACTGTTTTTAGCGCTCGGTGTCGGTCTTGCGTTCACACCTTGTGTCTTACCTATGTACCCTATTTTGACCAGCATCGTTTTGGGTAGTGGTAAACTGAGTCAGACCCGAGCGTTAGGGCTGTCGTTTATCTACGTTCAAGGAATGGCGCTGACTTACACATTACTCGGCTTAGTCGTCGCATCGGCTGGTATGCAATTTCAAGCCGCCATGCAGCACCCCTATGTTCTTGTTGGTTTGAGCGCTCTATTCATTGCGCTTGCCGCTTCCATGTTTGGTTTATATAGCTTGCAACTGCCTAGTGGCATACAGACTTGGCTTAATAACCTTAGTAATAAGCAAAAGGGCGGCAGCAGCCTCGGCGTGTTTGGCATGGGTGCGATTTCTGGTCTGGTTTGCTCTCCTTGCACCACCGCTCCGCTATCGGGCGCGTTACTCTACGTGGCGCAAAGCGGCGATTTATTGACAGGGGGCATAGCTCTGTACGCCTTAGCGATGGGCATGGGTATCCCATTAATGCTTGCCGCTGTCTTTGGTAATAAATTACTGCCGAAAGCGGGCGCATGGATGGATGTGGTCAAAACCCTATTCGGATTTGTCCTCCTCGCAGCACCGATCTTCTTGCTAGAACGCATATTGCCAACCCTTTGGACTACGGTTCTTTGGTCTCTACTCGGCTTAGTCACGTTTGGTTGGTTGTACCACCTTAAGAACCGATTGCCATTTGGCGGCTGGAAACAAAGTGCGGTGGGTATCATTGCGGTACTTGGCCTTTTCGCTTCCGCGCAGCCTGCGCTCAATTACTACTTCAACCCGGGAAGCGAATCTGAGCAATCGACCATCCGCTTTATTCAGATTAGTAATGTTGCAGACCTTAAAACGCAGTTAGAGCTTGCCAAGCAAAACAACAGGCCGGTGATGCTCGATTTCTATGCCGATTGGTGTGTTGCGTGCAAAGAATTTGAAAAATACACCTTCCACCACCCTGACGTAGAAACCCAATTGCAAAACTTCACCTTGCTGCAAGCGGATGTCACGCGCAATAGACCGGAAGATATTGAGCTTCTCAAACACCTCAATGTGCTTGGCCTTCCAACCATAGAGTTTTGGGATGCGAACGGGACGCAAGTCAATGCCGCGAGATTAACCGGTTTTATGCAAGCAAAACCATTTTTAGAGCATATCAATGCGCTACTCGCTCTAGATAAATAGAGCGCGATAGACAAAAGAGTTGGGTGATGTTTACCCAACTCTTTCACATTTTAGGAAGAAAAATCAGGCAATAAGCCTGTATTGGTTGTCACACCCGCTTCAAGTGGTAATACTAAAATTAACCTTTTTCCTAATAAGTGCATAACTGTATGGAACCAACCTATTCAATAATCATTGCCGATGACCACCCGTTATTCCGCAATGCATTATTTCAGTCTGTTCATATGGCCGTTAGCGGTGCAAATCTACTTGAAGCGGACTCTCTCGATGCACTTCTTAGCCTCTTAAAGAAAGAAGAAGAGCCCGATCTCTTGCTGCTTGATCTTAAAATGCCAGGCGCGAATGGCATGTCTGGGTTAATCCATTTGCGTGCGGAATACCCTGACTTACCGATCGTTGTTGTTTCGGCCAGTGAAGAAGCGTCGGTGGTGAGCCAAGTGAAAAGCCACGGAGCATTTGGCTTCATACCCAAGTCGAGTGACATGCGCGAGCTCATCAGCGCACTGAATCAAGTTCTCAACGGTGACCCATTCTTCCCGGAAGGATTGATTACGAATAATGCCGCGTGTAGCGATCTCGCTGAAAAAATATCCGCGCTGACGCCACAACAGTACAAGGTGTTAGGTATGTTATCTGATGGTTTGTTGAATAAACAAATCGCTTATGAATTGCATGTTTCGGAAGCGACCATCAAGGCGCACATGACCGCTATCTTCCGAAAGTTAGGCGTAAAAAACCGTACTCAAGCGGTAATTCTTCTTCAAGAACAGCACAACTAGCGACGGTCAATTGTTCAGAGTGAAGCTGCCTAGGCAGCTTCTTCTGGTAAACAAAGGCCAAGTTTCGTCACTTTATTATCATGCACTTCCGCAACCACCCAGTGTAACCCTTCCCAATCAAAACTATCCCCAAGCACGGAATACTGACCGAGCTGCTCTTGTGCGAGCTGTTTGAGTGTCATGCTCTGATCTTGCAACGAGACCGAGATTCCATAGAATTCAACCACACTTTCAATCGATGTTGCCGCATCCAAGAAGAAGTCGCCGTAGAAACGAGCCGTCTCTTCTTTCTCAATAGGTGCTTCACTGAAAAGCTCACTCAAGGCATCGAGATCCTTGTCTTGCCCCAATACACATAAGGTGTCATTCGCTTCTAGTACGGTGCTACCCGATGGGTGGAAGAGTGTATTATTTCTAAATAGAGCGGTAATGCGGGTTCCTTCAGGCATCGTCAAACGCTTGAGCGGCTCACCTATGCACCACTTCTCTTCTTTCAGTTGGTAAACAAACATCTCCCATTCACTGGTTGGAAAGATTTCAATACCACTGCGATAGATAGGGCTCGGCTTAGGCGGGAGAGAGACGTTAGCCATCGATGCCGCTTTCATTAACGTTCCTCCCTGAACAATCAAGGAGACCATGACGACAAAGAAAGCGATATTAAAGTACAGCTGAGCATTTTCGAGCCCCGCCATCATCGGGAAAACCGCTAGGATGATAGGCACCGCCCCTCTTAGGCCAACCCAAGAAACAAACCATCGCTCTCGAGTATTAAAGCTTCTAAACGGCAGCAATCCTAACCAAACCGAGATTGGACGCGCGATTAAGATCATGCCAAACGCCAACGCTAACGCAGGCAACATTATTTGAATCAGAGTCGAAGGGGTAACCAAGAGCCCTAGCACCAAGAACATGACAATCTGACTTAACCAAGTCATTCCATCCAATACGCTAAGAATTGAGTGACGAGAGCACGTCGGCTTGTTACCGATTAACAGCCCCACCAAATAAATCGTTAATATTCCGCTCCCGCCCAAAATTGTCGACAGGGCAAACAGGGCAATACCGCCACTGAGAACCAAAATCGAGTACATGCCCTCGGGCAATAAAATCCGATTAACAAGCGACCACAGTAACCAGCCACCAGCAAACCCCACCAGGGCACCAATACCAAACTGCATGGCAAAGCTTGTCGCTAAGAACCCGACACCCATGTCCATGTCAGGATTAGATAAAATGGCGATCAGCGTGACGGTGAGGAAAACCGCCATAGGGTCGTTGGTTCCCGATTCGATCTCTAAGGTTGCGCCGACACGCTCATTGAGGCTTTTTCCTTTAAGAAGTGAGAATACGGCGGCGGCATCGGTTGACCCAACAATGGCACCCACCAAAATACCTTGCAGTAACGTTAAGTCAAAAAGCCACGAAGCCATAAGCCCCGTAATAGTCGCCGTGCAAGCCACGCCAATGGTGGCTAGAGAAAGAGATGGCCAAAAGGCCACTTTAAAGCTGGAGACTTTGGTACGCATACCGCCATCAAGAAGAATGATCGCTAAAGCAAGATTACTGACAAGATACGTTAGAGAATAATCATCAAAGTTGATGCCCCCAGGACCATCTTCGCCAGCCATCATTCCAACAAATAGAAAAACGAGCAGAATTGGTACACCCAGTTTGGAAGAAGCCCGGCTAACAAGGACACTAATCGCGATCAACGTCGCTCCAGTTAGAAATAAACTATTGATGGTATTTACGTCCAATTCATCCTCCAAATGCGCGCTACGGGTCGTGTTACAATATAACAAACATCCCACGGAGATGGTTAAATTCTTCTAAACAACAGAGACTCACAGCGAGTTTTCTTCACTGATTTCAACTTAATCCTCTCTATTTCCCACCGCCAATATACATCAACACACACATAAGCATTAGACCTTTGGCTAAATTAACATCGCATTAACATCACACTTCCTATTTTAAGCCCTTATTTTTAGGTGTTTTTTTACATTATTGACCCCGACTAAAGTTGAAAAGAATCCTTGCCTCCCCCTTGCTATTGTACAAAGTGAAACATTTCATTAACAACAATACATCGTAAGGAGACGACGATGGCATTTGAAAATAAAGATGACGCCAAGGCGTATTGGGACAAAAACGTCAAAATCATGATTAAACTGATGATCGTGTGGTTTGTTGTTTCGTTCGGCTGCGGCATTCTTTTTGTTGATGTACTAAACCAATTTCAAATAGGTGGTTACAAGCTTGGATTCTGGTTTGCTCAACAAGGTTCGATTTATGCGTTTCTAGGGATTATTTTCTACTACGCGTGGAAAATGAGACAGCTTGATCGCGAATTTAACGTAGAAGAATAAGGAACACCTCAGATGGACTTGAAAACAATCACCTATCTCGTAGTAGGTGCCACATTTTTGCTCTACATCGGTATCGCTATTTGGGCGCGTGCTGGTTCAACGAAAGAGTTTTATGTCGCTGGTGGCGGTGTAAACCCAATTGCAAATGGTATGGCAACTGCCGCTGACTGGATGTCGGCAGCTTCTTTCATATCAATGGCTGGCTTAATTGCCTTCATGGGTTACGGCGGTTCAGTATTCTTAATGGGTTGGACAGGCGGTTATGTACTGCTCGCGTTACTTCTAGCACCATACCTACGTAAGTTTGGTAAATTCACGGTACCTGAGTTTGTTGGTGAGCGTTTCTACTCAAACACAGCTCGTGTTGTTGCGGTAGCTTGTTTGATCATCGCTTCTGTTACTTACGTAATCGGTCAAATGAAAGGGGTTGGTGTTGCTTTTGGTCGCTTCCTGGAAGTGGACTATGATACTGGCCTAATGATTGGTATGTGTATCGTATTCATGTACGCCGTTATGGGCGGTATGAAAGGCATTACCTACACGCAGATTGCGCAATATTGTGTCCTCATTTTAGCTTACACTATTCCTGCAATATTCATCTCTCTGCAACTTACTGGTCACCCTCTACCTCAAATCGGTCTCGGGAGTACCATGGTCGGAACCGATGTCTATCTGCTCGACCGGCTCGATCAGGTGGTCACCGAACTCGGGTTTACCGAATATACCACCCAAGTTCGTGGTGATACGTTAAACATGTTTGTTTACACCATGTCATTGATGATCGGTACAGCAGGTCTACCTCACGTAATCATCCGTTTCTTCACTGTACCTAAGGTACGTGATGCGCGTACGTCTGCAGGTTGGGCTCTATTCTTCATTGCGATTCTTTACACGACGGCGCCTGCTGTATCAGCAATGGCACGTCTAAACCTAATGGAAACAGTGAATCCTAGTGCAGGTGAATACCTAGCGTACGATGAACGTCCTGACTGGTTTAAAAACTGGGAGAAAACTGGTCTACTAGGCTTTGATGATATTAATGGTGATGGCAACATCAACTACACGTCTAGCGCAGAAACCAATGAGCTAAAAGTTGACCGTGACATCATGGTTCTAGCAAACCCTGAGATTGCAAAACTGCCTAACTGGGTTATCGCTCTCGTAGCGGCAGGTGGTCTAGCAGCGGCACTATCAACAGCGGCGGGTCTACTGTTGGCTATCTCCTCATCCATATCCCATGACTTAATTAAAGGGGTGATAAACCCGAACATCTCAGAGAAGAAAGAGCTGCTCGCCAGTCGAATATCCATGGCGGTCGCGATCGCAGTCGCTGGTTATCTCGGGCTTAACCCGCCTGGATTTGCAGCCGGTACGGTGGCACTCGCGTTCGGTCTAGCGGCTTCCTCCATCTTCCCTGCATTGATGATGGGTATCTTCAGCAAGACGATCAATAAAGAAGGTGCTATCGCAGGTATGATCACCGGTATCAGTATTACTCTATTCTACGTATTCCAACACAAAGGCATCCTATTTGTCTCTGATTGGACTTACCTAGAAAGCTGGGGTAGTAACTGGTTCCTAGGCATTGAGCCTAATGCATTCGGTGCTATCGGTGCGATGTTCAACTTCCTTGTTGCCTTTGCTGTTTCTCGTGTAACCGCTGAGACACCTCAAGAAGTGAAAGATTTAGTAGAACACGTTCGTGTACCTGCGGGTGCTGGTGACGCCGTTGACCACTAAAATCTAACCTGAACCACAAAAGCCCCTTCGGGGGCTTTTTTAATCTGCTCAATCCTGTACTTTATTCATAATTACAAATAGTTAACCTAATATAAGCGTCTATAGCTGCAAGGAAGCCACTATGTTCAAAAATAAGCACCTCATCGTTGCTATGCTCGTCGCGCCAGTTCTTTCTATTGTTGCTTACGTCGGTACAGATATGGCACTGAGCGAAAAGCCACACGCAGCCAAGAAAGGCGAAGCATACAAGTTACTGAGTAAATCTAACTGTCGATACACCAGCGGCTTATGCGATATGGAAAATGGTGAATTCAAGATTCAATTTCGCTCTGAGAGCATCACGGATACACAGCTACAACTCAGCCTAAGTTCAAAGCTTCCTTTGCAAGGCATCAAGCTGTCATTGGTGGATGATATTGAACAAACGGGTACGCCGGTCAGCATGGAACCTCTCGATGATAGCGAACTCAACTGGGGCATTCGCCTGCCAGCACCTGCGTCTGAAGAGACCTGGCTTAGAGTCGCGGTTCAGTCAAACGACACCCTTTACTACGGCGATACTCAAACGGCTTTCGTAAACTACGAAACGCTGCTTGATAAAGCGGAATAAACGCGACATACGTACCCCAATCCAATACCGAGAGGCTGCACCCGTTTGTTGCAGCCTTTTCTAATTCACCGTCCTCTAGCACTCAGCACTCCATTACCTTCCTCTGCACTTAAAGAATACTTGTCACCATAGAAACGCAAAGCCCCCTTCTCTCTCACTTCTTTTTTAAAAGAGTTGTTTTTAATTGCTTAATTGATAATAATTATCATTAACAACAATGAAGGGTAAATTCATGGAAGAGCAACAGCTACTCTACACGCAGTTTTACAAAGCACAGGATCGCTTTCTAGAGCAGAAAGCCCCTTCAGGTTTTGAGCCAGACATTATCCAAGACTATATTCACTGGGGACTCTCACTCGCGTCTCACCATGAAGCCAATGCGAATAATGAGAATCTACTGCTGTGTGAGCTCTACCTGCGCCAGATTTTCTTCCATCTTATCGATGCCATCGAATCGCCTCATCGTAGCCTGACCTTTCGTCAGGTATGCCTAAACTCTATTTATTCGCCACTTTTTAATCTCAAACGACACTACTATCAACAAATTGATGGTCGCTCTCGCTACTCGGACTTACAGCAGAAACTACAACACGTCCAAGCCCCCTTTGGATAAAGGATAGAACATGACCCAAACATACAGAATTGAGAAAGACAGCATGGGCGACGTCAACGTCCCTAAAGATGCACTATACCAAGCACAAACACAGCGTGCGGTGGATAACTTCGCCTTCAGCGCACATACAATGCCACAGCGCTTTATTCAGGCACTGGCTTACATAAAGCAAGCCGCCGCCAACACCAATGCTCAGCTAGGGCTACTTGAAGGCGATATTGCCAGCGTCATCAGTGAAGCGAGTCAAGAAATCATTGATGGCAAGCATGGCGAACAGTTTCCTATTGATGTCTTTCAAACCGGGTCAGGCACGAGTTCAAACATGAACGCCAACGAGGTGATTGCCACCATTGCGTCACGCTACTTAGGAGGAGATGTCAGCCCAAATGATCACGTTAATATGGGACAAAGCAGTAATGATGTCGTGCCTACAGCGATCCAAGTCAGTGTGGTGATCGCAGTGAGTTCTCATCTACTGCCCGCCCTCAATCACCTTGCTCAAGCCATTGAAAAGAAACAAGCAGAGCTTGCTGATGTAGTGAAAACGGGCCGAACCCATCTTATGGACGCCATGCCAATGACCTTCGCTCAAGAGCTGGGCGGTTGGCGACATCAGATCGAGCATGCCAAACATGCTATCGAATACAGCCTAACATCGGTCAGCGCGCTCGCTCAGGGCGGCACTGCCGTCGGCACAGGGATCAACGCCGATCCTCGCTTTGCCGGCAAGTTTGCCGATAACTTATCGCAAGCGAGCAAACACTCGTTCACGGCCAGTGAGAATTTCTTTTTCAATCTAAGCAGCCAAGATGCGATTGTGTCTTTATCGGGTCAGTTAAAAACAGCCGCGACGGCGATCATGAAGATCTCCAACGATCTACGCTGGATGAACTCTGGCCCACTGGCTGGGCTGGGAGAAATCGAGCTTCAAGCCTTGCAGCCTGGCTCATCGATTATGCCGGGCAAGGTTAACCCAGTAATTCCAGAGGCAGCAGCAATGGCAGCCGCGCAAGTGATGGGCAACGATACGACGATCACCATTGCTGGTCAGTCGGGTAATTTTCAACTCAACGTGATGCTTCCCGTCATCGCGCATAATATTTTAGAGAGCATCGAATTACTCTCAAATAGCGCGACCGCTTTGGCCGATAAGGCGATTTCAAGCTTTACCGTGCGACAGGACAACCTCGATTCAGCGCTCTCTAAAAACCCAATACTAGTGACGGCGTTGAACCCCGTGATTGGCTATTTAAAGGCTGCCGAGATCGCGAAAAAAGCCTATAAAGAAGGGCTTCCTATTCTTGATGTCGCGGAGAGAGAAACCGATCTGCCCCGAGAGGAACTTGCTCGCCTTCTCGACCCAAGAACGTTGACCCGAGGGGGTATCGCAAGCTAGTCACTAAACTATCGACTTAAAAAAGGCCTCACATTCGAGGCCTTTGTCATTTAAACATGGTCATACTGGCGACAAAACTCGATTCAATATAGCCCTAAGCTTAAGTGGCTTCACTGGTTTAGGGATGAAACTAAATCCATTCGATTCAATGCCCTCTAGCATCTCTTCCGTCCGGTCAGCACTAATGATCACCCCCTCAAAGCTATTACCTAAACGTAAGCGACACTGTTGCAGTACCTCAAGTCCAGTACGGCCATTATCAAGCCTATAATCGGAGAAAATCACATCGGGCACCCAGCCATCTTCGAGAGAACGTAAACTCTGCATTAAATCTTCGGCGGTTTTGATTTCACATCCCCATCGAGCAAGCAGGTTTTCCATTCCCACTAAGATCTCAGGCTCATTGTCGACACAAAGCACCTTGAGGTGAGACAGGTCAGAAACAGGGGTCGACGCCTGAACGATTGGCACAATCTGCTCACTCTGAGCGCGGTTCAGCGTGATTGAAAAAACGCTGCCTTTTCTTGGCCATGAACGCAGTGAGATTTGATGACCCAGTACATGCGCGATCCCCTTAGAGATCGCCAATCCAAGCCCGAGTCCTTGATCGGATCGAATCTGGCTTCCGCGAGTAAACTCATCAAAGATCTCTTGCTGTTTGTCCTCATCAATACCGATACCATTGTCCCAAACATCAATTCGCACTTGTTCTCCAACACGACGAACACCCAAGCAAACCTTACCCTTTGGGCTATAGCGAAACGCATTGGTTAAGAAGTTTTGAACCACTCTTCGCAGCAATTTAGGATCGGACTGCACCACTAATGACGATGGAATCATCTTAAACACGAGGTTTTGCTGCCTAGCTAACGCGCTAAATTCTGCGTCCAAATTGGAGAGGACATCATTCACAGCAAAGCTATGCACGTTAACCTCTAATTTACCGGACTCTAAACGAGAGATATCGAGCAGATCCCCGATCAGATCTTCCGCCGCCTCAAGGGCACTCTCAATATGCGTGGACAGCCCTTTCACTTCATTGTCTTTGGCAACCTCAGAAAGAGAGGAAGCAAAGAGTCGCGCAGCATTAAGAGGCTGCATAAGATCATGGCTCACGGCAGCTAAGAAGCGCGATTTAGATTGAGATTCATGCTCTGAACGCTGTGTTGCGCTCACTAACTGTTTATTCAGTCGTTCCAGTTCTTGAGTCCGCTTCAGAACGCGAACCTCAAGTGTTTCATTCGCCTCTTTAAGCGCCTGCTCAGCGTCTCTAAACACGGTAATGTCTGTAAAACTCATGACAAAACCGCCGCTCGGCATTGGATTTCCCTGCACCTCGATAACACGACCGTCAGGGCGAATTCTTGACGAAGTATGCCGTGTTCCTTGCTCTAAGTGTTGAACGCGTCGGCGTACATGCCCCTCAGGATCACCAGGGCCACAAAGACCATTTTCCGCATTATGGCGGATCACATCAGCGATGGGTCGGCCAACCTGAATCAGCCCTGGTGGGAATTCAAAAAGCTCGAGATAACGTTGATTCCATGCCACCAGCCGAAGCTGTCTATCCACCACAGCAATGCCTTGTCCAATGTGTTCAATCGCACCTTGCAGTAACCCACGACTGAAGTCATACAGCTCAGACGCTTCATCAACGATGGTCGCGACCTCTTCAAGCTGCATATTTTTACCTTGCAAGGCAGAAGTAAGCACTAACTTAGCGGAGGACGCGCCAAAAACGCCAGCCAGAACCCGTTCGGTATGGCGTATCAAAGAGGATGGAGCTTGTTGGTTTGGTAGCAAGGTTTCATGTTGTTGCGCCCAGTATTGGTTGAACGCACTGCGAACCCGCGTTCGCCCTACAAAGCGAGAAGCCAACATCTCAAGCTCTGCAACCGTTACACGGCTTTGGTACAGGCTTTGATTCTCACTCTCTGGCATGGGCGTGCCAATAAACGACGCCGACTGTAAGCGCTCACTTAGGCTTGCGCGAGTGAACATAGAAACCACGATATAACACAGGGTGTTGCTCACAACACTGAGCAACATGCCCCAATCCGAGCTTTTAATCTCCCAATCTGCGAGAAGATCGGGCGGGGTAATGAGCCAAATTAAGGCGTTGTTGCTTGCATCTCCAGCAAGGACTCCTGTCTGGCTCATCAATGTGATCAACCAAATACTGAACCCTATCGCTAACCCAACATAGACCCCTTTTCGATTGCCGTTACGCCAGTACATACCACCAATGAGAGCAGGGGCAAATTGCGTAATCGCGGCAAAAGAGAGAAAGCCAATTGCGGATAACGAATGAATCGTATCGAGTGCTTGATAGAAACCCCACGCGCCGATCAGGAGCAATAGAATTAGCGCTCGGCGTATAATCAGCAGTAGCCCCGAGAAATGACGATAGTTACGGTCGGTAATCCGCATCCGTCTCAATAACAGTGGCATCACCAGATCATTGGATACCATAATCGCGAGAGCGATCGTCGATACGATGACCATGCCACTTGCGGCTGAAGTCCCCCCAAGAAAAGCCAATAGCGCCAGATTATTCGCGCCCACAGACATAGGAACACTGATCACAAAGGTATCCGCTGGACTTCCCGCTAAGAGGCTTTGACCAACCCAAGCAATAGGCAAAACAAAGATACCCATCAGTATCAAGTAAAGAGGGAACAGCCAACGCGCCGTATGTAGATCTTGAGCACGCTCATTCTCCACGACCATGGTATGGAACTGCCTTGGCAGACAGACGATCGCAACCATCGTCAGAGCTGTATGGATCAGGAGGGTCGGTATGTTTGGCGATTGATAAGTTTGCTTAGCCACAGAGACAAGGTCAACCTGCTCTTGATTCCATGCTAAATAAATGATGAAAAAACCGACGGTCAGAAAGGCCACCAGCTTAATCACAGACTCAAACGCTATGGCCATCATCATACCGCGATGGTGCTCGGTATTATCAATATGCCGAGTACCAAACAACATGGTAAACATCGCCAATGCACCCACAACGAACCAAGAGACATATCGATCTTGATAACCGAGATCACTGGCTAGGTTTGGGGCAACAATATCAAGCCCCATGGTGATACCACGAAGCTGAAGGGCAATGTAAGGCAGTATCCCTGCGACCGCGATGAGGGTCACCGCGACAGCTAACCCTTGAGACTTTCCGTAACGCGCAGCAATAAAATCCGCTATCGAGGTGATGTGTTCTCGTTTGGCCGTTAACACTAATCGCGCCAAAACTCGCCAGCCGAGGGTAAACACCAGAATGGGGGCGATATATATCGGCAAGAATGACCACGGGTTACTGCTCGCCTGCCCCACGGTTCCATAAAAGGTCCAGGAGGTACAGTAGACCGCAATCGATAGGCTATAAATCCAAGGTCGCCATTTAGCGAGCCAATTGGTTTGGCGATCCCCATACCAAGCAATCAAAAACAAAATGCCGAGATACGCGAGCGATACCGGTATGACAATCCATCCTTGCATTAGACATCCTTTCTAATCTATTTGCCTATCTCTAAGCTATTCATCCATTTCTAATGGGCTTATCTATTTCTTAGTTACTTATCTCTTTCTTAGTAACTTATCTACAGCGATAAAAAAACCTCTCCACTTGGAGAGGTTTCATTTAACTAGGGATTATCAGCAAGCTCAATCACTTGAGTCTAATTCTGTGCTTTCGCCTCAGCTTTATTGACATCAATCGTAGATGAACCTTGTGGGTCGACTTTAACAAACAGAGACAGCAGCCCCATCAGCGCCATCGCCCAGAAAACATTCGCTCCCCAATTATCGTAACCCCAACCACTTAATGTCGTCACCAATGCAATCACAGCACCAAGAGGGATGGCATTATACAGTGCCTGCAACGCCACCATTTTATGCTCTTCTTCTTGCTGTATATATTGAATGGCGGCGATATGTGCCACCGCAAAGGTAACACCATGAAGCAGTTGAACAAGGACGAGCGCATATAATTCTGTGGTCGAGGCCGTAATACCCCAACGAACCATGACGCCAATCGAAGCCGTTAAAAAGAGTGCTCTTAGTGTCCAACCAGAGAAGAAACGCTTACTGAACGCAAATACCATGACCTCAGCAACAACACCCAAACTCCATAGGTAACCAATGATATCCGCAGAGTAACCCGCGCCGCGCCAGTGAATAGCACTAAAACTATAGTAGGCAGCATGGCTTCCTTGAATAAGCGCAATCAACGTTAGGAACTTAATGACGGGCCATTCACGCAACAGCTGGGATACCTTCGGGCGCTCAGCTTGGTGTCTATTTTGAGTAACTGGCATAGTGCTGATGTTTCTCATTGAGATGACCAGTGAGAACAAGACACCGGCCAGCGCTGTGTACAAGATCATATCACTGCCATAGAGAGACACCAGGTAACCCACCACGGTAGAGCCACCAATAAATGCTATCGAACCCCACAGGCGAGTTCGACCGTAATCGAGCATTTTTAAGCGTGAATAGTAGTTAGCTAACGCATCAGAAAGTGGGACAATCGGGCCGCAGCAGAGGTTGAACAGGACTGTTGCGAGCGCCATTAACCAGAAGCTTCCTCCTGTAAAGAAGTGGAAAGCGATAAACAGGAGGGCGGCTAAGCTTAACCAACGAAGCGCTGGCAATAGATGCTCTGCTTTATGGATCCGAGGCGTAATCACCAAGTTGGCCACACAACGGGTAGCAAAACCAATACCGACTAGAACACCAATGTCTGTCGCAGAGATCCCCTGCTCTTCGAACCAAAGTGCCCAAAACGGCAGATAGACACCGTAGGCAAAGAAAAAACCGAGAAAATACTGGGATATCCAGCCATAGGGAGATGGCGTTCGCATCGTATGCTCCTAAAACATGGCAAAAGTGCAGGCGCGCCCATTATGGGCTTTGATGAGCTGATTAAAAAGGGAAGAATACGTTTTACAGGTTTTCCGCTTTAGCGGCTCTTTTTTCAGTGTTTTCCAATACCTGCATTAGACCAAAGTCGTCTGGAGGTAATGGTGAAATTTGGCACACTGACTATGAGGACATTTACGCTATAGGAATGGTCATGCCCGATAAATTTAACATGCAATCTCCGCCATTTGACCGCTTGACCACAGCGCAACAACGTCAATTGCGATCTTCTCTCGATGTGGCCTATTACCGCGGTAAAGACGTTGTCCTTCAAGCCAACCAACCCTGCGGCTCGCTCAATATATTAATAAAAGGAGCCGTTGAAGAGAGAGCAGAAGATAACTCAGAGATCTTTGCTCACTACGCGAATGACGACATGTTTGATGTCAGAGCTCTCTTTGAGGGCAGTGCTCGTCATCAGTATGTCGCGCTGGAAGATACCCTTTCCTATTTATTGCCAAAAGCCGTATTCCTTGAACTGTATGAAGCGAATGGGCAATTCGCCGCCTATTTCGACAATAATTTAAAGCGCAGACAAGCGCTCGTCGATGCGGCGCAACAGCAGCAAAACCTCGCAGAGTTCATTCTGACGAAAGTCGATAAATCGATCTATCACCCACCCATGATCCTAAAGCCTAATCAGCCATTAAATGAAGTGACGCTTCAACTCAAAGAAAGCGGTGTTGACTCGGCTTTGGTCCGACTTGATGACGATGACCCACGCATAGCGACGCACCCCACCGCTCACCCTTATGGCATTGTTACCAGGACCAATATGCTTCATGCGGTAATGTTAGACGATCGGTCTGTTACGACAGATGTCGGCGAGATTGCCACTTTCCCAGTGCTGCATATCGACGATGGCGACTTCCTTTTCAACGCCATGATCACCATGACGCGTAATAAGATGAAGCGCTTGATGGTCTGTGACGGCAAAGAAGCGGTTGGCATGCTCGATATGACTCAAATTCTGAGTGCATTCTCGACCCACTCTCACGTACTCACGCTCAGTATCGCCCGAGCGACCAGCGTCGAAGAGCTCGCTCTCGCCTCAAACAAGCAAAGACAATTGGTGGAAAGCCTACTTGGGAATGGCATTCGAACCCGGTTCATTATGGAGCTTATCTCTGCCGTTAATGAGCAAATCATTGAAAAAGCATTTAAATTGGTTGTTCCCCCCGCTCTCCATGATCACTGCTGTCTTATCGTATTGGGCTCCGAAGGACGGGGAGAGCAGATACTTAAAACTGACCAAGACAACGCACTGATTATCAAAGATGGCCTTGAATGGCATAACTGCCAAAGCGCCATGGACCAGCTAACGCATACGTTGCAGCAGCTCGGTTACCCGCTTTGCCCTGGTGATGTCATGGTGAACAACCCCAAATGGGTTAAGACTCAGCAACAGTGGAAAGACACGGTCAGCCGCTGGGTGCAAGGAGCAAAGCCAGAACATGTCATGGATCTCGCCATTTTAGCGGATGCGCACGCTGTGGCTGGCAATCATGATCTACTCGATAACGTCAGTGAGCACTTACAAAATCTGATGCGGAACAAAATGCTGGTACTGCAAGAGTTCACTCGTCCTGCGTTGCAGTTCTCTATTCCTCTCACTCTATTTGGTAACGTGAAGAAAAACAAAGAGGGATTGGAAATCAAACAAGGCGGTATTTTCCCAATAGTCCACGGGATTCGAGCCCTCTCTCTCGAGTACGGTATCGAAGATAAAAATACCTTTGATCGAATCGAGACACTGCAGCAGAAAAAAATCTTAGAGCCAGAAACCGCCGATAACCTCAGCGAAGCATTGAAGTTATTTTTTAAGCTTCGTCTGGCACAGCAACTATCCTTACATCATAGCTCTAACCGAATTGAGCTTAAGCAACTTGAGCGAACCGAACGAGATTTGCTGCGTCACAGCTTGCATGTCGTTAAGAAATTCAAACAGTTCCTAAGCTATCACTATCAGATTAGAGATTAACGCTCACGGACAACAAGCAGGAACAGGCAAACTATGAATTGGTTAGTACGGAAATATTGGCACTATCGACTCAAAGGCTCCCCATATCAGTCTCTCTTTTGTGCGCCTCTAAAAGGGGAGTTTGTCTCACTCGATTGCGAGACCACCAGCCTAGACCCTCATCGCGCAGAGCTTGTTACCATTGCAGCAACAAAGATCATCGATAATCGCATCATCACCAGTAAGCCATTTGAAGTGCATTTACGAGCGCCACAATCCTTAGACTCTGGCTCGGTCAAAATTCATAAAATACGCCATCAAGACCTTGTTGATGGTGTCACAGAGCAGCAAGCCCTAGTCCAACTGCTCGAGTTTATTGGCAACCGCCCTTTAGTCGGCTATCACATTCGATACGATAAAAAGATTCTCGACCTTGCCTGCCAAAAACACCTTGGATTTCCTCTGCCAAACGCTCTCATCGAGGTTAGCCAGATCTATCATGATCAATTAGAACGTCACTTACCCAATGCGTATTTTGACCTCTCTCTCAGTGCTATTTGTAAGCACCTCGATCTGCCATTGCAAGGTAAGCATGACGCCCTGCAAGATGCGATTTCCGCAGCCCTTGTTTATGTCCGCCTGACAAAAGGTGATCTACCTTCACTCACTCCCCCCTATTCACACCGATAAACTCTCGACTGACATCTCAATTTATCAACTTAAGTATTTCTAAGTTAAGTAAAAAGCCACCTCTCATCCTAAAGTCTAATTGTGGAAAATCATCAGGTGGCGGAAAGTGAGTTCATACAAACTTTCCAATCAAACTCAATCTATCGATAACAAAACGGAAATTTGTTCTGCTAACAACTTTAAAGGCGCAAGGAGAGAAGCAATGAGTGAAGCCCATATTTATCCGGTAAAAGAAAACATCAAAGCAAATACGCATGCGGATAATGACACTTACTTAGCCATGTACCAACAGTCTGTCTCAAACCCTGAAGGATTTTGGGCTGAACATGGAAAAATCGTTGACTGGATCAAGCCATTCACTCAAGTAAAAAGCACCTCATTTGATACTGGTCACGTCGACATTCGCTGGTTTGAAGACGGCACACTGAACGTATCAGCTAACTGTATCGATCGCCACCTTGCTGACCGTGGTGACGAAGTCGCGATTATTTGGGAGGGTGATGACCCTGCCGATGATAAGACGCTTACCTTTAACGAACTGCACAAAGAAGTGTGTCTTTTCTCTAACGCACTAAAAGAACAAGGCGTACGTAAAGGCGACGTGGTGTGTCTTTATATGCCAATGGTCCCAGAAGCTGCAGTCGCAATGCTGGCTTGTACTCGTATTGGCGCGGTTCACACGGTCGTTTTCGGTGGTTTCTCTCCAGAAGCCCTTTCTGGCCGAATCATTGATTCTGATGCAAAAGTTGTCATTACCGCTGATGAAGGCGTTCGTGGTGGCCGAGCGGTACCACTTAAAAAGAACGTTGATGAAGCACTGACCAACCCAGAAGTTAAGAACATTGAAAAAGTCGTTGTCTTTAAACGTACGGGTGGCGACATTGATTGGCACGATCATCGCGATGTTTGGTGGCACGAAGCGACGTCAAAAGTATCGGCTGACTGCCCACCAGAAGAAATGAAAGCGGAAGATCCATTGTTCATTCTGTACACATCGGGCTCGACAGGCAAACCTAAAGGCGTGCTGCACACAACCGGTGGTTACCTTGTTTACGCAACCATGACGTTCAAATACGTCTTTGATTACCAAGAAGGCGAAACCTTCTGGTGTACGGCTGATGTGGGCTGGATTACTGGTCACACATACCTAATCTATGGGCCACTGGCTAACGGTGCGAAAACCATTCTATTTGAAGGCGTGCCAAACTACCCAAATACGAGCCGTATGAGCGAAGTGGTCGATAAACACCAAGTCAACATTCTCTACACGGCACCAACGGCAATTCGTGCATTAATGGCGAAAGGCACAGAAGCAGTAGATGGAACGTCACGCACTAGCCTTCGTGTTATGGGCTCGGTAGGCGAACCAATCAACCCTGAAGCATGGGAGTGGTATTACAAAACAATTGGTAATGAAAACTCGCCGATTGTGGATACTTGGTGGCAAACCGAAACAGGCGGTATTTTGATTGCGCCGCTACCAGGGGCAACCGATCTGAAGCCTGGATCTGCAACTCGCCCATTCTTTGGTGTACAACCTGCCTTAGTTGATAACATGGGCAACATCATTGAAGAGACCGCAGCAGAAGGTAACTTGGTGATACTCGATTCTTGGCCAGGTCAAATGCGTACCGTTTACGGTGATCATGAGCGTTTTGAGCAAACCTACTTCTCTACCTTTAAAGGCATGTACTTCACCAGTGATGGTGCTCGTCGTGATGAGGATGGCTATTACTGGATTACTGGTCGTGTCGATGACGTACTCAATGTTTCTGGTCACCGAATGGGAACAGCAGAGGTTGAATCGGCTTTAGTTGCACACAGCAAGATCGCAGAAGCCGCTATTGTTGGTATTCCTCACGACATTAAAGGGCAAGCGATTTACGCCTACATCACACTCAATGACGGTGAGTTCCCATCCGCTGAGCTTCATAAAGAAGTAAAAGACTGGGTACGCAAAGAGATTGGTCCAATCGCGACACCCGATGTCCTTCACTGGACAGATTCTCTACCAAAAACGCGTTCAGGTAAGATCATGCGTCGTATCCTGCGTAAAATAGCAACGGGCGACACCAGTAACTTGGGTGATACCTCGACCCTAGCCGACCCAAGTGTGGTTGATAAACTCATAGCCGAAAAAGCAGAGCTTGCTTAAGACGATCATCGCCTTCGTATTGCATAGCTTCAAGCGATAACAAAGCCAAAAGCAATACGTTTAAAACAGGCTCGCAATAAAACCGTCACCTATGTGGCGGTTTTTTTATGGGAATAACCTCAAAATTTAACATCACAATACAGGTCATGTCGGGCGTTTTTGTTAACTTCGTTACAGATTTGGTCGTTACAATTAGGTGATTAGACCAGTAAATTGCTGCGATTTGCGCTGAATTAGCTATAATCTTGGTCTAATTTCAAAGAAGCGTGATTTTTTGACACAAATCGCATACGAATTCTTTGATAATGTGGGAATATTAAGATTCGTCACACGATAATGGAAGATGGCAACACAATGACTGCAAAATCACGCATTCTAGTCCTAAATGGCCCAAACATTAACCTTTTGGGGTTACGTGAACCTGCTCATTACGGTTCTCAAACACTAGCTCAGATCATTGACACCCTAACTCAGCAAGCGTCAAACGCTCAGGTTGAATTACAACATCTACAGTCGAATCGAGAATATGAGCTGCTTGAAACCATTCATGATGCCTTTGGGAAAGTGGATTTTATCATCATAAATCCCGCAGCTTTTACGCACACCAGTGTCGCTCTTCGTGATGCGTTACTCGGTGTCAACATCCCATTTATTGAAGTGCACTTGTCGAACGTACATGCACGAGAGCCTTTCCGTCATCACTCATACCTGTCAGATAAAGCAGAAGGCGTTATTTGTGGTTTGGGTGCGCAAGGTTATGAATTCGCTTTGTCGGCAGCCATTAAGCACTTGCAATCAAAGTAAGAGCTTAGCCGCCAAGGTAACAAGATTACTTATACAGTAAACAAACACTCTACAGCTTAAATTGAGCTGTCTTATTCACAAGATAAAGAGAAAGAAAAATGGATATCCGCAAAATCAAAAAGCTAATTGAATTAGTTGAAGAATCTGGCATTGCTGAATTAGAGATCGCTGAAGGTGAAGAGTCAGTACGAATCAGTCGTCATGGCGCAGCGCCTGTAGCACCAGTTCAATACGCAGCGGCACCGGTTGCAGCTCCTGCACCTGCGGCAGCTCCTGCGGCGGCACCTGCAGCTGCTCCAGTAGAAGCGGCTCCAGAAGTTGTTTCTGGTCACCAAGTTCTTTCTCCAATGGTTGGTACCTTCTACGGCGCTCCAAGCCCAGACGCAAAACCATTCGTTAAAGTAGGCCAACAGGTTAATGCTGGCGACACTATCTGCATCGTTGAAGCAATGAAAATGATGAACCAGATTGAAGCTGATAAAGCAGGTGTTGTTACCGCTATCCTAGTTGAAGATGGTAATCCTGTTGAGTTCGACCAACCACTTGTTGTTATCGAATAATAGAGGCAGTCTCTCATGTTAGATAAATTAGTCATCGCGAACCGAGGTGAAATTGCACTTCGTATTCTTCGCGCATGTAAAGAGCTAGGCATTAAGACTGTCGCTGTTCACTCAACAGCTGACCGCGATCTTAAACACGTATTGCTTGCAGACGAAACCGTGTGTATCGGTCCTGCTCGTGGTATCGACAGCTACCTAAACATTCCACGCATCATTTCAGCAGCAGAAGTTACGGGTGCGGTCGCTATCCACCCAGGCTACGGCTTCCTTTCTGAAAATGCGGATTTTGCTGAGCAAGTTGAGCGCAGTGGTTTTATCTTCGTTGGTCCTAAAGCGGAAACTATCCGCATCATGGGCGACAAAGTATCTGCAATCACATCAATGAAAAAAGCCGGCGTTCCTTGTGTACCGGGTTCTGATGGTCCACTTGATGACGATGATGCAAAAAATAAAGCGCACGCGAAACGCATCGGTTTCCCTGTGATTATCAAAGCCTCTGGTGGCGGTGGTGGTCGTGGTATGCGCGTTGTGCGCAGTGAAGCGGACCTAGTTGAAGCAATCGCAATGACTCGCGCTGAAGCAAAAGCGTGTTTCAACAATGATGTGGTTTACATGGAGAAATTCCTAGAAAACCCTCGTCACGTTGAAGTTCAGATTATTGCCGATGGTCAAGGCGGCGCGATTCACCTAGGTGAACGTGACTGCTCAATGCAACGTCGTCACCAGAAAGTGGTTGAAGAAGCTCCAGCTCCAGGTATCACTGAAGAGATGCGTAAGTACATTGGTGAACGCTGTACTCGTGCTTGTATTGAAATTGGTTATCGTGGTGCAGGTACATTTGAATTCCTGTACGAAAATGGCGAATTCTACTTCATCGAAATGAATACTCGTATTCAGGTAGAGCACCCTGTGACTGAGATGGTTACAGGTGTTGACCTAATTAAAGAGCAGCTTCGTGTTGCAGCAGGTCAACCGTTGTCATTCACTCAAGACGATATCAAGCTAAGTGGCCATGCCATTGAGTGTCGTATCAATGCAGAAGATCCAGAGCGCTTCCTACCGTCTCCAGGTAAAGTGACACGCTTCCACGCTCCAGGCGGCATGGGTGTTCGCTGGGAATCGCATATCTACACGGGTTACACAGTGCCACCGCATTACGATTCAATGATTGGTAAGCTGATCACCTTTGGTGAGAACCGTGACGTCGCGATTGCTCGCATGAAAAATGCTCTAAGTGAAATGATCATTGAAGGCATCAAAGTGAACGTGACGCTGCAAGAGTCGATCATGAATGACGAAAACTTCCAGCATGGTGGAGCGAATATCCACTATCTTGAGAAGAAACTTGGTCTTCAATAAGATTCCTCTTTAGAATCACCGTTACTATAAATGCTCACTTCGGTGGGCATTTTTGTTTATGGCTATAAAACCGTCAGATATCTGCTAAACTCTGCGCCAATCTATTTCTAACCTTTTGCAGAGCACAAACCCATGCCTTGGATTCAAATCAAACTCAACGCAACCAAAGACAACGCCGAAACGATTAGTGACATGCTTATGGAAGAAACAGGGGCACTCTCTGTGACCTTTTTGGATGCTCGTGATACACCAATCTTTGAGCCACTTCCTGGTGAAACGCGTCTTTGGGGTGATATCGACGTTCTTGCGCTTTACGATGCAGAAGCAGACACCACGTTTATCATCGATCAAATAAAGCTCAGCAACCTGCTCGAAAACGATTTTGCATATAAAGTAGAGCAGCTTGAAGATAAAGACTGGGAACGCGAATGGATGGATAACTTTCACCCAATGCAGTTTGGTGAGCGCTTATGGATTTGCCCAAGCTGGCGTGACGTTCCAGATCCTGATGCCATTAACGTTATGCTCGACCCTGGCCTCGCGTTTGGCACTGGCACCCACCCTACTACCGCCTTATGTTTAGAGTGGCTAGAAGGATTGGATCTGTCAGGTAAAACCGTCATCGATTTCGGCTGCGGTTCAGGCATTCTCGCCATCGCAGCAATTAAGCTCGGCGCGAAACAGGTCATCGGTATTGATATTGATCCTCAAGCACTGCTTGCTTCTAAAGACAATGCAGAGCGTAATGGCGTTGCCGATCAACTAGAGGTGTTCCTTCCTCAGGATCAACCTGAAGGTTTACTTGCCGATGTGGTGGTTGCGAACATTCTTGCAGGGCCTCTTCGTGAGCTCTCACCAATCATTAAAGGGCTAGTAAAACCGGCTGGTGCTTTGGCGATGTCTGGTGTGCTAGATACGCAAGCTGAAGACGTTGCTAGCTACTATCGCGATGAATTCCAAGTCGACCCTATCAAAGAACAGAGCGAATGGTGCCGAATTTCAGGTTCAAAGCACGATTAAGTAAGACTTTTAAAGACTAATTGGCTGAATTTAATGCAATTTACACAAACAAATTGTAAATGCTCAAATATTAGTCTTTTCACGCAGCCAAAAAATGCGTAAAATGCGCGCCCTTGCTGCTGTAATACTGTGAAGACGTTTTGAAAATTGGAAATCATCAACTTAAGAACAACCTAATTGTTGCTCCTATGGCTGGAGTAACGGATAGACCGTTTCGAGAGTTGTGCCTTCGCTATGGTGCGGGAATGGCGGTCAGTGAAATGATGTCGTCAAACCCAAAGCTATGGAATACGTCTAAATCGAAACAACGCATGGTACATGAAGGCGAATCGGGCATTCGTTCTGTACAAATTGCGGGGGCTGATCCACAGCTTATGGCAGAAGCTGCACAATTTAATGTTGAGAACGGTGCGCAAATCATCGATATCAACATGGGGTGTCCAGCTAAAAAAGTGAATAAAAAGCTAGCCGGTTCTGCTTTATTACAACGACCTGAGCTCATTAAAGAGATTCTAACCGCCGTAGTAAACGCAGTAGATGTACCTGTAACACTAAAAACCCGTACTGGCTGGGATACAGAGAATCGTAACTGTGTCCAAATAGCAAAATTAGCCGAAGACTGCGGCATTCAAGCATTAGCGCTCCATGGGAGAACTCGCGCTTGTATGTACAAAGGTGAGGCCGAATATGAACACATTAAAGCAGCAAAACAAGCTATCTCAATTCCCGTCATCGCTAACGGTGATATTGATAGCCCTCAAAAGGCTAAGTTTGTGCTGGAGTACACTGGCGCTGATGCTTTAATGATTGGCCGTCCCGCCCAGGGTCGTCCATGGATTTTTCAGGAAATCCTACATTTTTTGGAAAACGGTACCACTATGCCTGACCTTCCGCATGCGGAAGTGAAAGACATACTGCTTGGCCATGTGGACGCTCTGCATAGTTTCTATGGAGAGTATTTAGGCCCTCGAATTGCGCGTAAGCACGTCGGGTGGTATCTAAAGGAACACGAACAAGCAAGTGAATTTCGCCGTGCCTTCAATGCTATTGAAGCAGCTCCGCTGCAACTTGAAGCATTGGAAGGTTATTTTGATAACGTTGCATCATAATTAATGAGAAGAGCTAGACCGAATATGTTCGAACAAAATATAACTTCAGAAGCTTTAACAGTTACTACCGTTACTTCACAAGATCAGATCGCGCAAAAACCACTGCGTGACTCCGTTAAAGCATCTCTTAAAAACTATCTTGCTCAATTAAATGGCCAAGAAGTCACTGAACTATACGAGTTAGTTCTAGCTGAAGTTGAACAGCCATTACTTGATACCATCATGCAGTACACGCGTGGTAACCAAACTCGCGCAGCAACTATGATGGGTATCAACCGCGGTACTCTTCGTAAGAAACTGAAAAAATACGGCATGAACTAATCATACCTATTTTGATTTTGAAGGCCGGGTTCACTTTTGTGGACCCGGCTTTTTTTATGCTTTCCACTCAGTAAACCAAGCGTTAGTACGGCATTCGATTCAGGATGAAATTCCGTTTAAAACCATTCAGTTAGTTTTTGAACATGTGATTGTTTTGTGAGCTATATAGCATTGATAAGATCAATAATGGCTATATAATGATTAATTAACTTTACGTTCGGATATGCTACATGGTTGATATGCAAAAGGAAGATTGGCTCAACCTCATTCTGCATGAGCTCCCTGAACGCTTATGGATCGTCAATGAAAGCGGGCGTATCCTTGAAAGCTTCGGCGATTCCAGTCAAACGAATGAAGTGGATCTCCAACGCAATATTAATCTCACCATCGATGAGGTATACCCTTACCCACTCTCTGATCAGTTGAACCAATACATTGACCAAGTGTTTTCCTCCAACTCTCTTATCAACGTTCAGTATTCGTTAGAGCCCAGCCAACAGCTACAACTTTCCATCGCAGATATTGAAGCTCAAGAACTGAATGGGGAATTGTGGTTTGAAGCGACACTGAAACCCCTAACACTGTCCAATGGGTCAAGAGTCGTACTGTGGCAAGAGCGTGAGGTTACCCAGGCTTATCGACAGAAAGCTGAGCTGAAAAAGCTCTCGGAAACGGATGAACTCACCGGCGTGCTCAACCGACGTGCATTTATCCATGGGCTAGAACAAGAGTTGAATAAACCAGTACAAAGAAGCCTCTCTTGTTTGATGGTGGATATCGACCACTTCAAAGAGATAAATGATCAGGTAGGACACCTATCGGGTGATGAAGTTATTACGCATGTTGCTCAAATTTGCCAAGGTCTCATTCGCACCAGTGATTACATAGGCCGACTTGGCGGCGAAGAGTTTGGAATCGTGCTGACAAACACCAGTGCAATTCAAGCTTACGAGATAGCAGAGCGTATTCGTCAATCAATAGAAGAGTCGTCATGCTCGGTGGATGGGCATGTAATCTGTGCAACTGCAAGCATTGGTATTTCTGAGCTCAATGCCGATATATCGTCGGTTAGAGAGTTACTTAAGCAAGCTGACCAAGCTATGTACTATTCAAAGCAAACAGGGAGGAATCAAGTCACCTTGTATTACGACAACCTTCCCAAGATCAATACAAATCAAGACAGTAAAGCGAACATTCGACAAGCCTCTTAAGGCTGCTTTATATGAACATCGCAACAAGATTGCTTCACTTCCTCACTCGCGATCGCCCCTAAGATCGAACAATGGCTTGCATCATCTTCCACCAGCCCACAGCAGGCATCATTAATTTTCTTCAACGCGGTTCGGATGCGATTCAAATCATTAATTTTACTATCAATAAGATCCAGCTTTGCCGAGGTAATCGACTTAACTTCTGCGCAGCTATGCTCGGTAGGTTCTAGCTTTATCTCTAATAGCTCTTTGATTTCATCCAAACTTAGCCCCAATTCTTTAGCCTTTAGTACAAAGCTGACTTGGCGCTGATTGGCCTCATTATAAAGGCGGTAACCAGACTCACTTCGGCCCGCTGGCTTTATTAGCTGATTCTTTTCGTAAAAACGTAGCGTATCTGTGCTCACCTGACACTTTTTCGCCAATTCACCTATCTGAAACATACCCTTCCCCATCAACAGCCTTGTTACTTATTTGGTTCAATTTCGTCGAATTTACAATTATTTTTGCGATGCCAAACGATTGCGCGAGCTTTTATGTAATAAATTAGTTAGAATGTGCGCCATTAAATCTGGTGCCTATTGTTGCTTTAATGAGCATAAAGGTCTTTACCAAAACTGATTGATACCTCAGTCCATTCATGGCATTCCGCTGCATACATGAATGATATTGCCAATTCATCATTGATTACAATGACATCGGCTTGAGTATCGTTTATTTTTGGCAAGTATCTTTATTTTAACCCCATGAATTTGAGGAAGATGGAAGCATGAATAACGCTCGTCCAATTCGCCGCGCTCTAATCAGCGTATCAGACAAAACTGGTATCGTTGAATTTGCACAAGCTCTTGCTAACCGTGGTGTAGATATCCTATCTACCGGTGGCACTGCTCGCCTGCTTGCTGAAAAAGGCATCTCTGTTACAGAAGTATCTGACTACACTGGTTTCCCAGAAATGATGGATGGCCGTGTTAAGACTCTGCACCCAAAAGTTCATGGTGGTGTTCTAGGCCGTCGTGGCCAAGATGATGACGTGATGGAAACTCACGGTATCAACCCTATCGATATGGTTGTTGTAAACCTATACCCATTCGCAGAAACCGTTGCTAAAGAAGGTTGTACCCTTGCTGACGCTGTTGAGAACATCGACATCGGCGGTCCTACAATGGTTCGCTCTGCAGCGAAAAACCACAAAGACGTAACGATCGTTGTTAATGCACACGACTACGAGCGCGTTGTCGCTGAAATGGACGCGAACGAGCAATCTCTAACCCTAGAGACTCGCTTCGATCTCGCTATCGCAGCATTCGAACACACCGCTTCTTACGACGGCATGATCGCTAACTACTTCGGCACTATGGTTCCTAGCTACGGCGAGAACAAAGAAGGTGACGAAGAGTCTAAATTCCCTCGCACGTTCAACCAACAGTTCGAGAAAAAACAAGACATGCGCTACGGTGAGAACAGCCACCAGGCAGCCGCATTCTACGTTGAAGCAAACCCTGAAGAAGCATCAGTTTCTACAGCTCGCCAAATTCAAGGTAAAGCCCTTTCTTACAACAACATCGCTGACACTGACGCAGCACTTGAGTGTGTGAAAGAGTTCGACCAGCCAGCATGTGTAATTGTTAAGCACGCTAACCCATGTGGTGTAGCACTCGGTGAAGACATCCTAGAAGCTTACGACCGTGCATTCAAAACAGACCCAACGTCTGCATTTGGCGGCATCATCGCTTTCAACCGTGAGCTAGACGCTGCAACAGCAACGGCTATCACTGAGCGTCAATTCGTTGAAGTTATCATTGCACCATCAGTTTCTGCTGAAGCAGTTGAAATCGTAGCGGCTAAGAAAAACCTTCGCCTACTTGAGTGTGGCGAGTGGACAGCAAAGACAACTGGCTTTGACGTGAAACGCGTTAACGGTGGTTTGCTAGTTCAAGACCGCGACCAAGGCATGGTGTCTGAAGATGACCTTAAAGTGGTTTCTAAACGCCAACCTACAGCTGAAGAGCTAAAAGATGCTCTATTCTGCTGGAAAGTAGCGAAGTACGTTAAATCTAACGCTATCGTTTACTCGAAAGGCGACATGACGATTGGTGTTGGCGCTGGCCAAATGAGCCGCGTTTACTCTGCGAAAATTGCAGGCATCAAAGCTGCAGACGAAGGTCTACAAGTTGAAGGTTGTGTAATGGCATCTGATGCGTTCTTCCCATTCCGTGACGGTATCGACGCGGCAGCAGAAGCTGGCATCAAGTGTGTTATTCAACCGGGCGGCTCTATGCGTGATGACGAAGTTATCGCAGCAGCAGACGAACACGGCATGGCGATGATCTTTACGGGTATGCGCCACTTCCGCCACTAATACTCGGTTTTTCTAAACGATTAGTAGCTATCAAGCCTCTCAAATTTGAGGGGCTTTTAAGAATTAAAGACTTAAGGATTGAAACATGAACGTATTAATCATCGGTGCTGGCGGTAGAGAACATGCTTTAGGTTGGAAAGCGGCACAAAACCCAAACGTTGAAACCGTATTCATCGCTCCAGGTAACGCAGGCACGGCACTTGAGCCGAAACTTGAGAACGTAAGCATCGGCGTTGAAGACATCGCAGGTTTAGTGGCGTTTGCTCAAGAGAAAAAAATCGAACTGACCATCGTTGGTCCAGAAGCACCATTAGTCATTGGCGTGGTTGACGCATTCCGCGAAGTGGGTCTTCCTATCTTTGGTCCAACTCAAGCAGCAGCGCAGCTTGAAGGTTCGAAAGCATTCACTAAAGATTTCCTAGCTCGTCATGACATCCCGACGGGCTACTACGCAAACTTCACTGAGATTGAGCCAGCTATCGCTTACGTACGTGAGCAAGGCGCTCCAATCGTAGTAAAAGCTGACGGTCTTGCAGCGGGTAAAGGCGTTATCGTTGCGATGACACTGGAAGAAGCTGAAGACGCAATCAAAGACATGCTAGCGGGCAACGCATTTGGCGAAGCTGGCAGCCGTGTGGTTATAGAAGAGTTCCTTGAAGGCGAAGAAGCAAGCTTCATCGTAATGGTTGACGGTTCTAGCGTGCTTCCTATGGCCACCAGCCAAGATCACAAACGTGTTGGCGACAAAGACACGGGGCCTAATACTGGCGGCATGGGTGCTTACTCTCCAGCTCCAGTGGTGACGCCTGAAATCCACAACCGTATCCTTGAGGAAGTTATCTACCCAACGGTACGTGGTATGGACGCAGAAGGCGCACCTTACACGGGTTTCCTTTACGCAGGCCTAATGATCGATGCTGACGGGACACCTAAAGTTATCGAATACAACTGCCGCTTCGGCGATCCAGAAACGCAACCTATCATGATGCGTATGGAGTCAGACCTTGTTGAGCTTTGCCTAATGGCTATCGACGAGAAACTCGACGAAGCAGAATCGAAGTGGGATCCACGCGCTTCTATCGGTGTTGTTCTTGCGGCTGGCGGTTACCCTGCTGACTACGCAAAAGGTGACGTTATTTCACTACCAACAAGCGAAGATGAAGGCCAAAAAGTTTTCCACGCGGGTACGACAAATAACGAAGCTGGCGATGTGGTGACAAACGGTGGTCGCGTACTTTGTGCAACGGCACTGGGTAACACGGTTTCTGAAGCTCAAGAGCGTGCTTACGCGTTGACGAAGCAAGTTAGCTGGAATGGTATGTTCCACCGCAATGACATTGGTTACCGTGCTATAGCGCGCGAGAACGAAGCTAAGTAACAATAGCTGATTTAGCAATTGTTCTTCAGGCATAAAAAAGGCGCTATCACAGCGCCTTTTTTGATGGCTCTAAATGAGTGGTTAATTCGATTCAATTAGGGCTGGGCGTGCAACGCAATCGTGACTATCTTCATCAAGCATGAGAAGTTCTTCTACGATGATTTTGTTCACTCTTGTTCTTCCCAACACCGCAATATAGCTGTCAATAGAAGAGAGTCTATTAACGACGAAAGTTGGAAGCGTCTGATTAAACGCGATTTCATCATAGGTTTCACCAGAGCACGTCTCAAAACTTGAACCATTCCAATAGCCTTGAATTAATTCAAACCCTTCACGGCTAAATTCTTTGGTCACATCAGAAACCGATTGGGCTTCCAATTTATAGCGTTTTAGCTGCTCTTCGTTAATGGGCAATACTTTATCGTCAATACGGTATTGTTGATAAACGGCTTCACCTTTCACATTAAAACGAACATGAACACGATAGGGTACTAACCCCACATCCTGCCTTATCTGCTCACCTTCTCGAATGAGCTCTCGCATTTCTCCTTCATTCCAACGATAGTCCGTTTTATACCACCCATAGTCGCCAGCAAACACATGGTCGGCCGCTGTATAAGGTTGATTAAGTCTTTCGGTATACCAATAAAACGTAGTCGCATCCCCCATAGTTTTACCGCCACTATGTTGAGAGAACTGATCAATATTTGGAGTAGAAACGGATGAAGAACATCCCAGGAGAGAAGAACTAATTATTAAAGATAAGAAAATTTTTTTCATAGGGAGAAAAGCACGCCGAGAGTTAGTTCAAACATCTCGGCGCATTATACGTTATTTCACTGAGTCTTTCAGTGCTTTACCTGCTACAAACGCAGGAACATTTGCTGCAGCGATTTGGATTTCCGCACCAGTCTTAGGGTTACGACCTGTACGAGCTGCACGGTGATTTACTTTAAACGTACCAAAACCAATTAGTTGAACCTGGTCGCCTTCTTTAAGAGCATCAGTAACGCTACCAAGTGTTGCTTCAAGAGCAGCTTTAGCTTGTGCTTTTGAAAGATCTGCTTTTTCAGCAATAAAGTCGATTAATTGGGTCTTGTTCATTAGGTTTCCCTTCTCATAGGTTATCGAATTCAACTCACTCTAAATCATAAAGCCCCCGTCTGGCAAAGGTTTGTAGAGGTTCTTTGGGTTTTATGACCTACTTTTAACCGTATTATGAGCATTAACTCACAATTTGAGCGAAGTTGAGCGCTTTTCAACGAGCACTAATGCCTACAATCTCAGCAATTTAGAGTATCTAATGTGAGAAAATAGACACAAGCCACATCAAATATCATTAGTAGATCTAAGCCTTGTACCGATAAAATGTGAACTTCTGACCGATCAATGCGGTCCTAAATTGTGATTTCTTCACCTATAGGAAAACCATGCTGTTACTTTTTATTTATGTTTCTGTCGCTATTGGCGTTTCATTTATCTGCTCTGTGTTAGAAGCGGTACTACTTAGTATCAGCCCTAGCTACATTGCGCAGTTAAAGCAAAATGGACACCCATCAGCAGAAAGGCTAAGCGTACTAAAACAAAATATTGATCGTCCACTCGCTTCCATACTAACGCTCAATACCATCGCACATACGATTGGCGCCGCTAGTGCCGGTGCGCAAGCTGCGTCGGTATTTGGTAGCCAATGGCTTGGTCTATTTTCGGCTATATTGACGTTGGGTATTCTTGTTCTTTCCGAGATAGTACCGAAAACAATTGGTGCGACATATTGGCGACAGCTCGCTCCACTTTCCGCCGTATTCCTCTACTGGATGGTATGGGCACTCACGCCTTTCGTGTGGTTCTCTGAACAGATAACGAAGAGACTCTCTAGAGGGCATCAAGAGCCAAAAGTAAGAGATGAACTCAGTGCAATGGCAACACTGGCGAAAGACAGTGGAGAGTTCGCAGAGGGAGAATCAAAGATACTGCATAATCTCCTCAACATTACCCATACTCCTATAACCCAAGTTATGACGCCACGACCGGTCGTATTTCGTGAAAGTGCGTCTTTATCCATTGATGAGTTCCTTGAGAAGCACCCAGACACACCTTTCTCGCGACCTCTCATTTACAGTGAGTCGAAAGATAATATTATCGGTTTTGTGCATAGACTCGATCTTTATAAGCAACAACAGAATGGGATGGGTGATAAGCAGCTAGGGTCAATCATGAGACCTATTCACGTTATTCTTAACACTCGCTCGTTAACAGCAGCGTTTGATCAGATGATGTCGCTTAGAGTTCAGCTCGCCATGATCGTTGACGAATATGGCACGATTCAAGGCATTGTGACGTTAGAAGATATTTTTGAGCACCTAATCGGTGAAGAGATTGTTGATGAAGCGGACAGATCGGTTGATATGCAGCAGTTGGCTTTTGAGCGATGGGAAGCGTGGAAAAAGCAACACGGTGTGATCGACGGTAAGAAAGACGATTAAGAATAGTGGGAGGGCTAACACCCTCCCTGATAACGCGAGTTATTAAAGAGACATACCAATATTGCTGATGCCTTCGTCTTTCAGTTCTTGACGAAGATCTTTGATCAAATCAATATCACGCTCTTGCGCTTCTCTCAGTGGTCTAAATATCGCCCACTGAACATCCCACTCAGCACAAACCGCTTCATTTTCTTTTTGATTGTCGTTAGTTATCTCGACTTGCGTTTGCGCTTCTTCAAGCTGAGCAACCGTCATGACAGACGTTTGACTGAGCTTTTGCATATTGTCAAAGAGGTCTTCACGGTCCAGCAAACCATGTAAAAGCGTTGATAGACCAACACAGGCATCAATGGCAGGGTAAACGCCGTAAAAATCGAAATCTTCTGAACTTGGAATAATCTCTTCCAACTTTTCCAATTGCTTTTCAAAGTTGATCTTAGCGCTCTTTACCGTTAGCAGCTCCCAAATACTATCTAGAATGTCTCGATAGATACGACTTTCAGCAAATTCTGTATTGTCACAAAATATGGCATAGTTAGGGTACATACGCTCGCACAAGCAAGCCATAAAGGTAATCTGTTGCCAAGGTTCTAATTTATCAAGACGAACCTGTAAGGGATTCTGTAGCATAATTACTCTATCGTTGCAGAAAAAGACAGCGGAAGTGTACTTGATAACCAACAGGGAAAAAAGCGGCCTAATGAATAAATTCTCTCATAAGCTCTATATTCTTACTGAGCAAGATGAAACATACCTTAGTGAACTCAAAAAACACTCTTTACCGGATCTTGAAGTAACAACAAACCGCTCCGACGCGACCATTGTATTAGCGTCACCTCCAATTATAGCCAAACAATTGCAGGACTTCCCTAGGATAGAGTGGATACAATCAGCCTATGCAGGTATAGACGCGTTAATAATACCTACACTAAGGCAAGACTATCTACTGACCAACGTAAAAGGCATATTCGGACAACAAATTTCCGAATATGTCTTAGGTTATACAATTTCTCATTTCCGTCATTTCGACACCTATAAACAGCAACAGAAGAATAGAGCGTGGACTCCTCACAGCTATACATCTTTGCAAGGGAAGATAATGGTTGTACTTGGGACAGGGTCCATAGGTAGCTATTTAGCGAGAACGGCGCAAGCTCTGGGCATAAAAGTGTATGGCATCAATCGGACAGGCATACCAAGCAAAGATAGCCCTTTTACCGATGTATACCATACACAAGAGCTGTCTACCGCTTTTAAGAGTGCAGACATAGTTGTCAACACACTCCCAGCGACCTCTGAGACCGACCAAATAATTAACAAAGAGAGTTTGAATGACTGCAATAACGTACTGCTTTTTAATGTAGGCAGAGGAAACGCAGTTAATGAGGATGATCTTTTAAACGCTCTAGCGAATGGTAACGTGACACATGCATTCCTTGATGTATTTATTGATGAACCTCTCAGGCCTGCTCATCCTTTCTGGCTAAACGAAAAGATCACAATCACACCACATATCGCAGCGAGTAGCTTTCCATATCAAGTAGTAGAACAATTTAAAGACAACTACCTACGCTGGCGTGATGGATTTGAACTCCATAATTTGGTTGATTTTAATAGAGGTTATTAATGATAGGCACTTTGCTCGGTCAAATCAGACAATGCCAGGTTTGCTCAAAACACCTTGAGCTTGGAGCAAACCCTGTCGTTCAGGCTTCCAAAGGTGCAAAGTTACTAATTATTGGCCAAGCCCCTGGGTTGAAAGTACATCAGAGTTCTATCCCTTGGAACGACCCAAGTGGCGATCGACTAAGGCGTTGGCTAAACCTCGATAAACAAGATTTCTATGACTCAAGCAAGATAGCGATTGTTCCCATGGGCTTTTGCTACCCAGGGAGAGGAAAGAGCGGCGACCTACCACCAAGACCTGAATGCGCGCCTTTATGGCACCAAGCGTTATTGGAACAGATGCCAGATATTGGTATGACACTACTTATAGGGCAATATGCTCAAAACTATTACCTAGCCGATCGAAAACGAACCTTAACTGAAACCGTTAAGAACTGGACGGAGTGGGCACCCAATCAGATTCCTATGCCTCACCCTTCACCAAGAAATGCCCTCTGGCTAAAGAAGAACCCCTGGTTTGAAGAGCAGATAGTCCCTTATATCCGAAAATACGTTCATGACCATTTAAAACTCAAATCCAGCTAAACCATCACCCCTTATTTACTCTCAAGCAAGGTATCTAAGTACGATGAAAATACACTTAGTTGAAAAACACCTGTTGAATAAGAGAAGTTGAAATGTGTTTTTGCCTAAACGAAAAAAGCCCAGTCGTAAGACTGGGCTTTCTAATAAGTGGCGGAGTGGACGGGACTCGAACCCGCGACCCCCGGCGTGACAGGCCGGTATTCT
>MPDB01000014.1 GCA_001874155.1 Vibrio sp. MedPE-SWchi
TCATTGAAACCTAAAGTGATTCTTTAGAATCATTTTGGATTATCATCAACGAGTGCCCACACAGATTGATAGGTTTAAATTGTTAAAGAGCGTTGCTTTTAGAAGCTTTCTTCTCAAAGCGGACGGTAATTTTAGCCATTTAACTTTAAGTGTCAAACACTTTTTAAAATTAAATTTTTTAGCTTCACCGCCAGGCTGACTATTGCTTAAACCTTGTGGCTTATGCCGTGTCAGTGGGGCGCATTATAAGGAGAGTAGATAAAGACGCAAGGGCTTTTCTTGAATAAAACTTGAAAACCAAACTGTTCGTTCAACAATTAAACAAAACGCTCTAATTCAGTATAAAAAGGGAACGCTATCCCTTTTTATACTGAAGTTATGGCTTTATTGATGGGCTATAATTCGGTCATCTTTAACAAGCAGTTGTACTTTTTTATCTGGATTCACTTTTCCAGCGAGGATTGCTTTAGCCAAAGGGTTTTCTACACTCTGCTGAATTGCTCTTTTTAGTGGCCTTGCTCCATAGACAGGGTCAAAACCTACTTTCGCAATCAGCTCTAGAGCGTCGTCCGAAACATCTAGTCGATAACCATTTTCCTCCATGCGATGCCCCAAACGAGCAAGCTGTATAGAAGCGATGGATTTAATGTTCTCTTTACCTAGTGGATGGAAAACAACGCTTTCATCTACTCTATTCAAAAATTCAGGTCTGAAGTGTTTGTTGACCACTTCCATAACCGCATCCTTGATGCCGTTGTAGTCTAGCGTAGCGAAGTTTTCTTGAATCCTAGTCGAGCCGAGGTTAGAGGTCATGATGACAACGGTGTTTCTAAAATCCACCGTTCTTCCCTGCCCATCAGTTAAGCGCCCATCATCCAATACCTGCAACAATATATTGAATACATCGGGGTGAGCTTTTTCAACCTCGTCTAAAAGAATAACGGAATAAGGTTTGCGTCGAACAGCCTCTGTGATGTACCCCCCCTCTTCATAACCTACGTAACCAGGAGGAGCGCCAACCAATCTGGCGACAGAATGCTTTTCCATGAATTCAGACATGTCGATGCGCACCATGGCATCTTCACTATCAAACATAAAGTTCGCTAGCGTTTTACAAAGTTCTGTTTTTCCAACGCCCGTAGGACCTAGAAACAAGAATGAACCAATGGGTTTATTCGGATCAGACAACCCAGCTCGACTTCTTCGAATCGCATCAGAAACGACTTCAACGGCTTCTTTTTGACCTATAACTCGTTTATGCAGCACATCTTCCATACGAAGAAGCTTTTCCTTCTCCGCTTCCAGCATTTTAGAAACCGGAATGCCTGTCTGTTTAGAGAGCACTTCCGCTATTTCATTGTTGGTAACCTTATTACGTAATAAAGTCATCTCCTGCATCTCTGCCTGAGTCGCGAGGTCTAGCTGCTTCTCTAACTCAGGAATACGCCCATACTGCAATTCTGACATCCGGCTTAAGTCACCCGCTCGACGAGCAAAATCCATGTCCATTCGAGATTGTTCTAGTTCTGACTTAATATGTTGAGTGCCCGACAGTGCCGCCTTCTCGGCATTCCAAACCTCTTCTAGTTCAGAAAACTCTCGTTCTTTCTCTTGAAGTTCATCTTCTATTACGCCCAGCCGTTTAGTACTTCCATCATCCAATTCATTGTTGAGTGCCTGCTGTTCGATTTTTAACTGAATGATTTTACGCTCTAGCTTGTCGAGCGATTCTGGTTTTGAGTCGATCTGCATACGTATACTCGATGCAGCTTCATCGATCAGATCAATGGCTTTATCTGGCAATTGTCGGTCTGATACATAACGATGGGATAAACTCGCTGCCGCGACTATTGCTGGGTCGGTAATTTCTACATGATGGTGAAGTTCATAGCGCTCTTTCAGGCCACGCAGAATGGCAACAGTATCTTCGACCGTTGGTTCTTCTACGATTACCTTTTGGAAACGGCGCTCTAGTGCAGGGTCTTTTTCTAAATAGCGACGATATTCATCAAGCGTGGTCGCGCCAACACAATGTAACTCACCGCGTGCTAAAGCTGGCTTAAGCATATTCCCCGCATCCATCGAGCCTTCGCCTTTACCCGCGCCAACCATAGTATGAATTTCATCAATAAAGAGGATCACATTGCCCTCTTCTTTAGCCAGTTCATTGAGTACAGACTTTAAACGTTCTTCAAACTCACCTCGATATTTAGCACCTGCGACAAGTGCGCCCATATCCAGAGAAAGCACACGTCTTCCTCTTAAACCTTCAGGGACTTCACCGTTGATAATACGCTGTGCCAATCCTTCAACAATCGCAGTTTTCCCAACACCCGGCTCACCAATGATCACCGGATTGTTTTTCGTTCGTCGCTGCAGCACCTGAATCGTTCTTCTGATTTCATCATCTCGACCAATCACAGGATCAAGTTTTCCTTGCTCAGCGCGTTCTGTCAGATCAATGGTGAATTTTTCTAAAGCTTGCCTTAACTCTTCTGCATTTTGGTCATTAACTTTTTGACCACCACGTATTTTGTCAATCGCCGCACTTAATTTCTGTTCAGTTAAGCCGACTTCTTTAAGCAGTGAACCTAGTGCTCCCTTGTCATCAAGAGCCGCCAGTAAAAAGACCTCTGAAGAGATAAACGAATCTTGTCGCTTTTGCGCGACCTTGTCGCACATGTTGAATAACGTGCCCATAGAGCTAGACAATTGGACGTCTCCGCCAATCCCACTCACTTTCGGCAATCGATCTAGGATCTCACTGAGTTTTGAACGCAGATGTGGGACGTCTACATTCAACATCGTTAATAGGGGGCGAATAGGGCTTCCATTTTGATCGAGAAGAGAAACCATTAAATGAACTGGCTCTATATATTGATGATCACGACCTAGTGCCAACGATTGAGCATCAGAAATGGCAATTTGAAACTTGCTGGTAAATCTATCGAGACGCATACCCTATTTCCCATCAAACTAATTTAATAACTGTCTATGTTTAAAAAGATGGCTACTTAGGGATAGATTTTCAAGGGTTGGGAGAGGAACAATTGGAAAAGGTGAAGATTCCTCTCATCTCTTCATTTACACAAATGGAAAGGCTAAGAGAAAGAACGAGTAGAGCTATCGGATTACGATTTTGACGCCCCCTCAATCCAAATAAAGACAGCTTGTCTTCCTGTCACTCCATCACGTCGGTATGAGTAAAATTGGTCTTCTCGTTCATAAGTGCAAAGATTACTGGAGTATACTGACTTCACCCCTACTCTATTTAATCGCTGAGTAGCGAGCATATCCATATTTGCTAACCACTTATTAGGGGCAGTGTGAGGAATAAATGCTTTATGAGCATTATCATCAACGCTTATAAAGGCCTTCAGAACATCCTCACCAACTTCAAAAGCATTAGAACCGATAGCTGGCCCTAACCAAGCGATAACCTCACTCGGCTCCTCAAACTGAGCAACAGCATTTTCTAGAATCCCTCCAGAAAGACCACGCCACCCTGCATGTACAGCCGCCACTTGACTGCCCTGACTATTTGTTAGCAGTACAGGAAGGCAATCAGCAGTCATAGCGCTACACACAACATTGGGTGCTCGCGTCGACACGCCATCTGCATTAAGTATCTCTAACGTTGGCTGACTTACATCGACTACATGGGTTGAGTGGGTTTGGTTTAGCCAGATAGGAGAGGCAGGCATTGAACAATCCTGGATGAATTGTTCTCTATTCTTCATAACGGTTGTTGTCTCATCCCCAACATGGGTACCTAGATTCAACCCTTCGTAAGGTGGCAGAGAAAAACCACCTAAACGCGTTGATGCTACGGCTTTAACGCAGCTAGGTACTTTCCAATTAGGGATAAGAGCATTCATTAATAATCGTCTTCAGAATGGTTGTCTCTTGCGTCTTCACGAAGAGCATCCGTTATAGCAACCATATCGTCAGGAACCGGAGCATGGAACTCCAGTGTCTCACCAGTTACAGGGTGCTCAAAACGCAACATAACTGCGTGTAACGCTTGACGATTGAAACCACGAATCATTTCTGTGACTTCTTCACTCGCTTCTTTTGGAATACGAGCTCGCCCACCATACGCGGTGTCACCCAATAGCGGGTGCTGCAAGTAAGACATATGCACACGAATTTGGTGCGTACGACCCGACTCAAGACGCAAGCGAATACGAGTATGTTCTCTAAAGTGTTCTGCAACTCGGTAGTGAGTTACCGCAGGTTTACCCATTGGTGCAACGGCCATCAAGGTGCGTTTTGTTGAATGACGTCCAATCGGCTGATCCACTTTACCACCAGCGGTCATTTTGCCGATCGCAATGGCTTCATATTCACGAGTGATTTTTCGTTTTTGCAAAGCACGAACCAAACGCGTTTGAGCAGGAACTGTTTTCGCAACAACCATTAACCCTGTCGTGTCTTTGTCAAGACGGTGAACAATGCCAGCACGTGGTACTTCAGCAATATCAGGATAATGAAACAGTAACGCGTTGAGTACCGTTTGGTCTGGCGTACCTGCACCTGGGTGTACAACGAAATCGCGGGGTTTATTGATAACCAGAAGATCATCATCTTCATAGACAATATCTAAAGGAATATCTTGCGCTTCCCAGCGTTGCTCATCTTCGAGTTCAGCCTGAACAGTAATGACTTCACCACCCATAACTTTAACGCGAGGTTTAGTGATCACCTCTCCATCTACTTGGATTTTTCCGGCAAGAAGCCACTCCTTAATCCTAGAACGAGAGAAGTCGGCGAATAATTCAGCAACGGCTTGGTCTAATCTCTGGCCAAGCTGGCTATCTTTTACGGTATTTGTTAATTCTATCTGCTGGGCCATATCGAACTTTTTCAAAAACTGTGAGACTAATGCTCACTACTGTGGAAAAATAAGCGCCATTGTATCCGTTACGAGGCAGAAAGTAACGGAAGCTTAAGAAATATTTAATTCAAGGAATCAGCTCCTGACATGAAACACTATACTTTATCCGGTTTACTTGCTCTTACACTACTGGTTGGTTGCTCAAGCAGCGATGAGATTGTTCCTGATGTGCCACCAGCAGAGCTTTACTCAGAAGCTCAAGCATCTCTGCGTTCGGGCAATTGGTTTACAGCAATAGATCAATTAGAAGCACTTGATTCACGTTACCCGTTCGGTGCTTACTCAGAACAGGTGCAGCTTGACCTTATTTACGCTTACTACAAAAACGATGATCTTGCGTTGGGCTTAGCAACTATTGAACGATTCAACCGCTTAAACCCTACCCATGATAAATTGGATTGGGTACTTTATATGCGCGGCCTAACTCACATGGCTCAAGACCGCAACTTTATGCACGACATATTTAACGTTGACCGTAGCGACCGAGACCCAGAACCAGTGAAATCCGCATTCGCTGATTTTAATCGACTTCTTACACGATACCCTGATAGCCAGTATGCTGCTGATGCCAAAAAGCGTATGCACGCGCTGAAAAACCGCTTAGCCGATTATGATCTCGCAACGGCTGATTTCTATTTGAGACGCGAAGCATGGATAGCGGCGATTAACCGTAGCCAAGAACTACAAAAGACCTACCCAAATACTGAGGCTGCTCGCAAATCTTTAAAGATTCAGCTTGAAGCCTATGAAGAGTTAGGCCTTGAAGACGCCGTTCAGAGAACGAAAGAACTGATCGAACTCAACAACTAATATCATTAACCCCATGATTTAGAACCGCTTCTTATGAAGCGGTTTTTTTTGCCCTGCATTTGCTCAAGCTCACTTTTCGTCTTACCCTTATACTATCAATCAGTAAAGGATGACTTATTGTGCCCCTCAGATATTTCCATTGGATGTTATTGATAATACTCGCTATAAGCTCTCCCATAGGCTCAGCGTTAGAATTATCTCCCCTTCAAAAGCAGCCTTATAAAGGGGATTTTGACGAGCTAAAAAATAAGGGGGTTATTCGCGTATTGGTAGCAGCGGACCTCGGTTTCTATTACATCGAAGGCGGTCGCCCAAAAGGAATCATCGCAGAGCTTCTCTATCACTTTGAGAAACAACTGAAGAAAGACTCCCCTTATCTGAACCTACAAGTTATTCCTATCCACCGAGATGACTTATTGCACTCTATAGAGAACGGCTATGGTGATTTGGCTGTTGCGAATTTAACGATTACAGAGAAAAGAAAACAACGGATAGATTTTAGCTCACCAGTAATAAGAAATGTCAGTGAGCTGATAGTGACTCAGCAGTCTGTTCCTGAACTCACCTCTTACGAGCAGTTAAGTGGTAAAGAAATTTGGGTTCGAGCCAGCTCGAGTTACTTTGAAAGCCTTCAAACAATTAATGATCATCTAAACGCGCTTGATAGACCGCCAGTGTTCATCCAGTTTATAGAAGAAACGCTTCAAGACTATGAACTCATGGAAATGATAAATCTGGGTCACATAAAGGCAACCGTACTGGACAGCCACAAAGCCGAACTCTGGATGAATACTTTAGAAAATCTGCAAGTTCATACCGACCTACCTTTAAGAGAAAACGGTGAAATAGCATGGGCAATGAGGAAAGACAGCCCTGAACTGAAAAAGGTAACCGATCAATTTTTACGATCTTCTCGGTCTGGCACGCTTTTGGGCAACGTGATTTACAGCAAGTACATTGACGACACTCGCTGGCTAGCACGATTGCTTAATCCAAAGAAAATTGAAAGGCTCGAGTCTTTGTATTCTATTTTTGAGCTTTATTCCGATCAGTACGAATTCGATCCGTTAATGATGTCAGCTCAAGGGTTTCAGGAGTCGGGTTTAGATCAAACCAAGGTGTCTCACAAAGGTGCGGTTGGTGTTATGCAGGTACTCCCCAGCACCGCCAAAGATCCTAATGTCAATATTCCTAATATCCAGAAAGTCGATAACAATATTCATGCGGGTGTAAAGTACATGCGCTTTATTCAAGATAGGTATTTCACCAATGACGACATCAAAGAAGATGATCAAGTCTATTTTACCCTTGCCGCCTACAACGCGGGCCCGGCCAACATCAGAAAAATGAGGCGTTTAGCTGAAAAGCACGGTTATGACCCCAATGTCTGGTTCAAGAATGTAGAGATTATTACACGGCGTAATATTGGTCGAGAGCCTGTTACCTATGTCGCCAATATCAACCGATACTTTGTGGTCTACAAGCAACTCTCTGCGTTAGAGCAGCTAAGAGCAGAAAGGAACGCCAGTGTCACGCCAGCCAATTTACTTCCGATCGAAGCTCAGTAAAGGTAGACGTTATAGGCATACATTCGAAGAAAGTGAAACTTGGTTATTTAGATTCAATCAAGGCAGTGATAGAGATCACAAGTAAGAATGATGAGAAAGTAAGCAGGAAGGTTTTTTAGGTTGTAAAAAAGCCCCAAAAATCGGAAAGTTTTTTGCGTATTGCCTCTACCAATCTAATTAGTTTTCTTTAAATAACAAGCTTTTCTTGCCACAAATTAAATCACTCTTTGCGTAAGATCACATTTAGTTTTGACTACGTTAAATCAACCTGAAAGATTGATGAAGATCACATTATTTTACGAGGAGATTAGTAATCTGAAGTTAACCCATAAGGGATGTCTCAGAGGAAAATATCTATGAAAATAAACATTACTGGTAAAAATATTGAAATCACCTCTGCAATCCGTGAGCACATAGAAAGTAAGTTTAATAAACTCGAGAAGTGGCAAGTAGACATCATTAAATGCCAAACAACATTTAGTGAAGAGCCTAACAAACAGAAAAAATTTGAAGCGGTCATTACCGTGCCAAAAGGCCAGCTCGTTGCTTCAGCGATCAATGAAGATTTATACACTGCCGTTAATGAGGTCGAACAAAAAATAGAACGTCAGTTAAATAAGCTACGACACAAGCCAGAAGCGCGTCGAGCTGAAAAACCAGAATTGGAAGAAGAAGTAGAATAATCGGAATCTTAACCAAATAAAAAATAGCGCTGAAAAGCGCTATTTTTTTGCTTGACGCTCTAGGCTTGCTTGCTTATTGTGTTTAAATATTCACTTGTACGTGACCACTATGCAAATTCAACTGTGCTTTTTTGACTTCTTTTTTCTCCAATGATTTTTGGAGGCTAGACCGTTTGTAGAAGATAAGTCAAAAACGAACAGAAAGCCTCCCAAATGGGAGGCTTTTTTATAAAGGAAATATTCATGACAGATAAACAATACTCACTGGAAGAAATTCGTAATCGCCTCAACGAATTAGACGATCAATTGCTCAATTTAATCTCTGAGCGACGTAAGATGAGTATTGAGGTTGCGAAAAGCAAAGTGGAAACATCTAAGCCCGTTCGTGATGCCACTCGTGAACAGCAGCTGCTTGTGAAGCTAATCAATAACGGGCAAGAAAAATACGACCTCGACGCCCCGTACATCACCAAGCTTTTCCATACCATCATCGAAGACTCTGTTTTACTTCAACAAGCCTATTTACAGAACTTAGCCAACCCACTAGAGAGTCGTAAGCCACTCGCTCGCGTTGCTTTCCTTGGCTCACAAGGCTCATATTCTCACCTTGCTAGCCGAGAGTTTTTCAGCCGCAAGAACACAGAGCTGGTTGAGTTAAACTGTGAAAACTTCCGTGATATTGCCAGTACGGTTGAATCTGGTCATGCGGATTACGGCGTTCTTCCAATAGAGAATACCAGCTCAGGATCAATCAATGAGGTGTATGACTTACTGCAACACACAACCTTGTACATTGTCGGCGAACTCACCCAGCCAATTGAGCACTGCCTGGTTGCGACCTCAGATATACGCATTGAAGAGATCAAAACGCTCTACTCTCATCCCCAGCCTCACCAGCAATGCAGCGAGTTTTTAAATCGTTTGAAGGGTGTGACCCTAGAGTCTTGTGCGAGTACAGCGGATGCAATGCAAAAGGTGAAACAGTTGAATCGCACCGATGTCGCAGCAATTGGCAATGCATCAAGTGGTAAGATTTATGGTTTACAGCCAATTCAAGGTAATATCGCAAACCAAACAGAAAACCATACACGCTTTATCGTCGTTGCTCGTAAACCCGTTGAAGTCTCTCAGCAGATCCCAGCGAAAACAACGCTCATCATGTCAACATCGCAAAAAGCAGGCTCGCTTGTTGAAAGCTTATTGATTCTTCAACGCTACGGCATCAACATGACTAAATTAGAGTCACGACCAATATTAGGTAACCCTTGGGAAGAGATGTTCTATGTAGACCTGCAAGCGCACCTAGATTCCGAGCACATGCAATCGGCCATTCAAGAGCTCACAAAAATAACGAAACACTTAAAAGTACTGGGCTGTTATCCAACAGAGAATGTAAAACCAACGCAAGTAAAGCTTCAATAACAGTACCCTTGTCTAATATTTAGTTGTAAAAAGCTGACACTTTAATACGCAATCCGTAGAATGCTTCATTCAAATGGATTCTCGCTAAAGGTCAGCTTTTTTAATGGATGTAAAAAGCTGACCTTTATTGATAGTAATAACTCAGTAAACAAGGTTTGACTCATTATTATGATGTTAAGGATAACACCAGGATATTGGGCTAACGTAGGTCTTATTACGGATAAGACACTATGAAGCTGAATACACGAATACTTCTGCTCGTCGCGCCGGTGATCGCTATTAGCGCGGCTATCTCGGGATACTCTATTTTCGAAAGCCAAAAAGATGCTTTGCTCAAAAGAGAAGAAAGCTATCTTCAGCTGAACATGGAAAAACTAGCGGGGCATTTTCGACACTCTGTCTCGGTCTTAAACAGCTACACGTACACACTGACCAAAAGCGACATCATTCGTTATTACTTCCACAATGAACGAAGCCCCTATCGAGACATAGAGCTCATCGACAATTTAAAGCGATCGATTACCTCTCTTCAATCGGGTGCCGATGTTAATGGTCGTCTTGCCATTCTAGATAGCAATCGAAAAGAAAAGTTCTTCGTTGATAGTCGAAAGGATGAGCTTGAAACCCTCGATCCTAAAATTCGCGCTTATACTGACTATATCTACACCACAACACAGCACTCCACGCATATTGGCTATACACAAAACTCTCAAGGAGAGGGTGTCCTTGTTCGTTATGATGTTCTAGACAGAGACAGCCTAAAACCACCTGTCAGTTTTGAAGAAGGGGAAACCTTTTTCGTAGTCGTTTCCGTTTCTCTTAATGCCTTTAATCAATTGCGTAAACAGATCGAATTCGATACAAAAAGCAGCATATTTTTCACTGAAGACTCTGTCATTCCTGAACTGCTGATTCCCGACCCTTCAGAGCTCACTCAAACAGTGAAGCTCAAAGATGACTTCTACGCGACTTTAGATCCTGCTCATTTCCTCATCAATGATAAGATCTATGCGATGGCAAAAAACTTGGTGGCGGCTTTTGGTGTTTCATCACTCATTACCGTTCTGATTTTGACCTTTTTACTCTATCGTCACGTTATCAGCCCTATTTCTAGACTCGACCATCAACTTCTTGAGGTAGAGAACAACCAGCGTAAGAATATTATTCAACTGAAAGGTGATGACGAGATTGCTCATCTATCAAGACGTTTCCATGAGATGTATCAGGAACTCACCACCACATATCAGAAAACCAAGGCGCTGGCTGAAAACGATCATCTGACACAACTTGCCAATCGACACCAATTTCATCAACTGGCCGAGCGTGCCCTTTCACACAAACGTTCCAATAAGCAAGTTTGGATTCTCTACATCGACCTCGATAATTTCAAGTATGTGAACGATAAGTACGGTCACACTGTTGGCGATAAATTACTGGTCAACTTTGCTCATCACATTCAAGCCTTGAGCAATGAATTCCACACTAAGCACAAAGTAAAATGTTTAGCGTCTCGCTTATCTGGAGATGAGTTTGCTATTTTCATCTCTTCGAAACACTTCGATAGCGAAAGCCACATTATTAAAACGTTTACCGATAAGTTACTCGAGCCAATTCAGAAGAATCATGACTCGCTACTTGGTAGCTTTCCAGTCACGGCCAGTGTGGGTATCGCTACCTATCCGAAAGATGGGCAAGATATTCATTCGTTAATCTCTAGAGCCGATACGGCAATGTATCAAGCCAAACGAGCTGGGAAAAATCAGATAGGCTACTACTCAAAAGAGATGGACCAAGTTGTTAAGCGTCGGACTCAAATAGAACGAGCGCTTAGGAATGGAGATATTGAAAATGAATTTTATCTGGTCTATCAACCCTACTTTGACCGGGATGGTGTAAAGGTTGCGGGCGTAGAAGCCCTGCTGCGTTGGAACTCAGTCAAATTAGGAGTCGTACCGCCCAGTGAATTTATACCCATTGCTGAACAAACGGGTCTGTTTGGCAAGATTGATCGATGGGTCATTCAGGCTGCATTCAAAGACTTTAACTACATACAAACCTTGTTTGGTGGCGACGTTCAGCTTGCTATCAATCTTTCATCGGCTGAGCTAGATTCACTTCAGCTCGCTCAGTTCATCAAGCAGCAGGCAAGCGAGAACACTGTAAAACCACACTTGATTGACTTCGAAATCACAGAAACCTTTGCCGGTGATTCACAAAGCTTCCCACTGCTCCATGAGTTGACGGTACAAGGTTATCGTTTAGCCATTGATGATTTTGGCTCTGGCTACACTTCGATCACGCACTTAGTGCAATACCCTGTACAAAAAATCAAACTGGATCGCTTTTTCCTAGAAACTTTGATAAAAACAGGAAACGAAAAAGTCATTAAACCATTGATTGACTTATGTCACTCACAAGCGATGGTTGTGACTGCTGAAGGCATTGAAAATGAAGAGATGCATTATTGGCTCTCAGCGTATCAATGCGACTATATGCAAGGTTTCCATTTCGCCAAACCCCTGTCTTTAGATGAACTAAGAATTTGGCGTGAAAGTATACTCGAAGGAATAGAACAGAATGAGTGCAACAAACAAAATCGTCATAGCTTCGCTTAACCCAGCCAAAATTAATGCGGTTGAGAGTGCGTTTAAAGAGAGCTTTACTGATGTATCCTTTGAGTTTGAGGGGATCTCTGTACCGAGCGAGGTTGATGACCAGCCCATGTCGAATGATGAAACTCGTCAAGGTGCACTTAATCGGGTAAGAAATGCCAAGCTTGCCCATCCTGGTGCTCATTTCTATGTGGGTTTAGAGGCTGGTATTGAAAAAAACGCTACCTTTGCGTGGATGATCATCGAGTCTCAGACTCACAGAGGCGAATCACGCTCCGCAAGTTTGATGTTACCTCCAGAGGTCATTCAAAAATTGAAAGATGCAAATGAGCTTGGGGACGTCATGGACGATGTCTTCGGGACGCAGAATATAAAACAAAAAGGTGGCGCGATTGGTTTATTGACTCACAATACTCTGAGCCGAAGCAGTGTCTACCATCAAGCCTTAATATTGGCTCTCATTCCTTTTGTAAACCCAGAGCATTTTCCGAGCAATTTATAACCCTAGCCATGATTGAAGCATTCTCTTTCTAGAGGACTTGGCTTAAAAGGGCGACGTTAAACAAAATAGGCACTTAACTGAGTACTGCGGCTGAAAATTATCACCGACATAGTACATGAGTTAAATGCCTATCTATTATTTCTCTAGCAAATGAGCTATTTGCTCTCTTTCTAAATCCGTTTTCGCTTTAAGCTCATTTGACCCACGTGTAATGGTAGCAACACCCACACCAAGCATTTGACTCACCTGTCGTTGTGATATGTCCCCTTTCAATAGCTCATAGACTATATTAGTCCGAGCCAACAACGCGTCTCTTTCGTCAGAAGTCATCAACAGGGTTAACAGTAACTCATGCTGATCTTCATCTGCTGATCGCTTAATTAAGTCCATTAATTGTTGCCAATCGCGGTATTTAGGATCCAATGACATATCCATACTCATTCTAAAAATACTGCCTCTATTGTAGGGCCTTCAAACACCATTGGAATCAATATTTTGTTTTCATTTCATGTTCGTTGAGAAATGCACCATCAACGCCCATCAGATCACGATAATACGTTTCGAACATCAATATATTCTGCACATAGCCACGCGTTTCTTTAAACGGAATCGCCTCAATAAAGGCATACGCATCGAGCTTTTCGTCCGTCCGAGACCGCCATTGCTTGACCCTGTGTGGCCCTGCATTGTAGGCCGCTAGTGCAAAAATTCGATTGTTATCATATTGCTCCAGTAGGCCATCAAGGTAATGACTTCCTATCTCGATATTTTTCCCGATTTCATACAGGTCACTTTTTCCTTGATAGCTTAACTGGTATTTTTTCGCCGTGTATTTCGCGGTAGAAGGCATGATCTGCATGATACCTCTCGCACCGACAGGGGAACGAGCTTCACTATCCAGCGCACTTTCCTGTCTCGCTAAAGACATCAACGTGATTGGATCGATATTGTGCTTATCTGCGTATAAGTTGAACCACTGCTGATGAGCAATTGGGAAGCGTATGCTGGTGTTATCCCACATTTTGGCAGAGATAGAGGCTGTCACCGACAAGTGATGCCACTTTTGTGTTGAAGCATAAGCCGCAAGCATCTCTTTCTCTTTTCCATCGCTATGCTGCAACAGCCATCGCCATTCACTTTTTGCGGCCGTAATTTTGTCGAGATCCAGTAACTCTTGAATTCGAATTAAAGCGAGCTTGTGCTGCTGTATCACGTCTTTATCCAACGTAATCGTCGATACAGGATATTGAATCGATTGCTTCATCTCTTTCGCAGCAGCCACACTGTAGAAGTTTCTCAGGCCCATGATTTTCTCTAAACGAGCGTACCCTTCATTTGTGTCACCAAGCGCTATATCTGAGCGAGCCAGCCAATATTGCCAGCGTGGAACCTGTTGATATGACTTGGGTAACAATGAGGCCCAGTGTTGAACCCCTTCCCAATCTACATGCTGAATAGCAAGCCGAATTCGACGCTCGATTAAAGAGCGATTCTGTGTTGTTTGGATCATAGCATCACGCCATTCGGCCAACGTTTCAGATTCCGTGTTCACGAGTCGAAAAGAAAGAAAGTCACCCAATCGCTGTGTTTGCTCTTGGTTGAACGCTTGGGCCTTTACTGTCGGTCCAAACAAACTTTGCGCTTTCTCTATGTCTTTACGAGCCAGATTTTTAATCGCGTATTCACTTTGCAACTGATTAAACGCGTTTGCTTGATGCTTTTTAGCAAACTTAACGACAGATTTTGGATTGGCATACAGTGACTTCATCGCGCTGGCTTGTGCTTTTTCTTCTTTGCCTTCAACTTTTTTCGCAAGATAGCCCAGCAAGCTTCCATTACGATCCTCAAAAGCCAGAAGCATTCTATCCAAAATCAGTTGATCGGTGAGATGGCCTGCTTTATCCCATTCACTAAACAAAGGATCACAGGCATCTTCGACACTATCGCCGCTTAGCCAGAGTTTTTTAGCTCCTTTAAAGGCTACTTCTTTACTCCCTGCTTGAGATTGAGCGTAATAGTAATGGCACAGGTAAGTCTCTCCTCTAGGTAACTGAGTTTGAAACTCCAATAACGTTTTCCAATCTTTTTTTGCTGCAAGCCTGTCTAAATAAGGAGCTCTAATTCGATAGGAAAAAGGGAAGCTTTGGTAGGTTTCAATAAATTCATTCACTTCAAAAGGTGACTTTGTTGATAGATCCGCGAAAAATGCCCGGTAATCTAAATAAGGCGTTAGCGGGTAAGTCTCGATTTGACTGCGCATTTCTAGGTATTGCTTGATCTGATTATCATCTAATAGATCTTGCGCCTGCTGATAAAGCGCTCTTTGCCTAGATAACGTCGACAATGATTCAGCATACGAAGTACCGCAGATCAATGAAGTAACAGTAATCATTGATGTAAGAAGGCGTCGCGGTAGGGGAAATAGCTTTAACTTCATTCGCTCTCTTCCTATGAGATAGGTTGGGTAAAACTTAATTAGGCTAATATTAGTCTTAAATGTAAAAGGTTTGTTCACAAAAATAGATTATTTAATAAAAATGCGACAAATTTATTTAAGTTTATCTAAAACCCTTTTTTCTTAGATGTCTATTGCTCTTTTTTAGACTCTTACCACTAAGATTCCCCTGACAAAAAGATATCTCATCAGTAACAAAAACACCTTAATTGGTATAAAATAACTCCTTTGTACCCATAAAATTAGGAACGATCGGCAATGGCTGAATACGTATATACCATGTCTCGGGTTGGCAAAACTGTGCCTCCTAAACGTCAGATTCTTAAAGACATCTCTCTAAGCTTTTTTCCAGGCGCCAAAATTGGTGTCTTAGGTCTTAATGGTTCTGGTAAATCAACTCTACTGCGCATTATGGCAGGCATTGATACTGACATTGATGGTGAAGCACGTGCACAGCAAGGCCTAAAGGTCGGCTATTTACCTCAAGAACCCGTACTTGATGAATCTAAAACCGTTCGTGAAATCGTTGAAGAAGCCGTTTCAGATGTTGCTGGCGCACTGTCTCGTCTTGATGCCGTGTACGCCGCTTACGCGGAACCCGATGCCGACTTTGACGCCTTAGCAAAAGAACAAGGCGAGCTTGAAGCACTGATTCAAGCAAAAGATGGTCATAACCTTGAGACAGCACTAGAACGTGCAGCAGACGCACTTCGACTTCCTGAATGGGATGCTAAAGTTGAATTCCTGTCTGGTGGTGAGCGTCGCCGTGTGGCAATCTGTCGCCTACTTCTTGAGAAGCCAGATATGCTGCTTCTTGATGAACCAACCAACCACTTAGATGCGGAGTCTGTTGCTTGGCTAGAACACTTCCTTGTTGATTACAGTGGTACTGTTGTGGCGATTACCCACGACCGTTACTTCCTAGACAACGCAGCAGGTTGGATTCTTGAGCTTGACCGTGGTGAAGGTATCCCATGGCAAGGCAACTACACGTCTTGGCTAGAGCAAAAAGACGAGCGTCTAAAGCAAGAGAAAGCAGGCGAAAGTGCGCGTCAAAAAACCATTGAGAAAGAGCTTGAATGGGTTCGTCAAAACCCGAAAGGTCGTCAGGCGAAATCTAAAGCTCGTATGGCTCGTTTTGAAGAGCTTACAACGGGTCAATACCAAAAGCGTAACGAAACCAACGAGCTGTTTATCCCGCCAGGTGAGCGTCTAGGTGACAAAGTTCTTGAAGTGAACAACCTGACTAAATCATTTGGTGATCGCGTTCTTATCGACGACCTATCGTTCAGCATGCCTAAAGGCGCAATCGTCGGTATCGTGGGTGCCAACGGTGCGGGTAAATCAACGCTATTCAAGATGCTAAGTGGCGCAGAGCAACCAGATTCTGGTACGGTTGAACTCGGCGAGACGGTTAAGCTGGCTTCTGTTGATCAGTTCCGTGACAGCATGGACGACAAGAAGACCGTATTCCAAGAGATCTCTGAAGGTGCTGATATTATTAAGATCAACAACTTCGAAATCCCTGCACGTGCTTACTGCTCTCGTTTCAACTTTAAAGGTAACGACCAACAGAAAATCATTGGTGAACTTTCTGGTGGTGAACGTAACCGTGTTCACCTAGCGAAGCTTCTAAAAGCGGGCGGTAACGTACTGCTACTCGATGAGCCGACCAATGACCTTGACGTTGAAACACTTCGAGCACTGGAAGAGGCACTATTAGAGTTCCCTGGCTGTGCAATGGTTATCTCGCATGACCGTTGGTTCCTTGACCGTATTGCGACGCACATTTTGGATTACCGCGATGAAGGCCAAGTCAACTTCTACGAAGGCAACTATACTGAATACAGTGAATGGCTGAAGAAAACTCTTGGTGCTCAAGCGGCAGAGCCTCATCGCATCAAGTACAAGCGTATTGCTAAATAATCGATATTTAACAATCTGCGCATAAATGAAAGGCCACAACTGTTTGTGGCCTTTTTTATTATTCAAAAGCGCTTTGTATTAACACTGAGTGCCGTTCTAAGAGCAGCACCACATTGACAGCTAAGTATCTTTGCTATGATAAGAAGAGTCACAAATATTGTCACAGCTTAAAGATGCAAGGTTGAATTAAGCTGAATGAAAAGAGAGATCCCTATGGTTGAAAAACGTCGCTTTTCGAGAGTTATTTATCAAGCACCAGCAGAGATATCCCAGGGTAAACTATCTGTTGGGTCGACAATTCAAGATCTCTCACTGCACGGTTTATTACTCAATGCAGACTCAAACTGCAATGAATTAAACCTCGATATCATGGCTGATATTCAGTTTTCGCTACCAGAGAGCGATATCGTGATAGAGATGGCCGTGAACATAATCGGTATCGAAAATAATATCGTGAGAGCCAGTATCGATCATATTGATATCGATAGCATCGGTCACCTGAAACGCTTGATTGAGCTCAATGTGGGTAATGACAGTTTGCTGCATCGAGACATTGAGCACCTGTCCGATTTAGGGGAACACCTCTAGTCCAAAGCTCACAGTAGTTTCAAACAAAAAGAGCGACCTAGGCCGCTCTCATTCTTTCATCACTTTAGTTCGGCGTTAACCGCGATGAATGGCATCGTTCGCCTGCTTGAGCAAGTTCTGGCTCTCATTCATAAACTGAGCTGAGTAGTCGCCAAACCATTGACTCACTCCATTAAAGCTTTCAATAAAGGCGGATTTGTCTTTGCCTTCAAGAATCTCAAGTGCATCACCAAAACATTGATGGAAGCGTTTGATCATATCAATGTTATCTTGAGACGAGAAAATGATGTCGCCGTACAAATTGGGATCTTGTCCAAATAGACGCCCTACCATGGCCAGCTCAAGACGATAAATTGGAGAGCTTAGCTGCAGAAGCTGATCAATATTTGGATTCTCTTTACTCAGATGCAGGCCATAAGCAAAAGATGTAAAGTGGCGCAATGCTTGTATCAAAGTCATGCCATGATCGTGCTCACCCGCATCAATTTCACACAATGACGCTCCCCAAATACCAAACTGTTTTAACAGCCATTGATAACGGTCTTCGCCACGGCCATTACAGTACACAATCACCTGTTTTGCTAAGCTTGGAACATCAGGGCCAAACATAGGGTGTAGACCAACAACTGGACCTTGGTGTACGTCCATCATCGCTTGTAACGGCTTAGATTTAATCGACGTTAAATCACACAAAATACAATCAGAAGGTAAGTTCGAAAGCTTTTCTATCACGCCTTGAGTCAAATGAATCGGGACAGTGACAACAACCAAACCTGCGTTATCTAAAATCTCATCCGCTCTATCCCAATCTTGGCTTCCCAGTATTTTGACTTGGTAACCAGATAAGGTGAACATTCTTCCAAACAAGCCACCAAGCTGGCCTTTACCACCAACAATGACCACTGAGCGTAATTCAGGATTAAGGCATTTAAAACCGGAGTCCTTTTCACTGGCATAGGATTCACGCATGGTTCTACGCAAAATATCTTCAATGAGTTGAGGCGGAACCCCTTTCTTTTCGGCTTCATTTCGACGAGAAGCCAGCATTGCCGCTTCTCTATCTGGTGCATAAATAGGGAGCCCATGCTCGCTTTTCACTTCACCAACCTTCTCAACCAGTGACAAGCGCTGTGCCAGTAAATCCAGAATTTGTTTGTCTACCGCGTCAATTTGGTCACGCAACTCGTTTAACTCAACGGCCATGCTAATTCCTTTCTATCCTTTTAAGCGATTTTCCAAAAATGGCACTAATTCAGTGTGCGCATGACGTAATAGTGCCTCAGTTGACTGCCAATTGATACACGCATCCGTAATCGAAATCCCGTACTCCATTTCACTCAGAGGGAGATCCGAAGACTGATTGCCTTCGTTAATGTGGCTCTCAATCATCAGACCAATAATTGATTGATTACCTTCACGAATTTGGTGGATTACATCTTCCGCTACAAGTGGTTGACGACGGTAATCTTTACGCGAGTTAGCGTGGCTACAATCCACCATAAGCGACGCATCAAGGCCAAATTTCGCCATGTCTTGCTCACACTCTGTCACCGACACTGAATCGTAATTTGTCTGCTTGCCACCACGTAAAATAACGTGCCCATTTGGATTACCTTGCGTGGTTAATAGCGCCACTTGACCTTCACGGTTAATCCCCATGAAGCGGTGACCCGACGACGCGGCCTGCATGGCGTTAATTGCGGTTGAAAGGCTGCCATCGGTGCCATTTTTAAATCCAATCGGCATCGACAGTCCACTCGCCATTTCGCGGTGAGTCTGTGACTCAGTCGTTCGAGCGCCAATCGCTGCCCAGCTAAATGTGTCAGCAAGGTATTGCGGACTGATAGGATCGAGTGCTTCTGTTGCCAGTGGGATTTCCATTTCAGCAAGTTCAACAAGTAGCTCACGTCCCACATGAAGACCATGCTCAATATCAAAAGAACCATCTAGATGAGGGTCATTGATAAGGCCTTTCCAGCCAACCGTTGTTCTTGGCTTTTCGAAGTAAACACGCATAACAATGTAAAGTTGATCACTGAGCTCTTCAGACAGTTTTTTCAGACGCTTTGCGTACTCTCTGGCAGCATCAATATCATGAATAGAACACGGGCCACACACGATCAGAATACGATGATCTTTTTTATGAATAATATTTGATATAGTCTGACGAGACTCTTGGATGAATCGACGAGCTTTATCGCTCAAAGGCAGCTTCGCTTTTAGCTCATCAGGCGTAATTAGCACTTGTTCGTCAGTAATATTGATATTGCTTAATTCACTTTTCTGCATAACTCATTTCCGTATAAAATTCTTTACAGCCATCAGCACATGTTACCAATGACCTCTACAGCAACAAAATAACAGGATGTAATAATTTTTCAAGTGTAAACAATAAAAAACATCAAGTGTAAATTTTTATTTACAACAACTATTAATTGCACCCTATTTAGAAAATGAACGACAAAGTGTATTTTCTTCCGTTTTTCTTCTCTAAAATACCAACAAGCTTTATTTTTGGACATCATTATGGATCTCATCCTTCCCCTACTTCAACAAATGTGTGTCTATCTCGTACTGGCGTACATGTTAAGCAAGACGCCCATTTTTCTGCCGCTCCTAAGCATTTCCAATCGACTCAGCCATAAACTCAGTGTCTACGTCCTTTTCTCGCTGTTTTGTATCCTAGGAACGTATTTCGGATTACAAATAAACGATGCGATTGCTAATACTCGTGCTATCGGTGCGGTCATGGGAGGTCTATTTGGCGGCCCTGTGGTTGGATTCTTTGTCGGACTCACGGGTGGATTACATCGGTACTCTTTGGGTGGATTCACTGATGTGGCCTGTGCGATTTCTACGACTGCAGAAGGGCTTATTGGTGGCTTATTTCATGTCTACTTCATAAGAAGAAATAAAATAAGTTTACTGTTTAGTGCAAGGATCGTTTTTGGTATCACACTGTTTGCTGAAATCGTACAGATGCTGATCATATTGATCGTCGCCAAACCATTCATTCAGGCTTATACCCTTGTCTCTGACATCGCCGCGCCCATGATCATTGCAAATTCATTCGGCGCCGCTCTGTTTATGAGTATTCTGCAGGACAGAAAAACCATCTATGAAAAATATTCGGCCGCTTTCTCACGACGAGCGCTTAATATTGCCGAACGATCTGTTGGTATTCTCGCTTCTGGCTTTAACAGCCTAAATGCAGAAAAGATTGCTCGTATCGTCTACGAAGAAACAAACGTCGGGGCGGTATCGATTACCGATGATGAAAAAATCCTCGCGTTTGTAGGAATAGGCGATGATCACCACAAACCTAATACCCCAATATCGTCCAGCAGTACGCTAGACGCCATTAGTCAAAATAAGATCAAATATCTCGATGGTAAAGAGACCCCATACCAATGCTCTCTATCCACCAGCTGTAAACTAGGCTCAGCGCTTATTATTCCCTTGAGAACTGGAGATAAGATCATTGGCACGATTAAGTTGTATGAACCAAAGCGCAAGCTTTTCTCAACCATCAATATGTCGATGGGAGAAGGTATTGCACAGCTGTTATCCAGTCAGATCCTCTTTGGCGATTATCAGCGAAAACAGATGCTACTCACCCAAGCTGAGATAAAGCTCTTGCACGCTCAAGTGAATCCGCATTTCTTGTTTAATGCCCTCAATACGATTAACGCTGTGATACGTCGAGATCCAGATAAAGCACGAGATCTTATTCAGCACCTTTCGCAGTTTTTCCGCAGTAACCTTAAACAGAATATTGAAACCGTAACGCTTAAAGAAGAGCTTGCGCATGTGAACGCGTATTTGACCATTGAAAAGGCACGTTTTACTGACCGACTTGAAGTGGACATCAACATTGATGAGTCTCTACTACAGCGTCGAGTCCCCAGCTTCACCTTGCAGCCATTGGTAGAAAATGCGATTAAGCATGGCACCTCCCAAATGTTAGAAGGCGGGCAGGTTCGCATTTATAACCAGCCAGTCCTCAAGGGGAATCGAATTGTTGTAGAAGACAATGCGGGGACTTACCGAAAGCCTGCAGACGATCACTCTGGATTAGGAATGTCTATCGTCGACAAACGACTCTCCAATAAATTTGGGCGTGACGCATCACTAAGAATTGAGGTTGAAGAGAACCAATGTACGCGAATGAGCTTTATCATTCCCAACCAAGAAGACATTTGAGGAGTACACATGCTTTCTGCGTTAGTGATTGATGATGAATTGTTTGCTCGTGAAGAGCTCTCTGAATTACTTGAAGAAACGGGGGTAATTAACGTACTCGATACAGCAAGTAATGCCATTGAGGGGCTTAAAAAGATCAATCAACTGAAACCTGATGTAGTCTTTCTTGATATTCAAATGCCACAAATCACGGGTATTGAGCTTCTAGGGATGCTCGATCCCGACACCATGCCTAAGGTTGTTTTTGTTACCGCTTATGATGAATACGCGATTCAAGCTTTTGAAGATAATGCGTTCGATTACTTACTCAAGCCTATTGATACATCAAGGCTAAAGAAAACAATTAAGCGATTACAGAAAGACTCCCACCCCATCAAAAACGATATTTCTATGCTCGCGCCTCAAGTACTTGAACAAGTACCTTGTGTCGGATTAAACCGCATAATGATCATTCCTACAGCAGACGTTGAGTTCGCTTACACCGATATTACCGGTGTTCAAGTGCAAACTCAGCAGCAAACCGCCACCAGCCAGCTAACGCTAAAGCTATTGGAAGAGAAGACCTTATTGGTTCGATGCCATCGACAATATTTGGTCAACACCAAGGCTATCAAAGAGATCCGTTTACTTGAGAATGGCCTAGCTGAAATCATTACCGTTAGCGATCATCAAGTCCCCGTAAGCCGTCGATACCTTAAAAGCCTGAAAGAAATGCTAGGGTTTCATTAATACTGCTCTATTCAAAGCCACATACAGATGGCTTTGAATAAATAGTTAGCGGTGAGTGACTACAAAGCTAAGTTATCCGATTAGCGTCTTCATGGCTTCAGAGGCTTGCTTCCACTCTGAACTGGATTGTAACTGCGACAAACCAAAGGACTGCTTCTTAAGCAAAGCGCCAGCAGTCGGTACATCCATAATCGGTAAACTATCCAATACCTCGACTTGTGCCTCTCGCTTATTGCACACTAGCAACATATCGCATCCAGCAACCAGAGACTGATGTGATCTCTCGGCAGGAGAGCCCATAATCGATGCGCCTTCCATGGTTAAATCATCGGAAAAGATAAGCCCTTGAAACCCTAGTTTTTCTCTCAGCACTTGCTTTAACCAAAACGCGGAACCGCTTGCTGGTTGGTCATCGTAGTGTGGGTAGATAACATGCGCTGGCATCATAGCGTCTAAAACACCCGATTCGATTTGCGCTTTGAAAATAGACATATCCGCTTCAACAATATCGTCGCGATGGTCATAAGGAGTTTCTAAATGAGAGTCGGCAACCACACCGCCATGGCCAGGGAAATGCTTGCCTGTGGTTGCCATCCCCACGGACTTCATTCCTTGCATATACGCGCTGCTGTATCGAATCACCTCATCAACTGTTTCCCCAAACGCTCGGTTACCGATCGCTTTGCATTGATGTCCTTTGTCTAACACGGGCGCAAAGCTGATATCAATATCGTGAGCAATTAACTCTGCAGCCATCAACCAGCCGGCTTGTTGAGCTAAGGCTTCACCGCCTTTATGTTTCGAAAACTCATGAGCTGCAGGAATGATAGAGAACCCTTCTCTAAACCGCTGTACTCGACCACCTTCTTGATCGACTCCGATCAACAGTGGACGCTTTGCTGCCTTTCGAATTTCTTTATTAAGAGCCATGAGCTGCTTGCTATCGTGATAATTGCGAGCAAAAAGGATCAATCCTCCCACTGTTGGGTGTTCAAGAATCTCTCTATCTTCTGATGTCAGTTCAAAGCCTTCAACATCAATCCATAGTGGGCCCATGCATACTCCTAATTACATAAAAATCGCTAAGTTATCGAGATTATTCGCTTTGAAATTGCATTACAATGATTTTAGGTTTGAACTAAGTGAGTTGACGATGAAACAACCTGAACTTTACATTGGTGTCATGTCTGGTACGAGCATGGATGGCGTTGATACCGCGCTGGTTCGCATAGCGGGTGATAACATAGAGCTTTTGGCACACGATGAATACCCCATGCCAGAAACACTCAAAAATGACCTTCTGGCTATTTGTATCGGTCAGAAAACCGATCTTAAAACCGTTGGAGAAATCGACCACCAACTGGGGCATCTCTTTGCTGAAGCCGTATTACAGCTGCTTGATAAATCAAACACAGAAGCCTCAAAAATTACAGCGATTGGTAATCATGGGCAAACTGTCTTTCATCAACCGACGGGGGAACAGCCCTTCACCATGCAGCTAGGCGATGCAAACATTATTGCAACGCGGACGGGTATTGATACCGTTGCCGATTTTAGACGTAAAGATATGGCCCTAGGTGGTCAAGGCGCCCCACTCGTCCCCGCATTTCACAGCACCATTTTCAGTCCAAAAACCAGCACTGTTGTCGCCCTTAACATCGGTGGCATTTCAAACATTTCCGTTTTACGGCCTAATAATAAAGTACTGGGGTACGATACTGGCCCAGGGAATATGCTCATGGACGCTTGGGGGCAGCGGCACACAGGTAATAAATTTGATAAAGACGCCGGGTTTGCCAAACAAGGGCTGGTTAATGTCCAATTGCTAGAAGCATTATTAAAAGAGGGCTATTTTTCTAAGCCTGCTCCAAAAAGTACTGGCCGCGAGCTGTTTAATCTCCCGTGGTTAGAGAATAAACTTAAGACCTTTGATAAGGTTTCAGCTCAAGATGTTCAGAGAACCCTGTGTGAATTTACCGCAGTGACCATCGCCAATGAAGTGTTACTTTATCAACTGGGTGACTCCCCTGAATTGTTGGTCTGCGGTGGAGGTGGGCATAACCCATTGCTTATGACTAGGCTCGCCGAATTGCTGCCTCAATGGCAGGTGGCTTCCACCAATTCAAAAGGTGTGGATGCAGACTACATGGAAGCAATGGCGTTTGCCTGGTTAGCTCAGCGCAGAATGCACGGGCTAAACAGCAACCTTCCAGAAGTCACAGGGGCCTCTCAACTTGCCTCTCTTGGTGTCATCTATCCCAAAAACTAGACAGATCATATAAAGGAAATCTATGACTAACGATGCTCTCATCGCTGCGCTTTCTCACCTTGTTTCAGAAGGACGAAACCCTGAAACAATGGATATTGACCTATTGTCAGCAGAGCAAATTGTCTCTCGACTTAATCAGCAAGATAAACAAGTCCCACTGGCTGTGGAAAAAGAACTGCCGAACATAGCGAAGGCCGTCGATGCCATTACACACGCATTTAAGAATGATGGACGGTTAATCTATATGGGTGCCGGAACCAGTGGTCGGCTGGGTGTTCTGGATGCCTCTGAATGCCCACCCACCTTTGGTGTGTCTGAACAAATGGTGATCGGGCTCATTGCGGGTGGCCCTGAAGCGATTTTAAAGGCGAAAGAAGGGGCTGAAGACTCCCTTACTTTGGGTGTTGAAGACCTTCAAAATATTCAATTTAGCGACAATGACGTATTAGTTGGCATTGCAGCTAGCGGACGCACACCCTATGTCATTGGTGCGCTCGACTACGCTAATGACCTTGGCGCAGTCACCGTTTCGGTCTCTTGTAACCCAGACTCCCCTATTGCAGACATCGCTAAAATCGCGATAAACCCAGTCGTTGGCCCTGAGGCACTTACTGGTTCTACTCGCTTAAAGTCAGGGACGGCGCAAAAACTCGTACTCAACATGCTGACGACAGCGAGCATGATTCGCCTAGGCAAGAGTTACCAAAACTTGATGGTCGATGTAAAAGCGACCAACAAAAAATTGGTCGCGCGAGCCTCTCGTATTGTCATTCAAGCGACAGACTGTGACTTAAACCTTGCCACACAAACGCTGGAACAAACAGACTACGATGTAAAACTGGCGATTCTGATGATATTAACAGGGCTAGATGTTCAGAGCGCGAAACAACAGCTACAAAGCCAACAAGGGTTCCTAAGAAAAGCAGTGGAGCGTAGCGGTTTCAATTAGGCACTGGGGCACTTCGTCATAGGGTCGACATGTGTTGTAAGCGATAAAGAAAAAGCCAGTTTATGAACAACAAACTGGCTTTTTATCAATTCAACATGTGTCAAAAAAAAAGGGGAGAGGAGATTGAATACTAATTACTGTATTCTGACCAACCTCGTTGCCATTCCATCCGGAATTTTTGTGAGTCTTCCATCCCTTCACAAACACCTTCATAGTATTGGCCAGACAGTCCCATTTGATAAGCAAAGTTCGGGTTGCAATATTCGGTCACACCAACCGTATAACCTTCGGTGTACTCAGATTGTTTAGCGCCACCAAGCTGAGATAAATCCTTATAAGAACGTTCCGTATGACCTTTAATGCCATCTTGGTAGCCAATCTGATACCAATCCCCATCTTTAGCCAATTGCTCAGTGCTGCTTGCACACCCAGCAAGACCCCCAACTAGAGCTATTGCGATTATCTTATTCATTGCTTTCCTTCGCCTTTGATTGCTAAAAGCCAACATGCCACTTATTGAAGCACCCTGCCACTTAAATTTTCAACCGCCCACACACTTTGGGAATCGACCACTCAAACGTCCTGTTAACCTTTCATATTTTTCAGAAACCACTTAATTGCATCAGACACCGCTAAAAAAAGGATATGACCGCTAACTCGCTCAGCGGATGTTTCTATCAATAAGCTTAGTTAGTATTCAAATTGAACTGATAAATTAATCCAAAGGATGACCCTATGTTGTGGTTTTTAACTTGTGTTGCAGCCCTTATCGGCGGCTACTTTATTTACGGCGCTTTCATTGAAAAAGTGTTCGGTATTAATGAGAAACGCCAAACGCCAGCTCATACAAAAGCTGACGGTGTTGACTTCGTTCCAATGTCTACGCCTAAAGTTTACCTTGTTCAGTTACTGAACATCGCTGGTGTTGGTCCAATCTTTGGTCCAATCATGGGTGCCCTATACGGTCCAGCGGCCATGCTTTGGATTGTTGTTGGTTGTATCTTCGCTGGCGCAACGCATGACTACTTCTCAGGTATGCTTTCTGTACGTAACGGTGGTGCTTCAGTTCCAACAATTACAGGTCGCTACTTAGGCAAAGGCGCCAAACATTTTATGAACATTTTTGCCATTGTCTTGTTGCTACTTGTTGGTGTCGTATTCGTTTCTGCACCCGCAGGCATGATCACAAACCTAATTAACGATCAAACTGACCTGACCGTGAGCATGACAACTATGGTTGCCATCATCTTCGGTTACTACATCATCGCGACAATTGTTCCTGTAGATAAGATCATCGGTCGCTTCTACCCACTGTTTGGTGCGCTGCTTATTTTCATGTCTGTTGGCCTAATCACTGCGGTTGCCGTTTCTAGTGAGCACACTGTCCTTGGTGGCTTTGAAGTGAGCGACATGTTCAGCAACCTAAACCCGAACGACATGCCTCTTTGGCCAGCACTGTTTATCACCATCGCATGTGGTGCAATCTCTGGCTTCCACGCAACTCAGTCTCCTCTTATGGCGCGTTGTATGGAAAACGAAAAGAATGGACGCTTTGTCTTCTACGGTGCAATGATTGGTGAAGGCATCATCGCTCTTATCTGGTGTGCTCTAGCGCTATCCTTCTTCGGTTCTATTGATGCTCTTGGTGATGCTGTTGCAAACGGCGGTCCTGGCAATGTTGTTTACAGTGCTTCATTTGGTCTGCTTGGTGTGTTCGGTGGTGTCTTAGCTTTCCTAGGTGTGGTTATTCTGCCAATCACTTCTGGTGATACTGCATTCCGCTCTAGCCGCCTCATCCTTGCTGAATACTTCAACATGGAACAGAAAACACTACGTAATCGCTTAATGATGGCTCTACCACTGTTTGTTCTTGGTGGCATCCTAACTCAAGTAGACTTCGGTATTATCTGGCGCTACTTCGGTTTTGCTAACCAAACAACAGCCGTCATGATGCTTTGGACTGCATCTGCGTTCTTGCTTCGCTTCAACAAGTTTCACTGGATCACTACGATTCCAGCGATGTTCATGACGACTGTTGTCGTGACCTTCATCTTAAACAACAGCTCTCTTGGCTTTGGCTTACCAATGCAAATCTCAACTATCGCAGGTATGGTGTTCTCATTAGCCGTCACCGCTTACGTGATTAAGATTTCTAAAGGCAAAGGCGATACCGACTTAGCTGATGAAGAAAAACCAGCTCAAGTAACGGAATCGGCATAACCACTCAATTTTCTATGCAAACTAAAAAGCCAGTCTATTTCAGACTGGCTTTTTTATTCGAGTTTCATCCGCTTAGCTATCCTAATTATTAGAACAACTCGTTATGTTTTCTGCGTTATCAATCACTCCCCAGTCAATTTATATTTGTTTCATACCTAACACAGCCCAAGAGAATGAATATGAAAAAAATAACTTTGATTTTCGCACTACTTACCTCAACAAGTTTTGCAGCAAACGCCCAGCTAAACATGTCTTTCATCGATTTTAACAATAAGATAAAGGTCACAGTAACAGAGGACGGAAACCCAGTAAGGAACGCTCAAATAACGAGCACAATGCAAGGGCAAAGTCTGAATACGACAAACGAGAATGGCGTGACTTACTTCTATAAAAGAAACACGCAAGGACTGCATAAGTTTACCGCAACTTCCGATGAAGGAAAAACAGCCAAAGTTTCTAGATTCATTGACAGAAATCATCGATAGAAACCTTAAGGCCCTCGTTCAGAGGGCCTTAATTTAAATGCTTGGTTGCAATAAAAGCTGAATTTCAAGGCGCATCATATGGACATTGATTCCACTGTTTTGACACACATCGACTTTGCTTTACCCATCTCCGCCCGTTTCCAGGCAACAACAACCTCTATTCGTTTAACAGAACCAAACTCGACTAGCTCACCTGTTTTAAGCTCTTCCTGAATAAGATGTTTGGGTACCGTTCCAACGCCCATGTTCGCTTTAATTGCACTCAACTTGTCTCTCATTGACCCTACGGTAAAGACAGGCTGATTATAGAGAATGTTTTTGGTTACCTTCGGAGCGGTAATCGCTGAATCGGCTACCGCCACTATTTTATAATTGCGCCGAACTTTATCACTTGTCGGATCCTTTTCCGAGAGAATCGAACTCGATTTAGAAGCCGCCCATACCATTTCTATCTCACCGATTTTTTTTGTTTTAATGGAGGTCGGTAAGAAGGTACTGGATAAGGTTGAGATGAGTACATCTGTACGTTCTTGAATCAAAGATTCCCAACCACCAACGAGTATTTCTTCTTTAGCCTTAAACTGAGTAACACTGGATTTGCTTAACCTTTTAATCAGATCCAACACATAGTCTTGGCCAACAATCCCATCGTATGAAATGGACAGTGCCTCTTCCCAGCCCGACGCAATTTCTCGTAAGGCAGAAACGGTTTCATCCGATGCTTCCAACAGTATCCGCCCCCTTTCTAACAGATAGTTCCCTGCTTTGGTAAAAGTGGCTCGATGGCCAGAGCGATCCAATATAAGTACATCAAGATCTTCTTCTAATTTTTGAATCTGATAACTAATTGCTGAAACAGATCGGTTTACTCGTATCGCAGCTGAAGCAAATGACCCCTCTTTATCAAGGGCATCGAGTATCTGTAGCGTATCTAAAGGCAGTGTTTTCTTTAATTCCATTACCAAAGCTCATTAGCCAAAAGGAGCTCAAGAGTAACAGCAGAATAGCGGACATGAACAGAAGAATTTGTGGCGTTTTATGTCTCCTAAATTCTAGGACAACTTGTCCTAAAACTCTGAATATCATAAGTAAACAACCTCGAATAGGCTAGACCAAATTTCTAGGAGAACCTCATGAATCAACCAATAAAACCGCCCCTTATCTTAGTCTCGAGAATATTATTGAGCGTCATTTTCATTCAAGCTGGATGGGGGAAGTTGCATAACTTTTCTGCGACTCAGGGTTTCATGGAGTCAATGGCTATCCCAGGCATTCTCTTGCCTGCCGTCATTTTACTCGAGTTGGGTGGAGGGTTGGCAATTTTGCTTGGCTTCTCGACGCGAATCGTCTCGGTTGGTTTAGCATTGTTTTCAATTGCGTCAGGAACTGTATTCCACTTTGACCCAGAGATATCAGGACAAATGACTCATTTCTATAAGAATATGGCGATGGCAGGAGGTTTTTTCTCGCTTAGCTTACATGCCCCTACTAGGTGGAGCTTCGATCACTATTTACGTCAGCACTCCTTAATTCAATCAAAAAACCTACACCCACTATTTAGTTGATGTCGTGTCAACAAAAAACCCACTGTCATCAGTGGGTTTGTCGTTTATATTCGTACACTAGTCAATCTGTCTGATTTGCAACTCTTTCGGTACTTCAAAGAACATATTTTCTTCTCGTCCTAGCACATTTTCTACCGAGGTAGCACCGAGCTCTTTGATGCGATCCAATATTTGATCCACCAACTCTTCGGGAGCTGAAGCACCGGCGGTAACCCCGACTTTGATCTTTCCATCAAACCATTCAGGTTTAATGTCTTCAGGGCAATCGGTTAGATAACCTGGTGTTCCAAGCTTTTCTGCTAGCTCTTTTAAACGGGTTGAGTTGGATGAGTTTCTAGAGCCCACAACGACGACGACATCCACATCGTGTGCCAGCTCTCGAACCGCATCTTGACGGTTTTGAGTCGCATAGCAGATATCATCTTTACGTGGCCCCTGAATGTCAGGAAAGACGCGGCGCAACTCATCAATGACATCCGCGGTCTCGTCAACAGAAAGCGTTGTTTGGCTAACATAATGAAGATGAGAGGTGTCTTTGACTTTCTGCTTCAGCGCTTCAACATCTTGCGGTACTTCCACGAGGTACATGCCGCCTTCATCACTGGCGTACTGCCCCATCGTCCCTTCAACTTCAGGGTGACCCGCGTGACCAATCAGTACCACTTCCATATGTTTACGGCTCGCTCTCGCCACTTCCATATGCACTTTCGTTACCAATGGGCAGGTTGCATCAAAAACGGTCAGTTCACGTTTTTTTGCTTGCTGGCGAACGGCCTGAGAAACACCATGAGCCGAGAAAATCACGATCTGGCCATCGGGCACTTCGTCCAATTCTTCGACAAATACAGCGCCACGTTGTTTAAGCCCTTCAACCACGAAACGATTATGCACAACTTCGTGGCGCACATAGATTGGTGGTTGATACATTTCTAACGCACGTTCAACGATACTGATAGCGCGATCAACACCAGCACAGAAACCACGTGGGTTAGCTAAAAGGATTTTCATGTCATTACTCATGCGAGTTCTTCTTAATGGGTCGGTATTCTACGACAAGTTAGTCAACAGACAAAATTTCAACATCAAAGGTCACATCTTGCCCAGCGAGTGGGTGATTAAAGTCGACCGTCACGGAGTCTCCAGCGATATCGGTAATGATACCGGGTATTTCCGCACCATCAGGACCAGAAAATGCCATGACCGTTCCGACTTCAACCTCAGAATCACCCACAAATTTGGCTCTATCCATGTAGTGAACATTATCAGGGTTAGGCATCCCGAAGGCATCTTGGGCTTTTAATTCTATCGACTTGTTTTCACCGGTAGATAAGCCCATTAAACATTGCTCAAAATTATCGCTTAAGCTGCCATCACCAATGATAAGCTTGGCTGGCTTGCCCATATTATGTGTGCTGTCTGCCACTGAGCCGTCATTAAGTTTAATTGTAAAATGAAGCGTTACCGCTGAGTCTTTTTGTATGGTCGACACGAATCTATTCTTCCTTGTTGTAGTTGTCACAGCAGAGTAAACAAAAAGCGCCATCTGAACAACAGATAGCGCTTAGGGTTATTACGTTTTTGATGACAAAAGCGAGAAATCACTCGCTATAGCACTACTCGCTTTTCTCTTTCTTTCGAAAACCATCCAAGATGATCATCGCAGCACCAATGCAAATGGCCATGTCAGCCAGGTTGAACGCAGGCCAATGATAGCTGCCCCAGTAAAAATCGAGGTAATCAACAACAAAGCCATGAACAATACGATCGAAGACGTTGCCGACAGCACCACCAATGATCATTGCATACGCCATGTTGTTCCATTTTTCGCTGGCAGGTAGCTTGCTCATCCAAAACGTCAACATACCCGTTACTAAGAATGCTATTGAACTGAAGAACCAACGTTGCCAGCCTGGTTGATCGCTCAAGAAGCTAAAGGCTGCGCCATAGTTGTGTACATGCAAGAGATTAAAGAAAGGCAGAATCTCAATGCGATTTGCCCACCCATAACCAATATGTTCCAGGACAACGAATTTGATGCCAATATCAGCGATAAAAATAACAATCGCCAGCCACAGCCAACGTACCCCTGATTGTTTCAATGCTATTGTTTGTTCGCTCATACTCTTCCTAAAAATAACCCCAGCTAATACTGGGGCTATGATATCGATAAAAAGTTCACTAAAACTCAAACAGAGCCAAGGTTAGGCAAATTTACGAACTTCGCCATCACCTTCAACGTTTGACACACAGCGACCACAAATCTTTTCATGACCTGCAATAGTGCCTACGTCTGGTGTGTGGTGCCAGCAACGGTCACACTTCTCAGATTCTGTTGCCGCGACTTCTACAAACAAACCTTCAACTTCTGTCGTATGAGCTGAATCGGTTTTCTCGCTCAGTGCTTTCAATTCGACTTTAGACGTTAATAGAACGAAACGCAGTTCATCTTCAAGTTTGCTGATTTTCGACGCTAATGCATCGTCAACATACAGTGTTACTTCCGCCTGTAATGAGCCACCAATCGTCTTCTCTTTACGTGCTTCTTCTAGAAGTTTATTGACTGCGCCACGAACCGCTTGGATCTCCGTCCAAAATTCGTTGTTTAGCGCTTCATCTTCTGAAAGCTCACTTAGACCTTGATACCACTCACCCGTGAACACGAACTTATCACGTGCGCCTGGCATTTCATTCCAGATCTCATCCGCAGTGAACGACATGATTGGCGCCATCCAGCGAACCAGTGCTTCTACAATGTAGTAAAGCGCTGACTGACAGCTGCGTTGAGCGTGACCGCCCTGTTTCGCTGTGTACTGGCGATCTTTAATAACGTCTAGGTAGAAAGAACCCATCTCTATCGAACAGAACTGCATCAAGCGTTGTGTTACGGCGTGTGTGTTGTACTCATCGTAAGATTTCACAATCTCTTCTTGAGCAGCAAATGCACGACCAACAGCCCAACGATCCAGTGCAACCATCTCTTCAACTGGCACTAAATCGGTTTCTGGATTGAAACCATTCAGGTTCGCTAGGAAGAAGCGAGCCGTGTTACGGATGCGACGGTAAGCGTCTGCTGAACGTTTTAGGATCTCATCAGAAACCGCAACTTCACCTGTATAATCCGTAGAAGCAACCCATAGACGAAGAATATCTGCACCTAGCTTGTTCGTCACATCTTTTGGCGCGACAACGTTACCGATAGATTTCGACATCTTACGACCGTTACCATCAACCACAAAGCCATGAGTTAATACTTGCTTGTACGGTGCTTCATCTTTCATCGCGATGGATGAGATTAGCGAAGATTGGAACCAGCCACGGTGTTGGTCTGAACCCTCAAGGTAAAGATCTGCAGAGTTACCGTTGTACTCTTCACGAGCATCAACCACAGAGTAGTGAGTCACACCAGAATCGAACCATACGTCTAGCGTATCCAGTACTTTCTCGTACTTGTCTGCATCTTCAGCGCCCATAAGCTCTGCAGCATCGACATCCCACCACGCTTGAATGCCTTTTTCTTCAACTAGTTTTGCTACCTTTTCGATAAGCTCTAGTGAATTAGGGTGCAATTCTGCCGTCTCTTTGTGAACGAACAGAGCAATTGGCACTCCCCAAGTACGTTGACGAGAGATACACCATTCAGGGCGACCTTCAATCATACCTTCAATGCGGCTTTGACCCCACTCAGGCATCCACTCAACACCTTTAATTGATTCTAGCGCTTTTGAGCGCAGGCCAGCTTGATCCATAGAGATGAACCATTGTGGTGTTGCGCGGAAAATGATTGGCGTTTTGTGTCTCCAACAGTGCGGGTAGCTGTGCTCATACGCATGGTGGTGTAATAGTGCGCCTTTTTCTTTTAGTACTTCTAATACAGAATCGTTTGCTTTGAATACGTGTTGGCCAGCAAACAGCTCTGTATCTGGTAGGTAAACACCGTTAGAACCGACTGGGTTAGCCACTTCTAAATCGTATTGTTTACCTACGATAAAGTCTTCTTGACCGTGACCTGGGGCAGTATGCACCACACCTGTACCCGCATCTGTCGTGACGTGTTCACCCAAAATAGCTGGAACGGTGAAATCGTAGAACGGGTGGTTGAACTGCATCAACTCTAGGTCTTTACCTGAAGCAAAACCAAGATTGTGGAAGTGCTCGATACCAGCGCGGTCCATAACATCTTTCGCAAGCTCAGATGCGACAATGATACGTTGCTCTTGTTGATCGCCTTTCGCTTCAACTTGAATAAGAACATATTCTAGATCATCACGCAGACATACCGCTCGGTTCGCAGGTAGTGTCCATGGCGTTGTTGTCCAGATGACAACTGAGATATCACCTTGACCCACATGCTCGTTCGCTAGGGTGAATTTTTCGACCAATGCCGCTTCATCTGCTGCTGCAAATTTCACATCGATTGATGGCGATACTTTGTCTTTATATTCAACTTCAGCTTCTGCTAATGCTGAACCACAGTCTGTACACCAGTGAACAGGCTTGAAACCTTTTAGAAGGTGGCCGTTATCAGCGATTTTGCCTAGAGCACGAATAATATTCGCCTCTGTACCAAAATCCATGGTGCGGTATGGTTTGTCCCACTCACCCATGATGCCAAGACGCTTGAAGCTCTCTTTTTGACCTTCAACCTGCTTAGCTGCGTACTTACGACACTCTTCGCGGAAATCAGCAGCTGAGATCTTTTGACCAGGCTTGCCTTTCTTTTTCTCAACCATTAACTCGATCGGTAAACCGTGACAGTCCCAACCCGGTACGTATGGCGCATCAAAACCAGACAAGCTTTTTGATTTAATAATAATGTCTTTAAGAATCTTGTTTAATGCATGACCAATATGAATGTCACCGTTAGCGTACGGAGGGCCGTCATGCAAAATGAACGACTTTTTGCCTTTCTTAGCTTTACGAATCTCGCCGTAAAGATCTTCTTTGTACCAACGCTTTAGCATTTCTGGTTCGCGGTTTGCTAGGTTACCGCGCATTGGAAACCCTGTTTCTGGTAAATTCAGGGTATTTTTGTAATCACTCATCGATTCTTAATTCCGTTATATTGGGCGAAGTTAGACATTATGTTAGTCGGTGGAATAAACCGATTAACGCTTAAGCTGAAGCAACCACACCCTTGCGGCTTCAGCATCCAATTCTATTTGTTGTTTGAGTTGTTCAAATGACTCAAATTTGTGCTCATTTCTTAGCTTATGTAGAAGTTGCACTTCCAGTTGTTGGCCATATAAATTGCCTTCAAAGTCAAACAAGTGCACTTCTAGTTGTTGGCGAACACCATTAACCGTAGGTCTTTGGCCAATGTTCGCCACGCCACCAATTCTTTTATTCCCAAGACCCAATGCCTCTACGACATAAACCCCAGAAACTGGTGAAACGCATCGCTTTAATGGAATGTTTGCCGTAGGGAAACCAATGGTTCTCCCTAACTTTCTTCCATGAGAAACGCGGCCACTTATGCTGTAATCACGTCCAAGCATTTGGCTCGCTTCCTCAAGAGAGTCATTCGCTAAAGCGTTTCGAATAGCCGTACTGCTAACGCGCTGCTCTTGCAAACAAAAGCTCTTCGTACTCACGACCTGAAAACCGAACGCTATACCTGCTTGTTGTAACATAGCAAAGTCACCGGTTCGACCCTTGCCAAAACAAAAATCATCGCCAACAACGAGGTACTTAACCCCAAGCTTAGCGACAAGTAAATCTCGTATAAATGCTTCAGCGGTCAATGATGCGAAGTACTCATTAAAGTTAACGCAGAGTAATCGGTCTAGATTAAGCTTACTCAATTGAACAAACTTATCTCTGAGACGAGTCAAACGAGCGGGAGCTCGCTCTGGTTTAAATAGCTCCCTTGGCTGCGGTTCAAATGTCATCACAACAGAAGGTAGGTTGAGATCATTCGCCTTTTGGCTTACCTGTTCTAAAACCTGTTGATGCCCTAAATGAACACCATCAAAGTTACCTATCGTTAAGACGCAGCCTTTATGCTGTGACTTAATATTGTGAATACCACGAATTAATTCCATTGGGATTAACTAAATACCTATTTTTCAATTACTGAGCGTGAAACCGACGGATTATATACTAATCACCTTCACTCTGTCGCTGCTTTTACATCTTTTAGGCGGATACCCAAAGCAAGTAAGATAAAAATGTAGACGCTAGCTCCTAAACCTATCGCCAAAGTTAACATCATCACTCTTTCACTGAAGGCCCAAGTGAGCCAAACCGACATGGTTTCAAGGTGCCACAGCAGGACAGCAACCATTCCCGCGCCCGCAATTACGAGCTTTCCAATAAAAAATAACGTTTGTTTTGTTATTTTATAGACATTGGCTAGGTGCAAGCCTCGATAAAGCAGCGCCATATTGACAAAAGCCGATAGCGCCGTAGCCATTGCTAAACCCACATAGCCGTAAAACCAAGCGAAAATCGCATTGAAAAACATATTAGTCACCATGGCAATGATTCCGTATTTCACGGGCGTCTTTGTGTCTTGGCGAGAATAGTAACCAGGCGCTAATACTTTGATTAACATAAAGTTAAGCAAACCTGAGGCATATGCGAAGAGTGATAAAGAGGCCTGTTCAACATCGTGGGGTGAAAACTCCCCGCGCATAAACAGAACCATCAGCATTGGTTTCGCAAGGATCATTAAACCTAACATTGCTGGTACGCCTAGCAAAGTAACCATTCGAACTCCCCAATCCATCGTTTGGGCAAATCCATCACTTTGGTCATCGACGTGTTTTCTAGACAGTGCGGGTAAAATTACCGTCGCAATCGCAATGCCAAAAAGCCCCAATGGAAACTCAAGTAAACGGTCAGAGTAATAAAGCCAACTGATTGATCCCGTCGCAAGGAAACTAGCGATGAAAGTATCAAATAGTAAATTGATTTGGCTGACTGAAACACCAAACAGAGCAGGAATCATTAACGTTCGGATCTTAACAACGCCTGGATCTCTCCATCCCCATTTGGGTTTAACGAGAACGCCAGCTTTGATCAAAAACGGAAGTTGGAACAGAAACTGTACAAAGCCACCGAGAAAAACCCCTATCGCCAGCCCTATCTCTGGCTGACTGAGCATTGGAGAGATAAACCAAGCCGATCCAATGATCATCACATTAAGAAATACGGGGGTAAAAGATGAGACAGCAAATTGCCCCAAGGTATTGAGAATAGCCCCAGACAACGCGACAAAGGTGATAAACCATAGATAAGGGAAGGTAATCTTAAGCATGAAACTTGCTAATTCAAACTTCTCAGCAGAGGGTCCATCATTTAACCAGTCCAAGAACCAACCTGCACCAAACAACGCGGTAATCACGCCAGAGCCAAGTACGCCCAGAACAGTGACGATGGAAACGATCACTCCCAATGTACCGGACGCTTTCGCAATCAATTGGCGAGTTTCATTCATGTCACCCTTGGCATGGTACTCTGTAAGTACAGGGACAAACGCTTGAGAAAAGGCCCCTTCAGCAAATAACCGACGTAAGAAGTTGGGAATTTTATTGGCGAAGAAAAAAACATCAGCGCTTGCCCCTGCGCCCATTAGATTTGCAACAACGACATCACGAATCAAACCTAACACTCGTGAAATCAACGTCATTGCGCTGACAATCATTCCTGATTTTAGAAGACGTTTACTCAAATTAACCTCAATCACCACACTCAATACACGACTATCTTCTTTAATAGACAACGAATGCCTCTATAGGGGAAGATAAGTATTAGCAATGGTATAAAAATACTGTTAGAATCCCCGCCATCTTAACCGCGATGACCTTTTCATACCAAACTAGTTTGGCTTCGATGGGTTTTTGCACAAATTATTTGACAATTAAGCGCAAATAGAGGATATTCCTCGCCCTTAAATTGTCACCGAACTATGTTTTTGGGAGTTAGACCTTGGCAAACAGTAAATCTGCTAAGAAGCGCGCTATCCAGGCTGAGAAACGTCGTCAGCATAACGCTAGCCGTCGCTCTATGATGCGCACTTACATGAAAAAAACTATTGCAGCTATTGAAGCAGGCAATAAAGAAGCTGCAACTGCAGCTCTAGTAGAAGTAACACCACTTCTAGACCGTATGGCGACTAAAGGCCTTATTCATAAGAATAAAGCTGCGCGTCATAAGGCTCGTTTCTCTGCAGCAATCAAAGCTCTTTAATTAGAACTGAGATTACTTAGAGAACAAAAAACCGGCTTTGGCCGGTTTTTTTATATCTGCATAAAAGTAAATACTCAATTCATGACTCCTACGCTAGCTCTTTTCTCAGACAGCTACTCACTATCTGTTTCACAGTACATACTGTAAAGCAGCTTGATCATCGACTTCACTTCCTCACTATTTAACGAATAGTAAACCGTTTGAGCCTCTTTACGTGTTTGAACTAACTCATCTCTACGCAGCCAGGCCAGATGTTGTGATAATGCAGATTGACTTAATGCCAACTTAGAACCTAGCTCACCAACAGACAACTCTTTTGTGTGCAATAAGCATAATATTTGCAACCGCTTCTCATTTGCCATTGCTTTAAGTAATAAAACAGCTTTTGCTGAGTTTTTTTCCATGCTTTCTAGGTTCATTCGATACTTCCACATCTTTAAACATGAGCAACATCGTTACCGCTCATTATTACGCTGATGATATAACGATCTTGTACTATCAACAACGAACAAGCGATAACATATATCACATTTCATTCTGTATGAAATTACATATAAAACATCTAGTTACTGATAAGGCTATTGAAATCCGCTTCACAAATGTTTTTTACCGCTGGGTGCTGAATCATTCGCTCGGCAAAAATGACGTAGTATTCTTCTTTTAACTCTTCAATGGTGCCCAGCAGGGTCAGAGGTAGGTTCCTATCCACTTCATTCATATAAAGTGTTGGCGCTAAGAGCACGGCATCTTTATGTTGACGGAACATCGCTTTCATCAAAGCAAGATCGTCAAACTCTCCAAGCATATCAGGCTTAATTCCATGCTGATCAAACCAATGAAGAACCTTTCGCCCCATCGCTGTTTTTCCGCTTGGTACCAGTAATTTAGACTCTTCTAGGCCTTGAGGTAGCTTTATACCTTTTTCACCATAGCTGAAAAAGCTCATATGGCATTCACAAAGTTTCTTACTGTATAAACCGGGGTTTTGGCTAGAATCTACAGGGCAATCAGATAAGATCATATCCAATTTGTGCTGAGAGAGTTGCTCAAGCAAAAGCTCGTGAGTAGATTCAAAACAACGTAGGTGGATACTATTATCTTCAGGTACTGTGCTGAGTAATATCTTACTCACTAAGTCTTTAGATAGCGCGTCAGCAACCCCTACTTCAAATAGCATATTCGATCGCTGACTGTAGTTTACGATATCCAGCATTTCATAGCTCAACCCGAACATACGGTCTGCATATTTAAAGACTAATTGTCCCAGTTCAGTTGGCTCTACACTGCGTCCATTTCGCATAGTAAGCTTTCCATCAAGGCGCTCTTCTAACGCTTTAATTTGCCCTGTTACAGTTTGAGGGGTAAGAAAAAGTGCTTCCGCCGCTTTTGTAACCGAGCCTTGCTTACATACCATCCAAAAGTAGTAAAGATGGTTATAATTTAAATGATACATCACATTACTCTGAAAAATTTAACCACTATATCTTAATCATTCCGTCTTCCCAAATAAACCAATAACTCGAAAATTACACCCCAATTAAACCATTACCAATATAAAAACCGAACTAATGACTCACCAATATTACAGTTGAGACATACTGGATCGCATAAACCTTTAAAAGATTGAAAATACTCCCTTTGTATATGCAACAGTAAACACCAGAGTAAGTACCTACAAAACAATAACTTAATACAATCCATGTTGTATAAAAAACCTTACACAAACGCCTTGTCACAAAAAATCTTTAATCGTCACGAACTGTAATATTAGTGAAATATTTAACTACTAGTATCGCTACCAGATTCAACTACAGACCCAACCTAATATATTGGTCAACGGAGAAAACTATGATTAACCAAGCTACTACTGCAGCAGCACCAAACTCGGGTTCATCCCACTGGTTACGCTGGGCTAACTTGGCGTTCATGTTATACCTGCTACTACTAGCAGTATCATTGGTAAGTACTGGCTTCAAAATTTCAACAGGAAGCCATGCAAAAGAGTTATTTGCCTTTGCCTCTCACCCTATTGCAGGCTTAATGATTGGTATGGTTGCTACGGCACTGATCCAATCGTCAAGCACAGTAACGTCGATCATCGTAGGTTTGGTCGCAGGTGGGTTACCGGTTGGTATCGCAATCCCAATGATCATGGGCGCGAATATCGGCACAACAGTAACCAACACAATTGTCAGCCTCGGTCATATAAGAAACAAAGAAGAGTTTAAGCGAGCGTTTGCCAGTGCAACCATCCACGACTTCTTTAACCTTCTCGCGGTTGCTATTTTCCTACCACTAGAAATGATGTTTGGTATTTTGGCGAAAACATCTCAGTGGTTAGTGTCGCCTTTCTTATCAACAGGCAACCTAAGCATGAAGAGCTTAGACTTCATTGGTCCATTAACTAAGCCTGTTGCGGCTAGTATTAAAGAGCCTTTACTTGTCTTTGGTAACCAAATTGGCGGTATCATCCTTATCGCGCTTGGCGTTGTGATGCTGTTTATTTCAATCACGGTGATGGGTAAACTAATGAAGAGCCTAATGGTTGGCCGAGCTCGTGAAATCCTGAAGAGCGCAATTGGTCGTGGACCACTGCACGGTATCTTCTCTGGTTCTATTGTTACGATTCTAGTGCAGTCTTCTTCAACCACGACTAGCCTAATGGTTCCATTGGTAGGCTCAGGCGTGCTAAAGATTCGCGATGTATACCCATTTACGGTCGGCGCAAACATTGGTACGTGTATTACAGCACTGCTCGCTGCGACCGCAGTATCTGGTGAGTTTGCGGTATTTGCTCTACAAATTGCTCTTGTGCACCTTGTATTCAATATCTTCGCAACCCTTTTGATCTTTGGTATTCCGTTCCTACGTGAAATCCCACTTAAAGGTTCTGATTACATTTCAGACATGGCTATCAAGAATAAGTCCGTTGTCTTCGGTTACTTAGCATCGGTATTCATTCTTATTCCTGCGGCAGTACTAACCTTTACCTAAGCAAGCCTCTATAAAAAATCCCCGAGTAGTTCAGAACTACTCGGGGATTTTTGTATGTGCTTAATATAAAAGACTAGACTGAAAATGGGTACTTTATTGCTTCATGGCATTCATACCCTTCAACCCAAAAGTCATCCAACGTTACCCATGTTTCCAGATCTTCCAACGATTGAATCTTAGGGTTGATGTGGAAAGTTGCGGCATCTAACGGTTCACGCTTTAGTTGGATGTCACGCATGGGGCCCAATTGGTCTTCATAAATATGCGCGTTAACAATCTTGTGGTACGCCACACCCGCTTTCTTACCCGTAATTTGGGCCATCAGCGCTAAAAACACATAAACCTGAACCATGTTGAAGTTCAAGCCAAGAGGGACATCACACGAGCGCTGAGTACTATTTAGATACAGCGTATCGCCAAGCAAAGAGAAATGATGACTGTACATACAAGGGCGTAAACAGCCCATATGGAACTCACCAGGGTTATAGAAGTTTAAGATTTCACCTCGGTCATCAACACCTCGCGTAAGGTCATCTACAATTTTACGCAATTGATCGATATGTCCACCGTCAGGCTTTGCCCATGCACGACCTTGAACGCCATAAACACGCCCCATATCGTCTTCACCTTTGCGGTATTGGTTATTCAACCAAGCTTCATTCAGGTTCGCATTTGCGTCCCAGGTTTTCGTACCCAACTTTCGAAAATCTTCGGCATTATCATAACCTCGGATATAGCCAAGCAATTCAGCGACTGCAGCTTTCCAGAAGCTTTTTCTCGTCGTTACAAGAGGGAATTGATTGTTTGCAACATCATACTGAAGATCTGCATTAATAACGGTCAAGCAACGCTTGCCTGTTCTTTCATTTTCAATCCAAGTGCCACTATCAACAATACGTTGGCAGAGATCTAAATATTGTTTCACGATTAACCCTTACTTTACTGCAGCATTGTCTTTAAAGTGACCACGTTTATAGGCCCATACCATCATCAATACACCACCGATGATCATTGGCAACGATAAAATCTGTCCCATTGAAATGAAATCACCAAACAGACCTAGGTGCGCATCTGGCTCACGTACATATTCAACGAGGAATCGGAATGTACCATAACCCGCTAAAAATAACCCTGATACAGAACCAAGAGGACGCGGCTTTTTGATAAACCAGTTCAAAATAAAGAACAGAACAATTCCCTCTAGTGCCATCTCATAAAGTTGAGACGGGTGACGAGGCAGAGGGCCGCCATTCGGGAAAACAATCCCCAACGGAGAGTCGGTAACTCGCCCCCAGAGTTCACTGTTCATAAAGTTACCTAAACGGCCCATACCTAGGCCAAATGGAACCAGTGGAGCAATAAAATCGGCAACACCAAAAAACGTTCGCCCATTTTTTCTTGCGTACCAGAACATGGCACAGATCACACCCAATAGACCACCGTGGAAGGACATGCCACCTGTCCAAACTTGGAATAAGTACAATGGATCTTGCAAGAAGAGATCAAAGTTATAAAAAAGAACGTAGCCGACACGACCACCAACAACGACCCCTAGGAAACCAGCAAACAACAAATCAGAGACTTGTTCGCGAGTCCAACCACTGTTTGGTATATCAGCACGGCGGTTTGCAAGCCAAAGAGCAAAAGCAAAACCCACCAAATACATAAGCCCATACCAGCGAACTGAGATTGGACCTAAAGAGAATAGAACAGGATCGATATTAGGAAACTGGAATAACCCCTGAGACATAAAAGCGCACTCTCTAATTAACGTTAAAAACTAAAAACATGGACAAGATATAGAATGAGACGAGGTTACAGCAGCATAGTTCCAGCGACAAACATTAAAAATACCGCAAAGACCTTTTTTAAAAGTGCAGTGGGTAGCGTCGTTGCCAATTTCGCACCAATTTTGGTCGTAAACATGGATGTTGAGGCTATCGCGACCAGAGCGGGTATATACACGTAACCAATACTATAGCTAGGCAAACCTTGCGCTTGATAACCATGCAAAATAAAACCGGTCATGCCAGCAATAGCGATCATACAACCACATACCGATGAAGAACCAACGGCTTTACGCATCTCAACACCATAGCGACTTAAGAACGGCACAGACAGTGAACCACCACCGATACCAGCAAGACTTGAGATGACACCAATACCAGAGCCACAGAGAAGAGTAACAGGACTGCTAGGCATCACTCTTGTACGAGTCGACTTAACCGAGACCAACATTTGAATCGCCAGTAAGGTCACTATTGCAGCAAAGATCTTCGGTAAGTAGTACTCTGGCACCCAGTCAGCGATAAAGCTTCCAACAAAGCCTCCCACCACCACTCCTGGCATCAACCACTTGATAACGTACATATCAACATTACCCAGTTTTAAGTGATTAAGCGCGGACGAACCCGACGTTAAAATTATTGTTGCTAATGAAGTCGCCAACGCAACGAGCATGACACTTTCAGATCCAATACCAATTGAAGGAAGTAAGAAAAGTAAGGCTGGAACGACAATCAAACCACCACCGATACCAAGCAAGCCCGCCATGACGCCGACAAAAGCACCAAGTAAGACGAGAAGAAACAACAACTCTATATGCACAACTGACCCTATTTTTTACCAGCTCTGATGAAGCCAGCAAAACCTTTATCTTCGAAATGAGACGACATCATAGTATAAATATCTTTCCCATAAGCTTTCTTCAAGGCATTGTTTGCAAATTGCTGTAATTCTTTACTGTCGGAGTGTCGGAGCAAGTATTTCACCTTGGCCACGTTTGATGTGTTCATACTCAAAGAGGTATAACCTAAACCAACAAGTAAGAGAGAGCCAATTGGATCACCAGCCAATTCACCACAAACACAGACAGGTAGGTTCAAGCTTTTACAGGTGTTATAGATATGCTTAAGTGCCATGATCACCGCAGGGTGTACCGACTCATATACGTCAGAAACATGAGAGTTATTACGATCCACCGCTAGTAAATACTGCGTTAAATCATTGGTACCTACTGACACAAAATCAATTTTATCTGCGATGAGTGGGAGCAAGTAAAGCATAGAAGGGACTTCGATCATGATCCCGACTTCCGGCATTGGAATACGACCATCAACGCTAGAGACCTCTTGGTAGGCCTGATTAATCAGCTGCAAAGCATCATCTAACTCTTGAGCACTGGCTATCATTGGCAGCAAAATACTCAGATTTTTGTGCTCCGAACTGGCCCTCATCATTGCTCGTATTTGAATGAGGAAAATGTCCGGGTGATCCAGAGTAAATCGAATACCACGCCAACCTAAGAAGGGGTTGTCTTCTTCTATTGGTAAGTAAGGCAGTGCTTTATCGCCACCAACATCCAGCGTTCTCATCACCACGCGTTTATTGGAATATGTATTTAACACACTGCGATATTGCTGAATTTGCTCGTCTTCAGAGGGGAAGCGATGCTGGAGCAAAAAAGATATCTCAGTACGATACAGCCCTACCCCGTCAACGCCTTGGTTAATGGCGATATTGGTATCAGCACTTAACCCGGCATTGAGAAACATCTCAATGCGCTGTCCATCTTTTGTTTGTGCTGGTGCTTCAAGATCTTTGCTCACCATCGAAGCAAGATCTTGCTCTTCGTTAACGAGCGCACTGTACTCTTTTAATAAGTGAGTACTTGGCGAAACAAAAACCTGCCCACTATAACCGTCGACAATACCCTGCTTTCCATTGATATCATTGAGATTGAGATTTAACCCCATGACAGCAGGTATGCCTAAAGCTCTCGATAATATAGCGGCATGCGAATTAGCCGCACCTTCAAGCGCAATGACTGCGAGAAGTTGCTCTTTAGGAACAGAAGCCAATATGGAAGCAGTCAACTCTCTTACAACGAGAATGACGGGCTTTTCTAGCTGCTGTTGCTCTCTTTGAGTGTTGTACAAAAAGTACAATAATCGCTGACCAAGCTCCCGAATATCTTGCGCTCGCTCTTTAAGGTAGACATCTGACATTCGAGCAAAACGGTTGGAATAAGCTTCAACCACCTGCCTTAGAGCCCAATCTGCTTTATCCCCTTTATGGATTTGCTTCTTTAAATCTTTACGAAGCATGGGATCGTTCAAAAGGTGTGTAAACAGATCAAAGATTGCCAGCGTTTCTTTATTAATCTCTCCGCGTAGCTTCTTTCTCATGCGACTAAAATCGCTACGGGCATCTTCTATCGCCTCCATTAACCATTCTTGTTCTTGATTAATGTTTAACGCGGATGCGGGTAAAACTTCAGATAACTGTGGCTGAGCATCGTCCCACCAAAATTCACCGATTGCGACACCAGAAGACGATGGTATTCCGACAATAGAATGTGGATTCTTTGAGAGGTTCCAATGCCCCTGTGTTTGAGCATGCGCAATAATGACGGCGAGCTGCGCCGCTAACGTGACGAGAAAAGATTCTTCAATTTCATTAAATAGGCGGGTGGACTTTTGTTGGACAACCAAGACACCAAGCACTTTTTTACGATGAATGATGGGGGTTCCCAAAAAGCTGTGGTAGATCTGTTCTCCTAGCTCTGGGAAAAGTTTAAAACTTGGGTGATTGGAGGCATTTGCAATATTAAGAGGTTCGGCCGTGCGCTTAACCAAACCAACAAGGCCTTCGCTAAACTGGATATGAATTTTATCGCCTGAAAACTCCAACCCTTGCGTGGCCATGAGCTCTAGGCGATTTTCTTCTTCATTAGCAAGATAGATAGTACAGCACTCTGTTTGCATCGCACTGCACGTTTGGTTAACTAAAATATCCAATGCCTGATGAACATCGTCTACCCTAGATACCTGTTCAACTATTTCCCTTAGTTGAGAAAGCATACCTATCTTACCCTCTATTAAATTTGCGCTTACCTTTTAATTTTCGCTCTTTAAATGGCATTGCCATAGAAGCAAACTCTTTCATCGCTCGGCGATACACATCTCGCTTAAACGAAACAACTTGTCGCACTGGATACCAATAACTTACCCAACGCCAACCATCAAACTCAGGGGTACTACCACGCTGCATATTAATTTGTGACTCATCGCAATCTAAGCGCAGTAGAAACCATTTCTGTTTTTGTCCGATACAGACAGGTTTTGAATCCCAGCGAACTAAGCGTTTTGGTAGTTTATATCTTAACCAGTGACGACTCGTTGCTACAATTTTTACGTCTTTTTTAGTAAGACCAACCTCTTCGTACAACTCCCTAAACATTGCTTGTTCGGCAGTTTCACCCTCGTCAATTCCTCCTTGAGGAAATTGCCATGAATGTTGCCCGTACCGTTTAGCCCAGAAGACCTGACCATGGTTGTTACAGATTACAATTCCCACATTCAAGCGGTAACCATCGCCATCTATCACTGGCCAACCTCAAATAAAACCTATAATGACAGTGATTTTTCCACATATCCCCAACAGGAGCAAACTTACTAGTGTGATTAGCACGTGATTTATTGGTAACAACCACCATTATGAATAACTTTTAATCACAAAGGCACTTATCAACACCACAATGAGACCTGAGCCACATTTATTCACCTTTTCTGTGAGTAACTATGTGAAGAAAACGAAATAAACAGATCCTTTCAAACAAAAACTTAGATTACCCACAATGTAAGACAATCAAATAAAAACAACAAACAATTTAAATACAATAACTTAAATTGAAAATTGTATTTTCAACTTGTTAAGTCAGCACTGGAAATTTCTCAACAAAACACAATGGTCAAAGATCCATCAATACTAAATTTATCCACAAAAACTTACTGACAAATAGGACAGCTTGGATAAATCAAGACATTAAATGACTCTAAAAGCCTGTTTATTTGTACATACCTCTATATTTGTCATCATTTCAACTCCAGCCTTGTGGATAAGTTCTTAATCGTTGATCTTTTAACCTCAATGATCATTTATTCTCCATTACCAAATAGTCCGTTTTTGCTATGATGACTGACACGTTATTTAGAACCATCAAACCATGAAGCCTGAACCTAAATCTGAAACTGAGTTACTTGAACGAGCCCATGCCATCGCAGGACTTTCGATGAAAGAACTTGCAGACGAAGCCAATATCGATGTTCCAGAAAACTTAAAACGCGATAAAGGTTGGGTTGGACAACTCCTTGAATGGCATCTTGGTGCCGCAGCTGGAAGCAAACCCCAACAAGATTTCGAAGCCCTAGGCATCGAGTTAAAAAGCATACCGATCGGACACAATGGTAAACCTCTAGAAACCACTTTCGTTTGTGTTGCACCTTTGATTGGTGTCCAAGGTTTATGTTGGGAAAATAGCCATGTTAAGAACAAGCTATCACGAATTCTCTGGGTTCCGGTCGAAGGAGAGCGAGAAATTCCACTTGCAGACAGACGTGTTGGCTCGCCTTTAATTTGGTCTCCAACAGAGGAAGAAGCTCAACAGCTAAAAGATGATTGGGAAGAATTAATGGATCTCATCGTACTCGGGAAAGTCGATCAAATCACCGCAAGGCACGGGGAAGTTCTACAGCTTAGACCGAAAGCAGCCAACGGGAGAGTGCTTACTGACGCTTTTGGCGCAAGTGGCAAACCAATCAAAACTCGCCCTAGAGGATTCTATCTACGAACCCAATTCACCGCCCAGCTGTTACAAAAGTACTTTGTTTGACCGACTCTCTTTCTCGCCGTGCAATCGCCGAAAATTACAATAACTAATGCATCGCTAGGGACAGCTCTATATCACTATAGATTGGGCTATTTTCACTACCAAATTCATCATAAGCATTATGCAAACGCAAAAATGCCTTATCAATCCCTAGTCTAACAAGCTCTTCTTTCACCTTTTCTAATGAATCAAAATGAATCGGTTCTTCGTCAATCTTAATAGGCTCTAGCTTATGCTTGTATTCCACGGCTATTTGATACTGAGAAAGATCGGCACACCCTATTACAAATACTTTTGGCGTCTGGTATGAATCTTTGTGGAATCCATGAATCCATTTATCTAATTGTCTTTTCTGCATAAGTACCTCCATTTTATAGTCTAGACAAAGACAACACTTTTGCGAATTTTGAGAGCAATTGATTTGATCCACGAGTCGATTCACATATATTGGTTCTACATAGATAAGCTCAACAAGGACGTGCTATGCAATACACAAAGTTGCCACACTCAAGTTTAGAGATCAGTAAAATCTGTTTAGGTACCATGACGTTTGGTGAGCAAAATAGCCAAGCGGACGCTTCAAACCAACTAGATTACGCGCTAGAAAGGGGAGTAAACTTCATTGATACTGCTGAAATGTACCCTGTTCCTCCTAAAAAAGAGACTCAAGGTTTAACTGAAAGTTATATTGGCCAGTGGCTAAAGCAGTCTTCAAAACGAGAGAAAGTCGTTCTAGCAACAAAAGTGGCTGGCCCACGAAATGTCCCCTACATTCGAGAGGATATGAAGCTTGATAGGAAAAACATTCACCAAGCTATCGACGATAGCCTGACTCGATTGAATACCGACTACATTGATCTTTACCAACTGCACTGGCCTCAGAGAAAAACTAACTGCTTTGGTCAACTCAACTACCCTGATTCAATGGAGCAAGAAGAAGTCACACTGATCGAGACACTAGAAGCGATGACGGAGCTAGTTAAAACAGGAAAAATCCGTTATATCGGTGTATCCAATGAGACTCCTTGGGGCGTAATGAGCCTACTAAGGCTTGCTGAGAAACATGATTTGCCAAGAATTGTATCAATACAAAACCCGTACAACTTGCTCAATCGAAGCTTCGAAGTGGGTCTGTCGGAAATCAGTCACTATGAAGGGGTAAAACTACTCGCCTACTCTCCACTCGCATTTGGTTGCTTAAGTGGAAAGTACCTCAATGGGCAGCGCCCTGATGGTGCTCGCTGTAGCTTGTTTGAACGGTTTGTGCGCTATTTTACGCCACAAGGTATTGCTGCGACACAAGAATACGTCAACCTCGCACATGAGCATTCATTAGATCCCGCACAAATGGCTTTAGCCTATGTCAATCAAAGACCTTTTGTTGCTTCAAATATCATTGGTGCTACCAATCTAGAACAGCTGAAATCCAATATTGACAGCATAGATGTCGAGTTAAATGAGGAACTGCTTCAAGGGATACAAAGGATTGGTACGACTTACTCCAATCCTTGTCCTTAGGATCTATTTAGGGGTAGGTGAAGCGCCTACCCCACTCGCTACGTTGGTATTCGCGCGCTTAAAACTCGACGAAGGTGACGAACACGGCGTTCAGCTTTGACCGCTTCTGGCTCACTAAAACCAAGTGGACGACCATCGCTTTCTAAGCCAATATCACGCAAAAGGTGTTCATTTTCCCATGGTATGTGATAGGTACTGCGGCGCAGTTTTCGCTTCCACTCTTGTTCCTCTCTTCGAAGATCAGCACGAACGAGTACGGTGGCAAGTTTAAGGTAGATTGAATGACGCATAGTAATTCTCCAGTTTATTAACGTAATAATTGAGTCAATAACTGAGGAAAATGGCGAAGAGACTTTTTGTTTGAGTTCCCTGTTTAGCTGCCACTTTCCGCAGCCAAAACAAGGATACGGATCTATTTTTTAGTCGGTTTACAACGATCTGACGCCATCGTAAATTTACGGGCATCCCATGCATTAAGCGTGGCTAGAACGATAGAGGTGCAAATAAAATGAGTATTCGATTGATGTTTCATTTGTGCCTCCTAACTAATTAATAAATCCAAAGAAATGATGGATGTAGAGCTTATCTCCACGGTTAAATTCTATGCAATTGAGATTATATTTCAACCTCTGCTTATAAAATAAACATAAAACATTTTTTTAATCTAGTTTTTGAGAATTAAGCCCATCAATAACAATACATTCACACGAACAATAATTATTTTACAACATAATAAGTGGCATAAAAAAACCACTCTAATACAGAGTGGTCATTTTATTAATTTAATATCAATCGCTTATGAAAACACTCTACTCTAAGACATGCTGTCTTCAGTAATCAGGTTGTGTTTGTTTAACAATCTATACATCGTTGCACGAGAAACACCGAGCTCTTTTGCAGCAATCGATACCTGCCCGGAATGAGACTCTAAAACAAGCAATAATGCATCACGCTCGCTACGCTCTCGAATACTTTTCAAGCTACGTCGGCCATCATTGCGTTTTGGCAATTCAAGTTGTGCTTCACCAATCATTACGTTGTCAGACATCAGTACTACCCGCTTTATCTGGTTCATAAGCTCTCTAACATTCCCTGGCCAATGGTGGCGGGTAAGGTCGCGAATGGCATCTTCAGTAAAACTGCGTGCTTGAGCGTTAAACTCTTTTGAGTATTCTTGTAAAAAATGGCGTGCTAATAAAGCCACGTCACCCGCACGCTCTTTCATGCTAGGAACGTTAATTCGTAGAACATTGATATAGTGATAAAGCTCTTCGTTAAAATCACCATCAATCAATGCTTTCTCTATATCCGAAGAGTTCGCCGCTAGTATTCGAACATCGACTTCTTTTCGCCCAGATTGCGTCTCAATCATGCCATCTTGTAAAAAGCGCAGAAGATTGAGTTGCTGACTCTTAGGTAACGTCAAAATATCATTGAGAAGAATGGTTCCACCATTTGCTCTTTCAAGCATTGAAACCTGGGTGCTATCTTCTTGTTCGATGCCAAACAGATCACATTCAATGCGTCTTTCCGACATTGCTCGACAATTAACGGAAATAAACTCTTTTTGAGATCTTGCTGACGTTTTATGTATCGCTTTGGCAACGGTCTCTTTACCAGTGCCGTTCTCACCATAAATAAGAATCGATACATCGGTTGGGCCAATGCGCTTTATTTGATCACGTAATCGCTTCATAGGGATAGAGTCCCCAATCAAACCCATATCGTTGGTAGAACCGTAATTCGGCCAGACTTTTTTCTCCAGTTTAAGCATCCCTAACTGGTGACCAATGGTGTTGAGCAACTGAGCGTCTGGAATTGGAGAGGTAAAGAAATCAATACAGAAGTTAACAATGAACTGGCAAATAGTATCAGAGCTAAGCTGCGACTCTCGAATAAAGGCAAGCCAGCGAACTTGTTTATGCTTACTGACTAAGTTTGCTATGCCATTGAGACTAAATTCATCGTGGCTTAGATCCACGATGCCGATACACGGCCCGGTTTCACTGAAAAGTGCGTCCGCTTTACGTAGATCGGCGCACAAAGTGCATCGCCAACCAACTTGCTCCAACACTGAAAGCCAAGGTTCGTATGTCCCACCAACAACGACAAGTGAACCAGGGACAGAATCCATGCGGAATTGACTACCCATTTCTATGTTCCTTATATTGATTTCTCGTTTATAGTTATGCAACGCATACCAAATTAACGCCAGTCGTTACATTATCGAGACTTGCTAAGATAATCTGTCTCAATACTAAGACTAGAACGCGAATAATCAACTATACAACTATGATGCATGTATATATTCAATATAAATATAAAACAAGACTCACATAAACCACGTCACTAGAAACATGTTGTTACATCTACCCTTTGAACTAAAACAAAAAAACCACCCGGAGGTGGTTTTTATCAATAGCCGACAATTTGTCTCGTCGTTGCCTGTCCATAAAGCGAAGCGCTAAACTTAGCCCTAGAAACCTTTATGCTTGCGGGCGCATTGCCGGGAACAAGATCACGTCACGAATTGTGTGCGTGTTTGTGAATAGCATTGCTAGACGGTCGATACCGATACCTTGACCCGCTGTTGGCGGTAGGCCGTGCTCTAGTGCAGTAATGTAGTCTGCATCGTAGTACATCGCTTCATCATCACCCGCGTCTTTCGCGTTAACTTGCGCTTTGAAACGCTCGTCTTGGTCTTGTGCATCGTTAAGCTCAGAGAAACCATTCGCAACTTCACGGCCACCGATGAAGAACTCAAAACGGTCTGTGAAGAATGGGTTGTCATCGCTACGACGTGCTAGAGGAGAGATGTCCGCTGGGTAACCAGTGATGAACGTTGGTTGAATGAGCTGAGGCTCAGCCGTTTCACCAAAAATCTCTTCAAGAAGCTGACCACAAGTCCAGAATTTCTCAACGTACAGACCCACTTCTTCTGCAATTTTAACCATCAATTCTCTGTTCTGAAGATCATCTTCAGTCAGAGCTTGAATGTTTGCATTTTCAGGTGTGTAGTGTTTGATTGCATCGAACATGCTCATGCGAGCGTAAGTGCCACCGAACTCAACCGTTTCGTCACCGTAAGGCATAGAAGTAGAACCAAGAACGTCCATCGCTGCTGT
>MPDB01000015.1 GCA_001874155.1 Vibrio sp. MedPE-SWchi
CTCAGTTCATTGAAACCTAAAGTGATTCTTTAGAATCATTTTGGATTATCATCAACGAGTGCCCACACAGATTGATAGGTTTAAATTGTTAAAGAGCTTCTAGCATTCGGCGTTATCGCTCGTGGCTAGGGGTGCGTATAATACGCTTTGAATCTTTGGAGTCAAGGGTTTATTTCAAACTCTTTTTTCCTACTGAACACTCAATGTGATTGTTGTCTCATTCCGTGTCAGTGAGGCGGCATTATAGAGAGGAATAACTTTATGACAAGGCTTTTTTGAAAAATTAATTTCGTTCGTTCAAAAAGCCACCAACCTCACTAATATTGAATAAAATTTCAACATTTGAGACATGTCACATCATTATATTGGCAAATCTCAATACATGTACGTAAGATTCATGTGTCTATTTTGTTAACAGTAGACGTAACTCTCTCTTATTAATTGAAATGTAGTATTCAATATGAACTCTAATAAATCGATCTCAATGGTAGTAGGCCTTGCAGTTATTGGCGCTATCGTTATCTATTTGGTACCCGTACCATCTGTATTCGCATTCCTTATCGGTGTTTGTGCTTCTGCCCTTATCCTTAAACCTTCTAACACTGGCACGGAAACTTCTGAAACTTCTTCTCCTTCAACCCAAACTCTTTATGTAGGTAACTTGCCTTATAAAGCAAACGAAGCACACGTAAGGGAACTGTTCTCTGAGCATGGTGAAGTTTTTGCCGTACGCTTAATGAAAGATAAACGTACTGGTAAAAGACGAGGCTTTGGTTTTGTTGTCGTAGCTGCAAGTGATGTGCAGTCGACCGTCAAGGCACTTAACGATCAAGACTATATGCAGCGTACTTTAAAAGTAAGGGTTGCTAACGATCCTAAACACCCAGAGGGCGGTGAAGCTGAACAGAGCTAAAACCCAACTCTTTTAACGCGTAATTTAGTGCGCTTTCATCTGATGGACGCGCACTACTCCAAACTTGCTGACTCCCAACGTAAAGCTCACCAGTATCTAAATTCAACAGCGACTTTACTCGTCTCGCTATCGCCTCTCCTGAATCAATCAAAATTACATTCTTGCCAAGTACCGTGCTTATTTCTTCCCTGATAAGTGGAAAGTGGGTGCAACCTAGTACAGCGACATCTATTTGACCAACCAATGGTGATAGGATTTTAGTGAGCTCGGCTATATTCACGTCTATGCCTCTGAGCTTGGCTTCTGCCATCTCAACCAGATCTGTTGAACCTAACATTTCAACGCGAGTCTCTTTGGAAAAATTGCGTACCAGATCTTTAGTGTATTCGCGGGTAACCGTTGCGGGTGTAGCAATAAGACCCACGGCCCTATTAGCTAATGTTGATGCGGGTTTGATTGCCGGGACGACACCAACGATGGGGACCCCCTGTTTACTGCGTAGTGTAGGCAAGACAATCGTACTTGCTGTGTTACACGCAATAACGACTGCATCAACTCTATACTTCTCTATGTGTCGAGAAATCAGCATGTCGACTCTTTGAATCAACACGTCTTGCGTTAACTCACCATACGGGTAGGCTTCATTATCGAACAGATAAGTACAATTTACTTGTGGTAGCAGTTTTTTTATTTCTTGGTATACAGATAATCCACCGACACCGGAATCAAAGATAAGAACTGAAGGATGAATCTGGTTAGACACGCTATCTATTTCCTAATTAAGTACCCGTGAATCATACTCACTCTTAATAATTTGGCAACGCGGTTGCTTTATATCTTTGATAACTAAAACGCTCACCATGCTCCACGTTTAGTCGCTCGATCTCTATTTTTCCTTCAAAACACGGCGCATGTGTCACTAGCGTATGAAATTCGCCATTCTCTCCGCAAGGGTCAACACTACTAGGTAAACTAGAAAGTAGATTAAATGTGTACTCTTGGCCGCAAAACTGTCGATTAAGCTGGCTGCTATCAACGGTTATCAAAGTAGTCATAATTCCTCTTTGCAGTATTTCATTGGCAAGCGCTGTTGGGCTTTCCCCAAGCAGTGGAAATACACACTCAAACCCAGCGGGTTCAATATAGCTTTTTCTATATTCGGCTATACCGTTACAAAACATATCACCAAAGGCGACGGCATCAACGGAGAGATTGGCGCTTTTGATCCCGTCAATAACACGCTGTTGATAGATATCATTGCTTGGGAATACCTCGGGAAGCTCAATCGTCACAAGAGGAAGCCCGCATAGATCAGCCTGCATTTTTACAACATCTAATGGCGTGGCTTGAAAAGGAACCTCATCTTGAACATAGGTTGTGTACAAACCCACAACTTGATAGTTAGTGTTTTCCAATAGCCTAAGCAAAGTCAGTGTTGAATCTTTGCCTGACGACCAGCTAATGATGACGTTTTTCTTTTTCATTTACTGAGACCTAAAAGTAAAAAACCGCCCGAGGGCGGTTTAGATGATAATTAGAATTGGTAAGTAGCATTTACGTAATATGTACGTTCTTGAGATGGGTATCCACCAGCAGTCTCATACTCTTCATCAGTTAGGTTCTCAACTCGACCATTTAAAGTAAGGTTTTCATTTGCGTAGTAGTTAACTGAAACATCAAACAAACTGTATGCAGCCAACTCTTCAGAGAAGTCCGGTCGCTCACCAACGTATTGATACCCCAATGACAGATCAACATCATCGAAACTAGCTACCGCATTATACTTATAAATCTTCTTAGCACGACGAACTAACTGTTCACCAGATTGGTCTTCTGGATCTTGGAAGTTAGCACTCACTTGATGGTTAATAAAGCTAGTGTCAAAACCAACAACCATTTCCACACCGCGTAATTGGCTTTCACCATCAGTGTTGTAATACTTATTCGTTGCGTAGTTGTAACCAATCAAGTCTTCAACATTTGTATCATACCCAGTAATTGACCAATCAACCTGTTTGATTAAACCACTAAAAGTCAGCTCAAATGAATCTGCTTTCTCTGCTTCTAACTTGTCATTACCAAAGGAACTATATAGTTGATACAAGTTTGGGGCTTTAAACGATGTACCATAGGCAGCCTTAACTACAAGCCACTCGGCGTAACGATAACCTAATCCTGTGTTATAAGTTGTTTCAGTACCAAATTGTTCATTGTCATCAGCACGAATGCTCAACTCGCCAAACACTTTGTCCGCATCTGCGTTTAATGCCGCGAAGTATGCAACATTAGTTCTATCGTATTCAGTATTCGATGGCTTAACGATATAGGCCTCATCTCGCCAATCAACACCACCACTTAAAGTCAGCGCTGAAGTAACTTTGTATGAGTTCACCCATTGAACATTAAGTTGCTCAAGCTCATCAGACGTAGCCGAAGAAGAGTTCTTACCTAGAGATTTTTCGTAATTCCAATTGTCTTGGTTTTGATAGTTAACGAGAAATTCAGACTTTAACTCACTGCCACTAAATTTAGCACCTGCAGCAACGGTGGAGTTTTGAACTTCAGCTTCTTTATATGAATGAGCGGTATCGGATGAACCATCATATTGAGAAATCGTCTCAAACATTCGGAAATTCGCAAAGCCACTCCACTGTTGGTCGAAGTTATGTACGTACCCGACCAAAGCATTACGCGATTCAAACCCATGACGGTCACCATCGTTTACTCCTGGCTTTGGGTGAACGTTATAGCCCTCATCAGAATCGTAACCAATCGATACATTCAAATGTCCATTTTCGCCAACTTTAGTACCGCTAACAAAACTTAGCTCTTCATAATCACGGCTGCCTAATCCTGCACTCACTACCGTTTCTTCATTTTCAGAACTGGCAACTGTAATGATATTAATCACACCACCAATAGCCTCTGAACCATACATAGCTGCACGAGCACCTCGTACATACTCTACTCGCTCAACAAATGTGATTGGCAGCTGGCTGAAATCGACACCACCTTTTGCAGCGCGAGCAAAGCGAATACCATCAATTAAGACAAGAACCTGATCAGAGTTAGCACCTCGAACAAAGATCGAAGCTTGCTGGCCTCTACCACCATTCTGTGTAACTTGAATGCCCGTTAATCGTTTGAATACATCAGTTAGTGATTTAGCTTGAATACGAGCTATATCTTGACGTGTCACAACCTCCACTTGAGCAACAACACTTTCTGTACTTTGCTCAAAACGGTTCGCTGTAACGACCATGGTTTCATCGACCTGTTGCTCAGCATAAGAAATAGAGGTGTATGAAGTTAGCGATGCCACAGCGATCGCTAGAATTGATTTGTTCATTGTTTGTTTGTCCTAAATCGCGAAAATCCTACCGAGCATCGATATCATTATCAGATGTAACTCTCGGCTACTGGCAGGTCTTCGGACTCAAGAGCATGGTTTGCACCGCCTATCGCTCGACTTCCCACACCTTCTAGTGCAGTGTCACTTGAGCGTTCGTTCTCTTTTACCGCTGCGCGTCAGTTCTGGATTCACACCAGATTCCCTTTTCAGCCATCTATACATCTAGAATGGCACCAGTTAGTCGAGGATATTATTCGGCAATCTAGGCTTTGTCTAGGTAAACATCGCTATAAGCTATAGTTTTATAGACTAGAAAATTCGATGAGTTACATTCATCACTGGACAAGCGGCGAGGATTGAATAAAATCTGCGCTCTTTCTTAGAATGCACTGCACCGATAAAGGCAATACCATGGCGACTCTTGATGTAAACCCTGAGCACTACCAACAACAATTGGCGGAAAAGACCGAGCGTCTTACCCAAATGTTTGCACACTATAATGTGCCAGAGTTAGAAGTGTTTGAATCTCCGGCACAGCACTACCGCATGCGTGCGGAGTTTCGAGTGTGGCATGACGGTGACGACATGTTCTACGCGATGTTCAATCAAGAGACGAAAGAGAAGTACCGTGTCGATCAATTTCCGGCAGCGAGCCGCCTGATCAACGATCTCATGCCTCTCCTTATCGACGCGATGAAAGGGAACACCACCCTACGCCATAAGCTTTTCCAGGTAGATTTTCTTTCAACATTGAGTGGCGAAATCTTAGTCTCTCTACTTTATCACCGTCAGCTGGATGAAGAGTGGATTGAGCAAGCTAAGGTCCTCAAGCAGCGCTTAAACGACGAAGGCTTTAATCTCAATCTTATCGGCCGCGCTCGTAAGATGAAGATTGTCTTGGATCGTGAATATGTCATCGAGAAGCTCGATGTTCACGGTCAAACTTACGTTTATCAGCAAGTCGAGAATAGCTTTACACAACCGAACGGTAAGGTGGCTGAAAAGATGTTGGAATGGGCAACGGATTGTACTCAGGACAGCCAAGGCGATCTTCTTGAGCTTTACTGTGGTAACGGCAACTTTTCATTAGCCCTAGCGAAAAACTTCGATCGTGTACTCGCCACTGAACTGGCTAAGCCTTCTGTTGAGTCCGCGCAATACAATATTGCAGCGAATAATATCGATAACGTTCAAATCATTCGTATGTCAGCCGAAGACTTTACGGAAGCGATGGAAGGCAAACGAGAGTTTCGCCGCTTGAAACAAGCTAACGTTGATCTGAAGAGTTACAACTGCAACACCATTTTCGTTGACCCACCACGCTCCGGTATGGATGTCGATACCTGTAAAATGGTTCAAGGCTATGAGCGCATCCTGTATATCTCATGCAATCCAGAGACGCTCAAAGGGAACCTCGATATGTTAGGGAAAACGCATAACGTAACTCGCTTTGCACTGTTCGACCAATTCCCGTATACCCACCATATGGAAGCGGGTGTTCTGCTTGAAAGAAAAGCATAACGCAATATAGAGTGCAAAAAAACGAGCCTAAGTGGCTCGTTTTTTATAGATAAAGAGAAATGCCTTTACGATTCTTTGCCAATAAAGCCAAGCTTCTTTCCTATCCAAAGCATCAATAGCATCACAATCACAATCGCAAAGATATTAGATCCCACGTCTGGGTACTGTGCCTTTACAAAAGCAGAATGACCAAAGCCACCAACAAAGAAGCACGCTAAACCAACCAATGGAATGTCTTCAGATACTGGGCTACGAAGGTATTCTTGATATAAAGCCTGAACTGACAATACCAAAGCGATCAGTGGAAATATTGAAAAGCTCACTTCACTGATCGTCATCCATGACAGTAAGGCGTCTCCACACATACCAGCAATCAAAGCGAGCACCAATGTCTTACGCTCTGAACCTTTATTAATTTGAGAATCTTGTTCTCTTACATTTTCTGTATTCGACATTCCACTATCCCGCTCTGTTTCGTTTTCTTTCTCGCTCTTTACGATACCAAAAGGCACCTTTGGCGATCATACGTAGCTGCATAATCAAACGATCCGCCAATTCATCGCGTTCTCGTTTGGACAAATCTAATGCTTCAGCACCTGAACTAAAAACAAGCGTGACGGAGGCTTCCGCCTGAGTCAGTGCCTCATCTCTGCTCATCCCTGTACTGGTAAGGTATTCTGTTAGCTCGGCTGCAAAGTGCTGCATCTCTCGAGCAACGGCCGTTCGGAAGTCAAAAGAAGTCCCCGAACGCTCTCGAAGTAGTAAACGAAATACGTTCGGACTGCTTTCGATGAATTCCATAAATGTTTCTACTGAGGTGCGAATAACGCTTCCCTCAGTGGCTATACGCTGACGAGCTTGCCTCATGAGTTGACGCAGCAACAAGCCACCTTCATCAACCATTGTTAAGCCTAGCTCATCCATATCTTTAAAGTGTCGGTAAAATGAGGTTGGGGCAATGCCTGCTTCTCGGGCAACCTCCCTTAGGCTGAGGTTTGAAAAACTTCGATCTGCACTTAATTGGCTAAACGCCGCATCAATTAGTGAACGACGAGTCTTCTCTTTTTGTTGTGCTCGTATACCCATAGATTTCATTTTTAGACTACTTTGCTCACTGTTTATCGACCCTACTATAGCGCGAAGCGGGACCATTCATAAAGCCCATGTTGCTGATAAACCCTACCTTGGTCATAAAGCTGCTCTGTCAAATCCGCCCAATGTCACTGTTTTTAATGCGGTGTCCGTGATCACTTCGACTCTCTCAACCTGATTTCGTTTACCTATCAGTTATATGAGTTAAAATCTCGCTACAGCAATGTAAAAAAATATAACAAGGAATGATTTATGACTGAGAGTAACCACTTTGATGTAATTGTGATCGGTAGCGGCCCAGGTGGAGAAGGGGCAGCTATGGGATTAACCAAAGCGGGGCTCAATGTCGCGATCATCGAAAAAGAAAGCAGTGTTGGCGGTGGTTGTACTCACTGGGGAACCATTCCTTCAAAAGCGCTTCGTCATGCCGTTAGCCGAATTATTGAATTTAACAGTAACCCTCTTTTCTGCCACAACAACAGCAGTATTCACTCCACATTTTCCAACATCCTCGGCCATGCCAAGTCCGTCATCGACAAGCAAACACGCTTACGCCAAGGCTTTTATGACCGAAACGAGTGCACACTCATTTTTGGTACCGCCCAGTTCTCTGGTGAACACAGCATTAACGTGACTCAACCTGACGGCACGATAGAAAAGTACACCGCCGATAAGTTTGTTATCGCAACTGGGTCTCGCCCTTACCAACCAGACAACGTCGACTTTACTCATTCACGCGTTTACGACAGTGACTCTATTCTTAGCTTAGAGCACGACCCTCGTCACATCATCATTTATGGCGCTGGCGTGATTGGCTGTGAATACGCGTCCATCTTCCGTGGATTAGGGGTAAAAACCGATCTGATTAATACCCGAGACAGACTGTTGTCGTTTTTGGATAACGAAACCTCAGACGCCCTGTCTTACCACTTCTGGAACAGTGGTGTCGTGATTCGTAATGATGAAACATTCGAAAAAATTGAAGGCACAGATGACGGTGTGATTATTCATCTCGAGTCTGGTAAAAAGATGCGTGCCGACTGCATTTTGTACGCGAACGGACGTACCGGTAACACAGATAAACTCAATTTAGATGCTGTTGGCCTTGCGGCAGATTCGCGCGGCCAAGTGTCCGTGAACAGCAACTACCAAACCAGTATTGAACACGTGTATGCCGTTGGCGATGTCATTGGCTACCCTAGCCTTGCGAGCGCGGCGTATGATCAAGGGCGTTTTGTCGCACAAGCGATCACACATGGGCAAGCCTCTGGTTATTTGATTGAAGACATTCCAACAGGCATCTACACGATTCCAGAAATCAGCTCAGTCGGCAAAACAGAACAAGAGTTAACAGCGGCGAAAGTTCCCTACGAGGTAGGTCGTTCATCATTCAAGCACCTAGCTCGCGCTCAAATTGCCGGTAAAGACATTGGTAGTTTGAAGCTTCTTTTCCATAGAGAGACAAAAGAAATACTCGGTATCCACTGCTTTGGTGAGCGTGCTGCGGAGATCATTCACATCGGCCAAGCCATCATGGAGCAAAAAGGGGAAGCAAACACGATCGAGTATTTTGTAAACACGACCTTTAATTACCCTACGATGGCGGAAGCGTATCGTGTCGCCGCATTGAATGGTTTAAACCGACTATTCTAACGCGGCCCTAGTAATTTAAAGAAAACAGCCGCAGGCACTATCCTGCGGTTTTTGTTTCTAGAAATTCACCTTTACGCCACTGCTGCACAAGCAGTATTGCTAAGCCAACCCCTCTCATCGCCATAAAGCTCAACATCGCCAACCAAAGCGCATGATTTCCCAACGAACTCGCCATATAGAAAACAGAAAAGAAAAAGCACGTCGCGACAAACATGCTATTTCGCATCTCCTTCCCTTTCGTCGCGCCAATAAAAATACCGTCTAGCAGAAAGCACCACATAGCGGTCAATGGCATTGCAATGAGCCAAGGTAAATACACATGAGCATTGGATTGAACCGATGGAATATCGGTGATCAAACTGATCAGGCTCGATCCCGCCAAATAGAAAGCCAAAGTGAGCCCAAGGCAGATAATAAGGCTCCAGAAAAAGGTTCCAATAAGAGACTGATTAAGCTCTTTTTTGTCTTTTGCCCCTATGGCTTTCCCGACCATCGCTTCCATAGCGTACGCAAAGCCATCCATGCCATAAGAGATCATCATCAGAAAACTCATTAGAACGGCATTGGCCGCAACAATCTCATCACCAAAACTCGCCCCCTGAAAAGTCATAAAGCTAAAAGTCGCTTGAAGGCATAAGGACCGTAAAAAGATGTCACGGTTGAGTTTCACAAAACGGCCAATATCTTGACCACATTTGTCAATAATCGAGCGAGGTGAAGGCAGCTGTCTAGCACACCAGGTTCGATAAACACACGCCATCCCAAACGCAAAGCCCATGTAATCTGCGATGACCGACGCCAATGCCGCACCCTCGACTTTCCAATCAAAACCAATCACAAATAACACATCGAGTGCAATGTTGGTTACGTTAGCAATAATGACCATCCACATCGGCGCTTTCGCATTCTGTGTTCCGAGTAACCAGCCTAAGATAACGAAATTAGCTAGTGCTGCAGGTGCACTCCAGGCTCGAATGGAAAAATATTGTTGACCATAATGCTTCACCTCTTCACTTGCGCTGCTCCAGGAAAAGATCGCATCGGACAACACGCCGTGAACAAGCAAAAAAATCGCAGCAAACCCTAAGGCCATCAATATGCCCTGCATAAAGACCAAGGCGAGTTGTTGCTTGTCGTCAGCGCCATAAGATTGCGCAGTGAGGCCGGTTGTCGACATCCGTAAAAAACCCAACAGCCAGAAGGTCACGCTGATCATTGTTCCCCCAAGCGCAACCCCTCCGAGATACCAAGCATGATCCAAATGTCCGATCACCGCAGCGTCGACCAAGCCCAGCAAAGGAACAGTGATGTTAGAGAGCACCATAGGGATCGCGAGAAGAAGAACTCTTTTGTGCAAAGAGAGATCATTCAGGCTTTTGATTAGATAATTTAGGGTTTGAATTGCTTGGGGGGTCACAGTCACCTCACTTGTTAGAGTGAAGTGTAACTGGATCACCAGCGAAGCTGAACTACTACTGGCGTTAATCGCTGCTTCAATGAAGGGAACTTAGATATCCAACGCTGCCAGAATTTCCATCGGCCACAGTTTTTATCTAAGGGTGAAAAGGTTTTTACCCACTCGGCCCAAGGTAAATAGTGAAGGACCGACTCTCCTGGTTGAGCATACCCATGATGGTAATTTGAGGAGCCCAGCTTTTGTCCAAGCTGCGACGATGTTTTATCCCCAGCAATAACCAAGCAAGCAGTCGCCGCATTAAAGTGACGCCCAAGCGATTGAACAAACTGCGCAACCTGAGATTGATTGGCATCAAGAAGTGCGTGCTCACAGACGATCATAACGTTGGCGTTATTGGGTACGGAAAGCTGCTCTAGCCACTGCAGATCGTCAACGCTGCCACAGTGGTGAGAATAGCGTTCACTTTTATGGAAGAGCTTTTGTCGCCACAGCAAATTTTCAGTGACGTCTAACTCAACCCAATGGCAAAGGCCATTATCAACACGATAGAAGCGCGTATCTAAACCTGCGCCTACATTAATGATCCAGGCATCAGGGCATCGCTCAATAAAGGCTTTCACCTGCAGATCACACAGTTGAGTTAAGGTTGCATGGAGCAGTTGCTTTTGATCGATATCACCAGATAAACATTCTGGCGCGACTTGGCAATATCGGCAGGCATTGGCAGCAATAGGATCATAAACAAGGCCATCATCAACCAAGCTTTCTCGGCTACGAAGCCACAGCGGTTGCATTAAGTTGGCAGGGATTTGATAACGTCGTTTCGTTGAGGGGGTCGGTAGAGGCATTATCATCTTCCTTATGAATCCAGAAAGAAGATGATAATGAATATCATTTAAACTTACAAGCTATTGAGAACTGCGCGGCACAAATTCTCAATGAAGAAAGCTACATCCAATCAGTATTGCGGATAATGCCAACCGCAATGCCTTCAATCGCTAGGTGTTGAGCTGTCAGGTCAACCTCGATTGGCGAGAACTCTTCATTCTCAGCATGAAGAAGGACTGTCGAGCCTTTACGCTCTAAACGTTTTACCGTCACATCATCATCAACGCGAGCAACAACCACTTGGCCATCACGCACATCTTGAGTTTTATGCACGGCTAATAAGTCACCATCCATAATACCAATGTCTTTCATACTCTCGCCATTAACGCGCAGTAAGAAATCCGCCTGAGGCTTAAACATCGTGGCATCCACTTGGTAGTGAGTTTCTACATGCTCTTGAGCAAGAATTGGTTCACCCGCGGCCACTTGGCCAATGAGTGGTAACCCCTCTTCTTCATTCGCAGCTTCTAAAAGAATGCGAATACCACGTGAAGCACCAGGAATGATCTCTATGGCTTCTTTACGGGCTAAGGCTTTAAGGTGTTCTTCTGCAGCATTTGCAGAACGGAAACCCAACTCGCGAGCAATTTCAGCTCGAGTCGGTGGCATTCCAGAGTCATCTATTTTACGTTTGATTAAATCAAATACTTCTTGTTGGCGTGCAGTCAACGGCTTCATAAGTCACCTGTCTTTTTATACAGTTAACTGTGAGTATATCCAGTAAGGTATAAAATGAAAAGATAATTGATTGTTTTTTCGCACATTCATTAATGGGTTAAATAATGATGATCTCTATCCACACATAGACAGCCAACAATATAGTGATGAAAACCGCTGCCGAGCCCATATCTTTAGCGCGCCCCGACAACTCATGAAAGTCTTCACCTACTCGATCAACCACCGCTTCTATCGCACTGTTGATTAGCTCAACAACCAAGACCAATAATACAGAGGTCACCAATAGCACTCGCTCGACATCGGTTACCTCAAAGTAGAACGCGCTGGAAATAAAAATAACAGCCAGCAGTAACTCCTCTCGAAAAGCCGCTTCGTTTTTAAACGCTGATGTCAGGCCTTTATACGAATACTTGATCGCATTTCGTATTCGTTTGAATCCATGTACTGCTTTATCTGGCACGTTGTTTCCTTTTAAAAACAAACATTCATAAAAATTTCGCACAAATCTGACCTAAACATCCACATAATGATTAAAAGGTTAGACCAGTTTCTGTTATCCTTGCCGCTCTTTTAAGTGACCTGCCTAGGCGGCTCTCCACTTCTCGTTAAAATAACAAATAAGTGGAAATTCGCTTATGCTTATTTGAAATACACGAGGCTGTGAAATTTTATGTCTTCTGGACAATCCCTAGCGCGATCATTGCTTAAGTTACCCTTATCTTTCTTGGTAAAGGGAACAGCAATTCCTTCAAATCCTATTGAAGATCATAATATTGATACTGACAAGCCTCTCGTATACGCGCTGCCATTTCGATCCAGTGTCGACCTTCTCACACTGCAAAAACACACAAAAGAACTCGGGCTTCCTGATCCATTAAGCCCTGTCACGATTAATGGTCAATCTTTTCCTCGCTACGTCTTTACCTCTACGCGCCCTACGCTTATGCAGAGTAATCAAGACGTGCCTAGCACCTCTATTTCGCTGTTCTCGTCTCTACTCGAGCTGCACCAGTTTGATAGCAATTTAGATGTTCAGATCATTCCGACAACGGTGCTGTGGGGAAGAAAACCAGGTAAAGAAGAACAAACAAAACCGTATCTTCAAGCGCTAAATGGACCGCAAAAAGCCGCGGCTGTGATTGTCTCGGGTCGAGATTGCTTGGTGAGATTCAGCCCTGTTGTGTCACTACGCTATATGGCCGATTCCCACGGCACAGATAAATCCATCGCGCATAAACTTGCCCGCGTTGCTCGCATTCACTTCTCTAGACAAAAGCTCGCGGCGTCTGGCCCTAACCTTCCGAATAGACAGGCTCTATTCCAACGCCTGCTCGACTCGAAAGCGATTGAGCAAGCGATTGAAGAAGAAGCAAAAAGCAAAAACATTCCAATTGAGAAGGCCCGCAAAGAAGCGCACGCCATCATGGAAGAAGTGGCGGCAAATTTCTCTTATTCACTGATCAAAATGGGACAACGAACACTGGGTTGGCTGTGGAATCGCATCTACCAGGGCTTGAACATTTCCAATGCGACCAAGATAAGACAACTCGCACAAGACGGTCATGAGATCGTGTATGTGCCGTGCCACCGCAGTCACATGGACTACTTATTGCTCTCTTATGTTTTATACAATGAGGGCATGGTGCCACCGCACATTGCTGCTGGTATTAACCTTAATTTCTTCCCAGCGGGCCCAATCTTTAGACGTGGCGGTGCTTTCTTTATTCGCCGCAGCTTCAAAGGCAACAAGCTCTATTCCACCGTCTTTCGTGAATACCTCGCCGAACTCTTTAGCAAGGGTTATTCGGTTGAGTACTTTAGTGAGGGTGGTCGTTCACGCACAGGTCGTCTATTGCAAGCCAAAACTGGGATGCTGGCGATGACCATTCAAGCCATGCTTCGTGGTCTGAATCGCCCAGTCACGCTGGTTCCGGTTTACATTGGCTACGAGCACGTAATGGAAGTCAGCACTTATGCAAAAGAGCTGCGTGGCAAGGACAAAGAGAAAGAGAATGCAGGACAGGTTCTTCGCACGATTCGCAAGCTACGCAATTTCGGTAAGGGCTATGTGAACTTCGGTGAGCCAATTCCACTCAACCAGTACCTTAACGAGCACGCACCTGAGTGGACACAAGATATTGATCCATTAGGTGGAGACAAGCCAAAGTGGATGAACCCCGTCGTTAACATGCTAGCCAATAAGATGATGACCAACATCAATGATGCAGCTGCAGCCAACGCGTTAACGCTGTGTGCAACGGCACTACTCGCTTCGCGTCAGCGAGCGTTATCTCGCGACAACCTAGTGAATCAAATCGATAGCTACCTATCGCTACTGAAAAACGTGCCTTACTCTTCGACATTCACGATGCCAGAAGAGAGTGCCGATGAGCTGGTTACTCACGCGGAATCTCTAGAAAAATTTGTGATTGATAGCGATGCAATGGGCAGTATTGTATCTCTAGATCGCCATCAATCAGTCTTGATGACCTACTACAGAAACAACATTATCCATCTATTTGCGATCCCATCGCTCATTGCTCAAATGTTGATTCGCGGCCGACAGCTGCCCATGACTGAAATTCAAAGCCGAGTTGCCAAGATTTACCCTTTCCTTAAGCAAGAGCTTTTCTTGAGCATTGAAGAGGAAGCGCTACCAACTATCGTGAATGCCTATATCGAGGAGTTATCTCGTCAGGGTCACGTCTGTATTGAGGGCGATCACGTCGCCATCAATCAAGCCAACACGCAGGTACTGATGCTTCTGGGTCGAACGATTACAGAGACATTGCAGAGATACGCGATTGCACTTAACTTACTCTCTACAAATCCTGAGTTAGGTAAAGCTGACCTAGAAAAACGCAGCCAAGACATCGCGCAGCGTCTTGGTCGATTGCACGGTATCAATGCCCCTGAGTTCTTTGACAAAGGCGTCTTTTCAGCCATGTTCAACACCTTGAAAGAGCAAGCTTATTTAGACAGTAACGGGGACTGCGACCAGGAACGCAGCCAAGAGCTTGCACAGATGCTGTATGTGATGCTCTATCCTGAAGTCAGGCTGACAATTCAAGAAAGTATCCATCAAGCCAATGGCTTAGAGAACTAAGTATTAAAAAACTAAGTGTTGAACAGCACACGAAAAAGGGCATCCAAATGGATGCCCTTTTTTAATCACTTCACTTCACTTCACTTCACTTCACTTCACTTCAAGAGTGACTTAAATTAGAAAGCCTGCCAATAACCCTGCTGTGATAACCATACCAACGTAATTATTGTTCAAAAATGCACTGAAACATAAGTCGCGATCACGGTGCCGTATCAACCACTGCTGGAATACAAACAAGGCGCCAACCACCAGTAACCCCCAATAAAAAGCATCGCTGAGCACATAGTAGTCGCCGAGCAACATCAACATGATCATCGTCACCAACTGCAACGCGCCAATGATCATTTTATCGAATCGTCCAAACAGAACCGCCGTTGATTTTATCCCTATCTCGACATCATCATCTCGGTCAACCATGGCATATTGCGTGTCGTAAGCGATGGTCCAAATGGCATTGATAACAAACAGATACCACACCATCAATGGCAGTTCATTGGTTTGTGCAGCCCACGCCATTGGGATCGCCCAACTAAAGGCTAGACCTAAAAAGAGCTGAGGGAGGTGCGTATAGCGCTTCATGAAAGGGTAAATAAAGGCGAGAACAATACCTGCAAACGAGAGCTTTATCGTTAGAGAATTCATAGTTAGAACGAGCAAAAATGAGGTGACCGCAAGCGCTAAAAATAAGCCAATCGCCTCTTTGCTCGACACTAGCCCCGATGGCAGTGGACGATTCTTGGTGCGCTTAACATGACCATCGACCTTTCGGTCGGCAAAATCATTAATCACACAGCCCGCTGAACGCATAAGAACAACGCCTAAAGTAAAGACCACCACGACATCCCACTTTGGAATACCTTCCGCTGCAACAATAAGCGCCCATAACGTAGGCCATAGCAACAAGAGCGAGCCTATTGGTCTATTCATACGTGTTAAATGCCAGTACGCTCGCGCTTTATCTGACAGTGCAGTGCTGGTATTCACTGAATTCATGATTTGCACTCTTGTAAGTAAACCGGGGAAGCGGGTAAAAAGAGCTCTGCGACCAACATCGGTTTATTGTTCATCCATAAACGAGAGCGACGCGCCAAGAAACGCCCTTCTTCTGTTTCAGCCCAACCAACCTGTAGGGCATCTCTTTTAACATCATTGGTACTGAACACGGTCAAACCTAGAGGGATCTCCCCTTGTTCTTTTAAATCGTACTCTTGTTTTTCTAAAGAAGAGTTAGGGATCAAAGTTCGACCAAGTACCCAAGGTATACCATCCCCTTTCAGCACGACCTTTCTTAAAAGGCATTGCTCTGGCGACAATAATTCAATTTCCTGCTGATTAAGTCGTTCAACTTTCACATTTCGGTTATGCAATAAGTCTACACTTAACTCTTGGCAATGAAGGTTAAGCAAGCGCGATAGAGAACCAGTCTCTAGCAACCAAAGCTGAGATTGTTCTGATGGAAAGTCAAAATCTGACGGATCTTGCCAATTTACTTGAAGTAAAGCAGATAGATAGAGCGAAGTTGATAGATTCATACTAGTATTCAATTATTAGCTTTAACATCGTAGAATAAAGCTGCAAAGATTGGTCAAAGCCAACCGAGGAATGCTCAGTGCATTTCATAACAAACAGATACTCCATTGTAACAAGACTCTATAGATACGAGTATCATCATTATAAAAAAGAAAAGTCATAAATATGCTTAAACGTTACCTAGCCCAAATAATTGTCATTTTCAGTCTGGTCATTTCAGTACCAAGTTATGCCGAAGAAGAAGCCGCTCCACAACTTGCTTACTTTACCCTTGAACCAGATTTGACCACCAACTTCTATACCAAGGGAAAAAAGCTGGGTTACATTCAGGTACGTATCGATATAATGGTAGCCAGCTCAGCTGATCTGCCGATTGTCGAACTGCATCAGCCACTGATTCGAGATGCCGTCATCGAGCTACTTGGCCAGCAATCTGAAGATACTATAAAATCTCTAGCAGGACGAGAAGACTTAAGAAAGATCCTCGTTGACCAACTCAACGCTATTTTACTGCCAGAAACTGGCCGTACTATTATTGCGGATCTGCTGTTTACCAAATACCTCTACCAATAATCAGATGCCTCAAATGAAAGAAAGCTCACGATATGGCGTAAGCTTTCTTTATACCTGAAACTAGAATACTGGCCGTCATTCAAGCACAGTCCATTACTGGCGATGCTTTGCCTTACTTGCATCAAGCAGCCCAAGTAACACGCCAGAAATCAAGCCGACTAAATGTGCCGTATTCGCAATCGCCATATAAGGCTGAACAAACCCAAGCAACAACCAAACCAGCATAAAGCCAATTATCGGCCTCGGCATACTCAACCCTAACTGAGGCGCTTTAGTACCAAGCATCCATAAATAGCCAACAAGTGCATAAACAACACCAGACAACCCACCAAAATTCGCCCCTTCAACCCAGTACTGCCCAGCACCCGACAGTGCGGCTGAGATGGCAAAAATCTGCAGTAACTTTAACGAGCTAAGACGCTGCTCGATATCACCACCAAGCTGCCACCACCACAGAACATTAAACGCGATATGCATGGCTGAGAAATGCAGGATTGCGTGCGTAAACCAACGCCAAAGCTGCAACTGCTGCCCGGACTCAGCGGGGAAATGAAGCATTGAAAACACACTCTGCTTAAACCCGAGCTGCAACAAGATAAACACACCAATACAAAGCGCCATGCCAATAAGCGTAATAGGCCCAGCTTTGGCCTTAATCATGCTAATAAAACTGGGTGTATGATACGAGAAAGCACTGGTGCGTGTTTCAGCCATTGTCCAAGAAGCCGCTTGGTATTTGTTGGCGGAAGGGTCTTCAAGAAAATGCGTCAATTCAGATTCGACTTCGACTTGATGTTGATCTTCTAAAAGCCACAGCGCGTATTGACCATCGCCTTCGGGCATCATTCGAATTTCTATCTGTCTCGACGCCATGTAATCAATGAACGCTTGGGCTGCTCTTGGGTTTGCTACGGTTAACAGTCGTATCATCTTGTTTATAACCATCTTCTCTTACTGACGACGATTGACGGGTCGCCAGAGTATTCACATTCTGAGAAGCCTACTGAGTTATCGGTAACTCCGCTCGACGCCAGGCTTCCATCCCACCATCAACACTATACACCTCAATAAACCCCTGGTTAATCAAATACTGGGCAACATTCTGGCTGCTGATCCCGTGATAGCACATCACCAATATTGGCTGTTCAAACTCAGTCTCATTCATAAAATCGACAACCGTATCATTGCTCAGTGGAAACGCCCCCTCAATGTGTCCTTGAGAGAAAGACAGGCTATCGCGAGTATCAACCAAGACCACCTCGGGTTTGGTTAAAAGTTCCTGCGCTTGATTAATAGTAATGGTTTGAAACTGCTCCAATGTGAACCCCTTATCTACTGGACTAACTTGACGTGATTGTAACCTATCCCAAGCTTGATAAGTACCGACTGGCAATATGGTTATCCACTTGAGTGGTGATAAAACGAAGTTGTGCATAAGTCTGTGGATTGCGTTGATAACGTGGTTTTGGATCATTTGATCCACTAGATATAGTGTTGATCATTATTTATTTGTGAGTAAAAGGAAAAGTATCCCCATAGGATAAAACCCGATCACGCCTTTATTTACCCTGCTTGCTGACAGGTGCTTAATAAAGTTTACACAGAGTTACCCACAGGCAAGTCATTGTTGAATGAGTAAAATTTGGATCTAGAAAATAAAAAGCCGAGATCATTTGATCTCGGCTTTAAAATTTGGTGTCGCTCTATCTGGCTAGTTAGACGTGTTAAAAGTCACCAACGGCAGCTTTTAACTTCTTCATCGCATTCTTCTCTAATTGACGAATACGCTCTGCAGAGACGCCATACGTTTCAGCTAACTCTTGTAGGGTCGTTTTGGTGTCGTCTAACCAACGAGAACGAACGATGTGCTGACTGCGATCATCTAATGTCGCGAGCGCTAAGCTCAAACGATTATTCGTGTGCGCTTCCCAGTTTGATGCTTCGACATTATCCGCAAGGTCAGATGACTGATCCTCAAGATAAAGCACTGGAGCGGTATAAGAGTGACCACTTTCATCATCATCGTTTGGCATTTCAAACGTCGAGTCTTGGGCGGCTAAGCGAGATTCCATTTCACGAACTTCAGATGGGTCTACCCCAAGCTCACGAGCCACTGTTTCGACTTCGCCATTATTAAACCAGCCTAGACGTTTCTTAGACTTACGCAGGTTAAAAAACAGTTTACGCTGTGCTTTCGTGGTCGCAATTTTAACAATGCGCCAGTTACGGAGTACGTACTCATGAATTTCAGCTTTGATCCAATGAACAGCAAACGAAACCAGTCGAACCCCAACTTCAGGGTTAAAGCGTTTTACCGCTTTCATTAGACCGATGTTGCCCTCTTGAACAAGGTCAGCCATTGGTAGGCCATAACCAGAATAACCACGAGCAACATGAACAACAAATCGAAGGTGTGACAATATCAGCCCTTTTGCGGCCTCTAATTCACCCTTGTAATGTAGTCTTTCTGCGAGCTCACGCTCTTCTTCCGGCGTTAGCATTGGGTAGCTATGTGCTGAACGAATATAGCTATCTAAGCTATCTTGCGATACGACTGCCATTGAATACGATTTAGTTGTCATTCAATTCCTCATCAATCTCTGATCTGGATTATATATTTACCCTAGTCCACTTGAACTGAATATGAACAGCTTTCAAGCAGGGGTCAATCATTATGCATAAACCCATAGGCGTTACAAGCCTAAAAATAGTTCACTGCCAAGTTTATGTTCAAGTTTCGACGCTGAGAGGCTTACCAATTCGCTGGTTATCTCATAACAGGGTCAACGACTATTGCGCGCTGCGTTTAGTAGGACACTGGCAGTTTATACTGGTTCAATTTCTTTTAGATGACGCTTTGCTGATACTTTTGCTGCACAGCAACCAAGTAATAAGCCTAACATGACCAAAAGAAGCGATTCATCCCAGCTGAGTCCTATTAGCCTAAAGTGGCTATCATAGAGCTGCGCGAGATCTTCCACCGAACCATTAAGCAATATGGTAATGAGCGCCGTTAAAATCCACGCAAACAGTGCGCCAAGCAATCCAAACCACATCCCTGAATAGAAATAAGGACGCAGAATAAAGCCGTCTGTGGCACCAATGAGCTTCATGGTTTGAATCTCATCTTTATTCGCTAAAACATTAAAACGTAAGGTATTGCCCACAATAAGGAAGACAGAAGCGAGCATCAATACGGATAAAATCGTTACGATAACGGTGATCAAGGTTTGAATCGCATCGAGTCGCGTTAGCCAATCTTCATCCACTCGTATATCCGTGATCTCTTTGTGCTCTTTCAAACCATTGATAATAGACGTTACTTGTTCTTTGTCTTCCGCACTTGGCGTGATGATCAAGACACTCGGCAGCGCGTAGTCATCTAATAAACTGATCGCCTGCTCAAAACCCGAATACTGGCTCAGATCTGCAAGCCCTTGCTGCGAGGAGATATACTCTACACTCGCCACCTCTGAACGTCGCTCTATCTCATCCTTCATCACCATGATTCTGGCTTCTGGTGTTTGCTCGACAAGGTACGCGCTAACTTGTGAGGGACTGACAACGGTGTCCGCGACAGCCGCAATGTTCTTACCTAATAGATATAAACAAGACGGCATTGCTAACGCCATTGAGATGACCGCTAATGTGAGAATATTACCCAGCGGTCGCTCCCATAATGAAAAGAACGAACGCTTCGCCTGAGTCAGATGAGACTGAAAAAATCCTATGGTTTTAAACGGTGTCTGAATGCGTTTTTTCGCCGCTTTCTTATTACGAACATTACCTGCCATAATCTTCGACCTCGCTTAAGAAACCTTGGTTTAACTCAAGATGGCGATACTGAGGACGCGTATTCACTAAACCAATGTCGTGCGTAGCAAGAAGAATCGTGACCCCTGCTCGGTTAAACTCTTCAAACAGTTTCAGAACACGGTTAGAAAGTTGAGGGTCTAGGTTTCCTGTCGGTTCGTCAGCCAGTAGCAATGTCGGACGGTTCACTACCGCTCTAGCGATACCGACTCGTTGTTGCTCACCACCAGAAAGTTGACTTGGCAAGCAACGTGCCTTATCAAGTAAATCGGTTTTATCTAACGCCGCGTTCACGCGTCGCTTGATATCATTTTCTGAAATAGACTCGATTCGCATTGGCAAGGCAACGTTATCAAACACACTTCTGTCCATTAAGAGGCGATGATCTTGAAACACGATGCCAATGTTGCGTCGTAAGAAAGGAATGTCTTTATTTGGAATACGAGTAATGTCATGACCATTGAAGCTAACCTTACCATCGGTAGGTCGTTCAATGGCACAAATCAACTTCAACAAGGTACTTTTTCCGGCGCCTGAGTGCCCACCCAAAAAGGCCATCTCACCTCGTTTGAGGTGAAAATCTACTTTCTGAAGCGCCTGACGACCACCTCGATACGCTTTACTCACTTGCTGAAAACTAATCACCTGCGATTCCTTTTACTTTCCAAAATCCATAACGGTTAAACGACGACTATTCTTCGCGACTAAATAGCGCTTCTACAAACTCTTCAGTTTTAAATGGACGCAGGTCATTAATACCTTCTCCAACCCCAATATAACGAATTGGAATCTGGAACTGATCAGCAATAGCAAATATCACCCCACCTTTCGCAGTGCCATCTAATTTGGTCAAAGTGATTCCTGTGACTGGCGCAACTTCGCTGAACAACTTGGCTTGGCTAATGGCATTTTGCCCTGTGCCAGCATCTAGCGTCAGCATAATTTCATGCGGTGCTGAATCATCGATTTTCTTCATTACGCGGACAATCTTTTTCAGCTCTTCCATTAGGTTCGCTTTATTTTGTAGACGACCCGCGGTATCAGCAATCACAACATCAACGCCACGTGCTTTTGCTGCTTCAATGGCATCGTAAATTACAGAAGCACTGTCAGCACCAGTATGCTGGGCAATCACAGGGACTTCATTACGCTCACCCCATACTTGCAACTGTTCAACAGCCGCAGCACGGAAGGTATCGCCTGCCGCTAGCATGACCTTTTTACCTTCACTTTGGAACTGCTTTGCCAGTTTACCGATTGTGGTTGTTTTGCCGACACCATTAACACCAACCATCAAGATCACGTAAGGCGTTTTGCTCGTATCGACCTCTAGCGGTTTATCAACGGTGGAAAGAATGTCCGACATCTCTTCCTTGAGTAGATCGTAAAGCGCCTCTCCATCTTTAAGATCTTGGCGTGATGCTTTCTCAGTTAAACTATCAATAATTTTAACCGTGGTGTTCATCCCCACATCGGCAATCAACAGTTGCTCTTCAAGCTCTTCAAACAGTTCGTCATCTATCTGTTTGCCTTTAAACAGACCAAAGAACCCGGCACCAATATTGGCCTTAGTGCGACTTAAACTGCGCTTCAAGCGAGCGAAGAAACTTTCCGTCGGCTTTTCTTGTTCTTCGATTCGTACTTCTGCTTCTGCTTCTGCTTCTGCTTCTGCTTCTGCTTCTGCTTCTGCTAGGACAACGTCTTCGACTTCATTGCTAACTGCAACCTGCTCTTCTTCAACCCGCACTTCTTCAGCAGATTGCGTTTCTTCTGCTGATGTTTCTGATGCGCTACCTTCAGCTTGTGAGTCGTCTTCAACGAGAGGAGCGCTTGCGTCCACTTCATTCTGCAGCTCTTCATTTTGTGAGTCTGTCTCTTGTCCCGCTTTCGTTTGCTCTTCGTCACCAAAGCCTAGCCAAGAGAGTAAGCCGCGTTTCTTTTTTTCCGTCATCTGGAGATATCCTAGATTTACTAAACTAACAACAACACTTTTCTTATAGAATTATCTCGTCTATAGAAAAGAAAATGACAAAGCAGTGAAAAACCTTCAATTAGATTGGTACACTCTGTCACTATAAAATTCAGTTCTACACCTTAACCATTTTATTTAGGGTAGCGGTGTATAGTAACACTTAATTAGCGGTCAAAAAATCTATGGTAAGACGTCGCCAGCAAAACTCATCACAAAAAAAGCCTTCCACTGGCTTTGTTCGTATTATCAGCGGCCTATGGAGAGGGAGAAAACTGCCTGTTCATGATCTAGAAGGGCTCAGACCAACCACTGATCGCGTCAAAGAAACGCTCTTTAACTGGCTAGCGCAAGATGTGCCGCAAGCAAAATGTCTCGATTTATTCGCTGGCTCAGGTGGCTTAGGGTTTGAAGCCGCTTCTCGCCAAGCTGAATCTGTCACCCTAATAGAATTAAATAAGCAGGCGTACAATCAACTGGCCGTCAATGCCAAGGCCGTCAAAGCTGAAAACATCAACGTCATCAACAGCGATAGCCTGACGTATTTGAAGCAGCAAGGGACACCATTTGATATCGTCTTTATCGATCCTCCGTTCAGAAAAGGGTTGCTTGCTGAAGCTATCGAGTTGCTTGAGCAGAACAACTGGCTAAGTGACGATGCTTTAATCTATGTAGAGACAGAAAAAGAGTTAACACTCGAAGGTATCCCATCCCACTGGCACAACCATCGAGAAAAAACGACGGGACAACTAACCTATCGACTTTTCACACGAAAAGACGCTTAATTTCAATCGAAGAATTGGAACGGATTAAACAAGGAGAAAGCTATGAATGGTGGAATCATTATTGCAAAAGCAGTCATTGCCATTGTGTGGGGGGTGCTATTTTTCAATCTCGTGATGCCGTTTGATTACCCGCTCGATTTAGTACTCTATATCATCATGGGGTTCTTGTTTTTCACTCACGTACTGCAGACCGTCATCTTCTCTGCCGCTTTTTCCAAGCAACTGAGTTTAAGCTGGGGAGACAAACTCTCTATTCTTGTCTTTGGCGTTTGTGCTTTGATTGATATTCGTAACAAACGAATGCCTGAAATGACCTCTAAAGAGAGCAGCGACAACTAAATATCGACTAAAACAGGCCATCGGTACGGGATGAATTTGTCCCCTGACCAAACAACGAATATAAAAAAACGCTCTTCCTGTGACTAGGTAAGAGCGTTTTTTGTTTCTTAAGCTACGTTAGCTGGCGATGGCCATGTAACCCTTGATACCATTCAAGAACATTTGAGTCGATATCATGACGAGCAAGAGCCCCATTAGCCTCTCAATCGCTTTCAAACCTCTCTCTCCGAGTATTCTGTGGAAGAAGCCAGAGAACATTAAGATAAAGAAGGTGGCGCCCCAGGCGAGCATGACAGCCGCAGAGAGCTCAAGCATGTTGTCTGGATGCTGACTGGACAAGAGAAGTAACGCGGCAATAACCGATGGACCTGCAATCATAGGGATCGCCATAGGCACGATAAAAGGCTCTTCACCTGCCGCTAAGCCCGTAATGCTGCCCGCGCTCGGGAAGATCATTTTAATGGCGATAATAAACAAGATGATGCCACCAGAGATACTCAAGGTTTCTGGCTCCACGTGCAGGAAGTTCATGATGCTTTGTCCTGCAAAGAGGAACAGCAACAGAATCGCTAGCGCAAATAATAGCTCTCGAAACAAGACCTTCTTACGACGCTTAGGATCTAAATGTTTGAGTATAGAAAGAACAATAGGTAGGTTGCCGAGAGGATCCATGATAAGAAACAACATGGTGGCAGCAGATAAAATTTCCATGACAAACCGATCTCTAAAGGTAATGGGCAGAGTATAACGATTTCATCGCGGAGAAGAAACTCGCTTCAACCCTCACCCAATGACAGAAGCATATAACTTTATTCTAAAAATAAGCGACTCGGTTTTAGAACATGCTGTTTAATGGCTGCACACCCGTTCAGCATTCAACTGCCAAACGCCCTGCTCAACCGTTACTTTCTGCTTTTCTTTAAAAAACTCAAGCAATGCATCAAGCTCAAAGCCATTGCGACTGCACGTTCGGAACGTGACATCACGGCCGTATTCTTTATTGACCACATCACGAAGTGTTTCTTCGGTCATCGGCTGTTCACGTAGTAGGTTAAGTACGGCATGAGCATGCACTTCATTCGACATAATGACTTCCTTAAATAATCAGTGAGTAAACATCTACAGCATCACGCAATGGCCGATGCCGTGATCAATGAGTAAGCAAACAAGTAAGTACCAGATATCAAATATCGCCCACCTTTAATTGGGCGACGGTAATCATGAATCGCCAATAGACCTGCAGAGGCAATCAATACAATTGTGCCAGCAAACCCATAGAGACTAGGTAAAGTAGAATGCAGCAGCCAAACTGAGCCCGCAGCCCAAGCAAGCTGAACCAAAACCAACCCCATTATCGTGACAGGGAAGATGAGTTTATCAATTTGAGGGAGCAATAAAAAAAAGGCCACTATGCCACTGGCTAGCAATAATGCAGGTAACCACCACTCTATACCGCCCGATAGCTGTACCCAAAAAGATTGTCCTAAGCATATCTGAGCCAGTAAGAAGCACGCAAAACACAGCCGCTCGTTGCGTCTCAATAGGTATAGGGTGTCGGCAACCATAGAAATACCGAGCCCTATTGCCACCCAAAGCTGAATCTGGGTCAGTTCACTATTCTGCTGATACAAAATAACCAATAAAAATGCAAAGCTTGCAGCACGAAACACCATCGCCTGGCTGCTCTTACTGCTTTCGTTTGCTGAAATACTTACAAAGCCTGCCAAAGCGACAGACATCCAACTCCACATACCGATACCTCTATTTATTACGCCGCCAGTTTAGGCTTGTGATAAATGATGTCTAGGAAGATATGGTGAAACTTGGATCTTGATAACCATTCCATTTTTATTGCCAGCTCAACAAAAAACATGAGCAACAAACAAAGTTTAACAAAGTCACCTCAGGAGTCGTTATACGACAAATTCGCATGATAATCACAGTCGCCAACTCAAAATTATGGTCAAAATGCTGAGATACAAACATAAAAAATAAATGAGCGAAAAGAACAATACATTTAATTACAAATGGTTAAATCGACACTTTGAAAATAAATGGCAGTTAGAATCATCAGCACTGGAAAGATTCACTAGCTGTAATAAATGAAGACGACTTTAAAGAAAACATCAAATGTTAAGAACGAAAAACCAAACAGACAAAAATAATTCCAGAAAAAATCAACCTTTACCATCTCAGACAACACATTCACAACCAAACAGCTAAAACACAGAGAACACGAAATAAGATAAAAATAACCATCTTATTTATTAAATAAAAAACAACAACTTAAACATTAAACCGGTAATAAGCTGAGCACATTGAGCGAATAAAAAACAACAGAAAACAACACAACAAACAGGGTAAAGCCTGTCAATAACGGCACATAAAAGTCATCATTTTGAAAGCTTTCGAATCACAAGCTTGATCAAGCCGTTAAAGTAGTGCTATTCTAATAAGCATAGAATTAAACATAGACACATAGGAGCAGAATTATGATTACTTCTTCACAAAAACAAGGACTTGTAATGATCGCAGTCGTAGTAGGCTTAATGACACTACCTATGATGTATTACTAGAATTATAAATAAACAAAAGGGACGCAAATGCGTCCCTTTTGTTTATTTATTACATGTAAAGATTAACAGCAGCCTATACTACCGGTAACCTATTAATATTTATTATAAATGTTTAGACAGAACATCCCAATGCGCGTAGTAAAATCCCAAAGCGACCAAGGTGATTAACGTCATTAACGTGATCGCGACTCGCCAGATAAAGCGACTGCTTCTTGGTGTCAGCTCTTGCTCGCACTCATCACACGTCGACATAAAAGCTTTACGGTCCTCTAGTTCATACTCATCTTCATGAACAATTTTATTGCGAATTGTAGCGATGTATCTGAGTTTCCCAATCACATCATGTGGAAGTCTCTCCTCACAACTCGAGATCAATTGGTGCAACCCTTTACCTTCGGCATGATATTGCCCTCGAAGTAATGTTTCGAGCTTACGGGTTCGCAAAACGACTTTTTCAATATCAGACATCACACGCCTCCATGACTTTTAATTGTAGACAGGCATCGCCCTATTCTTCTATATGTCTTCGTATTTTTCGAGAGTTTTCAATATAAAATTGACAAACCTAGACTTGTAACCTGTTGAAAGTACTATTGCTCAGCCCGATTTAAGAATAGATTTATACATGGATCGCGATTCATGCTCTCGCTTTACCCTTTTTCTTGCACTCAGCGCTACAATAGCCGCGTCAATTCTACGGAGAGCGTCATGCCATTTTCACTTTTTATTGCACTAGCCCTATTAGTGGTAGGGTCGGCTTGGTTTTTTATAGGATTCTATCGAAAACACATGTTGGGAGAAAACGCCCCAGAGCAATCGGTTAACGTTACCATTCTCGATAAGCAAGTTATTCAAATCCCAGATGCCGATCCTGGCCAAGAGGAAGAGTTTTGGATCTACGTCCAACGATCACCCGTTGGGCCAAAGCGTGAGTTTCAAATTGGAGTCCACTACTACCACGCGCTGAATCCAGGTGATCAGGGGAAACTGACCTATCAAGGTGATAAGTTTCTTCACTTTGCTCTTAAACGATAAATACCCATGCACTTCAAGGTCGGTTAAGGCAGTAACCAGCGTGTTTTTGCCGATCTTGAAACAGCCCAACTGAGCAATAACGCCCCACTTCCGCTGATCACAATCCATACCGGTATTACCCAAGCAGGGTGCCCTTCATGCCAACCATAAGCCTTCATTGGCCATAAAAATATCGGATGTAAAATATAGATTCCTAAGCTGTGCTGACTGATCAAAGCAACGAGCTTATACGACCTGTCCGATAGACCTTCACCAAAATAGCGACACAGCATAAACACCATGCTCGCTGCCAAAATCACATTGACCGTTTTGTATGATAACCATCGATTGACCGTGTATTCATTCGCTTCCACACTCAAATTCACGACAGACACAACCGTCATAAATAGCGCAGCTAAGCCTAAACAGGTGCTCACGCCCACACTGACTTTGTTTAATGGTACTTTCTTAAAGAGTAAATAGCCGAGTGGAAGATAGCCGGAGTAGAGCCATAATTGATTGCTCCAAGGGCCATCAATCTTATTGAGGTATAAAACCGAGGTAAACAACCACACAGCCACCAACGCATACACCGCTTCATCCGTTGTTCGACGAACAAAGATCTGTAATAGCGGAATCACAAAGTAGAGAGGAATAAAATAGTAGAAAAAGCCCAAATGATAATAGGTCGAGTGCGTTAGGCTTTCTGACAAAACTTGCTTAGTTGTCTCTCCATCATAGCCCTCAAGACTCCAGCCAGATAAGTACGCATAAAAGAGTGACCAGATAATAAATGGAAGCAACACCTTACCTAGACGGCGCTTAACGTAATATTTAGCATCAAAGGGGCGTTGGTCACTCAGCATTAATGCGCCAGTAATTAGGATAAAGACTGGAACAGCCCAACGCGATACACCATTAACACCGACGGCTGTCAGCCATTGTTCGAAGGGAATCACACCAAACTCATGACGATAGGGGGCCAGTACATGAATGGCGATGACCGCAACCGCCGCTACGCAGCGTAACAAATCAAAAAACTGTACGCGTTCTCTCACTAAGCTATCCTCAATCACAATGGTAACAGGTTGAATATAGCAATAAAAAAGCTGACGATGTAACACACTCGTCAGCTTTTGGTTAAATAATTTCGGTCATTACTAAGCCTGAGCTTGTGACAGTTTAGGTAACTTTATCGAAATCAATGTGGTGAGCGCTAGAAAAGCGAACGAGACCCAAAGACAAGCTGCGAGACCCGCCATTTGGAATACCAATCCCGACAATATCGTGCCAATCAAACGGCCCATCGCGTTTGCCATGTAGTAGAAACCAACATCAAGTGACACACCATCGCCTTTCGCATAACTCACAATCAAATATGAGTGAAGTGAAGAGTTCACCGCAAAGATGGCACCAAATACCATCAAACCGCCGATGATAACCAACTCTGGTTGCCAACCAATCTGCACCGCATAAGCAATACCAGCAGTTACAATAGCCAATGCTCCTGCCCATAATAGCGCCGCATGCCCATCAGGCACCTTGCCTTGTGCTTTACCGGTAATCTTCGGCGCTATGCCCTGCACAAAGCCATAAGCAATAGTCCAGGCTGCTAAGAAGCCACCCACCCATGAATGATCCCAACCAAACACGCTGCCTAAGTAAATCGGCAAAGCAATCACAAACCACACATCACGAGCGCCAAACAGGAACATACGTGCTGCAGATAGGATGTTGATGGATTCAGACTTAGAGAAGATCTGTTTGAACTTAGGCTTAGTTTTCGCTTTACCCATGTCCGCTTCTAAGCTCAACACACTGCCAACAAAGACTAATGCCAACACGGCTGCCATCGCAAGCACAGCGTATTGGAAGCCAATCGTTGAAAGCAGCAAACCACCAATAAAGAAGCCAGCCCCTTTAAGCGCATTCTTAGAACCTGTCAGGATCGCAATCCACTTATAAAGCGCGCCTTGCTGTTCGTCAGGAACCAGAGTCTTAATTGAGCTCTTGGCACTCATCTTATTGAGGTCTTTAGCGATACCAGACAAGGCTTGCGCCGCCATTACCCAAGGAATGGTCAGCATTGCCGTTGGCACAGCGAGCATACCCAAGGCGACAACTTGCATGCCTAACCCGATGTTCATGGTCTTATTGAGGCCAAGACGCGCCCCTAACCAGCCACCGATTAGGTTAGTCACCACACCAAAGAATTCATAGAAAAGGAACAGTGAGGCGATTTCTAACGAACTGTAACCAAGGTCGTAAAAATACAGAACCACCAGCATGCGAAGTGCACCATCAGTAATGGTGAAATTCCAGTAGTTGAATGTCACCAACATGTATTGGCGAACGCTCTTACTTAGATTTGAAAACATACGTTATCTCTGCAATCTAAACAAAAAGAGCTTTTGGATCATGATAAGCTAAACACTCCAGATACCAAAAGCTCCTTGTATAACAACGATGGCTTACTAGCTGTTCGCTACACCATTAATGTACTCAACCTGAATAGGCTTAGTAAATGCGCCCGGACGCAGTGCCTGCACTTCTTGAACAACCTTGCTCAAATCCCAACCTTTTTCCAACAGTAGATGAGCCGCGAACAAACCAGTGCGACCAGAGCCGCCCATGCAGTGCATCGCGACCTTACCACCGTTATCGACAATGTTATGTAGCTCAGAGCTAGCCGCTTGCCATTTGGTGGCGAAGTCAGCGCCTGGCGCACAATCGTCTTCAATCTCGATCTGGAACCACTGCATGCCGAGTGCACGTGTTTTCTCGCCAAGTGCCGCAACGTCTTTGCTTGCCAGTTCATGGTCATCAAGTGCTGTCACGATGGCTTCAACGCCTTGCGCTTTTAGTTGCGCTAGGGATGTATCTAGGTCAGTGTCTTTCGTGCCAGGGCATGGTGTTAGAACTAATGCGCCAGTCTCTACTTCTAGTTCCCAAGTTGGATGTGTCATTATATCTTCTCTTAAAATTCTTATAGAACCAATACTCAAAATAATTGGAGTTGCAGGTAGGCAACAAGTAAGTTCAGCCCTATGAGCTTAGTGGGTCTATGTGATTAGGGTGAACTTACGAAGTTAACAACGCTGCAGCTTCAAGTATGAAGAGTATTATGCAAGGCCGACTGTACGAACTAACTCAGCGGTACGTGTTGCGTAGCCCATCTCGTTGTCGTACCAAGCGTAGATCTTAACCATGCGCTTACCCACTAACATCGTAGATTGTGCGTCAACGATCGTTGAGCGTTGGTCGCCTTTGTAATCGATAGAAACCAGTGGGCGCTCTTCAAAGCCAAGAATGCCTTCTAGTTCATTCTGAGACGCTTCTTTCAGCATCGCGTTAACTTCTTCAACCGTAGTGTCTTGCTTCACTTCAAAGATAATGTCTGTCAGAGAAGCGTTCGCTAGTGGTACACGAACTGCGTGGCCATTGATGCGGTTTTCTAGCTCAGGGAAGATCTCAACAATTGCTTTAGCACTGCCCGTCGTTGTTGGGATAAGGCTCATGCCGCACGCACGTGCACGACGTAAATCTTTATGGGGCGCATCAAGAATCGTTTGTGTGTTGGTTAGATCGTGAATAGTGGTAAACGCTGCGTTCTCGATACCGAGTTTCTCGTTGATCACCTTAACCACTGGCGCGATACAGTTGGTTGTACAAGACGCTGCGGTTACAATTTTGTGCTCTGCAGGGTTGAAGATCTCATCGTTCACACCAACAACGATGTTTGCGATACCGTCTTCTTTCACCGGTGCCGATACCACAACGCGCTTCACGCCTTGCTCTAGGTATTTATTTAAGAACGATGTTTTACGGTGAACACCTGTCGCTTCAATCACCACATCACAACCAGACCAATCAATCGCATCAATGTCGCGCTCTTTTGTGGTTTTAACGCGCTGACCGTTGATGATCATCTCGTCGCCTTCAACAGCCACTTCGTGATTCCAACGACCTTGAACTGAATCGAACTCAAGCAGATGTGCCAGTGTTTTAGTATCGCCAGCAACATCGTTAATTTGAACAAACTCTAGCTCAGCCCAATCGAATGCTGCGCGAAGTGCTAGACGGCCGATACGACCAAAACCGTTAATTCCAACTTTAATTGTCATACTTTGTTCTCTATTCATAAAATTAAGTACAAGGACGTGCAGCCATTTCATTTAAGCGCTGAACATCTAATTGATACTGCTCTTGCAAACAGTTTGAATCTTTTAATCCTGTGATCACTTTACGCAACCAGCCCGGTAAGGTGTTTGGTACATGGTAGTAAACCCATTGGCCTTCACGTTCATCCACCAACACGCCAGACTGACGTAGCTGAGCGAGGTGACGAGAGATTTTAGGTTGGCTCTCTTCCAGTGCGCTGGTTAGCTCACAAACGCACAGTCGCCCTTCTCTTGCGATAAGGAGCAAACACCGCATTCGAGTTTCATCTGACAGCATTTTAAAAAACTGGTGTGGTAACATTCCAAAACCTCACATATACGCATATCCATATATATTAATTTCCAATGAGGTAATGTCAATAGTCATTCTGTACTGTCATAAAACGTTCATATTGAATGACGCAAATACGTCGGGTTTTTAAGTCGGTGCAAAGAGAAAGGAAATGTTGATGAAGTATAGCCTAATTTATAGCTTTGAAACGTCATCATGGCTACGCGATATGATTCACCTGCTGGCTCCATTTCTGCGCCGAAGACAACGCATAAATGACTTCTTCTACATTGAGTTCTAAAGTGTGACAAAAGCCCTGCAGCCCTTGCCAATCGGCGTTCTCGAAACACTCTTCCAACAGTAGCAGCGAGCCAAATGGGCCACTGCGCTCTAGTAGAATTCCTTTAACCGAATCACTCAAAGGTAGCTGTTCAAGAAGGTCACTTAGCGATAAATCAAGCAACACATCAAGCATAGAGAACAGCCCAATCAAGAAAGCCTGATCTCGGTGAGGAGAGAAGATCTGATGCTGAGACATTAAGAAACAGAATTGAGCCCGTTGCAAAGAGAGCTTGGAAAGCTCTTGCGGTTTATTACGAGAAATAAACGAGGCAACCGTGAGGGAGACAAACGATTTTAACTTGTCTTGCCCTAGATAGAGCAATGCCTGCTTAAAAGAAGAAATGGGCACAGTGATTCGATCTGACATTGAGTTTACAAATTGAAGCAGCTTGTACGAAAGCTTGGCATCCTTAGCGAGGATCCGCTCAACGTTATCAAAGTTCACCTCATGCTTACAGACTTCATTAAACAGCTCCATAGCAATCACTTGATCTGGGCTGATATAACGCTGCTTCATTAGCTCTGGCTTACTAAAAAAATACCCTTGGAAGAGACTAAAGCCCGCAGAGCGTGTAGAGACAAACTCCTCTTTAGTTTCAACCCGTTCCGCTAAGAATTTGAGGCGACTGTTACTGGCCCTTAATTCTTTCACCATCAAGCACGCCTTCCCCAACCCCATCGCCATAATGTCAATTTTAACGATTTGGACATAGGGCAGAAAAGAACGCCATTGGGGCTGATAAACAAAATCATCCAGAGCAATAACATACCCTTTCTGATGAAGTTTCTTTATCGCAAGCAGCAGTTGTTCGGTTGGCTCACAGGTTTCCAATACCTCAATGACAACCTTTTCTTTAGGCAGGACATGAGGTAAGCCATGAACAAGGCTCAAATAAGGAAAGTTAATAAAGCAGCGCGAGCGTTCAATAGAAGGGTTAGTTCCAATCGCCAAAAAGTTTTCAACAATAAGGCGATACGTTGCTCGATTGGAATCAACATGAGCGGGAAACGCATTGTTTTCCCCATCACGAAACAGCAGCTCATAACCCAAAGTTTGTCGCTTTGCGTTTAAGATCGGCTGTCGAGCAACGAATATATTTTTCATTTCAAATCTATATCTATGAAAAGGCGGTCTATTTCATCATATTTTCGATGTGGCTAACAGAGCGCCACATCCCATAAACATCGACCCAAAAATACGATTTACTTTTCCCATCATGCGCTCCGAACGAATGAATCGCCCCATTTTAGAGGCAGCCGAGGTATAGCCTAGCATGACAAAACTATCGATAATCACCGTCGTTACCCCAAGAATAGCGAGCTGTGTGATCTGATCTTGAGTGGGATCGATAAATTGAGGAAATAGCGCCACAAGAAACACGATTGATTTAGGATTCGTTAGGTTTATCAACAACGCATTTCGCATTAAAACCAAACTAGACTGCTCAGCACCACCCGCATGCGCCTCTAGGCTAGACTGATCGCGCCATTTTTGTATTCCCAACCAAACCAGATAAATGACACCCACCCACTTAATGATGGTGAACGCCAGTGCTGATTGCGCAACCAATGCACCAATTCCGGCACCAACAAGCACAATGTGAAACGCAAGACCAAGCTGTAATCCGGCGATCGCAGCCAACGACTTCTTCGTGCCGTAGTTAAGCCCATTACTAATAGAATTCACCGTACCAGAGCCCGGAGCCAAGCTAAACACTATTGCCGTCACAACGTAAGCAAGCCAAATATGCATATCCATCGTTTTTTCCTCGACTAAATCTACTTAGCCCCACATAATTTAATTCACAGTCATACTTGCAAATCGAGGCGAATAACGCCGAGATTTTTCGATACCCAAGGACACTATGAACTCATCGAGCTCCAATACTTCTCCTTATACTCAAGAGCCTTCCTTTGAGCAAGCTATCAATTCCAATATTTCTCAACTTTGGCAATTCAGGGAGGAAGGGCACCTAACAACAAAAGACAAGCGTCGATTGTATTGGTGCAAGATGACAGAGCCTACTCACACCAAGGCTCTCTTCGTCGTCAATGGGCGGATAGAGTCCGCCTGGAAGTATCAAGAGCTGTTCCATGATCTGTTCTATCAAGGGTATGACATCTACTCTTTCGATCATCGAGGTCAGGGTTTGTCTGACCGCTTAGTAGATGATCGAGAGATTGGGCATGTGGAAGAATTTGACGACTATATTGTCGATATGGCACAAGTCGTCGACTCTTTCCCGTTAGAGCGCTACGAGCAACGCTTTCTATTAGCGCACTCTATGGGGGGAGCGATTGCCACTCGATACTTACAAACTCATCCCGAGCATTCATTTGATGCGGTTGCACTGAGCGCGCCGATGTTCGGTGTCAATATGTCACCGATGCTGCGACCTATTGCGATTCCTGTTGCTCAATTAATGAGTATGGCCTCGCCGCTGCCTCGTTACGCACCAGGCCAGCAAGGTTATTATGCGAAACCCTTTGATATCAACCCGCTCACACAGAGTAAAACTCGCTATCACTGGTTTAGAGATTTGTATGAGACGATGCCAGAACTGAAGCTGGGCGGCCCGAGTCATCGCTGGGTAGGCCAAGGGTTGATGGCCGCAAAGCAATGTATCCAGCAGACAAGGCAGATTAAAGTTCCACTTCTTCTACTGCAAGCCAGTGAAGAGAGCATTGTGGATAATAAAGATCAGATTCGGTTCATCAAAAAGCTCGCCAGAACCAACAAACAATGCGCATTGAAAATTGTCTATGGTTCGAAACATGAGTTGTTATTTGAACAAGACACCTATCGCAACGATGCGCTCGACTGCATTCTTGCCTTTTTCAATCAAAACCAATAGATGCCTCAGCAGAAAATCATCGTAGCGACATAGATTATCAATGTCTGTCTGGTTATAGGTAAATGAGGAAAAAGAGTTAACACAAGTTACCCTCTTTTTTTCCTCATTTATCGCGTAAACTATATACAGAATATTTCGACCCACCTACCAGCACTATGAGGGTACTATGACCATCGCTGACAACCATTCACAATTCAATATTGTCGCCTCTGACCTTGATGGCACACTCTTGGCGCCCAACCATAAACTCAGTGATTTCACTAAGCGCACCTTAAAAGAACTGCATGAGAAAGGGTTAACTTTCGTCTTCGCAACGGGTCGCCATCACGTTGATGTCGCGGGTATTCGTGAACAAGTAGGTATTCCGGCTTACATGGTGACCTCGAATGGTGCCCGTGTTCATGACCAAAACGATCAGCTGATGTACAGCAAAAATGTGCCTGAGCACCTTATTCAGCCTGTTATTGACCTCATTAAGCAAGACCCTGATATCATGATTCACATGTACCAAAATGATGAGTGGCTTCTCAATAAAGAAGATGAGGTTCTTAAAAACTTTCATGATGAATCTGGCTTCTCTTACAGAGTCTTTGATGTTGATAATGCGCCTGTCGATGGTATCGCTAAGATCTTCTTTACCCACCCAGACCACGACCACGATTACCTCGTTCAATATGAGGATAAACTCAATGCATTGTTTGGTGACGAGACAAACGTGGCGTTCTCTACTCCTTGGTGTTTAGAGGTCATGGCAGCAGAAGTATCAAAAGGTGAAGCGTTAGATGTCGTCGCCAAATCACTCAACCTAGATTTGAGTAACTGCATTGCCTTCGGTGACGGTATGAACGATGCAGAAATGCTGAGCATGGCAGGCCTTGGGCTCGTCATGGGCACGTCTCATCACAAGGTTATGGCGGCACTGCCAAATAACCCAGTAATAGGCAGCAATGCCGATGACGCTGTGGCGCATTACCTCCAAGATCATTTGATTTAGTCGTTTCAAAAAGAATTCATACCGTTCCCCCTAAGTTCAGTGTGAAAAAATGAATAAGCCCCAAGTACAATATGCACTTGGGGCCTATTCTTTCGTTCTCTGACCTAACCTTGTTCTATTCCCCTCCTTCGATATGCCATAATGTCCCCATCAGTTTGAATTCGGTGACCATTCCATGAAACTTCTTAAACCTTCTGCTCTGTTGATTTCGCTCGCAGCCCTTCAAGCTTGCTCTTCTCAATCGGGATCGACGATTGAAGCCGAAGAGAACAAAGCATCACTCAATCAACCAGAGACCATACAACCGCAAACATTTGTGCTTCGTGGCCAGGTTATCATTGGGCATGAAGTCAATAGCATCACCCCGTGTGGCAGTAATAAGCAACTTTGGTTGGCGCTTGATGAAACACAGCGTCCACTGGCGTCTCAGCTCGTTCGCTCACCATACCAACCGCTGTATGGAGAAGTGATTGGTCACCTAGCGACACCAAACCCACATGGATTTGACTCCGATTTTGAAGCTCGCTTTGTTGTCGACCAGATTAATTTTCTTACCGCGGAAAACCCGAACCGTTGCAATCAACCCGTGAGAGCCACACGAGTTTTTGGCAACGAACCTAACTGGTCAGCGACGTTTGAAGGGCAAGATCTGGTTTTCCAACGCATGGGATTCGACGCTCAATCACTGGCAATCAAAAGCAGCGCTATCACAGCGAAAAAGCGCGAGTATTCGTTATCTGGCGGTGCGCTAGTGCTTGAAGAAAAAATCTGCAACGACTCTATGAGTGACAGCTTATACGGTTGGCGCGCAACCATGACGCTTGATGGAAAGGAATACAAAGGTTGTGCGACCTTGTCTAATCAGGATGCAACGCGCAACTGGCAAGGTTCTTACCATGCTAAATCCACTCAATCGACTGGGTTTAGTGTTCAAATGGATCTGCTTTCTGACCACACGGCGAATATTCAATATGATTACAACAATGGTGAGTCAGCCACCATTGAAAAAGGGTTCTGGCAGCAATTGAATAGCGAGCAAGTTCAGGTTGTGATGACCCACCACCAAAGCCAGCCTCTACGCTCTGAGCGTATCTTCACCCGCAGCGAACAACAACTCAAGGCGACCCATGAGAGAGTGGGCAATGTGGTTTACCCTATCGCCAATGGTGGGCTAACACTCTTTGAACGCTCGGCCAGCTCAGAGCAGTAATGAAAAGCTTACTCAGTGACATGCTTGATCCGCTCGGAAGGGTAAAACAATGATCGCCTCGACACCCTGCCCACACTGTCAGCTTTCACTGCATTGCGTTTGTGATGCGGTTCCGAGCATTCAATCGCCTATCCACATCGCGCTTTTAATGCATGAGAATGAACTAAAGAGAGCAACCAACACGGGGCGTTGGTTAATGGCGAGCGTTGATAAATGCTCACAACATGTTTGGCAACGTAAAGTCCCCAACCAGAGTTTGATCGATCTGATTGAGCAGCCACATGTCGCCCCTATGATCCTATACCCAAGCGAAAACAGCGTACTGGTGACAGAGGTACTAGCGCGCTTAAACAAAGAAGGGATAAAGGAGAATCAGAAGAGCGCATCAACCTTTGGTCAGACACTGCCATTGTTCATTATCTTGGATGGGACATGGCAAGAAGCGAAAAAAATGGTCAATAAGATCCCTTGGCTCGAACAATGTCAGCAGGTTCATCTTTTACCAACGTCTCAATCTAACTACACACTGAGGCGAAACCAGGAAGATGGCCACCTTTGCACGCTAGAAGTCGCCGCTGAACTGCTGAAACTCGTTGGTGAGAGCCGCGCAGCGTCTCAGCTAACTGAATTCTTTAACAACTACATGAAGATTTACAGCGCAGACAAATCAGGCCATCAATTCAAGGCGAACTAACGGCTAGCGGTTAGAAATGCGCCGTGAGAGCCTATTGAGCGGCGCCTTCCCTTATCGGCTGTATTCAAAGAGACAATAGTGAATCCAACTGGCTTATCTCTACATCAGGAAGAGTCCGGCTACGAGGATGCTGCATTAGATTGCTGCCCTGATCGTTATACCAGCACGCTTGAAACCCATTTCTCTTAGCACCAGCAACATCGGTAATAAGATGATCGCCCACATGTAGGGTGTGCTTAGGGGCAATGTTAAGAAAGTCCGACGCTTTAGAGAACAAGTCGGGGGATGGCTTGGCTCTGCCATCAGGGCCTGCTTTCAATGTCAGCGAGAAGTAGACGTCTAGGCCAATCTTACTCACATCCACATTGCCATTCGTGATCGCAACTAATGGATACCGTTCACTCAACTGGTTGAGCACACGATGCGTCTCACTTGGCACATCAAACTGGCTACGCAGAACCAACACTTTTTCAATCGTCGCCTTTGCTGCCAGGGTTGCCTGTGCTTGCTCTAAGCCTAATAAAGCCAAGCCATGTTTGACTTGTTCAAAACGCCAGCGAGTTACATCATGCTTAAGCATCGGATCAACCTTTGCGACATCCAGTTTCACCTGTTGCCACCACGAATAAGGCTTGGTCGCGCTTATCGGGTATTGATGATGTAACCATTGGGTAATCTCCGATTCAACTCGACGTATAATGGGGCGGTTGTCGTAAAGCGTATCATCCAGATCAAACGTCATGGCTTTAATCGGTGAAAGTCGACGATAAAAACGCATCTAGGATTTATCCTTTTTCTTTGCTCGTGGGTGAGCCTGATCGTAGGCTTGCGCTAAATGTTGAAAATCGAGGTGCGTGTAAATCTGTGTCGTCGAAATGTTTTCATGCCCAAGTAATTCTTGTACTGCACGCAGGTTATTACTTGATTCTAAGACGTGGGTAGCAAACGAGTGACGCAATTTGTGAGGGCTAATGTGACTCGCTACCCCCTGCTTTTGTCCCCATTCCGCCATGCGTTTTTGAACATTACGATGAGAGATCCGAACACCTTGTTTAGAGACAAAGAGCGCTTTTTCATCACTGTTGGCAAGATCTGAGCGATACTTCAGCCATCGACCGACCCACTCTTTGGCTTCACCAGAGAAAGGAACCTTGCGCTCCTTATCACCCTTACCAACCACTCGAATTTCCCCCGCACTGACTTTCACATCTTTAATGTTGATGTCCACCAACTCAGCCAATCGAAGCCCTGCCCCATACATCAGTTCCATCATGGCGCGATCGCGGATCGAGAGAGGATCATTGTCGTCATCAACTTCCAATAACTGCCCGACCTCATCAACATCCAGGTTCTTTGGCAATGGTCTCTGTTTGCGAGGCGCGGAGACACCCTTAGCAGGGTTAGCAGAAAGCTCGCCTCTGAGAATAAGGAAGTCGAAGAAGCTGCGTAATGAGGAAAGCCTAGTCGCAATACTGCTTGGCTTCATCCCATCACGCATGCCTTTACTCGCGAGTTGCCGAACCCAAGCGGCGTCAATCTGATCCCAATGTTCCAGACCCATTGAGACCAAGTGTTCGGCCATGGTTTCGAGTTGTTGTTTGTAATTTCGTTGGGTGTGCAGGCTTAGCCCCTTTTCGCTTCTTAGGAATTCGTAGAAGCGATTCAAAGGCTTTTGCAGGCTATTTGGAAGAGCGGCTGTAGACTCGTTCATTATCAATTGATTTCCAAGGGAGAGTCTTAACAAGGTGGGAGACAACAAGCGCTAAGTGACGCAAAAACAGGGTATCCATATGAGGCTGGAAATGACCACCATCATCACTTGAGAACGCCAATACTCCCACCGTACTATCTTGGCTCAAAGGCAATACGACATAAGAACCTAACTCTGGTGCTTTAGAGTGTTCACCGAGTAATTCTAGACGATCCAATTTGCGTAAACGTCCTAAATAAGCACTTTTACCATTCAAATGGTTGAGTGAAAATCGCTTAATGTATTCTTTCTCAATCGTGTATTTAGACGATGGTGCATCGACCAAGCGAATATGCGCGACCAAAGAGAGTAGAGTTGCTTTCTCCTCAATGGCTGAAAACACACTATTCAGGTCTTCACATTTCAATACGTGTTCTTGCAGATCCATAAACTCATGGAAGGTACGATCATTTTTCGCGGCAAGAGACATCAATGTGGTGATCTCTTCTTCTAACTCTTCAATCCGTTGACGTTGGCGATTGAGCTGCACGTGCACCAATGAAACAGCACCCTGCTCTTGGTTGGGCAATGACAAGCGATCGACCAACGATCGACGTTGTAAAAAGAAGTCCGGGTTGTCTTGTAAGTATTCAGCAACCACTTCAGCGGTTAAGGCATCCGCTTCAATATGAGACAAAATCATTCCTTAATTTAAATGCGTATTTCTATCAGTGTTGACAACAAACGATCAGCAGGAGAGCTGTCCATCAAAAACGTGTGTAGCAGGACCGGTCATATAAAGTGGGTGCCCAGGGCCTTGCCACTCAATTTGTAACGTACCGCCTGGAAGATGCACTGACACAGAGCTATCTAATAACCCTTGCACAATACCAACCGCAACCGCGCCACACGCGCCACTGCCACAAGCATTCGTTTCACCAGCGCCACGCTCGTACACTCGTAGGCGAACCTCGCCACGATCAACAACCTGCATAAAGCCAGCATTAACGCGTTCAGGGAAGCGTTCGTGTGACTCCAGTAACGGCCCTAATGTATCAACATCCGCCGTCTCAACATCATCGACAACCGTCACAACATGCGGGTTGCCCATACTCACTGCACCACAAAACAACGTGTGCTCATCAGTACGCAATATGTAGGTCTTCTCTACTTGCTTCGCTTTAAAAGGAATCTTGCTTGGTTCAAAGACAGGTTCGCCCATGTTGACGGTGACCTGGTCATCTTCCTCAAGGTTTAACACCATTTTGCCTTTCTTGGTGCTTACGCTGACCGAGAACTTATTCGTTAGCCCTTTCATTCGCACAAAACGAGCAAAACAGCGTGCGCCATTACCGCACTGCTCTACTTCACTGCCATCCGCATTAAAGATACGGTAATGAAAGTCTGTTTCAGGATCGTAAGGTGCTTCAACCACCAACAACTGATCGAAGCCAATACCAGTGTGACGATTCGCCAGACGACGAATCAAATCTGGCGAAAAGAAGATGTTTTGGGTAATGCAGTCAACGACCATAAAGTCATTACCCAAGCCGTGCATTTTAGAAAAATGGAAATGCATAGTACTGGTGTTACTCCGGTAAGATATTTTCAAGAGCCCATAGGCTTGATAGCTCTTCACGTTCACGTACAAGGTGAGTTTTAGCGCCATCAACCATTACTTCAGCTGCTCGAGTTCGTGTGTTGTAGTTCGAAGACATAACAAAACCATAAGCACCCGCTGAACGTATCGCAAGTAAATCGCCCTCAGCAAGCACTAAACTACGATCTTTACCAAGACAATCGCCTGTTTCGCAGATTGGTCCTACGATATCGTAAGTTTGAGCTTCGCCTTCTCTCGGCACAACCGGCACGATGTCTTGCCATGCTTGATAAAGAGCAGGACGCATCAAATCATTCATTGCCGCATCAATAATGGCGAAGTTTTTATGCTCGGTGTGTTTTAGAAACTCAACTTTAGTCAGTAGAATGCCCGCATTCGCAGCGATGGCACGGCCTGGTTCAAAGATAAGCTCAATATCAGGGTGATTCGATAAACGAGAAAGCAGTGCTTTAGCGTAGTCAGACGGCTGTGGCGGTTGCTCATCACGATAAACCACACCAAGACCGCCACCAACATCAAGGTGTTCAATATTAATACCGTCTATTTTCAATTGGTCGATCAGCGCAAGTAAGCGATCAGTGGCATCAATAAACGGATCTAGATCCGTCAGCTGAGAGCCAATGTGGCAATCAATACCTTGTATGTTTAGGTTCTCTAAACTCTGTGCAAATTTGTAGACAGCGGGTGCTCTATCAAACGCGATACCAAACTTATTGTCACGCAAACCAGTAGAAATGTACGGGTGCGTATTGGCATCCACATCTGGGTTAATACGTAATGAGATAGGCGCCACTACATTAAGTGACTTAGCCACTTTGTTTAAGCGCTCTAGCTCAGGCTCTGATTCAACATTGAAGCACTTAATTCCAAGTTCAAGCGCTCGCTTCATCTCTGCTTCAGTTTTTCCCACCCCTGAAAAAACAATTTTCTTTGGATCACCACCAGCAGCCAAAACACGTTCTAATTCACCACCAGAAACAATATCAAACCCAGAGCCAATACGAGCTAACGCATTCAATACGCCTAGGTTAGAGTTCGCTTTTACTGCATAACAGACTAAATGCGGATGATCACCCACCGATTTATCAAATGCATTCCAGTGGCGCTCAAGCGTTGCACGAGAGTAAACATATAAAGGCGAGCCATATTGCTCAACTAAGCTAGTGAGTGCTGTCTCTTCAGCCCATAACTGGCCATCGTCCTGGTAGTTGAAATAATCCAAAGTGTTTTCCTTACTAAATTTGACTGATCTTTCTTAATTATTGAGCTTCTTCATTCTGTGTTGCATCTTCTGGCATGTAAAGCGCACCAGTCTGCCCACAGCCTGCAAGTGTAAAAATAGAGAGCATAAATAGTGCTACAATCGATTTTTTCATTTTGCATCTCGTGATTATTGATTCAATGCCCCCTATAATCGCACCACACTCAAGAAAAGCAATAGGATAGAAGAGATGAACGATACGGAATTTCATCAAGAGGTCGATTTACAGATACAGCGCATCGAAGATGCCATTGATGAGTCGGAAGCTGATATTGATTTTGAGAGCACTGGAAACGTGCTAACCCTTGAGTTTGATGACAGAAGCCAGATCATAATTAACCGCCAAGAGCCGATGCATGAGATCTGGTTAGCCTCTAAGTCAGGGGGCTTCCATTTCAAGCAAGTTGATGAACAGTGGGTTTGCTCCAAAACAGGCATGGAGTTCTTCGCGATGGTGAAGCAAGAATGTGAAAAACATGCAGGTGAAGCGATCGAGTGGCCTTAGCCAACACTTTTACCAAAAATTGTAAGACACATAATAAAAAGAGTACCTATAAAGTACTCTTTTTTAATGCAATTCGTTAAGCATTCACCGCTCGCGATGGCTTGGAATAGGTCGTGTTATCGTTTCGATAAGGCACGACATAACTGTCCCCTTCTTCAGGGTGAACAATTTGATAATACTGTGGCAGATTAAAGTTAATTCGATTGGTCGGTAAAAAGTTTTCATCTTTTGCTGAGGTATAAAAGCTATTCACGCTGGAAATCATCTCATCTTTTTCACCACTGAACTGGTGATAGACTTCACTCTGATTACTCTCGTCCAATACGTAAATATTGAAGCCTTTATCCGTATCCTCGAAGAAAAATTGCACGAGCCCTTCACTGGCGAAGGTATCAATGATATCTGGCAACTCTCTATCTTGCTCTTTATCAAGCATTAATAAAGGAGAGCCATTCAGTTTATTGGTTGAAATACTGCGATAAAAATCAACGGAATTTTCAAGTTTCTGAACCGACACTCCGCGCCTTTCAAAGAACAAGCCGTACATCTGCTGCCCTATACGCATTGCTTTAAAGCGACGACGTTTCTCTTGCTCAATCGGTTTCAAACGTAGATCAATACATTCAGCAAGCAGTTGGTACACCGTATTACGAATCGCACCACGGTAGTTTTTGGCGTAACAGAAAACATCCACAGACTCTGGTGGAATCGCATCTTGGTGCATTTTACCTAACACCGTTTTTAACGCATCAAGTATTGCGGTCTCACCTTGGAAGTGCAGCGTTCTCACTTCATGCCAAGAGTTTCGATAAACCAAATCAACGCTACCGACTAAGCTTTGCTGCTTATCGCCAAAGCTAAATATATCCATGTCCTTTTGATCAATACGCACGGCTTTAGTATTGATGTCGGCCGTTGGATCGCTTTCAAAATTAATGAACATCGCCAATTGGCTTATTTCGCATGGACTCGCAAGAGCCTGCATACTTGGACGACGTTTACGCAGTGAGAAGGTATTTCTAAGATCACTCACCATTTGATAGAACTTATCAATGTCTAGCTGTGCTTTACGCACTACAGAGTGAAGTCGTGTCGATTCGGTGATCATTCCATTAAAGAATGCCCACGCGACCAATTTACTTAAGTATTCATGGTGCTCAAGACTCGGCTGACCAATAATTCGGTGCGGTATCAGCGGCTGCTTATATAAGTACCAGCCAGGGAGATTAGTACGATTATCTTGCACTTCAATAAAGGTGAGGTCTGGCTCATGCAAGTCAGGAGAGATCTGCGGATTAAGCAGAGTGACTTTGCCTGGTAGCACCTCAAATGCCGCGTACAACTTACGCGCAAGAATACTAATGTCCTGAGGGCTTATCGCCGACGTAATCTCATTTTTACGGGCAAATTGAATAAGATTGCGGTAGCTCAGCATCAGAGCATCAAGAAGATCATGGTGAACCACTTTGACCTGCTCAACTTTCCAGTGACGTCGATCGTCAAGCTCAGCAATCACTTCTGGGCTCCAATTCCACTTAGACGTCATATCTTGCAGAGCTTCTCGTCGCCAAGCCACCGAACCCGCACCGGGTTCGCGCGACAACTTCTCATGCGTTTTCAGATAGAAACAACGGCGAACTAAATCAAGCCTTGCCTTATCATCGATACGCTCTAAATAACGAGTCACTTTTTCAAGCATCAAGTAATAAGCGTCCATTCCATACAGGTCTGGCTCATGAGCAAAGAAACGACGCTTAGTATCTAAGCTTAACAGCTGAGTATGAGGATATTCCCACGAGTAGGCCTCAAGCAAGATCGCTTTGAGTACCGATTTATAAGGAGAGTCGATACTCTTATAGAGCTGCCACAGGTTCGAACCAAAGTACTCTTCAGCAGGAATTCGATTCAGTTTTCCGAAATCAATCCACTCGCAGCAATTAACATCGCCACTTGCACATAGATCGTTAACATAGTCCTCATAGCACTCTTCCATTTCTGGAGGCACGATTTGCCACAACAAACGTTGACCAGCTAAGCGCACTGCAGAACGGTAAAACTCATCCAGTAGCAACAGGTGTTGAGAAGAACCACAGTTATCACCCGTCATCTCTTCTGAATGATTACTTTTAAAACGAGTTTCGTCCATCAAGAAGAAATTCGCCTCAACCCCTTGAGTCTTAGCCCATTCAGTAATGCCTAAGCACTTCTCTGTCAGTCGCTCTCTATCTTGAGCATTCATCTCAGGCGACACACACACCCAAATATCGAGATCACTCGATGTGCTTTGTCCGATCGAAGAGGTACTGCCCATCGTGTACAAGCCTAAAATAGCCGGTACTTGTGCGGACTCTAGTTTCTGACCAATAGTCTGCTCTGCATCTTCTACAAAAGCGCGTTGCTCTGACGAGGGTGTAAAGGCTCGAATACCATAAGGAACATCAGCGTCCTTATAGCCAGGAATAATGGGGTGGTGATGATGAAAGAGAAGAGGAATGAGATTGAATACACGCTGACCTTGCAGATCCATAAGCGCCAGCGCACGCTCAATGCGTTGCTGGTTTAAGCTATCTAATCTTTGGATTAAAGTCTTTGTGTAAGCCTGCAAGGGTAATTCCTTGATTGAATTATAATTTTGCATCTCGTTCACTTTTCGAACTAAACGCAACGCCAAAACGTGATCAATCTAACACTTTTATTCGATTTGGTAAAGAAATGAACCACATTCACATGTTTAGCCACTTCACCAATCTCTTCGGCATTTATTTTTTACTTAGTGTCGTAGTTAACCCGCATTTCTAATAATAGCTCACTTTATAATTGGGAGATAGATCACGCTATTTTGACCTATTTCTGCTATCCCGTCATTAAGATGAAAAACCATGCGATCTAGTAGTAAGACTTTCAGTATCGGGATGGTAGGATGAAGAAAAGACCATAATCAGTAGAGATTCGCATGACTCAAACCGCTCCAATTCGTATCGCCACTCGTAAAAGCCCGCTCGCACTTTGGCAAGCCTATTTTGTCAGAGATGAGCTTCAAAAGGCCCATCCTGGCCTCGAAGTTGAACTGGTAACGATGGTCACTAAAGGCGACATTATCCTGGATACACCACTTGCTAAAGTCGGTGGCAAAGGGCTTTTCGTTAAAGAATTGGAAGTGGCAATGCTTGAAGGGCGCGCTGACCTAGCGGTTCATTCTATGAAAGATGTGCCTGTCGATTTCCCTGAAGGTCTTGGACTCGTAACGATCTGTGAACGCGAAGATCCAAGAGATGCGTTTGTTTCTCATCACTACGCAAGCATTGAAGAATTACCACAAGGTGCGATTGTCGGCACGTGCAGCCTACGCAGGCAATGTCAGCTATTAGAAGCACGCCCAGACCTTATCATTAAAGAGCTCCGTGGAAACGTAGGCACAAGATTAGGTAAATTGGATGCTGGAGATTACGACGCTATTGTACTAGCTGCAGCGGGTTTAAAGCGTTTAGAACTTGAAGAACGCATTCGCAGTTACATTGAGCCAGAACAATCGTTGCCAGCCGTTGGACAAGGCGCTGTAGGCATAGAATGTCGTCTAGACGATGAGCGTCTTATCAAGTTACTCGAACCACTGAATGACGCCGACACTGCGGATCGAGTTCTTTGTGAAAGAGCAATGAATTTGACACTGGAAGGCGGTTGCCAAGTGCCTATTGGTAGTTACTCCTTACTCGACGGAGACGATATTTGGCTTCGTGCCCTTGTCGGGGAGCCTGATGGAACAAAAATGGTTCGTGGTGAAATCCGAGGTCCAAGATCTGAAGCCGAGCAGTTAGGTGTTACCCTTGCGAATCAATTGCTCGATGATGGTGCTCGAGAGATTCTCTCGAAACTGTATGCCGAGCATGAGTAGTCTATGGCCGTATTGGTAACTCGTCCTGAAACCCAAGGACTTCAGCTTTGCCAACAGCTTTCGGAGGTGGGGACATCAGCTCTCCACCACCCACTCATTTCCATCGCTCCCGTTAATAACATTCACAACCTTTTAAATGACCTCGACAGCTTTGACATAATCATTGCGGTCAGCCAGCACGCCGTCACTCTTTCTCACCAGGCTATAGTAGAAAACAAGCGAGATTGGCCAACTCATCCGACCTATGTTGCTGTTGGTCAAAAAACCGCACAGATTTTAAGCAAACAAACTCAACAAATCGTACACTACCCGAAGATTGCCGACAGCGAGCATTTATTAACCTTAGATGCTCTGCAGTCAGTTGAAGGTAAACGCATCCTTATCCTACGTGGAGATGGGGGACGCGAGCTCATCTTTGACTCTCTGACACGCCGTAAGGCCCGAGTTGAGTATCGTGAAGTTTATCGAAGAGAGTATATACGCTTTCAATCAGAAGAAAGTGTCACGCTCTGGCAACAAGAGAAGGTCAGTACATTGGTTATAACCAGCAGTGGCCAATTGCATTTTTTCTTATCTCAAATTGATAAGGCATCAAAGGAGTGGTTGTTTCGACTTCAACTCCTCGTTCCCAGCGAACGAATCGCGACCGATGCAAAACACCTAGGATTTAATAACGTCATCAATGCAGGCAGCGCATCCAACTCTGCATTAGTGAACGCTCTCCAGATAAAACAGGACTCTAAGCAATGACAAACAAGAAAGACAATCAGCATATTGAACCTGAGAATAAGACAACAACAATAGAACCGACAACAGAGACAAAGGAAACTAGCGAAGTAGAAGTTTCTGACAATAAAACTAAGTCAAATGTTAAAGGATCAAGCGCGAGTCAATCGACATCAGACCCAAAGGGTAAAAACGTAGGTGCGTCACCTAAGCCTAAAGGCTCTGAGCCAGGTTCGAAGAAGAAATCCAATAAACTGGGTATTGCAGCAATCATCATCTCGATTTTGATTGGAGGCGCACTCACCTATAAAATTCAGACTCAAAATGATTTACACCAATCCCAACTCTCTGCCCTAAAGGCTGAATTAATTGCATCTCAATCAGCGCTTTCTGAACGTCTACAGGAAGAGCAGAAAGACGTGATTAAACAGGCTTCGCAGATAAGTCACCGAAGCGAAGTATCCATTAATCAACAGCAGAAAAGCATTGAAAGCCTACAACTCGCCATGGCCGACGTTAAAGGTAGACGCCCTAACGATTGGTTGCTCGCTGAAGCCGACTATTTAGTAAAACTGGCTGGGCGTAAGCTCTTTTTAGAGCAGGATGTTTTGAGTGCAACCCAATTAATTGAAAGTGCCGATCAACGCATTGCTTCGCTCAATGATCCTAGTCTCGTACCACTGCGTAAAGCAATGGCTAATGACATCACTCAATTAAAAACCGTCCCGATCATAGATAGAGATGGGCTAGTGCTTCGCCTCACTGCGCTTCAACAACAAGTCGATACACTTCCACTGGCCAATGCAATCCTTCCAGAAGCCCAAGTCATCGAAAAACCAGTAGTCTCTCAAGACATAGTTGATTGGCAAAAGAACCTGATGACTTCCATAAAGGACTTCTCTGAAAACTTCATTACTTATCGCACTCGTGATGGCAATGTCATCCCGCTTCTTTCGCCGGAACAAGATTTCTACTTGCGTGAAAACATTAAAGCAAAATTAGAAACCGCTATTCGAGCGACATATGCGGAGCAAGAAGAGGTCTATACGATAGCGCTAACGACTGCCAATCAATGGGCACAGGCCTTCTTCAATGTTGATGATAACGGTGTAAAAGAGTTCAACGCTTCGGTCGAGTTTTTAGGGAAACAAAATATTCAGGTCGACTACCCAACGAAGCTTACAACCCAAAACATTCTTTCTGATGTCATCAATGAACGTTTACGACGAGAAGTAACTACTTTGACGCTGGAGGATAAATAATGTTTCGTTCCATATTTCTATTTGTCGTTCTAGGTCTTGGCCTTTTTGCCGGCACTCAGTATGCAGGTCAGCAGGGGTATGTCTTAATATCCGTCGCGGACAAGACCATTGAAATGAGTGTGACAACATTAATCATTTTCATTATTGCCGCATTAGCTTCTTTATTTATGCTGGAATACGTCATTAAGAAAATCCTTCGAACCAGCTCGACCACGTGGAACTGGTTCAGTGTTAGAAAGCTGAAGCGTTCTCGACGTTACACCAATGAAGGCATCATCAAACTACTGGAAGGTGACTGGAAGGTTGCCGAAAAGAAAGTCATGCGCTGGGCTAATCACCACGATATGCCATTGCTATGTTACTTAGTGGCGTCTGAAGCCTCACAAGGGATGGGCGACAAGCAGAAGCGTGACCATTACCTTGAAAAAGCCAGCGAGCAAGAGAACTCACATCTAGCGGTAGAGCTCACAAGAGCAAAACAGCAAGTAAGAGAAGCAGAATACGAATTAGCTTTTGATACTTTATCGAGTTTAAAGAACGCCTACCCGAACAATACGATACTGCTAAATCTACTTAAAGATGTTTATCTTCAGCTTCAGCTTTGGCAACCGATGCTTGAACTAGTACCGAAACTATCAAAACACAAACTAATTGACAGCAGTGAACAGGCATCAATTATCGAAAAAGCACAATGCGGCCTGCTAAGTGATATCGCAGCCCAGAAAGGCAGTGAAGGGCTCATATCCCACTGGGACAAATTGCCGAAGAAAACTAAAGGAAATCCACATTTAATTGGTTGTTTTATTAAGCAACTCATAGCAAGAAAGGCTGATAACGACGCATATATTGTTCTAAAAGAATCGTTGAAAAAGCATGCCACACCTGAGCTATTTTCACTGCTTCCAGAAATCAATTTAGTCGACACTCACCCACCTATTCAGCTACTAACGTCGACAATTAAGAAAGATAAAGGCAATGCCGCCGCGCACAGTGCACTGGCGCAATTTTATTTACGTGAAAATAACTGGGTTAAAGCACAAGAACACTTAGAAGTCGCACTATCGATACGCTCGAATGTATCAGACTATGCTTACCTTGCCGATAGCCTTGAGAAACAAAACATGTCAAAAGCAGCGCATGAAGTTTCCAAGAAAGCGCTTATGTTGGTAAACAACAGCTAGTACTTTTTCAATTTTCAAATCTTAACCAAAAATACCGACTGCATAGTCGGTATTTTTTTTGCTTTATTAATCAATTATCAAATAGCTCAGGCAACTAAATACTATCTTATTTCAACGCAACGCTGCCACATTTCCTATGGAATAAAACTCTTCAGAGGAAGTTTAAAACGTCTAAATACTAAATACTGAGAAGAACATCGAATAGGATATTGCTGTCGAATAACCTACCTTAGAACCACTTCAGGCACTCATCAGAGATCATTAATTAAGTCGACGGAAAGTCATTAGCTAACACGTAATAGAAGGTATACACCTTTACTCGAGCAAGAGTAGAAAACACCGAATAAACCCATCGTATCTCGAGCTCGCCATGATAGAAGTATCAATATTATGTGGTTATGGTTTGGCTAATCGGCTAATCTACGAGGGTCAAAGAGAGGGCGCTACGCTAACTACAATCAGCTTTTGTACAGTTAAGCTAAGTTAAATATATTGGCGCATAAACGAAAAAAGCCCAGTCGTAAGACTGGGCTTTCTAATAAGTGGCGGAGTGGACGGGACTCGAACCCGCGACCCCCGGCGTGACAGGCCGGTATTCT
>MPDB01000016.1 GCA_001874155.1 Vibrio sp. MedPE-SWchi
CCACCTGATCCCATGCCGAACTCAGAAGTGAAACGCAGTAGCGCCGATGGTAGTGTGGGGTTTCCCCATGTGAGAGTAGGACATCGCCAGGCTTTAAATTTTAAAAAGCCCGTTTTGAACGGGCTTTTTTAGTCCCTTGGACTTAAAACTATCTGCTGATATAGCTCAGCCCGGTAGAGCGCACCCTTGGTAAGGGTGAGGTCCCCAGTTCGAGTCTGGGTATCAGCACCAGTTTAAAGCTAACGTGAAAACGGTAGTTAACAGATTTTCTTGGCGACCATAGCATTGTGGACCCACCTGATTCCATGCCGAACTCAGAAGTGAAACACAATAGCGCCGATGGTAGTGTGGGGTTTCCCCATGTGAGAGTAGGACATTGCCAGGTTCTTATAATAACACCCCAGCCAATGGCTGGGGTGTTTTCGTTTCTAGCGTAAGAAATTCGATTTAAGAATTTAAACATGAGTTTTCTCTGTGCGTATTCTCTTTCTTCTTACCAGTAGTTTTATGTTGAGATGATATAAACAGTGCAATGTTGTACCTTTCTGTTTTACATCGCTATTTCTCATTGAGATCCCAATCGTAGTCATACTGAATTTTCCCTTCGAATCCTATCAAATCTTCTCTATAACTAGATAAATGATCGAATAATTCTGTTTTTGTACCAAAGTCAGATTCAAACCATTCATAGATTGAAGAAAGCTGAAGTCTATTGCCTTTCAACTTAGCCCCTTTATCGCTATTGATGTATTCTTTTGCGGCTAGTTCCAGTAATTTCTCGGTGTTATCAGACGTAAAAGCCTGACTTTGTAGGTTTGGGCAACCTAAACTGGCACAGTTGACTGCGTAGTGGGTTCTAGGGTCATTCCAGATGGGGCGAAGTATTCGGTGCTCAATATCGTTTAGAGTTAGCTTCTTTCCATCGACAGTGACAACTTCTTGCCCCCAAGGGCCAAAACTAAAGAAACCACCTATCTTTGTGATCGAGCTTATAGGGTAATTGTCTAAGATAATGTCTACGGTCAACGCGTTGTAAAGGTTAACCCAATAAGCATATTGCTCTCGAAGAGCATGCTTTTGAGGCGTTACTGAAGAAAGCAGTTCGATATAGTCCTCTAGTTTCAACTTGTCTTGATTGGTAACGTCACTATAGCGAAATAGAACGTGCTGCCCATCAACCACTAAGTACGAGTCAAGTAGTGACTGCCACTCTGCATGAGAAATACTCTGCGTTGATTGTTCATTACTAACATCCCAGTGAGGCCAAAGCTCTGATTTGGGTGCGGCTGACGCTAGCGTTGAAACAAAGAGGCTCGCTAAGATTAATAGGGAAATTAGTGCTTTCATAAATACGGTCCAGTTGGATTTAGTAAAGAGACCATATTAGCTCAACTTTTCTTTCAAATTGGCTGTACCGTTAAGCATTACAGATATAAAAAAGGCCGGTTTAAAACCAGCCTTTGTTTCTATTGTTCTAATATCACTTTAGGAAGCTAGGGATATTGGCTTCATAAGCTGAGATCTTTTCTTCGTGCTGAAGTGTTAGGCCAATATTATCAAGCCCATTAAGCAGACAGTGACGACGGAAATCATCGATTTCAAAATCGTACTCTTTACCATTCGCGCGAACTTTCATTGCTTCAAGATCAACCTCAACCTCGGCCCCTTCATTCGCTTCAACAAACTGGAATATCTCATCCACTTCTTGCTCGGTAAGGCACACTGGAACCATCTGGTTGTTGATCGAGTTACCGTAAAAAATATCAGCGAAGCTTGGTGCGATCATCGCTTTAATGCCGTAATCGGCTAGAGCCCAAGGCGCATGTTCACGAGAAGAACCACAACCAAAGTTTTCACGAGCGAGTAAAACAGACGCACCTTTATAGCGAGGCGCATTCATCACAAACTCAGGATTTGGCTGCTCACCCGCATCATCAAGAAAGCGCCAGTCGTGAAAAAGGTTCTTACCAAAACCTAAACGCGAGACACGTTGTAGAAACTGTTTTGGGATGATGGCATCGGTATCGATGTTGGCCGTGTCTAAAGGAACGACTAGACCAGTATGTTGTTTAAAACCTGACATATTTTCGTCTCCTATAGTTCACGAATATCAACAAAATGACCGGCAACAGCAGCGGCAGCCGCCATCGCAGGGCTGACAAGATGCGTTCGACCATCACGGCCTTGACGGCCTTCAAAGTTTCGGTTTGAGGTTGATGCACAGCGCTCTTGTGGACCTAGTCGGTCATTGTTCATTGCAAGACACATAGAACAACCCGGCAGGCGCCATTCGAAACCCGCTTCGATGAAAATTTTATCAAGACCTTCTGCCTCAGCTTGGGCTTTCACTTGCTCAGAGCCCGGTACAATTAACGCTTGAACGTGTGATGCAACCTTACGCCCTTTTGCTACTTCAGCAGCTGCGCGCATGTCTTCAATGCGTGAGTTAGTACAAGAGCCAACGAATACCTTATCGACATTGTAATCTGACAGTGCTTTTCCTGCTTCTAATCCCATGTAAGCCAGGGCTTTTTTAGCCGATGCCTTCTCTACAGGATCTGCGAAACTTTCTGGAGATGGAATTGGAGAATCAACAGAGATGACTTGTCCTGGGTTGGTTCCCCAGGTAACTTGCGGTTTGATGTCAGCAGCGTTTAGTGTCACAACTGCATCAAACTTGGCGTCAGTATCTGTCGCTAGCGTTTTCCAGTATTCAATTGCGGCATCAAAATCTTCGCCTTGTGGCGAGAACTTACGCCCTTTGATGTAGTCGAAAGTGGTTTCGTCAGGTGCAATTAGGCCCGCTTTCGCGCCTAGCTCAATCGCCATGTTACATACCGTCATTCGGCCTTCCATAGAAAGGTCTGTTATGGCTTCACCACAGAACTCAACAACGTAGCCTGTACCGCCAGCTGCGGTTGTTTCACCTATGATGGCAAGAACGATATCTTTTGCGGTAATACCCGCGGCAACCTTGCCTTTCACTTCGATCTTCATCGTTTTAGCACGCGCTTGTTTCAGCGTTTGAGTGGCTAGAACGTGTTCCACTTCAGACGTACCAATACCGAATGCTAATGAACCGAAAGCACCATGAGTCGCGGTGTGCGAGTCACCACATACGATAGTCATACCAGGAAGGGTAATGCCTAGCTCTGGTCCCATGACGTGGACAATGCCTTGGTATTTATGGTTTAGATCATAAAGGGTCACGCCAAACTCTTCACAGTTCTTAGATAGCGTTTCCATTTGGATACGTGCCATCTCACCAGAAGCCGCGATGTCTTTGGTTTGAGTTGATACGTTATGATCCATGGTGGCAAATGTTTTGCTCACTTGGCGAACTTTACGCCCTTTTTCACGCAGACCATCAAACGCTTGTGGTGAGGTCACTTCATGAACTAAGTGGCGGTCAATATAAAGAATAGGGTTTTCACCCTCAGCAGCTACCGCAACGTGTGCGTCGTAGACTTTTTCGTATAGTGTTTTAGACATTGCTTTCTTTCCTTGGGAGCGTGTTATTCCCAGTGTTTTTATGTGCTACCTATTCGTTAAGTAGCACCATTTAACTGTAATTATTGGAATGGTTTACGAGTTCAAAATGTATTCAGCGATCTTATCGCCCATTTCTGATGTCGTTAGTGCTGGGTTGTTCCCCGCGAGGTCAGCGGTGAGTTCACCTGCAGATAGTGCCTTCGATACCGCTGCTTCAATATCTTGCGCCGCTGCTTCTTCGTTTAAGCTATAACGAAGCATAAGAGCAGCAGAGAGAATTTGTGCTACCGGGTTCGCGATGTTCTTTCCTGCGATATCTGGTGCGCTGCCACCTGCTGGCTCGTACAAACCAAACTTGCTTTCATTTAGGCTTGCAGATGGGAGCATACCCATAGAGCCGGTGATCATTGCACACTCATCAGAGATGATGTCACCAAATATGTTTGAGCACAGCATGACATCAAACTGAGATGGATCTTTGATCAGTTGCATTGTCGCGTTATCAATGTAGATGTGTGACAGTTCAACATCTGGGTAGTCTTTTGCGATTTCTTCAACCACTTCACGCCAAAGGATAGAGCTTTGTAAAACATTGGCTTTATCAACAGAGCAGACTTTTTTGTCACGTAGGCGAGCTGATTCGAATGCAATTTTCGCGATGCGTTCGATTTCAAAACGGTGATAAACTTCGGTATCAAATGCTTTTTCATTTGGACCTTCACCTTCACGTCCCTTTGGCTGACCAAAGTAGATACCACCAGTTAGTTCACGAACCACAACAATGTCGAACCCGCGCTCTGAAATGTCAGCACGTAGAGGAGAGAATGCCTCTAAACCCGTGTGAATTTGAGCGGGACGAAGGTTACAGAATAGTTGGAAGTGCTTACGAAGAGGAAGCAGTGCACCGCGCTCTGGTTGATCGTTTGGTGGTAGGTGTACCCATTTAGGGCCGCCAACTGAACCAAATAGTACCGCGTCTGAATCTTCACAACCTTTTACTGTGCTTTCAGGAAGTGGGCTGCCGTGGTTATCAATCGCAATACCGCCAACATCGTGCTCTTCGCGAGAAAAAGTGATCGCATGTTTCTTTTCAATCGCATCTAGAATTTTGTGCGCTTGCTGCATTACTTCTGGGCCAATACCGTCGCCTGGTAGAACGGCGATTTTGTATGTCTTGTCTGTCATGTTAATCCTTTAAATATCTTTGATTTGTGTTTCTAGCCTAGGTATTGACTGCGCTAGGCTAGAACGCTTTTATTTGTTTGCGATTTATACGGCTGCGATCTTTTTCTGCTTAATTTCAGCAATTTCATCGGCGCGATGGATACTGTTAATTACGTGCAGCAACGCTTGACCAGAGGCTTCTACAATATCGGTTGAGATACCCGTACCGTGGTACTTACGGCCTTTGTAGTTAGCAATGATATCGGCTTGTCCTAAGCCATCTTCACCTTCGCCTTTTGCGGTCAGGTCAAACTTATCTAGCACAATATCATAACCTGTCACACGATAGATACATTGATAAAGTGCATCGACAGGACCGTTACCAACGGCGGCTTCAGAGGTCTCTTTATCCCCACAAAGCATCTTGATACTGGTTGTTGCCATCACACTGCCAGATTGAACGCTTAGGTAGTTCAATTTAAAGAAATCGTCTTCTTCTTTAAGGTTAGAGAAGTGCATTAAGGCTTCTAGATCGTAATCGAAAACCTGGCCTTTACGGTCGGCTAGCTTCAAGAAATCGTCGTACAGTGCATCTAAGTTATATTCTTCGTCTTTATAACCCATAGCATCCATGTGGCTCTTAACAGCAGCACGCCCACTACGGCTAGTAAGGTTTAGTGCTTTATTCTTCAGGCCTATGGACTCTGGTGTCATGATTTCATAGGTGTTTTTATTCTTGATCATGCCATCTTGGTGGATGCCAGAGGAGTGGCTGAAGGCATTTGATCCAACAATCGCTTTATTGTCTTGAATTGGCATATTACATAGCTGGCTGACAAGCTTACTGGTGCGATGAATCTCATCGTGTTTTAGTCCAGTATGCACGCCTAAGAACTCTTGGCGAGTCTTGATGATCATAGCGATCTCTTCTAGAGAGCAGTTGCCTGCACGCTCACCAATGCCGTTAATCGTACCTTCGATTTGACGAGCACCCGCTTGCACTGCAGCAATCGAGTTCGCCACCGACATACCTAAGTCATCGTGACAGTGCACAGAGATGATCGCCTTGTCGATGTTTGGTACGCGATTAAACAGTGACTGGATAATGCCACCAAACTCATTGGGAACCGTATAACCAACCGTGTCTGGGATGTTGATGGTGTTTGCACCCGCATTGATGGCGGCTTCGACCATACGGCACAGGTCATCTATTGGTGTACGACCAGCATCTTCACAGGAAAATTCGACATCATCCGTGTATTTACGAGCGTGCTTAACCGCTTTTACACCCATTTCAACCACATCGTCATAGCTACGACGAAGCTTGTCTTGAACGTGAATCGTTGACGTTGAGATAAAGGTGTGAATACGAAATGCTTCAGCAACCTTAAGTGCTTCTGCAGCGGCATCGATATCTTTAGGGACAGCGCGAGACAAACCACAGATGCGGCTATTTTTGATATGACGAGCAATGGTTTGCACTGACTCAAAATCACCAGGAGAAGACACAGGGAAACCGGCTTCTATCACATCAACACCCAGGCGTTCGAGTGCGTAAGCAATTTGCAGTTTCTCTTTAACTGTCAAGCTGGCTGACAACGCTTGTTCACCATCACGTAGTGTGGTGTCGAATATAATGACCTGATCGTTCATGTTTGCTTCCTTAGTGATTAGACGTCTTTTGCGTCAGTTAATCGTTTACTTCTGGTCCATAACTACAAAAAAACCCGCATCTCAGTGCGGGTTTTTGGAATTCTTGTGTGGCTATTTTTCTTCCATGACCTACCCGCGTGATGTGTTCACGATAAGGAGGAGGTTGAGCAGGATAGAAAAATGCTTTGTCATTGTTAACTACTTCCGATTAGGAGTTAAAGAAACCACAAAATTAAGTTAACAAATTAGTACCGCACTCACGCTATAAGGTCAACCTTTAAGTTGCTTTTTTATTCATATCGGATCAGTTTCGCGTAATCTTAGATAAATGAACTTAATTAATCATTTGTTTAAATATTGATTAATTATAGTACTACAGAGGTGTATTTCCTTCGTCTATAATTAATCAACTGTTTAATACTGGTGTAATTCGTTATGGCTCAGGTGAGAAAGGCGGGCAGACCCACTAAGAAAACCGACGCTAGGAAACTATTAATCGACAGTGCGAGAGATCTGTTTATCGTTCAAAACTACGACAAAGTCTCAACACGAATGATTGCAGCGAAAGCCGGAGTCAATGTCGCGATGATTCGCTATTACTTTGGCAGCAAGGAAGGGCTTTTTGAGTCAATGGCGAGAGAGACAGTCGCGCCAATGAAAGAGCAAGTTCAACGCTTGTTCAAAGATATCAATCATAAGAACTTTGTCGATTTGATGCGTATCTATTACCAAGAGATGAGCAAAACCCCGAAGTTCCCTCGCTTAGTCGCTCAAGTGATGAGTATGCCGGAATCGGAAAGACAACGACGCTTGATGGAAAAAGCACTGATGGAAGTCAGTGGGCCAATGCAAGAAGCCATTTATCATAAGTTAATGGCTGACAATGTAATTAAGCCAGGCTTTGAACCTGAACTGTGCAAAATGTCTTTTATGAGCTTAATGATTTTTCCGTTTATTGCGCCACAGTCGCTGTTGACGAAACATGGTGTGGAAGTCAACGAATCCTTCTTAAATCGGCTAATTGAACACAATATCCAACTAATGACCTCAGGCATGTTACTTGAGCCTTCGACCCAACAAGGAAGTCATGATGACATTTAATCGAAAATTCCTATTCTTTCCAGCGGCATTAATTGGCGTAATCGTGCTCGTGCTAGCGGTGAAAATGAAGCCTGACTTGCCTGTCAAACCCTCTCAAGATAGAGCCAGATTAGTGGAAACCATTCCTCTCTCCCTAGAGCCTGTCGCGCCTTTGGCTATTGGATTTGGTAAAGTTGCGCCAAAGGTTGAATGGAAAGCGATAGCGGAGGTGACTGGCAAGGTAGTCTACCGTCACCCTAAATTACAGAAAGGTCAGGTGTTGCCCGAGGGGACAGAGGTTCTGCGCATTGATCCACTGGATTACGAGCTGAAACTGGTTCAGGCGCAGGCGGATTTTAAATCGAGTCAGACTTCATTGGCGAAGCTGAACTTGGATGAGCAAAACCTTAAACAGACATTGGCGATTGAAAAGAACCGACTAAAGATCGCAAATACTGAATTAAAGAGAAAGCAAGATCTTCGCAAGAAGGGTCTAACTTCTCAATCAGATGTGGATCAACAGCAGCAAAGTAGCCTTTCCCAACAAAAACTGGTGGTCGACATACAGCACCAATTAACGCTAATGCCGGATGAAAGACAGGTGGCAGAAGCAGTCGTTAGAGTGAATCATGCCAAGGTCCAAGAGGCACAACGACTATTGACCAAAACCGAGATTGTTTTGCCTCAAGATCTGCGCATCGCCGATGTGGCTATTGAGCAGAATCAAGTCGTGAACCTTCAGCAAGAGATGATCATCGCTCATGGCATTGATGTGATGGAGGTTGAGGCTCAGCTTTCTATCCATGATATGCAGACGCTCGCGTCCAGTTTAGGGGAGTTTGCTCGTGATGAGTCGGGCGTACCGCAAGTGGACATGACCTTCATTAATGCAACAATCGAACTGAATAGTGGCAGTTTGTCCGTCGAATGGCCCGCCAAAGTCGCGAGGATCAGTGAAACCGTCGATGTAAATCAAGCAACAGCAGGGGTGATCTTGGAGATCGCTCAAGATTATAAAGATCTGACGCCAAAATCGGTTCCCCCTCTGGTCAATGGCATGTTCGTTAAAGCGAGTATCGAAGGGCAGGCGAACCCAAGTTGGTTGATCCCAGAAAGAGCACTGCACGGCGATCGTATTTATCTGAAGGATAAGCAAGACAGACTGGCAATCAAACAAGTCGAAGTGATGTACCGACGAGATGGGCAGGTTGTGATACGTGGTGACCTAGAGCAGGGGCAGCGTTTGGTTGTGAATGATCTCTTACCTGCAATAGAAGGGATGCAGTTAAAAGAGCCGAAGGCAGACGCCGATAATGATGAGGAGTCTGAGCTATGATTCGCTTTTTCTCTCGTCATCCAACCGCGGCCAATTTACTGATGCTTGCGTTACTTATTCTGGGTATCTCGACATTATCAACCATCAAGCGTGAGACATTCCCAGAATTCACGCCACCTTACATTATGGCCGCTGTGGTTTATCCGGGTGCATCTCCACAAGAAGTAGAAGAGAGTATCTGTGTTCGCATGGAAGATGCTGTTGATGGACTGGCCAATATAGAAGAGACACGCTGTGAAGCGATAGAGGGATCAGCGCGATTAACACTGAAGCTTAATAGTAAGGCTGACATAGGCCGAATGTTGGTTGATGTTCAGACACAAATTAATGGCATTAATGATTTCCCTGCCGAGATAGAGTCTCCAATCGTTCAGGAGTTAGATTGGAATGAACCTGTTGTTGATGTGGCGATATCAGCGAATACCACTTGGCCAGAGTTAAAGGCTTACGCAGAAAAACTCAAGCGTATTTTGAAATTGGACTACGACGTATCGCTGGTGGAAGTGAGTGGTTTTTCTGATCATCAATTTCGTGTTGAATTAGATCTGCAAGCGGTGAGGCAGTTGGGTCTTAGCGTGGGTGACATTGCAGATCAAATCAAACGTCAAAACGTGAAATTACCGAGTGGTAATATTGAAACATCAGACAAAAACTTCCTGATACGTTTTGATGAAAGACGCATTACGCCCTTTGAACTTGAGAGCATTGTTATTGGTTCTGGCCCAAATGGTTCTCAGATCAGATTAAGAGATATTGCGACCATCAGCGATCGCTTTGAGCTTGATGAGCAAAAAGTCTATTTCAACGGTCATCCGTCAGCGTTACTCAAGATCAGTAAGAATAAAGAAGACGATGCGTTAAGGATTAAAGAGAAGGTCTCTTTGTTCGTTGAGCAGCAGCAGCTCATCGCTCCAGATGGTGTCACCTTGGAACTCACCAACGATCTCTCATCAGTCCTATGGGATCGTTTAACCATGATGCTCAGTAATGGCTGGCAGGGAATCGTGCTCGTCTTCGCGACGATGTGGTTGTTTTTTAGTTTTCGCTACTCCTTTTGGGTTGCCGCTGGTTTACCCGTCGCGTTCTTAGGTGGCCTGTTTCTAATGGCAAATCTAGGGCTCTCCATCAACATCATGTCGCTGGTGGGATTACTCATGGCGATTGGGATCATGATGGATGACGCCATTGTAATCGCTGAGTCCGTGGCTTCTCACCTAGATAAAGGACAAAAGGTGGATGATGCGGTCATTAATGGAGTGAAGAAAGTCTTTCCTGGTGTCTTGTCGTCATTTTTAACCACCGTGTGTATTTTCGGTAGCTTACTGTTTTTGGATGGTGAGATGGGGGCAGTACTCAAAGCGGTTCCTCAGGTCTTAATATTGGTTCTCGTGTTGAGCTTAGTGGAGGCGTTTTTAATCCTACCAAATCATCTTTCGCACTCTTTACACAATCGAAACAACGATCGCGAGCCCGCTAAATTCAAAAAGGTATTGCTAGAGAAGTTTGAACAATTTCGTAATCAGCAATTGGTGACGGCAGTGACCAAAGTGGTGGAGTATCGCTATGCCTTTCTTGGTGGTGTTGTCGCGTTGATGCTGATCTCCGTTGCAACCATTGCTGGTGGCTTACTTAAGTTTCAACCCTTTCCTGACTTAGATGGAGATATAGCGGAAGTTCGAATCATATTGCCACCGGGTGCCTCTTTATCTCAAACGGAAAGAGTTGTCGACAAGGTCGTTGCTTCGGCCAATAAATTAAATCGGGAGTGGAGCGAAAACGTCGAAGACGGTAGAACACTGGTTCAGCATGTCACTACGCAGTTCAATGTGAATGCCGATGCGAATGAATCTGGGCCACACCTTGCGACGGTGCGTTTAGATCTTCTTGGGGCTGAAACGCGCAATACGCTCATTGATGATTTTGTCGCCGCTTGGCGTGAGGATGTTGGCGAGTTAGCGGATCCGATTTCACTGGTCTTCAAGCAACCCACTATGGGGCCTGGGGGGCGGGGAATCGATATTCGTATCAAGCATGATGACCTTGATGAGTTAAAAGCTGCATCGATTGAAATACAACAATACCTGAATCAATTCGATGGCGTGTCGGGTGTGTTGGATGACATGAGAATGGGGAAAGAGGAGATCTTGGTGAAACTCCGCCCTGGTGCGGAAACCTATGGCGTCAATGGGCAAATGATAGCGGCTCAACTGCGTGCAGCCTTCTTTGGCCAAACCGCCGATGAGATTCAAGTCGGCGTTGAGAATATCTCTATTGAAGTTCGCCTTAATAAAGTCGAGGCCGGAGACTTGCAGCAGTTGGCGAATTTCCCTGTAATTTTGTCCGATGGAAGCCAGGTTCCACTAGCCACTATCGCAACATTAGATTTCCAACGGAATTACGTTCGTATTCAACGTATTGACGGGCTAAGAACGGTGAGTGTGTTTGGTGATATTGATGGCCATAAAGCCAGCTCGTCAGCCATCGTAGCGCAGTTCCAGAGAGAGCTGGCGCCAGAGTTACTGAAAAAGTACTCGGGTTTACGTTTTGACTTTGAAGGTGAAGCAAAAGACGCGGCTAAAACGGGCGCGTCGATGGGGAAAGGTTTCTTACTTGGCTTGTTTGGCGTGTTTGCCATTCTTAGTTACCAGTTTAGAAGTTATTTAGAACCCTTTGTCGTGATGCTAGCGATTCCATTGGCATTCATTGGTGTGGTTTGGGGGCACTTGCTCCTCGGTCATTCATTGAGTATGCCAAGCTTGATGGGGTTTGTTTCCTTAGCAGGCATTGTGGTGAACGACTCTATACTCTTGGTTCAATATATCCGACACCATGTTGATGATGGTGATAGTGTTCATGAGTCTGTCGTTAAGGCGAGTCGAGAGCGATTTAGAGCGGTATTTTTAACCTCAATGACAACGGCGGCGGGCTTACTACCTCTATTAACAGAAACGAGCTTACAGGCACAAGTTATTCAGCCGCTCGTGGTTTCTATTGTGTTTGGTATCTTTGCTTCTACATTGCTGGTGTTGTTTATGATACCAGCGGCTTATGCGGTATTGGCGGATTTTGGATTAGTGCATAAACATGAGCCTTTAGATGCGTAAGTAGCCTACAATTGGCTAATTAACCATCACAATTAAATCAAGGGGGGCAATTGCTCCCTTTTTTGTGCCTCACTTTCAAACCTCGTCAATCTTCATCCTATCTCAAATAAAGCGTCACCTAGTTGTCATCAAACTCCCTTAGCTTGGCTTTAAAACAGAGGCACAACACCTCGTTTTGTTGAAACCAAGCGTTATCAAAAGGAGCTTATGATGCGTAGTTTTGAACCTGTAACTCGATTCGATATAGCGTTTTCATCATTTTGTTTGCAACACCGTTTTTCACATCAGGTGGCGGCAATAAGCAAAGCCGTCTCCCATAGTGGTGATGGGCATCTGTATTTGGCATGCAGTCTGATTGCCTTTTTCTTTGGTGGTCACGAAGGGGAACTCTTTTTTTGGGGAGTGCTGCTGGCATTTTCCATAGAGCTTCCGATTTACTGGCTGATGAAAAACAGCGTGAAACGTCGACGTCCTGAAGAGCTCACACCTTATATTCCTGCGTTTATTACGCCGTCAGATCGATATAGCTTGCCTTCGGGTCATACTGCGGCTGGCTTTTTGTTCGCCACCCTTGTGGGGGCTTTCTATCCTGTGTTGCTTCCATTCGCATTTACTTGGGCCTGTTTGATTGGAACATCTCGAGTATTACTTGGGGTGCACTTCCTAACCGACATTGTGATTGGTGCGTTACTCGGGATGGGCAGTGCCCAAATTGTCTTATTTCTGCTTGGGAGCTAATTGATGAAGATTCTTTACGGTGTGCAAGGAACAGGAAACGGTCATATTGCTCGAGCGAGAGCCATGAGCCAAGCGTTAAAGGGCCGAGGAATTGACGTTGATTACCTGTTTTCTGGTCGCGATGCAGAGAAATACTTCTCTATGCAAGAGTTTGGGCAATACCAAACGCGTAAGGGGCTGACATTTGAGTCTGAGAATGGCCAAGTCAGCTACCTTAAAACGGTCAAAAATAACAATTTGGTTGGGTTATACCAAGAGGTCGCTCAACTCGATCTGACGGATTATGATCTTGTGCTTAACGACTTTGAGCCGATTACGGCTTGGGCGGCTAAAAAGCAGAATAAAACATGTATAAGCATCAGTCACCAAAATGCGTTCCGTCATTCTGTGCCATTAAAAGGAGCAAACTGGATAGATAAGCGACTTATTCATCATTTTGCACCCTCTGATTATGCCATCGGTTTGCATTGGTATCACTTTGAGCAGCAGATCTTGCCGCCTATTGTTCATTCAATCAATTATGCACCTGATAGCGATGAAGCGCAGAAAAACTTCATTTTGGTCTACCTGCCATTTGAAAATAGCAATGAAATTTGTAATTTATTGTTTCGTTTTGCGAGTTATCAGTTTGTGTGTTTTCACCCAGGTGTTAACAAGGTTGAAACAATTGAGAATGTTGAGCTGCGTCCGTTGTGCCATGAAAGCTTTCAATCGCACTTGCATCGTTGTAATGGTGTGATCGCTAATGGCGGATTTGAATTGCCATCGGAGGCGTTAACGTTAGGCAAAAAACTGCTGTTAAAGCCATTATCGGGTCAATTCGAGCAACAAAGCAACGTAGCAACGCTGGATGGCTTAGGTTTAGCAAGCAGTATGGAGTTTTTAGACGCCTCTAAGGTGCGAGTTTGGCTTGATGAGAAACCGGGTGAAAGAGTGGTGTACCCAAATGTCGCGCAAGCGATTGCGGAATGGGTTCATAACGGTAAGTGGGATACGCAAGAACAGCTCTGTCGTTCACTCTGGGAGAAGGTCGATTTCCCAAGTTATGTTTCAAACTTATAGCCAGAATTCATCTTGCTTCTGGATTGTCTATGCATTGATATATTTTCCAAATGTAACAGGGTGTAAATCGGTTGATTAATAACCACGATCAATATTACTTATAAAAGCCATAAATTTAGGTGTTTTATGGTTTTTTATATATTGTTTAACTTCATGTTTTGCAAGGTGTTTTATTGATATAAGATAAAATTAACTGATTAATTATCAATCTTGTTGCTAATCGTCGATTGATTCGAAGATAGTAATTGTCAGCTAGGAAGTATCTGAGAAATAAATATTAGTCATGTCACTTATATATTTACTCAGATGCTATTTATAAATGTTGATAATAACGAGATGAAACCAAGAGGCGTACCCAATGTTAGATAAAAAAGACGCGATGAGTGCGATTGCGAGCTATCGTATGGAAAGTACTTTACGAGGCGTAGATTTAAACCTACTCACCGTGTTTGATGCGGTCATGCAAGAGCAAAATATTACCAGAGCGGCACATAACTTAGGGATGTCTCAACCGGCTGTAAGTAACGCAGTCGCGCGTTTGAAAGTGATGTTTAATGACGAACTATTCATGCGTCAAGGTCGTGGTATTCAGCCAACACAGCGTGCTCGTCAACTATTTGGCCCAATTCGCCAAGCGCTTCAATTGATTCGTAACGAACTACCAAGCTCTGTTTTCTCTCCAGAAACGTCAACACGTCTATTCAAGCTTGCTATCTGCAGCCCTTGTGACATGCGTTTTGCTCCAAAGATCATGTCGACTGTTCATGAGCTAGCACCAAACGTTCAGCTGCATTTAGACGCGGAGTTTGACCGTAAACTGGCCGAGCGTATGCGTTACCAAGAAATTGATTTTGTTATCGATTACGCACGCTTTGATGAGCAAGGTTTCTCTAGTACTGAAATTTTCCAAGATGAACTCGTCGTCGTTGCTTCGACTTCTCACTCTCGCATTCAAGGAGCGGTGTCTCCTGAGGCTCTACTTAATGAGCGTCACGCTAAGTTATCTAAGATTCATGGCCAGCGCAGCTTCTCTGAGCAAGCGTACCGCGAGTTGGATTGTCAGCCATACTACGAAGGTACAAGCCTAAGTAATGTTCTATACGTTGTTGGCCAATCAGAGCTAGTGACGATTGCACCTCGTTGGATGGTAGAGAATGCGGCTAACCGTGATCAGCTGCAAATTCTAGATTTCCCATTTGAAAATGCAAACATCAGTGGCTTCTTAAGCTGGCATGAGTCGAGTGAAAAAGACAAAGGTCACATCTGGTTCCGCGACCAACTTATGATGATTTGTGGCGAAGTTGTTGCATTGAACTAAAATCAAATTGATGAACTTGTTTGACATAGTTTGAAACAGGTTTATACAACGTGATAACAAACCTTGAGCTGACTTGTTTGGTTCAAGGTTTTTTTATATCCATTAATTGATAACTTTGAAGTTAGTCAGTTGCCTTTTCAAAACTGGAATGTACACTTGTTCGCTCAAAATAGCTTACATGTGTAAGCCAAAGGTAAGAGACATGGCCAATTTAGATTTTCACATTATTAAATGTATTAGAGAGCAAGTTGCTAAGGGCGGCGATCGTATCGCGCTTAAACATAAAGTGGGTACCTCATGGAAAGGTATCAGCTGGAAGCAATTTGGTCAGCAGGTAGACACGCTTTCGCTTGCACTATTGGCTCAAGGACTGAGAATTCAAGACAAGATTGGTATCTATGCCAATAACATGCCTCAATGGACGATGGCTGACTTTGCTGCGCTGCAAACTCGTGCAGTATCGGTTCCTATCTACCCAACCAATACAGCGGGTCAAGCGTCCTACATTATTCAGGACGCTGATGTTCGTATTCTGTTTGTTGGTGAGCAAGAGCAGTTTGATGCTGCGGTAGGCCTGTTTGATGATTGTGAGCAGCTCGAGCTTGTTGTCGCAATGTCAGAAGAGATCAATATTGGCACGTGTGAATTTGCCATCACTTGGCAAGATTTTCTCGCTAAAGGCACGAATGCAGAGCGAGTAGAGTTCGATTTACGCCTAGACGCGCTTTGCCTTGATGACCTTCTCACACTGATCTATACCTCTGGCACGACTGGTCAGCCGAAAGGTGTGATGCTTGATTACGAGAATATCGCCTCACAACTTGAAGGTCACGATCAGCGTTTGAGCCTAACTCAAGATGACGTGTCTCTGGCATTTTTACCGCTTTCACATGTATTTGAACGCGCTTGGACATTTTATGTCCTGTATAAAGGTGCAACCAACTGTTATTTGCAAGACACGATGCAAGTGAAAAGTGCACTGGAAGAGATTCGTCCAACGGTGATGTGTGCGGTTCCTCGTTTCTACGAGAAGATTTTTTCGGCGATCCATGAGAAGGTTTCTAAAGCACCGTTTATTCGCAAAGCTCTCTTCACTTGGGCGGTAAACATGGGCGCTAAGGTCTCTGTTTGCCATCAAGAGGGACGTGAACCTTCATTAATGTTGAAGAAGTCGCATCAGTTAGCGGACAAGCTCGTATTGTCCAAGTTACGCGCCTTACTGGGTGGACGTATTAGTTTTATGCCATGTGGTGGCGCAAAGCTTGATGAAACGATTGGTCGTTTCTTCCACGCGATAGGTATTAACGTCAAGCTGGGTTATGGCATGACTGAAACCACCGCAACGGTTTCCTGTTGGGATGACAAGTGCTTTAACCCTGACTCCATTGGCATGTCGATGCCTGGTGCGGAAGTTAAGATTGGCGAGAACAACGAGATTTTGGTCCGTGGTCCAATGGTCATGCGTGGCTACTACAAGATGCCAGAAGAGTCGGAGAAAACGTTTGATGAACATGGGTTCTTAAAAACAGGTGACGCTGGGCACATCGATAAAAACGGTAATGTCTTTATCACTGACCGTATTAAAGAGTTGATGAAAACCTCTAATGGCAAGTACATCGCGCCGCAAATGGTCGAAGGTACGATTGGTAAAGATCACTATATCGAGCAGATTGCCGTTATCGCTGATACGCGTAAGTTTGTCTCTGCGCTCATTGTTCCTTGTTTTGATACGCTAGAAGAATACGCCAAAGAGCTGAATATTAAATACAACGATCGCATGGAGTTGATTAAACACCACAAGGTTGTTGAGATGTTTGAAAGTCGAGTTTCTGAGTTACAGAATGAACTGGCTAAGTTTGAACAAGTTAAGAAGTTCAAGCTATTACCAAAGGCTTTCTCAATGAACGACGGTGAGCTGACTCCAACGCAAAAATTGCGTAGAAAGGTGATCAGCGATAAGTACCAAGATGAAATAGAAGAAATGTACACTGAATCGAAGAAATAGACGTCTTTTCTCAGTGAGATAACTTTTCTCTTGTTTAAAAAACCTCCATATAACAATACAGATTGTTGATGGAGGTTTTTTTATGCCTAAGTGTTCATTCAACATCGTTTTTACCTCAGTCTTTCTGAAATTATTCTCTTTTTTTTCTTTGGTTTTATTGGCTATTAACTTCTCTTCTTTATTTTGGTGAACTTAATGACTTATTTTTTATGCTTGTGTGGTTTATATGCCCAAAATAGATCTCTGTCGCATTAGATCCTTTGCTAATAAAACGTTACAGTTGTGTATATTCCTGTACTTGGGTATTACAAGTCAGGACATAGCCCAAAAGTATGACAACTGGAATTAGGCTACAAATAAGCCCTAGACTATGCAAAACCAGACATGTTAGTTCAACCCACTGACATGGAAGCTGGTAAGGAGAAAATATGGAGAAGTTATCTGGCGCAGAGATGGTTGTTCAATCTCTGATCGAAGAAGGTGTAGAGCAGATCTTTGGTTACCCTGGAGGTTCTGTTTTAGACATTTATGACGCATTGCACGCGAAGTCTGACGAAATTAAGCACGTCTTAGTTCGACATGAACAAGCGGCGACGCATATGGCTGATGGTTATACACGTTCGACGGGTAAACCGGGTGTTGTCTTGGTCTGTTCTGGCCCTGGTGCAACAAATACGGTAACCGGCATTGCGACGGCGTATATGGACTCCATTCCGATGATCGTTATCTCTGGTAACGTCCCTCGCAACCTTATCGGTAATGATGCTTTCCAAGAGTGTGACATTGTTGGTGTGTCTCGACCAATCGTAAAACACAGCTTCCTTGTTAAGAATACGGAAGAAATTCCAGAAGTAATGAAGCAGGCATTTTATATCTCAACAACCGGCCGTCCTGGGCCAGTGGTTATCGATCTTCCTAAAGATGTGATGAGTCCGCTCAATAAACTGCCTTACGAATACCCTAAAACGATCAATATGCGCTCGTATAACCCAACCCTTACAGGGCATAAAGGTCAGATTAAAAAAGCATTAAAAGCACTGCTTGCCGCGAAAAAGCCCGTTCTATATGTTGGTGGTGGCGTTGTTATTTCTGAAGCTGACCAACAGCTATTGAAGCTTGCTGAGTCTTTGAACTTACCTGTAGTGAGTACATTAATGGGCTTGGGCGCGTTCCCTGGTACCCATAAAAATTCACTCGGCATGCTCGGGATGCATGGTCTGTATGAAGCAAACATGGCCATGCACAATGCCGATTTAATCTTTGGCATTGGCGTGCGCTTTGATGACCGCACTACCAATAACCTAGAGAAATACTGCCCTGACGCGAAATTCATACACATTGATATCGACCCGTCGTCAATCTCTAAAAACGTTAAGGTTGACCTACCGATTGTCGGCTCCGCTGAAAAAGTGCTTGGTACCATGGTACAGCTTCTCGAAGAGCAGGGTGGCATTAATGACTCAGAGGCGATTGATCGCTGGTGGAGCGAGATTCAAGTATGGCGTGATCGCCAGTGCCTTTCTTATGAAAAGCTGCCTGATCGCATTAAGCCACAGCAGGTTATTGAAACCCTTCATAAATTAACCAATGGTGATGCTTACGTTGCTTCCGACGTGGGCCAACACCAAATGTTTGCTGCGCTTTACTATCCATTCAATAAGCCTCGCCGTTGGATAAATTCAGGCGGACTTGGCACGATGGGCTTTGGTTTGCCAGCCGGTATGGGCGTTAAGTTTGCCAAGCCAGATGAAGAGGTCGTTATCGTCACTGGTGACGGCAGTATTCAGATGAATATTCAAGAGCTCTCCACGGCACTTCAATATAATATCCCAGTCAAAATCATCAACTTGAATAACCGATTCTTAGGCATGGTTAAACAATGGCAAGACCTTGTTTATGATGGACGCCATTCCAATTCATACATGGATTCGGTTCCTGACTTTGCAGCGATTGCAGAAGCGTACGGCCATGTTGGAATTCGTATTAATTCACCTGACGAACTGGAGTCAGGAATGAAAAAAGCACTGGATATGAAAGATCGTTTAGTGTTTGTTGATATTACAGTTGATGAAACTGAGCACGTTTACCCGATGCAAATTCGTGGCGAGGGTATGGATAATATGTGGCTAAGCAAAACGGAGAGAACATAATATGAGACACATTATTTCGGTATTAATGGAGAACCAACCTGGTGCTTTGTCTCGTGTTGTTGGCCTGTTTTCTCAACGTGGTTACAACATTGAATCATTGACCGTATCACCAACTAATGATGAAACGCTTTCTCGATTAAACCTCACCACTGAATCGGATGAGATGCAGCTAGAGCAGATACAGAAGCAGCTGCATAAATTGATTGATGTACTTAAAGTTCAAGAAGTAACAGAGCTTGAGCACATTGAACGTGAAATTTTGATGGTGAAAGTAAAAGCCAGTGGCTTTGCTCGCGCGGAAGTGAAACGTACTGCGGATATTTTCCGAGGGCAGATTGTGGATGTGACTGCGTCGCAATATACCGTTCAACTAACGGGCACCAGTGAAAAGCTAGATGCCTTCATCAAAGCGCTGTCAGAAGTGACGGATGTTATCGAGGTCGCTCGAAGTGGCGTGGTTGGTATTGCTCGTGGAGAGCGCTCTCTAAAGGTTTAACGCGTTTATAGCAGATACAATAAAGGCCACTCGATGTGGCCTTTTCTTTTACTTGAACCTAAGGGCTTAGTGAAGAATACGAGCGCGAAGTGTTCCTTCAATGCTCTTAAGCTTAGCTAGCGCCTCTTCTGAACGTGCCGTTTCCACATCAATAACGACGTAACCGATATCCGCATCTGTTTGCAGGTATTGTGCGGCAATGTTAATGCCTTCTGCTGCAAAGATGGTGTTGATTTGAGTCAGGATGCCAGGGCGGTTTTCGTGAATGTGTAATAGACGTGAACAATCACCATGCTCTGGTAGAGATACCTCTGGGAAGTTAACACTAGACAGTGTTGAACCATTGTCAGAGTATTTCGCTAGCTTACCAGCAACCTCAACACCAATGTTTTCTTGTGCTTCTTGAGTCGAGCCACCCACGTGCGGCGTCAAGATAACATTATCAAATTGCATTAGCGGTGATTCAAATGGGTCAGCGTTTGTTTTTGGCTCAGTAGGGAATACATCAATTGCACCACCTGATAAGTGACCTGATTCTAGAGCACCGCACAGCGCAGGAATATCAACAACCGTGCCACGAGCCGCGTTAATGAAGATAGAGCCTGGCTTCATGCGAGCAAATTCTTCTGCGCCCATCATGTTTTTCGTTCCTGCAGTTTCAGGTACGTGCAAAGAAATGACGTCACATTTATTCAGCAGTTCACTCATCGTATGCACTTGAGTTGCGTTACCTAGAGACAATTTATTTTCAATGTCATAGAAGTAAACGCGCATACCGAGGTTTTCAGCGATGATACCCAATTGAGTACCAATGTGACCATAACCGATGATACCTAAGCGCTTACCACGTGCTTCGTAAGAGCTGTCCGCACTCTTTTTCCAGATGCCACGGTGCGCTAAAGCATTTTTCTCAGGGATACCACGAAGAAGCAGTAAAATTTGGCCGAGTACGAGTTCAGCAACGCTTCGGGTGTTGGAGAAAGGTGCGTTAAACACTGGAATACCGCGTTTTGTCGCAGCTTGCAGATTAACTTGGTTTGTCCCGATGCAAAAACAGCCAATAGCGACAAGCTTTTCAGCCGCATCGATGACTTCTTGGGATAGGTTAGTACGAGAACGAATACCAATGAAGTGAGCGTCTTTAACCGCTTCTAATAGTGCTTCTTCAGATAAAGAGCCTTTGTGGTATTCGATGTTGCTGTAACCAGCCGCTTGAAGTACTTCAACAGAAGAAGGGTGAAGACCTTCTAAAAGAAGAATTTTAATCTTATTTTTTTCCAGTGAAACTTTGGCCATTATTCTCGTCCTTAAAATGGAAAGGTGGGCAAACGCGGCGCACATTGTTCAAAATCAATAAAATAGGGGAATTTACTGCTTTTGCTGGAAGACAAACGTTTCCTTGTGCGTCTTCTGTTCAATAAAGTAACAAATAAATTTGCTTTTGGGTAAGAAAATTACGGAATAAGCCATAATATTATTGCGAAAACCATAAAAAACGGCACCTAGAGGTACCGTTTGTAATCAAATGACAGAAAGTGTCTTTCTTTTTATCGATTATTCTTCGATTTTAGCGCCTTCAGGTGTGCCTGTGATAACGGCATCAGCGCCACGAGCAGCGAATAAACCGACAGTCACGACACCAGCAATGGCGTTGATAGCTTTTTCTAGCTCTTTAGGTTCAGTAATCGCCATGTCATGAACATCTAGGATGTCACAACCGTTATCCGTAACGACGCCTTCACGGTAAACAGGGTTTCCGCCAAGTTTCGCTAATTCACGTGTTACATATGCACGTGACATTGGGATGACCTCAACAGGAAGTGGGAATTTACCTAGTACATCAACGGCTTTAGTGCCATCAACTATACAAATGAATTTATCAGAAATTGCGGCAACAATTTTTTCACGCGTCAGGGCTGCACCACCGCCTTTGATCATGTCGCGGCTGGCATTGATTTCATCAGCACCATCAACATAGACATCCAGTTTTTCTACATCGTTACAATCAAAGACTTCAATACCAAGTTCGATAAGCTTTTCAGTTGACGCTTCTGAACTTGATACAGCACCTTTAATGTCACCTTTAATCGAACCAAGAGCATCGATGAAGTGATTAACAGTCGAGCCTGTACCTACGCCCACAATACTGCCTTTTTCTACATATTTTAGAGCGGCCCAACCGGCTGCTTTTTTCATTTCATCTTGAGTCATGCTCATCTCCTGCTAGAAGTTAATGCCAATGGTTTATACACGAATAGTCACGGGTTTACGCGGCGCGATTATAACGGTATTGGGTTAAGATTCCCAATGCCATACTTTGCTTGGGGTCACTATTTTTGGTAGTGGGACATCCCATGCTTCACTTGGTAGGGTAGTCACGTGCTGGCAATCATGTGCTAAGCCAATTGGCTGTGCGCCTTCTTTGCGCTTAAACCATGCTTCTAGCGTTCGATCATAATAGCCTCCGCCCATACCAAGGCGTTGTCCGGTAGAGTCAAACGCCACGAGTGGTGTGCAAATAAGATCAAGCTCAGCCAATGGTTTAACTAAGGTTTGGTTAAGCTTTGGCTCAATGATTTGGTATTTATTCAGTACAACGGGCGTACTTGGCGTGTAGTGAAGAAACAGCAATTGTCCTTTAGAGAAGGGATGCAATACAGGCAGGTATACGGACTTTCCTTGTTCCCACAACCATTCGATGAGCGGTGTTGTATTGACTTCACCGTCGGTGGATAAATAAATGGCAATATGATTTGCGAAGGAAAGCTCAGGAAGGGTTGAAAATTGACGAATCAGATCGAGTCCAGCTTGATGTTGCGTATCGGAAGGGAGTTTATTTCGTCTTTCACGGATTTGTGAACGTATCGCTTGTCGAGATAAGGTCATATGTCCGCCTGTATTTTTAGCGGGTATCGAAGAGGATACCCCAGAGTGCCGTTGAGGATTGTGGCCCTTGAACCATCTGGTTCAAGGCGGGTCAGCAAGGTTGACCGTAGGCTTCTCGATACGAGCCGAGCTTGCTCAATAGTCATCGAATACTAACCCTTGGGTATTGCTTATCGGCTCAGGGACTTAAATCCTGCTGACGCACACTCCAGGGTAAATACGGGTACAGATCTAACGTTATTCGTTTGTCTGTTGGCAAAGTGTATCAGTAAATCCGATTACTGACCTTGATTTACTTTGCTAATTGCATCATCTAATGACGCAGAGAGAAGCTCCATTCTCTCGGTAAGCTGTGATTGCTGAGATTGTTCGTCTTGATTCTTACTATGCAGTTCATAGCAAATATTCAGCGCAGCAAAAGTAAGTAGTTGAACTTCATTGGTGACTTTCGTACGTTCCGCCAATTCTGTCAAACGGTTATCAAGATCACGTGCGGCATGCTGCAATGACTCTTCTTGACCATCAGGACAATTGACTCGAGTGAACTTACCTAAAATTTTAACGTCTACCGCTTGATTACTCATTATGGCTCAACTCTATTTTCACTTTCCTAATGAAGGATTGCCGAATTTACGATCTCGCAAAAACGATGGCCGTAGTGATTGTTACCATCGAGTCGGAAACTATAGAAAAAGCATCCATAACATTCAAGCTTTTCCCGCAACCGTTGAGGAAAACGAGCACCAAGAACACAGATATTGGGCAAATCGTATAAAAGCCCACCATATTATCTTTATCAACGTTTTCGCTCAGTGAGTGAGATGTTAGGATATCAAATAATCTACGAAAACTGAGTTTACCATGAGCGAATCAACACTACCTGAATATCTATCAAGTGCGACAGAACTGCAATCTGCCGCGTTGGCTGTTACTCCTGCTGAATTGCACGGTTTATTGACTGGCATGCTCAGTGGTGGCCTTGCTCCTAATGATAAGAGCTGGCAGCCCCTCATTTTTGATTACACGAATGATGGTATGGGTTGGCCAGAGCGAGCGCTTCAGGTTGCTCAGACGGTTTTCGACGCGACGTCTAAAGAGTTAACAGGTACTGGCATGGAATTGTCTATGTTGCTTCCCGATCAAGAAGCGAGCGCGAGCTTGTTTGATTTGGCTGACGGTGTCAGTGACTGGATCAATCACTTCATTTCAGGGCTTGGATTGGCGAGTGCCGCATTAAATAAAGCGTCTACTGATACAAAGGAAGCCTTGGGCGATCTTGAAGAGATGGCGAGGTTAGGCATTGATGAAGATGATGATCTGGAAGAGCAAGGTTTGCTGTTAGAGCAAGTGATAGAGCATGTGAAGGTTTGCGTGCTTACTATCCATGCAGAGCTTGGTGTTAAAGCTGACAAAGCTGAAGAGAAACCGACTCTGCATTAAGCGTGAAGAGAATCATTAAACAGTAGAGAGTAAGATCAATGAAGAAGTATGATGTGATTATTGCTGGTGGCGCCATGGCTGGTGCGACGTTGGCTCTTGCGATTAGGGAGTTAACTAAGAAATCGCTCTCTATTGCGGTGGTAGAAGCGTATCAAGTTGATCATCACTCTCATCCCGGCTTTGACTCTCGCTCAATCGCACTGTCTGCAGGTACGGTTTCAATTTTAAAGAACTTGAAACTATGGTCGTCGATAGAACCTGTAGCAACGGCAATCAATCATATTCATGTCTCAGACCGCACTCACTTAGGTATGACGAGTATTGATAACCAAGAACTTGGCATCGATGCTTTAGGGTATGTGGTTGAGCTGGCGGATATCGGACAAATTTATCAGGCTAAGATGGACGCAGACTCTGGGATTGACGTGCTATGCCCAGACTCGGTCACACACATCACGAGAGAGTCAGAAAAGGTCACTGTTGATTTAGAAAGTGGCCAATCTATCCAAGGTAAATTATTGGTTGCTGCTGATGGAGCGATGTCGACGTGTTGTCATCAAATCGGCATTGAGTTACAAGAACATGATTTCCAGCAATCCGCGGTCATTGCCAACATTGTGAGTAATAAAGCGCATCAGAACCGAGCATTTGAACGCTTCACAGAGCATGGCCCTCTGGCATTGCTGCCTATGAGCGAGAACCGTCTATCTCTGGTTTGGTGCATGTCTCCTGAGCTTGCAAACAAAGTGATGACGATGGGTGACGACGAATTTTTGCATCAGCTACAAAGCGAGTTTGGCTGGAGGTTAGGTCAACTCACCAAAGTCGGCAGCCGAGCTTGTTACCCATTACTTCTTCGCCATCGCGAAAAAAATATTGCGCATCGATTTGCCATCATTGGAAATGCAGCCCAAACTTTACATCCAATTGCAGGGCAAGGTTTCAATCTCGGTATCCGTGATGTGGCGAGTTTGGCTGAAGAAGTCGCCCTGTCTTCGGAAGATGCGGGAAGCTTTGAGGTGTTGATGTCCTATATGAAACGACGACAAAATGATCGTGAAGACACCATTTCGATGACCTCTCAGCTAGTGCATACTTTTTCCAATGATTTACCGGCAATGAGAGTGGGTCGGAATCTCGCTTTAATGGCAATGGATAATCTCCCTGCTTTAAAAACACCATTGCTGCAAAGAACATTAGGCATTGTTCAGAGATAAACTGAATCAGCGATAATTTAAAAAGGATAATGAAAACATGATGCAAAGCGTCGATATCGCGATAGTGGGTGGTGGCATGGTTGGTCTTGCGCTTGCTGCTGCTTTTAAAGAGACAGATCTACGAATTGCCGTTATTGAAGGTCATCGACCGGATGACAGCTTGCAAGAGTTGCCAGACGTCAGAGTGTCAGCGCTGAGCCGTTCCAGTGAAACAATTCTTAAGAATGTGGGTGCTTGGCAGGGTATAGAGCAGCGAAGACTTTCTCCGTATGTGGGAATGGAAGTGTGGGAACAAGATAGCTTTGCTCGAATTGAATTTGAAGCCAAGCAACATGCCCAGCCGAATCTGGGGCATATTGTAGAAAATCGTGTTATTCAACTCTCATTACTGGAAAAGGTGAAGCAGCAGTCAAACGTTTCTTTATTCATGCCGAGTACGTGTTTGAGTATTGCTGTGGGTGAGAGTGAGGCTTGGCTGTCGCTTGATAGTGGTCAATCATTGACAGCGAAACTCGTTGTTGGCGCTGATGGTGCAAATTCATGGGTGAGAAATCAGCTAGATATTCCTTTGACTCATTGGGATTACGGGCACAGTGCGATTGTCGCGAATATTAAAACCGCCGAACCTCATAAATCGACCGCACGACAAATTTTCACTCCATTAGGTCCGCTAGCGTTTCTACCCATGTCGGAACCTAACATGAGCTCGATCGTATGGTCGACAGAGCCGACGCGTGCAGAGCGGTTGGTTAAGATGTCAGACGCTGAGTTCAATAAGTCGTTAACGGCTGAGTTTGATCATCGATTAGGGCTTTGTGAGGTCGTGGGTGAGCGTTCAGCTTTCCCACTTCGTATGCGCTACGCTCGAGATTTTGCGTTGGATAGAATCGCGTTAGTTGGTGATGCTGCGCATACGATTCATCCGCTAGCAGGACAAGGGGTGAACCTTGGGTTATTGGACGCAGCAAGCTTAGCTCAAGAGATCAATCAACTCTGGCGACAGGGCGAGGATATTGGCAGTAAACGAAATTTACGCAGCTACGAACGCTGGAGAAAAGCTGAAGCTGCAAAAATGATCGCATCGATGCAAGGGTTTAAAGACCTCTTCGAGGGAGGGAACCCAGCGAAAAAACTCCTTCGTGGTATTGGGATGCAGTTAACGGGGCAAATACCAGGGGCGAAAGATGAAATCATGAAGCGAGCTCTCGGACTAAAAGGCAATCTACCAGAGCTGGCTAAGGTGAATCATAGCGAGCTGGTATAGCGATTCTCTTTACTAGTACCGAATTTAAAAAGGGTTGGCAATTTGCCAACCCTTAATTATTAAGCCATTCGTTTTTAAGTACAGAGCTTACGCGCACACACAGCGTAGTCGTTTTATTTCTAAGTTAACTTCTTTCACCGCTTGAAAGTGACGATTATCAGCGCGCTCCGGCAAAATGAGTTTTCCATTATCAAACTCAAATTTCCCCACACCATAAATGTAAATTTTCCCTTTAAAAAGCCTACTAACATGTTTGGCAATCATACTTGGCGTATAGCGCTTAAACAGTCTCATATTCTTATATCCTTATTATTCTTCCTAGCACCGCGAATTATATAAATCTCCCTCTGATATTGTTGTGATAAGACGAGGGGATTATGCAGATTAAACCAACGTATTTGGATATTTGTGCTGCTCTAGGCAGATATTAAGACAAATACCCAACTTAGCGTGATGAATTCCTCAAAGTTGCTGCAAGCCTGATTTTCTACTGTTCAATTTTTCCACGTATGGTGCTGGAAAATTGTGACATTTTTAAGAATAGCGTGATTATTTTGGCTTGTGTTAATTTTTTGTAAATAGAAAATGTAACTGAGTATGACGAGATTGAGGAGGACAAAAAAAGCCCGCTCATAATTGGCGGGCGAATAGTCACAGATGCATTACACAAAAAGTGGATGTCCTGAAACAATCAGTGGATTCACTTTTTAGTTGGAGAAGGAGTTTGGCAAGCGTTTAGCGCTGCCTTAACATTAACCAACATAAATACTGTAGCGCATAAAATTACTGGTGACTATTTATGTTTTAATTGTGAATAATAATTCCTGTCGGTAAGTCGTTAATTTCGATATAGGTCATATATAAATGTAACTAAGATTCTATATTTCATTAGTTATGCGACATATGTCTGCAATGAGCGGATTGCAAAGAGAGATAAGGTCTTTGCAGTCCAATGCGATTCCTAGCACTGCATCACCACTGCTAATGGTAACGGTAGTTTCTGTTAGTAATTGAGCGTCAAAAATAATGGGCATAGCATTTTTAAGTAACAATGGGTTCACTGTTCCAGCTTGATAACCGGTTATCGCTTCGATGTCACTCATCGCAACACAGGTCATTCGGCGGCAGTCTAGTATGGCTCGTACACGTTTAGGATCGACATGTCTATCACCAGGTAAGCAAGCTAACGCGTATTGATTGCCCATATCACGTAAGACGATGCTTTTCACCATTTGAGAAGGGCGGACACCGCGTTGTTGGGCTGTCTCTTCTATGGTTCGGGTGGGGTGCTTTTGAGGCAGCAAGTGATAATCGACTTGCTGCGCATCCAAATGTTGGGTAACAGGAGTGATTAGCGTTTTACTCATCGTCTAACGAGTAAGGGAGAGCTTGTAGTGTCCAGTTGTGGTCAGGTTGCTCTTTAAGGCGAAGCGACGTGTCGCTATCGAGATCTTTGGAAGCGATAATCAGCCCAATCGCCTGACCGTTATCAAATTGGTAATGACTGAGTAACTCGCCAGCAGAGCGCCAGTTTTCGCCTACCGCTCTCTCTAGGCTGATGCTTTCAAAAGAAGATAGGCTCTCAGAGGTTGTCCCTGAGACGATGTACATCACTCGTTTATTCATACCACGATATTTAGCGCGAGCCACCGTTTCTTGACCTGTGTAACAGCCTTTAGAGAAACTGATGCCGTCCAGTGCTTGTAGGTTCAGAGCTTGAGGGATATGAATACTCTGTTGTGATTTATCGACGTAAGGCAGCGCTGATTCGATATCAAAGCGTGTCCAAATCTCTTCGGTGACGGTTTGAGCATCACTGTTTGTCACGAGCTGTTTAGCCGACTCTGGTGTGACAAGCAGCAACCAACGCTGCTCATCTACCTTAATAGCAGAGCCCCCATCGATTGCTCTAACATCGCCGCGGTCACTGCTTAATGTATCAATCCAGGCTTGAGCTTCATTACCTATAGCGCCGAGAATAATATCTTGGCTTTGTTCTATCTCGACCTTGGCAAAAATGGCGTATTTTTTTAGTTCCGCAAGCTCTGCCTCGATGGCACTTAGTGGCTGAACCATGGCATAGCCATCATTGTGATGACACAGGCGGAAAATGCTCCACACCTTGCCTTTCGCATCACAGTGAGCACCGTATGTTGACTGGTCATTACTTAAACCAACCACATCACAGGTAACTTGCCCCTGAAGGTAAGACTTTTTGTCATTACCATTCATGGTAATTGCTCCCCAAGAGCTTAAGTGAGTCAACATCAGTGATGGTAGCGAGCTCTCTGGAGAGATTGAAAGTGAGGTAAATTGTTGCTGCCAGTCCATGTTATCGTCCTAAGTACATTGAGTAAGGGAGTATTCGCCTATGGTAATCGCTAAGGCTTACACAATTCAAGGCGTGGCTTACTTTCCTTTATTTATAAGCGTTTGTTAGAGGTTAACAATACGCTTTTTTTGATGGACGTAGAGGATTGTGACTCGGTTACTAGTTGTGGATCGGTGAGATTGGTACACTCGGGCTAGGATTACACAGTAGGGAACAATTCATGTACACCACAGAACAAAAAGCACGAGTTAAGTGGGCATGCCGACGAGGGATGCTGGAACTTGATGTGGTTATTATGCCTTTTTTTGAAGAGTGCTTTGAATCGCTAAATAGCTCAGAACAACAAGACTTTGTCTCTTTGCTTGAGTGCGATGACCCAGATTTGTTTACATGGGTTATGGGGCATGGTCGCAGCGAAAACTTGGGTCATGCATCCATGGTAGACAAAATTGTCGCACACAACCTCTCAAAGGTTCGTTAACGCTTCGGTTAACCCTTCATTCAACGCGAGCGCCATCAATTTCAGCCTACTGTTATTGATGGTGATGTTCCTTATCAACTCTTCACTCTCTCTTTTTGCTTCTTCCGCCCTTATTCTTTTTTCTCTAATGGTGTTTCATCGATATCGATTCTTGCCCGAACCGTTACTTGGTGCGATCACTATTAGTCGTGAAGGGGCGTTGGAATATCAAGGGAAAAAGCACCTGATTCAATGTGCATCGTTCAATACCGCTTTTATAGGCGTTATATTGACCTGTGCTGATAATCGGCGATTGATGTTATGGCGAGACAGCGTGACGGACGATGAGTACCGTCGCTTGTTGGTTCAGCTTAGAAGTCTGAGTTCAATGCACGAGGCAGAGATGTAAACGCAGAGATGTAAAAAGAGCGCCAAATCTAAAACAAGGCGCTCTTTTCGTTTCTATGAATAAAATCGGGAATTATGGCTGTTCTTTCGGATCCAATATCGTTGGGCCGCTGTCTTCCGCGAGTTCAGGATAGTCTAACGTGTAGTGGAGGCCACGACTTTCTTTACGTCGCATTGCACTGCGCACCATAAGTTCAGCAACTTGCAATAAGTTACGCAGTTCTAACAGGTTATTAGACACCTTGAAGTAGCTGTAATATTCATGGGTTTCTTGCTGAAGCAATTGAATTCGGCGCAACGCTCTCTCTAAACGCTTGTCGGTACGAACAATACCAACGTAATCCCACATAAACAGGCGTAGCTCGTGCCAGTTATGTTGAATCACTACCTCTTCGTCAGAGTTGCTGACCTGACTTTCATCCCAAGCAGGAAGCGTTGGTGGAAGCTCTGCATCTTTAATCTGTTCAATGATGCTGTTTGCGGCAGACCATGCGTAGACAACACATTCCAGCAGTGAGTTTGAAGCCATTCGATTTGCGCCGTGAAGACCGGTATAGCTGACCTCGCCGATCGCATAAAGCTGTGAAAGATCCGTTTTACCCTTCTGGTCAACTATCACACCGCCACAGGTATAGTGTGCCGCTGGGACGATTGGGATAGGCTCTTTTGTCATATCAAAGCCTAAATCTTGTAGGCGCATATGAATGGTTGGGAAATGCTTCTCGATAAAGTCGGCAGATTTATGGCTGATATCTAGGTACATGCAGTCAGCACCGAGTCGCTTCATTTCGAAATCTATCGCTCGAGCTACAACATCTCGTGGGGCCAGTTCACCGCGCTCATCAAAATCAGCCATAAAGCGTGAGCCGTCAGGGCGTCTTAGGTACGCACCTTCGCCACGTAAGGCTTCAGTTAATAGGAAGTTTCGAGCTTCTGGGTGGAATAGGCAGGTAGGGTGAAATTGGTTGAACTCGAGGTTTGCTACGCGGCACCCTGCGCGCCAAGCCATGGCGATACCATCACCGGAAGAGACATCTGGGTTGGAGGTATATTGATAAACCTTTGACGCGCCGCCCGTTGCTAAAACAACGAACTTACTGCGAACCGTTTCAACGTGTTCTTGGTTTCTATTCCAGATGTATGCCCCGACAATCTTATTTTGATCGCCGCCAATCTTGTCTTCTGTAATGAGGTCAAGCGTATTGTGACGTTCGAGGATTTCAATGTTCGGGTGGTTTTGTACATTCGCTTGCAGTGATGTCTGCATCGCCATGCCAGTCGCGTCTGCAGCGTGCAGGATACGACGATGACTATGGCCACCTTCACGAGTTAAGTGATAACGAGGCTTTTCATCGGTGTCATCATCTTCTCGATCAAAAGGGACGCCGCCATCGATCAACCACTGAACACATTCTTTGGCGTTTTCAGCGATGAACCGCACGGTATCTTCTTCACAAATACCCGCGCCTGCAATTTGGGTGTCCTGCACGTGTGATTCGATGCTATCAGACTCATCGAATACGGCAGCGATACCACCTTGAGCATAGTAAGTGGCCCCTTCGCTAATAGGTCCTTTACTCAGCAAAATGACTTTTCCATGCTCTGCAACACGCAAAGCTAAAGATAAGCCTGCTGCGCCACTTCCTACCACTAATACATCACATTGATGTTCACGGTTTGCGTTCATAAAACTATTAAATTCCCGAACTGTATAGAGTCATCCAACTCTTCACTTGAATGCGCTTTCTTGCGCCAGATTCTGCGTATCTTATCACTACACTAGATGCAAATCCTTGTAAATGCGATTGCAATTGATGTACATCAGCTTCAATATTAAAATCAGACAAGTGACGAGTACATCACACTGTAATTGATTAATGTTTTTTCTTTTAAGAAAATTTTGAACTTTCTTTTCCTTACTGAGTCACAATAGTGCTCATGTAGACAGTGGTGTCAATACTACAATGTGCATCAATACTGCTTTCGCCTGTGAAGGTAAAAGCAAATAACAATAGGAGTACACGCTCGAATGAACGAGCAGCTAACCGATCAAGTCTTGATTGAGCGAGTTCAGAGTGGAGATAAGCAAGCATTTAACCTATTGGTATTAAGATACCAAAACAAAGTATGCAATCTTATTTCTCGGTATGTGAGCAATTCCGGAGATGTCGCTGATGTGGCGCAAGAAGCGTTCATCAAAGCGTATCGTGCTTTACCCACTTTTCGTGGAGAGAGTGCGTTTTATACATGGCTATACCGTATTGCTGTTAATACTGCTAAAAATCACATTGTTGCGCAGAGCCGAAGACCGCCAGCCACCGATGTTGATGCAGAAGACGCTGAATATTACGAAACAGGCAGTGCTTTAAAAGAAATATCGAACCCTGAGAACTTAACGTTGTCCAAAGAATTGAAACAAGTAGTTTTTAGCGCGATAGAAGCATTACCTGAAGATTTAAAAACCGCGATGACTTTACGAGAGCTTGATGGCTTAAGTTATGAAGAAATCGCAGAAGTAATGGATTGCCCCGTAGGAACAATACGCTCGCGTATATTCCGTGCTCGTGAAGCGGTGGAAAAGAAAATAAAACCTCTTTTGCAACGCTAGTACTAGTAATTAAATGGTGAAAAGAATGGCTGACCAAGAAAAACTTTCAGCACTCATGGATGGAGAAGTTGTCGATAAATCTCTGATTTCAGAGATCGAAGTTGACCAAGAATCTCTAGATACCTGGAAGAATTATCATTTAATTGGTGATGTAATGCGTGGTGACACGCCGAAGGTAGAAGAGTGGAATATTGCTGAAAGTGTTGCATTAGCGCTAGAAAGTGAGCCAACGCATCGCTCAGTAGATAGCAGCAATACATCGAGCAACAATGTTTCAGAACTAGCAACACAAAGAATCGAGGCTCAACCAACCCCGAAACAGGCTAAGCGCCATCTGCCTGAGTGGTTGACCCAATTTGGACAAGTCGCGGTCGCTGCATGCGTATCGCTGGCAGTAATACTTGGTGTGCAGCAATATGGCGGTGCAGAATCGTCATCTGTAGACCAACTGCCTGTATTACAAACGATTCCTTTAACAGGGAGTGTTGAACCCGTAAGCTTGAGCCGTGGTTCCGTTGAGAAACCTAACCAGAATGTGAACGTTCAAGAGCAGCGTCGCCGTGTTAATGCTATGCTTCTCGATTATGAGTTGCAGCTAAGGCTGAACAGTGAACGTTCAGATAGCGACACGATTGAATCGGTAATTGAATGAAAAAAATCCTGATCAGTGCTCTGACGCTGCTCAGTTTGAATGTAAATAGTGCCTTTGCAGAGCCGTCGCCTGCAGAGGCCTTGTTGCATCAAATGAATGAAGCAAGTCAGCAGCTAAATTACGAACTTTCCTACATCCTAATCAAAAAAAATAGCATTGAACCTTTGCTATATCGCCATGCACGCAATGAATCCCAACAACTTGCTCATCTTATCTACTTGAGTGGTCCTGTTCGTGAGGTGATCCGTCGTGGAGATGAGGTGAGTTATATCGAACCTGGTGTTGAACCATTTACTATCGAGTCCGGCAACATGGTGGCGCCGACCATCCCACTATTAAATACAGATGTTGATTCGCTGAGTAGCAACTATGACTTTATCACCGTGGGCCGAGCTAGAGAAGCCGGGACCGCATGCCAAGTGATCAGAGTCGTGCCAAAAGATGGACTTCGGTATTCGTATGTTTTGTGGGTTGATGAAAAGAACAAGCTTCCATTAAGAGCTGATCTGGTTGATCGTGATGGAGAGGTTCTAGAGCAGTATCGTACTATCTCTTACTCGATTAATGATCAGGTTGAAGAGGTGTTGGTTGGTCTCAATGATGTTGAGCTACCCGAGGTTTTATCGCTACCAAAAGGCAATGTGAAACAGACGTTTTGGAGCATAGATTGGATCCCGAATGGGTTCGAACCTAAAGAGTTAAACCGCTACCGAATGGCGGTAACGGAACGTATGGTTGAAAGCCAGATGTACACTGACGGCTTGTTTACCTTTTCGGTCTATGTCTCTGATAGTGATGATAATTCATTGAAAGGTCAATTGGTTCGACAAGGCCGACGTACCTTGCATAGTTTTGTAAAGGGGACATCTGAGGTGTCAATTGTTGGCGATATTCCGCCTGCGACCGCGAAGCGTATAGCGCAATCTATAACCTTTGATCAGAGTATGCGTGAGGCTGTCTCACAATGATGACGGCCCTAGCGACGGTTTCTGCTGTCCATCCTCGTAAGAATGATTTTTTACTCGACCTCAGCTGCGAGCAGAAAACCAGCTGCTCAAGTTGCGCGTCTCAGAAAAGCTGCAGTACCGGAATAGTCAGTAAAGCTGTTGGAGCTAAGTCTCTATTTTGGAGTGTCGTCAGCGCCAAACCCATTAGTGCAGGGCAGGTGGTTGAAATAGGCTTTCCAGAAAAAACGCTGCTGCATTCAGCCGTCATTGTTTACATTCTTCCTCTTGTTTTCCTGATGCTTGGGGCTGGTTTGGCTCAATCTCTGTTTGTCCCATATCTTCAGCTTGGCGAGTTGAGTGTCATCGTAAGTGCCTTTTTTAGCGCTTATATTGGTTTTCGAATTGCCAAACATAAAGCAGCTCAGTTAGAACAAGCCTCTGCGCAACAAGTGGTTTTGTTGCGTGTCCTCGGCGAGCCAATCATTCAAAGCTCAAATAAGGGTGCGAATTGAGTAGAAATTGGGTAGAATCTGCCAACTTGATTGAATTGCAGCCCTAGGCCGCATTCATATTATCCCTTTTTGCAACGAGTTTAGTCACCCCAAGCCTATGAAGCACATTCGTAATTTTTCGATTATCGCCCATATCGACCACGGTAAGTCGACCTTATCAGACCGTCTAATCCAAGTTTGTGGTGGATTAAGCGAACGTGAAATGGACGCTCAAGTTCTCGATTCTATGGATATAGAACGTGAACGTGGTATCACCATCAAAGCTCAGAGTGTGACACTCGACTATAAAGCTAAAGACGGTGAAACTTACCAGCTTAACTTTATCGACACTCCTGGACACGTAGACTTCTCTTATGAAGTCTCTCGCTCTCTAGCCGCGTGTGAAGGTGCATTGTTAGTGGTTGATGCTGGTCAGGGCGTAGAAGCTCAAACACTCGCCAACTGTTACACCGCGATCGAAATGGATTTGGAAGTTGTGCCAATCTTAAACAAGATTGATTTACCAGCTGCTGATCCTGAGCGTGTCTCTGAAGAGATCGAAGAAATTGTTGGTATCGACGCAATGGAAGCAACGCGTTGTTCAGCAAAAACGGGTCTGGGTGTTGATGAGGTTCTAGAAACGATTGTTAAACAAATCCCACCACCGGAAGGTGATCCTGAAGCACCAACGCAAGCACTTATTATCGACTCATGGTTTGATAACTACCTGGGTGTTGTCTCTCTGGTACGTATTAAAAATGGTACGTTGAAGAAGAATGACAAGATTAAGGTAATGAGTACTGATCAAGTTTGGGGTATTGACCGCATTGGTATCTTTACACCGAAACAAATCGATACGGATGTCTTGAATACGGGTGAAGTAGGTTGGGTCGTTTGTGGTATTAAAGACATTCTTGGCGCACCTGTTGGTGATACGTTAACGCTAGCAAAAGGTGGCAGTGAAGAGCGTCTACCTGGTTTCCAAAAAGTGAAGCCGCAGGTTTATGCGGGTCTATTCCCCGTCTCTTCTGATGACTATGAAAACTTCCGTGATGCGCTCGGAAAACTAAGCCTTAATGATGCATCACTGTTCTACGAGCCAGAGAGCTCGGCGGCACTTGGGTTTGGTTTCCGCTGTGGTTTCCTTGGGATGCTGCACATGGAGATCATCCAAGAGCGTCTTGAGCGTGAGTATGATCTTGATCTCATCACGACCGCACCAACGGTAGTCTACGAAGTGGTGTTGAATAACGGTGATTTACTTTATGTAGATAGCCCAGCAAAACTACCGGCAGTTAATGATTTAGAAGAAATTCGTGAACCCATTGCTCGTTGTAACATCCTTGTCCCTGCTGATTACTTAGGTAACGTTATTACGCTATGTATTGAGAAGCGCGGTATTCAGGTTGATATGGTTTACCACGGTAACCAAGTTGCACTGACGTACGATGTTCCAATGTCTGAAGTAGTTTTAGATTTCTTTGACCGTTTGAAATCAACCTCACGTGGTTATGCGTCACTGGATTACAACTTCCACCGCTACGAAGCATCGAACATGGTTCGTGTGGATGTATTAATCAATGGTGACAGAGTAGACGCATTGGCGATCATTACTCACCATGCCAATGCACAAGGTCGCGGTCGTCTGCTGGTTGAGAAAATGAAAGAGTTCATTCCTCGCCAAATGTTCGATATTGCGATTCAAGCAGCGATTGGCGGACACATTATTGCGCGTTCAACCGTTAAGCAGTTACGTAAAAACGTAATCGCGAAATGTTACGGTGGTGACATCAGTCGTAAGAAGAAACTGCTTAAGAAGCAGAAAGAAGGTAAGAAACGTATGAAGCAGATCGGTAACGTTGAGCTGCCTCAAGAAGCATTCTTAGCCATTCTTCATGTAGGCAAAGATTAATACACTGAGCTTTTGATTGCTTGGATGTAACACTATTAAGTGAAAGGGTTTCGGCTCTTTCACTTTCGTATTTTTTAGATAAGGGAAGCTAATGGCAAATACATTTTCACTGATTCTTGTCATCGTAACACTGGTTACCGGTATTGTTTGGGCATTAGAGAAGTGGGTTTGGGCGAAGCAGCGCCAGCAGAAAGTTGCTGATGCCGAGGCGCAGACCAATGGTTTGGATGCTGTGACGATCGAAAAAATGCAGACTCAGCCTTGGTGGATTGAGAATAGTGTGTCTATCTTCCCTGTGATCGCCTTTGTTTTAGTATTGCGCTCATTTATCTATGAACCGTTTCAGATTCCTTCAGGATCGATGATGCCAACCTTATTGGTGGGTGATTTTATCTTGGTTGAGAAATACGCATACGGCATTAAAGACCCGGTGTGGCGTAGCCAGCTTGTCGAAACGGGCAAACCAGAGCGTGGCGATGTTGCGGTATTTAAATACCCACCGCAACCGAGCATCGACTACATAAAGCGTGTCGTAGGCATGCCTGGTGACACGGTTCGCTATAATGCTAAGAAAGAGATTTGCATTCGTCCTCAAGGTGAAACGAGCTGTGAACAAGTGAGCTTATCTAACGTAGAAGAGAGTGAATTTGTACAAAATGGTATTCCATTAATTCAGCTTGATGAAAAGCTAGGCGAGATGAAGCATCAAATTTTGGTCAACCCGCTACGACAAGATCGCAGAGACGCGTATCAGCCTCGCGCTGGCGTAGGTGAATGGGTTGTGCCACAAGGTCAGTACTTTGTGATGGGTGATAACCGTGACAACAGTGCTGATAGCCGTTACTGGGGCTTTGTTCCAGAAGAAAATCTAGTCGGAAAAGCCGTAGGCATTTGGATTAGTTTTGAGTTTGAACGTGGTGCTGACAGTGCACTGCCTTCATGGATCCCAACTGGTGTGCGCTTTAGTCGCGTCGGTGGTATTAACTAGTCCAGCGAAAGCTGGACATAATCAAATCGAGAGAGTATGAATTCTCCTATTGAAAAGCTACAAAGAAAGATCGGTTATCAGTTTGCTGATGCCGATCATTTAGATTTAGCACTTACCCATAGAAGTGCACATGGTAAACACAATGAACGTCTTGAGTTTCTGGGCGATTCAATTTTAAGTTTTGTGATTGCAGATGATCTTTATCATCGTTTTCCTAAGGTTAACGAAGGCGACATGAGCCGCATGCGTGCCACCTTAGTTCGAGGTCATACACTGGCTGAATTAGGCCGTGAATTTGAACTTGGAGATTACTTAAAATTAGGTCCAGGTGAGTTGAAAAGTGGTGGTTTCCGCCGTGATTCTATACTCGCTGATGCAGTAGAAGCTATTATCGGGGCTGTCTATCTAGACAGTGATACAGAAACGGTTCGCGGTATTATTCTTAGCTGGTATAAAACTCGCTTAGACGCTATCGAGCCTGGCGTATCGCAAAAAGATCCTAAAACTCGCCTACAAGAATTTCTTCAAGGGCGAAGAAAGCCACTGCCAGTCTATACAGTGACTAATATTAAAGGTGAAGCACACAACCAAGAGTTTACGGTTTCGTGTGATGTGGCAGGCCTAGGACAGCCTGTTATTGGAAAAGGCACTAGTCGTCGCAAAGCAGAACAAGCGGCTGCTGGCACAGCATTAGAGCTAGTAACTAATGGCGGATGATAAACCAATGGCTGATAACGAATTTGATCTTGATGCGTACTTCGCATCAGACGCCAAACCAAGCGCACCTGAAGACCAACACTGTGGCTTTATTGCTATTGTTGGGCGTCCGAACGTCGGTAAATCGACACTTCTGAACCATATTTTGGGTCAGAAGATTTCAATTACGTCACGTAAACCACAGACAACTCGTCACCGTATTATGGGTGTAGAGACAGAAGGTGAATTTCAAGCGATCTACGTGGACACGCCAGGACTTCACATTGAAGAGAAGCGTGCTATTAACCGTTTGATGAACCGTGCCGCGAACAGTTCTTTGAGTGATGTTAACCTAGTCTTTTTCCTTGTCGATGGTACACATTGGACTGACGACGATGAAATGGTGCTGAACAAGCTCCGTAAGGCTAACTTTCCTGTTGTGCTGTGTATCAACAAGGTTGATAACGTTCAGGATCGCAATGATGTGATGCAGCATATGATGCAAGTCTCTTCAAAGATGGATTTCCTCGATGTTGTGCCGATTTCAGCGAAACACGGTAAGAACATTGATGTGCTGCGTAAGCATGTTCGTGAACACTTGCCTAAAGCGACACATCACTTCCCTGAAGAGTACGTAACTGATCGCTCACAGCGTTTTATGGCTTCGGAAATCATTCGTGAAAAGCTCATGCGCTTTACCGGTGATGAACTTCCATACTCAGTGACGGTTGAGATCGAGCGTTTCGATTACAACCCTGATAATGATGGTTTCCACATCAACGCCCTTATTCTTGTTGAGCGTACTGGTCAGAAGAAAATGGTGATTGGTAAAGGTGGAGATAAGATCAAAACCATCGGTCGCGAAGCTCGCCTCGATATGGAAGAGCTGTTCGGTCGCAAGGTCTACCTTGAAACTTGGGTTAAAGTGAAGTCGGGTTGGGCTGATGACGAGCGAGCATTACGTTCGCTGGGTTACATTGACGATCTATAACACGATTTGTTTTTATTAAAGAAAAGAGAGAGTATTAACTCTCTCTTTTTGTATCTAATGTAGGGGGCGTTATGAGTGATGGATTACAGCGATGTTTCGTATTGCATCGACGCCCTTACAGCGAGTCTAGCCTGATCCTTGATGTGTTTAGTGAGGAATATGGGCGGATGACGCTTATGTCCAAAGGCGCACGCAGTAAACGATCGAATTTGAAAGGCGCATTGCAGCCTTTTACGCCACTATTGCTCAAATGGTCTGGCAATAGTTCGATGAAAACACTTCGCCAAGCTGAACCAATCAGCTTAGGCTTGCCATTATCAGGCATCAACCTCTACTCAGCCATGTATGTGAATGAATTGATAGGTCGCGTTTTGGTGGCAGAAGTCGCTATGCCTTCACTATTTCATGATTATTTGCATGCGCTGACTGAGTTGGCTCAATGCGATAACCCAGAACCAGCACTGAGGCGTTTTGAGCTCGCATTGCTCGCAGCACTGGGCTACGGTGTGGATTTTATCCACTGTGCGGGCACGGGCGAACCTGTCGATCCTAACATGACTTATCGCTACCGAGAGCAACAAGGTTTTATTGCTTCAGTACGCAAAGATCATTACTCTTTTCTTGGTGATGAGCTCATCGCCATTAGTGAAAGAAGATTCACCACGAAAGAACAGTTAAAAGCAGCAAAACGCTTTACACGAATAGCATTAAAGCCGTATCTTGGCGGAAAACCATTAAAAAGCCGGGAACTGTTTCTACCACGAATAGGCATTCCCAAAGCACGGAGTATTGGAAAATGAGCACAATTTACCTTGGGGTAAACATCGATCATATCGCGACATTACGTAATGCACGCGGTACTAAATATCCTGACCCTGTTCACGCTGCAGAAATCGCAGAACGTGCAGGCGCTGATGGCATTACGATTCACTTACGTGAAGACCGCCGTCATATTGTTGATCGTGATGTTCGTGTTCTACGTGAAACACTACAAACGCGCATGAACCTTGAAATGGCAGTGACTGAGGAAATGGTGAACATTGCTTTAGAGACTCGTCCTGAGTTTGTTTGTTTGGTTCCTGAGAAGCGCGAAGAGCTAACCACCGAAGGTGGGCTTGACGTCGTTGGTCAGCTAGAGAAAATCAAAGCGGCAACAGCAAGAATGGCTGAGGTTGGCATTAAAGTTTCTCTGTTTATTAACGCTGATCGTGAGCAGATTGATGCGGCAAAAGCGACGGGTGCGCCATTTATTGAGCTTCATACTGGTCACTACGCGGATGCGAAGACAGAAGAAGATCAGCAAGACGAATTGAAAAAAATTGCAGCAGCAGCAAGTTACGCTGATGACCTTGGCATCGTTGTTAATGCGGGTCATGGATTGACGTACCACAACGTTGCACCAATCGCGGCTCTGCCTGAGATTTATGAATTAAACATTGGCCACTCCATCATGGGTCGTGCGATGTTTGATGGTTTGCAAAAATCGGTTGCTGACATGAAAGCAATCATGATTGCAGCGCGCGGCTAAACCCAATGCCTGTTGTCGGTTTAGGGACAGACATTGCTGAGATTGAACGTATTGAAAAGGCGCTCTCTCGCTCGGGAGATGCGTTTGCACAGCGAATTCTCACACAGCAAGAGATGGATACCTTTAGTGGCTTGAAGCAGAAAGGACGCTTTTTAGCGAAGCGTTTTGCGGCAAAAGAAGCCGCTTCTAAAGCGTTGGGAACAGGTATTGCTCAAGGCGTATCATTTCAAGACTTTGATATTAGCAATGATAAGTTTGGTAAGCCTGTGCTCGTGTTAAGCGGTAAAGCAAACGAGATCGCTTTACAAATGAAGGTTTCAACAAATCATTTGACGATTTCTGATGAACGTCATTACGCTGTGGCGACGGTCTTGCTGGAATCTTAGTCTAGTCATGGTAACAGTCCTCTTTAAGTAGGGTATTGAAGACAATAAAAAGAGCGTGAATCCATATGGGTTACACACTCTTTTTTAAGTCTTATTGACTAACCGCTATTCAGCAAACGTACTCACTCGTTATCGTCCAAATACAACTCGGCTGTTGCGAGGACTTTATCCATCTCATCTTGTAATTCAAACAGCTCTGGCTCGATATCTTCGATTGAGCTACCTGAGCGTAACGCCGTCTCTATTGTGGCACACACTTTTTTGAGACGCGGCACACCACAATACGAACAGCTACCGTGCAGCTTGTGAACATGATGGATTAACGCATCGGTATCGGTCGAATCCGTTTCTAAAGCCTCATCAACATAAGTGACAACCTCAGGAATGTAGCCCACTAACATCGCTAGCATCTCTTTTGCTAAGTCTTCTTTGTTTGCTGATTGTTTCAGCGCAGCTTGCCAATCAATGATAATGATCTCACTGGCATCAGGCACTGCGTTTTCTTGCTCTACAACTTGCGCATTTTCAACATGCTCTAGGTGAGTGAGTTCGACTTTTTCCACGTCACTCTCTAGGGTATGCGGGCTCCAGTGCACCAATACCTGCTGGAGAATATGCTCTTCAATAGGCTTGGTGAGGTAGTCATCCATTCCGGCGTTAAGCAATCTGTCACGTTCTCCAGCCATTGCGTGGGCCGTTACCGCGATAACAGGCGTATTCTTATTGAGCTCGGTTTGCTTAATTTTATGGCAAGCCGTTACACCATCCATATGCGGCATTTGGATGTCCATCAACACAATATCAAAGGCATGGCTTTCTGCTTGCTGAACCGCATCTCGACCATTTGTGCAGGCAATGATGCTCTCCACGCGCTCTTGTAGCAGTGCGGTGATCAATTTCAGGTTGGCTGGATTATCATCAACGGCCATCACCTTCAGCGGCAATGTTTCTTGATAGGATGGCTCAATTGACGGCAATAACGTCGGTGGCTGGTTCGCAATCATCATTTGCAATAACTTCTTACGAGACAATGGCTTAGTAATACACTGTACGTTATGTGCTTGAATTAGATGATCAGACAGAGCTAACTCGGTACTTGGTGTACCAACAATCACATTCGGTGATACGCCTTTTGCTTTCTCGACCCACTCACCGATGGTCTCGATAGAGGTGTTCTTATTGGGCGCAAGGTTCAGTATCACGTAATCATAGCGTTCATTTTCTTCTGGCATCGAAGAGCGATAAGTGACGATCAGCCCTTCTTGAATCAACATCTGCTGAATAACCGAGGCAGCCTGCATGTTCGGCTCAATAAGAAGTAGATGACGCTGTTCAAGCACCTGAACATCAACGAGAGGGCTGATTGGCATATCCGTGACGTGCAAGCGTAAGGTAAACCAGAAAGTTGAACCTTGGTGTAATCGGCTGGTAAGGCTTATTTCACCTCCCATCTGACTCACCAGTTTCTGAGTGATGACGAGACCAAGCCCCGTTCCACCATAGCGTCGGGAAATACTCGCATCAGCCTGGCTAAAGGCTTGGAATAATTGAGCTTGCTGGCGCTCTGAGATACCAATTCCTGTGTCTCGTACCATGAACTGCAACTCAACCATGTCATCTTTTTGTGAACGTAGCTCGACGCTGATATCGATATTGCCACGCTCGGTAAATTTGATGGAGTTACCAACAAGGTTAGTCAGTACTTGCTGAATTCGAAGTGGGTCGCCTACTAAGCCAGCAGGGACTTTTGAGTCCACTTTTAGGGTTAATTCTAAGCCTTTTTCATGGGCTGAGGTTGCTTGTAAGCTCACTACTTCTTCGAGGCTGTCTTGGAACTCAAATGGGATGTTCTCCAGCGCCAGTTTCCCGGCTTCTAATTTCGAGAAATCCAAGATGTCGTTAATGATGCTAAGTAGGTTATTCGCGGATTTTTCAATTGTTTGTAGGTAGTCGGTTTGACTGTTGGTCAGTTGGGTTTTGAGCATCTGCCGAGTAAAACCAATCACCCCATTGAGTGGTGTCCGCAATTCGTGAGACATATTTGCGAGGAATTCCGATTTTACTCTCGCGGCTTCTTGCGCGCGTTTTTTCGCGATGTCTAATTCAACGTTTTGAATCTCTAGTTGCTCTAAGGTCTCTCGCAAATCGGACGTTGCTTGGTCAATACTGTGCTGCATTTCGCTGTGATAGGCTGATAGAGACTCTGCCATGGCATTGATACCATTTTTCAGAGAGTCCAGCTCACCGTGCATTTTCCCTTCAATTCGCACATCGATATGACCACGGCGGATACGCTGAATCATATTTTTCATGTGCTCAATAGGTCGAGTCACATCGTGCATTAAGCGCATTGCAAAAATTGCGGACAGACCAAGGCCTAAAAGCAGAACCAACACCGCGAGTAGAATCTCTTGGTATTGTTGTAAGCGCAGCGAAGAGAGATCGAGCTCTATGGCGATATAACCGAAGGCTTGGCTTTCATTCTCAGCTTCAGAGGCTACGGCCAATCTTGATTCCGCGAGAATTGGGGTTCTCAAAATGAGTGAGTTATCGTCTATATTGGATGACCCATAAAGAGGAATCGGCTGATCTTTGGGAAAGGTTAATGATTCAAAGTTAGGGTGGAAGTTGGACGTAACAAAAAGCTCATGGTTTGAGTCAAAAACAGCAATACTACGAACAAATTTGGAATTCTTTCGGTGCGAATAACTGATCAGACGACGCACCGCTTCATGGCTTTGCTTCTGCATGCCATCTTCACTGGCGATAGCCAATGGTTCAATAATATTTAACCCAGAATTAATAACTTGCGTTTCAAGATCGTGGTAGCGGTTAAAGGAAAAGAAGCTACTTAGCAGCAAGCCAATGATCAGTGTTGGCGCTAAAGTAAGGGTAATTACTCGTGCGCGTAGGCCGTATCTCGTCATTATTATCTAAACATCGTGGGTTGGATATGGGAAAATAACCCGCAGAGCGAATCATCAAATGAATGACTTAGCTTAATCAAGTCGACACGAATCGACAATATTCCCAGTGATAAATAGTGATACTGGGGGTAAATTAATCATAAGAAAACCTTTAGGCACTGAGAGCATGGCACGTTTTTTCCAACCGAAAAAGAAAACTCAAATTGAAACCAAGCATCAATCGGTATTGGTGGAAAAACTCGATAATTTAGGTTCGGGGATCGCTTACCTGAATAAGAAGCCTGTTTTTATTGAACAAGCCCTTCCAAGCGAAAAGGTGGTGGTCCAGTTAACGGAGAGCAAAAGCAAGTTTGCACGTGCAAAGCTGATTAAAGTTCTTGAACCAAGCGAGCAGCGTGTTGACCCATTCTGTGAATACTACCAGCAATGTGGTGGCTGTAACCTACAGCATTTAGAGCTTGGCGCTCAGCGAGAATACAAGCAGAGCTCATTGAGTCAGTTAATGAGTAAGTTTGCCGGTCAAGAATTGGCATTGTCACCAATGATTGCTGAGGAAGATAAAGGCTATAGACGCCGAGCACGCGTTAGCTTATTCGTGGACAAAAAATCTCGTCAGCTGCAGTTTGGCTTTCGTAAAAAGCAGAGCAAACAAATCGTCAATATCGCGCATTGTGATGTCCTTGAACCGAGCTTGAGTGCCCTGTTACCCCAATTAAAAAACGTGCTATCGGGTTTTAAGAACCAAGAATCATTGGGCCACATTGAGTTGGTCAAAGCAGACAATGGTATTGTTCTAGTGCTACGCCACCTGAAAGCATTGGCAGAAAAAGATCACAAAGCACTAGTTGCGTTGGCTGAGCAGCATCAAGCGACATTGTATCTGATGCCGAGTAACGACGAGTTAACACGTATTACTGGCCACGTTGCTGATTATCGAGAGGCAGGTGTCACACTGTCTTTCATGCCTAATCATTTCATTCAAGTAAACCAAGATGTGAATCAGAAAATGATCACTCAGGCACTCGATTGGCTTGATGTGACAGAGCAAGACCGAGTTCTTGACCTTTTCTGTGGTCTTGGCAACTTTAGCTTACCAATGGCGACACGAGCAAAGAGTGTCGTCGGCGTGGAAGGTGTTGACGAGATGGTTGAGCAAGCAAGCCAAAACGCATTAGATAACTCGTTAACCAATGCTCGATTCTACCAAGCAAATTTAGAAGAACCGCTTGCTAGTCAGCCTTGGGCGCAAGAAAAATTTGATAAGGTTCTACTTGATCCTGCAAGAGCGGGTGCGAGTGGGATCGTTGATCAAATTTCTCAATTTGGCGCCAAAAGCGTTGTTTATGTTTCTTGCAATCCTGCTACCCTTGCAAGGGATAGCCAAAGCTTGCTTGAGCAAGGATTTAAGCTACAAAAAATTGGAATGTTAGACATGTTCCCCCATACAAGCCATTTAGAATCAATGGCACTTTTTGAAAAGTAAAAAAGAATTTTAAAAGTAAGAAAACAAAGAACCAACCGAGACAGAGAACTAACTGAGAAACAGTTAGTCGAAAACATAATAATAATTTCTAGGATGAAACGATGGTTGCGGTAAGAAGCGCACATTTAAACCCAAACGAACAGTTTGATTTAGATAACTGGGTGGCTAGCCTAGGACAAGACAAGAACGTCGCAAAACGATTAAAAGAGGTTTACCGTCAATGTGAATCGGTAGTTGAAGGGCGTGAAGACGCGCAACTGCTACTGTGGCGTGGGCGAGAAATGAATGAAATTCTGGTGACCTTATCAATGGATAAAGCCACCTTGGTTGCTGCGCAACTATTTCCACTTGTCTCAGCAGGGGCCTTTGAACGCGAGTTGTTTGAAGAGAGCTATGGCAAGGAGACCGTCAAACTGATTGATGGTGTCGAAGAGATGGCCGCGCTTGGTCAACTCAATGTCACTCTTGAAGGCAGTGCGGCATCCGGTCAGGTTGATAACGTACGCCGCATGCTGTTGGCTATGGTAGACGATTTCCGCTGCGTGGTGATTAAGCTTGCTGAGCGAATCTGTAACCTCATTGAAGTGAAGAAATCGCCCGATGAAGTGCGTAGAGCGGCGGCAAAAGAGTGTGCCAACATTTATGCACCCTTGGCTAACCGACTCGGCATAGGTCAACTTAAGTGGGAAATCGAAGATTACGCCTTTCGTTATCAGCAGCCTGATACTTACAAGCAAATTGCGAAGCAGCTGTCTGAGCGTCGCATTGTTCGCGAGCAATACATTACCGATTTTGTTGATGATCTCACCGCTGAAATGGGCGTTTCAAGCATTAATGCAGAGGTCAGTGGGCGTCCAAAACACATCTATAGTATCTGGCGAAAAATGCAGAAGAAGAGCTTGGAATTTGATGAGCTTTTTGATGTTCGTGCCGTGCGTATTATCGCTGACCAGTTGCAAGATTGTTATGCCGCATTAGGCGTCGTGCACACTAAATATAAGCACCTTCCTAGCGAGTTTGATGACTACGTTGCCAATCCAAAACCCAATGGTTACCAATCCATTCACACCATTGTGCTTGGGCCTGAAGGCAAAACAATAGAGATCCAGATCCGCACCAAGCAGATGCATGAAGATTCTGAGCTGGGGGTTGCCGCGCACTGGAAATACAAAGAAGGCGCATCAACAGCGCGCAGTGGCTACGATGAAAAGATCACTTGGCTGCGTAAACTGATCGATTGGCAAGAAGAGATGTCGGATTCTGGTGAAATGCTCGATGAAGTTCGAAGCCAGGTATTTGATGATCGAGTTTATGCCTTTACCCCACGAGGGGATGTGGTTGACCTTCCAATGGGAGCAACGCCACTCGATTTCGCGTATCACATTCACTCTATGGTCGGCCATCGTTGTATCGGAGCAAAAGTTGCTGGGCGTATTGTGCCTTTCACTCACAAACTGGCCATGGGCGATCAAGTTGAAATCATCACTCAAAAAGAACCTAACCCATCTCGTGATTGGCTGAACCCAACCTTAGGTTTTGTTCACTCAGGGCGTGCTCGCGCGAAGATCAATGCGTGGTTTAGAAAAGAGAGCCGAGAGCAAAACTTAGAAGCCGGGAAAGAGATCCTTGAAGTTGAATTGGCGAAGATCGGTGCATCACTTAAGCATGCTCAGGAATATGCCCTAAAACGCTTTAACGTGAATACAACCGATGAGCTTTATGCCGGTGTGGGCAGTGGTGATTTGCGGATTAATCAGGTTGTGAACCACATTAATGCGTTAGTGAACAAGCCCACAGCGGAAGAGGAAGACAAGCAAGCGCTTGAGAAACTTCAAGAAGCAGAGAACAAACCGACAGTTCAAAGCCGCCCGAAAAAAGATGCGGTTGTTGTTGAGGGGGTGGACAACCTCATGACGCATTTGGCCCGTTGTTGTCAACCTATTCCAGGTGATGAGATCAAAGGGTACATTACGCAAGGGCGTGGTATTTCGGTTCACCGTGCGGATTGTGAGCAGCTTGAAGAGCTTCGCCACCATGCCAGCGAACGTATCATTGATACGGTGTGGGGCAGCGGCTTTGTTGGTTCTTACATTTTGACAGTACGCATAGAAGCCATGGAACGAAGTGGTTTATTAAAAGACATTACGTCATTGCTGACCAATGAAAAAATCAAAGTGACGAGCATGAAAAATCGCAACGATTATAAGCGACAGCTATCGATTATGGATTTTGACTTAGAGCTCACCAATATTGAGATTTTGAATCGAGTGACCTCTAGAATTGAGCAGATCAAAGATGTTATGAGTGTTAAACGCCTAGGCTAACTTTCACGTCGTATTTGTTATTTTTACGTCGTTAAGAGCGCTTGTTCACACCATCACATAGCGAGCTATGCTCAGGAGCTTCACAAGCTTGTTGCCTTGTTAAAATTCCAACGGCTTAGTGAAAGGTGGATATACAATTTAGGGCGGGTAGTTTTGAACTACTCGCCTTTTTATTTAAAAGAAGAGGTAGAAATGAGTCACCCAATTGAACAGTTAGAACAAATCATGGCGCAGTTGCGTGATGCTGAGAATGGTTGTCCTTGGGACAAGAAGCAGACCTTTGACACCATTGTGCCTCATACCATCGAAGAGACTTATGAAGTCGTCGATGCGATTCATAATCGTGATTGGCCAAACTTAAAGGAAGAATTGGGGGATTTACTTTTTCAGGTGATTTTCTACAGCCAAATGGCGAAAGAAGAGGGGCTATTTGATTTCTCTGAGGTTGTAGAAACGGTCAACGAGAAATTAACTCGTCGTCACCCGCATGTTTTTTCCGATGCTGAATTTGACAGTGATGAAGCGATTAATGCCAATTGGGAAGTCGAGAAGGCGAAAGAAAAAGCGCAAAAAGTGAAGCTCTCTAGAGAGGGGAATGCCGTGCCTTTTGAGAGCGTTTTGGCGTCCATTCCTAATTCAATGCCAGCGCTCCCTAAAGCGATAAAAATTCAGAAGAAAGTGGCTCAATTCGGATTCGATTGGGACACGCTCGGCCCCGTGGTAGGCAAGGTTCATGAAGAAATTGAAGAGGTCATGGAGGAGGCACTGCAAGTGGACGTCGATTCAGAACGTGTAGAGAGTGAACTTGGGGATTTACTGTTTGCCGTGGTCAATTTATCTCGCCATTTAGGACAAAACCCTGAGTCGGCGCTGAGTAAAGCCAACCTCAAATTCTCGAATCGATTTCAAAAAGTTGAAGGCTTGGTTAATCAACAAAATAAGGCATTAACAGACTTTAATTTACAGCAGCTTGATGCGATGTGGGATGAAGTTAAGCGTTTAGAAAAAGAGAATCAGAGCAATTAGTAGCCGGTAATTTGGGTTTACTATTGTCTAAAAGTTGACTCAATTTGAATATTGACTAACTTAAAAGTGGTCACACAAATTGATTTGAAGCAAAAAATAAAAAACCACAGTGTGATAGATTTCACGTTGTGGCGATAAGGGGCTTCTGGTATATTTACACCCCGTCCAGAAGTAGTCCATTTCCCTCATTCAACCAATTTCAGGTTAAACATGACGACAAATTACATTTTTGTTACTGGCGGGGTTGTATCCTCTCTAG
>MPDB01000017.1 GCA_001874155.1 Vibrio sp. MedPE-SWchi
TTCAAACTTTACGATACATACGGCTTCCCAGCTGACCTTACTAACGATGTAGCTCGTGAACGCGACTTTACTATCGATGAAGAAGGCTTTGAGAAAGCGATGGAAGCACAGCGTAAGCGTGCACGTGAAGCTGGCCAATTCGGCACTGATTACAACGCGACAATCAAAGTAGACACCAACACTGAGTTCTGTGGTTACACAGCAACTGAAGGTGCTGGTGAAATCTCTGCGCTATTTGTTGACGGTGAAGAAGCCTCTTCACTATCGGCTGGTGACAAAGCAATCATCATCCTTGAAGAGACACCATTCTACGCTGAGTCAGGCGGTCAATGTGGTGATGCTGGTACACTAAAAACTGTGTCGGGTCTTTTCAAAGTACAAGATACTCAGAAGCTAGGTAACGCATTTGCGCACCACGGTGAGCTAGTTGAAGGTGTCTTTGCTAAGGGCGATAAAGTAGAAGCAACGGTTAACGCTGAGCGTCGTGCTGCTATCTCACTAAACCACTCTGCAACGCACTTACTTCACTCTGCACTGCGCGAAGTGCTAGGTGAGCACGTTGCTCAGAAAGGTTCTTTAGTTAAGCCAGACAACCTACGCTTTGACTTTTCTAACCTTGAAGCGGTAACACCGGCACAGATTAAAGAAGTAGAGCGTTTGGTTAACGCACAAGTTCGTAAGAACCACGTGATTGAAACCAACATCATGGACATCGAGTCAGCGAAAGAAAAAGGTGCAATGGCATTGTTTGGCGAGAAGTACGATGATGAAGTTCGCGTTCTATCTATGGGCGATTTCTCTACTGAACTTTGTGGTGGTATCCACGCAAGCAACACGGGTGATATCGGCCTGTTCAAGATCACTTCTGAAGGTGGTATTGCTGCGGGTATTCGTCGTATTGAAGCGGTAACGGGTGAAGCTGCTCTAGATGCAGTCGAAGCTCAGGCTAACGCTTACGAAGAGAAACTTGCTGAATCAGCTAAGAAAGCGAAATCGCTAGAGAAAGAAATCCAACTGCTTAAAGAAAAGATGGCTGCTGCAGAAAGCGCAAACATCATGGGCAAAGTCGAAGATATCTCTGGTACTAAAGTTCTGGTTGCTGCAATTGAAGGCGCAGACAACAAGAACCTACGTACTATGGTTGATAACGCTAAAAACCAAGTAGGTAGCGGCATCATCCTGATTGATTGCTGGTGTAACCAAAGACCTAATCGGCAAAGTAAAAGCCGGTGACCTGGTTAAGATGGTTGCTGAGCAAGTTGGCGGTAAAGGCGGCGGTCGTCCAGATATGGCTCAAGCGGGCGGTAATGATATCGATGCGCTTCCAGAAGCACTGACATCAGTACGCGGTTGGCTAGAAGAGCGTCTTAAATAGCGCTATAGAGAAGAAACCGAGTGCTCAATTGATTATTTTTGATTGAGCATAACAATATGAAGAGAACCAAGTGGTTTAATTGGCTGATATACATCACCAAGCGAACGACTTGGTTTTTGTTTTTTAACTCCTATGAAAAATACGTCGTAGGATCAATAAGATTGAATCTTGGGAAGGTGAGAACTGGTGAAAAAGCCCGTTATCGTACAAAAGTTTGGTGGAACCTCTGTAGGTACAGTTGAATCAATTCATACAGTCGCAAAACATGTGATTAATGCAAAAGACGAAGGCAACCAAGTTGTGGTGGTTGTATCGGCTATGTCTGGCGAGACTAATCGCTTGATGTCACTAGCCAAGCAAGTAGACAGTGTGCCCAGTGCAAGAGAGTTGGATGTATTGCTCTCTTCTGGCGAGCAAGTCTCTATGGCTCTTTTGGCAATGACCTTGAGTAAGTTGGGTTATCAAGCCCGCTCTTTAACGGCCACCCAGGCTCGAATTGAGACAGACAGTCAGCATAATGAAGCGACCATTCAGTGTATTAAAACCGATGTAATTAGCTCTCTGTTAGATGAGGGGAAGATTGTCGTTGTTGCTGGCTTTCAGGGAATCAATGATAACGGTGACATCACCACTCTTGGCCGGGGTGGTTCTGATACCAGTGCTGTAACATTAGCAGGCGCATTGCAGGCAAAAGAATGCCAAATCTTTACTGATGTGGATGGTATCTATACATGTGACCCTAGGGTTGTTCCCAAAGCCAAAAAACTGGACATCATTGATTTTCCTTCAATGGAGCAGATGGCTCGCAAAGGAGCCAAGGTTTTACATTTACCCTCTGTGCAATACGCTTGGAAGCATGGGGTACCATTGCGGGTTTTATCTACTTTTGAATGCAACCAAGGCAGCCTTATCCTTGGGGAGGAGCCGACTCAAGACGTTACTGGTTTAGCCATAAGCAGAAATATGCTGCGAATAGAGATCGACTTAGCTGATCTAGTGAGTGCTACAACTCAGTGTCAAATGTTAGGAATCAATGTATGGAATGTGATCAGCCATGCAGATTGTGCCTACATAGTGATTGAATACGACTCAATTTCAAAATTGGATCTGGTGTTCAGGGATAAAATCCGTAATAGTTCTAGAGTAAGCCTGTTAACGGTCGTTGGCTTGCGAGCAAAAGGATTGATTAAGTCATCAAAGCAGTTGTTAGCGCATTGTGAAATTAGCGTTATTGACTGCTTCACTGATAATGACTCATTGACTGTCGTTTTATCTCAAGATTGCGTAGATATTGCTGCTCATGCGCTACATGATGCTTATCTTGCCCAAGGCCAAGTATTCGATGACCATCAAAAACACATGTTTTTAGGCTAATATTGGTTAACATTCATGTTTACGAAAATATAACTTTTGTTAGATAATACTTTCGTAACAAATTTATTTAGAGACTACTCAAGGAGCTAGTAATGCTAATTTTGACTCGCCGCGTTGGCGAAACTCTTATGATCGGTGATGAAGTCACTGTCACTGTTCTTGGTGTAAAAGGTAATCAAGTACGTATCGGTGTAAATGCTCCAAAAGAGGTTTCTGTGCACCGTGAAGAGATCTACATGCGAATTCAAGCAGAGAAAGGTAATGGTAACGTTGCATCAGGCAACTACTAAAACCGAATAAGGGCTGGCGTTTGTGCTGGCCTTTTTTGTGTATTCAAAACAGATATTGCGAGTAAAAAGAGTGATTTCACATCGCTTTGATTAAATAGCCAACGGTTGACGTTTTTTTTAATCTTTTTGCCAAGAAAGTGTTTGACATATTTTTGGTAAATCGTAATATGTGCCTCCGCAAGACGGAGAGGTGGCCGAGAGGCCGAAGGCGCTCCCCTGCTAAGGGAGTATGTGGTTTATAGCCGCATCGAGGGTTCGAATCCCTCCCTCTCCGCCATTTCTTGCTTATTTGCGTTAGCATGCAGATACTGATTTGTTGTAGCAGACAAGTTGAGAACAAAATGTGCGTCCTTAGCTCAGCTGGATAGAGTACCTGGCTACGAACCAGGCGGTCGGAGGTTCGAATCCTCCAGGACGCGCCATTCTTTTTAAGAGTAACTTCTTATTAGAATGAAAGACATAATGTGGAGAGGTGGCCGAGTGGCCGAAGGCGCTCCCCTGCTAAGGGAGTATGTGGTTTATAGCCGCATCGAGGGTTCGAATCCCTCCCTCTCCGCCATTTATTGACCTAGTGTCAATTTTTTTGTTCCAGAATAAAATGATTGTGATATAGTTCACAAACTTGCGCGTCCTTAGCTCAGCTGGATAGAGTACCTGGCTACGAACCAGGCGGTCGGAGGTTCGAATCCTCCAGGACGCGCCACTATTAAGGGTTTTGATTAATCCTGATATTGATGGATTTGATTGCTTAGCAATGAAGATATCGATAACAAACCTGTGCGCTCTTAGCTCAGCTGGATAGAGTACCTGGCTACGAACCAGGCGGTCGGAGGTTCGAATCCTCCAGAGCGCGCCACTATTATGGGTTTTCATTAATCCAGATATTAACGCTGTTGATATCAAAATCCCGTGCGTCCTTAGCTCAGCTGGATAGAGTACCTGGCTACGAACCAGGCGGTCGGAGGTTCGAATCCTCCAGGACGCGCCACTATTAAAGGGTTTTCATTAATCCTGATGTTAAATCTTCGATTTTTCATCGAAACCTGTGCGCTCTTAGCTCAGCTGGATAGAGTACCTGGCTACGAACCAGGCGGTCGGAGGTTCGAATCCTCCAGAGCGCGCCACTATTAAGGGTTTTCATTAATCCTGATGTTAACACTGTTGATATCAAAACCCCGTGCGTCCTTAGCTCAGCTGGATAGAGTACCTGGCTACGAACCAGGCGGTCGGAGGTTCGAATCCTCCAGGACGCGCCACTTAACGAAAGCCTCGCTATTATAGCGAGGCTTTTTTGTTAACATCTTATTATCATTCTGATAACCATAACTATCTAACTTGTTGTTTTAAAAGGATATCGATAAATATACTTGGTAACATCTAAGTATTTGGGTGTATTTTGCGTTAAAGCGTTATATTGAATGGTTTATTTACCTATAAAGTGTAAATATTTCAGAGTTATGTTATTTTGATGGTGAAAAAACCATCAAATTTGTGCATTATCATTAAGAGTTGATTAAACAAAATTGACAATCTTTTACTAATCGAGATAATCCTAGATCACTGTCGATATAAATTATGGAATTGTTCGACACAAATTGTCAGGAAGACAAAGAAAGGAAGCAACATGACAAACATTGGAAGCCTGCTAGGAGATGCTGCAACCCTCATGATGACGGGAATGACAGTTGTCTTTATTTTCCTAACTATTCTTGTATACCTTGTACGGTTAATGTCGAGACTGGTGCCAACAGAAGTGCCAGAGTCGTTCGCTACACCCATTCAAAATAATAAAGTTCAATCAAATCCTTCTGCTATAAGTCCGAAAGTTGTTGCAGCTATTTCCGCTGCTGTACACCAACATCGCACTTCTACAGCTAAATAGATTTTTAAAGGATTAAAAGGAGTTAATGAGCATGTCTAAACCACTAGCTATTACGGATGTGGTCCTTCGTGACGCCCATCAGTCACTATTCGCTACGCGCATGCGTATCGAAGATATGCTGCCTATTGCAGCAGAGTTGGATAAAGTCGGTTACTGGTCACTTGAAACTTGGGGTGGCGCTACCTTTGATTCTTGTATTCGTTTTCTTGGGGAAGACCCATGGGAACGCTTGCGTGAATTGAAGAAAGCGATGCCAAAAACACCTATGCAGATGTTACTGCGAGGTCAAAACCTCTTAGGTTACCGCCACTACGCTGATGACGTAGTCGAGAAGTTTATAGAACGCGCGCATACCAATGGTATGGATGTGTTCCGTATCTTTGATGCCATGAACGATGTACGTAACTTCCAAACGGCCGTTAAAGCGACAAAAGAAGTGGGTGCACACGCACAAGGTACGCTTTCTTACACAACGAGTCCGGTTCATAACTCAGACACCTGGGTTGACCTTGCAAAGCGCTTAGAGGACCTCGGTTGTCACTCTTTGTGCATTAAAGACATGTCTGGCCTTCTAAAGCCATATGAGGCTGAAGAGCTGATCTCTCGCATTAAGGCATCTTGTGACGTCCCTCTAGCACTGCACTGTCATGCCACAACGGGCCTATCGACTGCGACAGCGGTTAAAGCCGTAGAAGCGGGCGTAGATATTCTAGATACAGCCATCTCTTCTATGAGCTGTACTTATGGTCATACGCCAACGGAAACCGTTGTAGCGATGCTACAAGGTACAGAGCGCGACACAAATCTGAAGCTTGACCAAATAGAACCTATTGCTGCTTACTTCCGTGAAGTACGCAAGAAATACGCGAAATGGGAAGGTCAACTTAAGGGTATCGATTCTCGAATTCTTATCGCTCAAGTTCCTGGCGGAATGTTGACTAACATGGAAGGTCAACTTAAAGAGCAAGGCGCCGCTGATCGTCTAGATGAAGTACTTGAAGAGATCCCACGCGTTCGTAAAGATCTGGGTTACATTCCACTTGTTACTCCAACGTCTCAGATTGTTGGTTCACAAGCGGTGATTAATGTATTAACCGGTGAACGCTATAAGAGCATTACCAAAGAGACGGCAGGTCTTCTAAAAGGTGAGTACGGTGCTGCTCCTGCTGAAGTTGATCAAGAGCTTCAAGCGAAGGTCTTAGATGGCGCTGAGCCAGTCACATGCCGTCCAGCTGACTTACTACAGAATGAATTGGATTCATTGACTACTGAGTTGCTAGAAAAAGCGAAATCTGACGGTATTTCTTTGGCTGAAGACACTGTGGATGATGTTTTGACTTACGCATTGTTCCCTCAGGTTGGTTTGAAGTTCCTAAAGAACCGTCGTAATCCAGAAGCATTTGAGCCTGCGCCTACACTAGAGTCTGCTGCAGTTGCCTCTGCACCGGTTAAAGCAACTGGCGGTATCGAAAGCTACAGCGTGAAAGTTGATGGTCAAGTGTATGATGTTGAAGTTGGCCCTCAAGGTGAACTAACGTCAGTTGCACCAGCGCAATCATCGGCGCCTGCACAGTCTGCTCCAGCGGCAGCTCCTGCTGGCAATGCTGAAGCGGTGCCAGCACCTTTAGCCGGTAATATCTTTAAAGTAAACGTTCAGTCTGGTGCACAAGTTGCCGAAGGCGATGTACTACTGATATTAGAAGCGATGAAGATGGAAACAGAAGTTCGTGCTGCTCGTGGTGGCATCGTTCAAGACCTGCTTGTGAAAGAAGGTGACTCTGTGACTGTTGGTTCTCCACTTCTAAGTCTAGCGTAAGGGATCACCATGGAAGGATTGATGATCTTATGGTCTGAGACAGGGATAGCGAACTTTGAGTTTGGCCAGCTTTGTATGATGTTGGTCGGTGCTATCTTACTTTTCTTAGCGATTACGAAAGGGTTTGAACCACTGCTGTTGCTGCCTATTGGTTTTGGCGCGGTATTAGCGAATATCCCAAATGCAGGTTTCACCGATCCCGGTGGCTTACTGTATTACGTTTATTATATTGGTATTGAAACTGGTATTTTCCCACTGCTGATCTTCATGGGTGTGGGTGCAATGACGGATTTCGGCGCATTGATTGCAAACCCTAAAACGCTTTGGCTTGGGGCTGCGGCTCAGTTTGGTATTTTTGCGACCCTATTTGGCGCAATCATGTTGAACTATATTCCTGGAATGGAGTTCTCCATGCAGGATGCTGCTTCTATTGCGATCATTGGTGGTGCAGATGGCCCAACAGCTATATTCCTAGCAAGTAAGTTATCACCTGAACTGCTTGGTGCAATCGCGGTAGCAGCCTACAGCTACATGGCTCTTGTTCCTATTATTCAGCCGCCAATCATGAAGGCATTAACAACGCCTGAAGAGCGCAAAGTGAAAATGGCTCAGCTTCGTCATGTTGGCAAAGCAGAGAAAGTGATCTTCCCTCTTGCGGTGTTATTGATGACGATTTTGTTCCTACCATCAGCAACGCCACTCGTGGGAATGTTCTGTTTAGGTAACTTAATGCGTGAAGCTGGTGTGGTTGATCGTCTGTCGAAAACCGCTCAAAACGAACTGATTAACGTTGTGACGATCTTCCTTGGTCTAGGCGTTGGCTCTAAGCTTCAAGCAGAAACGTTCTTGAACTTTAAGACATTAGGTATTTTGTTGCTCGGTGCAGTTGCATTCAGCATCGGCACCGCAGCGGGTGTTTTGATGGCCAAACTTCTTAATAAGTACTCTAAAGAAGACATTAACCCACTTATTGGTGCAGCTGGTGTATCTGCAGTACCAATGGCGGCTCGAGTAGTGAATAAAGTCGGCTTAGAGGCCAACTCTCAGAACTTCTTGTTAATGCATGCAATGGGTCCAAACGTTGCCGGTGTTCTCGGTTCTGCTGTAGCGGCTGGTATACTTTTAGCTTTGGTTGGGTAAATACAATCGATTGTTAAGATTGGCTAGCTCGGTTAATTAAAGTGCAAATGGTCAGGTGATGGTCAAATTGCGAGCAAATAGTTAACTTAGTTGAAAGAAATGTTATATATTCAAAGGGATGCTTCGGCATCCCTTTCTTTTTTAACTAGGGAATAGCACTGATGGAAAACAAGCAAATCGCAATTACCCAGTTTGGTGACGTTGATGTTCTTGCCACTCTCACTTCTCAAATACCCCAGCCTAAAGCGGGAGAGGTACTGGTAAAGGTTGCCTTTGCTGGTGTCAATCCTATCGATGTCAAAACTCGCGCTGGATTAGGCTGGGCTGCGGCTCAAAACAAAGACAACTTGCCTTGGGTGCCCGGCTATGACATTGCAGGGAAAGTGGTCTCGGCTGGTGAAGGGGCTTCCCGGTTTGAAAAGGGTATAACGGTGGCGGGTTTTGTTGGTTTCCCTCTTCAAGGTGGCGGGTACAGTCAATATATCTGTGTTCCTGAGTCTGAATTAAGCCAAGTCCCTGATGCGGTTACTTTGGAAGCCGCGGCAGTTTTACCTTTAGCGGGACAAACCGCAGCTCAAGCTTTAAATAAAGCGGAGGTAAAAGAGGGAGAACGAGTTTTGATTCTTGCTGGAGCGGGTGGTGTTGGGCACCTCGCGGTGCAAATTGCCGTTGCTGCAAAAGCCGAAGTCTTTACCAGTTGTAGTGAAAGTAATCTTGATTATATGGCGACACTAGGTGCTCATGCCATTAACTATGAATTTGCACCGGTTTCTGAACGTGTTGAAGAGGTGGACGTGCTGATCGACCTTATCGGTGGTGACGTTGCACTAGATGCCCTGAAGTGTTTAAAGGATGGAGCCCGTGTCGTGACCGTTCCAACATTAAGCGCAGAATTGATTTGTGAAAAAGCAAAGCTACTCGGTTTTGAGGCAACGGGAATGCTCGTAGATCCTGACCCTGAGCAGCTTGATACGATGTTATATATGGTCAGTGTGGGTTTGCTTAAAACTGAAATTCAGAAAATCTTCCCGTATACGCAAGCACAGGACGCTCATACTCAAGTCGAAACCGGACACACCAGAGGCAAGGTATTACTTGATATGCAGTGCTAGAGACATTTACATCTGCATTTGAAAGTTTTGCGCTTTGGTTTTCAGATTCCGCTTTATGGGTACTCTTCATAAGCGGATTTCTTAGTGCCACACTATTGCCTGGCGGCTCTGAAGCGGGCCTTATTGCGACGTTAAGCCTCAATCAATACGCCACTTCTATCATTATCCTTGTTGCAACCATAGGAAATACTCTGGGTGGTATGACGAATTATTGGTTAGGATTGTGGCTGCCAAATCGAACTCAACAAGAAAAACACGGTCATAAAGCCATTAACTGGCTTAATCGATATGGCTACTGGACGTTATTATTTAGTTGGTTACCCGTCATTGGTGACCCGTTATGCCTCGCTGCAGGCTGGCTTAGAATGCGATTTCTACCCTGTTTTATTCTTATTCTTGTCGGCAAAGCACTTCGCTATAGCTTATTAGCTGCAATCTATTTTGGATTTTTTTAAGGAAGCGTTATGAGAAACATTTGGTTAGGGGCATTTTCTCTCCTTACTATTTCAGCTTGTTCCAGCTACACCATTCCCTCTGTTCCATTTTTCTCTTCACTGCCAGAAGGCATCACGCTAATTGAAGAGGCGCCGGCAAGTACTTATAACGTCATGATCCCGTATTCTAAGTATCAATTAGACAATGGGTTAATCGTCATTCTTTCCCCAGATGATTCTGATCCATTGGTTCATGTCGATGTTACTTACCACGTGGGGTCAGCCCGAGAAGATGTCGGTAAGTCGGGTTTCGCTCACTTCTTTGAACATATGATGTTCCAAGGCTCCGAAAACGTTGGTGACCAAGAACACTTTAGAATTATTACTGAAGCGGGTGGCACACTAAACGGCACAACAAATCGTGACCGAACGAATTATTTTCAAACCGTCCCATCCAATCAACTTGAGAAGGTGCTTTGGCTAGAGTCTGATCGTATGGGCTTTTTACTTGATGCTGTTTCTCAACGTAAATTTGAAATTCAGAGAGATACCGTTAAAAACGAGCGTGCACAAAATTACGATAACCGTCCCTATGGTTTGATGTGGGAGAGAATGGGGGAAGCCATTTATCCTGAAGGGCACCCTTATTCATGGCAACCAATTGGATACGTTGAAGACTTGGATCGTGTTGATGTGAATGATCTTAAAGATTTCTTCTTACGTTGGTATGGCCCAAATAATGCCGTTCTTACGATCGGAGGGGACATTGATAAAGATGAAACTCTAGAGTGGATAAATCAGTACTTTGGTTCGATCCCAGTTGGCCCTGAGGTTGAAAAAGCACAGAAACAACCGGCTAACTTAACGGATGATCGTTATCTAACCTTGGAAGATCGTATACAGCAGCCAATGGTCATTATTGGGTGGCCTACTGAATATCGAGGTCATGACGATCAAACGTCGTTAGATTCATTTGCCAATGTACTCGGTGGTGGCGCGAACAGTTTGCTGTACCAACGTCTCGTCAAAACACAGAAGGCCGTTGATGCTGGCGCGTTCCAAGATTGCGCGGAACTTGCTTGTACGTTTTATGTTTACGCGATGGGGGCCTCTGGAGGCGAGGGGGATTTAACGCCACTCTATCAAGAGCTCATGGATTCACTTGAAGAATTTGCGGCTGATGGCGTTGAACAAGAGCGTCTTGACCAAATTACAGGTATGGCTGAAGCCAATGCCGTGTTTGCCCTTGAGAGTGTGAGAGGAAAGGTCACACAGTTAGCATCGAATCAAACTTTTTATGGGCAGCCTGATCGTATTGAAGAGAGATTAAGGCAGATCCATGAAGTGTCTCCTGATTCTGTGATGTCCGTCTATCAGCAATACATCCAAGGGCAACCAAAGGTAACGCTGAGTGTCATACCACGTGGACAAGATGATTTGGCGGTTCGTGAGGCTGATTATGTGCCAGAGCCTCGGACCTTACCTGAGTACCAGAAGATTTCTGATAACCAGCTAGAGCAGCGAAAAGCGGTCGATGGCTTTGATCGCTCTGTAATGCCTCCTGTCGCTGGTGGTGTTAAAGCTCAGATGCCAAAGCTCTATGAACTGTATTTTGATAACGGTGCAGAACTGCTCGGCACAACAACCACTGAAACACCGACTGTTCAGATAGAAATCTACCTACCCGCTGGTGAGAGGCATGTACCGCGAGGCAAAGAAGGTTTGGCAAACCTGACTGCTTCTCTCTTGGAGGAAGGAACGCAGAAACGTTCGTTAGAGCAACTCAAAGGGGAGTTGGATAAGCTTGGGAGTAACATAAGTGTTAATGCCGGCTCTTACACCACTTCAATCAGTATTTCTGCGCTAGAGAAGAACCTAACAGCGACGCTTGCTATTGCTGAAGAGATCCTCTTTGAGCCTAAATTTGCCCAAGCAGATTTTGAGCGTGTTAAGAAGCAAATGATTGAAGGGGCAGTATATCGCCATCAAACCCCAAGTTGGTTAGCGTCGCAAGCCACTCGACAAGTGATATTTGGTCGTTCAATTTTTTCTCGTTCACAAGATGGAACACAGGCTTCACTAACAGGATTGACATTAGAAGACGTCAACGAGTTTTATCATGAGCACTACACGCCACACGGTGCTCAAATTGTTGTTGTGGGTGATATCGAGAAAAAAGAGATCAAGAAAGAGCTTACGTTCTTTGCTGACTGGGAAGGCGAGGTATCACCCTTGCTTAGACCTCAAGTCGTTCAACCACTCATCGAGCAAAAGATATATGTGGTTGATAAGCCCAAAGCTCCGCAAAGTGTCGTACGCTTGGTGAGGAAAGGGCGCTCATTTGATGCAACGGGCGAAACCTATCTGACTCAACTGGCGAACTTTAATCTAGCGGGTAACTTTAATAGCCGCATCAATCAAAATTTGCGTGAAGATAAGGGCTATACCTATGGGGCAAATGGCTATTTAGCAGCGAATCGCGAGGTGGGGATTATTGTGTTCAACGCCCAAGTTCGTGCCGATTCTACGGTGGCTTCTATCGAAGAGTTACAGAAAGAGCTTACCCTGTTTAGTGAGCAAGGTATTACAGACACTGAGTTGGATTTTTTGCGGTTAGCGGTTGGGCAACAAGACGCGCTGAAGTATGAAACACCATCGCAGAAAGCCGCCCTACTCAGCAATATCTTAACTTACAGCTTGGATGATGATTATTTGCAACAAAGAAATCAAATTGTCGATACAGTGAATAAATCGACACTTGATAAATTGGCTGCTAAGTGGTTTAACCCCGATGATTATCAAATAATCGTTGTCGGTGATGCAGAAAGCTTAATTCCGGAGTTAGAAAAGTTAGATATTCCGATAGAAGAGCTTGAAATCATCCGTTAGAGTACACATTAATAAAGGGCGGTGAATGCCGCCCAAATTCTAACAACCTATTGAATGCGATGACTAGGCGATGGTTTATTGCTGGTGCGTTCAATAAGAACATAAGTGATCTTCATTTTGACTGATTTTGCTGCAAGGCTAGATTTAATAGCCAAACAATCGGATGTTTTTAAGCGATATGGACGTGGCGTGGAGCGAGAAACCTTGCGCTACCACCAAGATGGCCACCTTGCTACAACGCCTCACCCTGAAGGCCTAGGCTCAGCGTATTCAAATGAAAGGATCACCACTGATTTCTCAGAGTCCTTACTTGAGTTTATTACCCCTGTCTCGAATGACGTTTCAACGTTACTTTATCAGCTGGAAGATGTGCATCATTTCACTCAAACCAAATTAGGTGATGAGAAAATGTGGCCGCTCTCAATGCCTTGTTATGTAAGTGCTGAAGACGATATCAATTTGGCATACTACGGAACATCCAATTCAGGAAAGATGAAAACGCTTTATCGTGAAGGCCTTAAGCACCGTTACGGCAGTCTAATGCAAATCATCTCAGGGGTTCATTTCAATTTTTCATTTCCAGAGACTTTTTGGGATGCCTTGTATGGTGAGCAATCTAAGCAAGAGCGTGAAGCGACTAAGTCTGAAGGCTACTTTGGACTTATTCGAAACTACTACCGTTTCGGTTGGTTGATTCCTTACTTCTTTGGTGCTTCTCCTGCATTGTGTGGTTCTTTCCTTAAAGGGAGAGAGACTAAGCTACCGTTTGAAAGCATCAATCAGACGCTTTATTTGCCTCATGCGACCTCATTAAGATTGAGTGATTTAGGGTATACCAACAGTGCGCAGAGTGTATTAAAAATAGGTTTCAATAGCCTAGAGCAGTATTTGGAAGGCTTAAACAAAGCCATTCGCACACCATCGGAAGAGTTTGCCAGTATTGGTGTGAAAGTTGAAGGCGAATATCGACAGCTGAATAGTAACGTTCTGCAGATTGAAAATGAGCTTTACGCACCAATTCGACCTAAGCGTGTGGCTAACTCAGACGAGAAACCATCTGAAGCATTAGAGCGAGCGGGTGTTGAGTATATAGAAGTTCGTTCATTGGATGTGAACCCATTTAGCCCTGTCGGTATTACCGATGAGCAAGTGCGTTTCCTTGACTTGTTCCTTACATGGGCGACGTTAAGTGATTCAGAACCTATGGATAATTGTGAACTAGAGTGCTGGCGTGACAATTGGAATAAAGTCATTGTCGAAGGCAGAAAAACTGGCCTAGAGTTGCAAATTGGCTGTCTTGGTGAGCGTTTATCTCTTCAAGATTGGGCAAAGCGTGTATTTGATGATCTCATCCTTATTGCTCGCGCGATGGATGAGTCTCAAGGTGGCCGTGAATACCAAGCTGTTTGTGAGAAACTGTTAAAGTGGATTGACGATCCTGAACTGACGATATCAGGTCAGCTATTGGCTTTGACTAAGCAGCACGGTGGCCTTGGTCAGTTAGGTTGCGAATTAGGTAAAACCTACCGCGAACAATACCAACAGCACCAATATAAAGTATACTCTGAGCAAGAGATGGAATCTGAGGTTGTGCGTTCTAGGCAAGCTCAGAAAGAGCAAGAAGACAGCGATACTGAAAACTTTGAACAATATTTGGAAAACTACTTCTCTTATTTGAAATAGTCGTTAGTATTTCACTCCTGAATAGAACTTGCTCTAAATAAAAATACCGCATCAATGAGTCTTTATTGATGCGCAGTGATAACAAAGAGGATTAATCAATGCCGTTATTAGATAGCTTCACCGTTGACCACACGCGCATGAATGCGCCAGCTGTTCGCGTTGCTAAAACAATGCAAACACCGAAAGGCGACACAATCACGGTGTTTGACCTTCGTTTTACAGCGCCAAATAAAGACATTCTTTCGGAAGAAGGTATTCACACTCTGGAACACCTATACGCTGGTTTCATGCGTAACCATTTAAATGGTGATTCAGTAGAGATTATTGATATCTCTCCAATGGGCTGCCGCACTGGCTTTTATATGAGCCTTATCGGTACCCCGAGTGAAGATTCTGTTGCCTCAGCATGGCTTGCTGCAATGGAAGACGTGTTAAAAGTGGCTGATCAAAATAAGATCCCAGAGCTTAACGAATACCAATGTGGTACAGCAGCAATGCATTCGCTGACACAAGCTCAAGATATAGCGAAGAATATTATCTCTGCGGGTATCTCAGTGAATAAGAATGATGATCTGGCGCTTCCAGATGCGATGCTGAAAGAGTTAAAAGTCGACTAAGACTAAATAGCGATCTTTCTTAGTTAAGAAAGAAGCTCTTTTGCAGAAATTAAAAAGCCTTGAGACACGCGCTCAAGGCTTTTTTGTTTTATGGATTTACACAAACGTTAGCTAGATACGGCTTCGTTTGGCTTAGGGAATACGCGAACAAGCTTAATGCGATTCTCTTCAAGTTCGACAATCTCCATTGGGTGTTCCGCCACACGAATGCTGATGTGGCTCTCGGGGATATCTTCCAAATGCTCTAAGATTAACCCATTGAGTGTGCGTGGGCCGTCTGTGGGCAGTGTCCACTGGAGCCCTTTGTTGATATCTCGAATGTTGGTGCTTCCTTCAATCATAAAGCTGCCATCAGACTGAGGAGTAATCTCATCGGATAAGCTTGGTGCGATAGAGGTTGTAAATTCTCCCACTATCTCTTCAAGAATATCTTCTAATGTGACGAGACCGTTGATGTCACCGTACTCATCGACAATTAGGCCGATACGCTGTTTGTTTCTTTGAAACTTCAAAAGCTGAACGTTCAGTGGTGTGCTTTCGGGAATAAAGTAAACTTCGTCCGCTGCACGTAAGAGTGTTTCTTTATTAAACTCATTCTTTTCGAGCATCAATCGATACGCTTCTCGAAGGCGAAGCATTCCAACGACCTCATCAATTTGATCGCGATACAGGACAATACGGCCATGTGGAGAGTGCGTGAGTTGGCGAACTATGGACTTCCAATCGTCATTGATATCGATGCCCGTTATCTCATTTCGAGGAATCATAATGTCGTTTACGGTGACATGTTCCAAATCCAAAATAGACACAAGCATGTCCTGATGTCGCTGTGGAATTAGATTGCCAGCCTCATTCACGACTGTTCTTAGTTCGTCAGAGCTTAAGTGGTCTGCACTGTTATGATCCGCTTTAACACCGAGTAAGCGTATGAAGCCATTGGTAATGAAATTGACCAAGATAACCAGTGGAGAGAGCAGCTTCATCAGAATCATGAGCAAGATGCTGCTCGCGTATGAAACTCGTTCAGGGTAGAGGGAGGCGATCGTTTTAGGGGTGACTTCTGCAAAGACAAGAATAACTAAAGTAAGGATGCCCGTCGCGAGAGCAACACCAAGATCACCGTAGAGTCTCATACCAATGATAGTGGCAATGGCTGAGGCAAGAATGTTAACGAGATTATTGCCGATAAGGATAAGCCCTATCAAACGGTCAGGGCGGCTTAATAGCTTTTCAACGCGTTTGGCTCCCTTATGCCCTGTGCTCGCTAAGTGCTTTAACCGATAACGGTTTAGAGACATCATTCCCGTTTCTGAGCCAGAGAAGTATCCTGAGATAACAATCAAACAGCCTAGTAACGTGAACAAAAAAACAGTGGAGATTTCGTCCAATCTAAATTTTCCCTTTTTATATATAGATTAATTTATGACCGATAATAGTTAGGATGTCAATGAGGTCGTTAATATTGACAATCTATTAAAAGGTAACAAGAAGAGTTACTTATCTCTGAATAAACCATCAGAACTAAGTGAGGATGATCTCTTTGACAAACCGGCTTCCAAAGTAAGCCAAGGTGAGTAAAGTAGCGCCAGCAACGGCAAACCAAGTGACTTTACGACCACGCCAACCTTTTTGGTAGTGCCCCCAAAGTAAGGTTGTATATATGATCCAAGCGATCGATGACAGTATCCCTTTGTGCGCTTTTCCTTGAGCAAACATATCTTGCACAAAAATAGCTCCTGTCGCTAGGGTGCCAGTTAGCAGTAAAGTACCAATAAGAATGATCTTAAATAATTGACGCTCGACCATCATTAGAGGCGGTAAATTCGGGTTGATCGCTAAGGCTTTCTTAACTTTCAACTTGTGATCTAACCAAGCCAATTGTAAGGCGTATAGGGCGCCAATAGACAGTGTTGAATATGAGAATAAAGCGAGAGAAATATGCAATAGTAATTTCGGCTGATGCTCGAGGTGCGTAATGAAAGCACTGGATATAAACGTGGCCCCTATCAAGTTGATAGCGGAGAAGCTGTAAACTACGGGGAGCAGAAACCACAATCGAGTTTTCATCATCGCAATACTCATTACCAGAGAGATGATGAAGCTGATTAAAGAGGCGACATTCAGGATACTGAGGTTTTGACCGCTGCCGTCTAAGATAAGATCGCTCAATAACCAGCCATGAAAAGCCAGCGCAAGGGCTGCACTCACAAAGACTGTTTTAGATCGTATTCCCGTTTGCTGAACCAATCCGGGAACAATAGTTGCAATTGCAAGTGTGTATAGAATTGCAGAAGCAACCGCGATTACGTTATCCATTCATGCCACAAGTTATTACGTCGAATTAAGGAATTATACCCTGCATCAAGCGCTTGGGCTATCGTAGATCGAGATCGAATTGCAATAGATGAGAGATCAATTCTTAAGAAGGCAACGACAACGGGTATGACTCCATCCGTGGCTAATGTATACTCACCTTAATTTGTCGCCTGATAGCGAAGAGTAAAAGAGATGTTTGACAATTTAACCGATCGATTATCCAAAACGCTGAAAAACATCAGCGGTAAAGGTCGTTTGACCGAAGATAATATTAAAGAGACGCTGCGCGAAGTTCGCATGGCGTTACTAGAAGCGGACGTAGCACTTCCCGTTGTTCGTGATTTTGTAAAGCGCGTTAAAGAAGGCGCCGTTGGTGTTGAGGTTTCTAAATCTCTGACACCAGGCCAAGAGTTCATTAAGATCGTTCAGGCTGAGCTTGAAGCGGTGATGGGTGAATCCAATGAAGCGCTTGATCTAGCGGCTCAGCCTCCTGCCGTGATCTTAATGGCCGGTTTACAAGGTGCAGGTAAAACCACCAGTGTTGGTAAGTTATCTAAGCTTCTAAGCGAGAAAGACAAGAAGAAAGTTCTGGTTGTTTCTGCCGACGTCTATCGTCCAGCCGCGATCAAACAGCTTGAAACATTAGCGTCTGATGTTGGCGTCGACTTCTTCCCGTCATCTGCCGATCAGAAACCGATTGATATCGCGAACGCAGCCATCGATCACGCCAAGAAAAAATTCTACGACGTGCTTCTTGTCGATACGGCAGGTCGCTTAGCCATCGATGAAGACATGATGGCTGAGATCAAAGAGCTTCACACTGCGATTAACCCAGTAGAGACCCTGTTTGTCGTTGATGCAATGACAGGTCAAGATGCGGCGAATACAGCGAAAGCTTTTGGCGATATGCTGCCGTTGACTGGTGTCATTCTTACCAAGGTGGACGGTGATGCTCGTGGTGGTGCGGCGCTATCTGTTCGTCATATTACGGGTAAGCCGATCAAATTCTTGGGTGTTGGCGAAAAAACCGACGCGCTTGAACCTTTCCATCCGGATCGTGTTGCGTCACGTATTCTCGGTATGGGTGATGTTCTTTCTCTTATCGAAGACCTTCAGCGTAACGTTGATACCGAGAAAGCAGACAAGCTAGCGAAGAAATTTAAAGAGAAGAAAGGCTTCGATTTAGAAGACTTCCGTGAGCAGCTTGGCCAAATGCAAAACATGGGCGGCATGATGGGCATGATGGATAAACTGCCAGGCATGAACAACGTCCCTGATAACGTCAAAGATAAAGTTGACGACAAGATGTTTAAGCAGATGGAAGCGATCATCAACTCGATGACCATGAAAGAGCGTAAACGCCCTGAGCTGATTAAAGGCTCGCGTAAAAAACGTATCGCTGCCGGTTCTGGTACCCAAGTACAAGATGTAAACCGTTTGCTGAAGCAGTTCACCCAGATGCAAAAGATGATGAAAAAAATGCAGAAAGGTGGAATGAAAGGCATGATGCGTAACATGCAAGGCATGATGGGTGGCGGCGGTGGAATGGGCGGCATGGGTGGTATGGGCGGCGGTGGCTTCAATCCGTTTGGTCGATAATTATACCGCTTGAATTTCCCATTCAACGTCTAGGCTAACTTTATTATCAAGCTGTTAGCTAAATCACAAATTAATCTGACTATTTGTGGTGGTGAAAAAGTAGCTAAATACCTTGCAAAGCCTCGGAATAAGAGTAAAATTCCGAGGCTTTATTTTGGCACGAGACCCCAAATCGACTTATTATAGACGGTTTCTGGGGTTAATTTTATTTTTGAGAAAGCAAAGAGGACGACATGGTAACCATTCGTTTGGCACGTCACGGCGCAAAAAAACGCCCATTCTATCAAATCGTAGTAGCGGACAGCCGCAATGCAGCAACTGGCCGTTTCATCGAGAAAGTAGGTTTCTTTAACCCTACTGCTACTGGTCAAGAAGAAGGTCTTCGTTTAGACCTAGATCGCGTTAACCACTGGGTTGGTCAAGGCGCATCTGTATCTGACCGCGTAGCTAAGCTAGTTAAAGACGCTAAGAAAGCGGCTTAATTTTTACTGTTAATTGCAGAATTAACGAGTGAAGAGATTAGCTTATGTCGATGAAAGGAAAAGAAACAATGAGTGAGCAAAACGAAAAAATTGTTATGGGCAAGTTTGGTGCTACCTATGGCATTCGCGGCTGGCTTAAGGTTTTTTCCTACACAGACAATGCTGAAAGCATATTCGATTACAGTCCTTGGTTTATTAAGATTAAGGGCGAGTGGGTTGAGTACAAAGTAGAAAGCTGGAAACGTCATAGCAAAGCTATGGTGGCTAAACTAGCTGGTTTGGAAGTTCGCGAAGAAGCGCACTTACTGACCAATTTCGAAATTGCGATTGACCCGGCGGCACTGCCTGAATTGTCAGAAGAAGAATTCTACTGGCGTGAATTGTTTGGAATGCAAGTTGTAACCGACAAAGGTTACGATTTGGGTAAAGTGACTGATGTCATGGAAACGGGTTCCAACGATGTTCTCGTAGTAAAAGCAAATCTAAAAGATGCTTTCGGACAAAAGGAGCGATTAATCCCGTTTCTTGAAGAGCAAGTGATCAAGAAAGTTGATCGCGAAGCTCAACGGATCGAAGTTGACTGGGATCCTGGATTCTAACTTTAAAATCATAGAGCGAGAGAACACATGTGGGTTGGCGTAATTAGCCTATTTCCTGAAATGTTCCGTTCAGTTACTGATTTTGGAGTAACAGGTCAAGCGGTTAAAAAAGGTCTTTTGTCGATAGAGACTTGGAATCCTCGTGATTTCACTCACGACAAACATCGCACTGTTGATGATAGACCTTACGGTGGTGGTCCTGGCATGCTTATGATGGTTCAGCCTTTGCGCGATGCTATTCATACAGCTAAACAAGCCTCACCGGGAAAGACGAAAGTAATTTACCTTTCACCTCAAGGTCGTAAACTCGACCAGCAAGGTGTCGAAGAGTTGGCAACCAATGAGAACTTGCTTCTTATTTGTGGTCGCTATGAAGGGGTAGATGAGCGCATTATTCAATCTGAAGTTGACGAAGAATGGTCAATTGGTGATTTTGTAATGACGGGTGGTGAAATACCAGCCATGACGTTGATTGATTCGGTTTCTCGGTTTGTCCCGGGTGTACTTGGTGATTTTGCGTCAGCAGAAGAAGACTCTTTTGCGAATGGTTTGTTAGATTGTCCACACTATACGCGTCCAGAAGTGCTAGATGAAACATCCGTACCTTCGGTATTGATGTCTGGTAACCATAAGGACATTCGTCGCTGGCGATTACAACAATCGTTAGGCCGTACTTGGCTTAGAAGACCAGAGCTTCTGGAAAACCTAGCTCTGACTGACGAACAGGAACAATTACTGGCCGAATTTATTCGAGAGCAACGCTCCGATAAAAAGTAAGCAGTAACCTATTTTATTTAGTATCAGTTTATTCTAGGAATTTTAAAAATGAGTAACATCATCAAGGCTCTTGAAGAAGAGCAACTAAAATCAGACCTACCTAAATTTGCACCAGGTGACACTGTTGTAGTTAAAGTTAAGGTAAAAGAAGGTGACCGTGAGCGTCTACAAGCTTTTGAAGGCGTTGTAATCGCTATCCGTAACCGTGGTCTACACTCTGCTTTCACTGTACGTAAGATCTCTAACGGTGAAGGTGTTGAGCGTGCATTCCAAACACATTCTCCAATGGTTGATAGCATCGAAGTTAAACGCCGTGGTGCAGTACGTCGTGCCAAGTTGTACTACCTACGTGAGCGTTCTGGTAAGTCAGCTCGTATCCGCGAGAAACTTACTAAGAAGTAATGCTATAACTAGCGTTCTCATAAGAAAAGCGGAGTCCATTGGACTCCGCTTTTTTATATGTTTAATTTGAGCTGGCTATTTATCTCTCTGTTTTCGTCGTCTCTGCTCATTTATGCTTATAAACTCCGCATCTCCTCCTCAACAGAATGATAAATTTCTTCGCTCAAATGTAAAATATCCTCTATGAGGGTATTTACAAGTACAAAAAAAGGCTGATATCAATGTTATCAGCCTTCTTTATTTTAGCCGTTAATACGGGTCTTCAGACCATCCATCGCTATCGGACATATCGGGGGCTCCGGCGATAGCGTTATCTTCATCTGCCCACTCACCAAAGTCGATCATTTGGCACTGTTTGCTGCAAAAGGGGCGATGAGGGCTTTGCTCACCCCATTCAACATCTGCGTCGCATTGCGGGCATTTTACAATCGTGATTTTCTTAGACATAAAGCGTGTCTCATTTTTAGTTTGCCGACATTGTCGGTTCTTGGAAATGGAATTGCAACTCCATATTGACTCCTAAATCAGAGCACCATTAGCCATCGACACAACAGCTTAGGATTCAACTAAGAAGGGAATAGGCTCATTATGCCTTAGCTACAAACAGCCAGTGAAAACTGAATGTCTTGAGTGCACGCCTGCCCGGATTTGAAATCGATAAACTTAATTGCAAATCGATTCTTATGACCTGAAATCATTGGATACACGCCGTATTGCAGAGGGATTTCTAGCCTAAGTATATTGGCATCTTCAGCATCACTTTGGAAAAAACCATTGTTAGCCTGTTGAGGTTGAAAGTAACCGGTTTCTCTCGCAAGTTTAAGCCACAGTGTTAAGGCGTCAGAAAGTGGCATTAATGTTTTTAACCATTGGTTTGTATTGTGTTCTTTCTGTGTGCTTGGTAAATGCAGCCAGTGATGCAAAGCAGGAAGATCGAAACAGCAGGATCCGCCTGGTAAATTAAAGCGTTGGCGAATGGTGCTAATGAATCGATCCTCTTTAAGGGACTGACCAAAGCGTTCAGCAGTCATTAATTCGCCATGCACAAGATCCACTTCTTTGAGCACATCAAGAAGCATGGCTTGATCTACGCCATCGACATTTAGCCAGCTTTTATAAGTAAGGCGTTGTTTTTCTATATCTTTCGCCAACTCACTTTTAAGCTGAATTTGCTCAAAGATCTCTAATAGATCGAACAGTGAACGGAAGAAAAGTAAATGTTGAAGATCATCAGAAAATTGAGAGGATACATCGAGTTGGTGGAGCAGGGCTTCCACTCGCAAATAGATGCGTGTTTTCTCATTGAGAGGATGTTCAAACTTATGGGTGGTCATTGATATCGCCTTAGAGTGTCTCTTTGTTATTCTCACCGATTTTTACTACTAATAGCCAGATACTTTTGATGTAATTCTGTGATACGAGGCAAAAGTTCTTTGTTTTCTGTATCATTATTAATCACATCATCAGCAAACTGTAATCTCTCTTCTCGCGATGATTGTGCAGCCAAAATAGATTCTACTTGCTCTATCGAGACGCCATCTCTAGCCGTTGTTCTTTGTATTTGAGTTTGCTCATTAACATCAACGACTAAAATTCGATCCGTCATAACTTGAAGGTTATTTTCAACCAGCAAGGGAACAACAAGCAATACATAGGGTGAGTTAATCGACGCTATGGCCGCTTTCATTTCCTGTCTGATTAGGGGGTGAAGCAGCTTGTCTAACCATTGCTTTTCGAGTGGGTTAGAAAATATTCTCTCTCGAAGTTCAGCGCGGTTCAAAGCGCCACTCTCATCGACAATGCTCTGTCCGAAATGCGCGATGATGGCGTTTAATCCGACAGTGTTGGGTTGTACTACTTCTCGAGCGATGACATCTGCATCGACAATATCGATATCGAAGTGTTGGTTAAAGAGATCGGCAACGGTTGTTTTTCCACTCGCAATCCCGCCAGTGATGCCTACAACATATGTCATGCTTATATTTTTCCTCGGTTAGTCAAATGATTGAGCTGGGTTAGATACCCATAGCGCTGCTAAGGTACCAAGACATGATCTGTTCACCCCAAATAAGGCTTATCCAACCTGCAATGGCGAGGTAAGGACCAAAAGGAAAGGCTTTATCGATGCCCTTTTTCTGTAAGCGTAATTGGATGATGCCAAACACAAGCCCAACAAGAGAGGAGAGTAAGATAATCATGGGCAGCGACTGCCAACCAAGCCATGCACCGAGTGCGGCTAGAAGTTTAAAATCGCCATAGCCCATACCTTCTTTGCCTGTGACAATTTTGAACCCCCAATAAACAAGCCACAGACAAAGATAACCGGCAATGGCTCCTATGACAGCATCTTGAAGGGATACTGGGCTTATTTGAAACAATGCCAGAGTAATGCCAGACCACATCAAGGGTAAGGTCAGTTGATCTGGCAATAACATGGTGTCTAGATCGATAAAGGTTGCTGCGATGAGGATAAAAGTAAAGAAGATCAACGCAACCGAAAAGTAACTTGGACCTAAGTAATAAGCTACCGAGCCACTTAACACCGCTGTCAATAATTCAACAAGCGGGTAGCGTTTTGAGATTTTGTTTGCACATTGATGACATTTCCCCTTCAACATTAGCCAACTAATGACAGGGATATTATCGATAAGGCGCAGCTGTGTGTTGCACTTTGGGCAGGTTGAACGTGGGATACTAAGAGAATAGTGACCGTCTGGCGGAGAAATCTTATATTCAGGAAAAGCGTCTGCGCACTCTTGTCGCCACTCTCTTTCCATAATGATAGGTAGACGATGGATGACGACGTTTAGAAAGCTCCCCACAATTAAGCCAAAGATGACTGAAAGGGTGGTGAACAACCAAGGGTGTAACTCAAACACTTCCATAGTTTTACTCGAGTAATTAGGGACAACGGTAGCTCAATCGAATCGTTACCATATCAGATGCACATACTATCCTAATACACTCATTAAGTTAAAGATTGGTAAATACATTGCGACGACTAATCCACCAATGACGGTACCTAAGAAAACAATGATGAGCGGTTCGAGAATTTTGCCCAGATTATCAACGGTATTATCGACTTCAAACTCGTAGATGGTGGCCACCTTATTAAGCATGTCGTCTAGGCTTCCTGATTCTTCACCGATCATGACCATTTGCAGCACCATCTCTGGGAAGGCGTTGGTGTTTCGCATGGCAATGTACATGGGCATGCCAGCCGAGGTGTCCCGATGAACGGAGTCAATCGCGGTCTGATAATGAAGGTTTCCTGAGGTTTTTGCTGTGGTTTTTAGGCTTGAAAGTATAGGTATACCGGCGCTAAAACTGGTGGCAAGGGTTCGACTGAATTTGGCGATCGCCGCTTTTGAAAAAACGCCACCGATAATCGGAACTTTTAATCCAAGTCGGCTGGTTGATAAGCGAACCTTAAACGATCGCTTACGAATCATTTTGAAACCGATGATGGTGGCTATTGCGGAAAGTAAAATGGAAAGACTGTACTCTTGAACCCAATGAGAAAGGTGGAGAACTTGTTGAGTAAACCAGGGAAGTTCAGCCCCAAAGCCTTTGAACATGCTTTCAAATTCAGGAATAACAACGGTGAGCATGAGGTATGAGACACTGAGTGCTACGAGAACGACCATGACAGGGTAGATGAGTGCTTTAACGACTTTAGCACGCAGTTGCTCGCTCTTTTCTCTATAGGTTGCCAGCCTCTCAAAGACTTCTGGAAGATTACCGGATTGTTCTCCCGTGGCAACCAAATCAACATATAGGGAATCAAAGTGAGCACTGGCAGTACGCAAGGCTTTGGAGATAGGTGTTCCTGCCTCAACACCTTTACTGACTTGGGACAGTATAGATTTCATCTCCGCTTTACGGTTATTGTCTGAGACTAGTTTAAGCGCTTGAACGATAGGGACGCCGGTTGTCAGCATGGTCGCAAGCTGGCGCGTTAATATTGTAATGTCTTTGGCCTTAACCCTGTTAAGAACTCGGGTTATGAATGAAACGCTTCCCTTTTTGATTTTTTTTATCTGTATATGCTGATCTTTTAGTTTTTCTCGAACTTCTAGCTCAGTTAATGCCAATACTTGTCCAGAGACACGCTTTCCAACGCTATTGACGCCCTTCCAGCGGAAGTTTTTTAATTGAATGGGTTTTATTTTTCTCATTGGTCGACAGTCTCATCCGTGAGGTCAAAAATAGAGTACGCGTTGTAGCTCTGAATAGCTGGTGACGCCTTGTTTCAGTTTCTCAATGCCTGATTGTTGCAAGGTTTGCATGCCTTGAGCTTTGGCAATATTTTCGATGTCCATCATTGAAGCGCCCTTAATAACGGCATTGGCCAGTTCGCTGTCAAATGTCATCACTTCATAGATCCCAGTTCTCCCTGAGTACCCGGCGTTGCATTCGTTGCAACCTTGAGGGTTAGCCTTGAAGACTGTGCCTTCTTCGTCGATATCATGTTTGTCGAATAGGGCTTTATCGTAATGAGGCTGTTTACAATGCGAACAGAGTTTTCTTGCAAGGCGTTGAGCAATGATCAGACTAAGCGAAGAGGCTAGATTAAAGGCTTCAATCCCCATGTTATTTAATCGAACCACCGTTTCTGCAGCAGAATTGGTATGCAGGGTGGATAACACCAGGTGCCCAGTTTGAGCGGCTTTGATGGCAATTTCCGCGGTATCGAGGTCGCGGATCTCTCCCACCATGACGATATCGGGATCTTGGCGTAGAAAAGAGCGTAATGCCTTAGCAAAACCAAAGCCGATTTTGGGCTGAACCTGTACTTGGTTGATACCGGATAGGTTGATCTCAACAGGATCTTCCGCAGTAGAGATATTCACTTCTGGTGTATTGAGAATACTAAGGCCTGTGTAGAGCGACACGGTTTTACCGCTTCCTGTTGGCCCAGTCATTAAAATCATGCCTTGAGGTTTTTTTAATGCTTCAAGGTAGAGCTGTTTCTGCTTATCACTATAACCAAGTATGTCGATGTTGAGATTGGCGCTACTGCTGTCGAGCAGCCTTAAAACTATCTTTTCACCCCACAAGGTCGGAAGTGTCGAAACGCGCATATCAATGGCTGTGACATCATCAAGCTTGAGTTTAATTCGTCCATCTTGAGGCAAGCGGCGTTCAGCAATATCCAGCTTGGCGAGTATTTTCAATCGTGCCGAGAGCCTTCTGCTCAGTTGGCTTGCAGGGGTTTGTGTTTCAACTAATATACCGTCACATCGCAGTCGAATGCGATAGCTATCATCGTAGGGCTCGAAGTGAATATCTGATGCACCCTTACGTACAGCATCTAGTAGAACTTGGTTGATGAAGCGGCTGACAGGGGCATCATCTTGACTGAGGTTTTCAATCGATTGCAGTTCATCGTCAGCCACATCAACCAAGCTCGCGAGTTCATCTTGGCTGATCTCTTTGTTTGATGACGCTTGAGTTGACATGGTTCGACCGTATAGGCGTCGAATCGAGGCTTCAAGCTCTTTGACGTCGGCGAGTACTAGCTCGACCTGCAATCCAGAAGCAAAGCGAAACTCGTCTTCGAGCTCACTGTTTGTTGGGTCTGAAACCGCAATTGAAAGGACGAGTCCGTTGTTTTGTATTGGCAAGGCTTGAAAGCGTGTGATCAGTTCTCGTAGGCCAAGGTTGTGGCACAAGGTGGCGTAATCGTAGTGGGATAAGTGCGTTGGTGTTAAGCCGAAGATGTGGCTTAATTGTTGGGTAAGATCCTGATGGTGGAATAGTTCAAGATCGAGTAATGCTTCAGGTACAGACATACCCGAAGCATTGACATGCTCAATCACATTTTGCTCTTGCACCAAGCTTATTAAATCAGCTTGGCGCAAGATGGCTGGAAGGTTGGTGAGCATTGGTTGTTAATAAGTTGTTGTGCAGCTATTTGGTGCAGAATCAGCAGGGACATTTTTAATTTTGCAGACCCAACCAGTTGAATCGTTTTTTGTATACTGCACAGATGCTGTTTTGCCTTTCAATGAGCCTTCTGTAAAACTGAATGTAGCAGTTCCACCACTAGTAGCGGTGGCTAGAGCTATCGTTCCCATACTATTCATTCCTGTGGTACCACCAACATTCGCAATGTTGGTTGGAAATGTTCCCCCATTTTCTTGCTGATACATATCGATATTTGTCAATAAGCCCCTCAAGGTAGCGGTTGCAGATGCTACTTCCGTTTTTTGGACATAGTTTTTATAGGCTGGTATAGCCACAGCAGATAACACACCAATGATTGCTACAACTATCATCAACTCAATTAAGGTAAAGCCTTTTTGTTTCTTATTGATCGCTTTCATTATTTTCTCCGTTTTGCGATATATAAGGGATGCGACTAGGTTAAGGAGACTGGTTGAATATGGGTAGGTGAGTAGGAAGCGGGCGCGAGTCAAATGGTTGTACTTAATACTGCATTACATTCGAGCTGCAAATTTATTCGACGAGTAGCATATTAAAGAGTCTTTCCGGATGCGATGGGCAATCTGATAGATTCAATCGAAGGCTGAGTGTTTTTTGGATAGGGAATAAGTGAGCGGTAATAAAAAAGAGGCTTCCCATTCGGCAAGCCTCTTTTTATTGGTTCTATTTTTAACTGAGCGCTCTCAATTAGGCTTGGAATCTCATCGATAAGTCCATGGCTTTCAAGTGCTTAGTCAACGCGCCAACTGAGATGTAATCAACGCCTGTTTGAGCGAATTCACGAATCGTCTCAAGGGTAACGTTACCTGAGTTCTCTAAGGCCGCGCGGCCAGCGTTAATCTCTACTGCTTCACGCATCATATCGGTAGTAAAGTTATCCAACATGATGATATCTGCGCCTGCTTTGATGGCTTGCTCTAGCTCTTCTAGACTCTCCGTCTCAATTTCTACTGGCTTACCAGGGTTGAGTTGTTTAGCGGTAGAGACGGCTTTTTCAATGCCACCACAAGCAATAATATGGTTCTCTTTGATAAGGTAAGCATCGAACACACCAATACGATGATTAAATCCGCCACCACAGGCAACCGCATACTTTAGCGCGCTGCGCAGGCCAGGAATCGTCTTACGAGTATCCAGTAAGCGACAGTCGGTGCCTTCAAGCTGTTTAGCATAGGTTGCCGTTACACTCGCGCAGCCAGACAACGTTTGAATAAAGTTCATCGCATTGCGCTCGCCGGTTAACAGCGCACGTGAAGGGCCTGTCAGGGTGCATAATGTTTGGTTTGGTTCAACGTGATCACCATCGTTAACATGCCATTCGACGTTAACGGTGCCACCAATCTGCTTAAATACTTCATCAGCCCACGCTTGACCGCAAAAAACACCGTGTTCACGCGTGATAATGGTTGCCACATTTTGTGCGTCAGCCGGGATCAGGCTAGCCGTAATATCCGCGTCGACATCAACGGAACCGCCAAGATCTTCTTTAAGTGTCTCTGCAACGGCTCTGGTGATTTCTAGAGGCAATTGCGTTTTCAAATATTCAAGGCGTTCTTGGCTGTTATGTGTGTTTTTCATCGCAAGTTTTATGGTTGGTGTGAGCTTAGGGGGCATGATACTCGGAGTCGAAATGAAATTCAGCCATTAATCTCGCTTTTCATCTTGGAATGGATAAAATCGATGCTTTGATGAATTAAATTTGATGGATTAAAAAGGCAGGATAAATGATTGATCAGCAAGGATGGTATCGTGATGCGAAGCACCTTCTCTCTCCTCACCATGATGATCGTGATGATCCAACGGATGTTTCACTTTTGGTCATTCATAATATAAGCCTGCCACCTAGCCAATTTGGTGGAGACTATATTGAGCAGTTCTTTACGGGCCAGTTGGATGCGTCGCAACACCCATTTTTTGACGTCATCAAAGAGATGAGGGTCTCCGCGCATTGTCTCATTGATAGAACGGGGCAGGTAATACAATTTGTTCCTTTCAACAAAAGAGCTTGGCATGCTGGATTATCGAGTTATGCGGGGCGTGCTCGATGCAATGATTACTCGATTGGTATTGAGCTTGAGGGGGATGACTATACGACCTATACCGAAGAGCAGTATCAATCATTAAAGCGTGTCACTCAGGCGTTGATGAGCGAATACCCGAAAATGACGCCGAGTCGTATAACGGGGCATCAATATATTGCCCCGCTGCGTAAAACCGATCCTGGATTGGTGTTTGATTGGCGAAAGCTAAGCCGGCTATTAGAATCTGACTAGCGTTATCGTTAATTAATCGAGAGCGGCTTGGTATTCGACAAGAACCTGTTCAACCCAGGTGGCAATGCGTTCGTCGCTCAATTCGTATTGAGAGTCTTCATCTAGGGCAAGGCCGACAAAATGAGAGCCGTCTGGTGTGAGTGCTTTTGACGCTTCAAATTCGTAGCCATCGGTTGACCAGTAGCCAAGAAGATTGGCATCAATCTGTTTTAACTCATCATGTAGAAGACCCATCGCATCGAGAAACCACTCGCCATAGCCTTCTTGATCGCCTAAGCCGAACAGTGCAACGTACTTGCCGCTTAGCGATACGCCAGCGATTTTTTGCCATATCTCACTCCAATCTTCTTGGATTTCACCAAAGTCCCAAGTGGAGATGCCAAGTATCAATAGGTCATAGTCACTCATCAATGAGAGTGGACTCTCTTTGACATTGTGAATATCTACAAGCTCCTCCCCAATAATAGCGCGTATTTTTTCCGCTGCCATTTCGGTGTAGCAGGTTGTAGAGCCGTAAAACAAACCAATCTTCATAATGTTCTAATTTTGATGAGCGATGACGGATTTTAACCATAAATATGCCAAGAATGTAGTTCGAATTTTATCAAATCGACAAATTAGTGGTATTAGTGCCTCCAGTCACATAACCTGTTCAGGTGAGAGTTAATGAGGTTTCCCGTGTCGCAAATAACGCCGCCTGAACAAGGTGATAAAGAGCATAAACAAGAAAAAGTCTCGCCAGAACAAGCCATAGTGGAGCAGTTCTTAGATACGATGTGGATGGAGCGTGGTTTATCGGAAAATACGCTGGCGTCGTATCGAAATGATCTTCAGAAGCTGACATTATGGATGTCAGATAACCATTATCGCTTAAATGCGATCAGCTTATCGGGTCTGCAAGAATACCAAGCGTGGCTGGTGGATAAAGACTATAAACAAACATCGAGAGCAAGAATGCTTTCTGCTATTCGTCGCTTGTTTCAATACATGCATCGCGAAAAAATGAGAGCCGATGATCCCAGTGCGTTGTTGATCAGCCCTAAGCTACCTCAGCGATTACCGAAAGATTTATCGGAAGATCAGGTAGAAGCGCTGTTGGATGCGCCAGATCCAAATGACCCTATCGAACTTCGTGATAAAGCCATGCTCGAGCTTCTCTACGCAACGGGCTTGCGTGTGACAGAGCTGGTCAGCTTAACCATGGAAAACGTGAGCCTGCGACAAGGTGTTGTTCGAGTTACGGGTAAAGGTGGAAAAGAGCGCTTGGTCCCAATGGGAGAAAATGCCGTAGATTGGATTGAAACTTTCATGGAGCAAGGGAGGTCTAGTCTATTAGGGGAGAAAACCTCAGATGTGGTGTTCCCTAGTAAAAGAGCACGGCAGATGACGCGTCAAACGTTTTGGCATAGGATAAAGCACTATGCCGTCATTGCTGACATTGATACCGAGCTTCTCTCTCCGCACGTATTAAGGCATGCGTTTGCTACGCATTTGCTCAATTACGGAGCCGATTTACGCGTAGTACAAATGCTTTTAGGCCACAGTGACTTATCAACGACACAGATTTATACTCACGTCGCCACTGAAAGGCTAAAACAAATTCATAGTGAGCACCATCCAAGGGCTTAATCGAAAGGTGATTTTAATGAGCGTATTACGCCGACTATCTATACTCCTATTGCCATTTTTTATTGTGGCATGTAACGCAGAAGAGACTGAAACGGTTGCAGAAGTTGAATCTGTTCAAAGTGAGTCCCCAGACTTAAAAGAAACTACAGCGTTAAGTGATGCGTCACGACAGCAAATCGCACATAACTTTGCCAAGCTAAAATTAACAGTACTGGATATTTCACCGACAGGCATTGATGGGCTTTACGAGGTGCAAACCAGTGGTGGCGTGTTGTATTCATCTGTCGATGGCGAATTCTTTATGTCAGGTACTTTGTATCGCCACAATGAAGGCGGTGGATATGAAGATGTATTGGCGAAACGTCAGGCGCCAATGAATGCGGAACGTATTGCTTCGATGAGTGATGAAGTGATCGAATACAAAGCGGACGATGAAAAGTATGTGGTCACGATCTTTACTGACATCACTTGTGGTTATTGTGTACGTCTTCATAACCAAATGAATGATTACAATGATCTTGGTATTACGGTTCGTTATATGGCTTACCCGCGTAAAGGCCCTCAATCGGATGTTGGCGAGCAGATGGCTGCCATCTGGTGTGCCGCTGATCCTCAAGACGCGATGCACCAAGCAAAGATCAATCGCAAGCTTCCAGAAGCTGGCGAGAATATCGCGCAATGTTTAGAGACCGTGATGAAAGACTACACATTAGGTCAATCATTAGGCATCAGTGGAACACCATCAATTTTCCTACCAAGTGGCGAAATGATTGGTGGCTATTTACCACCAGAAAGACTGCTAGAGCAGCTTCAAACGCTGTAATTACGCGGTTGTAATCAATTTACATGAATTCGAACAAGGAGCAGGCGTAAGATCGCCTGCTAAGTACTTATCTATGATAGAAATCCTTCGTCGTCCTGATGTCGATCTCTCCCTTCTTAATGAATCTATTGACCCGTTATTAAAACGTATCTACATCAATCGAGGCATTCACTCTGCCACGCAGTTAGATACCGCGTCGAGAGCGCTGCATTCCTATCAAAAGCTAGACGGGATTCAGCTGGCCGTCGATCTTCTATTTAATGCTGTGGCCAAGAACCAACGCATCATCATTGTTGGTGATTTCGATGCGGATGGCGCGACCAGCTCCGCGCTCTCAGTGCTGGCGTTGCGAATGCTAGGAAGCAGCAATGTTGATTACCTTGTCCCCAATCGATTCGAAGATGGCTATGGTCTAAGCCCTGAGGTTGTTGATCAGGCAATAGCGCTGGGTGCAGAAGTTATTATGACGGTGGATAACGGTGTGTCTTCCATTGATGGTGTTCGTTATGCCAAAGAAAAAGGCTTACAAGTCTTAGTCACCGATCATCACTTACCCGGGCATGAGCTTCCTATTGCCGATGCAATGGTGAACCCTAATTTAGATTCTTGTGATTTCCCCTCTAAATCTCTTGCTGGTGTTGGCGTCGCTTTTTATCTGATGATGGCACTGTGCGTGCACATGAGAAAGGTGGGGTGGTTCACTTCAAATAATATGTCTGAGCCTAAGTTGATGGAACTGATTGACTTGGTGGCATTGGGTACGGTCGCCGACGTGGTCGCTTTGGATGAAAACAATCGTATTTTGGTGCATCAAGGGTTACAGCGAATCCGAGCGGGTAAAGCCAGGCCGGGTATTCAAGCCCTCATCGAAGTGGCGAAGAAAGATGCTCACCGCCTAGTGGCGACAGATTTTGGCTTTGCGCTTGGTCCAAGGATCAATGCTGCGGGTCGCTTAGATGATATGTCGTTTGGTGTTGAGCTCTTAATGAGCAATAACATTCACGCCGCAAGACGCATGGCGAGCGAACTTGATGGCTTGAACCAGACGCGCAAAGAGATTGAAGAGGGCATGAAGCAAGAAGCCATGGCCTTGTGTGAGCGTCTTCAGTTTGGTGATAATTCAGAGCTGCCACATGGCCTGGTGATGTTTCAACGCGATTGGCATCAAGGCGTGATTGGCATCTTAGCGTCTCGAATCAAAGAGAAGTTTCACCGCCCTGTGATTGCATTTGCAGATGGGGGCGAGGGGATGATCAAAGGGTCGTGCCGCTCAATTCCAGGCTTGCACATGAGAGATGCTCTGGATCGAATCGATACACAAAACCCTGGACTCATTGCTAAGTTTGGTGGGCATGCGATGGCGGCTGGGTTAAGCATTAAAGAATCTGACTTTGAAAAATTCTCGGCTCTGTTCGATCAGGTGGTGAGACAAGAGCTAGATGACAATGCGCTTAAGGGCGTGGTTCTCTCTGATGGTGAATTAACCCCCGAGCAGTTCTCGATGCACACGGCCGAGTTACTTCGCGCTGGTGGGCCATGGGGGCAAGCCTTCCCTGAACCTGTTTTTGATGGTGAGTTCAAGATACTTCATCAGAAGCTTGTGGGTGAGAAGCACCTTAAATTGATGCTGGAGCCGCTGCACAAAGGACACCCCACCAATATTATGGTGGACGGTATCGCTTTTAATGTCGATCTTAGGCGCTGGCCAGACGCTTCAACGAAAAAAGCAAGAGTCGCTTTTAAGCTAGATATCAATGAGTTTAGAGGCAATCAATCGCTTCAGCTTATGATTGAACACATCGACACAATGTAACAAAATAATTTTTTTATAGAGCTGTTTTTTACAGCTCTACCTCCCCTTTAAGGTCGACCATTCCTCCTGTTTTTATTGATCTTAATCAAGTTATTTCTGGTATATCAATAGCTTAATTGTTCTCTGGTGAAAAAATAGTTGTAGCCTCTCTGTAATTGGTCATACCAATGTTGTTTATTATATATTTATGAATAAATAAATTAAGTTAGCGTTTTGTTACATCTGGCACCATTCCTTGATTTGGGTCAACATTTTACTGGACAGAAATGATTTGGATATGTTAATTTTCTGCCCATCAAATAATTGGTATTACCAATTTACGCTAGAGTGAGAAGAGCAATCGATATGGCTTATCAAAGGATTCGTCAGCCAAAACTATCTGATGTCATTGAGCAGGAGCTTGAGCAGCTGATAGTAGAAGGCACCCTAGCACCCGGTCAGCAGTTACCGCCAGAGCGAGAATTAGCGAAACAGTTCGATGTATCACGTCCATCTGTTAGAGAAGCAATTCAGCGCCTTGAAGCAAAAAAATTATTAACGCGTCGCCAAGGTGGCGGAACGTTCGTCAGTGAGAATATTTGGAAGAGCTTTTCTGATCCTCTGCTAAATTTATTATCTAGCCATTCAGAAACGCAGCTTGACCTGCTTGAGTCACGTCATGCAATGGAAGGCATCTCTGCCTATTTTGCAGCGCTGCGCGGAACAGAAGAAGACTTCGCTCGCATCCAAGGGTGCTTAGTCAACATTGGCGAAGAGCAGAAAGAAAAGAATATTGAAGCGGAAGCCAGTGCGGTAATGAAGTTTCTCGTTGCACTGACTGAAGCGGCTCACAATGTGGTGTTACTGCACATTGTTCGAAGCCTTGCTCCACTGCTAGAGCAAAACATTTTACAGAATTTAAAGTTGTTACATCGCCGCGAAGACGTGGTCGAAAAAGTAAGCAAACACAGAGCGAATATTGTGGATGCGATTGTTTCGGGTCAGCCAGAACAGGCGCGTGAAATGTCACATTCACATTTAGCTTATATTGAAGAAACATTGTTGGATTTAACGCGTGAGGAGTCTCGAAGAGAGCGCTCTTTACGCCGAATTCAACAAGGCAAAGAGTCGTCTTAGTACGACTCTTTGACTGTTTATCTAAAATCCAACCAATAGAAGGATAGATCGCCATGTCTGACATGAAGCATGACGTAGACGCACTGGAAACTCAAGATTGGCTAGAAGCACTTGAATCAGTTGTTCGTGAAGAAGGTGTAGAACGCGCTCAGTTTTTACTAGAGCAAGTTTTAGACAAAGCACGTTTAGATGGTGTAGATATGCCAACCGGCATCAACACAAACTACATCAACACAATCCCAGCAGCACAAGAGCCAGCCTACCCAGGTGACGTAACTCTTGAACGTCGTATTCGTTCAATCATTCGCTGGAACGCAATCATGATCGTATTGCGTGCTTCTAAGAAAGACCTAGACCTTGGTGGTCACATGGCTTCTTACCAGTCTGCAGCGTCGTTCTACGAAGTATGTTTCAACCACTTCTTCCGTGCTCCAAATGAGACGGACGGTGGCGATTTGGTTTACTACCAAGGTCATATCTCTCCAGGTATCTACTCTCGTGCATTCGTTGAAGGCCGTTTAACGGAAGAGCAGTTAGATAACTTCCGTCAAGAAGTAGATGGTAAAGGTGTTCCTTCTTACCCACACCCTAAACTGATGCCTGAGTTCTGGCAGTTCCCGACAGTTTCTATGGGTCTTGGTCCTATTTCTGCTATCTATCAAGCACGTTTCCTTAAGTACCTAGAAGGCCGTGGTCTAAAAGAGACTAACGCTCAACGCGTATACGCGTTCCTAGGTGACGGTGAGATGGATGAGCCTGAATCACGTGGTGCTATCTCTTTCGCTGCGCGTGAGAAGCTAGACAACCTATGTTTCCTAATCAACTGTAACCTACAGCGTCTAGATGGCCCTGTTATGGGTAACGGTAGCATCATCCAAGAACTTGAAGGCCTATTTAAAGGCGCAGGTTGGAACGTTGTTAAAGTTATCTGGGGTAGCAACTGGGATTCTCTACTGGCTAAAGACACCACAGGTAAGCTTCTTCAACTAATGAACGAAACTATCGATGGTGACTACCAAACATTCAAATCTAAAGATGGCGCCTACGTACGTGAGCACTTCTTTGGTAAGTACCCAGAAACAGCTGCACTCGTTGCAGACATGACTGATGACGAAATCTTCGCGCTTAAGCGTGGTGGTCACGATTCTTCGAAACTGTTCGCAGCGTTCAACAATGCGAAAGAAACCGGTGGCAAGCCAACAGTAATCCTAGCTAAAACAGTTAAAGGTTACGGCATGGGCGAAGCAGCAGAAGGTAAGAACATCGCGCACGGTGTTAAGAAGATGGACATGACTCACGTACAATACTTACGTGATCGTCTAGGTCTTCAAGATCTTCTAACGAATGAGAAGATTGCTGAACTGCCTTACTTGACACTTGAAGAAGGCTCTGCAGAATACGAATACCTGCACGCTCGTCGTAAAGCATTGCAAGGTTACACACCTAAGCGTATTCCTAAGTTTACTCAAGAATTCAAAGTACCTGAGCTAGAAGAATTTGCTCCGCTACTTGGCGCTCAAAAGCGTGAAATCTCGACCACTATGGCTTATGTTCGTACGCTGAATATTCTTCTTAAAGATAAGAACATTGGTAAGAACATCGTTCCTATCATCTGTGATGAAGCGCGTACATTCGGTATGGAAGGTCTATTCCGTCAGGTTGGTATCTACAACCCACACGGTCAAGAATACACTCCAGAAGATAAAGGCATCGTTTCTTACTACAAAGAAGCAACGTCTGGTCAAGTTCTTCAAGAAGGTATCAACGAACTAGGTTCTATGGCTTCATGGGTTGCT
>MPDB01000018.1 GCA_001874155.1 Vibrio sp. MedPE-SWchi
TCTTGTTGCTAACGGCGAAGAAATCGCTGTTGGTGCACCTCTTGTTGAAGGTGGCAAAGTGACTGCGGAAGTAGTACAACACGGTCGTGGCGATAAAGTTAAAATCGTTAAGTTCCGTCGTCGTAAGCACTCTCGTAAAGAGCAAGGTCACCGTCAGTGGTTCACGGAAGTGAAAATCACTGGTATTAACGCTTAAGTATTAGGAGAGTTTAACAATGGCACATAAAAAAGCTGGTGGTTCTACTAATAACGGCCGCGATTCAGAAAGCAAACGTCTTGGTGTTAAGCGTTTCGGTGGTGAATCTGTTCTTGCAGGTAACATCATCGTTCGTCAACGTGGTACTAAGTTCCACGCTGGCACTAACGTTGGTATCGGTAAAGACCACACTCTTTTCGCTCTTACTGAAGGTAAAGTGAAATTTGCAGTGAAAGGTCCTAAAAACCGTAAATTCGTTAGCATCGAAAGCGAGTAATTAAGCAACTGCTTAGTTATATTAGCTTTTAAGCTGAATTCAAAAGCCCTGCCGATTTGGCGGGGTTTTTTATTTATAGACGCTATACCCCAAGACCTAGGTGACTGGGATTTATGGTCTAACGTCTACTAGACTAGTAGTGATTTCCCACGTGCATGAGTGGAGTGTAAAATGAAATTTGTTGATGAAGCAACGGTTAAAGTTGAAGCCGGTGACGGTGGTAATGGTACCGTAAGTTTTTGGCGAGAAAAGTTCATCACCAAAGGTGGTCCTGATGGTGGCGACGGTGGTGATGGCGGCGACGTTTATCTCCTAGCGGATGAAAACCTAAACACCTTGATTGATTATCGCTTTCAGCGTTTTTACGATGCTGAACGTGGTGAGAATGGCCGTGGCGGAAACTGTACCGGTAAGCGCGGTAAAGACAAAATAATGCGAGTGCCTGTTGGTACCCGTGCTGTTGACATCCACACTAACGAAATTGTTGGTGAAGTGGCTGAACACGGAAAGAAAATCATGGTCGCGAAAGGCGGCTGGCACGGTTTAGGAAACACACGTTTCAAGTCTTCTGTGAACCGAGCGCCTCGTCAAAAAACCATGGGTACCAAAGGTGAGGTTCGCGAACTTCGTCTAGAGCTACTGCTGTTAGCTGATGTTGGTATGCTTGGCTTGCCAAACGCTGGTAAATCGACATTTATCCGTTCTGTATCGGCTGCAAAACCAAAAGTTGCAGATTATCCATTTACGACTTTGATCCCTAGTTTAGGCGTGGTTAGTGTCGTTCCTGGAAAGAGCTTTGTTGTTGCTGATATTCCTGGTCTGATTGAAGGTGCAGCAGATGGTGCAGGGCTTGGGATCCGATTCCTTAAGCACTTAGAGCGCTGCCGCGTTCTTATTCACATGATCGATATCATGCCAATTGATGAAAGCGATCCGGCTAGAAATGCCCTAACGATCATCGATGAGCTTGAGCAGTACAGTGAAAAGCTATCCGAGAAACCAAGATGGCTGGTGTTCAACAAAGTTGATCTTATGCCTGAAGAAGAAGCGGATGAAAAGATCCAAGAGATCATTGAAGCGCTTGCTTGGGAAGGGGATTACTTCAAAGTATCAGCGATTAATAAGAGCGGTACACAAGAGCTTTGTTACAAACTCGCTGACTTTATGGAAGAGCTTCCACGCGAACTTGAAGAAGTGGATGAAGAAGACAAAGTGGACTTCATGTGGGACGATTATCATAAAGATGCAATGAGTGGCGACAATGTTGTAACCGAAGACGATGATTGGGATGATGAAGATTGGGATGACGAAGAAGATGACGGACACGTTATCTATGTTCGTGACTAGATGATCCTGAGTCTTTAGAACTCTACAAATGTGCAATCTTTGAAACCGTAAAGTCGACAGGCTTTACGGTTTTTTATTGTCTATATCATTTTGTCACTGCGTGATATTTGGCACTATGTGTATCTGGATAGAAAACCGGAATGGACGCATGGTATTGAATCAAAGAGCTGTCTCTCGGCTTATTGCGCAAGCTGGCCAGATGTTACTTGCTCATGGTGCGGAAAGTACACTAGTTGGCACGATAACTCACCGTATTGGCATTGCTTGTGGTATGGATGAAGTGGAAGTATCGCTCTCCGCGAGTTCGTTAGTGGTGACAACGGTGTATCAGGATCACTGTATAACGACGGCTAGGCGCAGCCCTGACCGTGGCATCAACATGCGTGTTGTTACACAAATACAACGAGTCTGCATCATGCTAGAAAAAGGAATTCTAGACTGTGGTCTTGCGCAAAGAAAGCTGGACCAGATTACACCTGAACGATATAACCGTTGGCTAGTCGTATTGATGATAGGTTTATCTTGTGCTTCTTTTAGTCGGCTCGCGGGCGGTGATTTAAACGTGTTCATCGTGACCTTCATTGCTTCATCTTTAGGCATGATAGTTCGGCAAGAGCTTGGTCATCGTCACTTTAATCCTATGGTCAATTTTTCAGTGACAGCATTTGTCACTACGATAATATCTGCGCAGGCTGTCGTATTCTCGATAGGCAACCAGCCTACGGTTGTGATGGCTTCTTCAGTATTAATGCTCGTTCCTGGTTTCCCACTGATTAACTCCGTTGCTGATATGCTAAAAGGCTACGTCAACATGGGTATTGCTCGTTTTGTCATGGCGAGTCTGCTGACCCTAGCAACGTGCTTGGGGATTGTTGGTGCGATGAGCCTAGTGAATGTATGGGGGTGGGGAATATGACTCATCTTATCTTAGGGCTTATTCATGACATGTTTTTCGCGGCAATTCCTGCTGTTGGTTTTGCACTTGTGTTTAATGTTCCTCAAAAGGCGCTGGCATATTGTGCCTTAGGTGGTGCTGTTGGGCATGGGTCCCGTTATCTGATGATGCATTTTGGTGTTCCAATTGAATGGGCAACATTTTTCGCCGCCACGACTGTCGGAATGATAGGTGTGCAGTGGTCACATCGATTTTTGGCTCACCCTAAGGTCTTTACCGTGGCCGCCATGATTCCTATGGTTCCGGGTGTTTTTGCCTTTAAAGCGATGATCGCGATGGTGGAAATGAGTCAACTTGGCTATTCGCCAGAACTGATAGCAACCTTGTTCGATAACTTTTTGAAAGCGATGTTTATCATCTCAGGGCTTGCGATTGGATTAGCGATGCCAGGGCTGCTATTCTACCGCCGTAAACCCATCGTATAGAATTGAAACAAGGGATAAAAATGATCATCAGTATGATTGCCGCGATGGCAGACAATCGCATTATTGGTAAAGATAATCAAATGCCATGGCACCTACCCGCTGATTTTGCATGGTTTAAACGTTGCACCATGGGTAAGCCTGTCGTGATGGGAAGAAAAACCTATGATTCGATAGGGCGTCCGTTGCCTGGTCGGCTGAATATTGTGATTAGCCGAGATGAGACCCTAACCATTGAAGGTGTGACAACCGTAACCTCCATAGACGACGCTATTAAAGTTTCTGGAGAGGCGGAAGAGGTGATGATCATTGGTGGCGGTGCAATCTATAGTGCGTGTTTACCTATTGCTAATAAATTATATGTGACCCACATTGACGCTGAAATTGATGGTGATACGCAATTCCCTCTCTGGAGCGATGCGTTTACGGAGAGCTATTCTGAGCAGTATAGTGCGGATGAGAAAAATGCTTATAACTTGAGATTCACCGTATTAGAGCGATAGGCAATAGAATGCGAACTCAGTAATAAGTCTAATTCGTTTAGCCTTATTACTGATTTTCCATTGATAGTTAAGCTGTGAGCGCGTCTTGGCTGAAGTATTGTCTATCTTCCCAACGTAACATCGTTAAGCTTCCCCCCCAGACACAGCCCGTATCCAAACCAATGACATCTTGATTGTCATAGCCTTCAAGCGCTGCCCAGTGACCAAAAACGACAGTCTTATTAAGCGGCTTTCTTTCTGGAATGTTGAACCAGGGAATTAGGTGGCCTTGATCTGTTAGTTCTTTCGGCGGACGCTTACATTCCATATCTAGACTCGAGTCTGCAAAACAATATCGCATCCGTGTGAAAGCGTTGATGCTATAACGGTAGCGATCAATGCCCTTGAGTGCATTATCCCATCGAGCCGGTGTATTGCTGTACATGTTTTCAATCAGCCATGGCCAACGTTCACTTTTCAATAACTCTTCAACTTCTTTGGCTGCGCTGCGCGCTTGCTCTAGCGTCCATTCTGGTGAGATGCCTGCATGAGTCATGACAAATTCTGAATGTTCAGCAAACAGTGGTTGATGCCTGAGCCAAGTTAGGAGCTCTTCACTATCGTCCGCAAGGAGAATTGGTTTCGTTTGATCTTTCTTTTTTACTCTATGGATGCCTAAAGAAACAGCAAGAAGGTGAAGATCATGATTACCTAGGATGACCTGAGCGGCACTCCCAAGGTTCTTAATGAACCGTAGTGTTTCTAGCGATTTCGGCCCGCGCGCGACCAGATCACCCGTAACCCATAGCTGATCAACGATTGGATCAAAATTAGCTTGTTTAAGAAGGCATTGAAGTTCATCTAGGCAGCCTTGTATGTCACCAACAATATACGTAGACAAGAGTGTTCCTTAATTGAGGATATTAGGGATGGCCAGGCGAAAGGGGGTGATTTCAGTGGTGAATTCATTACCGCTGTTATCATGGAAAATATACTGACCTTGCATCACACCGATAGGGGTTTCAACTGCAGTTGCACTGGTGTAGCTGTATTCTTTATTGCTTTCAATATGGGGCTGTTGCCCGACAACGCCTTCTCCCTCAATCGACATCTGCTTCCCATTTGCATCTGTGATTAACCAGCGACGGCGAAGTAGTTGAACCGTATTGTCGCTAAGATTCTTTATGGTGATGAGGTAAGCAAATATGTAGTGGTTTTCGTCTGGCGTTGATTGCTCTTCGACATACTTGGTTTGAACATGTATCTGGATATTGGGGATAGGCTCAATCATGATCACTCCCGATCAGTCGTGGCTTTATAAAGTTCAGCCCTTAACTCTTGATGTAAGACTTAAGGGCTGAATAAAGAGGTTTAGTGATTTGCGTCTAACCAGTTGGCCATATCAACAAATTGCTCTAAGGTTAGGTTCTCAGGACGCATACTTGGGTTAACACCAAGTTCTTCTAACTTTTCCTTATCGATTAAACTCTTATAGCAGTTACGTACGGTTTTACGACGTTGGTTAAAACCTTCACGACAAACACGATCTAGCCATTTTAGGTTCGTTGCCGGATAAGGAAGTTCCTCATAGGGCATTAAGCGTACAACCGCAGAATCGACTTTCGGTGGTGGAACAAATGCCGTCGGTGGTACTTCAAGAACAGGGGTTACCTTACAGTAATACTGCGCCATAACCGTCAATCGACCATAGGCCTTGCTGCCTGGTCCTGCCGCTAGCCTATTTACCACTTCTTTTTGTAGCATAAAGTGCATGTCTTGAATGTCTTTATGGAATTCAAATAGGTGGAACATCAAAGGTGTTGAGATGTTATAAGGCAAATTACCGAAAATACGCAGTTTGTTATTTGGTTTAACTAGCTGTTCGAAGTCGAATTTCATCGCATCGCCTTCGTGAATCGTCAGCTTGTCTGCTAGATCCGGGTGGTTACGTAGACGCTCAGCGAGATCTCTATCAAGCTCAATGACAGTAAATTTGTCAACGAGTTTACCCACTGGCTCGGTAATTGCGCCAAGGCCAGGACCGATTTCAACCAGGTTTTGACCCGGTAGAGGGTTAATTCCAGAGACGATACCATCAATAATATAGGGATCATTTAGGAAGTTTTGACCAAAACGTTTACGCGCTTTGTGTCCTAAGTGGACATCATTTCTCATAGTTTTCTCGAATTTTGTGCATATCGCATTAATTAGGTTGTTTATCTACCAATTCAATCGCGTGAGCCAGTGCTGTTCTAAAGCTTCCTGTATCCGCATTGCCTGTCCCGGCAAGATCGAGCGCGGTACCATGGTCAACCGATGTTCTTATAAAGGGTAGACCAAGAGTAATATTTACGGAACGACCAAACCCTTTGTATTTCAATACAGGTAGAACTTGATCATGATACATTCCTAATACCGCATCAGCTTCTTGTAAGTACTTCTCGTTGAAGATGGTATCTGCTGGCAGAGGGCCAACGATATTGATGCCATCTTCTTGGCGAATTCTTTCTAGTGTTGGTGATATTGTTTCTATCTCTTCTCGACCTAAGCAGCCATCTTCACCAGCATGTGGATTCAAACCACAGACGTAGATGGATGGATTTGCAATCGCAAATTTGGTGACTAGGTCTTGATGAAGGATACGTATAATCTTTGTCAGTCGCTCTTCCGTGACCGCTTGTGATACATAAGCCAAAGGAATGTGTGTGGTGACTAGAGCCACGCGCAAGCCTTCAGTCGCGAGCATCATAACCACAAGTGGCGTATTTGATTTCTCTGCGAAGAACTCAGTGTGGCCACTAAAGGCAACACCTGCTCGATTTATCACCCCCTTATGCACGGGGCCGGTGACAATAGCATCAAATTCATTTTCCATACAGCCTAATGCGGCTCTTTCTAATGTTTTTAATACGTAGTGACCGTTGGCTTCATCAAGTGCGCCTGCTTCACAAGGTGCATCAAGAGCAATGTGATCGACAACCAAAGAACCTGCCTGCTGTGGAGCAATGGCGAGTGACTGATGATAATCAATCAGGTCTACATCGATATTAAGCTGCTCTGCACGCTGCTTTATTAAGTTTTTGTCTGCACAAACAACAATTTGATGGCTCCAGCTCTCTTGAGATAGCGCCAAAACGAGATCAGGTCCAATCCCTGCTGGCTCACCAGCGGTGACCACGATACGTTTAATTATCATCTTGATCTTCCTCGATGATTTCTACGAAGGCACTCGCGCGAAGTTCTTGTAGCCAAGCACTGGCTTCTTCATTGAACTTTCTATTGAACAAAATACCGTAAGCGCGATTTTTCAGTGCAGAGTCAGTTCTATCGACTTCACGACGATCGAGTACTTCAACAATGTGCCAGCCATGAACAGTTTTAAACGGTTCACTAATTTGTCCGACTGTTAGAGTTTCTACTTGGTGTTTGAACTCTGGAACATAAAGATCAGGGGTTTGATAACCAAGCTCACCATCTTGTACTGCTGAACCTGGGTCTTGGCTATATTGCTGTGCAAGGTCACCAAAGGAGGCTTCTCCACTTAATACTTGTCGAGTTATTTCCAGAAGATCACGCTGAACGCCTTCATCACTTAAAATAACGGTTGGTTTGATTAAGATATGGCGTGCATTGACTTCAGTCACTGCAACAACCTCTAGACCCTTAACGTCATCGATCTTAAGAATATGGAAACCAATGCCACTTCGGAATGGGCCAATAATACTGCCTTTATTCTGCAGCTTAATCTGGTCAGCAAAGATGGTTGGCATCTCTTCTTTACGCATCCATCCCCAGTCGCCTCCTTCTAACGCTTTTGGGCCTTTCGAATAGGTGTAAGCCATGGTTTCAAAGCTTTCACCGTCATTGAGCTTTTTAACAAGGTCATTGGCTAGCTCTTCAACTTCAGACTTATCTTGGTCGTCGTTAAAGCGCAACTGGATATGGCTAATATTGTATTGAACGGAGGCGTTGGTTTCTTGAGCTAGGAGATCGGCAAGGTTATCTACCTCCGCAGGGAGGATATTGATGCGTCGACGTACGAGTGCATTACGAGCTTCGCTGGCTGCGATCTCTTTGCGAACTTGCTCTCGAAAAGCCGCGTAAGTGAGGCCTTCAGCTTCAACCGATGCTGTCAGCTGTTCGATAGTTTGTTCATTGTTTTTAGCAATATCCGCAATCGCTTCGTTTAGACGGTTATCGTCGATACGTACCCCTAGTCGCTCAGCTTCTTGTTGTTGAATTGTGTCAACAATCAATTTTTCTAGCACCTGTTCACGTAATACTATTTCTTCCGGCAAAGCTTGGCCACTTTCTCGAGCGTTTGCTTTTAGTGTTTTAAACGCTGTGTCGATGTCGCTTTGTAAAACCACGCCTTCGTTGACGATAACAGCAATCTTATCTAAAGCGACGGGTTCTGCATTGACGGTTGCAACCGTTAAACTAGTGATGCTGCCAAGCAGGATCTGTTTCCACAGTTTCATTTGAAATCCTATAAGTCATTACTGGCTGAGAGTGAACTTTTTCAGCCTATAAAAGAATGATTAATTGTTTAAGAAAAATGGTCGACCATAGCTAAGTGCATTACCAGAACTTTCCACTCCGGCAGCACTTGAATCGGATCCTATAGTGGTACCAAAGCCTATAATGCCAAAATTGATACCAAAGTTTTTCTCATAAATGGGCATTGCGTTAGGGTTAGTAACAAAGTCTCCGTCCCAGCTGATGATTTGATTGCTGTAGGTAAAGCCAATATACCAACAATCTGAAAGGTAGCGGAGTGTTGCGAGCCACTCTAAGTTCTGTTCCGTGGTTAAGTCGTAAAAGTACTGCGCACTGGCATTCCAATTTCGATTGATTTGATAGCCGCCTAAGAGACCTGCCTGAGATATACCATCTTTAGTAATGGAATCGACACTGAAGTCGACGGTTTCTTCTAGGTACTCTTTCGTCACGTAACGGTAGTTCGTTTGTATGTAACCACCATTAAAGCGATACTCTAGCGTGCTGTTGCCAAGCTGAACTTCACTAGAGTCTATATCGTACTGGATACCACCATGGTAGAAGAGATTGTCACCATAATTGAAGTCCATCTCTACAGCCCACGCTGAGTAGTTGGTTGATTCTGTGTCATCATCTGCACTTCCTACTAAGGAGTTCTTGGCCTCTTTATCTAAATAGAATATTTGACCAAATGAGATATTGAGACGCTCTTTGTATGAATCATCAAAAAAGCGTGATGATGCCCCGTAGCTGAATTGATTCGCTGAGGCTATTTTATCAACACCACTGTACTTTCTGCTACGGAATAAACCGTAGTAGTCGGTTTGAAGCAAGGTGGTATCATAATCACCGATAGCCGTTTGATCTTGTTCCGGCACATATAAATATTGGACCTGAGGCTCTAGAGTTTGTGTATAGCTATCGAGAATCGTGGTATCTCGCTCTAAAACCACACCAGCATGGGTGCGAAACTCTGGTATTAGTCGAGATACTGTCTCTGTGAGGTCTGAGTTTGATACACCGTCTAAATCTTGTTGATAGTAGGTACCGAGAAGTCGTGCTTCCGTTGTCCAACTTCCCCAAGTGTTAGCCAATGGAACCGTAACTCCTGGCTCTATATGCGTTCGAATAGCAGATGGCATGTTATCTGCATCCGTCTCAAAGCGAGATATGTGGCTGATAACATCGAAATCCAGGTGCTTTATCACCTCTGGTGCATAGTAATTGAATTCAACCTGGGGCATTAATCTATAAGGCAGGTTACCACTGGTGGTTAATACTTGGAAATCTCGGACAAGCACAGATGTATCCCAGGAGTCACTACGATAGGTCGCTTGCCCTTCTTGAAGCAGTTGTCCATCTTCTCGGTTACCTATGTTGGAGTCGACATGACTGAAGTAAGCGATGTCGCTCACTTTTGAGTAGTCTATCTCGAACTTCCAGGCTTCTTGGAAGATTCCATCGTGTTCATACTGGAAGCCCCAACGATCAGAATAACCTTGGTCGGTATATTTCTTATCATCGGGAAGGTATTCTGACTTGATATTACCTTGACCTAAGTCAGACAAGTAACGAAACTCACTGTTTAGCTGAGTTCCACGCTCTTGCATGTACTTGAATGTCGTTTCAAGGTCATAGTTTGGCGCAAGGTTCCAGTACACTGGAACCTCCATCTCAAAGCCATCACTTGAACCGTAGCCTACGGTAGGGTAAAGAAAGCCGGTTTTACGGGTATCACCAATCGGAACCGTCAAAAAGGGCAGATAAAAGACCGGGACATTTTGGATCTCAAAGCGTGGATTATAAAAGGTGGCTTCGTCTTTGTTCTGGTCAATATCGATACTACTGGCTCGCATGCGCCACGCATTGTTTCCTTCAGGACACGAAGTAATACTTCCATCTTCTATTTCATATACTGCCTTTCCTGTTTTCGCCATGAATACAGCGTCGCCACGGCCTGGCTCACAAAGAAAGTTGTATTGCGTATTTTCTGCCGTCAGCTCATCGGTATTGAGATCATTCGTCGCTTTATCTGAAATGGTTTTTATTTCACCGTCACTAAAGTGAACATTGCCTTTCGCTACGACCACATTGTCTTGCTGGTGAAGAGTGACTTCATCAGCCGTCATGCGCTTTTTACCTTGAGTAATGATGACATCGCCTTTATAGACGGATTTTTGATTATTCAGTGCTTCAAGGCTGTTGGCTTCAACATCAATTGGAAGCTCATTTGGATTTTCTGCATCTGGTCGATTGACCAAGCATTGGTCAATAGGGTCTAATATTTGGCATTGTCCGAAAGCAGGCATTTCTTGCACGTCATCATTCAGCACCGTTTCGGCATTAGTCTGAGGCACTAATAAGGCGGTACTGATGGAAGTGGCTAATAAAGTGCGGGAAAAAAATGGCATCGAGTTTTACTGTCCTGTTGAACTTGATTGATCCGGTGAATGAGAACCGAATGTAAAAATACGGTCCTATCATAAAGGAATTTCATGCTTACGGCACTATCAGACCACTTTGTGGCAAAAAAATTCACAGATTGAGAGCACAGAATGCATATTTTTGGCAAAATGTTGGGCGCTTTTTTTGGCTTCCTATTTGGAGGGCCATTCGGATTGGTCTTTGGCTTGTTTATTGGTCACCAATTTGACAAAGCCCGCCGATTAAATCAAGCCGGTTTTAGAAGTGGTGCCTTTGGTTCTGGTCCGAGTCAGTCAGAGCGTCAAGAAGAGTTTTTTAAAGCCGCGTTTGCGGTTATGGGACACGTTGCAAAGGCGAAAGGGCAGGTAACGGCTCAGGAAATTCAATTAGCGACGACCATGATGGAGAGAATGAATCTTCATGGCGAGCAGCGAATTTCCGCGCAAAATGCATTTCGAGAAGGTAAAGAGTCTAACTTTCCGCTTGATAGTGTTTTAGAGCGAGTGAAAATTTCGGCAGTGGGCCGCTTTGATTTGCTGCAGTTCTTTCTTGAGCTACAGATATCAGCCGCGTTTGCTGACGGCTCGATTCACCCAAGCGAGCGAAATGTTCTGCACAAAATTGCGAAAGGGCTAGGCTTCTCTTCAGCACAACTTGAACAACGTTTACGTATGCAAGAGGCCGCATTCCGTTTTCAACATGGTGGCGGCTCACATCAAGGTCATCATCAATCTGGCTCATGGCAGCAAGAAAGCCAGGCCGATCACCTAGCAGCGGCGTATGATGTGTTGGATGTCAGTGAAAGTGCGGAATCCAAAGAGATAAAGCGTGCTTATCGTAAACTAATGAACGAGCACCATCCCGACAAGTTGATGGCAAAAGGTTTACCGCCTGAGATGATGAACGTCGCGAAAGAGAAATCACAAGAGATTCAAAACGCGTATGATTTGATCAAGAAGGTGAAAGGCTTTAAATAGCGCTTTCTTACTCTGTTAAATGTTGAGATAAAATTAAGGCGAGCATTCTATAATAAGGAATGCTCGCCTTTTTATTTAATGATTAATTCACTGCTTACTATGAGCCAGTGTGATTATTTACGAACTGCAATGGCTTCGATCTCGATACCCACATCTTTTGGTAGACGAGCAACCTCAACACATGAACGTGCAGGGTAGTGTGCGACATTATGCTCATCAAAGAAGGCACCGTAAACTTCATTTACAGCGACGAAATCATTGAGGTCTTTAACGAAAACAGTCAGTTTAACGATATCACCAACGGTTAAGCCTGATGCTTCGACAACGGCTTTTACGTTCTCAAGAGACTGACGAGCTTGCACTGTGATTTCTGGAGAAACTTCACCCGTCGCTGGGTTTACTGGGATTTGACCTGAAGTCAGAACCATATTGCCGAGGTCGACACCTTGAACGTATGGGCCAATTGCAGCAGGAGCTGATTCAGTATGAAGAACTTTAGTCATGTTATTGATTCCGTCAGTAGAGGAGAAAATAAGCGCTCAGTGTGCCGTGAATCGCTGTTTACGTAAAGAAAGAAAATGGCGTATAGAAAAAATCCCCTATCGATAGATAAGGGATTCAGGGGTAAATAGTGATAACTCGAATAGGTAGTCGAGCAATTGCTGCTATCTTTCAGTCACGACTTCACGTGAGAACACTTTTTCACAGTATTTGCACTTAAGGCGAATATCGTCATTCTTCTCAATAACACTGAAGCTGCTTTCAACGGGTTCATTATGAGTAATGCAGTTACTGTTTGGGCAAGCAAAAATATCGTTTACTTGCTTTGGCAGCTCTAGGACCAGTTTTTTGGCGACTTCATATTCTTCAATTTGGTTGACCGTCGCGTGTGGTGCGTAGAGTGCCAGCTTGCTGGCTTGGTCTTCGTTGATGAACACATTCTCTATCTTGAGCAGGTCTTTTGCTCCAAGCGCGGAAGAGGGCAGATTAAGCCCGATTGTTATGCGTTGATGAGAGTTATGCATATCAAACAGGCGCAGTACCTTAATGCCAATTTGAGCTGGGATATGGTCAATCACGGTACCATTCTTAATTGCTTCAACCTGCAGTTGAGTTTCTTTAGACATAATAATTTCCTCTCTTTTACAGGTTGTCGTTATCGACAGAAGTATTCAACACAAGGGCAAGTAAAGCCTCACGCGCGTAAACGCCATTTTCTGCCTGCTCAAAGAAATAAGCATGCTTGGTTTTATCGACATCGGTGGTGATTTCATCAACACGTGGTAGAGGGTGCAGTACCTTCATGTTCTCACGAGCATCTTCAAGCATATTAGCTCTTAGAATATAAGCCGATTTAATGTGGGCGTATTCCGATTCATCAAAACGCTCTTTTTGCACGCGAGTCATGTAGAGGATATCCAACGCTGGAATCACTTCTTCCATGTCGGTATGCAAGCTGTACTCAATATTTGCTTCATCAAGCTCTTCACAAATGTAGTCTGGCATTGCCAATGCTTCAGGCGCGACAAAATAAAAACGGACATTGTTAAACTTAGCCAGAGCTTGCGTCAGCGAGTGAACGGTACGACCGTATTTAAGGTCGCCGACAAAGGCAACGTTTAGATTGTCTAATCTTCCTTGCGTTTCAGCGATGCTAAAGAGGTCGAGCAGCGTTTGTGTCGGGTGTTGGTTTGCACCATCGCCTGCATTGATTACAGGGACGCCATTGGAAAACTCGGATGCCAGACGAGCAGCGCCCTCTTGAGGATGACGCATGACAAAGGCATCAACATAAGAAGAGATCACTTGCACTGAATCTGCCAGTGTTTCCCCTTTTTTTGCTAGGGAAGTATTACCGCCGCTATCAAAACCGATAACGTCGCCACCAATGCGCTGGATAGCCGTTTCAAACGATAAACGAGTACGAGTCGAAGGCTCAAAGAAACAGCTAGCGATCACTTTGTTCTTAATCAGTTCAGGTTGAGGATGAGATTTCAACTGACCTGCCGTATCAACTATCAGTTCCAGCTCTTCGCGTGAAAGCTCTGGAATAGAGATAATGTGCTTTTTATAAAGCGAGTTTGTCATGTTCTTCTTCCCTATCTTGAATGTTCTTAAAGCCACAAAAAAGCCCCCCAATAATGGGAGGCTTTAAAAATCGAGAGAATTACAGAAACCAATGACGACAAAGCTAGGCTTGGAAATCCATCGTAGCTTGTGGTTTTTATATCGTTGAGTGTGACACGATACCAGGGTCATCATTTCATAATCCTCTGACAAATTGCCGAGCATTATACGCCTTCGCAAAGTGAGCGCAAGCGATTACGTCAAGCATCGTTCCCCTAATTAGCTACCGAGTGTCGCAACCATGATCGCCTTAATAGTATGCATGCGGTTCTCTGCTTCATCGAACACAATAGAGTGCTCTGACTCAAAGACGTCTTCGGTCACTTCTAGCCCTTTCATGCCATATTTGTCGGCCACTTCTTTACCAATAACGGTTTCATCATTATGAAAAGCGGGTAGGCAGTGCATGAATTTTACATCTGAATTTTCAGTCAATGTTAGGGTCTGGCTATTGACTTGATAAGGCGTCATCTTGGCGACACGCTCATCCCATGCCTCTGCTGCTTCACCCATCGAAACCCAAACGTCGGTATAAAGGAAATCACACCCTTTTACCCCTTCTTCAACGTTTTCCGTCAAGGTGATCTTTGCGCCTGTCTGAGTGGCAATCTCTTGGCATGTATTGACGAGCGATTCTTCTGGCCAAAACTCTTTTGGCGCAACAAGGCGAATGTCCATACCCATTTTCGCGGCGCCCACCATCAGAGAATTACCCATGTTGTTACGAGCATCGCCAAGATACGCAAAACTGATCTGATGCAGTAGCTTGCCTTTACCATGTTCCAGCATCGTTAGAAAATCGGCTAGGATCTGAGTCGGATGAAACTCATCGGTTAGTCCATTCCAGACAGGGACGCCAGCGTTAGCGCCTAGCTCTTCAACGATCTCTTGACCAAAACCTCGATACTCAATGCCGTCGTACATTCTGCCCAATACGCGAGCCGTGTCTTTCATTGATTCTTTTTGCCCAATTTGAGAGCCCGATGGGCCTAAATACGAGACTTGAGCACCTTGGTCAAACGCGGCAACTTCAAAGGCACAGCGAGTGCGAGTTGAGGCTTTTTCAAAGATCAACGCAATGTTTTTCCCGACCAGTTTCTTTTGTTCTGTTCCGGCGTATTTTGCTTTTTTAAGATCAGCGGAAAGATCGATCAAAAACTGGATCTCTTTCGGCGTAAAGTCGAGCAGTTTAAGAAAATTACGATTGCGGAGATTAAAAGCCATGATGGAGTCCTTGAGGATATCGATTTATTAAGGATTAGTTAAACATAAAAATGCACCATTTGTGAATAATTATTTTAAAAATAAAGCGAGATATCTTAGATAGCTCGCTTTATGTGCTCATAGAATGATGGATGCAGTCTCTATCTCATCTACATATTCTCTTCCGCAAATTCAGCCAGTCGGCTACGAACCACACCATTCAAGTGGATGTTAGCGCTGCCTTCAAAGTTTTTAAAACGTTCCACCATATAGGTGAGGCCTGAAGTCACTGGGGTCAGGTAGTGGGAGTCAATTTGAGCGAGGTTGCCCGAGCAAACAATTTTGGTTCCTTCTCCACAGCGGGTAATGATGGTCTTAATCTGAGAAGCAGTCAGGTTTTGACACTCATCAAGCAGCACAAAAGCATTTTGAATGGAGCGACCACGCATAAAGTTAATCGACTTGAATTGAATGTTGGCTTTGTCGCAGATGTACTTCATTGAGCCTTCAGTACAGTGATCGTTTTTATGCAATGCTTCAAGCGTATCGGTGACGGCTGCGAGCCAAGGCATCATCTTCTCTTCTTCGCTGCCGGGCAAGAACCCGATCGACTCACCAATATCTGGTGTGTTTCGAGTGACAATGATCTTGTCGAACATGTTCTTTTCAATGGTTTGCTCAAGCGCTGCTGCCATGGCGAGTAACGTTTTACCACTACCCGCGGCACCGGTTAAAATCACCAGATCAATATCAGGGTCAAGTAGGGCATCCATTGCCATGCCTTGATAGATATTCTTAGGCGTAATGTCCCAAGCTCGTTTGTGCATCATACGTTCACGGCTGAGATCTTGCAGCGTAATACTCTCATCGCAAATCTCAGAGACACGCGCTGCAAAGTCACTGTCTTCATCAAGCACATATTGATTAATGAAGGTCGGTTCAAACGGTTTTCTGCTGAGCGTGTGGAAGGTCTTTCCACCTAAAGATTTGCTTTCTACTTCATCAACGTCATCCCAGAAAGCGCCTTCGCGTAATTGGAAGCCCTTGGTCAAGTATTGAACGTCGTCAATGAGTTGATCGGTTCGGTAGTCCTCTACAAATTGTACGCCGGCTCCCTTGGCACGAAGACGCATGTTGATGTCTTTGGTGATCAGCACCACTTCTCTTGGGGCGTGCTTGGTTTGTAAATCCAAGACCGCATTGAGTATTCGGTTGTCTCCCGCTTTATCAGCGAACGCTTTCACGGTTTCTTGCAGTTCAAAGTCTGCAACGATAGAGATCGTGCCCGTAGCTGAGATGTCTTTCGAGAAGTGGATGCCTTCTGAAATCTCATCGGGCGTTGCGTCGCGGAAGAGGTCTTCCAGTGCACGAATCGCCACCCTCGCATCTCGTGCTACATCACGCTTGCTGTCTTTGATGCGGTCGAGTTCTTCGAGGACGGTCATGGGGATAAGAACATCGTGTTCTTGAAAAGAATAAATGGCAAAAGGTTCGTGAAGAAGGATATTGGTATCGAGGACAAACAGTTTCCGATCGGTATCAGTCATAAGCGTCTCCTTGCCGAGAGTCGGCATTGCTTAGCAATCATTGCTTGCAGAAGGGGACAGAGTGATAACGCGCTTAGAAGATGTGTCGCTCTGTACACTAACAACTGCAAACCCGTGTTGATCAATTTCTATACCTGAGAACAGCATGTTTTGTGCCAGAAATTCCAATTCGGGCTCAAAATTATGCGTATTCCTTAACGAGTATAGCAACACTCAAATACACAAATGCCATGCTTTTCTTACAGTTTGATGGCGAACTAATTTCTATTAAAAAATCAGAGGATACCTCGTGACCTATATCACAGCTTCGAGTAAGATTAGCGACCTTTTTTGGTGCGAAGTTTTCACTATTATTGTCATTTGATGATCCTTTTCATATTTGCACTGAAATACAAACTAAAATAACAAAGAACAATTTTCACTTTGAACTTTCCACTTTGAACTAATGAGGTAGTCGTTTCATGACATTTGCTTTGGGCCAGCGCTGGATCAGCGATACGGAAAGCGATTTAGGTTTAGGTACCGTCGTAGCAATGGATGCTCGCACAGTCACACTAATGTTTGCTGCTGCAGAAGAAAATCGTGTTTATGCACGCAGTGATGCTCCCGTAACCCGAGTGACGTTTAACGTCGGTGATGTCGTTGAAAGCCAAGAAGGTTGGTCTATCAAGGTTGAGCAAGTGGAAGAGAACAAAGGCGTTTTGTTCTACCTCGGTGCTCGAAGCGATAATGGCGAAGAGGTGATTCTTCGTGAAATCATGCTCAGCAACAACATTCGTTTTAACAAACCTCAAGACAAGTTATTCGCGGGTCAAGTCGACCGTATGGATAATTTTGTTCTTCGTTACAAAGCGCTGACTAACCAGTTTGAGCAGCACAAAAGCCCAATGCGTGGTTTGTGTGGCATGCGTGCTGGTTTGATTCCTCATCAGTTGTACATCGCCCATGAAGTGGGTCGTCGTCATGCGCCACGTGTTTTGCTGGCAGACGAAGTTGGCCTAGGTAAAACCATTGAAGCGGGCATGATCATTCATCAGCAAGTGTTATCAGGCAGTGCTGAACGCATTCTTATTGTGGTACCAGAAACACTGCAACATCAATGGCTAGTCGAGATGATGCGCCGTTTCAATCTGCACTTTTCTATCTTTGATGAAGAGCGCTGTATTGAGGCCTTTGCAGAAGCGGAAAATCCGTTCGATACTCAGCAATATGTGTTGTGTTCGTTAGATTTCATACGTAAAAGTCGTCGCCGTTTTGAGCAAGCCTTGGATGCGGATTGGGATCTTTTGGTGGTTGATGAAGCGCATCACCTAGAGTGGAGCCAAGAAAAGCCAAGCCGTGAGTATCAAGTGATAGAAGGGCTTGCTGAGAAAACACCAGGCGTGTTGCTGTTAACCGCGACACCAGAGCAGCTTGGCCGAGAAAGCCACTTTGCTCGTCTTCGCTTGCTTGATCCAGACCGTTTCTATGATTACCAAACGTTTGTTCAAGAAGAAGAGCAGTATGCACCAGTCGCCGATTCTGTTGCGGCACTTTTCTCGGGCCAAAAGCTAGAGAACGATGCGAAGAATCAGATTACCGAACTGTTGTCTGAACAAGACGTAGAGCCGTTGTTCCGCATTATTGAAAATGATGAGCACGAAGAAGCCAAAGCGGCTGCTCGCCAAGAATTGATTGATAATTTGATGGATCGTCACGGCACAGGACGCGTACTGTTTAGAAACACACGTGCTGCTATCAAAGGATTCCCACAACGAAACGTACATCTGTTGCCAATGGAGATCCCATCCCAGTACGCAACCTCAATGCGTGTCTCTGGCTTGATCGGCGGCAAGATTAGCCCTGAAGCTCGCGCGCTGAAAAACCTCTACCCTGAAGAGATCTTCCAAGAGTTTGAAGGCGATGAAGCAAGCTGGTGGCAGTTCGATTCACGTGTTAACTGGTTGATTGAGAAGGTTCAAGAGAAACGAAGCGAGAAAATCTTAGTGATCGCTTCACGCGCCAGTACTGCACTTCAGCTAGAACAAGCACTGCGTGAACGTGAAGGTATTCGTGCGACGGTGTTTCATGAAGGCATGTCGATTATTGAGCGTGATAAGGCCGCCGCTTACTTTGCTCAGGAAGAGGGCGGTGCACAGGTTCTACTGTGTAGTGAGATCGGCTCGGAAGGACGTAACTTCCAGTTTGCTAATCAACTGGTGATGTTTGATCTGCCGTTTAACCCAGATCTGCTGGAGCAGCGTATTGGTCGCCTGGACCGAATTGGTCAGCAGCGTGACATTGATATTCACGTTCCATACCTGAAGGGCACTTCACAAGCAATCCTGGCGCGTTGGTTCGATGAAGGTCTAAACGCCTTTAGAGAAACCTGCCCAACGGGACGCGCGGTGTATGACAAATACTCGGATACCTTGGTTGATATGCTGGCATCCGGTGAAATAGAGCAGCTTGATGAAGTGATTTCTGAGTCAGCCAAGCTCAATAAAGAGCTGAAGTCTCAGCTTGAGCATGGCCGCGATAGACTGTTAGAAATGCATTCTAACGGTGGTGATAAAGCGCAAGCGATTGTCGATACTATTTCAGCGACGGATGGCGATACGAACTTAGTTTCTTTTGCTCTTAGCTTATTCGACACCATTGGTTTAAACCAAGATGACAAAGGTGAGAATGCACTAGTGGTAACACCGTCAGAACATATGATGGTGCCAAGCTACCCTGGCCTTCCTTACGAAGGGGCGACGATTACCTTTGATCGCGAAACCGCACTCTCTCGTGAAGATATGAACTTTATCAGTTGGGAACACCCAATGATCCAAGGTGGTATCGATCTATTGATGAGTGAAGGCGTTGGTGCATCGGCAGTTTCGCTACTGAAGAACAAAGCACTGCCAGTGGGCACGCTATTGTTAGAGCTGATTTATGTGGTCGATGCTCAAGCACCTAAGCGCAGCGGTATTACTCGATTCTTACCACAAACGCCAATCCGCTTGATGATGGATGGTCGTGGGAATGATCTCTCTGCTCAAGTAGAGTTTGACAGCTTTAACCGCCAATTAAGCCCAGTAAATCGCCATATCGCTAGCAAGCTTGTTTCCTCTGTACAGGGGGAAATTCACAAGCTGATTGAAGCGGGTGAGAGCATGGTGGATGAGAAGGTCGTCGCGGTGAGAGAGCAGGCGCAGCAAGAGATGCAAGCGAGCTTGAATGGCGAGTTAGAGCGTTTACAGGCACTTAAAGCCGTAAACCCGAATATTCGTGATGAAGAGATCGAAGCGATTGATGCGCAAATCAAAGAGCTAACCCAGTACATTAGTAAGGCTCAGGTGCAGCTAGACTCTCTGCGCGTGATCGTGGTTTCACATAATTAATCGTCAGACTAGCGCGTAAAAAATTAAGGCCTTCATTATCGCAATGAAGGCCTTTTTGTTATCTATTCAAACATTTATTTCAGTGATGGTCGCCACTTAGCTTAGCCATTTCCACCAAACGAATAGGGCTAGGAAACCAAAAAGATAGACGAGTCCTAGGATTGAAAGTGCTTTGAGTTTCTTACCTACGGCTAACGCTTTAGGTAGTGGCGTTTTAGTCACCAGGATGTAATTCAGTAGGGCAAAGAATGGGGTTGTGATGAACGCCATGATCATAGCAAAGTTCAGCATTGGCATCAGTGCCGAGGTCCAGAAAACAATGATGGCAAATGCACAAATGGAAACGGTTAGGATCCAGCCTTGCGTTGCTCTTGGGTTGAACTCTGGTTGCTTTTTGAATAAGCGTTGCGATTCTGAGATAACGCGAGAGTAGCCATCGATGACGGTAATGGTGCTGCCAAAAATACAGAAGAATGCGATCACTGCTATTAGGTAACGTGACCATTCACCAATCGTCGATGCATACATGCCAACGAGCTGATGAGAAAACCCAACCCCAGATTGCGCTAACTCAACGCCACTGCCATTCAGAACTAACGCGCCTAACGCCAAAAATACCATGGCTAATAGCGCAGTACCGATGTAACCGACATTAAAGTCAAACAATGCTGATTGTGGTGTCACCTCTTGGTGACTTTTCTGACTCTTCAACCACATAGAAGTGATGCTTGAAATTTCAATTGGTGCGGGCATCCACCCCATAGTGACAACAATAAAACCAATCGCTGCTAACGTCCAAGGAGACGGCGATTCCGTCGCAACTGCCGTCGCTGCTGGATCGGAATTACTAAAGGCAATAGTCACCGCAATCAGTGTGGCGATAGTCAAGGTTGCCATGATGATCTTTGACAATGCATCGAGCGCTTTGTAGTGCCCTGCAAGGAGAATCATCAAACATGTGAGGAGTACGATAGCGCAAAGAACGTTGATTGGGAGATCAACAGGGATGAAGTAACCTAACAAGCTGGCGCTGAATAGTAGCAACGCTGCGGTATTCACGACGGCGGAAACAGCGCTCAGTACCACGAATGCCCATAGATATGGTCGCCCTAGATTTGAATACCCTTCGACTAAGCTCTTTCCCGTCCCCATCGTATATTGAACGCCAGAGCGAAAGAATGGATATTTTAAGAAATTGACGAGCAATATCAGCCCAGCGAGTTGCCAGCCATAAATCGCGCCTGCTTTAGTCGAGGCGACTAAGTGAGACCCACCCACCGCGGCGGCGGCCATCATGATCCCAGGGCCTAGTGATTGTAAAAGAGAGCTTAGCGGCGATTTGGTTTTTGTTGGGGAGTCTAGGGTATCATCCATGTCGATAGTCATTCCTTTATCTATTTGTTTTTATAATAAAATTACTTGTCAATACACTGTATTGATATCATAACTTACAGTCTCGTCAATAAAAATTTACAAAATAATGAGTGAGAATCTATTCATTAGAGAGAAGTAGCAGAGCTGCTATAATCCATTTCGTTGTTTTTACCAGAGATTAGCGTTATGGCCATGCTTGAATACACCCCGCCAACAGACCCATGGATTGATATTGTCTATGAAGATGAGGATATCTTGGCGGTCAATAAACCATCCGGCTTGCTCTCTGTACCGGGTCGATTGGCTGAACACTACGACAGCATGTGGAGCCGGTTGGTGGAGAAATATCCTGAGATCCAAGTAGTGCATAGGCTGGACATGTCGACGTCTGGGTTAATGTTATTGGCGAAGAATAAAGAAGCGGAACGTTCGTTGAAGAAGCAGTTCCAATATCGATTAACTCATAAGATCTATTACGCAAGAGTGTGGGGGCATATCGAACCTCAAGCGGGGGAAGTGGATTTACCCTTGATCTGTGATTGGCCAAATAGACCCAGACAAAAGGTCTGTTTTGAGGATGGAAAGCCCTCGCAAACGGGGTATCAACTGGCGAAGCTTGAAGCGCAAACATCGGTCGTTCGACTGCTGCCAATTACGGGACGCTCTCATCAACTCAGAGTTCATATGCAGGCGCTGGGTTACCCCATTGTTGGAGACGAGTTCTATGCCACGCCTGAAGCTATGGCGCACAGTTCTCGACTTGAACTTCACGCTGCTGAGCTCAGCTTTTATCACCCAGCGACGAATAAGAGACAAACGATTTTTGTGCCTTGTGACTTTTATCCCGATGTAAGCGCGCAAATCTTGCAACACTTTGATTGCCCGGAAACTCTGCCTGATTATAAAACCTTGCCTCGTTGTTGATGCAAAAAGAAGAGCGGTTTTTGAACCTAGAAAGAAGTCAATTTAAGGAATATATATGACTGCCCCTGTCGTCGTTTTTTTGGATAGAGCCACTATTCCATGCCATATAACATTAGCAACATTGCCTTTTGAACATCAATGGATCGAGTACGATTTCACTGCTGAACATGAAATATTGGAGCGCTTAAACGGTGCGGATATCGTGATCACCAATAAGGTTGTTCTTTCCGAGTCTGTATTGTCTAAACTTCCGAACTTAAAGCTCATCGCGGTATCAGCAACGGGCTATAACAATGTGGATGTCAGCTATTGTCAGCAGGCGAACATTGCCGTTACGAATGTACAAGGGTACGCCACTCAATCGGTGCCAGAGCATGTGATTGCTATGTTGTTCACTTTGCGCCGAAACCTAGTGGGGTATCACCAAGATATCGCCGCTGGTGAGTGGCAAAAAGATAAGCAATTTTGTTTCTTTACTCACCCCATTGGTGATGTGGCGGGTTCGACTTTGGGCGTGATTGGCAGTGGGGCGCTTGGGCAAGCGACAGCAACACTCGCTAAAGCGCTAGGGATGAAAGTACTGTTCGCTGAAAGAAAGGGAGACGGACAAACCGACTTAACCGCTTGTCGTGAGGGCTATTTACCTTTCGAACTGGTCTTGCAGTTATCCGATGTGATCACACTTCACTGCCCATTGAATGAGCAAACGACTAACCTTATTTCTACTGCTGAACTGGATAAGATGAAATCGAATGCGATTTTAATTAATACAGGGCGAGGTGGATTGGTTGATGAGCTGGCGTTAGTTGAGGCGCTAAAATCTGGACAAATAGCCGCGGCAGGGATGGATGTGTTCTCCCAAGAGCCAGCAGATGAAACCAACCCACTCATTAAAAATATGAATCTACCCAACCTGCTATTAACGCCGCATGTGGCGTGGGGAAGTGATTCCTCGATTCAAAAACTCTCAGATATTTTGATGGATAATATAGTGGCCTTCCAGCAAGGAAGAGAACAAAACCGAGTCGTTTAATGATAGCTTTTTTCGAGAAGTGCTGGGCTGGCGTTATTTCGATTGAGGGGACATAAGCGTTTCCTTATACGCTTTCAATCCTTGATTGAATATCGTCAGAAGTTTTTTTGAGTCTGGGTGGTTTTTAGAGAACATTAAAAAACTGTCATTGGTGAGAAAAGGCGTTGGGTGATACGTGATTCTTTCTTGAGTTTCAATGGGCATCTTGTTGAGCGTGAACATCCCAATATGTTTCTCCTCTGGGACGATATCAATTCGGCGATATTTTAGCAGTTGGAACGCTTTTGTTGGGCCCTCAACTCTTTTTATCGTCACTTGTTCTTCTTCTATCATCTGATCCAGTTCATTTCCGTAGCTGTACCCTAAGCCTCCCCCTAAATGTGCGCCTTTTATGTCAGAGAGTGACTGCCAATCAAAAGGCGTTTCTTTGAGGTGGAAGAAGACAAACTGTTCTTGCGCGACCGGATCGCTATAATGAAAGAGTTTTGCTCTATCTTCGGTATACATCCAGACCGCAGTAGCAACAAATTCACCTTCATTGGTTTTTTTGTAAGCTCGTTTCCAAGGGAGAAAATGGAATTCAACTTTGTAGCCCTGCTGTGCGAACACTTTCTGAATAGTGTGCCCGACATGCCCAAAGTCTTCTAGTTCCTGCCCAATGAATGGGGGCCATTCACCGGCCGCTATCTTGATGATTTTTTCTTCCTCTGTTGCAAAGAGGGAGAAGGAGTGAAGCAACAGAATAAGTGTGCTTACTACGGAGATGTTTCTTCTCATATTAAGCCTCACTATCCAATTAACCTCCTTTAAAGCTAGAAGATAAATCTCAACTTTTCCATTCGGTTATGCCGTTAAGAAAGTGGTTTCACTTGTTGCAGGAAATAAAAAAGGCCGGTTTGAAAACCGGCCTTTTTAGTCAAGTTTGAATCAGTTATAGAGCAGCGATGGTCGCTTTTTGCTCTTCAAGCTTAACAAGCGTTTCTTGATAGCCTTCAAGCTTTTCACGCTCTTTTGCGATAACCGCTTCTGGCGCTTTAGCAACGAAGCCTTTGTTACCCAGCTTGCCTTCAATACGCTTGATTTCGCCGTGCGTTTTCTTCACTTCTTTATCAAGTCGAGCAAGCTCAGCATCTTTGTCGATAAGACCCGCCATTGGGATCATCAGCTCAGATTTACCAACCAGTTTAGTTGCACAAGCTGGAGTCTCTTCGCCGTCCGCAAGAACTTTAATATCGTCTAGCTTAGCTAGAGAAGTCAGAACGATCTTGTTTGCTTCGATACGAGCGGCATCTTTCTCATCAGCAACCTTGATCATTACTTCTAAGCCTTGGCTTGGTGCAATGTCGTATTCCGCACGTAGGTTACGGATAGCGGTGATGAAAGTCTTAACCCATTCGATGTCCTCTACGATCTCAGCATTGAAGTTAGCTTCATTAAACTGAGGAAGCGCTTGAGTCATGATCGTCTCACCTTCAACGCCCTCTACTAGCGGCTTAACGCTCTGCCAGATAGATTCCGTGATGTAAGGAAGAACAGGGTGAGCAAGACGCAGAGTCTTCTCAAGAACCGTGATAAGCGTGTAACGAGTCGCTTGTTGTTGAGCTTCTGACCCCTTCCAAAGAACAGGTTTGGTTAGCTCTAGGTACCAGTCACAGAATTGGTTCCAGATGAATTCGTAAAGTGTGTTTGCTGCCATGTCTAGACGATAGTTGTCTAGGTGAGCATTAAACTCTTTCGCTGCAACTTCAAACTGAGATTCAATCCACTTGTCGGCTAGAGAGAATTCCATGTTGGCACGGTCTTCTACAGACACTGACATGCCACAGTCGTGCTCTTCTGTGTTCATTAGTACGTAACGGCTTGCGTTCCATAGCTTGTTACAGAAGTTACGGTAACCTTCAAGACGCTTCATATCCCAGTTGATGTCACGGCCAGTTGAAGCCATAGCAGCAAGAGTGAAACGCAGTGCGTCAGTACCGTATGGTTCGATACCGTTTTCGAAAGTTTTACGCGTTGCTTTTTCGATATTAGCCGCCAGTTTAGGTTGCATCATGTTGCCACAACGCTTCTCTACTAGCTCTTCAAGGCCGATGCCGTCAATCATGTCGATTGGGTCAAGTACGTTACCTTTCGACTTAGACATCTTGTCGCCGTTTTCATCACGGATAAGACCCGTCATGTAAACGGTTTTGAAAGGAACTTGAGCCTTGCCATCTTCGTCTTTCACGAAGTGCATGGTCATCATGATCATACGAGCAACCCAGAAGAAGATAATATCAAAACCAGATACTAGTACTTCAGATGGGTGGAATGTTTTCAGTGCGTCAGTATCTTCAGGCCAGCCTTGTGTGCCGAACGTCCAAAGAGCAGAAGAGAACCAAGTATCCAGTACGTCGTCGTCTTGCTTAAGCACAACAACAGGCGCTAGGTTGTTCTTTTCACGAACTTCTTCTTCAGTGCGACCTACGTAAACTTTACCATCGTTGTCGTACCATGCTGGGATACGGTGGCCCCACCAAAGTTGACGAGAGATACACCAGTCTTGCACGTCACGCATCCACGCGAAGTACATGTTTTCGTACTGAACGGCTTTAACTGCAGGTTCTGCAAGAGGTGCTGTACGCACGTACCATTGGTCAGTCAGCATTGGTTCGATAACCACGCCACCACGGTCGCCGTAAGGGACGGTAAGGTCGTGATCTTTGATTTCGTCTAATAGACCAAGTTCTTCAAACTCAGCAACGATCGCTCTACGCGCCGCAAAACGCTCCATGCCTTGGTATTTAGCAGGAAGTTCTGTTGAATAAACATCGCTCTCTTCACCATTGGTATTGAAGATCTCCGCAGCGTCGCGAACATCACCATTAAAGGTCAAGATGTTGATCATTGGTAGGCTATGGCGTTTACCAACTTCGTAATCGTTAAAGTCGTGAGCAGGGGTGATCTTCACACAACCCGTGCCTTTTTCCATGTCTGCGTGCTCATCGCCTACGATAGGGATAAGACGGTTTACAACAGGAAGTAGGATTTCTTTACCGATAAGATCTTTGTAACGAGGATCTTCTGGGTTAACAGCAACACCAGTATCGCCAAGCATGGTTTCTGGACGTGTCGTCGCAACAACGATGTAGTCTTTACCATCTGGCGTTTTAACACCGTTCGCTAGCGGGTAGCGGAAGTGCCACATGAAACCTTTTTTGTCTTTGTTTTCAACTTCAAGATCCGAGATTGCAGTGTGCAGTTTAGGATCCCAGTTGACTAGGCGCTTACCACGGTAGATTAGGTCTTCTTCGTAGAGACGAACAAACACTTCTTGAGTTGCAGCCGATAGGCCGTCATCCATAGTGAATCGCTCACGATCCCAATCGACAGAGGCACCAAGACGACGAAGTTGCTGAGTGATCGTGCCACCTGATTCGCCTTTCCATTCCCAGATCTTGTCGATGAAGGCTTCACGGCCGTAGTCGTGCTTTGTTTTGCCTTCTTCAGCAGCAATCTTACGTTCAACAACCATTTGAGTAGCGATACCCGCGTGGTCAGTACCCACTTGCCAAAGCGTGTTCTTACCTTTCATACGCTCAGCACGGATAAGTGTATCCATGATGGTGTCTTGGAAGGCGTGACCCATGTGCAGGCTACCAGTGACGTTCGGTGGCGGGATCATGATGCTGTACGCTTCTTTTGATGTGTCACCGTGTGGCTTAAAATAGCCTTTCTCTTCCCAAGTCTTATACAGAGCTTGTTCGATTGATGTTGGGTTGTATGTCTTTTCCATAGTGCTCTTAAACGGATACTGTGAATGGTTAATCTTGGTCAAACTTCATAAGTGAAGCATCTTGAAGGTAAATTCAAAGAGTGCTTTAACTATGAGGTTTAACTACGGATGTTGAATCTCGATTGTTTGCAGATTAAAGCCTGATTGTCGGTAAATTTTATACCGATTTCGAGCCTGCTGCTTAGCATTTTCTTCGCAAGGAACGAAGTCTACCACCTCTGAGAACTGCTGCGCAAAGGTTGTATTATTATCCGCCAAATTAATTGCGATTTGACGATTCCAGTTTGGCTTAACATTTTGGTGGCCTATCTCTATGTTCGTGCCGTATTTGGGCCCCTCTCCAACCAAGTTGTGTGCGATAAATTGCTCAGGTTCAGCCTGCCAAAACAGCTCAGCCAATCGTTCAGCGTGCGATTGGTCCTGGCAGTTTAGGTAAACTTTAGCACCTTGATTGGCAAAGTGTCGGCTGAGAAAAATCACATAAGCGTCAAAGCCCGTTTCACTTGCTTGAGGGCTTTGTTCACTAACAATGTAGAAGGTTGCGTTGGCCATGTTATCTCAATGATTAGTTCAGGAAGCAGCTGTCGTGTTTATTGCGGATAATAAAAAAGGGCCTGACGGCCCTTTTGAAGATTACTCTTCGCCTTCTTGGCCACTTCGATTTAGCAAGAATTGGACAAGCATTGAGACCGGACGGCCAGTTGACCCTTTGGCTGCGCCAGACTTCCAGGCAGTGCCTGCGATATCTAGGTGTGCCCAGTGATATTTCTTAGCAAATTTCGATAAGAAACAACCTGCGGTAATAGTGCCAGCAGGGCGTCCGCCGATGTTTGCCATATCAGCAAACGGGCTCTTTAGCTGCTCGTGATACTCATCGGCCATCGGCATGCGCCATGCACGATCACTGGCTTGCTCGGAAGCATTCACAAGTTCGTGTGACAATGGATTATGGTTTGATAGCACGGCACTGATGTGGTGACCAAGTGCCATAACACAAGCGCCTGTTAACGTTGCTACATCGATAACACACTCTGGTTCGTAACGTTCAACGTAAGTCAGAGCGTCACAAAGAACGAGTCGACCTTCAGCATCCGTGTTGAGCACTTCAACCGTTTGGCCAGACATTGTCGTGAGGATATCACCTGGACGATACGCGTTGCTGCCCGGCATGTTTTCACAACCAGCAAGAACCGCCGTAACGTTGATTGGTAGGTTGAGTTTTGCCAGCGCTTTCATCGTACCAAACACAGAGGCAGCGCCACACATGTCGTACTTCATCTCATCCATGGCTTCGCCTGGTTTGAGTGAAATACCACCTGAGTCAAAGGTGAGGCCTTTACCAACCAGTACAATTGGCTTCGCATCTGGATCTGCGTGACCTTTGTATTCCATGATTGACATCATTGATTCGTTTTTCGAGCCACGACCAACCGCAAGATAAGACGTCATGCCTAACTTGGCCATTTCTTCTTCACCAATGATCTTCGTCGTCACTGTCTCGTAGTCATCAGCGAGGCGTCGCGCTTGAGAAGCAAGGTAGGCTGGGTTTGCAATGTTCGGTGGCATGTTGCCAAGATCTTTCGAGGCTTTAACACCTGAAGAAATCGCAAGACCATGAGCAATCGCTTTTTCACCTTGGCTTAACTCACGGCGCGTTGGTACGTTAAATACGAGTTTACGCAGTGGGCGACGTGTTTCTGGTTTGTTGCTCTTAAACTGATCAAACGTGTATAGGCCGTCTTTAGTCGCTTCGACTGCCTGACGTACTTTCCAGTAGGTATCACGGCCTTTAACGTGCAATTCAGTTAGGAAGCAAACCGCTTCCATAGAACCTGTTTCGTTAAGTGTGCTGATGGTTTTTTGAATGATCTCTTTGTATTGGCGTTCACCAAGTTCACGCTCTTTACCACAACCGACTAACAAAACACGTTCAGATAGAACACCGGGTACTTGATGCAGAAGTAGCATCTGACCAGGTTTTCCCTCAAGATCACCACGGCGTAGTAATGAACTTATATAGCCATCACTGATTTTATCCAGCTGCTCTGCGACTGGAGAAAGGCGTCTTGGTTCGAACACTCCAACAACGATACAAGCGCTACGTTGCTTCTCTGGACTGCCACTTTTTACGTTGAACTCCATGCGTACTCCTACATCCTGAAGACAAATAGAACTAAATGTTAGATAATGCGAGCTTACTTGTTGAATCCATACTTGGAACTACGTTTTAATTAAGCGAACTAACAGTTAGTGAAAATTTTAAAAAATAAAAGGTTCAACGGGAAATTATAGTGATTCAACTAAAAAAACAAGTTTTCTATAGGTACTTTCAGCGTGATTATTGTTAGATATTTGATCCGCGAGACACTCAAAAGCCAATTAGCGATATTTTTCGTGCTTTTTCTAGTGTTTCTTAGCCAAAAGTTTATTCGTGTACTGGCAGAGGCTTCTGACGGTGAAATACCTGCACGTATGATTTTATCGATTGTGAGCTTAAACATGCCAACCATGGGCTTGTTGATGCTGCCGCTAAGTCTCTTCATTGGTATTTTGCTTACTTTTGGCCGCTTATACGCGGAAAGTGAAATAACGGTGATGAATGCGACCGGAATCGGAAATAAATTTTTGATTCAGGCGGCCTTGTATTTGGCTTTGATAACGGGCGCTGTCGCGGCATTTAACTCTTTTTGGCTTGCCCCTTGGAGTCAAGAGAAAGAAACACAGTTAATGGAGCAACTTGAATCGGAAAATACGGTTGATTTGCTCCAAAAAGGTACCTTCCAGCGTACGCCTGATGGTTCGTCGGTCGTGTTCATCGATGATATTGAAGATAAGATGATGTACAACGTCTTTGTTGCGCAGCTACGCCCGAGTGGAACAATACTGCCAAGTGTGATGTTTTCGAATACTGGAGATATAAAAGAGACGAGTGACGGTCGCCAAGTGATCACCATGTACGATGGCATTCGCTATGAAGGTATTCCGACTCGCCTTGATTATAGAAACACCAATTTTGATGAATATGATGGTCTGATTGGACAGCGAGATGTCAAACCTAAATGGCGCGACTGGGAAGCAAAATCAACACTAGAGCTGATTAAAAGCGGTGACCAACGTGCCCATGCTGAGCTGCAATGGCGAATCTCTCTCGTGCTGTGTATTCCATTGCTGACTATGTTGGTGGTGCCACTTTCTGCGGTAAACCCGCGTCAAGGTCGATTTGCCAAGATGGGGCCTGCAATTCTGATCTATCTAGCTTATTTCTTATCGATCAGTGCCACTAAGTCAGCAATAGAAGATGGCTCTATTCCTGTCATGGTAGGGATGTGGCCTATTAACGTGGCTCTGTTCCTAGCTGCTATTGGAGCGAACATGATGGATAGCATTGCGGTGAGAAGATTCAAAGATCGCATCAGACAAAAAAAGGTAGCCAAAGCCAGTGTTTAAGATTCTAGATTTATATATCGGTAAAACGATCATAGCAACGACCTCTTTGGTACTTACTACGTTTGTTGGGTTATCTGCGATCATTAAGTACGTAGAGCAACTGAGAAAAGTAGGGGATGGCACCTACGATTTGATTCAAGCGTTATTGTTTGTTGTGCTTAGTATCCCTAGAGATATTGAGATGTTCTTTCCTATGGCGGCATTGCTAGGCGCATTGATCGGACTAGGCATGCTCGCTTCCAGCTCTGAACTTGTCGTCATGCAAGCATCAGGGTTCTCAAAGCTCAATATCGGGATGTCGGTATTAAAGACGGCGGTTCCCTTGATGATTATTGTGACCTTGCTTGGTCAGTGGGGGGCGCCTCAAGCACAAAAGATGGCGCGTGACTTACGAGCGTTTGCGACTTCTGGTGGTCAGCTTCTTTCTGTGCGAACCGGCGTATGGGCGAGGGATGCCAATGACTTTATCTTTATTGGCAAAGTCGACGACGATGAGTTGCACTCTCTCAATATGTGGCGATTTGACGAGAACAAAGAGTTGGAAACTGTGGTTTATGCTAAATCCGCAGATTATCTTCAAGAGAACGAATGGTTATTAAAAAGTGTCGAAGTAACGGATATGCGTGACGGTATTGAGTTATCTAAAGATACGCTGTCTGAGTACCGTTGGACGACCTCACTTGAACCAGACAAGTTGGCCGTTGTAACCGTAAAGCCAGAAGAGCTTTCACTTACTGGACTGTTTGATTATGTCGGTTACCTCAACGCGTCTGAATTGGATTCATCACGATATGAACTGGCTTTATGGCGTAAGGTCATTCAACCGTTCTCAATTGCGGTTATGATGTTAATGGCTTTGTCGTTTATCTTTGGCCCGTTACGTACAGTAACAATGGGCGCAAGGATTCTTTCAGGCGTTGTCGCAGGCTTTACTTTTTATATATCGAGTGAGTTCTTTGGGCCATTGAGCTTAGTTTACGGTATACCACCAGTCTTTGGCGCCGTCGCACCAAGTATTGTTTTTTTAGCAATTGCACTTATGTTGTTGCGCAGAAAGTTATAGCGTTCAAGGCGAATAAAATAAAAAAAGGAAGCGGCGATGCTTCCTTTTTTAGTTTGTAGGGTTGGTGTTATTTGGCTTTAGGCAAAACAACTATCTGTGTTTTTGCCCATATATCTTGGAACGCTCGATTTTTAGGATCAAATGGCACAGTCAAATTCCCTAAGCCGAATGCAGAGGTTGCTAAACGAATAAGCGCTTGGGTGACACTTATTGCATTGCCCTTGTCTGTTTGAATCTGAAGTTTCCATGCTCGCATGCCCAATGTCTGGCCCGCCCTTGTCCAGAAGAAAACGAAAAAGTAAATCGCAACAGCAACTAGGTAAAAAGTATAGATAGGGCTCCATACAGGATGATTCCCAAGCAGATCACTTGCGTCTAAATAAGGCGCATAATTGACAGCGCCGAGTGCAACTAATGCCTCTAAGATAGCCACGATTAATCCGCCAGACATCATTAAAATTGCCATTACTATTAATGAATCATAGAAAAGGGCACCTAGGCGACGCATGAGGCCGGCAGCAGGTAAGCTCGTTGTGGTAGTCATAATTACTTCGTAAGTCGATAAATACTGGCGTCAGAATATAGTGTCATCGAGCGTGATGGAAGAGAGCAAACGCACACCTTGCCGTTTCGTGGCGAAAATATCATCAAACGAAACCTTTTCAATCTTTTAGGCTTGCGAAGCATCAAAGGTTACGTATAATGCCAAACATCGACAGGGCGCTGCCCCAAGATAAATGCCGGTATGGTGAAATTGGTATACACGACGGATTCAAAATCCGTTGCCTTCGGGCGTGGCGGTTCAAGTCCGCCTACCGGTACCAAACATAGAAAGGTCGCTTTGATAGCGACCTTTCGTCGTTTTAGGCGTTTGTGAATTTGCAATACAGCGTGTCGGCTTGGATGCAAGCCCAGTCAAGTTGCTTACCAGTACCATATTTAAACAACAAAGCCTCGATTCTAGTCGGGGCTTTGTTGTATCTGGAAGATTGAACTGTCTTTTTGTGAAAGCGGGTGTCATTGTTCATTTATTTGCCTTATCGGCTCAATCAGAAAAATTATTTTTATAACCCTCTTTCTGCGCCTTATGGGAAGAAAAAGACTCGCTGGAATCATAAGTCGTTACATGACTTCATTCGATGGGGCTTTACATATGACGCGCGACAATGAACAATCACCAGGCACTTGGTTCACAATACGATATTAATCACTGGGAATTTATGAGTAATACTGCAAACAAAAAATCGAACCCTCTATTCGAAATTATTTTCAATGTTTTTCTTCCTTCCTTCATTCTTATGAAGTTTAGTGGTGAAGAGCACCTTGGAACCGTGATGGCTTTGGTTGTTGCGTTAGCTTTCCCTGTGGCTTATGGCGGTATGGACCTCATTCGCAATAAGAAGTTTAACTTCATTGCCGCTTTGGGTTTCGTCAGTGTGCTATTAACGGGTGGTATCGGCTTATTAGAGCTTGATACTCGCTGGCTCGCACTTAAAGAGGCTTTAATTCCTGGGGTAATTGGCTTAGTGGTTCTTGGCTCAACCTTTACTCGTTACCCAATCGTTAAGAAGGTAATTTTTAACGACACGGTGCTGAACCTACCACTTATTAAAGAAAAGTTGGCACAGTCAGGTAAAGAAGAAGCGTTTGAGCGCTGCTTGATTACATCTAACTACTTGTTTGCGAGTACTTTCGCTTTTTCTTCTATAATGAATTACTTCCTTACGACATGGATAGTGACCAGCCCAGCTGGTACAACCGCGTTTAATGAAGAGTTGGGCAAACTCACTCTATATAGTTACCCAGTGATTGCGATCCCTAGCATGGTGATGATGTTCGGCATTTTCTACTATTTGTGGCGTCAAATCCGTTCAATGACTTCTCTGGATACTGAACAGATCTTTCACGCAAACTAGCTGGATAGACCGAGCCGCAGATGCTCAACGCGAAGTATTAACAGTTCAAAGCCTCAACTCCGGTTGGGGCTTTGTCGTATCGGCTATTAGGAGTTAAAGATCTGTAGGAATAAATAATGGAGCAAAGATTGATCCATTCCTAGCTGTGCCATACTGAAAGTTATCTGGTGGTGTGTTTCTAGGAGGGACATAGACGCATATAGCCTGAGTGACTTATTTAACACATGCAAAATAAAACTGAAGAAATGCGCTTTTCGGGTGTGAAATAGACTTGGTTTCAACTATCTTTTATTAATGCTTATAAGGAGATAGCTATGTTTCAACTTACCCCGTATCTGTTTTTTTCTGGTCGTTGTGAAGAGGCTCTGGAGTTTTATAGCCAGTGTTTTGGTGGTGAAACAACGTCAAAACAGTACTTTCGAGATGCACCCATGAAAATTCCTGGAGCCCAGCCTGATTGGGTTATGCACGCTGAGTTTGAAGCGTTTGGTATGAAGCTAATGATGTCTGATGGTGTTGTGGCAAGAGAAATGAGCGGAAATAACATCGCGCTCTCGTTGGTTTTAGATGACATTGACCAGCAGGAAAGAATCTTTGACAAATTAATGGAAGGTGGTCATATCATGATGCCTTTATCAGATATTTACTCGGGCGCGAAGTTTGGGAAGATAGAAGATATGTTTGGTGTGCGTTGGCAGCTATATTGTGAGTTGGTGCCTTAGGGAAAACGGCTAGGGTAGTGCATCATTTTCCATCAATGTAATAGGTGCGTTTTCAAATCACTTTCGTTAATATCTTGGCGGGATTCAATAACTAAGATGTATATTTGTGGCGAGTATTAAAATTTCGGTTGATAGACTTCAACCAGGGTTGCATGTTCGACTTCCTGTAAAGTGGAATGATCACCCATTCTTATTTAATAGCTTTAAAATAAAAAGCGAAGACCAGATACGAATGATCAAACATCTGGGTATCCAACACGTCTTTATCAATCCAGCCCAAAGTGATGCAGAGCCCCTTCCTGCAAATCAGCCTGCAAAGGAGTTGACGGCAGAAGATGAGCTTGTCGACCAAGAGGCTAAAAAGCTGTGGGAAGAGAAACAAAACCGAATTGAAGAACTGGGTGCGTATCGCCGTAAGGTCATTAAATGTGAAAAGGAATTTGAACGCTCACTGGCTCAAATGAGAGCAGTGATGAATAAAATTCGCAACCGCCCAGAAAAAGCGGTCGATGAAGCACTTTCGTTAGTAGATGGTATTGTTGACAAACTACTTAATAATGAAGGGGTGACACTCCATTTAATGAATAGTAAAAGTGAAGTTGAGGATATCTATTTCCACTCTTTGAATGTGTCTGTTATAGCAATGATGATCGCGAAAGCGAAAGGGATGGATGCGCAGCAAATAAAAGACATCGCATTCGCCTCTCTTTTCCACGACATGGGAAAGATAAAAGTACCTGCCGCTATTATTAGAAAGCAAACGCCGCTTACGACACCTGAAATCAACTACCTTAAGCTACATACTAAGTACGGATTAGATTTAGCCGCTAATATGGAAACCTTTCCTGAGGCGGCCAAAACCGTAATAGCGCAGCACCATGAATTGAATGACGGTTCTGGCTACCCTGACAAATTAAAAGAAAAAGATATCGATGAGCTTACCAAGGTGGTGTCTGTTGCGAATGCGTATGACAACCTCTGCCACCCAATGAACCCCGCTGAACAGAAGATCCCTTACGTAGCCCTCTCTTATCTATATAAGAAGTGTAAACACCTTTACTGCAATGATAACTTAAACATACTGATCAAATTCATGGGTGTTTATCCTCCAGGTACAGTCGTTCAGTTGTCTAATGAGATGGTAGGGTTGGTCATCTCCGTCAATGCAAAGCACATTCTTTTCCCTAATGTTCTTATCTATGATCCGTCGGTTCCTCGAACTCAAGCTCCAATTATCGATTTAGCGGAAAAGGAGATTAAGATAGTGAACGCAATCCTACCCAATAAACTCCCTGATAAAGTGAAAGAGTACTTAAACCCACGCTCTAGAGTTTCTTACTTCTTTGATAGCGATGATTAGAATTTGAATTATTGGTGGTTTATCCACAGGTTTTTGTGAGTAAACTGTGTTTCAGGCTAGGGTAAGTAGTGTGTAAATGTTGGCTCGAGTGATTAGTAATCACTTGAGCTTTTTTATTGGAAAAAGTGCAATTTACCCCTTGCCAATAAGTTCGAAGTATCTATAATGCGCATCCACTGACACGGCAGACGCCACAAGGCGTTAGCGATGTTTAGTTAAGACGGAATGTCTTGCGAAATTAAATTCAAAAAGTGTTTGACACAGAAGAATATCTCGCTAGAATGGCCGCCTCTTCCAAGTGATGTGAATCACAAAAGAAGACGCTCTTTAACAATTTAAACCTATCAATCTGTGTGGGCACTCGTTGA
>MPDB01000019.1 GCA_001874155.1 Vibrio sp. MedPE-SWchi
TACAGATTGCAGCAGTTAGAGTTGTTTTACCGTGGTCAACGTGGCCGATAGTACCAACGTTTACGTGCGGTTTCGTACGTTCAAATTTTTCTTTAGACACGATCGTGTTCCTTCCTAGTTATGATTCGACCTGATCATTATTGATCAGGAAGATCCAGAATTTGCTATTTTATGCGCCAACTCGCGTCAGCGCAATATTTGGACGCATTGTTCTTCCAAAAAAAGAAAAATGTGTCCGGTTTTTAACCACGCTCCGCAATGATTGCATTTGCAACATTGCTTGGCACTTCAGCGTACTCACTAAACTCCATAGAGTAAGAAGCACGGCCTTGTGTCGCAGAACGTAAATCAGTTGCGTAACCGAACATGACAGACAACGGAACTTGTGCACGAATTATCTTCAGGCCAGCTGTCCCCTCGTCCATTCCTTCGATGATGCCGCGACGACGGTTAATATCGCCAACAACGTCACCCATCCAATCCTCTGGAGTAGTCACCTCAACTTTCATCATAGGCTCAAGCAAAACAGGTTGCGCTTCAAGCGCCGCCGTTTTGAAAGCCATAGAGGCAGCGATTAAAAACGCCATCTCACTTGAATCTGTTTCATGGTAAGAACCATCGTAGAGTGTCGCCTTGATATCCAAAATGGGATAACCAGCAACAACACCACTGTTCATCTGCTCTGCTGCACCTTTAGCGACAGAATCGATAAACTCTTTTGGTACGGTACCATTTGCAATTTCATCCACGAAGACAAAACCTTCGCCAACTTCTGATGGTTCAAGCTTAAGCCATACATGACCATATTGCCCTTTACCACCATGTTCACGGATGAACTTACCTTCCGCTTTTGCTGTACCTCTAATGGTTTCGCGGTAAGCAACCTGCGGGTTACCAACGTTACAATCAACGCCAAATTCACGCTGCATTCGGTCAACAATGATATCTAAGTGCAGTTCGCCCATACCAGAAATCAGTGTTTGACCCGTCTCATCATCCATTTCGACACGGAATGATGGATCTTCTGCCGCTAGTTTCGCTAACGCTATGGTCATTTTGTCTTGCGCCGCTTGTGAGCGAGGTTCTACCACGATTTGAATAACTGGATCGGGGAACTCCATGCGCTCTAGGATGATCTTATGGTTTTGATCACACAGCGTCTCACCGGTAGTGACATCTTTAAGGCCTATAATGGCTGCGATGTCTCCAGCACGAACTTCTTTCACTTCTTCACGCTTGTTAGAGTGCATTTGAACAATGCGCCCTAAACGTTCACGCTGTTGCTTAACTGAGTTGTAAGCTGTCTTGCCACTTTCAACGATACCCGAGTAAACACGGATAAACGTCAACGTACCTACAAATGGGTCGGTGGCAATTTTAAACGCTAACGCTGAAAAAGGTTCGTTATCATCAGCGTGGCGCTCGATTTCATTTTCATTCTCATCAATACCTTTAATTGCAGGTACATCAACGGGAGAAGGAAGGAAATCAACAACAGCATCAAGTACAGCTTGTACACCTTTATTTTTAAAGGCACTGCCACACGTCGCTAGAACAATTTCATTGTTTAGTGTGCGAGTACGAAGACCAAGTTTGATCTCAGCTTCGGTCAGTTCACCTTCTTCAAGGTACTTGTCCATCAGCTCTTCGTTGGCTTCAGCTGCCGCTTCTACCATCTCTGTGCGATACTCTTCCGCCATTTCTTGCATGTCAGCTGGAATGTCTTCGTAGCTAAACGTCATGCCTTGGTCGGCATCATTCCAGTTAATTGCTTTCATCTTGATCAGGTCAACAACACCCTTGAACTCATCTTCTGCACCAATATTTAATTGGATAGGAACAGGAGTCGCGCCCAGGCGGTCTTTAATTTGATCAATAACTCGTAAGAAGTCAGCGCCAGTACGGTCCATTTTATTCACGAAAACCATACGTGGAACCGCGTATTTATCAGCTTGACGCCATACGGTTTCTGACTGAGGCTCTACGCCTGACGAACCACAGAACACAACAACAGCACCATCAAGTACGCGTAGAGAGCGTTCTACTTCGATAGTAAAGTCAACGTGCCCAGGGGTGTCGATGATATTGATACGATGATCTTGATACTGAGCTTCCATACCACGCCAGAAAGTCGTCGTAGCAGCGGAGGTGATTGTGATACCACGTTCCTGCTCCTGCTCCATCCAGTCCATGGTTGCTGCACCATCGTGAACTTCACCAATTTTATGAGAAAGGCCAGTGTAGAACAGAATACGTTCACTTGTGGTTGTTTTACCTGCATCTACGTGAGCTACGATACCGATATTACGGTAGCGCTCAATAGGAGTTTTACGAGCCACTGTGTATCCTCTTTGTAGGAATTATTGATGTTTCAAAAGAGCTTTTGAAATATGAATAAACCCTAATAATAGGTGGGGAAGTGAGAAGTGCTGCGAGAGGAACTCGCAGCACTAAAAAGGTATTACCAGCGGTAATGAGCGAATGCTTTGTTAGCATCAGCCATACGGTGAACGTCTTCACGTTTCTTAACCGAAGTACCTTTGTTCTCAGACGCATCTAGCATTTCAGCAGCTAGGCGTTGAGCCATAGATTTTTAGCAAGTGCGTTACGGCGAACCGGACGAACTTCTACAGGTACTTGGTAAGTTGAACCACCAACACGGCGAGATTTAACCTCTACCGATGGGCGTACATTTTCAAGAGCTTCTTCAAATACAGCTAAGTGATCTTTACCAGATTTCTCAGCCATAACTTCTAGTGCAGTGTAAACAATTTTCTCTGCAGTAGATTTTTTTCCGTCAACCATTAGGATGTTAACGAATTTTGCCAGCAGTTCAGATTTGAACTTAGGATCTGGAAGGATCTTACGCTGGCCTATAACGCGACGACGTGGCATGGATATATCTCCGTTGTCTTCTTCAGGTTATCCAAAACTTTTCAGTTTCTTCAAAAATTAAGAATTAAAATTAATTTAGTGTTTGGCCTTACTTAACGGAATCCATTAAGACTTAGGACGCTTCACACCGTACTTAGAACGACCTTTCTTACGGTCATTTACGCCAGCACAGTCTAATGCGCCGCGAACAGTGTGGTAACGTACACCCGGAAGGTCTTTAACACGACCGCCACGGATTAGAACAACACTGTGCTCTTGTAGGTTGTGGCCTTCACCACCGATGTACGAAGTCACTTCAAAGCCGTTCGTTAGACGAACACGGCAAACCTTACGAAGTGCTGAGTTAGGTTTTTTAGGTGTAGTTGTGTAAACACGAGTACATACACCACGTTTTTGTGGGCACGCTTCTAGTGCAGGCACGTTGCTTTTAACAACTTGCTTTACACGAGGTTTACGTACCAACTGGTTAATAGTTGCCATTAACTAGCTCCTGATTTACTTGAAAGTAAGCTTTGTGAAAAATCTAGCCCTAAATGTAGTTGATACAAATAGGGACGCAAAATTCTATTCAGCAGTGAGAGATGTGTCAAGAAATATACAGATCTTTTTTCATAAGACCGTAAAAAACACAGTAAGAAATGGAACAGCGCTTAGTTAAGTAGCTACCAAGACACTGATTTATCATGCTTTGCTGTCAAATCAACAAATTCATCCATATTAACTATAGAAATAGCTTGCGCACAGAGACCTTCAATACCGCGAGCCTGAAGATCGTTCGCAAGCGAATAAACAGGGCAAGATAGAGCATCAAGCAAAGAATGCTGAAAATGTTTAGGATTGCAGAGATACACCGAAGACTGGGTAAGTATGACCTCATCAAGGCTACCCGCAAACTTGGAGACAACGGGTAAATTCTCGGGTTTTGTCACTATATAGAGCATGTTTAGACCTAAAAGCTAAGTAGCTGATGACAATTCGCCATCAAGGACGCCATATCTTGGCTAGAAGTGACTTGAGCTTCAAAGGCTTTGTTAGCATCAAGCAAGCCGCGCTCTTCAAGCCCCTTTTGGCAAACGTAGATATTTTCGATGTCGTAAAGATCCATCAGCTTGAAGCTGCTTATGTAGTTCCGACTAAGAAGAAGCTCGGGCTGCTGGTCTGATAGCAGCTGTTGTACACCTTCGCCCACAAAAAACACATGAATATTTTCACTATAAGCAGATGCTGCCAGCAAGGCATCTAGCCCTTCTCGCCCAGCAGAAGATGAATGTGGGCTAGACATAAATATAAAGCCGAGTTTCTTCAAAACTGTACCACCCTATCTTGCGTTAGCATGGCCTCAGCCAAACTACCAAGACCAGCTTGCGTGAACCCATTCGCTAAGTTTGTATGACTAAGAGCATGAAGCTGAGCTTCTTCTTCACTCACGATGCCTCGGCGCAACGCTGCCGCAACACAGGTTTCCAGAGAAACATCGTGCTTAGAGGAGAGCTCTTGCCAACTCTTCACCAAATCGAATTCATCATTGGCCGGAACCGTTAAGCCTGAACCATTGCTTACGCCATCCTGATAGAAAAAGACACTCACTAAGGTGTGCCCTTTCTTTATCAAGGCTTGTGCGAATAGAAAGGCGCTACGAGCAGCCTGTGAGCCATAGACAGAGCCGTTTACAACGAGGGTATAGCGAAGTGGTGAGATCAAATCTCTTCATCCTCAGTCTTACGCTGGCGAATGTACAAGTAGACCGTGTGCTTAGATATATTCAAGCGATCAGCCACTCGATTAATCGCATCTTTGATATCAAAAATACCTTTATCGTACAGTTCCATCACTATCTGGCGGTTCTTGGTATTATTAGATACAGACTTGTCAGCGTTAATTTCTTCAATTGTACGCTCAACCGTTTGGTCGACGAGCTCTTCAACATCACTTGCGAAGTTTACCGATGAAGCCGCTTCATTCGCTTCTTGTGTCGGCATGAACGATTGTAGAACTTGCGAGAATGGCGCATCAAGGTTTACGTTGATACATAACAAGCCAATAACTCGATTATCACCGTTACGTATAGCGACTGTGATCGACTTCATCAATACGCCGCCTTTAGCGCGGGTGAAGTACGAACGAGAAAAGTTACGCTCTGAACCTTCGATGTCTTTTAGCATTTTTAATGCTAAATCAGTGATTGGAGAGCCAACTTGGCGGCCGGTATTTTCTCCATTCGCAATTTTAATCGCAGAGGTGTTCAAGTCTTCAAGGGAGTGTAAAACGATCTCACAAAATGGGCCGATAAGGCTGGCGATACCATCCACTACAGCTTCATAAGATCTTAGAATTATTTTGTCATGTTCACTGAATGGCTTCACATGAACGGATTCCATTTCAAGTAGCATGTCTGCGTTTAATGTTTCAGTCGTGGTCACGGTGTTCTAGCCTTAGAGCAAAAAATCAACAAATCTAACTAAGTTTATCAGAAAATTTGAATAGAGCACCTAGCTAAGTGATTAACTTCTGATTTATCGCAAATTATCAGGCCTTGATCTCTAAATGTTATGAATTCAATAACCCATCTTCATCTCAATATACGACAGATACAATAAGGGCCTGAACATGTCAGGCCCTTATGAAATGATTATTCAGTGCTTACTACTGAACGTTCATCTCACTTTCAATTTTTAGCAATTCAACTTCAAATACAAGTGTCGAGTTTGCCGGAATCGTTGGTGTATCTTGTGGGCCGTAAGCAAGTTGTGGTGGGATAACAAACTTAAACTTAGAGCCAACAGGCATTAGTTGAACGCCTTCTGTCCAGCCAGGGATCACGCGATCCAGTGGGAATACCGCAGGTTCGCCACGATCGTACGAACTATCGAACTGAGTACCGTCAATCAATGTACCTTTGTAATGCACTTGAACAGTATCGGTTTCTTTCGGCTGATCGCCCTGTGCTTCTGTCATTACTTGATAAAGAAGACCCGACTCTGTTTTCGTCACGCCTTCTTGCTTTTCAAATTCAGTTTGGAAGTCTTGGCCTTCTTTCTCTGCTGCTGCTGCTTTTTCTTCAGCTTGAGTCTGCATAGCGGTTGATACACGGGCATCTAACTGCTCAAGAACTTCACGAGTTTGCTCTTCTGTCATCTCTGGGTTTCCAGCAAATACATGCTCGATACCTTTTAGGACCAAATCTTTATTTAGGTTAATACCAATTTCACTTGGCTTCTCAATACTTGTGCTTAGGTAATTTGCAAATGAAACACCAATTGCGTAAGCCGCTTTGTCATCTTCGGTTTTAAAGTCAACAGTGTTACCTGCTTCCGCCACTTGTTCAGCTGCTGGGGCAGTTTCTACTTTTGGCTCTTCTTCTTTTTGACAGCCAACTGCCAACATTACTGTTGCTGCAAGCAGTGATACTTTAAACATCGATTTCATTTAATTCTCCAGTTTGAGGCTAACCATTCATCACAATCACTCAGTTATGACTGGCATGCGAGACGTAGTTGTACCAATATAGCTATATGTTTACAAATTGTCTTTAAACACCAAGCGGATAATTGGACTTGATGCGAAATATTCTTCATTCAATTTTGTGTGGCTTTGTCATCCTAGCGTTAAATGGATGCTTTTTTTCGTCGAAAAATGATCAACGCTGGGAACTAGAGCCAAAAGGTAGCACCAGCTTTGCGTTAAGCCGTGATGCTCGATTCGCACTGATATATTCCAAAGAGCACCATTTAGTTCTTTGGGATCTTCTTGAAGACGAACAACTTGCTCAACTCGGTCAACAAGACGCCCAAGCAAACACTGTTTCCCGCATCAGAATCTCAGACAGTGGCCGCTTTGCCATTACCGCAAGCCAGATTAATTTTGCCGTCTGGGACTTATCATGGACACAGGCAGAAGGCCTATGGTCTATCTCCGATGGTCTCATTCGAGATGTCGATATCTCGAGCAATGGTGAACAAGTTTTACTTGGCCTTTCCAACGGTAAAGCCATCTACGTGAATTTAGTCACCGGACGACGCTTAGAGTTCCTTGCTCATCAAGAAAAAATCAATTCTGTTGCGTTATCTCCTAATGGCCGATTTGCTTTGTCGGGTGGCAACGACTACAAAGCCTATCTTTGGGACACGGAAACAGGTCAGATATTACGCACCTTCGAGCACGAGCAACGTGTCATTCGCGTTGCACTACAAAGAGATGGATTACTCGCATTCAGCTCAGATGGGGGAAACCAAGCGGTTGTATGGGATTTGAAGACAGGGCAAGAACAAGCTTCGCTGAGTAGCTTCTCTCGACAGCTGATTTTCTCAACCGCACGGTTCTCAGATGATGGGACAAAGCTAATCACCGGAACCCCTTCCAGCAGAGTCATGGTTTGGGATACTCAATCAGGAAAACGAATTGATGGCTTTGAAGTCGAACCACTAAAAGATGCTCGCCCTCCACGCGCGGTAGTGTATGATGCGACTTTCGATAATCAGCAGCGCGTTGTCTCAGGGACATCCGCTGGTATAGCACAGGCTTGGAAATTAGATGACTGATAAAAATCACCAATCGCTTGAAAACCGCATTGACGACTTAGAATGCCAACTCGCCTTTCAAGAGCAAACAATCAGCGAATTAAATGATGCGCTATCCAGTCAGCAGCTTTTAATCACTAAAATGCAAGATCAGATGAAATACGTGGCAGGAAAGGTCAAGAATATGGGCAACTCAAATCTAGCCGATCCTTCTGAAGAGACGCCACCACCTCATTACTAGCCTAGAGAACAGTCGTTACCCTAAAGCTTGTCTAGATACTCTAGTTTGTTTCTATGCAAAGACGTAAGCGATAACAATCCCAGCTACGACCAAACAACCGCCAAATCGCCTTAGCTGACTATCAGGCTGCTCACTTAGTTGGGCCACCATTGAACGCCAGCCATTAGGGGCGATCAGTGGCCCAATACCTTCGACGATAAGCACGATCCCTAGTGCCATCCAAATTGAATTTGACATACATATCCTTTAATAAAAAAGAAAGGCCCCTAAACTAGGAGCCTTAATCAATCATTCAGTTATCCACTGCAATTATTTTGCAGATGCACCGTGTGAGTTATTCATGTATTGGAAGAAATCACTCTTAGGATCTAATACTAAGATGTCACTCTTATCGCCAAATGAACGCTCGTACGCTTGAAGTGAACGGATAAAGCCATAGAACTCAGGGTCTTTACCGAATGCTTCTGCATAGATAGTTGCCGCTTGTGCATCCGCGTCACCGCGAGTTACACGAGCCATTCTATCTGCTTCAGCCAGCACTGTTGCTACTTCTAGCTCAGCCTGTGCACGAATAACTTCTGCTTTCTCACGACCTTGAGAACGGTGCCTACGAGCAACAGATTCACGCTCAGCACGCATACGACGATAAATTGATTCACTAATTTCTTCAGGAAGGTTTATTTTCTTCATTCGGAAATCAACAATCTCAACGCCTAAGTCGGCCATTGCACTGTCTTTAGTTCCAGACAGTACATTATCCATGATCTTGTCGCGTTCACCGTCAATCTCTAGTGCTTCTTTCGCCGCTTCAGTGGTGACTTCTTCACTATCAGCGCTATCAGGCAGAACGTCTTTGTTACGCGGGCCAGAAACGATTTGCTTAATTTCACGAGAACCGATTTCTGATCGAAGAACATCCGTCACTTTACGCTCAAGAAGTGCTTCTGCAGTCATCACGTTACCACCGCCCGTACTCAGATAAAAACGTCCAAAATCAGCGATACGCCATTTTGCATAGGTATCAATTAAAACGTCTTTTTTCTCTGACGTTACAAAACGGTCAGAACGGCCATCCATTGTTTGGATACGCGCATCAAGTGTTTTCACACGATCAAACAGTGGCATCTTAAAGTGAATACCAGGTTCGTAAATACGAGAGACACCATTGTCATCAAGTACACGACCAAAACGAATCACCATACCGCGCTCACCTTCTTGAATCACAAACAGTGACATCAACATGAGAACAACGGTCACTGCCAATACAGGGATCATTAACTTACGCATTTTTAGTATCTCCCTTGGCGTGAGCCCGACGTACGGGATTGTGAATCAGATTGTTGATCATTACCTTTCGACTCAAGTTCGATTTGATCATACGTTGAATCTGACGATGACTTACGATTACTTTGAGAGCTGCCATCTTTACCTGCCAGTTTATCAATTGGAAGGTATAGAAGGTTGCCACTAGACTCAGAATCGATCAGCACTTTAGATGTATTTGAATAAACCTTTTCCATTGTATCGAGATACAGACGGTTACGGGTTACTTCAGGTGCCGCAGCGTATTCTGGTAATAGTTTCTCAAACTGAGCCACTTCACCAATTGCTGTATTGACCGTACGCTCAGAGTAACCAAGCGCTTCTCTTTTCAGACGTTCTGCACGACCTGTTGCTTTTGGCAAAATGTCGTTACGGTACGCTTCTGCTTCACGCTCAAAACGCTCTTCATCTTCTCGAGCTGCGATTGCATCATCAAATGAGTCTTTTACTTGCTCAGGTGGACGCGCAGACTGGAAGTTAACATCAACAATCGTTAAACCCATATCGTAAGAATCGATAATGCTGTTTAGCGTCTCTTGAGTACTTTGACGAATTTGCTGACGACCACTGGTCAGGATGCTATCCATCAATGAATCACCGATAACTGCACGAAGCGCAGAGTCAGTTGCTTGGCGTAAGCTGTCATCAGCATTGGTTACTGTGTACAAGTACTTGTATGGATCGGCGATACGATATTGAACATCCATACCCACCGTTACTACGTTCTCATCTTTCGTCAGCATAAGACCTGAGCCACGTAATGAGCGAATCGCTTGTACGTTAACGGCTTCATAGGTATCAATACCTGCTGGACGCCAGTTCAAACCAGGATCAACAATGCGATCGTATTTACCTAAACGTAAAACGACACCGCGCTCTGCTTCACCAATTGTATAAAAGCCTGAAAAAAACCATACTGCGACTGCGATTGCAGCAATGACACCTAAGCCAATTGCACCGCCGCCTCCAATAGAAGGACCTTTTCCACCTTTTTTACCAAATTTTCCACCCAGTTTTTGACTCAGTTTATTAAACACTTCGTCTAAATCTGGTGGACCTTGATCTCGGCCACCGCGATTATCTTTATTACCCCAAGGGTCTTTATCGCGGCCGTTATTGCCGTTGTTATTACCAGGCTCATTCCACGCCATTAGAAAGCTCCATCATTAGGTATGACGTTATACTGTAGCAGTCCTTTAAGTAACTATAAAGTCACGTAAAACTGCCTCTTCTCTTTTCTCTAGCTTTGACCAATCAACTTGCTGCATTCGAATGTCGATCAATAAATCGCCATCGTGGTCATACTCTTCTTGTTGAATACAATTCAACTGAAAGAATGCACTGCGAATGCGCCCCTGATATTCAGGAGGAATTCGTAGTTGATAATTCACCATTTGGGTCGATAACCGTTCAGTTAACGCTTCAAATAGTAGATCGATTCCCTTACCTTCCATTGCAGAGAGCCAAACAGTCCGAGGGTTACCTTCCTCGTCGCGTTCAATTCTAGGCTTTTGTCCGTCTAGGTTATCAATCTTGTTCATAACGACTAACGTCGGGATTTCGTGAGCGTCAATCTCTTCTAGCACATCATGAACGGCTTGAATATTCTCACGAAAGCGGTCATCACTGGCATCAACAACATGTAACAAAATGTCAGCTTCTTGCGTCTCTTGTAACGTTGCTTTAAATGCAGCGACTAGGTCATGAGGAAGATGTCGAATGAAGCCAACGGTGTCCGCCAAAATGGCCGTACCGACATCAGCCAGTTCAATCTTTCTCAATGTAGGATCGAGTGTCGCAAACAATTGGTCCGCAGCGTAAACGCCCGCTTCCGTTATGCAGTTGAAGAGGGTTGATTTACCCGCATTGGTATACCCAACTAATGAAATCGTTGGGATCTCTGCTCGGTTTCTTGCTCTTCGTCCCTGCTCTCGCTGCTTAGCCACTTTCGCTAAGCGCTTTAAGATCGTCTTGATTCGATCACGCAATAATCGTCTGTCAGTTTCTAGCTGAGTTTCACCTGGGCCACGTAAGCCGATACCACCTTTTTGTCTTTCAAGGTGAGTCCAACCTCGAATCAATCGGGTCGATATATGACGCAATTGAGCAAGCTCAACTTGCAACTTACCTTCATGAGTTCGAGCGCGCTGTGCAAATATATCTAAGATTAAACCAGTACGGTCCAATACTCGACATTGACACAAGGCTTCTAGGTTTCGTTCTTGGGCAGGTGAAAGAGCATGGTTAAAGATCACGACATCGGCACTGACTAGTTGAACAGCTTGTGCGATCTCTTGGGCTTTCCCTTCTCCGACATAGTATTTAGGGTGTGGAGATTGACGACTGCCTGTAATCACTTGCAGTGTCGATACTCCAGCAGAAGAAACAAGCATTTCGCATTCGCTTAAATCTTCCCACTCACCCTCTTGCGTGAAGTTTATATGAACAAGTACGGCTCGCTCACCGGCTTCATAACGGTCAAACAAGCGGCCAACCCCTTCTCTTAGAATTCATTAAAAACGTCAGGCTATTAATCTTCAGATTTCTCTTGTGTACGCTCAGGACGGTCGCCATTGTGATGACTTACCGCGCGAGCTGGAACCACGGTAGAAATAGCATGCTTATAAACCATCTGGTTAACTGTGTTTTTCAATAGGATTACAAATTGATCAAACGATTCAATTTGCCCTTGCAGTTTAATGCCGTTAACTAGATAGATTGAAACGGGAATACGCTCACGACGGAGTGCATTCAAGAATGGGTCTTGTAAAGATTGCCCCTTAGCCATTTTATTTTCCTTATTTTGTATTTTGTTGTAATTATTTAGCTAGTGGTTTTGTGCAAATAAAAGGTTGTGCTTTGCATCAGAGCTAAACGAGTAATAATACCCCGTTGCTACTAGTTATGTAGGCAATGACTACATTTTTCAAGTAACAGATCCTTTACAGGGTGTATTCACGCAAAAGTGTTCACATTATACACAGCTAATTTAATCATATGCTATTGCATTTGATAGAGTTTCTAGCGCATGTTCAACGTTCTCACTATCTAACCAAGTTAAATCATCCCAGCTGCGCAACCAGGTAATCTGACGCTTGGCCAATTGACGAGTTGCACAGATTCCGCGAAAAGTCGCTTCTTCTTTTGTGCAGTTCCCATCTAAATAGTCCCACATCTGTCGATAGCCGACACAACGAATAGACGGCAATTCAGGGTGAAGATCATCTCGGGCATACAGCGCCTTCATTTCTTCTTCAAAACCTGCTTCCATCATATTGTTAAATCGTAGCTCTATTCGACGATGGAGCTCTGCCCTTTCCTTGGGGGCTATAGCAAACTGCTTGACTCGAAACGGTAGGCTTTCACCCTTAATTTCCGTCAGCTCAGTAAGAGTTTTACCTGAAATTCGGTAAACTTCCAATGCCCTAGACAATCTTTGTGGGTCATTGGGATGGATTCTTGTAGCTGAAACAGGATCAATCTCTCGTAATTGATCATGCAAGGCTTGCCAGCCTGATTCGGCCGCCTGTTGTTCGATCTCTTTTCTGATCTCTGGATTGGCTGCAGGAAGCGGTGATAACCCCTCCAACAAAGCCTTGTAATACAACATTGTACCGCCAACAAGCAAGGGGATTTTCCCTGCCGAAACAATTCGATTCATTTCAGCTAACGCATCGCGACGAAAATCAGCAGCTGAGTAGGCTTCACTTGGATCTAATATGTCGATGAGACGATGTGGCGCCAACGCCAGCTCACTGTCATCAGGTTTTGCAGTACCGATATCCATGTCTTTGTAAATCAATGCTGAGTCAACACTGATAATCTCAACAGGAAACTTTTGCCTTAAGCGGATCGCTAAATCGGTTTTCCCTGATGCTGTTGGGCCCATCAAAAAGAGAGCCAAAGGTAATTTATCGTTCATTAATCTCTTATCAAGCCAATAACGCTGTCATCGTCGATGAAAAATCTATCGGTTGAACAAATTTAGGGTCATCTAAAGGTAATTGACCATGCCAAAGCTGTTCTAGTTCCGCAATAATTTGGATTGCTTCCGATAAAGTGTAGTCGTTTTTTACTTGGGTTATATGATTAGCAAGCCAGTCGGCCAGAATATTATCTTCACATCCCGCTTGTTCATCTAACGCCAATGATTCCGCGTAAGATAACAGATCTGGGATGATTTTTTGCAGATTTTGTTGCCTCAACGGTTGGGGAACCCCCATGACCATTAAAGACTGTTTATTGCGTTCTTTAATTTGGATCCCTAGTTTGCTTAGCTGACTTTGAATCTGCTCAGCTAGGGCTCGCTGTTCCTCACCAACTTTCAGTGATAAAGGTACTAACAATGGTTGGCTGGTCAGGTTATTTCGTTGAGTATCAAGTTGCCCACGCGTACGAAGCCATTCTGCTTTAGCCAAAGACACAAGTACGCACCCCTGTTTAGACCCCATCACCACAAAGCATCCTGAGGTGATACATATCGCTTTGCCTAACATCTCAATGGGTTTTGAGAGCTTATCTTTAGGTTGTAAAACATCAGAGGATGACTGTGCTGCAAGTGAAGATTCAGATACCAAAGAAGCATGATGCTGTGGTGTTGATAAGAGCTGAGAATACGCCGTCAGTTCTTTCTGACTAGGTGTCTCTGGTAATTTACTCTTAGCTGCTGGTGCAGAACGTGGCTTGGTGCTGACCCAATCATTAGAAGGTCGAGCTTCAGCCACCCGTTCATCGGAGGCACTAACCGCTTTATTTGGGTAGTTAGGTGTTTGCTCTACTGCCGCAAGAACTTGAGCTGATACCTGAGATGGCGCTTGAGGTGATACCTTGCTGTCCAGCTCGTCCATTGGATTTGGTTGATGAAACGCGGACTCCGTCACTTTAGGAGTGCGGATATGCTCACTTTGCGATAATGCATCACTCAACGCTTGATAAATAAAGTCGTGTACCAGCCTCGCTTGATGAAATCTCACTTCATGCTTTGCAGGGTGTACGTTGACATCTACTTGATGAGGGTCGATCTCGATAAACAATATGTATGTGGCAAATTGATCAGGGCGAAGTGTGTTCTCATAACTTTGACGAATGGCATGATTGATGAGCTTATCTCTCATCATTCGACCATTAACATAGCAATACTGAAGATCGTTTTGCTGCCGAGCCCCTTCAGGTGTCGTAATCCACCCATGTAGATTAAGGCCTTGATGCTCTAACTCAATCTTAAGCATGTTCTTAACAAAACCCGCACCACAAACCGCCGCAATGCGTTTCTCAGCCTGCGCTTCTGTTTTAGCTGATCGATACTGACGAACAGATTTTCCGTTATGTGTGAGGTTGATGGTCACATCAAAACAGCTTAAAGCGATGCGCTTGATAAGCTCATCGATATGAGTGAACTCAGTTTTTTCCGTACGAAGAAACTTACGCCTTGCCGGAGTATTGAAGAACAGATCAAGTACTTCAACACTGGTACCTATGGGGTGAGCCGTTGGTTTAAGCTTCACCTGCATGTCTCGCCCTTCACTATGAGCTGACCAAGCTTGTTCTTGTGTTGCTGGCCGTGACGTCATGGTTAAACGAGACACTGAACTGATACTCGCTAAGGCTTCACCACGGAAGCCTAAGCTGACAATCGCTTCAAGATCATCCAACGAGTGAATTTTCGATGTGGCATGACGACTCAGTGCCAGCCCCAACTCGTCTTTATCAATTCCTTTTCCGTTATCGCGCACTCGAATAAGCTTTGCTCCGCCCTTCTCAATGTCGATATCTATTCGACTGGCACCGGAATCTAGACTGTTCTCCACCAACTCTTTCACCACAGAGGCCGGTCTTTCAACCACCTCTCCTGCAGCAATTTGGTTGGCAAGTCGAGCGGGTAAGATTTTAATCGTCATGAGATACGCTACTTATTTGGGATGATCAACACCTGACCAATGGCCAGTTCATCTGATCTTAGCTTATTGGCTTGACGAATACTGCTCACCGTCACCCCATATTTACTGGCGATCTTGCCAAGAAACTCGCCTCTTTGAACCTTGTGCTTGCGAATTGGGGCATCTTTGACGCTTACCGTAATCTTAAGTTTCTGGCCGAGCCTCAAGGTGTCAGACTTCAAATTATTCTCACGTTTTATCGCATTGACTGAGACTTTATATTTCGCAGCGACTTTCCCCAGATAATCCCCTGAGCGAACGGTGTGCGTAATAACTTGAGTTTCAACCGTGTTCGCAGAGGAAGAAACGCTTGCACTGCCTGGAACCTTCAATACCTGCCCAATCGCTAGCCCACTACTTTTCAGACCATTTTCTTTCATTAACACACTTGTAGAGGTGCCGAACTTCTTCGCTATCGCAGACAGTGAATCACCCCGTTTAACCTTGTAGGGTTGCGCCTTAGTTTGAGCTTTAAAAGACGTGCCTTCTGGTGGGTTCTCTTTTAAATACTTAACAACTGCCTTCGATATGGCTCGAGCAAGCTTATCTTGGTGCGATCGTTGGAATAAGAGTTTTTCTTCGGTTGGGTTAGAGATAAACCCTGTTTCAACCAATACAGACGGAATTTGTGGCGATCGTAGAACCGCTAAACTGGTATTGATCGGTTTTGAATTGTGTAATTTAGACACCTTGCCCATCTCAGAGAGTATTGACGTCGCAAGTTTATACCCTTCCTTTTGAGAGTGGCTAAATTGAAGGTCAAGAAGCGTTTGGTTAACATTTTTATCATTGATGCTGCTAGGGAATGCCGCCCCACCGCCGCCTAGGAGCTCAGACTGTTTCTCTTTATCTTCAATCCAACGAGATATTTCAGTATTCGCTCGACGAGTATTCAACACGAACACAGAGCCTCCACGAGGCTGTGGTGTGGTGAACGCATCCGCATGGATAGAGATCAGTAAATGGGCATTGTTCTCACTAGCGATGGCGACACGGCGGTTGAGGTTAACAAAGTAATCACCAGTTCGAGTTAACCTAGCCTTAATACCCGGTATGGCACTCAACTGGGCAGCTAATTTCTTTGAAATGCTTAGCGTTGCATTTTTTTCATACTTACGGCTAGGGCCTATTGAACCCGGATCTTCGCCACCATGACCAGGGTCGATGACAATCACAATATCTTCTTGTCGTCTTATCGATGATGCATCTTTATTGACCGTAGGAGCCGATACTGCCGCAGGTGTGCTTGATTTAGCACCATGAGGTAAATCTATAACCAAACGATGCCCATACTGACCGCCTGGCGTAGGAGCAAGCTTAAAAATGTTTGCCGATACGTTACGCTTTAATTCAAACACCAAACGGTAAGTCGACTTTTCCGGAGGGGTACTTTTTCTAACCTGAGTGAGCACTGGGCTATCGGTGACTTTTAGTGGGAGCTTCGTATTCAGGGTTGTTTTGTGCAGATCCACAACCAATCGGTTTGGACTACTTAATGTAAAGTAACTAAAATCCGCTTCCGTTTTTAGATCGATAACGACACGCGTCTCATCTGGAGACGGCCAAACTCGAACGCCCTCAAGCGCATTTGCCCATAGAGATTGAGAAAAAAGCAAACAGATTGCTACGAATACATGTGCGATAGTCATTACTTTCATTTTTATCTTTACTGCATGTTTCATCATGAAAATGGTTTGAATGCTCAACGTAGCTCCAATTGACTCAGTAACGAATGTCCATACTCATTATTTGCTGTCAACGAAATCACTCGCTGATCGCCTAAGTAGCGTAGCTCAATATCGATATCAGGCTGTGGTAGTAAGCCTTGCCCTTTTTCTGGCCATTCAACCAAACAAATCGCATCAGAGGTGAAGTAATCACGAATGCCCATGAATTCAAGTTCTTCAGGGTCAGCTAAACGATACAAGTCAAAATGATAAACCTGCCATTTATCTAATTGATAAGGTTCAACCAGCGTATAAGTAGGGCTTTTCACGTTACCTTGATGCCCAAGTGCACGAACAAAGCCGCGACTAAACGTGGTTTTTCCTGCGCCAAGGTCACCATGTAAATAAATCGTTGTCTGCTTTGAGCATAGATTGGCTAAGAGAGTGCCGACTTGAATGGTCGCCTCTTCATTGATCAAGGTAAATTGTTTTGTATTCATGGTTGGCATCCGAAACTACTCAAACTGACTATATATAAATCAAAAGAATAGGAATAGTAAACTGGGTTAGAATTGAGAGACAAGGGATCTTACGTAATAAAACGCAAATAATGGCAAATATCCTCTTTATTAAAGTCATCTTACTGCTAGATCCTTGCAATAAGATCTTGTAAGATCGCGCCCCCTATTTTACCAGGCTCCTCATTATGGATTATCAACATCTCGCTGATCAAATCAAAGAATGGGCTATAGAGCTTGGCTTCCAAAAAGTAGGCATCTGTGACATCGACCTTTCAGAGCATGAACCTCAGCTTCAGCAATGTATTGATGCTGGGCTTTATGGTGATATGGATTGGATGGCCCGTCATGGCATGATGCGCGCTCGTCCTGCAGAGCTTCTGCCAGGAACCGTTCGTGTTATTAGCGCTCGAATGGATTACCTTCCGCCCGACGCTCAATTTGCTTCTAACCTCTCCGATAAAACTCAAGCCTATGTCAGTCGATATGCTTTGGGCAGAGATTACCACAAGCTCATTCGCAACCAGCTAAAAAAACTAGGGCAAAAAATAGAACAAGAAGTCGGTGAATTTGGATACCGCCCTTTTGTTGATACCGCACCTATATTAGAGCGACCTCTGGCTGAAAAGGCAGGGTTGGGTTGGGCAGGTAAACACTCTTTACTGCTCGATAAGGACACGGGCTCTTGGTTCTTTCTAGGTGAGCTATTGATTGATCTTCCTTTGCCCATTGATGAGCCAAGTGAAAACGAATGTGGTAAATGCACCGCTTGCATAACCTCTTGTCCGACTCAAGCTATTATTGCTGATGGAGTCGTAGATGCTAGACGATGCATTTCGTATTTAACCATTGAGTTTGATGGCATTATTCCTGAAGAATTTCGCAAACCAATGGGCAATCGAATCTACGGCTGTGATGATTGCCAGCTCGTGTGTCCATGGAATCGACACGCTGAACTAACAGATAAAAAAGATTTCCATCGACGTGATGTGCTATCTAATGCGGATTTAGTCGCTCTGTTTGAATGGAATGAAAGTGAGTTCTTACAAAAAATGGAAGGTTCAGCGATTCGAAGGATCGGGCATATACAGTGGCTACGTAACCTATCCATAGCGATGGGTAACGCTCCCTATTCCCCCACTATTATCGCAGCGCTAGAAAGTCGACTAGGCTTAAATAGCAATTTGGACGTGCATATTAACTGGGCAATGCTTGAACAGAAAAATCAAAGCTCAGTTATGGATAAGAAAGTGGACAGCAGAAACCAAAGATTAATAAGAGTGATAGAAAAAGGCCTGCCACGAGATGCATGAATCTTACATAAATTCATTGCTCAAATTTTGACTTAGTTCTAAAAAAAATAAATGTGGAAAAGAAACTAAACTAGACGGCGTTTTCTATATCTCAATGAAGTTAGCCACAAAGCAAGGAAATGATTAGGATCAAAAAACAATCACTTAACGATCCTAAATAATGTTTAGCTAACAATCTAAAAGCCCATTAAGTTCGATATTAATCAACACCTTAACAACAAACCAATACCAACCCTGATATTTCATTTCAAAGCAAAGATCTTTTTTATCTCAACGCTTCTAGCCCGAAAAATCAGTTTATTCACCAACTTATCCACACAGTTGAATTTGTGGATAACTCTGTTGATAGACGGTATAGATTCACATTCAATGCCAGTAATGACGCGGGTTTGAGAACTATCAATACTTATAAAAGAATATGGATAGACTAAAACACTCACCATGCGGCAATGTTGCATTCATATTTGGGGGTTATGCTTCACAGCATGAAAGAAAAGAGCAGAGCCCAAAGGCTATAGTGAATAATCACTAACAAATGAAGAGCTATTTTTCTTGGACTAAAATCCAAAGAAAGGATTTGGAGCGATACATCGGGTTCGAACCGATGACCTCAACCTTGGCAAGGTTGCGCTCTACCAACTGAGCTAGTATCGCATGAGTCAATCGCCGCTCTTGTACTGCCCTTAGGCATGAACTGGCGTTTAACTGTAATGTGGTTGCGGGAGCCGGATTTGAACCGACGACCTTCGGGTTATGAGCCCGACGAGCTACCAAACTGCTCCATCCCGCGTCCGGAACACTTTTCTCTAACCGAGAAGTATTTGGAGCGATACATCGGGTTCGAACCGATGACCTCAACCTTGGCAAGGTTGCGCTCTACCAACTGAGCTAGTATCGCATGAGTCAACCGCTGCTCTTGTACTGCCCTTAGGCAATGAACGAGCGTTTAACTGTAATGTGGTTGCGGGAGCCGGATTTGAACCGACGACCTTCGGGTTATGAGCCCGACGAGCTACCAAACTGCTCCATCCCGCGTCCGGATAAGACAATGAGACTAAACCATTTTCATTCTGAGCTGCTTCTCTAAAAGAGAGCTCGAAGAATAGAATTTGGAGCGATACATCGGGTTCGAACCGATGACCTCAACCTTGGCAAGGTTGCGCTCTACCAACTGAGCTAGTATCGCTTTAACAACGTTTCCGCTGTTTAGGGATGCGAATTATAAGAGCATTTATTTGTGATGCAAGTCATTATGAAAAAAAAACTGTTTTTTTTTCATGTCTGTTTAAAAACCACTCAGTAGATGTGTGTTTTTAGCATCATAGTCAAACAATTAGCGCAGTACTGTATCTCAAAACATGAAGAGATTGCGATACAAGCCATCATTTTATTTGCTGGAATAGTGAATAATTAGAAGATACGCCAATTTTGCTATACGTTTAATCTGCATATGGATGCGCAGCGCGTAATTATCGAAGGACCGTTAATGACCCAGCTCCCACATTACCTTAGAGCTTTAACCTTCTCTCTTGTCATTTGTTCATTGCTCGCTTCGTGTGGTTCTGTACCAAAACCCATCAGGAATCTAGGCAAAAGCGATATCGACTTTGTGATGGATGTTCATACACGACAGCAAAAAGCGATGATGATTCGCTTAACTCAAAAGCTATATGTAAGAAACCCCTCCCAACTCAAAAAAAATCCTGGGATGACCATTGAAAAAAGAATCGAGCAGATCTTTGGCTCTCTTGATGAGACTGAGCTTCCATCGTTGGTCTTCGATGAGCTTAACGGGCTGACCAGCATCGATGCGATCCTATTAAGTTTTGACGAATCATTCGAAGGTGACCGAGTATTTGCAGCAACCGTTGGCCTAGCAGAGATGCTGCGGCGCTCATACAACCACCAGCAAGAATTTTTTATGCTCGACTCACTCGACGAACAGGCGCTCTATAATAGCGCTCGAAACATTGAGGTCTTTGTATGGCGACTCTATCACCGCAGAGATTCAAATGGCGACCTACTTCTTCTCTCTAATCGGTTGAGTGAGACCGGCTTTGACACGAGCTTCGATCGGTTGCTTGCTAAAATGGCAAACGTGCAAGACATGATGGCGTTGATCGTGGCAGATAAAACCGATCGGGGAATCACTAAAGTCGTGCATGGTGTCGCTCAATTTGTCTTTATCCCAATCCCTTAAGACGCTTCCCTAAGATCGAAAATGCCAGCATCACTGCTGGCATTTTTTAAAAGACTTTCTATTTAAATCGAGATGATCGTCTTTCGATAATATTGAAGTTCCGCAATAGATTCTCGGATATCGTCTAGGGCCAAATGGCTACCACTTTTTGAAAAACCATCTAATACTTCTGGTTTCCATCGGCGAGTCAGTTCTTTTAGAGTGCTCACATCGATATAACGGTAGTGGAAGTACTGTTCAAGCTCTGGCATGTGCTTGTACAAGAAACGTCGATCTTGGCCTATGCTGTTACCACAAATTGGTGACTTACCTTTAGGCACCCATTTCTCAAGAAATTCAATCGTTTGAGAAATAGCCTGCTCTTCTGTCACGCCGCTTTTTCGAACCCTTTCGACTAAACCGCTTCCTGTATGCGTAGTGGTGCACCACTCATCCATTTTTTCTAATTCACCTTCAGCTTGATGAATCGCAAGAACAGGGCCTTCAGCTAGAATGTTCAGTTCACTGTCAGTAACCACAGTGGCGATTTCGATGATCTTATGCGTTTCAGGATCTAAGCCTGTCATCTCAAGATCGACCCAAATTAAGTTTTGATCGCTAAAGGACATGAATGAGTTGCCTATTTGTTTACGGATAAAAGAGGTACTATACCCAAATAAGGATCCCCAAGATAGCTTTGAATCACTAGCATTCACTGAAAAATCAGCACTTCTGCGGGTCGATCGCATCATCAATCACGTATTAAGACATCATTGTGGCAAAGAAGAAAAAATTAACCAAAGGTCAAGTTAGACGAGTTCGCAGCAACCAGAAAAAACGCCTAACCAAGGAAGAGTCCGTTCAATGGGATGAAGCCATGCTGGGCGCAACAAAAATGGGGCTTGTTATTACTCGTTTTGGTCAGCATGCGGATATTGAAGATAGCGAAACCCAAGAAATTCATCGCTGTAACCTACGTCGCGGTATCGAAAGCATCGTCTCTGGTGACAAAGTGATTTGGCGAGCAGGGCTTGAGTCTATGGCTGGCATTTCAGGCGTGGTCGAAGCTGTTGAGCCTAGAACATCAGTTCTCACTCGCCCAGACTATTATGATGGCCTAAAGCCGGTTGCCGCCAACGTCGACCAAATGATCATCGTTTCTTCGGTTTTACCTGAGCTTTCCCTCAACATCATCGATCGCTACTTGATTGCATCAGAAACCGTACACATTGCACCGCTGATCGTTCTCAACAAAATCGATCTACTTGATAGTACACAACGTGAAGAGTATCGCGAGCAACTAAAAGAGTATGAGCGCATTGGCTACGAAGTCTTATTCGTTAGTAAAGAATCAGGGGAAGGCATTAAAGAGCTAGAAGAGAAGCTGAGCGGACGTATTAATATCTTTGTCGGTCAATCCGGTGTAGGTAAATCCAGCCTTGTGAATGCGCTTATGCCTGAGCTTCATATTGAAGAGGGTGCTGTTTCCGAAAACTCCGGTCTTGGTCAACATACCACAACCGCCGCACGTCTATACCATATCCCTAGTGGGGGTAACTTGATTGATTCGCCGGGAGTACGTGAGTTTGGTTTGTGGCATCTAGAACCGGAAGAAGTTACCGAAGCCTTTATTGAATTCCGTCCTCTTCTCGGCGGCTGCAAATTCCGTGATTGTAAGCACAACGATGACCCTGGCTGCATCATCAAAGAAGCAGTTGAAAAGGGAGAGATCAGCCAAGCTCGCTTTAAAAACTACCATAGAATTATAGAAAGCATGGTTGAAAACAAAGCCAACCGACAATACTCACGCAACAAAAAAGCGGATCTTTAAGCCATTTTTGTATGCAAACATTGTCTGATTGCTGACATTGAAATCATATTTGAGTACTATCTCGCGCCCAGAACATAAGTGAACATTTAACAGTATTGGAACTTTCATAATGGATAAGATTAAGGTTGAGCTGCAACACTGGCTTCCTAAACATGCCCTAACTCGTTTGGTCGGCAAGCTTGCATCTGCTCGATTAGGCAGTGTCACCACCGCTATTATTCGTGGGTTTATCAAACAATACAAAGTGAATATGGATGAAGCCGTGCACTCGGATCCTAAGCACTTCAGTACGTTTAACGACTTTTTCGTTCGAGAATTAAAAGAAGACCTTCGCCCAATTGCCGAAGGTGATGCCGTTATCTCACACCCAGCCGACGCGTGTGTGAGCCAATTTGGACCCATCGTTGACGGTAAGTTGATCCAAGCTAAAGGTCATGACTACACCTCTGTCGAACTTCTGGGTGGTGATTCCGCTTTGGCAGAAGAGTTTACTGACGGCGACTTCGCGACGCTTTATTTATCACCGAGTGATTATCACCGAGTTCACATGCCATGTGATGGCGTGCTTCGACAAATGATTTATGTTCCAGGCGATCTCTACTCGGTAAACCCACTGACAGCAGAGAACATCCCGAACCTGTTTGCACGCAACGAACGCGTTGTGTGTATCTTTGATACTGAATTTGGTCCAATGGCACAGATCCTTGTGGGTGCCACCATCGTCGGAAGCATCGAATTAACTTGGGCCGGCACAGTAACACCGCCTCGTGGTAACACGGTATATCGTTGGGATTACCCAGCGGAAGGCAGTAAGTCTGTGACGTTTAAAAAAGGCGAAGAGATGGGGCGCTTTAAGCTTGGCTCTACGGTCATCAACCTTTTTGCTAAAGATAAGATCCGCTTTGACGACTCGATGGCGCTAACTGCTACGACACGAATGGGCGCACCTTACGCACATATCAACGCCGAAGAAAGTGAAGAAAGCCCAGTTTCAGAGTAAGTATTTTAGATTAAGCGTTTCTTAATAAATGCCTTGCTGTAAAGCAAGGCATTTTTGACTAAAAACAAACCTACCTCAATAAAACCAAGCACATCCTAAAATTTCAACGCCCGTCCAAGTCCTTGAATATCAAATAGCTTATCCTACTTTGAGTTTAACTTATTGTAGGGATAGCATCATGTCAGCACTGAATAGAGGCACGTTAATAAGGTTATTTATCTGCTTTAGCGTTCCCCTAGCCGTACTATTCATACCCATCGATCTTATTCCCATTGACGATCTCACCCTCATTCAACACCGATTGCTCGCCATTTTCTTGCTCGCAGCACTCCTGTGGGTGCTTGAACCTGTTCCCGTTTTTGCTACCTCAATTCTGATTATTGCACTCGAGCTGATCATGATTTCAGATAAAGGGCTGACCATTTTCCGTCAGCCGTCTGCTGGCCATGAGTTGGGGGAGTTAATGAAATACACCGATATATTCAGTGCCTTCTCCTCACCTATTATCATTCTATTTATGGGGGGATTTGCTTTAGCGATAGCCGCTTCGAAATACGAACTTGATAATAACCTCGCACGCGTTTTATTAAAGCCTTTTGGCACTCAGCCTAGGTTTATCATGCTGGGATTGATGCTGATCACGGCGGTGTTCTCAATGTTTATGTCCAATACCGCGACAACCGTCATGATGCTTGCTTTGCTTGGCCCAATCGTCGCTTCCGCACCGAAGGGAGATATAGGCATAAAGGCACTTGTGTTGTGCATTCCCATTGCAGCCAACACGGGGGGGATTGCCACTCCTATAGGTACGCCACCCAATGCCATTGCCCTGCAATATTTAACGGAAGAGAACAGCATAGACTTCCTTTCTTGGATGATGATGGGGCTACCTTTTGTCGTCATACAGCTCACCATCGCCTGGTTTCTTTTACAAAAACTCTTCCCCTCGCAACAAGATAAAATGGTGCTAAAACTGAATGGGACATTTAAGACAAGTTGGCGGGCGATTACGGTCTACATTACCTTTGGCATGACCATTTTGTTATGGATGACCACTAAAGTTCATGGCATGAACACCTATGTGGTCTCCATCATCCCATTGGCCGTCTTTACACTGACTGGGATTATGGGCAAAGAAGAACTCAAACAGATCAACTGGGATGTCTTGTGGCTTGTGGCCGGTGGTATAGCGATCGGTATCGGCCTTGATAAAACAGGGCTTGCTGTTGCTTTGGCGCATGCCATCGACTATGAGGCACTCTCACCGGTTGCAGTGGTTCTAACGCTCTCTATCGTGTGCTGGCTGATGGCAAACTTTATGTCGAATACCGCTACTGCTAACTTGCTGATGCCCATTGCTGCCGCCATTGGTGCATCAATGGAGAGTCTAGCGGCCATTGGTGGGTTGCAAGGTCTACTCGTCGTTGTCGCCTTCTCGGCCTCACTCGGTATGATTCTTCCCGTTTCAACACCGCCTAACTCATTGGCTTACTCGACTGGTCTTATTGAGAGCAAAGACATGGCGAAGACAGGACTCATCATTGGCCTGATCGGGCTGGCTATTGTTTATGCTGCGCTGTTGATTTTCACCTAGAGATACAACATTCACACAGAGCAAAGAATGCAGAGCACAATCCCCTAGCTGTTATAACTAACGCTAGGCAATAAAGGGATATTCGGGCATATTGAGTGCCCCTCTACCCTTATTAGTCATGGATGATGTCTCGTGGGATTTGAATGGCTCGCATTAGCTGCAGCGTTTCTTTGGGCGGTGGCCAGTTTACTCTCGGTTACCCCTGCACAGCACCTCGGTTCGTTTGCCTACAGTCGTTGGCGTATGGGCTGTACCTCGGTAATACTCACCATCATGGCACTCATGACGGGCGGTTGGGGAACCATTGAAGCAAGTTATATCACACCAATGATGCTGTCAGGATTGATTGGTATCTTTATTGGCGACACCGCTCTCTTCGCCTGTCTAAACCGAATGGGGCCAAGGCAAGCCGGGCTACTCTTCTCATGTCATGCCGTATTTTCAGCCATTCTTGGCTTCTTTATGTTTAGTGAAACCATGAGTCTGTTAGAGTTTTTGGGGTCGTTACTTGTCTTTTCCGGCGTCATTACCGCTATTTTCTTTGGCCGGAAGAAACTGAATCAAAACACCCTCGACCACATTAAAGGCAAAGCCTCTATTGGTATCGCATTAGGGCTCCTTGCGGCCCTTTGCCAAGCGTTAGGCGGCATCATTGCCAAGCCCATTATGATCACCTCTGTCGACCCTATCGCCGCTTCGGCTATTCGTATGATCACTGCATTTCTAGCCCATAGCCTGTTTCTATTGTCTGGGGCAAAAATCGCGAAGGCCCTTAATCCAATGACTTGGGGCATCTTTACGATCACCGCCGTCAATGGTTTTCTTGCTATGGCTGTGGGCATGACGCTTATTCTATTCGCACTACAAACGGGGAATGTTGGTATGGTCGCGCTGCTCTCATCAACAACACCAATCATGCTGCTACCGATTTTGTGGGTCTATACTAAACAACGCCCTAATGTTTACGCATGGATAGGTGCCATTGTGGCCGTGATTGGCACCGCTATTTTAGTCCAATAAACTGACTTTCAGTTGTGGTAGCAATCTGATCAATAGGCAACTCTTTATTGTATCGATAGGAAGAATCATTGATCTTTAGCTACTGCTAGCACTACAAAATGTAGTAAAGTTACGCTAATTTGTTTTTAAAGTTACTTTAAATTTTGACGAGGTTATAACTATGTCAGCTAAGAAGCCAATGGCTCTAGTGATTCTTGACGGTTGGGGATACCGTGAAGACAATGCAAGCAACGCGATTAATAACGCTAAAACACCAGTAATGGATGCGCTAGTTGCAAACAACCCAAACACTCTTATTTCCGCTTCTGGTCTTGATGTAGGCCTACCTGACGGTCAAATGGGTAACTCAGAAGTTGGTCACACCAACATTGGCGCAGGCCGTGTTGTATACCAAGACCTCACTCGTATTACTAAATCAATTCAAGACGGTGAGTTTGTTGAAACTCCTGCACTTGTTGAAGCGATTGATAAAGCGGTTTCAGCGGGTAAAGCGGTTCACCTAATGGGCCTAATGTCTCCAGGTGGTGTTCACTCTCACGAAGACCACATCTATGCAGCGGTTGAAATGGCTGCCGCACGTGGCGCAGAAAAAATCTACCTACACTGCTTCCTAGATGGACGTGATACTCCACCACGCAGTGCTGAAAATTCACTAAAACGCTTTGACGAACTATTCGCTAAACTGGGCAAGGGCCGAGTTGCTTCATTGGTAGGTCGTTACTACGCTATGGACCGTGACAACAACTGGGATCGCGTACAAGTTGCCTACGACCTGCTGACTCAAGCTAAAGCAGAATTCACGTTCGACTCTGCTGTTGCTGGCCTTGAAGCAGCATACGCTCGTGAAGAAAACGATGAGTTTGTTAAAGCAACAGCCATCAAAACAGCGGATCAAGAAGATGCTGCGATCGTGGATGGCGACGCCGTTATCTTCATGAACTACCGTGCAGACCGTGCTCGTCAAATCACGCGTACTTTTGTCACTGATTTCGCTGGTTTTGAACGCGCAGTATTCCCAGCAATCAACTTTGTTATGCTGACTCAATACGCAGCAGATATCCCTCTAGCAACAGCGTTCCCTTCAGCTTCTCTAGAGAACACCTACGGTGAATGGCTATCTAAGAAAGGGCAAACACAGCTACGTATCTCAGAAACTGAAAAATACGCGCACGTGACTTTCTTCTTCAATGGCGGTGTAGAGAACGAATTTGACGGTGAAGAGCGTCAATTGGTTGCTTCTCCAAAAGTAGCGACATACGACCTTCAGCCAGAAATGAGCTCAGAAGAGCTGACTGACAAACTGGTTGTGGCGATTAAGTCTGGTAAATACGACACCATTATCTGTAACTTCCCTAATGCTGATATGGTTGGTCACACTGGCGTTTACGAAGCAGCGGAACAAGCAATCGAAGCGCTAGATTCATGTGTCGCTAAAGTTGTTGCAGCAATTAAAGAGGCGGACGGTCAGCTTCTTATCACTGCTGACCACGGTAATGCTGAAATGATGGTCGACCCAGAAACAGGTGGCACTCACACGGCTCACACAAGCCTACCAGTACCACTTATTTATGTTGGTAACAAAGAGATTGAGTTCAAGCAAAACGGTAAACTCTCAGATCTTGCACCAACAATGCTAAATCTTGTTGGCCTAGAAATTCCAGCAGAAATGACCGGTGACGTTCTAACTAAGTAAATTAGTTAACTCTAGCTTGTTATCTATGTGAAAGCCCCGCTCTACGTCGGGGCTTTTTTAATGCGTTCCGCTACGTAATTAATCGCGATGAAACAGTAACTAGACTGCAACTTTTAACTTAGTCCTTTCTTCTGATAATTTTCTTTGGGTATACTAAGCCCTTAATTTAATCGATGGATCCGATTCTCTATGGCGAAGTTTTTATCCGCGTTATCACTGAAAAATCGTATTGATTTTCTAATCATAGTGACCGCGCTCGTGCTTAGCAGCACAAACCTTAGCCATGCCGCATCGAATAACGAGTTGAAAGGGGTGAAGAATGAGATATCCCGTCAACAGAGTTCTGTCTCTAGCCAACAGAAAAAACTCAATACCCTGCAAGGTGCATTAAAGAAACAAGAACTCAGCATCAATGAGATCGAGAAGCAAATCCGTAGCACTAAGCAGTCTCTTGCCACCTCAAACAACAACATCTCTAAGATAGACACTCAGGTCTCGGCACTCAACAAACAAAAGCAGCAACTCAGCGATACCTTAGCCGAGCTAATAAAGACTTACTATGTCACTCAACGAGCAAGGTCGGCGAGTAACATTCTTAATAACGGTGTCGAAGAGGATCGCATTAGCCAATATTTTCAGCACCTAGCCAGAGAACGGGCTGAAACGATAACCTCACTGGAATCAACACAATCCGAACTTGATCGAAGCTTAGAGCAACTGCAACTCGAAAAACAACAAATCGCACAATTACTCGATCAACAAACAAAGAAACGCAACAGCCTTAAGAAAGAGCAAGGCAACCGAAGCCAAACGGTGAGTCAAATTAAGAAAAGCATCTCAAGTGATAAAGTTTATCTTTCTGAGCTACAGCGTAATGAAACTCGACTCAAAGCCGAAATTGCGAAAGCAGCAAAACGAAACGCAGTACCGATGGATGGTCTCGCCAAGCAGAAAGGCAGATTACCCTGGCCTTTAAAGGGACAACTCCTGCATAGTTATGGCTCGAAGCAATCGGGTCAAAGCAACTGGAGCGGCATTGTCATAGATGCGAAGTATGGCCAAGCGATAAAAGCTGTCTACCCTGGCACGGTCGTGTTTGCTGAATACTTAAGAGGCTATGGCCTTGTCGTGCTGTTAGACCATGGTAAAGGCGACATGACACTGTACGGTTTCAATCAAACGTTGCTAAAGAAAGAAGGGGATAAGATAGCTGCAGGGGAAACCATTGCCTTAGCGGGTGATACAGGAGGGCAGAGCCGCCCTTCCCTCTATTTTGAACTGCGCCGTAACAGTAAGACGCAGAACCCTAAGTCTTGGCTGACTCGTTAAAGATTAAGCGTATGCAGCTTCAACCGCTTGAATAAATCGTTCAACCTCTGATTTGTTCAAGGCATTGATGCCCGCTGCTGCTGCTCTGCCACCACCGGTCGCAAATTGCCCACAGATATCACTAGCGCCTTGTTTATTGTTAAGTGGAGCACGCAGTGAAACCGTATAGCTTCCATCTGCATTTTCAGTCAAAACGGCATGAGCTGAATCGGGCGCCTGATTCGCAAGTAAATTACCATAGACACCACTAATTCGACGGGATGCTGCATTGTTCGGTAACTCAAAAAGCCCCAATGTTTCACTTCGATACTGAGCCTCAATCGCCAGGGCTTTATCCATATCTTCTTGATACGCTTTTTGCAATGTGTAGTACGGCGACTGCGTGTCTGCGATAACATCAAACGGTGAAGTATAAGCAATTAATGCCCGATACAAATCCGCAGGATGATAATGAAGATCCTCAACATTAGCACCATAGCCATTGTAGTTAATAAGGGTACCCAGCTCTTTCAGTTGCTCTTTCTGTTGCTGAGACAAGCCCTGTTTATCCGCTAATTCATCGGCCACTGCAATGAGGTTATCACCATAGGCAGCCGTTATTGCCCATAGGTGATATTTTCCCTTCAATAGCTTATCAACAATCAATGCCGTACAAGTATTTGCATCAAGATCAATATTCGCATCTAAACGAGAGTGCTTCGGGATGTCTCCTGATTGATGATGATCAGCGTAGAAAACATCGACACCAAGATCCAAAGCAGAAACCAATCCATCTATATTTTTAGCCATCGAAACATCAAGAACAGTCATTGAATCTTGAGCCGATAACGATACCTTTTCAACGAGCTTGATATCTCGTTTCACACCCGTGACTAGCTCAGATGTACGGGGAAACGCTAGGCGTAATTGAAGCAGAGCGATGATGCCATCAGCATCACCATTAAAAACATCGTAGTGCATAATTAACCTTGGAAAACTCAGCTAACCGCTGCGTTGAAATAGGGAGAGTACCTAAGCGTGAATCGCTTTTACGCCATCTTCGAGTAGCTGTAATTGCTCTACGCCAAGATCCGTTGCTTTCGGTTTAACCACCGCAATCATTTGCAGCATTCCCTGCAAAACCACCTGTTCCGTGATTTTTGCGTTAGGTGACATGGCGGACTGATAGCCGAGCCACGAGCTCGCAATGAGATGTAAGGTGGTCACCAACGGTTTCATTTCTACCTCGTCAACGACCAAGAGATCAAGCTCTACAAAGGCTTTCATTATATTGATGAGGTTATTTTGCAGCTTGTCTTGAACTTGAATGTAGTCATCGTGCAATTTAGTATCACGTTGAAGAATTTCTGGTAGGTTTGCGTAGAAAAAACGATATTTCCACATCAGGGTAAAAATAGAATCTAGGTAATGCTTTAGCATCACCAAGCTTTCTTGCTGCCCTTGGATTGGAGTAAAACGCTCGAGTAACTCCTCAGAATAAAGCGTGAATATATCGTGTACGATTTCCTGCTTATTTCGAAAGTGGTAATAGAGATTGCCCGGACTAATTTCTATATGTGCCGCAATATGGTTGGTCGTTATATTGCGCTCTCCATGCTCATTAAATAACTCAAGTGCTGCATGTACAATTTTATCGCGAGTCTTCATTTATTGCCCGTATCCTTTCAGTCAATCGAGTTAGTATAACGCCAAGTGTATCTCATAACAAAAAGCGCCTGGTCGTATCAGGCGCTTTTATTAGATATTTCGTTATTTGTGGTATGGCTTCGAAAGCTCATGAACCGCGTCTACAAAGACACCTGCATTCTCTGGTGGCACATCAAGGTGGATACCATGACCCAGATTAAAGACGTGGCCAGTACCTTCATCTCCAAATCCTTTCAAGATGGTTGAGACCTCTTCACGAATACGTTCAGGTTGCGCATAAAGCATTGATGGATCCATATTACCTTGAAGAGCAACCTTATCCCCAACACGAGCTTTAGCGTCTTCGATATTGATGGTCCAATCTAGACCAACCGCGTCACAGCCCGTCGCAGCAATTGACTCTAACCACATACCACCATTTTTGGTGAACAAGGTTACAGGCACTCGACGGCCATCATTTTCACGAATCAATCCATCCACGATCTTATGCATGTATTGTAATGAAAACAGCTTGTAATCACGTGGAGTCAGTACACCACCCCACGTGTCAAAGACCATGACAGATTGTGCGCCCGCCTTGATTTGAGCGTTCAAATACTCAATGACGCTATCTGCAAGCTTATCAAGCAGTAAATGCAACGTTTGTGGCTCTGCGTACATCATCTTTTTGATCTTAGTGAATGCCTTTGAGCTACCGCCTTCAACCATATAGGTTGCAAGCGTCCATGGGCTGCCAGAGAAACCAATCAGGGGCACTTCGCCTTTAAGATCCTTACGGATCTGACGAACAGCATTCATTACGTATTGAAGCTCGCCTTCTGGATCAGGTAGGCCAATCTTCTCTACATCGGCTTTGCACGTAATTGGACGTTCAAATTTAGGGCCTTCTCCCGTTTCAAAGTACAGACCAAGCCCCATAGCATCAGGGATAGTCAAAATATCTGAGAACAAAATAGCTGCATCAAGTGGGAAACGACGCAAAGGTTGAAGCGTCACTTCTGAAGCCAACTCTGCATTTTTACACAAAGACATGAAATCGCCAGCTTCTGCACGTGTCGCTTTATACTCAGGAAGGTATCGGCCTGCTTGTCGCATCATCCACACAGGAGTGCAATCTACAGGTTGTTTGAGCAACGCACGAAGATAACGATCATTTTTTAATTCTGTCATTCCATTCTTCCGATATTTTAGGCTTTCTAATAAGACAAGTATTCTAACACTGATCAGCTCTCAAAAGCGGGTTGCTTTGCAACGTAGATCAAGTTATTAACGTTTAAATCAATGGTTAATTTGCACCCATAAACTAACAGTGACAGAATTTGTCTGCTAGCGAAAATTACAATAATAACTGAGTACTGAGTACTCAGCATCTCATAACGACATCTTACTTACCCCCTCCTTCTCGGAGGGTTTTTTTTATCTGTAACCCTTTATTTTTATTCACTTATCAAGGTATCAATCAAGGCTCTTGCTATCGTCCCTTTTGGAGCAACGGGTGGCAACTTATCAAAATCACACCACATCGCATCACTGAGTTCACGATAGTCAGGCTTCACCTCTCCCGACTTAAAATCCGCAAAAAAACCCACCATCATACTGGATGGAAATGCCCAAGGCTGGCTGCCAAAATATCGAATATTGTTTACCTCAATACCCGTTTCTTCTTTCACCTCGCGCGCAACGCACTGCTCAAGCGTCTCACCAACCTCTAGAAAGCCAGCGATAACCGTGTACATTCCATTTTTGTGGCGCGGATGTTGTGCTAATAGAATCTGGTTTTCCTTACGAACAGCAACAATCACACATGGAAAAATACGAGGATAATGCAACGTTCGGCAATCAGCGCACTGCATAGCCAGTTGATTCAGGTTTAGATGGTTCCTTCCGCCACACTGTGGACAAAACCGCAGTGTTTGCGTCATGTGTCCAAACTGAACGGCCTTACTGATCAACAAGAATAGGTCTTCCGGAAACGGTAAGCATTCTCTTAAAGAGGTCAATTCGAGGTCTACTGCGATGTCTACGTCATTTATCCACATAACAGGAAAACCTTTGTATTTCCCTACCTTAATAGACTTATCGGCAGGTAAGGCGAGTTCATCAGCAGAACCAAAAGGAAGAGTATTATCCACTAACCAAACGTCACTTCCAGAAACAACACACCAATAGGCTTGGACGGAATTACTATTGTTACCTTTTTTTAACATGACCCTCTCTCTTAGCTTGCAGTTCGTTCATTTTACTGGCAATCTAATTTATACCAGAGATATTTTATAGTCAGTATATTTCAACACTCTGGTCACATTCTAAATGGACACTTTGCGCAGCAAAGCTAATTTGTACACAGGTTTTGTGTACCGATCATGAGGGCATGGTCATGCTAAATAAACTAAAAAAAACACAGCAACAATGGGGTGGTTCAAGCGAGGTCATCGACCATTGGCTAGAGACCCGTCAATTGCTTATTGTCGAGTATTGTAATCTAGCGGCACTGCAACCTTCCGCACAGAAATCCTCAGTAACAGAACTCCCTACACCGAAAGCACTTCAGTCATTTTGCCAACATCTAGTCGATTATATTTCAGAAGGTCACTTTAAGATCTATGACATGGTAATGGATAAATGGCGCTCGACTGGATTTGAAGCGACGGATGAAATCAATCAGACCTATGGCAAGATCGTTCTAACCACAGAACCTTTGCTCAACTTTACTGATAGTTACGCAGCCGTGAACAGCGACGATCCACTGGAAAATTTTGTTGGTGATTTATCACTGATCGGTGAGATTATCGAGGTTCGATTTGAAGTAGAAGATGAACTCATTCAAATGATCGCTGACAGTTTGGCCGTTCCTCCAGGCGCCTAATTTAGCTCGCCTGCCAAGATAAACATTTGAGTACCGCTGAGTCAGTGGTACTTGATACGCTTTTGTCTCGCTTCAAATACTCCTAGCCGCCTCACTTTCAAAGCAAATCGTTTTAATTTGTCCGTTTATTAAAAACAAAAAAGGCACCCGAAGGTGCCTTTTTTATTACTAAAAGCGATTACTCGTCAGAAGAGAAACCAGCATTTAGAAGTGCTGCAAGATTGTCTGTCGCTTGTTCAGCTGACGGGCCTTCTTGTTGCTCTTCACGTTGCTTTTGACGCTCTTGGTGGTATGCGAAACCAGTACCAGCTGGGATCAGACGACCAACAATTACGTTCTCTTTCAGACCACGTAGATCATCACGCTTACCAGAAACTGCTGCTTCTGTTAGTACACGTGTTGTCTCTTGGAATGATGCAGCTGAGATAAATGACTCAGTTGCAAGAGATGCTTTAGTGATACCTAGTAGGTCACGTTCGAAACGTACTAGTTCTTTACCTTCTGCTTCTAGAGCACGGTTAGCAATCTTAACGCTGTGGTATTCCACTTGCTCACCAGGTAGGAACTCAGAGTCACCCGCGTGTGTAATCGTACACTTACGTAGCATTTGACGAACGATAGTCTCAATGTGCTTATCGTTAATCTTAACGCCTTGTAGACGGTAAACTTCTTGTACTTCGTTAGCGATGTACTGAGTCACAGCATGAATACCACGTAGACGTAGAATGTCATGTGGAGTCTCTGGACCATCAGCGATGACATCACCACGTTCGATCTTCTCACCTTCAAACACGTTAAGCTGACGGTGCTTAGGAATCATCTCTTCGTAAGCGTCACCGCCTTCACGAGTGATAACTAAACGACGCTTACCTTTCGTCTCTTTACCGAATGACACTGTACCTGTGTGCTCAGCAAGAATCGCAGGCTCTTTTGGCTTACGTGCTTCGAATAGGTCAGCTACGCGTGGTAGACCACCAGTGATATCTTTGTTTCCGCTCGATTTCTGAGGGATACGAGATAGTGTGTCACCGATGCCAACTTCAGCGCCATCTTCGATGTTTACGATCGCTTTGCCTGGTAGGAAGTAGTGAGCTGGCATATCAGTACCAGGGATCATTACGTCTTTACCTGCCTCATCAACAAGTTTGATAGCTGGACGCATATCTTTACCTGCTGCTGGGCGAGCCGCTGCATCGGTCACTTCGCTTGAAGATAGACCTGTTAGGTCATCTGTCTGACGAGAAACTGTCACGCCGTCGATCATATCTACGAACTGGATGCGACCTGCCACTTCAGTGATGATTGGCATGGTGTGCGCTTCCCAGTTAGCAACAACTTCACCTGCAGTAACTGCATCGTTGTCTGCTTTGCTTAGGATAGAACCGTATGGCAGTTTGTGTTTCTCTTTAGTACGGCCAAACTCATCAATGATCGTCATCTCAGAAGCACGAGATGTGATAACCAGTTTCTTATCTTTGTTGATAACAAACTTAGCATTGTGAAGTTTCACTGTACCTGTTGTTTTCGCTTGGATGCTGTTCTCTGCCGCAGCAGTAGATGCCGCACCACCGATGTGGAACGTACGCATTGTAAGCTGTGTACCTGGCTCACCGATAGACTGAGCAGCAATTACACCCACTGCCTCACCTTGGTTTACTAGGTGACCACGTGCTAGGTCACGACCGTAACACAATGAACAACAGCCGAAGTCTGCATCACAGGTAACAACTGAACGTACTTTCATACGGTCAACAGAGTTGTCTTCCATGATTTGACACCACTTCTCATCAATCAGAGTATTACGTGGAATCAGTACATCTTCAGTACCAGGCTTAAGAACATCTTCAGCAACTACACGACCAAGAGCCAGCTCAGAAAGTGCAACTTTAACGTCACCACCTTCAATGTGAGGCATCATGTCGACACCTTCATGCGTGCCACAATCGTGTTCGTGTACTACAACGTCTTGAGCAACGTCTACTAGACGACGAGTTAGGTAACCCGAGTTTGCTGTTTTCAGTGCTGTATCCGCAAGACCCTTACGA